>NZ_CP036268.1:3084711-4581243 GCF_007744515.1 Stratiformator vulcanicus
ATAATGAGCAGGTCGAGCCAGTGCTTTCTGCAGTAACCGAGACGGCTTTTGGCGACCGACAGCATTACGAGGAATTCAAAAGCGAATGCGAACCAAATCATCGCGGTCGCCACGGCAAACACATACACCATTGAGGGTGATCGCACCCAGCCGCCGAGCACGTTGGCCGTTGCTGACGGCTTCAATTCGATCGCATATTCCAGCGCGGTGATCGGGAGAATCGAAAGAGCAACGGCGATCATCGGCCACTGAAATGCATGCTCGATCGCACGCCGCAGCTTGTCGTCGATCGCCCGGAAGCCGACGGTCGGAACGTAGATTTCCCCGGATCGCCCGCGCACTCCCGTAGTGAGCAAAAGTGGCGGAAGCAGAAATACGGCGTTTCGCAATCCCCAAGAGCCCGTCGCGATCGACACGTACGTCTCGATCGCCAGCGTCATCGCGGAACAAGCCAGACAGCCGATCAAAGCCCAGAAAAATGCCACGTCCGAGCAATTCCACAGATGCAACACACCGGCGAGGCAGGCCAGGTGCAAGAACGCGATGGTCCGCGACAACTTTTCTTCGAATGTCGGCATGATGGTCACGGAAAGCTACTTTCAATATTCCGACGCTTGCGGCTGGCGCCTCCGAAGATCGGTGATCACGCCAGACCGATCAAGGTCATTGCGACGAGCGAATTCTTCAGATCTGAGATTCCGCTCACTGCACTTTGGCGTACGATAGCAGACGGCCTTCGAGCCACGAGTTAGCAGCGATCCGCAAGCCGGAAGAAAATCTGATGCCTGACTTACCGCCGGTCGACCTCCTCGAAGACACGCACGATTTTCCATGCCCGTACCTCTTCAAGGTAATCGGCGAAGACGATCGGGCATTTGCGGCTCGGGTCGTCTCGCTCGTTCGTGAAACCGTCGGTCTGGATGAAGATCCCGAATTCAAAATCCGCCGGACGACCAGCGGCCGACACCTCAGCGTGACGATCGAGCCGGTCGTCGAACATGCGAATCAGGTTCTCGAGATTTACGACGGCCTATCGCGCCTGAAGGGCCTCGTCATGGTGATGTAACGATTGACCCGCTGGTCTCTAATTCTCGAATGTCGCTCCCTGCACCTTGGCTGTCGCATTCGAGTAAACGCTGCTGAATTAAATTCGGTTCATCGCGAAAAACGTTTGAATCGCGAGATCGTTCCAGTGACTTAGTTGCCGGCAGGGAGTTGCCAATGGCCGAGAAGACCGAATCCGATCCAATGTTTCGACAAGAGGTCGAAGTAGCTGGTCATATCATCGACAGTCTACTGCTGCCGAAGATCCTCGACCGAATTGCGGCCCTGGGGGGACGTTTCGACATTCTCGACACCCAGATCGGACACGGTCGGACCGACCCCAGTTACGCGCGCTTGATGGTTGAGGCGGAGACATCGGAACTTCTCGACGACATCCTTGACGACATCGCCCAGCACGGGGCGAACGCAACCGGAGGCGGCGATTGCCAACTCGAACACGCCGACATGTCGGGCTGCTTTCCCGAGGGCTTCTATTCGACGACCAATCAGGTCACCGAAATTCGGATAGACGGCAGTTGGATTCCAGTCGGCGACCAGGAAATGGATTGCGGTATCTTAGTCGATCGGGCATCCGGGACCGCCCGCTGTGTTCCGATGCTCGATGTCAATAAGGGCGACGCAATAGTCATCGGGCGGGATGGAACGCGCGTGACGCCGGTCGGGAGAGACCGCAATGCTCACGATGCGTTCGGCTTTATGAACAGTGCCGTTTCGAGTGAGAAACCCAAAGGCGCCGTGATTCGTGAAATCGCCGCTGAGATGAAAAAGGCGAAGGCGGGGCAGGGTAAGGTTTTACTCGTCGGCGGCCCCGCGATCGTTCACACCGGAAGCCGCGATCACGTCAGCCGACTGATACGCGAGGGCTATGTCTCCACGCTATTCGCGGGAAACGCGCTCGCCACGCATGACATTGAGCAATCGTTTTTCGATACGAGCCTCGGCATTTCGATGACACACGGCGGCGGCTCTGAGGAAGGGCACGAACATCACTTGAGATCAATTAATAAAATAAGGCGACTCGGCGGAATCAGACCGGCGGTCGAGCAGGGTATATTAAAGTCGGGTATTATGTACGAGTGTATCAAGCACGATGTGCCCTATCTACTCGCCGGGAGTATCCGTGACGATGGGCCGCTTCCCGACGTCGTGACCGACGCCCTCGATGCGCAGCGGCGAATGAGAGAGATGGCGAAGGGAGCAACGCTTGCATTAATGATTGCGACAACGCTGCATTCCATTGCCGTCGGGAACTTGCTTCCGGCAAGTGTGAAGGTCGTGTGCGTTGATATTAATCCAGCTACGGTCACCAAGTTGTCTGATCGTGGCACGTTTCAAACGATCGGCCTTGTGACCGACGTTGAACCGTTTTTAAGAGTCTTGGTCGACGAGATCGGGCGATGAACAACGCTCAGCAACTTCGAAAAGATGCGATTGCGATCTGGAAAGCGGGCGTGGCCGCCGTTGATGCCACGAAGCTCGTGCGGGAGCAGATCGAAGTCAGCGGCGACACGGTGCGCGTGGCCGGCAAATCACACGCAATCCACAATATCAGACGGATCGTGGTCGTCGGTGCCGGGAAAGCGGGTGCCGGGATGGCCCGCGGAGTCGAAGACGCCCTCGGGCCGGAGCTTTGCGAAAGTAAGCTGAAGGGCCTCGTCAGTGTTCCCGCCGACTGTGTCGGACCTCTTGAAAAAATTAAACTTCACGCGGGCCGTCCGGCCGGAGTCAATGAACCAAGAGCCGAAGGCGTGCAGGGCACGCAACGAATCTTAGAAATCGTTGGAGACTTAAACGATCGCGACATCTGCGTCGTTTTAATTTCCGGCGGGGGCAGCGCTTTAATGCCGCTGCCGATCGACGGCATCACACTCGAAGACAAGATCGCGGTGACGAAATTGCTGGCCAAGTCGGGTGCCCCGATAGAAGAATTGAATACGGTTCGCAAACATCTTTCGGGAATTAAGGGCGGAAAGTTGGCCGCAGCCATTGGGACGCCGCATGCGACGGCTTTAATTATCTCCGACATCGTCGGCAACCCGCTCGACCTGATCGCCTCAGGACCGACCGTCGCGGATCGATCGACGCGTGCGGAAGCGCTGACGATTTTAAATCGATATGCGGAGCGCAACGCGATCCCCGACTCCGTTTGGGAAATTCTGGAGGACGACGAAGCGGCCCCGACGCCCCATGCGCATCAAATTATTAACCAAATCATCGGTGAGAACGGGACATCAATCGCGGCGGCAAAGGCGGAAGCCGTGCGTCGCGGCTACGAAGTCGATTCACTGGGATCGGATAACGTCGGTTTTGCCCGAGATGAGGGGGTTCGCTTGGCTCAACACGCGGTTCAGCGCCGAGCGGCCGGACCAAACTCTTATTGCCTGCTCAGTGGCGGTGAACCGGTCGTGAAACTGGCTGACACCGATCAACCCCGCAAAGGAGGCCGCAATCAGGAGCTGGCTCTCGCAGCCGCAATCGAATTGTGGGATGACGGCGCTGAGAATATCTGCGTACTCTCCGGCGGAACGGATGGCGAAGACGGCCCGACCGACGCCGCCGGAGCCTTTATTGATGCCGGGGTCATTGCCGAGGCTAAGTCGCAACAACTTGACCCGGCCACGTTTCTTGAAATCAATAATTCCTATCCCTTTTTTGAAAATGCGGGCGGCCTTCTTAAGACCGGGCCGACCCACACGAACGTGATGGACCTGCGGGTCGTTTTGGTTGATCCCTCATCTTAGTTCGGACAACAGAGCCGAGCTGCTGATATGGCGAAAAAGCCTAACATTGATTCAGCGCGTCCAATTGAGCCCAGCAATTTTCGCAATGCGAAGTGGGCGATTCGGCTTGGGTTGATCGCACTCCTAATTCCCAGCCTCTGTTTTGCCGTATTTCAATTTTGCTCCTATACGAATTTGATGCTTGCCCGGGTTGACTGCGGAAATACCACAAGGGTCCTCGGCCTTGCGCTGCATCATTATTACGACGAGTTCGACTCCTTCCCGCCGGCGGTGACGTTCGGTCCGGATGGGCGTCCATGGCATAGTTGGAGGGCACTGATCCTCAAGTCTGCTTTGGAACTTGGTTACCTCGAACCACGCTTTGCCAACTACCGGCTGGACGAATCTTGGGACAGCCCGCACAACCTCATGCTCGGACTAGAGTGCCCGAAGCTGTTTCGCTGCGCAGCCGACCGCGGCCCGGCCGGCTGCGCGAGCCGCTTTGCGATTGTCGGCCCAAATACGATTTTCCCCCCGGACGGTGCTGTATCGATCGCGGATGTTACGGACGGGTTATCCAATACAATTGTGCTGATTGAGCATTCCGATTCCGGCATCGGCTGGACCGAACCGCGCGACGTTGATTACGACGCTGACGCGGTGAGCAAATCAGGTTGGGCCGGTGCTGGACTTCGCAGCCGTCACGAAACGGGCCGATTGATTGATGGTGACGGTTTCGTCCTGTTGAGCGACGGCTCTCCCCGCTTTGTGAGCGGAGCCGGTGATTCGGAAACGGTGCGTCGCTGGTTGCTCCGAAACGATGGGGAGCGGGTCGGTGAACTTTGACTGGCAGCTGGTCGAGTCGAATCCGCATGGCATTTCTGGTCGATAAGCGGCCAGCCTGGCCCCGGCCAATGCACTTTCTCACCGAAGTCGCCTATTAACCTGGAAAACGATTGATCGCTATCCCATTTGAAATTAAACACTTACGCCAATCGCACCCGAACGGCACTCCGTCTGCATTGTGGTTGTCCCATCAGATTCGACGAAGATTTCGCGAGTCGAATGAAACAACCGATTTACTCACTTCTGGAGACGAACATGCTTTACTGGGCACTCATGTTTTTCATCATTGCAATCGCAGCAGCGGTATTCGGGTTCGGCGGAATCGCCGCCGGCGCGTCGAGCATTGCGCAGATTCTCTTCTTCGTATTCCTCGTCCTATTCATCGTGAGCTTGATCGGCGGCCTGCGACGCCCCAGTATCTAAGACGATCAGGTGAAGCAAATTCACCAAGACGAGATCGATCGTTCACACGCGCCAACTGCGGAGTTTCAACCATGAAGACTTGTGCAATGTCAGACCTTGCGGCGTTACCGCATCGGTTGACCTGTTCCACGGCGTTTGCAGTTTTGCTCACGGCCTCCCTGTTGGTCGGTTGCGGTGAGTCCGAATTAACCGTGGAAGATGCTAAGGAAGACTTGGAAGACGCCAAGGTTGAAGCGGCGGATCAGATCGAAGAAGCGGAAGCAGAAGCGGACGAGATTCGCTACGACGCTCGCGAGGACGCGATCGAGGAAGTCACCGAAGCCGACCGCGAGGCATCGCGATTGGAAGCGACGACGAAACTTGACGCCAAACGCGAAGTCGCCGAAGAGGCCGAGGACTTGGAACGAGCCAAAGCCGCGGCAGCCGCCTCCAGCGATTTAGACCTCGGTGAGACTGAGAACCCAAGTACGGACGAAGCGACGTCGGGCGATTCAGACGAAGAATAAGTCTCCCGATCCTGCCCGATCGGATAGTAGAACAATACGTAAAGAAGCCGCGATCGATTACTCGGTCGCGGCTTCTTTACGTTGAGACGCTCTGTACGCCGACAACGATCACCGCGCAGGCTAATCTTGCAATTGACGCAAGCCCGTCTCAGTCAACTCGCGATCGCCGCTGGCGATTAGCTGAGATTGACGATAAAGTCTGGAAAGAGAACAAGTTCAATCTGCGTGGTCGGGTCCGCATTGAATTGGTCTCTGTCGTGGCTGCGTCGGTTACCAACCGCGAAGTGGGCACGTAACCCGTCGAATTGAACCTAACCAATTACTACGCGTCGATACTGCTCGGTCCGGGTAGCCGCTATGAGGTTTCCGGATGGCTGAAACGAACAGCAGTGAACATAGAGTCGCCAAGCGCGCCGATTCCGCACATCGATTGCCTGAAAATGAGCAGCAGTTCCGTCAAATGGCGGACAGCCTGCCGCTGATCCTGTGGGTTCACGGGCCAGAGGGACAACCTGAGTTCATCAACCGAACGTATCGTCAGTTCTTCGGCGTTGATCTGGCCGATCTTTCCATCGGCTCGTGGCGGAGAAAAATTCATCCTGATGACGTCGAAGATTACAGCAAAGCGTACGACGAGAGCTTAAGAGCGAGAGCCGAGTTTCACGCTGAGGCACGATTCCGAACCCACGATGGTCGCTGGCGTTGGCTCGAATCATGGGCTCGGCCACGTTTCCGCGACGACGGAACATTTGCCGGGCTTGTCGGCACAAGTGCCGACGTGACCGATCGGAAGCAGGCCGAACAGACGAAGTCCAATGCCGAGCAATTCGCACGGCGAGCTTTTAATAGCGTCGCGAACTTCGTCGGCGTGCTGACGCCTGACGGAATCCTGATCGACGTCAACGAACCAGCACTGGCCGTCGGAGACTTGTCGCGAGACAACGTGCTCGGCCAACCATTCTGGGAAACTTTTTGGTGGAACTATTCGCCCAAGATCCAAGCGCAACTGCGCGAATCGATAGATCGAGCACGAGCTGGCGAAATCCTTCGCTACGATGTTCCGGTGCAAATTTCTGGCGCAGGCCGAATGTGGATCGACTTTCAACTCGCGCCACTTCGCAACGACGCGGGTGACATCACGCACCTGATTCCATCCGGAATGGATATCACGGCCCGCTATCTCGCCGAAGAACGGTTGAAGATCGCCCAGGAAGCCTCGACGGTCGGCATCTTTGATTACGACGTCATTGGCGACGAGCTACGATGGGACGAGCACTCGGCCCGCATTTGGGGCGTCGGCCAGAATTCTGTCCTCAACTACGAAGACTTTCGTAGCGGCCTGCATCCGGACGACCGAACGCCGACCGACGCAGCCGTAAAGCGTTCAATGAGTCCCGATAGTGACGGGCATTATTTCGCCGAGTATCGAGTCATTCATAAATCGGACGGAATCATGCGCTGGGTTGCGGCTTACGGGCGGACCTTCTTTGAGGACGGCCGTCCGGTTCGCATTGTGGGCACGACGCAGGACATCACCGCCCGCAAATTTCAGGAGGTCGCCCTTTCCGAAAGTGAAGAACGCTTCCGGCTCGCGGCCGATGCGGTCGGCGGGATTATTTATGAATATGACCTCGGCGAAGGTACGGCGCACCGCTCCTCCGGACTCACCGAGGTGCTTGGTTTTTCTCCCGACGAGGTTCCCAATACCATCGACTGGTGGCAGCAGCGGGTCCATCCGCAGGATGTCCCGACATTTCTTCAGGTGCTGAACAATAACGAGTCGTCCGAACGCAGCGAAACTGAATATCGGATTCAGCATCGTGACGGCAGTTGGGTGCAGGTGTGGGATCGGTCGCTCGTCGTCTTTAATCAAATGGGAATTCCGACAAAGATCTTCGGTAGCGTCGTGGATATTACGGATCTGCGGCAGGTCGAACAACAGCTCAAGGAATTGAATGAACGCCTTGAGGAACTGGTTTCGGTACGGACGGCCGAACTGAAAAACCGCAACGAACAGCTAAAGAAGCTCGCCGCCGAACTCTGCACTGCGGAGATGCGTGAACGCGATCGGCTTTCCCAGGTGCTGCACGATGGTCTGCAGCAGTTACTCGTCGCCATTAAGATGCATCTGACTATTCTCGAAAATGCCGCGGGTAGCGACGCCGACCGCGTGCGGTCAGATTTGAAAGCGTTTATCGACGAAGCGATCCAGTCATCGCGATCATTAGCGCACGAATTGAGCCCGCCGGAGTTAAATGATGATTCACTTCCGGAGGCGATGCAGTGGCTGGCCTCCCGTTTTCAGTCGCACTATCACTTCAACGTCGACGTCACTTGCGACGAGGAGCACACGGCTATTCCACCGGAGGAACGACTGCTGTTGCTTTCGACCATTCGAGAACTATTGCTGAACGCCGTCAAACATTCGGGAACGGACCGGGCCGCCATTCACTTAAGCAATGGCGATGACCATCGTTCTATTACGGTCGAAGATAAGGGCAAAGGCTTTGATCCCCGCATTGTAGAATATGGTGGCGAGGCCGGCCTCGGCCTGCGAAGCGTTCAGCAGCGAATTGTCGCATTCGGCGGTGCGTTCGAGATCGACTCCGCACCCGGTCGCGGCACGAAATTCCTGATCCGCACCCCGCTTAAGCTGTGACACAGAAGTGCGACGGTTGACATGCCACACTCCCGGGTGGTCCGACCCGCCGGGCCGGATGCCGCAGGCACAAGAGGCGATTCAGTGTCGACGGTGCCATGAAGGCTCAGGCAGGCGCGATCAATCGCGCTTAATTAAGGGGACCGTCACAAGTTCGATCGTCTAAGATTCATCGCCTCTTGTCGCTTCGCGACCCGGCCCGACGTGGGCCGGGCTACCCACCGACCGAGATGGAACCACGGGAACGAAATCCGAAGCTACTTGTATTGCCAAGCTTCGCGCCCTTACGATCGAGAAAACTTGGTCTTATTCGCGCCCATCGTAGTAGCGATGGGTCGGCTCAATGACTTTGCCGCGAACGAATACCCCGGGCGCAGGATTTTTCGGCCACTCGTTTGTCGCACCGGTTCGGATCGCCGGTCGTGCTGATTTCAAATTCAAAATTACCGGAGCAGGCAGCAATGAACTCGGCTTTCCAGCGTTGTTTTTTCTCGGCCGCCTGTGCGGTCCTCTTGGCGATCGGACAGACCGCCACAGCCGCGGATTGCGGTGACCTCGCACGTCACGCCTACCATCCGGAACACGGCTACCCGCTGCATACTTATCACCCCGACCACGGATACATCCCGTATGCCGGAACCTACGGCGTGGGTGGGGTCAGCCCCGGAGTCAGTGCCGGAGTCGCCGCGGCCGGTCGAGGTCAGGAAGCCGCCGGCATTGGTCAGATGAATGTCGATAATGCCCAAGCTCAAATTCTGCATCAGCAGGCGGCGGCGGAATTCTATAAGAACCGCGGCCTCAAGCAGGACGCCGCTCTGTCCTACTACAACAAGAAAGAGGCGGCTGAAAAAGCCCGCGATGAGGCGACGGACGCAGAAACTCGTCGGAAGGTCGCCGAATACAATAAATCGCTCACCGCGATGGAATCAGCCCACCGGCTCAGCGCAGAGAAACAGGATGTCGAAGCCGGCACCTTGCATTGGCCCTACGTCCTCAGAGACCCCGCGTTCGCTGCCCAACGCGAAATCATCGACAAAGCCTGGGCGGCCCGAACGCCCGACGATAGCGGCGAAAACTCCACTATGATCGACACGATCAATAATGCGTGCGAGACAATGCAGTCGACCTTGAAAGAGAAAGTTCGAGACGGGCTTTCGGTCACCGATTTCATCACCGCCAAGCACTTCATTTCGAGCATCAAGTACGAGGCCAAGTTCCCGGTGAAGCCGAAATCGTGAGGAATCTCTTCACTGCGATATCGGTTGGATCATGGTGACGCTTTGCGGCCTCTTCGGAGGCGACTCGTCGTTTTACCACTACTTTTCGAGATGCACTTTCGGTGTCATCCATGTCGGGCTGAAGGCATTTCACAACTCTCTCTAATAAGGATGAGTCATGCTTGGCTTTCGACTTTGCACAATCACGGCTATCTGTCTTGCGGCGACGGCAGCCGCCTCCGCCGGCGATGTGACCGTCAATCTCAGCAACTACATTCGTGCTGAGAGTGACATGCAGATGAAGGGCTACGCGGCAAAAGCGAGCGGCGTCGGCAAGCTTTACAACTTTCGCGAAATGGCTCCCCTTAAGAATCAGACCACCATTCGCCTGAATCGAGATACGCTCTACTCGTTCGGCGTGTATGACCTCGTCGAGCCGATCACAATTCATAAGCCGGCCTCACCGGACCGGTTTCAGTCATTACTTGTCGTCGATCAGGACCAGTATAACCCCGTCCTGAAGAACGGTCCGGGCAAGGTCACGCTGACCATGGCCGACGTGGGCACCCGGTATATCCTGGTCGTCTTCCGGACGTTCGCCGACCCGAATGATCCCGCAGATATGAAGGCCGCCCACGAACTGCAGGACGAGATCAAAATTGAGCAGGCCTCCGTCGGTGAATTGGACTTGCCCGACTGGGACGAAGCATCGCTGGTGCAGACTCGTAACGATATTAATGTCCTCGGCAAGCGATTGAGTGACGTTTCGAGTGGCTTTGGAAAACGCGGCGAAGTCAACCCGATCATGCACCTCATCGGCACCTCCATGGGCTGGGGCGGCAATCCCCAACGCGGTGCGATGTACGTCAATGTGACGCCTGAGAAGAACGACGGAAAAACAGCCTATGTCCTGAAAATGCCGAAGGATGTTCCGGTCTCGGCGTTCTGGTCGATCACCGTCTACAACAAAGACGGCTTCATCTCGCCGAACAAGTTTAATGCCTATTCTGTCAACGACGTCACCGCCAAAAAAGATTCCGATGGCGGCGTCACGATTCACTTCGGCGGCGACTCGGACAGTGCCAACTACCTTCCCATCACCGACGGGTGGAACTATATCGTGCGGCTATATATGCCGCAGTGGGAAATCATCGAAGGCAACTGGACCCCACCCGCTGCGCAGATCGTGAAGTAGCCTCGGCATTCTGACGATGTAAACCTCGCAAACGACCCGGCCGTGAGAACGGCCGGGTCGCTGGGGACGACCTTTTAGTCGCCCCCAGCGAGTGCGGGGCGGACGGGTGGCCATGAGGGAAAAGTGGCGATGCAGAATCCGGGCTGGAAGAACGTGGCACCTCAACACCCATGCCCACGGGACGTAGCCATGAAGGAAATGCGGCGATGCAGAATCCGGGATCGAAGAACTTAGCACCTCAACACCCCTACCCACGCTCCCGGGTGGTCCGACCCGCCGGGCCGGATGCCGCAGGCACAAGAGGCGATTAAGTGTCGACGGTGCCATGAAGGCTCAGGGAGGCACGAACGATTGCGCTTAATCAAGGGGACCATCGCGCGTTCGATCGTCTCAGATTCATCGCCTCTTGTCGCCGCACGACCCGGCCCGACGTGGGCCGGGCTACCGTGTTACGGTCAAACGTGCCCGCTTTCATCAGGCACAAATCGGGTTTAACGGCGTTTACCAGTCACCGACGGTGGCACCATCGTTGCGAGCCTGCAATTTTTGTAGCACGCCGCCGGACTGGGCGATCGTGTAGGCGAGGTCATTCTTGCTTTCGATATTCTCGCTCATAAAGCGAGTCGAGCCGTCACATAGTAAGACGTTCACGCCTCCCGTGTGGTAGCTCTCCAAGTTCTGGCCGCTGCAAGGCGTGTTAATCCTCACGCTGCCCGAAAGAAAATTAAACCCCGTCATATGGGAACAATTGCGAATCAAGCCGGAATCGCAAGCGGCCCATGCGGGGTCACCCGAAGTTCCCTTACAACCCATCCGTTCGCCGACCGCAAGGGTGTTCGAGGCACCGTCGGTCACGTGTCGAAAGCCGATGCTGCTGTTGGCGTACATGATTCCGTCCATCGCGTAAATTGAATCTCCGCCGGAGACCGGGGATGTTACGCCGAAATTTCCGACGTAGTTGGATCGCCCGATCGGAACGGAATTGAATGACATCAGGCGGGGCCCGTCGGCAATTCCGAGGCTTCGGTCAACCTCGTTCGGACACATCAGGATCGGCAGGATGACCTGAGCCGCGTCGGGCGTTGCCCGGTCTTCAGGCCGCGCCGTATTGACATCGAGGTTTTGGTAAATGGCCGATTGTTCAAGAAAAGGAAGCAAGAACGCGTTCCATGCCCATGCCTGATCGTTGTTGTTATCAGGTACCGGGGACGGGTCGCGTTCGAACACCCAAAGTGGCGGAAATTGCCCATGGTTGTCGTGATAATTATGAAGTGCGAGCCCAATCTGCTTCAGGTTATTCTTGCATTGAGACCTGCGCGCGGCTTCGCGAGCCTGTTGAACGGCGGGGAGTAACAGTGCGATCAGGATCGCAATAATTGCGATCACGACCAGCAGCTCAATCAGCGTGAATCCTCGACGACTGACTCTTGAATTGAAAGGGCTCATGAACATCGATCCGAATGGCAATCGCTTGTGTTTCGTTAACGGAAAAGCTATCACTCGATCCGACAGCCGGGAAGCTGTGCCTTCAGCCGAGACTCGGCACCTCTTGTGAACCGGTCGTTGTTATAGACGACCGCGAGGGATTTCAGAGCCTTAAACTTCCCCAGCATGGGAATGTCCTGCTCGCCAAGTTTCGTATCGAACAGGCCGAGCATCTCGAGCGAATCGGCGTGCCGAAGCAGTCCGCCGAGCCCGTTCGAATCGACGGGGCAGCCGCGAAGTTGAATTCGCTTCAGCGGCACTTGCGCAAGCACGTCGAACGTTTTGCCGGTTACGGAAGTTCCCACGAGTTCGATGCTTTCGAGATTCCGATGCCCTGCCAGTGATCGGACCCCCTCGTCTGAGACTCCGCTCAGCGGCAAAGACAAGCTGCGAAGCTTCTTCAATTCAGACAGTTTTCTAAGCCCCTCATCACTGATTGACGAACTCGAAACATAGAGCGTTTGTAACTGCGCGAGTGACGAAATGATCTCCGCCGCCCGGTCGGTCATACCGGTGCCGTCGACATAGAGTCGCTCCAGCTTCTTCAGTTTTCGGAAATGGATCGCCCCGGCATCGCCCAACTGCGTTTGATGCAGTTGGAGCGTGGTCAATTCCGGCATATTGTCCAGGATGTGTGCCGATGCGGCGGTCATCCGCGTGTAGCCGAGATTCAAAGTCGCAAGTTCTTTGAGCTCTGAAAAAGCCGCGATCGTGTCGTCCGAAATCGGAGAACGTTGAAGATCGAGCATTTCCAGATTGCGAGCTGACCCGATCAGCCGAGCAGTCTGGTCGCCGAGCACGACCGAACCGGCCGAAAGGTACTTGAGGTTCGGGCACGACATGGCGGCCGCGAAGGTGTCGTGGGGCAGGCCGCGGCTTAGCGTAAGCCCGACGATCTGAATTTTGCCTGAAGGGATTTGATCGGGTGCATTAATCCATTTCGGAATCGATGAACCGGTTGTAACGCCGACAAGGGCACCTTTCTCCGTCAGGATGCGAGCCAGGTTGGCCTCATCGGACGGCGGAGTCAGCGCTTTTGGTGAATCCGCCCAAATGGGTTCGACATCCGGCAGGGATTGCGGACGATCTTTCGAGACCTCAACCGGTGACGTCTCGGGACTCGTTTGAACCGGAAGGTGTGGTTCAATTTTCGGCGGCGTCGGCTGCGGTGCCGAGGGCGCAACTTCGGCGTTCTCTTGAGGAACCGCCGCATCGGGCGCGGTCGCCGGCTTAAACTCGATGACGCTTCGCGTTTCACCATCGCTGATCGATACGGCATTGCCGTCGAATTCGATCTGGGCGTTGTTGCTATCGGTTTGAACGACGTATTCTCCGTCTTCAGTTTTGAAGCGAATCGTGATCGCTGCGAGCAGAAAAAGAAAAGCCATCCCGCCGGCGGCGACCCACTTCAACCTGTTCCAGTTGAACACCCCGCTACCGGAGGTACTTGTCTCAGGGTCGGATTGTGGATGCTCGCCGCGCTGAAGTTTGCGTGGCGCTAACGCACGTTCGCGGGGCGGTATCGTTCGTGCCGACGAGGCAAGCGATCGACCGATCCGCAAGAGTTGTGATGACACCTCCACCATCTGCGGACGATTACCTGACGACTTTTCCAGCATCGACATACATAGGAAAGCCAAGTCGGGATCGACATCCGGACGAATTTCGCTCAGTGGGCGAGGTTGGTCGTTTGCAACCTGCTTCAGAACCGCCATGAGCGAACCGGCGAATGGGACGGAGCCGGCCAACATCCGATAGAGAATCACTCCGAGCCCATAAACGTCCGCCGCCGGTCCGACCCGTAACGGATCGCCGTCAACCTGTTCCGGCGACATGTAGCTCGGCGTACCAAGAATTTGGCCTGAGCGGGTTCGGGCTCCGGCCTCGCCATGCATCCGCATTGCCAGGCCGAAGTCCATGATGACCGGTCGACCGTTTGGGTCGAGCATGATGTTTGCGGGTTTGAGGTCCCGGTGAACGACCCCCCCGCTGTGAGCAACGACCAGAGCGTCCGCGATTGCTTTCGTGAGCTTGATCACGAATAACTGTGAAGGCGGAGTCGGCAACTTCTTTAACTTCGCTTCGAGCGAATCGCCATCGACGAAGGCCATTGCGATGTAGTCATGATTGCCGAATCGACCGATGTCGAACACCGGACAAATTCCGGGGTGTTGCAGACCAGCCGCGGCTCGAGCTTCGCGCCGGAACCGGTCGATCGAATCGGCCTCGAACTGTTCAGTGTGCGGGACTTTAATCGCAATCGAGCGATCCAGATCCGGATCGTATGCCAGAAAGACGGCGCCCATCCCGCCCTCACCGATTTTTCGAACGATCTTATAACGACCGATCGTATGCGGCATCGAGATTTCGCCCGACGTCTTTGGCTCAGTCGTTTCTCCGGCTTCGCCAAAATTTCGCGTCTCCTCATCGCGGAAGAAGTCGTTGATCACATGAGCATACTCCGGAAACTCACGCAGATATTTCGCTCGATCGACTACGTTGTTTGTCTCACGCCTCATTGAAAACTCGATCGGTAGCAGCGCCGATAACAGTACCGGCTGCTCCGAGTCCGGCAGGTCGCCCAAGAACCGGCTCAACGACGGGGGCGCGCCTGATTTCCAAAGCCGCCGGTACTGCTCGCAAACGTCGGAAATACGCCCCATCCGCGTTGCAGAATCTGAGCGCGACTTCAACTCGGACATGCGGATATCTCCGGGACATTGCTCGAACGAAACTTTCGCCAGCCCGCAATGTCGAACTTCCGTTTCGGCAACGCAAGTTCGACATCTCACTCACCTGGTCAAAATATAACAGTCATTTGTGGTCAATGGCAAAGCCATTTCGATCGAGGCGGGTGGCCCGGCCGTTTCGACGGCCGGGTCGCGGAGCGACAAGATGTTGTTCGAGCACCTTGCCCCGCAAGTAGCGTCCAAGAAACACTCGCACGGCGCTCGAACAGCATCTTGTGCCTGCGGCACCCGGCCGAAGATCGGCCGGGCCACCCTTAGACAGTGCTATTGCTTTGTAACTTGCTTGCGTAAACGTGTGACAACGGTCCGCTGTTCTTCGCTCAATGCAAGAGGATCCCACTGGCCGTCTTGCGAGATCGCATATCGAACGAGGTCTCGTCTGACCGTCTCAAGTCGTTCATCGCAATAGTGCTCAACGACAAAGGTCGGCCAATCGGCTTGCCTTATTCGACCTTCGATTAATCGCTCCAAGAATCGAGCAAACCGCTTTTGCTGTTCTTCAATTCCCATTCTGAATTTTCGCCTCATGGACGGGCGGCATGGCCACGCGACGTGGCCATGAGGGAAAAGTGGCGATGCAGAATCCGGGATCGAAGAACGTGGCACCTCAACACCCCTACCCACGCTCCCGGGTGGTCCGACCCGCCGGGTCGGATGCCGCAGGCACAAGAGGCGATTCAGTGTCGACGGTGCCATGAAGGCTCAGGGAGGCACGAACGATTGCGCTTAATCAAGGGGACCATCGCGCATTTGATCGTCTAAGATTCATCGCCTCTTATCGCTTCGCGACCCGGCCCGACATGGGCCGGGCTACCCGCTTGCCATAACTCGACGAACCGGTCGTCAACCGCATAGTCGACCAGCTTCGCAGAAAGCGGAATCGCACGATGAACATCTTCAAGCGACCCATAAGTACGACTGCCCACCTCGCTCAAGACTGGGCGTATAAATGAGTTGGCGCGGTCCGACTCATAAAGCCCGAGAAGGAACTGTTGGCCTGGTGAGTATCCGGGAGCAGTCCGCATAACTCCGTAGTACATTGAACCTCCTTTACTAAAATCCCATCTGACTGGTGGCATGGCCACGAGACGTGGCCATGAGGGAAGAGCGTCCATGCAAAGTTCGGGCCAGAAGAACCTAGCTCCTCAACACTCATGCCCACGTTCCGTGGGCATGCCACCCCGCCGTCGCGCGTCAAATCGTCTCAGATTCATCGCCTCGTGCCGCCCCGCGACCCGGCCCGATTTGGGCCGGGCTACCCGCTTGTCACTCTGGGTTGTGACCAACTTTCGGAATAATCACTGCGGATTCCCCGTTCGAATAGATATCCCAAAGGAGATTATCGTTTGGAAGCTTATATTCATTCAGATAAGGAGCTTCACGTCCTCCGTTTGCGTCCCAAGCGACCGTTGTTGTTCCATCTCGCTTGATCGCAGAAATGATGCTGACGTAGTTTCCGTGCGGTTCAAGCTTCCACAGAATGTTATCGTTCGGCAGTTGATTGTTCCCCATGTAAATCGAATGCCCGCCGTTTGCATCGAACGCTTTCTTCTTCTTCACGATCGGAACGATAGTTACTTTGTCACCATGCTTTGCAACTTCATACAGAAGATTGTCGTTCTGCTTGATATCCTTATTGAAGTAGAAGTCATGCGTGCTTCCTCCGTTTGCGTCGAGAGCTACTGGGATGTAGTCGTCGAACTCCCTCTCAACTTCGAATGCCTCCTTTTCCAGCTTGTTATTCTCGTATTTTTGATTCGCCTTCTTGAACTCCTTGAAGTAGTGGTATCCGAAGTTGCTGAAGGATGAGTCGTACTTTACGAACTGAGCCGTGTGCATCATTTCGTGAGCAAGTAGTGAAATCACTTCCTCTCGCGGCCTCTCACCTTCCTTGAAATCGATGTAAATGTCGTAGCCATATGTTTGGGCAACGGTGTCAGTCCCTGATAAATCGATCCCGATGTTTGAGGCCACCCACTTATCGAGCGGTGAAACGTCCCAGTGGATTCGCACTCGCTCGACAAGGCCACCGAATCGACCGTGGAGAATCGCCTTCGTCCAGAAGTCTAAAGGTTTCCCATGCGGTGACCGGGTCCGCATCGTGGCCGCGGCTGACACGTACGCAATTCGCCCTGCTTCGCCCCAAAGTTCTTCAGAAACTCCAGACGGCGAGAGGTTATGAATATCCTGTTCTAGCTTCGCGAGTCGCTCGCTCACCTTCTCGCCCTCTTTCACCAGCTTGTCGCGGCTGTCGAGGAGCTGTTTTTCGGCCCTTTTCGCCTCAGCTTTCACAGTTCCGGCGGGGTCTTCAAGAAAGCCCGTGATGTTTTTCTCCAGCTTCTTCCAGAACTGAGCTTCAGCCTGATCAGCTGAGATCACCGTGATCGCGGAAACGAACAGTACGACCTTGAGCAAGACAAGTTCTGCTTTCATCACCACACCCTTCAACAAAAAGACACGAATCGCCGTTTACGCCTCTCTCGTGATGAAACGATCACATCTGTCGTGAACGAATTTTGAAACCCGTGTGAAGAATCCGTAGGAAATCGCATCCCTTGATCCTTGGCCGAGAACATTTCTTCTTTCTGTGTTGGCTTCCGCTGAAAGGTATCGGGGACACCACTAGGTCACCGGTAAAGACACTAGCAACTCGTCCGGTCGACAGGTGGCATGGTCACTGGACGAGGCCAAGAGGGAAAAGCGGCGAGGCAGAATCCGGGCGCGAAGAACTTCGCGCCTCAACACTCATGCCCACGTTCCGTGGGCATTCCACGCTCACTGGTGATTCAACCCGCAGCGATAATCGCATCCCTCACCGTCAGCGTCCCCTCGTACAACGCCCGGCCGACGATCGCCCCCACTAGGTTCGGATGCTCCTCCTCCGCCAGTGCGAGGCGGCGGATGTCGGTGGTGTCGGTGACGCCGCCGGAGGCGATGGTGGGGAGGCCGAGGTCGGACATCGCGCACAGGTCGCTCACCGTCGCCTCGTCGATGCCCTGCATCATGCCGTCGTTGGCAATGTTGGTGTAGACGACGGCGGCGAGCGGACTGCCGACGTATTGCTGGGCGAGTTCTAACGCCGACGTTTGCGACACATCGAGCCAGCCCTCGGTGGCGACCATGCCCCCTTTGGCGTCGATGCCGAGGACGAGGCGGTCGGGGTAGCGCTCGGCTGCAGCTCGGAACCAGTCGGGGTCCTTCAGCGCGGCGGTGCCGACGATCGCGCGATCGACGCCCAGGTCGTCGAGCACGATCTTCAGCGATTCGTCATTGCGGATGCCGCCGCCGAGCTGCATCGGGATGTCGATGGCCGCGCGAATGCCGCGGATCGCGTCGAGATTCGTCGGCGTCCCCGCTTTGGCGGCGTCGAGGTCGACGACGTGCAGGATCTCGGCTCCCTCGTCGGCCCAGCGTTTCGCCATCGCGGCCGGGTCGTCGCCGAAGACCGTTTCGCGGTCGTAATCGCCCTGCTGGAGTCGAACGCATTTGCCGTCACGGAGATCGATCGCGGGGAGGATTTGCATATTGAGGAGCGGGGAGCGAGTAGGGCGGGCTGTGCCCGCCGGAGCGAGTGTTTCTTTCGCAGAGTCTGCCCGGCAATGCCGCGACGTTCAAACGTGCCATTCGAATCTCATGTTCGACGGTGGCCCGGTTCCTATAGAACCGGGGCGCGTGAGCCGCAAAAGATATTGGGTCCGAATCGTAGCTCTGGACCGGCGACGCACTGCCAGCATCGTTCTGCGACCTCTTGTCGCTGCGCGACCCGGACCTACAGGGTCCGGGCCACCCGCTTCTGACTTCTGACTTCTCAATTCTGACTTCTAACTTCTCGCTTCTCGCTCCTCACTTCTCACTTCTCACTTCTCGCTTCCCGCTTCCCGCTTCTCGCTCCGCGGGCACAGCCCGCCCTACATCACTGCGAAGTTTTTAAGCAGGTGGAGGCCTTCGGCTTGGCTTTTCTCCGGGTGGAATTGGGTGGCGAAGAGGTTGCCGCGGCGGATGGCGCTGGTGAAAGGGGGGCCGTATTGGGTGCGGGCGGCGACTACCGAGTCGTCTGCGGGCACCACGTAATAGCTATGCACGAAGTAGAAGTGGGCGGCGTCAGGGATGCCGGCGAACAGGGGATCGTCACCGGCCGCTTGGAGTGTGTTCCAGCCCATGTGGGGAACCTTGCCGGGGACGTCCTGAAAGCGGACGACCTCGCCGGGGATGACGCCGAGGCCTTCGTATTCACCGTCTTCATAGCTGCGGTCGAAGAGCAGTTGCAGACCGAGGCAGATGCCGAGCAGCGGTCGGTCGGCTTCGATTTGATCGAGCACGGGCCGATCGAGCTTTTGCTCGCGGAGTGCGGCGATTGCATCACGAAACGCACCGACACCGGGCAGGATCATCTTGTCGGCCCCGGCAAGCTCCGCCGGGTCGCTACAGATGCGAGCCTCGGCTCCCACCTTCTCGCACGCTTTCTGCACGCTGCGAAGATTGCCCATGCCGTAATCGACGATTGAGATCATGTTGAGTTGAGGGTCTAGAGGCGAGAGTCTAGGGGCAGGTATTAAGTGTTTTTTCCGCGCCAGCGTCGGTTGTGTCGGGAGAGACTCCAGTTGTCGCCGGGGGGTTCGCAGCGAAGGCCCGGTTGCTCGCGGCGGGAAGCATCATATTGGAGTTGGTCGGCCGAACTCCACGCTTCGAGTTCGAGCCAGTCTTCATCAATCCCGGCGAGTTGTTTGAGCAACCGCATTCCGCGGAGCAGCACGGCGAGAATTGCCGTGATTGCCACCGCCATGGGCAGCAGCAGCGGACCGAGCAGAAATATCCGTTCGGCAGCGGGCCAGATGAGCGGCCAGGCGACGATCATCGCGATCGCCCCGAGGCTGAGCCACGGCCCAAAAGGAATTTCATGGTCAAAGCGAAATGGGAGCCGGAACAGAACGCAGACCGCCGAGAGGACCAGCTTTACGGCCACAAACGCCAGCGCAAAAACCGGGGCGACAAAGAAGACCGCCAACACCGGCTGCCATCCAAGAAAGGCTCCCACCATCCCCATCAGCATCACATCGCCGAAGCCCATCGCCTCGCGATTGAGCCCCCAATGGCCGACGATGCGAACGATCCACACGACCCCCGCCCCCGCGATGATTCCCGCAATTGAGGCGAGCAGCGCGTGCAAATGCGGCCACGGACACAGCAACGTCGGCACGACGAGGTCGCCGATGGCAAACGGATCGCCCCGACTCCACCCGAGCGCCGCGGCAATCGACGGATCGTAATAGTAAAGCGGAACCAACAACGTTCCGCCCGACAGCAGCGCGAAGATGACGCCGAATAGCGCGAAGGGAACGGTGCTACCGTCGGGAATGAGCATGCTGCTCAGATCGATGAACGTCGCGATCACGAGGCCTTGCACGAGGACGACGTGTCCGATGACGAGGCAGGCGACTCTCCATCCGCCGGGAGAAAGACAGACGCTTGCCCCCGATGTCATCGGCTGCGGTGTCCACTGAGTATCAGCCCAATAGACCGCGACACAGAGGAGGCCGTCGAGTAATTCGACGACCGTTCGCCGCGCCTCAGATTTCCAATGCTGCACGCGGTAAGGGTTGCCGGGCAGCCAGCGACCGATCACAGGAAGATGATGAAACCAACGCTGAGCCGACCAGAGCGTCCGCTCGTACGCTTCGGGAAACAGCGCCGACTGAAGTTGCTCTCGCAAGCCGCGTCCGGTTAGTTCACACCGCTCGAACCGATCGACGCAACGGTTGCAGAATCGACCGGCGATGGTGCCGAATACGAACAGCGCAGCGACTCCGACCCACCACCAGAAATCGCCGTTCATGCGTTGAACCAGACGGCGCGGCGTTTTCGGAGAAACATCTCGATCCGATCGGCGATCTGGTCGGGCGACAGTTCGTCAACATCGACTGTCAGGGAAGCCGCCTGCCGATAGATCGGCTCCCGCAGCGATAACATACGGACGATCTCAACGCGCCCCCCCGTGCCGGTCAGATTCGGCCGACGGTCGGGGGACGATTCGTCGCCGGCAATTCGCCCGGCAAGCACGTCGACGGTTGCGGAGAGATAGACGACTTCGCCCGCTGCTTTCATTTCAGCGCGGGTCTCGTCGTTGATCGCGGCTCCTCCTCCTGCGGCCACGATGATCGCGCTCGACTTCAGCAGATCACGCATGACCTGCCGCTCGAGTTCGCGGAACGTCGACTCCCCTTCAAGTTCGAAGATCTGAGAGATGGACCGTTCGGCCCGTCGTTCGATCTCGGCGTCGGCGTCGACCGAGGTCCATCCGAGCCGGGTGGCCAACAGCGGCGCAATGCTCGACTTCCCGCTTCCGCGGTAGCCGATGAGGGTGATGACGCCGGGGGTTTCGTTCACGCGTTCTCTGGTCGAAGTAGCTCAACTCGATTGGCAACAACTCTAACTTGGGAGCCGGGCCGCGGAAATCTCTCGTCGCAAGTCGCGTCGCAACAGCGGCAGGGAGGCCGGCAGGCCGGTGAACAATTCAAACTGGGCGGCCGCCTGGCGGACAAACATTTCCAAACCCGACACGGTCAGGCATCCGCGACTGCGGGCTTGCTTGAGAAACAGTGTGTTCTCAGGCGTGTAAATGGTGTCGAACGCGACACCATGTTCCGAAAAGGCGTTGTCCGGGAATGGTGTCTCATCGACGTTCGGATGCATCCCGACGGGCGTGCAATTGACGACCACTTCGTAAGTTTCCGAGCTGCGATTTTCCCAACTCACGATGTGGCAGCCGATTTCGGCCGCAAGTTTCTCCGCCTTCGGTCGCGTCCGCCCCGTGATCGTGACCAAAGCGCCCGACCGAATCAGCCCGACCGCGACGGCACGAGCGACGCCGCCCGATCCGAGGATGATCGCCCGCTTGCCGGATACGGTCGCGTCGGGATCGGTCTCGCGTATGGCGTCGACGAGGCTCGAGAGGGCCGCGGTGTAGTCGGTATTCGCCGCGACCCACTGGCTTCCATCCCGATAGAGCGTGTTGGAGGCACCGATCTGCATGACATCGTCGTCGGCCCGGGCCGCCGCGCGAACGGCTTCCTCCTTGTGAGGAATCGTTACGCTGAACCCATCAAAGCCCAGCGTCGCGTAGTCTGCGAAGGCCGAGGCGAATGACCCCTTGGGAACCAAGAGCGGGAGATAGACGGCGTCGAGCCGGGAATCGCGGAGCAATTGATTGTGCAGCCTCGGGCTCTTGCTGTGCCCGATCGGATCGCCCATCACACCGAACAGTTGGGTCTTTGCCGTGATCCGCTCGTAGAAGTACTCGTGCTGCATCTGATCGAACGAAACCTGGCCCGGAGCCATGACCCGGTCCTGGCTGAACGAGGCATAGGTGAACGGGGCCCCGTAGCGGCCGCACAGGACGCGACTAAGTAGCCCGAGTTCGCCCATGCAGAAGCCAACCGTGGGAATCGACGCGCGACGCACGAGGTTGAGCATCCGCACGTTGTCGGAGGGGTGAAGCGCGGTCGTCACGATTTTGACGACGTCGGCATCACAGTCGGCAAGCCGGCGATGAATCTCGTCGATATTGTCCGGCGTTTCGGAGAAGTCGTGATAGCTGACGATCCGCTGCGTGTCGCCGTGACGGGGGATTCGTTTCGCGGCGTCCTCTTCAAGGTCGACATATTCGGCGCCCTCGATGATCGCCTGGCGGAGCAGGCCGAGGCGTTGCTCCTCCGACCCGGCCCAGCGACCCTGATCAGCCGGGCGTCGGCAGGTCACGACGGTCGGGACCGGCCGATCCTTGAGCAATCGCGGAAGATCTGGCGACTTCTTGAGCCAGTCGATCCGCAGCTCCAACAACTTCGCGCGCCGCTCGAACAGCGCGTGCTGTTCGGCAATCATCATCTCATGCCGGGTCCGGCCGATACTGACACAAATCATCGAAATCGGTTTTCAAGTGCGGAAGTCGGGCGAGGATGGTCCGCAACGCCCGAGAATTCAAGCGATGCGACGAAGCCCGCCGGCAGTAATGCGCGACCCCTCAAAGCGATCTCGCAGGAAATACATCGGAATTTTGAACCCCGCCTTCGCTCGTAACGACCTATTGACAGCACGATGAAACGCACCGCCCACACGATCCTCGACGAATATCTCGTCCTCGCCGCCCAGCAGGGTGATGAGATGGCGATGTCGCGGCTCGTCGGGCGGTTCGACGAACCCTTCCGGCGATACGCGGCTCGCCTGATGGGGAATCCCGAGGAGGCCGCGGATGCGGTTCAGGAGGCGTGGATGAAAATCGTCAAAGGGATTCGCAGTCTCGACGACCCGGCACGATTCCGCAGTTGGGCGTATCGGATCGTCAATCGGCGGTGCTGTGATCGCTTGCGGGCGGGTGTCCGACGTTTCGAATCGAGCACGCTGGCCATCGAACCGGAAGACACGCACGCAGGCCGCGGGCCCGGCGATCCTATCGAGGAGGCCGAGCAACTCGCGGAGTTGCGGGCTGCCCTCCAAAACCTACCGCAAGACCGACGGGAACTGCTCGCCATGTACTACATGGACGACCTGACGGTGCGGGAGATTGCCGAAGTCCTCGATGTGAAACCGGGGACCGTGAAATCTCGCTTGCACTACGCCCGCGAGGAGCTCAGGAGGTATCTCGAACCGGCGGAGCGAACGGCTCAGTCGGTCCAATCATAAAACTCACTTATTTCACGAAAGGAGAGATCATGTCATCACCATCACCCACCTCGGCGTTGGACGAAAAGATTCGCGCGGCGTTTCACGCCGAAGAGGCCGACCTGTTGGCCTCGGCCGATGAGCAACCGCTCTCGGAACAGGTGCTGGCGACCTTTCGCGGACGCAGCCGCTGGCTGGTCGGCATCGTTTGGACCGCCGTGACCGTATGGTCGGTCGTGTTGTTCACGTGCGGCTACCAGTTTTATCTGGCCACCGAACCGAAAGCGGTCGTCGGCTGGGGCGTCGGCGTTCTATTCGCCGTCGTCGCGATCTCGATGCTGAAGATCTGGTACTGGATGGAACTGAATCGCAACGCGGTGACGCGGGAGGTCAAACGAGTCGAACTCCTGCTGGCTACGCTCGTCAGCGAACGTGATTCCAATGCGGGAGAGTGAAGCGGGTTGAAGCTGTCAGCTATCGGCTTTCAGCTTTCGACTCTCAACTCTCAACTCTCGACTCGGCGGGCACAGCCCGCCTTACGAAGTTAGCCCAATCGGCCGAACTGGCGGTCGAGTTCTTCCCGGCTTAGAAGCAGGGCCGTCGGTCGTCCGTGCGGGCAGTGGTGGGAGTTTTCGACGAGGTGCCGCTGGGCGAGCAGGGAATGCATCTCGTCGTCACTAAGCCGTTGCCCCGCTTTGATCGCCGCCTTGCAGGACATCATGTGCAGCAGCGAATCGATGCTGTCGCGTCGGGTCGGATCGCCGTCGGTCTCGCCAATGCGTTCGAGCAGGTCGCGAAACAGCGTGACGTAGTCGGCTTTGGCCAACAGGGCGGGGTAGCCTGACAGGAGCACCGTGTTCCCGCCGAAGTCCTCAACGCTGTAACCGAGCTTGCCGAACAGTTCGAGATGCTCGATCGCAATGTGCGCCTCTTTGGGCGACAGCTCCAGCGACTCCGGCACCAACAGCTTCTGCGTCTCGACGGCTCCCTCAAGCACCCGCCGACGCAGTGACTCGTACATCACCCGCTCATGCAGGGCGTGCTGATCGAACACCGCCAGCCCGCTGTCGGTCTCGGACACGATGTAGGTGTCGAGAATCTGCATGACGCGGGCGTCGGGTTGGTTGGGCGGCGGTGCGTCGGTGGGTGCGGGCGTCGGTGAGTCAGCGTTCGACAAGGAATCCGTCTCGGGCGCCCCCTCGCCCTCACGCACACTTGCCCTCTCGCCATCCCCCGTCTCGCTCGCCTCTTCCACCACCGGCTTCCAAGACTCCAATGCCGAAGACGCCCACTCTTTCAGTTCAAGTTGGCGATCGTGCTGCTGCTCTTCGAGCGGCTGCGTACTTTGCTCCTCGCCCCGTTTCCCCGCCGGGGCCCGCATCGTGCCGCTGAGGTCGAGGCTGAGGAAGCGGGTGCGTAGCGTCGAGAGCAGTTGCCGGTAGAGGCTCGACGAATCTTCGAAGCGGACTTCGTTCTTGGTGGGATGGACGTTGACGTCGACCATCTCCGGCGGCATTTCCAGAAACAGATACGCGATCGGATGTCGCCCGACCATCACGAGGCCGCGGTACGCCTCGCCGAGGGCGTGCTGCAACGAGCGATCCTGAATGTAACGACCGTTCAGGAACAGATACTGCCCCTTCCGCGAGCCCTTGCTCAGCTCCGGATGCCCCACAAAGCCCCACAGCTTCACCTCACCCACTTCCGACTCGACGGGGATCAATCGCTCCGTGGTGGCCGAACCGTAGAAGAGTTCCAACCGGTCGATCAGGCTGTCGGTGGCGGGCAGATCGAACACCGTCCGCCCGTCGTGCTTGAGCACCGCGGCTAATCGCGGATGGGCGAGGGCCAGTCGGGTGAACTGCTCGGCGACATGCCCGAACTCGGTCGAGACGGTCTTCAGGAATTTCCGCCGCACCGGCGTGTTGTGAAACAGATTCGCGACTTCGACCTGCGTCCCGACCGGGCAGCCGACCGGCTGCGGGTCGCCTAAGCCGTCGCCATGACCGTGGCCGTGTCCGTCGACTTTGAGTTCCGAGCCGACTTCGTGATCGGCGGTCCGGCTGCGGAGGCGGAACCGGCTGACCGAGGCGATCGAAGCCAGTGCTTCACCGCGGAAGCCCATCGTGCGGACCCGGAACAGGTCATCGGCCTCCTGCAACTTGCTGGTCGCGTGGCTGGCGATTGCGAGAGGGAGGTCGTCGGGCTCGATCCCCTCGCCGTCATCAGTGACGCGGATCAGGTCGGTCCCGCCGCGCGCGACCTCCAGCTCGACCCGCGTCGCGAGTGCGTCGAGGCTGTTCTCGAGCAGCTCCTTGACGACGCTCGCCGGGCGTTCGATGACCTCGCCGGCCGCGATTTTGTTGACGACGTCCGCCTCGAGGCGGCGAATCCGCGGCGTCGTGCCCGCTGTGAGTAGCTCCATGCCCGCTATTATAAGCCGGCTGCGGAGATCGCAAGCGTGAGGGGGAGAGCGGGAGAGCGGGCGAGGGAGGGGGCTGGTGCGGGTGGCGATGAAGTCAGAAGTCAGAAGTCAGAAGTTAGAAGTTAGAAGTCAGGAGTCAGGAGCACGATGTTCACTCGGCTTTACTCTCTCCGCTTCCGGCTTTCCGCTCTCCGCTTTCCGCTTTCGCCCCTCCCTGCTCCTCGCTCCCCGCTCCTTACCCCCTTCGCGCACATCGAACTCTTCCACCAGTTCCGCCCGGCGTTCGGCAATGCGGCGGTCGAACTCGGCCAGAGCGTCGAGGGCCTTATCCCGACTCGTGACGAGGCCGATGATCAGATATTGGGTGATGGCGAAGGTGTAGCAGACCCAGCCGACGATCCAATCGTCGTACATCCGCTCGTACTGTTCGGGATCGTTGACATCTGGATAACCGCCATAGATGGCCGCGAGCAGGGCGAACACGGGGGAGGACCGCGCCAGGTGCTGGCAGGCAAGCCCTTTGGCTAACTGGCGCCACGATCGTTTCACGCTGCCGAAGGGGCGTCTCCAATCGAAGCCCCGCCACGACGGCCCCGGGTGGATGATCGTGAACAGCTCCTGATCGGGCATCGACTCGATCACGCCGATCGCCAGCATCAGCCGCAGACCGACGGTGATCCAGGCGTAGTTCTCCTGCAGGTTCAGCGGGACCCATCCGAAAATGAGGTCCTCCATGTTCGCCGTCGCGCACAGCAGCACCAGCGAGGCCCGAAACCACTGTTCGAGGTCTTTCTCCAATTCCGCATCAAGCTCCTGCAAACGAACGACGCGTCGGAGGAACAGCCGAAACAGCGGGATCGCCAACAGCCCCACCACGATCCGTACCAGCGGCCGCAAAATCGGCCGGGCGAAACTCATGATCAACGAGAGCAGGGGGCCCATGCGTCGGACGACCGTTGAGAAACGATTTACGGAGCGAATTCAAACCCGTCGCCGGGAACGGGCCGGAGGTGGAGGATAGTGGATCGCCAATGCCGCGGGGAGGCTGGGAGGTGAGAGGTGAGAGGTGAGAGGTGAGAGGGTATCTGCTCCTAACTCCTAACTTCCGACTTCTGACTTCTGACTTCTGACTTCTATCTTCATGGCCTGCCACTCCCCCGCTCTCCCGCTCGCCCTGTCACCACTCGATTCGGTCGAACAATCGCTGCAGTTTCTCCGCTCGCGCGGGATTGAGCTGACGGACGTGCGAGATTTTTCCCTGCAGGTGGGCTTCGAAGTTCAGGTGCTCGTCGCGATTCTGCGAAGCCGGGCCTTGCCGGACGCAATTGTGCAACGTCGCCTTGAGCCGGTCATAGGCCGCCCGGCTGACGTTCGGCCTGTCGTTGACGACGACCCCCGTCACAAGTTGTCGCTGTCCATGTTTGACGACTTTCCGCTTCTCGCGATGCACGACGAACTGCTCGCTGCGCACGATCTGATTCACCAGCGGAATGAATGTCGCCAGCGACCGGCGGAAGCGATCGTCGCCGGAAAAGGTCAGGTCGTCCGCGTAGCGCGTGTAGTTGGCTTCGAATGAGTTTGCGAGTCCGTTCAGACGCACGTCGAGCGAGAAGGCCGACAGGTTTGCCAGTGCCGGTGACGTCGGGGCGCCCTGAGGGAGGTGTCGGGCCGCGTAAGCGCGAATCAAATTCGCACCGCGGCCCTCCGGCAGTGGCATCCGCGGGGGAAGGGCCGACGTCGTTAGTCGCGTTAGCCAGATTGCCGCTTCCCGTGAGTAGCCCAACCCTCGAAAGACCGCGACGACGCGATTGTAGCGGACGGCGGGATAGAAATTCTCGAGGTCATAACTGAGCACCACCGCCTTTCCGACGTGGGGCTGCGCGTTAGAGACGATCGATCGGCCGCGTACGAAGCCGTGGGCCGCCGGATGGGCGGGAACTCGGTCGAGCAAACCGCGGAGCAGCAGTTGCTGGACATGTTTGAGACGCCGCTTGGGAGACTCGATCAGCCGTGACCCGCCGCTCTTTTTGTGCACCCAGCGAAAGTGATAGTGTGCCGCTTCGAGGGAGGGCGGACGATAGGCGGACTCGGTCCGGTGTGTCAGCCAGGCCAGTTCACCAATCGAGACCTCCATCCAGTCGGCGAGGTCTTCCGGAGTCGTCAGTGCCGGGAGTTCCCAGCGGGTGAGCCGCTCGAAATTCTGATCCTGCGAGCGATCGATCGTCTCGCCGGACACACCGTTCGGCAGGGCGAATCGATACGGCTTCTCAGTCGTCCGGGTCGCTGCGGATGTTGAATGATGACCGCGTCGGCGGCGAAATTCGAACCGCGCGAGACGAGGCCGAACGCGGACCTTGGGGGCCTCGTCCGTTTCGACGGGCGCGATCTTCTCGGGCTGCGATCGCTGGGTGACCGATTCATCTTCGCCGAATAGCAGTCGGAGCAACCAGCGGAACATTACAATCCGTTTGTAGACGCGATGGGCCGACGAAAACTCGATCCGCGGGCCGCTCAACGCTTCCTGTACCGCGCGACTTTGACGAGCCGGACGGCTCGGTAAAGTCGCGAGCCCGATGTCACGTGAGCAACGTTTCTCCCACGGGGTAACCCCGCAGAGCCGCAATTGAACCCGGCACGAGACCGGCTGCGGCAGGCTTGGGCGACCCGCGGACCGAGGGCGGCATCCTACTGCCATGATTCGAAATTTCCCAATACACGGAGTTGAAGGGAGAAGCGAGAAGCGAGAAGCGAGAAGCGAGAAACGAAAAGGGAGAAGCGAAAAGCGAGAAGCGAGAAGCGAGAAGCGAGAAACGAGAAACGAGAAACGAGAAACGAGAAGCGAGAAACGAGAAACGAGAAACGAGAAACGAGAAACGAGAAACGAGAAACGAGAAACGAGAAACGAGAAACGAGAAACGAGAAACGAGAAACGAGGAGCGAGGAGCGAGAAGCGAGAAGTGAGGAGTGAGAAGGCGGACGCTTGCGGTGGCGACGCGGCTGGTCTCTCGTTCTCGCTTCGCATCGATTTGTCCGAATCGGGATCGCTCGATAGAGTCTGGCACGAGTCCGTGGTCCCTCCGTCGCGCCATTGATCCGCGTCATTACACCTCCGCCCCGACCGGTCCCGCCATGTTCGGCCCCATCCGCCCCACGCCGTATGACTTGCGGTTCAGCATTTCGGGCATTCCGGTCAACGTGACCCCGATGTTCTGGGCTATCACCGCGATCATGGGGCTGGGTCGAATTGAACAGACCGGCCTGCCGGGCGTCGTGATCTGGGTCGTCGTCGTCTTCTTTTCGATTCTGCTGCACGAGTTGGGTCACGCGATCGCTCAGCGGGCGTATGGGCAGTCACCCCAAATCATTCTCTATCACTTCGGCGGGGTCGCGCAGTACATGCCACGCGGCCGGATCGGTTGGACGCAGCAGATCGTGATCAGTCTCGCCGGCCCGGGCATTCAATTAGCCTTTTACGGCGTGCTCCAGTACGTGGTCTGGCAGTTGCGTCAGTCGGACAATTACCCGGAATTCCTCTCACCTGCGTGGTTATTGATCTACGACCTGGAGTACGTGAATCTCTATTGGGCTCTGGTCAACTTGCTGCCGGTTCTTCCGCTCGACGGCGGGCGTGTGGCGGAAACGCTGCTCGTTCGGTTTCGGCATCGCGACGGAGCCGACCTCGCGATCAAAATCGGCATTGTGGTCGGCGGCGCTGCGGCGTTGTGGTTCTTTATGAACGACTATCGATACGCCGGCTTCCTCTTCGTATTTCTGGCATTTAATAATTACCAATCGCTGCAGAACACGAACTACCGCGGCTGGTAATCGAGAAGGCAGCCGCGCCCGGCAGGAAGCGGATCACGCAAGACGCCGCGATGTCTTAGGCCACTTGATTCACTTGAGCGCTCCCTGGCGGTCGCGGCTAAACGGGATCATGATTCTCGATCTTCGCACCGAAGAGGCCTTCGTTGGTGAGGTCTGCCGTTTGAACGGTTCCATCGCTGAGGCCGAACATTTCGGGATATGACTTCGCCCATTTTTCGTTCGGAGCCGGGCAATATTGTCGGCCGTTGCCTTCGATCGCGGCTACCGTCGGGATGCGGGCCGCCAAGCTTGCCGAGTGCAGGAATGAATAGCCGGGGCAGGTCAAATCCTGCACACACAGGAACAACCCGAGCTTCTGTGCCGCGGCTCCCAACAGCAGGGACTCGGTGTGCCCCTTGCACGCTTTTAGGGCGACGCCGCTGTAGCCGAGATCGACCGCCGTCAGCAGAGACTCATAGTCGGTCAGCGCCTCGTCGATCACCACCGGCTTGAGCTTCGCCGCCGCGTGCATCTGTTGGTCGGGCGATTTTCGCAGGTGACGGCTCGTCGGTTGCTCCAGATACTGCACGCGTCCGTAGGCTGCGGGCGAACGCTCCTGTAGTTTCGATAGAAATTCAACGACGTACTCGGCGTTCTCACATTTCTCGTTGAAGTCGAGCGAGTAATACCATTGTTCGCACCCGCGGCGCGATTGGGCGTCTGCCGTCACCGCATCAACCCGCAGGACTCGATCGACATCCCAGGCGAGATCATCCCCCGCGAGTTTGATCTTCAAATGCGTCAACCCTTCGGCGGCGATCCACTCCGGGAGCGTCTCGGGAAGTCCGTCGTCAATTCGTTGCTCAATGTCATCGTCGGTGAGCGGATCGAGCGCTCCGACCAGGTGATACAGCGGCATCGTCGGTTTCGGTGTTCGCGACGTGAACTGATCGAGCGTGTCGCCGACGAACCGATCATCGAGAAAGCGGGAGAGATCGCCAGACATGTATTCCGGCCCCAACACGTCATAGCTGCTCTTTGCGTGCAGCCGACCGAACGCATCATGCACCGCGGCATCGAGAGAACTGGCCGCGACCAGTTGAGCCAACTTCGGCAACGATTCGGGAAGAGACGCCCGCTGACGTACATCGATCGCCACGTCATCGTATCGCCGCATCAAATCGGTCATCAGCACGACCGGATGCTCCGACTTCCCCAATCGCACCGCCTCGGCCGCCGCCTCCCGTGCGAAGTCAATCATCGCCGGCTCGGCGGTATCAGGCTCGACCTGTGACGAAGGCCAAGCCCAGACGTTTCCAACCGGCATACTGCCGAAGCCGACCGCGGTGCGGCCGCCTTCACCTTCGAGCCGAACCGTTACGTTAATGAGTTGCGTGCGGTCGACGACGCGGCCCCCGAATTTCAGCGGAGCCCGGAACGGAACCGGTTCGAGGGCGACGTCAGCGGAGAGAAGGTGCATGGCGAAGGAGCGTCGAAAATGTGGAGAGCCGGAAGCCGAAAGGCAGTCTACATCCTGCCTCTTCCCTCTCACCACTCACCTCTGACCTCCTGTCAGTCACGTACGCTGGCAATCTGCGCACGCGGCTGGTATCACCCCCTTACCGCCAATTGCGGAAATTTTACCATCAGCGGAAATAGAGCGACTCTCGAAGGATCACAGCAATGCACGTCGGCGAAGCACTGGTCGGTGACGGATTTGAAGTATCTCACATTGACCTTTTAATCGGCGAAAAGACCGGTCCGGTCGGTTCGGCGTTTGCCTCGGCTCTGACAACGCAGAGCCAAGGACACAGCAATCTGCTGGCGGTGTTGGAGCCGAACCTCGCGGTGAAGCCGGCAACCGTGATGATCACCAAGGTCAGCATTAAGGGCGAGAAGCAGGCCGTCCAAATGTTCGGCCCCGCGCAGTACGCGGTCGCCAAGGCCGTTGCCGACAGCGTCGCCGAGGGAGTGATCCCCGCCGATCAGGCCGAGAATCTTTGCATCGTCTGCGGTGTCTTCATCCACTGGAAGGCCGAAGACGACAAGAAGATTTTCGAATACAACTACGAGGCCACAAAGCTCTCGATCGCCCGCGCGATGAAGAATGAGCCCTCCGCAGAAGAAATGGTGGCCAAGAAAGATTCGGCTAAGCACCCATTCTCGGGCGTTTGACGAATGAGGCCGCGTAAGGCGGGCTTTGCCCGCCTGATTTTCACTCTGCGGCGCGATAACGCTTCGAATTGGAACCCGCTGGCAATGCGGCTCGGCGGACTCAGCCCGCCTGCCAGCAACTGCCGATGAAACGCATTCTGATTCAGTTCGATCCCGATAAGCACCCCAGTTCGTTCGATCGTGTCGTCGCGATCGATGCGGGGGCGGACGAGGTCTTCAGCTACGGCGGCGTCGAGCCGGAGGATGTCGCTGGGCTGGTTCACGGGGCGATCTTCACTCGTGGCCCCGCCGATTTGAAGAACTCTGCCATTTTCGTCGGTGGCAACGACGTCGAAGCCGCTGAAGTCATCGCAGCGAAGATCAAGCAGACGTTCTTCGGACCGATGCGGGTCTCGGTGATGATCGACCCGAATGGCTCGAATACAACCGCGGCCGCCGCGATCGCGGCGGCGCGAGTTCATCTCGATCTCTCTGAGATCACGGCCGTTGTGTTCGGCGGAACCGGTCCGGTCGGTGAACGGATCGCCCATCTGCTTCTGAAGTACGGGGCCGGGGTCCGAATCACTTCGCGCACGATCGAACGATCGACGGAGGTGTGCGATCGCCTTCGGGAACGATTTCCCGACGGACGACTCACCGCCTGCGAGACGGGAACTGCGGACGGGCGAAAATCGATTACGCGGGGGATCAATGCGATTTTCGCGGCCGGGGCGGCGGGCGTGCAGTTTTTGAAGCAGCCGCAATGGCAGGGGATCGAAGGGCTGAAGCTCGTTGTCGATCTGAATGCCGTACCCCCCGCCGGGCTAGAGGGAATCGAAGTCACAGATAAAGGCGAAACTCGTGACGGGATCACGTGTTACGGCGCAATCGGGGTCGGCGGGCTGAAAATGAAAATCCACAAAGCCGCCGTGAATCGCCTATTTGATGCAAACGATTTGATCCTCACGACCGATTCCATAGATGAGTTGGCGACCGAAGTGGTCGGCAGGTAAAGGCCGCATTTCTCCCTTATCGATTCGTGCCCGCTTTGTGCCGCAGGCTTCGCAAAGAGCCGAAATCGCGGTTGCGGTCTGCGAGCGAATGTTCTATCGATCCGGTTCCCGACCTCCGTTCGCGAGGTCTCACGTCCCCAACTGCCCAATCACTCCGCGACCAACTCAATAAAAATAGTCCGTCACCGACGATTGCACGATGCATTGTGGTGAATGCACGGACCCGTCAGCCGCCCGATTCCGGGAGCACCGCTCCCAGCCGACAACCAGGATCAGATTATGGCCGGTGTCACGGATGACACCCCGACCGTCCCGAATCGTTCGCGGACTAATTCGAATGGCGTGCGCCTGCGATGCGCGTCGGCTTCGACCGGGGTTGCGCTCGCGTGCTTGATCGCCGCGGTGGCGATGCCCGCGTTGGCGGAGGACTACCTTTCGGCGGTGCAGCAACCTTTAGCGCAGGTTCTCATCGACGGCAACGTGACCATTCCCGCATCGGAGATTCAAAAGCACGTTTCAAGTCGTCCCGGACGCCCCGTCGACCCCGTTTTGGTCCGGGAAGATGTCCGCAAGTTACATGACACGCGGTGGTTCGCGTCAGTCTCGCAGCGGGTCAAGCCGACCGACGAAGGCCCGGTGCTAATCTTCACCGTGGTCGAGAAGCCGATCTTGCGAAAGGTCGGTTTCAAAGGAAACCGCAAGATCAAGACGCGGTATCTGGCAGCGCTGACCGGCCTACAGCCCGACCACGCCTACGATGTTCTGGTCAATCGCGAAGCGGCCCGGCGGATCGAAGAATACTATCGCGATGAAGGATTCGCGTTCGCAAAAGTCACGCTCGAAAAGGGCGATTCGGTTCGCGACCGCGAAGTCATCTTCAAAATCGAAGAAGGTCCGAAGGTCCGTGTCGTCTCGGTGCAGTTCCGGGGAAACACGATCGCCTCGGACGGCCGGCTGTCGACCTACCTGATGACCGACAAAGCTGGCTTCGATTTTCTGCCGTTCAGTAATCGCCTGCCGTTCGGCGGATTGTACGACCCGACGACCATTCCGAATGACATCGCCGTCCTGACGAAATATTACCACGACCTCGGATTCTTCGACGTTTCGATCTCTGACCAGGTCAATTTCAGCCCGGATCGTGCGAAGGTCACGATCGTCTATTCGATCAACGAAGGACTGCGTTACCGCGTCCGTCGGATCGAATACGATGGCAATCGTGTTCTGCCGACGAAGGAACTTGTTCGCGATCGGAATTTGAACGAAGGGGAGTATTTCGACCGCCGCGGCCTCGATCGCGATCTCAATGAAATCCGCGAGAGCTACGGCAATCTCGGTCGGCTCTATGCCAGTGTCGAGGCAATTCCGCGCTTTTCGGAGACCCCGGGTGTCGCCGATCTGATCGTGCGGATCGATGAAGACAAGCCGTACATTATCCGAAACATTTACGTCGACATTGCCGGGACACACCCCCACACGAAGACCAACGTGATCCGCAATCACTTCACGGTGGCGCCGGGGAGCATTGCCAATCCGAGAGAAATTCGACGCTCCAAGAGCCGCATCGAAGGTGTTCCGGCATTTGCCGCGACCACCGGCGGAGCGGTCAAAGTAGACATTCAGCGGGTCAGCTCAGAAACGCAAGCAGGTTTCCGCGGCCAAAGCCCGGACACCCGCGGCGGAGTCGACGTTTACATCCACGATGGTGAGGCGAGACGGTACCGCCAGGACAATCCCTATCTGAGTCGCCCGGCCGCCGAACCTCAGTGGTCTGAGCCTTTTGATTCGGCCCCTGAAGCTCAAACCAACAGCCGGCGCCCTGCGATTTCCACGGCGAGGAATAACCCATTCGCTTCCAGTGCCACGCGGGAAGAGCGGCCGCGACCTTTGGACAGCTTTGCCGCCGCCGATGACTCTACGACGGGCGGACCGAACGATCTTGAGTTGCGGCCTGACAATCCGTTCGTCGGTCCTCCGCATCAGCCGATGAGCATCCCATACCGCGAAAGTTCCCCCTCGTGGCCGGCAACGACTAGCGGAGCGACCCGTCAGCGTTCCAACTTTGGTGCGACATACGACGAGTCACATCCGTTTGCGGCCATGGAAACCAAACCGGCCCGCCCTTCTTCGAACGACTTCGCCACCGCAGACTTCGCCCCGTCGATCAATCGCGTCGAGCGGGGGACCCCCGTCATGCCTGTCGCCACGACGAAGCCGTCGACTTCGAATTTGAACGCCTTCGATGCCCGGAACGACTTTGCCGCGACTGACTTTGAAGCCAACACCGCAGCACCATCGGGCATCCCGACGGCATCGACTCGCAATCCGTTCGCCGATGCCCCTCTGACCGCGTCGACCACATCGGCCGCCCCGGCGGTTGTGAGCGTTCCGCGACAATCAGCGCCATCACCGACCGAACCTACCGTCAATACCGCCGATGCCACATACACCGTAAGCGAAAATCCTTACTCAACGGTCCAGCAAACAGGTGTCGGCCCCTTTCAGGAACGCAATCCACTGTTTCCACCGAGCCCAATGGGCGACCCGTTTCGCGGGGCGCTCGAAGAGCCCGGATTGGTCGACCTGCGTGTCAGCGCTCGCGAAGCACAAACGGGCCGGCTGATGTTCGGCGCGGCCGTCAACAGCAACGCCGGACTCGTCGGTAACGTCGTACTCGAAGAACAGAACTTCGACCTGTTCCGCTTCCCGACCAGCTTCTCCGACATCACCAACGGCACCGCTTTTCGCGGCGGCGGTCAGCGCTTTCGACTCGAAGCGGTCCCCGGTACGCAGGTCAGCCGGTACACCGTCAGTTGGCAGGATCCGTTCATCTTTGACACGAACTACAGTTTCGGGGCGAGCGGTTTTTACTTCCAGCGGTTCTATGAAGACTGGAACGAACAGCGGGCCGGTGGTCGGTTCAATATCGGCCGACAGTTCAGCCCGTTTGTTTCAGCGGGACTCATTTCGCGGGTCGAAGAAGTTGAACTCTCCGATCCCAGCGTGCCGACGCCCGCTTCGCTACAGGAAGCACTCGGCGATAATTTTCTGTTCACGCTCGGTGGGGTCGTGCGAATCGATACGCGTGACAACGCGCTAAACCCTACGGAAGGCACGTCGGTCGAACTGAACTACACGCAGGGCATTAGCGAATACACTTACTCGCAGGCCGATATCGAAGCCTATCAGTACTACACGCTGTTCAGCCGGCCCGACGGCTCGGGTAAGCAGATCCTGTCGCTGCGTGGTCAACTCGGTTACTCGACCGACGACACGCCGATCTTCGAACGTTTCTTCGCCGGTGGATTTCAAACCTTCCGCGGCTTCGACTTCCGCGGTGTCGGTCCGCGGGAACAAGGCGTTTCGGTCGGGGGTGACTTCCTCGCGATCGGTACTGTCCAGTATCAGGTTCCGTTGCTCGCCAACGATGCCCTCGCCGGCGTTGTCTTCTCTGACTTCGGTACCCTTGAGCCGGACGTGCAGATCGAAGATTTTCGCGTCAGCGTCGGTGCCGGTCTGCGGATTCAAATCCCGGCCCTCGGCCCCGTGCCCCTCGCGTTCGACTTCGCCTACCCGATCGTCAAAGCCCCCTTCGACGACCAGGAAATCTTCAGCTTCTACATCGGCGTGCAGCGGTAGGCGACCTACCGGGGATCACGATCGCTTTCGACTCCGTCGCTGCCCGACTAATCTTTCGTAAGCAAGATTTGAAGGTCGATCGCAGCGCGGACGCACGCATGGTAGTGGAGGGGTTGGTCACGACGACGAATGCCGACGGGACGATCAACGTCTCGCCGATGGGACCGCTCACGTCGCCGCAGTTCGACTTCCTGACGCTGCGGCCGTTCGAGGGTTCGCAGACGCTCGCGAATTTGCGAAGGGATCGGTCGTGCGTGTTTCACGTCACGGACGACGTGCTGCTGCTAACGCGGGCGATGCTCAACGTGCCGATGCGGCCCGACCTGCGCCGCGCGGAGGTGATCGATGGATGGGTACTCGCCGATACTTGTCGTTGGTTTGAGTTGAAGGCGGAATCGATTTCCGGGGAATCGCCGCGACTGACAATCGAGACGACCATCGAGCACGTCGGTATCGGGAGACCGTTCTTCGGCTGGAACCGCGCGAAACATGCGGTGTTGGAAGCGGCGGTACTCGCGTCGCGGGTCCATCTGCTCGATGGGCCGACCATGCTCGCCGACTTCGAACCCCTTCGCGTAATCGTGGAGAAGACCGGAAACGATGACGAGCGCGAAGCATTCGCGTTATTGAAGCAGCACGTCGAATCAGCGCCGGCCGCGAACACGCAGGCCGAATCATGAGCGACGGCGTGATCGTTCGCACCGGCGCCCGCCTGCATTTCGGTCTCGCGATTTCAGGGAGCGGGCCGGCTCGCCGCTACGGCGGGCTCGGGATGATGATCGACCAACCCGGCTTCGAAGTACGTTGCCGCCGGCTCGAGGACGTTGATGCCGAACTCTACGGAACCGAGTCTTCACGTGATCGCATCGCGGGGCCGGAGTGGAGCGTACGCCGAACTCAAAAACAGCTCGATGAGCTCCGATCCGCGGGACGATTGCCGAAAACGTCTCGGTTCGACTTCGCCGTCGTTGAAGCGATTCCGCAACATTGCGGCTTCGGTTCCGGCACGCAATTGGCGCTCGCCGTCTTCACCGCGGCGACGGAACTTTCTTCGAGCAATGACAACGCGAATACAAGCCCGAGGCGCGAGCCGTCGGGTGATCAACCGGCGAAATCCCCGACGGCTTGCGCCTCGGGCTTGTATGATGGCGACTTACTGCCATCGTTGAATGACTTTTTCAGATTAAAAGCGGCCACTGGTCGGGGGCGGCGATCAAAAATCGGCCTGTATGGTTTTCTTAACGGCGGACTGATTCACGAGGTCGATCGCGATCGGTCCGAGTCTGAGCGGTTCAGTCGCGAAGCGATCCCCGAATCCTGGCGATTCGTACTTATCACTCCGGAACAAAACGCCGGACCGAGCGGCAATACGGAAGCGGACTTGATGCAGAAGCTGCCGCCGATGTCGCCGAGACTGACAAATCGGCTGCACGAGTTGGCAAGCCGAATTCTTCAAGCGGCAACGAACGAAGATTTCCCGACGTTCTCTGAGGAACTTTCACAATACGGCCGGCTCGTGGGAGCCCACTTTCAACCCGCACAGGGCGGGACGTTCTTTGATGAGCGAATCGAACGGATTGATCGCGTCCTCGCCGACCGCGTGAACGGGCCGCGGCCGGTGCAGTCCTCTTGGGGACCGACGGCGGTGCTGCCGGTGCAAAGCGACGATGCGGCGGCCGAACTGATTCAAAATCTCAACGAACACGGCGTGCTCGACGACTGCGAAGTTCTCACGACGCGACCGCTCAATCGCGGTGCCTCGATCGAATACGTTGCCGACTAAGCGGCGCGGCGTTGCGTTGAGTTGCCGTCAGTTTCGGACGCGATCAGCCGCTCGACCTGAGCGTCACTGTAACCGGCGAGCCGAAGTTCGACCGCGTAAGCATTCCCGCGGCGATCACCTTCGGATGTTTCCTCCGGCGGGTGAACGAGTCCCAGTTCGGTCGATCGATCCAGCAATCGTTCAATACGATCAGCCGCTCGTTCGGCGCGCTCGGTCAGCGATTTTAGAAGGGCCACTCGACTTTCGATTTGCCCGGACACGTCGCGATCGTAGTCGTGCAGCCGAAGCTCACGATCTGTGATTCGTCGCTCAAGTCGCGCGGCCGAGACCCCCACTTCGGGACTCTCTGACTTCGATCGCCCCGCCGAGGCTCGTGCCCGACGCAGCATGCGAACGGCGAGAAAGATCATTGCCCCGAACGCCAGAACGAACAGCATCAAAGGGGAACGGGCGAACGACTCTGCGAATAGGATCACGCTCATCAATTGTCCTCCCGCGGCGTTGCCGCCGGCGCGTCGTGATCGTGAGAATGGTCATGATCGTGCGAGTGCGAATGGTCGTGATCGTGTGAATGATCATGGTCATGACCGTGGGCACTCGGCTCGCCATGCGTTGCTTCCGTCACCGCCTCGAACGACCGCGTGGCGAACGCAACCTCGGACGCCCGGTAAACATCTCGCAGCGGGATCCCATGCTCGCCTGCCACCCGGGCGCAGTCTTCGAATTCGGGAACAAAAACGGCCGGCTCTCCATCGCGCCAACCGAGTTTGCCGCGGACTTGGCCGAACTCGGTCGTCACGACGTGTTCCTGACGCACCCGCGTGGCGCGATCGAGCGTGTGCCGCCGAACACCGAAGGTGGCCGTCTCCCCGAACAAGATGTCTTCGAGCTTGTCTGCGATGTCCGGCGGCGCGAGCACGCTGAGCAGCACGCCGGGGCGATCTTTTTTCATTTGAATCGCCGTCGAGAAAACGTCGAGCGCCCCCGCTTCGAACAGTCGCTGTTTCGTATGGCCGATCACTTCGGGCGAGACGTCATCGAGATTTGTTTCCAGAAGCGTCACCCGATCGCGCTGCGGATCGGCCGCGGCGTCGCCGACGATAATCCGGAGCATGTTCGCGCGGTCCGGCAGGTCCATCGTGCCGGCGCCGTATCCGACCGACTCGATCGTCATTTGCGGAATCGAACCGAACGAATCGACGATCGTCCGCACGATCGCGGCTCCGGTCGGGGTCGTCAGTTCGCCATCGACGGGAATGCTCGCCAGCGGGATGCCCTTCAGGATTTCGGCCGTCGCCGGTGCCGGAATCGAACAAACACCGTGGTCAATCTTCACCCGTCCTCGTCCAGTCGGAATCGGCGACGCGACGACGTGATCGACATCCAACAGGTCAAACCCGACCGCGGCGCCGACAATATCGACGATCGAGTCGATCGCCCCGACTTCGTGAAAATGAATCTTGTCGACCGTCGTGCCATGGACGCGGGCTTCCGCCCGGGCGATCGCGAGAAATATCTCGTGGGCAATCTCTTTCTGTGTCGCCGTCAGTCCGGTCGCCGCATCGAGAATCGATTCAATATCGGACAGGTGCCGGTGGGCGTGCTGCTCAGGATGTTCGACCCGGACGTAAGTGGAGCGAAAGCCGTGTTTGACGATCTCGTCGACACGCAGGGTCACGCCGGGCAGTCCCAAGGAGTCGATCGCAGCGCGAATCGGTGCGAGTTCGACACCGGCGTCGAGTAGGGCCGCCAACGTCATGTCGCCGCTGATGCCGGTCGCACAATCGAGGTACGCAATCCGCAAGGGGAATCTCCGATGACACTCGGTGTCTCTGATCTGTTGGAACCGACACGGCGGTCAGTTTCAACAGGACTGAGACAACCTCGGTTTTGTCGACTGGACGGGGTCTTTCGAACCGGCGGAAGTCTATCTGCGCGACTGATATTCACCAACCCGATCTCAGCGGCGCCGCCATCGGCCCACTGAGTGCCAAGCAGATCGAACTCTCTACGACTTTGAATCCTGCATCCGTGCCAGTTCGAGCGGTGACAGTTTCTCCGGCTCAGGCGACTTCTCCGGCTCGGATTGTGCGGGCGTGCCGCCGTCCTGCATTCGAGCAAGTTCCAACGCCGAGGGTTTTTTCGCCGCTCCGGCGGTTGAAGAGCCGGCCTCGCCCGAATCCTGCATTCGTGCCGCTTCGAGTGGCGAAAGCTTTTCCTGTGGCGAAGCGGGCGGCGTAGGTGTCGGTGGCGCCTGCGGGGCTTGACCACCGTCCTGCATCCGAGCCATTTCGAGAGGTGAGGGTCGCTGCCCTTTATTTGACGACTCCTGAGCCGGCTGAAATTCCGTCGATGCCGCGGGCTTGGCCTTCGCCTCGGCAGCAGCGTCCTTCCCGACGAGAGCTTTCGCGAGCTTCTTCGCCTCCTCATCGGTGAGGACCCGAAGATGTCGGCAGGGGATGTCGTACCACGAGATATCAGCGGGCCCGTCGAACTCGACGAGGGCGTCACCATTCATATTCACTGTTTTGACCCGCCCGACCCGCTCGCGAAAGCGGTCGAGCGTGGAAGGGCCCCCTTCGACGGCGACCGATTGGTCGGTCCATTCCCGCTTCAGCCGTTCGGCTTCTAGGATTCGCGAATCGGAAGAGGCGACGGCGTCGGTGGGCATCCGGCTGGCACGATCGGGTTGGTGAAAATTCGATTTGATTCTGCGGCACGTCTCAGGCAGTGTAGTAACGGTCACACATTCTGAAAACATCGACGAACCTCGAGAGCGAGCGCATGTCGAATCAAAACTCATCTGCCCGTCACCATTCTCTCAACTTCGCGACTGCGATCGGGCTGTGTTGTTTTTGCCTGCTGTCGATCCAGCAGCCGCTCGCCGCCGATGAGTGGACGATCCGAACAGCAGACGGGACCGAAACCATCTCGGCCAGCGCTCACGGCTCCGCGGAGGGCGTGAAAGCCCTGATGTTGCCGGACGGCAGCATCAGGCTTGAGCCGAGTGCGAATATCATTAAGCGCGTCCCGATGGACGGTCTCGCTTTGGCCGCAGCCGAGGAAATGTCCGAGACCCTCAAAGGGGAACTCGGGGGTGAACTCGTCCTGACGCTTTATGACGAGCCATTCTTGGTCGCACTCGTTTTGAGCGACCCGCTTGATCGTCGGGACGATCGTCGGGCGGCCGGGTTTTTGAAGAAAGCCGTGCGGTTTCAGCAAAACGTCAATCGCGTTTTCGAACGGTTCGCCGATGAAGTCGACCTCAAGCTGACCGAACCGGAGTTCCCGCTCGTGATGCTCGTGTTCGAATCGGACGATGACTTCGAAGCCTATGCGACCGAAGCGACCGGCGGGCGGGGCTTGTCAGCGTCGAGCGTCCTCGGTTTTTACTCGGGCATCACGAATCGACTTGCCCTGCGGCTCACCGAGTGCGACACGTTTGAGGTTCCGCTGCACGAAGCGATTCATCAATTCGTCTACAACCGCGGGCTCGCGAAACGATTGGCCCCGGTGCCTTCATGGTGGAACGAAGGCATCGCGACGGGTTTCGAAAACAACGGCGAGACGATCGGCGTCGGTCCCGGCCGGATCAGCGCCGACTTCGCCGAGCGGGCACAGACGGCGAACTCGTCTGATTGGAACGGCGTCGTCAGCGGAGATACGGCATTTCGCCGCGACAGCCTTGCGGGCGATGCTTACACGCACGCGTGGAGCCTGCACTGGTATTTGGTCACGCAGCATCGCAAGCAATACGCCGATTTCGTCCGCAGCCTTGGTCAGCTTGAACCACTCACGGACCAGACTCCTGAGTCACGACTCGCCATATTTCAGCGAGCGTTCAAGCAGCCGCCGAACGAAATGCAATCGGAATTTCCGCGTGTGCTGTCCGTCGGCCTACGACGGCAGCGCGTTCGCAAGCAGGAGACGTCGCGGCGAGGGTGGATGACCCGCCGGTCCAATCTCGCCCGGGTCGAGATCAATGCCGGCAGCGTCAACGGTGGTCCGATTCGTGTCCACGGAGCGATGAAAAACATCTCGCCGATTCGCTCGATGTCGTTCGTCGTGCGGGTCGAGACCGACGGAGGCTTGTACGCCGACTGGCACGTTCCGAATCTCGCGCCGGGACGGACGATGAAACTGTTGCCGCAGAATGTTCAGAAGGCCGCTCCCGGAGCGATCGGCGTCGGCGGGACACGCTTCGGCGTTGCCGTCGAGACGGCCGTGCCCGACAGCCCGGAGGCCAAGAATTGGGCCGCGGGCGATTTGCCGGTGCCGGTCTTCAGCCGCGTGCGATGAACTCGCTTTAGCGACATGAGCAGACCGGTCAGTGGTCAACGGGTGAGCGACATCGCAATAGACCGAATGGCGAAATTCCCGCCAGGGAGTTTGAGTTTCGCTCGATGCCCTCGCAATTTCTGAACGTGTCGGCAAAATCCTTGTTAGGTGGTGCTAGCCGTTGCGTCCTTTACCCTACGGTCGCAATGCGCCGCGAATATTGAATCCCATTCTGCTTCCGATAGCGAAATTTTATGGCTGACGAACAAGCTGCTCCGGCAAAGCCGGCCGATGTCTCGGAAGAGTCGATCCGCAAGCTCAACAAGGCCTTCTCCGAGATCAAGGCCCAAATGGCACAGGTGATCGTCGGGCAGGATGAAGTGATCGATCAGCTCTTGATCGCACTGTTCAGCCGGGGGCACTGTCTGCTCGAAGGCGTACCCGGGCTGGCGAAGACGTTGATGATCAGCACGCTGTCGCGCTGCCTGTCGATGACGTTTTCCCGCATTCAGTTTACGCCCGACCTGATGCCGGCGGACATCACGGGCACCGACGTGTTGCAGGTCAACCAGACGACCGGGCAACGCGAGTTCCGCTTTATTCAAGGCCCACTTTTTCACAACGTCGTCCTGGCCGACGAAATCAACCGAACTCCACCGAAGACACAGGCGGCCCTGCTCGAAGCGATGCAGGAACGAACCGTCAGCGTCGGGCAGATTCGCCACGAGTTGAGTACGCCGTTCTTCGTCTTGGCCACGCAGAACCCGATCGAGCAGGAAGGGACCTACACGCTGCCCGAAGCGCAGCAGGACCGGTTCATGTTCAAGGTGTTCGTCAATTATCCGTCCTTTGCCGAAGAAAAGACGATCGCTCGACAGACGACGTCGATCCAGTCCGACGACATTAAGCCGGTGCTGACGGGCGAAGAGATTGTTGAACTGCAGAACCTTGTTCGGCAGGTCCCGGTGAGCGATCACGTGATTGACTACGCATTGGCTTTGGTCCGCCAGACGCGGATCACCGAAGAGGGGGCCTCGGAGTACGCCAAGGAGACGCTCAGTTGGGGAGCCGGGCCGCGGGCCGTGCAGATGCTCCTGCTGGGCGGTAAAGCCCGGGCACTGCTCAACGGGCGCTCGCACGTCTCACCCGATGATGTCGCGGCACTGGCCGCACCGGTGCTGCGGCATCGTGTCGTGGTCAACTTCGCCGCCCAGAGTGACGGCATCAACAGTGACAAAGTAGTCGAAAAACTTCTCTCCGAAACCCCTTCCCGAGAGGGTGAGCTGACGCGTGACCCACGATTCCAGAAAATTTTTGCAGCCTGAGGCGATCTCGCGGATCTCCCGGCTGGAAATTCGGGCCCGTCACATCGTTGAAGGTATCTTATCCGGTATGCACCGCAGCCCGTACTTCGGGCAATCGGTCGAGTTCGTACAGCACCGCGAATACGTCGCCGGCGATGAAGTTCGCAACATCGATTGGAAAGTCTGGTCGAAGACCGACAAGTACTACGTCAAGCTGTACGAAGAAGATACCAACCTTCGGACGACGATCGTGCTCGACGTGAGCGAGTCGATGGAGTTTGGACGCGGCCCGCTCAACAAGCTCGACTACGCATCCACGGTCGCGGCGGCGTTGTCCCTGTTGCTCCTGAAGCAGCAGGACTCCGTCGGCATGATTACGTTCGACGAAGCCGTGCGCGGTCGGGCTCCGCAGCGGAGTAAACAGTCTCACCTGCTGCAACTGCTCGACACGCTGGGCAAGCAGTCCGCCTCACAGAAGACCGATTTCTACAGCATCCTGACGCAGGTCGCCGAAGAGCAGACACGCAAGGGTATGATCATTTTGATCTCCGACCTGCTGGCTGATCGTGAGGGCTTGCTGCGCGGCTTGAGCATGTTGAGGGCCCGCGGGCACGACGTGCTCGTGTTTCAGATTCTCGATGACGAAGAGCTCGACTTCGGTTTTACCGGCACGACCAAATTTGAAGGTCTGGAGGAAACGGGCGAGCTGATCTGCGACCCGCGGTCATTAAGAGACGGCTACCTCAACGCGATGGAAACCTATCTCGAAGAACTGCGGCGTTTCTGTGCCCGCAATCTGGTCGACTTTCAAACAATTCGCACCAGCGACCACCTCGACGCCGCATTGCTGCATTATATGAACCGCCGGATCGGCATGAAGATGCCTGCCCGCGGTTAGTCGTCGCTGCTGACGCTTGAGAGCGGCAACAAGTACTTCCGGCGGTAAGTAAGCCCGATAACAAAGAGCATTGAAACTGAAGAGGAAGGGTGGCGGATCGATAATGGAATCGGCGAATGCCGGTCGGCACTGATGCGTCGACGATAAATCGGCTTTCCGCGTTCCACGTTCCGCTTTAATTACATGGCCTGGCTCACAACCTTCTTCGCACCTTTCTTTCTGAACCCCGCGATTGCCGCGACGGGGGCCTTGCTGATCGCCTCGCCGATCATCATCCATCTGATCAATCGCTTGCGGTTTCGCCGGGTGCGATTCGCGGCAATGGAGTTCCTGCTGCAAAGCCAGCAGCGCAACCGCCGCCGGCTGTTGATCGAACAATTGCTGCTGCTTCTGCTGCGAATTCTGATCGTCCTGCTGTTCGCCGCCTTGATCGGGCGATTGATCGTCGACCCGCAAACATTGACCGCGCTGCGGCAGGGCGTGGTGACGCATCACGTCGTCTTGCTCGACGATTCGGCTTCGATGCGAACCCGGTCGGTCGATGGAACGGCCTTCGAAGCCGCCAAAGAGGTGTTGCGGAAGTTTCTCTCAGAAACATCGAGTCTGGGACGATCCCACAAGGTGACGGTTCTTCAGATGTCCCGCGCGGCTGACGGAGTCGCCGTCGTCGCGGAGCGTTCTCTGGACGAAGCGCTGCGGAATGAATTGGACACAAAAATTGAAAACCTCGAGGCGACGTACAGCGCGGTCCGATTCGATGAAGCCATCGCCGCCGCGACACAGCGATTTGCGGGCGAGAAGACGGCGATTCGTCGGCTTTATCTGCTGACCGACCTCCGCAATCAGGACTGGGTCGAAAACGAAGCGATGTCGTCGGCGCTGCGGCAGTCTGCCGAAGAGGGCATTCAGGTCAATGTCGTCCCTGTCGTGCAGGAAGCAGGGCCGAATCTCGGGATCGTTGAGATCGACGGCGACCTGCACACGGCCGCGGAAGGTATTCCGCTCCGCATTCGTGTGGGGGTGAAGAACTTCGGACAGACGATCGCCGAGAACGTCGAAGTCGCAGCCATCAGCGATGGTCGACGCCTGCCGTTCACGATTCGGTTTACTAAGATCGAACCGGGTGAGACTGCGATCCAGGAGACCGATCTGACACCGCCGGCGGTCGGCAATCAGTCGCTAAGGTTTGAGCTCGAGTCGGATGATTATCCCCCCGACGATGCGCGGCACATCGCGATGAACGTGGCCTCCGACCGGCCGATCCTGTTAGTCGACGGCAACCCGCGGTCCGATGCGGCGGGCCTCATCGGCGATGTCCTCGCCCCGATCGAGGGCCTGTCCGGACTGAAGCCTCAGGTGATCGGTCCGAATTCGATCGCCGAGACCGCGCTGTCCGATTACGCCTGCGTGTTCCTGCTCGATGTTCCGCCGCTGCGAGACGACGCGGTTCGGGTCCTCGATAATTATGTGCGGGGCGGGGGTGGCATCTGCTGGTTTGTCGGACCTTCATTCAACTCGGATTTTGCCAATCGCTATCGCGTCGGCCTTGAGCCGCCGGAGACGGACGATGACGGATTCCAGGAATTCGCCTCGCCGCTGTTTCCGGTGCCGCTGACCGGCTCGCGGCGCGACCGCAAAGTCGAGACGTTCGATACCGGAACGGCTCCCGACGTCACGATCCTCCCCGTCAGTCGGTTCCGCCTGTTTGCTGATGAACTCGCCAAGTTCTTCGGCGATGTCCGCATCGCTTCCTATCTGGCCGTCGACCCCGATTGGGTCAGAGATGATGAGCAGCGAAACGATGCGGTGGCGACCGTCGCCCGGCTCGATACCGGCGATCCCCTCGTGTTGTCTCATCAAATCGGGAAAGGTCGCGTCCTGACGGTTCTCACGACCGCCGACCCCACTTGGAACAATTGGGCGAAGAACTTTATCTACGTGCCATTCATTCACGAAACCGTGAAGTATCTGGCCGAGCGTGACGAAGTCGACTCGGCGCTCGTGGGAGAGCCTCGGGTGGAGGAATTCTCCGCTTCAGACTTCGGCCCGGAGCTCGTCGTTGAGCGGCCTGACGGGACGGCATTCACGATCCGCGCTATCCCGGCTGAGGGCGACCTCGACGAGGACGTCGAAAACTCGCCTGACCGCGAGATCGACGGTGGCGAACTGAAATTACTGTCGGTCTTTAACGCGGCCGATGAACCGGGCGTCTACAAGATCAGAAAGCAGACCCCCGACGGTGCTCCGCTGGACGCCGAATGGGTGGCCTACAACGTGGCCCTCGGAGAAAGCGAAGTCGAACTCGCCCAGCCTGACACGTTGCGAACGATGTACGAGGGCGTGGACGAAATCGTCATTCATTCCCCCGGCGACCTCCGCTGGCTCGAAGCGGGGCAGACCGGTCGCGAGATCGGCGCCATACTAATCGCGTTATTAATTGCGTTTCTGATTGCCGAACAACTACTGGCGTACCGGCTCAGTTTCCATCCGTCGAAGGGGGGCCGGTCATGAGCACGTTCGCTGTAATGAATTTGGTGCCTCCCTCGGACTGGCTGCTGCTGGCGCAGTCGGAAACGGCCATCCGGCTGATCGAATGGAGCCTGCCGGAGACCCCGCTGGGCTGGACGCTGCTCGTCGGCGGCGCGGCTTTGATGATCGCGTTCACCGTCTGGATGTATCTGCGCGACACCGTCGAGCATCCGCCGTGGGTGACGTTCATTCTGACCACTCTGCGTCTGGCGGTGATCGTCGGACTGCTGTTGGTATTACTCAACCCGCAAGAGCGGGTGCAACGCGTCGTGACCCGGCCGTCGCGAATGGCGATCTTGGTCGATACCTCGTTGTCAATGGCCGACCCGCAGAATGCCCCGCCGACGACGCCGGACGAATCGTGGGACCCACAGTCGCGAGCCCAAGCCGCACAAGCGGCGCTGCGTGACAGCGGCGTGTTGGACGAGCTCCGTAAGCTGCACAACATCTCGCTCTTCACTTTCGACGGGCAACTGGTCGAACAAGCCGTGTTCCCCCAAGACTCGGTACTGACCGGCGACAGCGAAGACTCGGATGAAGGCGACGACGAAAGCGAGCCCGAGGCTCAACCGTCAGCCGACGAATCGTCATCGCCGAATCAGCTCGATCCTAAGACGTTCAAATGGAATGAGGTTTTGCAGCCGGTCGGCCGTGAAACTCGCCTTGGCGAAGCGCTGGCCGAATTAATCCGCACGCAGGGAGGCAACACGCTCGCCGGAGTCGCGGTCTTTTCGGATGGTGGCTTGAATGCGGGGGTCGGTGAAGACGCCGCGATCGCCGCCGCGAGTCGGTCGGAGAAGCCGATTCGTGTCGCGACAGTCGGACTGGGCGACGTGACCGAGCCCGCAAATTTGATGCTCACGCAGGTCCGGGCGCCGTCCGATGTGCGTTACACCGTCGGTCGCGAGAAGCAGGACCCATTCGATATTACCGCCTACCTCCAGGCCACAGGCATGGAAGGCAAACAGGCGGTCGTGAAGTTGCTCAGGCACCCGGCGGACACCGAAGAGAGCACCGCAGCCGAGATCGATAGCGTCCCGCTCCGACTTCCCGAAGATGGCAGCGCCGTCGAAGTTCGGTTCACCGAGGAACCCGACACAGCCGGGCGATTTCGATACGTCGTCCGGGTCGAGCCGCCGGCGGGAATCCGCGATTACCGCGACGATGACAACGAGAAAGACCTCGCAATCAATTTCGTGAGTCGGAACACCTCGGTGCTGATCATCGCGGGCGGACCGATGCGCGACTATCGCTTCAGTCGGAACATGCTGCATCGCACGCCAACGTTCGACGTTGACGTCTGGCTGCAAACGGTCAGCCCGTCCGAGGTATCGATGGTCAGTCAGGATTCGTCCGATCTGCTGACGGAATTCCCGCGTCAGTTTCCGCTGCGACCGATTTCCGATCGACTGCCGGAGACAACCGATTCTCCGAAGACATACGATGTCGTCATTGCGTTCGATCCCGATTGGACGGAACTGGCCCCCGAAGATTTGGAGCATCTCTCCGACTGGGTTCGGCGACAACGCGGAGGCTTGATCCTCGTCGCCGGCGATATCAACACGCCGACCGTGGCCGATGATGATCCGGCACTGGAGCCGGTTCGCGATCTCTACCCGGTCGTGCTGTCGCGGCGCATCTTGCTCGACCCGGCATCGCTGGCCGCGGAGCAGCCCTGGCCCATCGGTTTGACCGATGCCGGTCGGCAATCGGGCTACCTGCAGATCGCCGAATCGGCCGATGAAACATCGCAGTTCTGGAACGCGTTCCCCGGCTTCTACCGGGTCTATCCGACGCGCAAGCCGAAGGACCTCGCGACCGTTCAAGCCGTCTTTACCGACCCGTCGGCACAGTCGGACGGGATTCCGGTGTTGTTTGCGACACAGCAATTCGGTGGCGGACAGGTCCTCTATATCGGCAGCCCCGAAGTGTGGCGGACGAGGGCGTACGAAGAGGAATACTTCAACCGGTTCTGGGTCAAAGCCGTCAACGAAGTCGGTCGCGGTCGGTTGCAGCAGGGAGACGGCCGCGCGGTCATATTGATGGATCGCACCGACTTCGTGATCGGTGAGACGGTTCGCGTCCGGGTGCAGGCCAACGATGAATCGGGCCGACCGCTCACAACCGGATCACTGCCAATGACGGTTCTCAACCCGGCCGGGCGTTCGGTGTTTCCCGAAGGGGCGGAATTGCTGCCTGACCCGGTCAACATCGGCCAATTCTCCGGTACATTCCGGGCCGCCGTGCCCGGAGGCTATGAAATCAGCGTGGAACTGCCGGGAGCGGAAACATCCGAGTCCCTTTCGACGAACATCGACGTCGCGGTGCCGCAACTGGAGCGGATGAATCCACGCCAGAACCGCACTTTGCTTACCCAGATTGCTGAAGAAACATCGGGCGAGTATCTGACCGTCGAGCAGGTTCAGACGCGGCTGCCCGAGATATTCTCAACCTCTGCGGCCGAGGCGACCCGCATCGACGAAGACCTTCGCACACTGTGGGACCGTATGTGGCTGCTCTACGCGGTCCTCGGTTGTTTGTCCGCGGAATGGCTGATGCGGAAACTTTTGAAGCTGGCGTAGCGTCTTAACTGACACGAACGAGCGACAAGAATGGTGATCGACTAAGAATGTCTTCGACAGATATAAGCCCGGGGCACCGGTCGCCGGGAATTTCATGTCCCGCCCGATCCCGTGCGTCTTGCGTTAGGATTATGACTGACGTTTGGAAAGTAATTTGAGCGAATCGATGGCTGATCCGGTACGTAGCGACACGTTCGACAAATTGCGGCAGGTCCTCGTCGGCCTGCGGAGGCGCATTCGTCGCTACGTGCTGATTGAAGGCATTTCGCTCACGGTCTGCGTGCTCGGCACATTGTTCTGGGTCAGCCTGTTGCTGGAATGGGGCTACTTTCGGCTCAGTAACTTCGAGCCCCCGATCGCGTTGCGTGCGATTCTCATTATCGGCGGCATCGCCCTGACGGTCGGCACGGCTGGCGTGTGGGTGATCTCGCGACTGCTGCGAAACATGCAACTGCGTTCGCTCGCAATGGTGCTCGAGCGGCGATTCCCGCAACTGGACGACCGCCTCATCCTTGCCGTCGAAACTTCTGAATCGCCGGACGAAGCGACGACGCGAATGAACCGCATTCTGACCGACCGCGCGATCGGCGAGGTCGTCGATTTGCTGCCGACGCTTCGCATCGGCGACGTCTTCGACGCCCTGCCTTTACGTCGCGCGGCGCTTGCTGCGTTAGTCCTCATCGCATCGATCGCCGTCTTCGGAGCCACCAACGCCGATGCGATGTCGACGTGGTGGAGGGCATTCGTCGGATTCGAAGACGCGTACCGGATGCGTGCGACCCGGCTGACGACCTCGGCCGTCCTTCCGCCTGACGAACGTGTCGTACGACTGAATCCGGAGTCGCCGCTTAAACATCCCCGCGGCGGCGATTTGTCGCTGCTCATCGAAGTTTCAGACACACCGCGTCCCGACGGTGCCGAGTGGGTGATCCCCGAACAGGTGACCGTTTACAGTCGGGACGGACGTGGGGCTTCGTCGGTGGTTCCGGCGGTGCAAGTGGGTGAAACGCAGTTTCGGGTCGTGATCGAAGAGGTCGTCGATGACCTACGGCTGTGGGTCTCGGGCAACGATTACACCGACCGAGTTCCGTACGTCGTCCAAATTGTCGACGCGCCGCGGATGGACTCGGCCGCACTGGCCATTCTCTATCCCGCGTACATGCAGCGCAATCGGCAGGACGAGGACGGCGGCCCGATCCCTGACGCGACGCCGCTGACCGGCCCGGCCGTTGAAATTCCCGTCGAGTCGTATTTCGATTTTGAAATCACATTTAACAAACCGATGCTCAATGCCCGCGTGCGGTTCGGAGGAGACGAACTGACCATCGGCGACTTCCGCGACTCGACCGGCGACGCAGAGCGCTCTTTTCGCGCCGCTTACGTCGTCGAAGGCATCGAAGGTGAACCGCCGACGCGCACGTTGCTGGAAGAAAATTGGGCCCGCGGTCTGTGGGACGAAACACGAACGCGATTGACATTGCCCCTGCTGGTCACCGATGCCGCTCGGGGCGTGATCTCCGAGCCGCCGGAAGGTCGGCCCGGTCCGGTCGGACAGCCGCTATTCGCCGTCCCGCCCGACGTGCTGATGCGATTATGGGTGGAAGATTTCGACGAGATTGCCACGGTCGAGCCGGTCCGAATCGAACTTCGTGCGATCCCGGACTTGCCGCCGGAGATTAATACCCGACCAACCGGAATCGGCGGACTCATCACACGAACGGCGGTGATCCCCGTGGCGGGACAGGTGCGCGACGACTTCGGAATTCGGGATGCGCAGTTCGAGTATCAACTTCAAGCCAAGTCGGCGCCCGACGACGCGCCGCAAGCGGGCTGGATTCCGCGGACGCTGCGTCGACCTCCGAGCGGCCTGCCGACGGTGTTCGAGTTAGGTCGATCGGACGACGAAGAGTACGAGTGGCTCGACACGGCGCCGCTCGACCTGGAGTTAGGTGACGTCCTCTCGGTCGTCGTCATTGCCGAAGATGCAAACGATCTCATCGGTCCGCAGGTCACCCGCGGTGAAGTCTTTCAATTTCGCGTCGTCACGGCCGAAGAATTGCTCGGCGTCTTGTTCAATGCCGAACTCAATCAGCGCAAGACGTTCGAACAAGTGATCGAGGAAATTGAAGACGTCCGCACCGATCTGAGCGGCGCGATCGAGAACGCGACGAAGGTGTCGACGCTGCGTGAAAGCGGCGATCGCGACGAATTGAGAACCGCCGTGCTGGCGGTCCGACGTTCGGCCGACCGGGCATACGCGGAGCTGTCACAGAATCGTCAATCGACGGCGACCATTGCCGACGAGTTCCGACAGATATTCCAGCAACTCGTTAACAATCGAATTCATACGGAAGCTCAACTCGAACGAATCGACAGCCGAATTCTCGAACCGCTCGACATGCTGGTGGACAACTCGTTCCCGGCTGCGACCGATAGCGTCGCAGAGATCAGACGGGCTGATCGCGAGACCCGGCCGGTCGAGCCTTATCTCCGCCGATCGATCGATCAGGTGGAGGACATGCTGCGGACGATGCGTGAGGTGTTGGACGAAATGCAAAGCCTCGCCGATATGCAGGAAGCGTTGCAGGAGTTGTCGTCGATCTACAAAGACTTGAGCGACGTCAAAGCGAAGACCAAGGAAGAGCAAAAACGTGATATCCTCAACAATCTCGGCGGCGGCTTGTTCGAATGACCGGCGATTGCCACTTTCACTCGGGGAGTTCGAGTAATGCGAATGATCGAATCGACGACAGACCGCAATTTTCTGCGGACTCCGCTACGCCTGGCAATTGTCGCGGTCGTCGCTTGCTCGATGATCCCGTCGGTCGCGTCCGCACAGGACCTGACGGAAGCACTCGGCAATCGCAGCCTGCCCGATCGGGCCGAAGCGCTCCGCGTCCGCTTCAGTCGGCTCGAAGACACGTTCTTCAAACTGGCTCGCTATCTCGAAAAGACCGAGCCGGAAAAGGCGGAACTGCTGCTGCGTGCGCTTCGGCAGAGCAAGGAAGAACGAATCGAAGATCGCATGAAAGCGATCGTCACAATGCTCGGCGGCGGCGGGGCCGAAGTCCGGCAATACGGCGATGCCCTCGACGAGCAGGAAGCGGTTCTGGCCCGCCTGCAGGAATTGCTCAAGCTGCTTCGAAGCGAAGACATCCTGGCCGACAACCGCAAGGAACAAGAGCGCATCCGCGATCTGATCAAGAATACGCGAATCTTGATTGACCGGGAGAAAGTCCATCAAGCCGAAACGCAACGCGGCGGCGATCTGTCCGATGTGACGGAAGATCAGGAAAAGACGGCCGAGATGACCGGCAAACTCGTCGAGAAGATCGATCGCCAGGACGCCGAGAAATCGGGCGCCGCCGGTGAGAAAGGTGAGTCGGGGGAAGGGGAGAAAGGCGAGTCCGGGGAGAAAGGCGAGTCAGGCGAAGGCGAGAAGGGCGAGTCAGGAGAGAAAGGGGAGTCAGGCGAGAAAGGTGAGTCCGGCGAAGGCGAGTCGGGCGAGAAGGGTGAGTCCGGAGAAGGCGAGTCGGGCGAGAAGGGTGAGTCCGGAGAAGGTGAGTCGGGCGAGAAGGGTGAGTCCGGAGAAGGTGAGAAAGGCGAGTCAGGAGAGAAGAGCGAGTCGGGTGAAGGAGAGCCGGGCGAGAGTGGTGAATCAGGTGATAGCGGCGAATCAGGCGAGAGTGGTGAGTCCGGAGAGAGCGGGCAGTCCGGCCAGTCGGGTCAGAGCGGACAGTCAGGTCAGAGTGGCCAGTCAGGCGAGAGCGGTGAACAGAGTGACGAGAAAACACCCGGTCGCGATGAGATCGAAAAAGCCAAGCAGGAGATGGAGCGCGCGATCGAGGAGTTGAAGAAGAAAAACGCCGAAAACGCGACCGAAGCTCAGACCGAAGCGATCAATGAACTGATCAAGGCCAAGGAAAAGCTGGAAGAGATTCTCCGGCAACTTCGAGAAGAAGAGCGGGAACTGCTGCTCCGCGCTTTGGAAGCTCGCTTCCAGAAGATGCTCCGGATGCAGGTCGAAGTCCGCGCCGAAACCGTTCGACTGGGAGCCATCGCGAGTGACGAATGGGGAGCGCGCGAGTTCGGGCAGTCGCGAGACGCGTCGAACAAAGAGCTCGAAATTGCCCTCGAAATTGACAAGGCGTTGGCATTGCTTCGCGAAGACGGCTCGTCGGTGGCGTTCCCGGAAGCCGTGGCCCAATTGAAGGAAGACGTCCTGTTGATCGTGGGCTTCCTCGCGGAAAATAATGCCGGAGAGCTGACGGTCGCCGTCGAAGATGACGTGATCTTGGCCCTGAAAGAGATTTTGGAGGCTCTGCAGCGCGAGATGGAAAAACTTCGCGAACAACAGCAGCAGCAACAGCAAGGTCAACAGGGTCAACAACAGGACAAGGCGCTGGTCGACAAACTGGCGGAACTAAAAATGCTCCGTACGTTGCAAAAGCGGGTACAACGGCGGACCCGGACACTCTCGCGTCTGTTTGAGGGCGAGCAGGCTGCCAAGCCCGACGTCGTTGAACAGCTCCGCCAACTTTCCGGGCGACAACAGCGTATTCAAGAGGCAACTTACGATCTCGCGACCGGTCGCACAGAGTGAGACGCGAGACGATATACACAGGAAACATAGGTAGTCGCTGCGAACGGCCATCTCAGACAATCAAACGGCGGGAGTAACTCTGATGCACTATTCATGCGAAGCGATTCCGAATCGATTTTTCGGTTTACTGCCCGCCGCCGCGATGGGGTTCGTGTTGGTCGTGACTTCTCTGAGCGGGCCGGCAACGGCCGCCGAGGAGAAATCCCATGGTGAGCGCGAGGAGATCGTCTCCGCCCCTTCACTTGATGAGGTTCGGTTGCGCGTCTTCAGTTGGCTCGCCGAGCACAGCAGCGCCGGGGCTCGCGAAAAGCAGGCGGCCGAATGGGCCACCTTTGAGGGGGATATCGAACCTCACGAACTGACCCGACGCGTGATCGACACCTTTGCGAGTGCGTCGCCCGAAGTCGCCGAGTTCGTTTCGAAGTGCTCCGTGCTCAACCCACCGCAAATTGCTTTGGAAATCGACGAGCTTCCTAATTACGACTCCGAACCGTTTTATTCGGCGAACATCGCGGCCTTTTACGCGGGCTTTTTGGTCGATACGCGACGGTTCGACGAAGCCTTGTGGATTATCGAAGACATTGAGCGTGAGCATGTCGTCGATCCGGCGTCGTTGCTGTTTCACCAAGCCGTCTGTCAGCACCAACTCGTCGAGCGTGAGGCGGCCATGCAGACGCTCAAGACATTGCTCGAAAACACCGAGCAGGTCCCGCCCAGCTATACGTCGATCGCCACGCTGATGAAATTCGATTTGGAAGGCTCAAAGCCCGACAGCCTGGGTGAAGTTTCGGGATTGATGCGTGACGTTGAGCGTCGTCTCGACCTGGGCCGCGGCGGTCAGCGTGTGCAGAAGAAGCACGATGTGATCGTCTCAAAGCTCGACCAGATCATCGAGAAACTCGAACAGCAAATGGGTGGTGGTGGCGGAGGCGGCGGTGGCGGCGCCGGCCAGAACAATTCCAATCAGTCGAGCGGCCCGGCGAAGGACTCCACCGTGAAGGGGGCAGAGGGCGAAGGCAAAGTCGATACGAAAGAATCCAAAAGCGGCGAGTGGGGCAACCTGCCGGAACGCGACCGCGAACAAGCGAAGCAGGACACGCTCAAGCACCTTCCGGCGAGCTACTGGCGATTGTTTGAAGAGTTTTCCGTCCGAAGAGCTCGGAAGGACCGTTAAAGTGTTAAAACGGAGAACTTCGTCGACGACACCGATGCACGATTTTGACGCTCGAGACTGACTCCATGGCACACTCCGCAGCAATCATTGCTCTCGCCGGTCTACTCGCCGCCGGAGGTCCCGAGGCCGACGTGGCGACGTTGGACGGCCAAACCTACTCCGGAACGGTCGCCGCTCTCAACGGCACGACGCTCACGCTCGAAACGTCGGACGGTTCCGAGTCGATCGCCACCAAGCAGATCCTGGAACTCACACCGAAGTCGGCTACGGATGGCGAAGCTTCGGCCGATTCCGTAGCGGTGCGTCTGCGTGACGGATCGCAGTTCGGTTGCAGCCGTGTCGTCGTCGCGAATCGAGAGGCCACACTGACGTGTCCCGATCTCGGTGACATTAAAGTACCGAGCGGAGCCATCGAGTCCCTGCGATTCGGAAAGCTGGACGCTCAAGTTCGCAGGTCGTGGGAAGAGATTCTCGAAAGGAAACAGAAGTCTGATGTCGTCGTCACGCGAAAATCGGACATCCTCGACCGGGTCGAAGGGACGCTTGACACAATTAGTGACGAGGCGATCGGGTTTGTACCGCAGGGAATTGACCGCACACTTAAAATTGCACGTTCGAATGCGGTTCTCTTCGCGGTGATCTTCGCCGAGACCAACGAGCGGTCGGCGAAGCCGCTGTGTGATTTGAAGATGACAAGTGGCGATCGGGTCCGTCTGAAAAAGCTGGCCACAACCGAAGACGGGAACTTAACCGGCACGCTGGTGGGTGGAGGAAACGTGACGGTTGCGTGGAGTTCCGTTCGCGCTATCGACTACAGCCTCGGAAAAGTCGTATCGCTGTCCTCACTGAAGCCACGTGATATCGAACACACGCCCTATTTTGACGTCGATTGGCCGCACCGCGTCGATCGCAACTACGACGGAGAGACGATCAGTATCGACCGCAAGACGTACTCGCGCGGGCTCGTCATTCACTCAAAAACGTCGTTGCAATACCGTATCGATCGCGACTTTCGGAAATTCCGCGCCGTGATGGGCATCGAAGATACGGTTCCCAGCGGGCTCGGAGACGTCGACGTTGTCTTCACCGGCGACGGCAAAGAATTAATGAAGCGGAAGGTGACCGGTTCGGACAAGCCGATCGACGTGGAATTAGATCTTAAGGGTGTCCGCGACTTTGAGATTCTGGTCGATTTCGGTGGCGATCTCGACATCTCCGACCACCTGGCGCTCGGCGACGCAAGGCTCATCAAATGAAAATGACCAGCAGAATAGTCCGCTCCGCACAAACCGCGTCGGGCACTCCGGCTGTAATGTCGCGAACCGATGATCGGTTAACCGCTTTCAGAAATTTATTTCTGCTGAGCTTGCCCGCCATCTTGGTATTGCTCGGCGGGAAAACGGCGAGCGCGGACGGCGTTGACGTCGACGAGTCGGTGCTCGCCGCCCAGAACGAGCGAATTGAAGTAATTAATGGTGCGGCCCCGTCGGTCGTGGCAGTCTTTGGCGCAGCCGGTGGCGGCGGAGGCTCGGGAGTGCTGATTTCGAAGGACGGTTTCGCTCTCACCAACTTTCACGTGACCGAGCCGTGCGGCGACTTCATGAAGTGTGGTCTTAATGACGGAAAACTCTACGACGCCGTGATCGTCGGCATCGACCCGACAGGCGATGTGGCATTGATCAAGCTGCTCGGTCGCGATGACTTCCCATTTTCTCCGCTCGGCGATAGCGATGCGTTATCGGTCGGGGATTCCGTCTACGCAATGGGGAACCCGTTCCTGTTGGCAACCGATTTCAGCCCGACGGTCACATTCGGCATCGTCAGCGGATTGCATCGTTATCAATACCCCGAAGGTTCCGGCAAGAACCTCTTGGAGTACACCGATTGCATTCAGGTCGATGCTTCGATCAACCCCGGCAACTCCGGGGGGCCGCTATTTAATGCGAAGGGTGAGGTCGTAGGCATTAACGGCCGCATCATGTTCGAAAAGCGTGTCCGTATTAATTCGGGTGTGGGCTATGCAATCTCAATTAATCAAATCAAGAACTTCATGGGCCACCTGAAATCAGGCCGCGTTGTCGACCACGCGACGCTCGGCGCGACCGTCGCGACCGACTGGGACGGAACGATTCGTTTCCAGCAGGTGTCGATCGATTCGGAAGCCTACCGGCGAGGGATCCGCGAAGGAGACGAACTCGTGTCATTTGCGGGCCGGCCGATTCGCAGTGTGAACCAGTTTAAGAATGTCCTCGGCATCTTCCCCAAAGGATGGAAGTTGCCTTTGACGTTCCGCTCCGGGGATCAGACCGCATCGGTGCAGGTCCGCTTGCAACCGCTCCATCAGGAATCCGAACTGAAGTTCGACAAGCCGGAGCTTCCCGATGGCCACCCGGCGAAAGCGAAGCAGCCTAAGCCGCCGGAAGAGTATGCCGACCTATTGGAGAAGAAGGACGGGTTTTCTAACTATTACTTCAACCGCCAAGCTCAGAAGCGACTGCTTTCAGGCTTAAAGGAATGGGGGGACTTCGGCGGGGCAGGAGCCTCTTGGGGAATTTCGGGCAGCCTGCAAAACGGTTCGTCCTATCGGATAACGCTCACGCCCAAAGTTGCCGGTCTTGACGTCGCGGAACGTGCGGCATTTCTGCAACCACTGACAGCCGCAGATCGTTTAATAGACGAGCCGGTCGGTACAGGCGGATTGCTTGCAGCACTGCACCATTTGAAATTACTGCTGACCGAAGGCTCCGCCGGTTTTGCCGACTTCTACTATCTGGGAACCGAACCGCTCGACGGGACCGGGCCGATGATCGATATCTTGATGGCTGAGCGAGCCGGCACGCAGACGCGGTTTCTGTTCAGCGTGGAAACGGGGCGATTCGTTGGGATCGATTTTCGGTTGGACGAGTTTTCCGACGAGTGTGAGATTCGATTCGCAGAACCGAAGCAGCTTTCCAGTCGAAAGTTTCCCCAAAGCTTTAAAGCCCGATCGGGTGGCGAGACGTTCGCGACGTTCGCCGTCGAAGGCCTGTCCGTCCGGGCGAAATCGGGAGAGAACGAATGACGGGTTCGACGCAGTGGATCAAACGAATTAAACAACTCGCAGCATTGACTGCGAGTGTGGCGATGATGTTCGCCGTGGCTCCGGCTTCAGCGATCGGAGCAGAAGGTCTGCCGGCGGCATTGAAGAGGACCGTGAAAGTCTTCGGGGCCGGCGGACTGCGGGGGCTGGAATCCTATTCCACCGGCTTTCTCGTTTCGCCCGAAGGTCATATCGTCACGATTTGGAATCACGTTCTCGACGTCGAACCGATCACCGTTGTGCTCGACGATGGCCGAAAATATGAGGCCGACATCGTCGGCACCGAGCCCAAGCTCGACCTGGCCGTCATTAAATTGCGAGCTGACTCGGAACGATTCGACCACTTCGACCTTGAGAACGTACCTTCGGCGGGCGTGGGTGATCGTATCTTCGCCCTCAGCAATATGTACAAAGTCGCCGTCGGTGACGAACCAGTCTCTGTCATGTCGGGCGTGGTTTCGGCCGTCACGTCGCTCGAGGGACGTCGCGGCGGTTTTGAAATCCCGTTCGAAGGCGATGTCTTCCTGTTCGATGCCATTACTAATAATCCCGGCGCCGGTGGCGGAATCGTCATCACCCGCAGCGGCAAGCCGTTGGGCATGATCGGACGGGAGATCCGGAATGCCGACAGCAATACCTGGGTGAATTACGCCATCCCGCTGCGCGACCTTAAGACTCCGATCGAACAAATTCTCTCGGGCACTTACGAACGAATTGAGACGCGGCCGGACGACGTAGCTGGCGATCAACTGGAGCCGGCCGACTTCGGCTTGGTCATGTTGCCAGACGTCGTCTATCGAACTCCGGCCTATGTCGGATCGGTCATCCCGGACTCACTCGTCGCAACCGCCGGCATCGAGCGCGGCGACTTGGTCGTCTTTATCGGTGACGAGCTCGTTCAATCGATCCGCGATTTAAAGTCAGCCTTGGCTGCCGTTGAAGAAAGCGATGACGTTCGACTGATCGTCCGCCGCGGCGACGAGTTGATTACAGTCGAAGTGACTGCCCCCGAAAAATCGGAATAGGTTTGTCGCGGTCGGTGGCGAACACCCCGGCCGACTCGACGAGCTGCTCTTCCAATTAGATTTACTCGCAACAAGCTGGTTAGCAATATGTGGGATTATCGTCGCGTCTTAATTCTCCCCGCCCTTGCGGCTACGCTGATCGCAATTGCGGGAAGCTCAGACGCCGAGGATGTCGTCGAACTGGAAGAGCAGGCATTTAAGTCGGCTGTGGCAGCCGTCGCCCCCTCGCTGGTTCGAATTCGCACCGTCGGTGGTCGAGACGTCGTGGGCGGACAGGTCGCCGGCAGTGGCCCCACGACGGGAATTGTCGTTTCTGATGACGGATACATCGTCACCAGCACATTTAATTTTGCCGCCGAACCGACATCCATTCTCGTAGAACTTGTCGACGGCCGCCAATTGGCGGCCAAAAAGATCGCCGACGATAAATCACGAATGCTGACGCTGCTAAAGGTCGATGCGGAAAACCTGATTCCCGCCGAGCCGGCAGAGATATCAGAGGTCAAAGTCGGCCAGTGGGCCATCGGCGTCGGCAGAGCTTACAGAGGCAGTCGTCCTAACTTGGCGATCGGAATCATCAGTGCGAAAGATCGCATCTACGGCAAAGCCGTGCAGACCGACGCGAAGGTGTCACCGGTCAACTATGGCGGTCCGCTCATTGATATAAGCGGACGCGTCGTGGGAATTCTGGTCCCGCTGTCGATGCAGGGGAAGGGGACGACGGCCGGCGTGGAGTATTATGACTCCGGTATCGGGTTCGCCGTGCCGTTCGAAGACTTCCTCAGCACGACGGATCGACTCAAAGCGGGGGAAACGCTACGGCCCGGACTGCTCGGTATTTCGTTCAAATCGAAGAATGAGCTGACCGGCGAGCCGCTGATCGGGATGGTCCGGGTCGATTCCCCGGCCGAACAGATCGGCCTCGCCACCGAAGACACGCTGATTTCAATTAACGGCAAACCGGTTCAGCGAATCGCAGACGTGAAACAGGCGATTGGTCCACTCTACGCGGGCGATACGATCGAGGTGGGATTCCGCCGCGGCGACGAAACGCTGAGCGGGTCGGCCGAATTGGTCGCCGAATTAAAGCCCTACGCATCGGGGTTTCTGGGCATTCTCCCCGCCCGCCCCGATGGTTCCGAGAACGCAGCAGCGGTTACGGACGACGAGACGACTGGCATGAGAGTGCGTTACGTCTTTAAAGGCAGCCCTGCCGAAGAGGCGGGACTAAGTGTCGGCGATGTCATCACGGCCGTAAAATTTAAAAACGCCGAAGCAAGTGGAGAAGAATCGAATGACGCGCCGGATTGGTCGCCGGTCACCAGTTCGGAAGAGCTCTTGGGTGTGATCCGAAATCTTCGGCCCGGCCAGGAAATCGAGTTGGAATACGAGAAAGGCGATAGCCCTTCAACGGTCACGGTGGCGCTCGACTCAGTCCCCACTGAAATCGTTGGAAGTCTGCCGATCGCCGCGATTGTCCCACCCGGCGAAGACGTGGAAGTCGATACCGGCAGGCTCAGCGAAACGTGGGAAGACGGCGAACGAAGCTATTGGGCCTACGTCCCAGAATCATACAACCCGCAAGCGGCGTACGGGCTGATCGTCTGGCTGCACCCCGCCGGCGATACGATGGAAGCCGAAGTGTCTCGCAAGTGGAAGCCCTTCTGCGATTTGCACGGAGTCTGTTTGCTCGGCCCGAAAGCGGCTGATATCGCCGGCTGGAAGGGCGAAGAAATCGAATACGTGACGGAACTGACCCGCCGCTTCCGCGAACGGTATTCGATTGATCCTGTTCGCGTCGCCGTCGTCGGACGCGGTCGCGGAGGGGTGATGGCCTTCCAAGCCCTTTCCAAAGAGCGAGATTTGTATACCGGTGCGGCGATCATCGATTCACCGATCGCCGGAGACGTAATTCAGAACGATCCGAATTACCGGACGCAATTCTTATTCGCCTTTGACGAATCAATCCGCATCCTCCCTCTCATCAAGCGTTCTGCACAGTTGTTGAACGGCCTGAAATTTCCCGTCGCTTCCATCCCCTACACGAGCGAGGATGGTCGCCTTCCGCGAACCTCAATCGAGGCATTGTTCCGCTGGTTTGACGCGCTCGACCGCATTTGAATTTCCCCCGCGCGATCGATTTGACGTCTGACGGTGTGATTGCATCATACCCGCTTCCGACGAGCCTGAACCGATCAGCCAAGACGCCCGCCACGCCCGCCAGCCCTGCCTCAATGCTTCTTCTGAGGGTTTGTTGACGTTTGGCAACATTGGAACGGCTCAGATGCCGACTCGGCCTGCCCGTCACACCTTGTTTCGTGCTACAGTTCAACAAAGGTACGTTCAGGATTTCATTCGCATCAGCCGGCTTCGCTCGGCCGTTTCCCCTCTAAATTTCGGCCACCGCTGTGGGATCGCTGTTGCAGGTCATTGCGCTCGGCATTGTCCAGGGACTCGCCGAGTTCCTGCCGATCAGTTCGTCCGGCCATATCGTGATCGCAAGCGCGCTGCTTGAGCAATTTGGTGATGAGTCACTTCCCAAAATCGGCCTGACGACCAACGTCGCGCTGCATGTGGGTACGCTCGTTTCGATATTGGTCGTGTTTCGACGAGAACTCATTCAAAGCCTGTCCGACCCCCCATTACTCCGAGCCGTTGTCGTCGCGACGATTCCACTTGCGCTAATTTACCCGTTGAAGGACACGTTGGAATCGGCGTTCGAGAGTCCGTTGGTCGCAGGATGCGGTTTGCTTGTGACCGCGGTGCTGCTGTTGGCAGCCGAGCGGATGGGAACAGGCGAAGGTTCTTCGCGGGTATCGCTCGCTCAGGCAGCCATAATCGGGGTCTTCCAATTAATCGCGCCCTGCCCAGGAATTTCGCGATCGGGCAGCACGATTGCCGGTGCCCTGTTCGCCGGTGTCGAACGCAGGACAGCCGCAACGTTTTCGTTCATCATTGCCATTCCGGCGATCGCGGGAGGTGCGGCGGCTTCTTTAGTCGATGTGATTCAAGAACCTGAGCAGCCCGATTGGGGCCTTCTTCTTATCGGCGCAATCGTGTCCTGTCTCGTCGGCATTGCGGCACTACGGCTGATGCTCAATATCGTTGGCAAACGACGTCTTTGGATTTTCTCAATCTATTGCAGCGTCGTCGGATTAAGCACCATCGTCTGGCAATTGCAGTACGCCTTGACTTCGAATTGACCGAACCCGGCTCAATGAAGAACCGGTTCAATGAAGAATCTGACACAATAGCGATAATCGCGTCGCTGGAATCCATTAATTAAGACGGCGAGTCCGCAAGAACACCTGGCGCAGCATCCCGATCGCCAAGGGTACGCACAGGATTACGAGAGCGAACACGGCAGCACACACACTTCCAATCAGATTGGGATGAAAAAACCAAGTGAAAGCAGCCACTACAATCGCCGCGGAATAGGTCCATCGACGACCTTGCATCGGATCAGTGCACGCAATTCTTAAAATCAGAACAAACGCGAGCCATGCCGATATTAACCCGAGGCTCACATGGCCGACTCCTCCATCGTCATTGACCGCTCTGGATGTCAGCGTCTGAGCCGAACGATCCTCCTCCTCGCCTGCACTTAAGTTAGAAACAAGGTTTGGCGACGGAACCGGTGCCAGTCGGACAGAAATAGTTCTTGCACTGCGTTCGTACCATTTTCCCGAAACGGACTCCGGCAACTGCATCTTTTGAGATTCATCGTTCGAAAGACGATTTGCACGGCCGAACGAGAGAACCTTCGCGCCGTCGACAACGACGGCATTACGCCCGACGGACCTATCGTCCATCTGAAGCGGAGTGACCGCAATCGGCCCGCCTTTCGAAATATAATATCTTGCCGTCGCAACTCCCGCGGAATTGGCAGGAAACCGGACGAGAACCTGCGGCGCGGCGTCGTCAGGGGCGGCAAGTTCGGCTGAGCAATCCTCGCCTTCAACCGTAATCGGCCCCGTCACGTCCGTCAGCACATTCCAAGTCCATTCCGTCGACACCGTTGGCGAACGCGCAAACTGCATTTGCTGCGTCACCTCAAACAGGCCTGACTCTCTTCGATCAATAATTTGCGTCGAAAGAACCGGAAGAGCCAGTTCTTCGACTGGCGTTACATTAACTACCGGCCCTGTGATCCGGTCTCTCGATTGAGAAGCGTCAGACAGAAGAAAAGTATTTTCCCGGTCTCCTGTGAGATCGACCGTTTCGCCTCTGATGAGTTTAAAGTCACCCGAATCGATCTCGTCAATGACGAAGCCTGACCATGAATTGCACTCGATCACATATTGCTTGATTGAGTATTCCGACCGGCTGGGCTGCAGCAAAGGCAATCGGACCGAACCCCGAAACGGAACCTCTCGACTTCCGAAAATAGTGACCTCATAACCCTCGCTGGATGGGACGGTACGGAAGATCGAAAGCTGATTCCCGATAAGCGTCCATGACGCCAAACGATCTACCCCTTCGGACTGCACTGAAACACGTCGAACGTCGAACCCGGCAGGAATCGTCACGTCATCTTCAAGAACGCCAGCACGACCGCCTCGGAACTGAGCCGTCCAATTAATATTCATCCGCTGATCGACCACAACACATTGCTGCCGAACTTGAATGAGCGGATCGCCCTCAACTCTCGTCAGTTGAAGGGGCATTCGTGATGGCTTCGATTGAAGTAGCCAAACGATTTGACCGCTGTTTAGCACCGCAAACTCCAACACTTCAGGATCGGCCGGAGCCCAAGCGTCGCCCGCCACTTCCGGCAGCGAATGATTGACTTTCCAAGCGACGCCGGCAGAGACGCCAACAAAGACCCTGGCAAATAAATCATTTGAGCCATTAATCCGGATCGAGGACGGAAAAATTTCAGCAGGAATCGAAACAACTTTCGACATCCTCGCCGCGGACGATTCTTCCTTAACAGCAAGCATCAGTTCCACCGGCAACTGCCAATAGCCATCACTGGTTTCCAAATCAGCGGGCAGGGGAACAGTCATCGTGCGAATCGATGTACCGGCAGCGACATTCGAAAACGTGCCACTTCGCCAATTAGCTTCTCTCGGAATTGAATCTTTTGGAACGGGAATCGAAATTGATTTCGGTCGCCGTCGAATCTCGTTCATTTTAATATGGTAGGTAACTCCCAACATTCCCGCCGCAAGACGCACTCGGCACAAAACATCAACCGTCTCTTCTGAAATTGCAGGTTTATTCCCTAATTCAATTGCAATCTCAGTTAATCGAGATACATCTACCGTCGAATCAGAAATCTTAAGCGGTTCTGACGCCGCGAGCGGTGACTTACCGGACAAGGCCCGCACACGAATCGGCTGCTTAACACCAACAATTCGAAGGCTGGCACGCGGGACAGGCCGCAATGGCAATTGCAGATCTCGAGCAGACCCGTTCTGGCTTTGCAACGGAGCTGAAACGACAACCCTGATCTCATGCGTCTCTTGCAAGGATGATTCCGAGCGATCAACGGGCGCTTTTAAACGGACCGCCAGCTCTTCGTCATGGCGGATCAGCTCGACCGGTTCTCCGTCGAACCATGCGTCGGTCTCCTCAGTCCGGACGAGACGAGCTCCGGGTATCGCAAACCGATCACTATTTGCAACGCCAGCCAATACTTGAAATCTGGCTTCGAGTTTCATCACTTCATCGTCGATCGCCGTCAACGTATATTCGGCACTCGTGCAAATAAAGTCACGGCGAACTTCATGCGCCGCACGAAGCTGCGCCAGCGTCTTTTCTTTAACATGGACAATATTAGGAGTGTCCGGATCACGAAGAATTTCAATCGGCATCGTGGCCACGCCAGTTTTAGAATCCGGCGTGAGTAGCCGCCTTCCGTGTGAAGACTCGGCCTTCGCTACTCCGAATACCAGACCGGCAATGAACAATCCTAGCGCCGATGACCTCAATATAGATGACCGGTTTGAAACAACGGTACTTCCCTCGGAATCATCACGGGTTCGCAAAGCAGACGAACCGGAAGATAGAAGAAGCGGAATCATTAAGCTCAGCACGGTTCCGCAAAGAATCGCCGGACCAATAAAACTAAAAGGGCCCGCGATGGCCAAGCAACAGATCATGCCGGCTGCGAACGTCAGAATCGTCACGCCGCCGACAACTCGCCTTAATGAAAACACGAACATCGTTACGAGCAATGTTGAAATGAGAGCAACGGATCTATGCCGTCGCGTATCAACCGCTGCAATGGTCGTACCCTGCCTTACATTTTCGAATGTATAAGTTCTTGCTTCACTCGCATCGTCTGGGTTCGCCCATTTTACGCCGTCAATCCAGAGTTTTGTTGAACGAGGAGTACGAACTTTCCAAACGATCTCCTGCGAATCGCCGTTGACCGAAGAACGCCTTATCCTAGCTCGAGTTCCCAACAAAGTTTTCTCGACAGTCAATTTAGGCCCATCGATATCGTTGGCCGCTTGCGACTCTTCTTCTTTCGTCACACCGTCACGCCGGATATTTGCGGTCTCTACGATCGCCCCTCTTTCTTGTCGTTCGTTCTCACCGTTGCGATAGACAAAGTGCTGAGACGTTTTAACTTCCGAAAAAACACTTGTGTGGCCCCAGCGCATGGGGTCAGTCCCGAGCCCACCGCCGTTCGCAACCGATGACCAGTGGGACACGTCGGAAACGAGGACGACTGGCAAAGACCCGCGATTGACTTGCGCAGCGCGCCACAGAGTAAGTTTCGGCTGTTTTGAATCGTAGTGCAGCCGCTGCGACTCCTGCGTCAAATTTTGTTCGTCCTCCGAATCCTCCGCTTCAGGGCTAGCAAGACTCGCTCGAATCCCATCCGTTCGTGATCTTAAAAGCACAATCCCTTTCAAAGACGCACCGTCGCGACCGACGGGAAGAGGGACTGTTACCTCTTGCCCTTTCGGAGATCGCAACTCTGAGACACCAACAATCGTTTTGGTGGTGTTCTTTCCGCCGGGAATTCGCAGACGAATAGACGAATGCCGCCCTGGACGACTTATATCCGTAATCGCATTGACGACCGACACACCCTGGTTCGGATCGGTGGTCGACCACCGAACGTCAGACATTGGCCCGGTCATTTCGAGATCGAGAAACGTGTCAATCGGTTCGGCTGACACTTCCAGCCGATATTCAACAACCGTTCGCCCGGCGTCGACATCAATTGAAGTAGTAGTCTCCGCATTGAAGAGTTCACTCTTAAGTACACTTTCGACAGCCTCTTCAAATGAATCTGTATACAGCCGCATCGAGCCGGGTTGCCCACGCGTCTCCAAAGACTCACCCGAACTCCCAACTGACTGAAATGTATATTTGCTTTGAATGTTCTCCAGTGAAACACCCTGAGATTGCGTGACAATCTCGATCGGACGGCTTGGAATCGTCACTGCCGTCGCGACGATACCAAAACGCCCACTCTCACCCGGCCTCAGTTGATTCGGAAGTGCAACGACGAGCCGTCTTTCTCCCGAAGGAAGTCGGTAATCATCCCAAATCACTTTTTGATTACTCGACGTCGACAGATTAGCTTTGCCGTGACCTTGAACGTCCGCCACGTCCCATCCGTATGGAACGCGGAACTCAAGCGAAGGAAGTGCTCCCGAGGTCACCGATATATCGTATTTGCTACGACACACGAGTTGGCCCACGGTTTCACTTAATTCATGAATGGCCTCCGCAACATATCGCGGTTGCTGCTCAGACAACCGAAAGCGAAGCGACGGGTTACTCGCGAGAATATTAAAGTTAAGTCTGCTGCCGTCATCACGGGATGACAATTGCTGCATCCCTTCAGACTTCAAGTCAAACACATTTATCCCACCTGAAAGTTGCACTTCGAAAGCAACTCCTTCGGTGACTGCCTCAACTGGCATTAACATCGGCACTTCGACGAACTGATCTGTGTTGAGAAATGAATTCGTCGAGACAGTGAGTTGGGGCAATACACCGCGATATGAACGATCGAGGCGGCAATCAATAATTTGAATATTGCCTTCGGCACGTGAGATGAAACTCAACTCGTCACCGCCGAGGCTAATTTCTAACTGGCTGACAGTGTCTGGAACGCTAAACCGCAGACTGCTGACTGCATCCCGAAAAGGTCGAAGACGAAGTGACGCAACCGTCTTCACAGAATCGCGTCCGATTGTCGCCGCGACATTCCCCTCTGCCCACAACGGAATAGTCTTCTCCCCCTTCTGAACGCGGGAAAGAGTGACTACAAGTTTTGACCGTGACCCGTTGAGAATTTCCCAACGGCCTGTTCGTTCGGACGAAGAAATGAGCCGTCGAACAATACCGGACTTACTTGTCAGATCGAATTGGCTCGGAACGCTTAAGACGCCTTTCGTTACCACAGCTTCCGGAAGAGTTAATTCCAAGTCACCTTCACTGCCGATCAACTGAATCTCACTGTCCCATCGACCTGTAACGCGCCGCAACGGGCGCGGAAGCCGGGCAATCAACCGCCCAAGCCGATCGGAACCAAACGGGATATCCTCTCCGTCGACAACAACGGACCGCAAATTAACGTTAATCGTATCAGACAATACGAGTGCGCTGATCGGCTTCTGAAAGACAAGTTCGAACGAGCCACGGCATCCATCGCTACTGACGCGCCCTTCAAAACTCGATTGAGAAATTGCTGTCGGCGTTAATTGGGAAGCGTGGTTCTCGATCGATGACGACATTAGCTCAGCTAAGTGGGACATCGTCGCCGCCGTCCACTGCCCCGGCTCGATCGAATCGTCAAGTCGCCGTTCTCGAACGAACGCCATCAATGACGGAGAACTGGGGCGAATCGCTTCTACTGGGATATTTTCTTCACAGTAGCCGACTCGAGCCGAAATAGTCCATGTCAACGAGATACTCGTGTAAATCGCGAACAGAACGACTCTGCTATTTAACGAGCGGAGCGTGACTGACATATCCGTCGATCTTATTTCGCAGGAGAAACTGGTCTGATTCATACCTCTTATTCTCCCGGGAGCGACTGTTTGGACAACTCATTTGTCCGCTCCCCCGACTTCGTCAAGAACTCGCCTCTATTATCTAGAGAGCTAGATTCGTCGATAGAACCGTCCGATTTATTGTCGACAAAATCATCTATTAACGAGATGCTGCCCGATAGCTCATGATCATCTTCGACCCGGATGATCGGCGACGCGAACCGAGCACGCTGGAATTGTTCTACTGCGGCTGCAATAAGAACGATTACGGCACCTACCACAGCGGGGGGAATGAACATGAACAATCTTTCGCCGATAATAATCCATAGCGTTCCGCCGAGCCCGATCCACAAGACTGTGCACAAAGGGCTTCGCAACACCGGGTTCTTAATAATCAAAAACACGAGGAGCGCCGCCACCACAGCCCCGACGAGGAAAACGAGTGAAGTTGAAACAATGCTGAAGATAATGATGTCAGGATAAGCGGCCCCCTCAAAATTGTACCTTCGCCAATCGATATCCCGGGTCGCTCCGAATGAAATTTCGCCGTCCGTTTGGCTGAACTCTGCTGCCGGACGGCGGCTGGCTCCCGTTAACGACCAAGCCCATTCAAACATCGGTCGAAGTCCGTCGGGGTCATTCCAGAGATATAACTTCGAGGGAAGTGAAATTTCGACTGACACGTCTTTGACAGGTGCGGCCGTGACAATTCGCGGCGATTGAATTATGAAACGCTCCCACATCGATGGAGCAACGGCCTCTCTCGCCCGGAAAACGACCGTTGCAATTTTTGCGTCCGATTGCGAAGCAGCAGAAACCTTGAGATCGTCGCGTTTTACAGAAATAAATAGGCCTCCAACCGTTTCAACTATATTGGTCGCAACACGCTTTCCATCGATGTACATGGCGGTCACCTGAACCGTCTCGGGAACACTTACTATGACGGGAGTGTCAATTCCATTGCCGAACACGCCCGCAACAATTGGTTGATCAATACGGCCGACCAACTGACCGGACCGATCGAAAAGCAGTTTGATGTTCGCCCTTAATCCGAGCATCTGTGCGGGGTCAGACAGGTTTGGCCGTGAGATCTCAATAGTCAATTGCTTTGGCACGTTAACTGATGCCCACTCGATCGACGACCGGTCCTCGCTGTTGAACCGGGCCCATTCCTCGCTGACCGGGGAAACAGGCAGGAGACTACTTTCGAGCGTTCTCAATCGGCATCCACTGACACTTGCATTAACGACCTGCAGTGGTGAAGTAGTGACGGCAAATCGCGGTTCGGGACGATATAGCGGCCTCTGAGCAGTCGCAACTGAAAGGGCTTGGTCTTTAACAGTTTGCGGGTCGTTAAATGGCATTAATGGGACCGACCAGCTTGCCGTCAATTCGAACTTGCCGGACTGGAATTGACTGAACTCGACGACGATTAACTTACTTGAAGTCGTCGGTTCAATTTGACTCGACACATTGAGAATTCGACCGACCTCGTTCGTTATGACGGGCAGATGGTCGGCTAGAGAATCGTGGCGAAAGACGAGCTGATTTATCGAACCGTAGCGCACGTTGACTGAAAAGTGCTGCTCGAAAGTCGTTCGGCGAGAACCGACCGAGACACCGATTTCGGTAACAACGTCAGTAACGCGAGATCGTGGTTTAATTCTCGGGCGAACAATCGTTGAGCCTGCTTCAATTGCGTAGATCGAAGAAAGCGTGTCTCCCGATGGTGTGGTCCGAAAAGGAATGGGGGCACCTGACTCGTCGACAAGAATTGCGTCGAATCGATCAGTCGACTCGACATTGACGATGGCATTGCCGACGGTTCCGCCGATAACTTTCGGCAGCCTGATACGCTCTAAAGACTTGATGTCAGTGTCGCTGAGAATCCCGGCAAATCCGAATTCGAACTCACGAGTGTCGCCATAGTTGATTTGAAACTGCAACCGCGACTTTTCATCAGGAGCATCGGGAAAGTCGAGGACTCTCGCCCCGGCTCCTTCCTTTGGCAGTAACTGCCAATCATTCGCTCCCGGCCACGAGACTTCAATTTCTTCCAAGTCGCCGCGAAGAATGCTGCATCGAAATTTGCAATTAATCTCTACCTGTTCTTCGCTAAAGCGGAGCGTATATGCCGGGCGAACGAGCCAGGCAGGTGTGACGCGTCGTGCTTCAAAGGCGAACCGAAAAGGCTGGTTTAAGAATTCGAATGCCGCACTGCCGGTCGCGAAACCGCTGTCTCGCACGTCTATTTTCTGAACATTCCGACTTCTTTGCCGATTGAAAAGGAGGTTGAAGTCGCGTGATTGGGTTAAGACGATCACACCTTTGTGGGATCGCTTCGGCACACCGTCTACTTGAAAACCGTCGAATTCGACGGCAACCGACGGTTGTTCTGTATTTTCGAGGGGCCGCTCCAATTGCCAATCAATCTCGAGCGTTCCCGCGGCCGGTTCTTGCAGCAAGACCTCTGCAAACACTTGCCCGTCTTCGGTCGTGACGGTGTAACCCGCGACCAAACGTCCTACCGCTTCCCGCACAGTGAACCCAGCCGGCAATGAAACCTTAACGCGTTCGATCGGGCCATTCGTCGATTGCAGCCTTTGGAGGGCCTGCACGCGGATTGTCTCCGCAACGACCGCCACGGAAATTGAGGTCGAAACTTTTAATGTCTCCGCTTCGCCCGATTGATCGGCAAGGCGTTGCCATTCGACGGCAAACTCGTTGCCAAATCCGGCCATCTTGAATGAATTCGGCTCATCGGCCGATCGCTCGGTGATGATTCCACGTGCACCGGCCTGCCGGGCAATGTCGGTGACGGGCTCTTCAAACTTAAGTTTCGCCGTCGACTTGGCCGGTGTCGTTGGAAAGCCGATGCGAAGGCCCCTGCGGGACGCCTTTCTTTCCACTCTCACGAGCACATTGAGCACGAGCGTATGGGTTCCGCGACCTGAAAAATCGAAAACGTATCCCTCTGACGCATCAAGGCTGCGGAACTTGGCGGAGCCCGGTCCGTCGTATCGCGTCGAGGTCAGAGTAGCGGTCGGTATGCCCAACAGGACGGGGTGAGGTCCTTCGTGCGAATCAATCTGTATGCTGTATCGGACGGCGAGTTCGGCCAGCTTGTCCCCAATGGCTCCGGTCAATTCGATATTTTCAATCGTTGCTGGAGGGCGTTCTCGTTCTTTGAGCCACGTGTAGAACTGCTTTCGTGTCGCATCGCTGAATAACTCAGGAGGTCTTTTCTCACTTCCAGATGGGCTAGCCGATCTCGAATCAACGCGTGCCGGGGCACCGGCATTATCGGAATCTTGGGCGAGCAGTGAAGTCGGCAATAAGGTCGTCGCTGCGAACAATTGAGCCAAGATCGCCAGTGATTGCCAATGAACGGTCAATCGCCGACGAGAGCATTGAGATGTCGTTCGAAGCTTGCCGCTCACGTGTCGACCGCGTATTGAAGAAACCATATCAAAAAACCCCGCAGAATATCTGCAGGAGAAGTCGCTGCCGCTGCAGAGCCGGTTCAAATCGAGTCCAATGATCGATCCGCAACCTCTTTCTTAAGACGACCATACTCGAGACGCCACTGACCGAGCCCTCACGGTAAGGTCGCGACCGAGATGGCTCGTGGGGATCACGAACTCGCTTACCGTCGTTGGCTCACAACGACGACGGACGATCACAAGGCGAGTATGAAGGAGCCTGTGTCCACAGTTCAATCGCTGAAGCCTGTGCCGTCGATTAATATTATGAGGAACGGTCGTAGCTGAGAACGGCCGATTCGTGTCGTTTTCTTAAGAAAGGCTGAGTACGGCGACCAACTCGTCGTGAATAGCCGTTCCGTTCGTTACAAGCAGGTCCGGCACGCCGACATCGAAAGCGGCTCCGTCCAACTTCGTTACGGTTCCACCGGCCCTGCGGGTAATAACGACGCCACCGGCCATGTCCCAAGGCTTTAAACTGCTTGACCAAAAGCCATCGAGGCGGCCGCACGCGACATAGCAGAGATTCAGCGCAGCCGACCCGGTCCGTTGGACATTCTCTGCAGCGGGGAGGGCGACTAGAAATCGACGAACGGCCGGGTCGGCTGGGTCCGTGTTGCGAGGCAAGCTGGCGACTAGCAGCGATTGGCGAAGTTGCGGAATTGTCGACGTCGAGATCGCGTTGCCGTTGAGCAGGGCCGGACTTGTTGAGGTCGCCTCGAATAACTCTTCGCGAATGGGATCGTAAACGACGCCCAGGCTCAACTCGCCGTCAATTTCAAGGCCAATAGAGACGCAGTAATAGGGAAAGCCGTGAACGTAGTTCGAGGTGCCGTCCAATGGATCGATGATCCAGCGAAAATTGGCTTCCTTCGACCGTGACGGCTGGGAGAGGCCTTCTTCGCCAAAGAAGCCGTGATCGGGAAATTGCTCGGAAATCAATTTCTGGATGACGTCCTGCGACGCAAAGTCGGCCTCCGTCACAACATCGGCTCGACCTTTCTCAGTCACAGAAAATCGATCCGACCACGACAGCAGGACCTCTCCCGCAGCCACGGCGGCCTGTTTTGCAACATCCAGGTATTCAGCAGGCTCCATCCGTGACTCCTCAACATTCCGTATTCGTTTCTTGACTCACAACGCCGCTGAATGCGTCACGAAGGGGGATTCACGCAGTGCGGCATCGGCTCATCCGCGAGCGCACGCAAGACGTTCTCAGCCGCGATATCGGCCATCGCGGCGCGGGTGTCCACGGTCGCGCTGCCGATGTGCGGGATCACGACGCAGTTCTGCAGGTCGAGCAGGGGGTCGTCGGCGGGAATCGGCTCGGGGTCGGTCACGTCGAGTCCGGCCGCCGCGATTTCGCCGTTCGTGAGTGCAGCGGCAAGGTCGTTTTGATTGTGGATCGATCCGCGGGCCGTGTTAATGAAGACGGCTGTCGACTTCATCTTTTGAAACGCCGATGCGTCGAACAGGCCGCTTGTCGAATTATTCAGGTCGCAGTGAACCGAGATGAAGTCGGACCGGGTCAGCAGTTCGTCCATTGAGACATAGTCGGCATCGAATTCCCCTTCGGCTTCCGGTTTCGATGAACGGCTTGTGTAGAGCACATCCATGCCCCAACCGCCGTGGCAACGACGGGCCATCGCTTGACCGATCCGCCCCAAACCGACGATGCCGATCGTCTTCCCGACCAAGTCAAGGCCGATAAAGCCGAGCGGTTCCCATGTCTTCCATTTGCCGTCGTGGACCGATCGTTCACTCTCTGATATGCGTCGCGCACAGTTTATTAATAGAGCGAAGGCGATGTCGGCTGTTGCATCAGTCAGAACGCCCGGTGTGTTGCCGACCCGAATGCCGCGTCGCGTCGCTTCTTCGACATCAATGTTGTTAAAGCCAACGGCATAATTGCTGACGACCTGCAATTGCGGTCCGACTCGGTCCATGAAATCGGGGTCGATGGCATCAGAGAGCATCGACAGCACGCCGTGACATCCGGCTGCACGCGTGCAAAGCGTCTCGCGATCAGGCGGCAGATCGCCTTCCCAGATATCGACGTCGCACAATGTGCGTAATCGCTCCAACCCGTTCTCCGGAATGCGGCGGCTGACGAAAACGCGGCGTTTGGAATCTTCGGCCATCAAAGTGCGGTCAGGGTAAGTAGGAAAATTCGGATGGGTTTTCATCCGACAACTTGAGTCCGGACGGAGCCTATCAGCGCAGATTCTGAGAAGCCAGTTGTGGTCGGATCAGGTCTTCCGGTGACGCCGGAAATGCGTCTCGGTCCGATTGTCGGGCTTGTGAGGGTTTCGGCAGCCCGGGCGCGTAAGGATTGCAGGCAATTTGTACAAGCTCGGCAACACCGCCGCTTCCGCTTTGCAACAGGATGTATGGTTTCAACACCCGTCGAATCGAAACGGCGACCTCGCGTTGCCGGTTTGCAACAGGTTTCGACCGGCCGGGTCAACGAATTCAACCATCGAGCAGTGATACGCGATGCCCGAGTCCATCCTACAACTCGCCGTGCTCCTCACCGGTCTGGCCGTTTACTCGGTCATCACTTTGGTGACGGATATCCGCTATCACCGCATTCCCAACAAAGTGACCGTCCCGATGTTCGCGGCCGGTTGGATCTACCAACTCGCCTTTGCGGGCCTGCCGGGACTGGCGGACGGAGGCCTCGGCTTTCTAGCCGGGTTCGGCATTTTATTCATCCTCTGGATGATCGGCGCGGCCGGCGGAGGCGATGTCAAACTGATGGGCGGCCTGAGCGTTTGGCTCGGCTGGCAGCCGACGCTGATCGTGCTCGCCATCAGTGTTCCGCTCGTCGTGTTCTTCGGACTGGCACGACTGGCATTCAATTGGATGCAGAAATTATTCAGCGGAGCCTCGGACGACGAAAGTCCGACCGCTCCGAAACGAGCGAGTACTCGCGTGATGCCTTTCGCGGTACCCGTCGCCCTTGCCGTCTGGACCTTCGTGGGATGGTCGACCTATCTCCAACTCGCGACCGGATGAATGCCCATGCAAACTCAAAAACTTAACTCGACTCGAAGAGTCCGCCGCCGCCCGCTCCGCGGGATTCTGAGCGCGGAACTCATTCTTGCATTGCCTGTCCTGTTGATGGTCGGGGCGATGATGTTCGAGATCGGCATGTTGCTGCACGCCCGGGGGGTCGTCGTCGATGCCGCCCGCAATGGTGCCAGACATGCCAGCTATGTCGACATCGAACCGGAATCGGTCAGAGAACACACGCTCCGCTCGCTCGGCCCGTTCATGAGCCGCTTCGCGGACGTCAGTGTTCGTTCGGCCGAGCGGACCGGCGACCCGGTCGAAGTCGTTGTGCGTGTGCCCATGCAGGCCGCCGCGCCGAATCTGCTGTGGCCCTTCGGTTTCGACCTACGAGGTCGAGAGCTGATTGCTGCGACGAAAATGACCAAAGAATAGCTGACTGAAATCACACCAACACCGACGAACCCGTTACCCAACTCACATCGCCGAATCCACTGGCCGACGCGACTTTACCCGGGAGATTGAATCATGCGGTTTACACCCGCCCTGCTCGTACTGATTATGTTCGTCGTGGTCGGCGGACTCATTGCCGCATACGTGGCGAAGACCATTTTCGCCAGTGAAGAAGCGCCGGCCGAAGAAGAACGCCGGACAATTCCGATGGCCGCCGGCGACATCAAACCGGGCACGTTTATTACGGAAGCCCACATCGCCGACGGACTCATCCCGCCCTCAGAAATTGACGGTTCGATGATCCTGCGTCAGCAGGTGGTCGTCGGTCGTTACGCGAAAGAAGCGATCCCCGCTCGTTCGCCATTCCGCCTCGGCGATCTCCAGGACCCTGGCTATCGCCCGAGCATTCAAGTCAAAGAAGGCATGCGAGCCGTTTCCGTCGGCATCAGCGATAGCAGCGACGTCGTCGAAGGGCTACTCGATCCGGGCGACTTTGTCGACGTTCATATGACCGTCAGCAATCACCCGGATCGACGGATTCGTGGCGGCCTGACGATGACGCTGTTCCGCGGTGTCAAAATCCTGGCCGTCTCAAGTCGCTCGGGAGTCGCCGACTCGCCCACGGCGATCACGCTCGAACTGACGCCCGAACAGGCCAACATCATGATTCTCGCCCGTGACCGTGGCGACATCACCCTGACGTTGAACCCGGACGGTCTCGGGACCGGCGTCGTCGATGTTCCCGAAAGCGATCGGGCCACGCTCGAGCAGATTCTCGGTCTTCGCCCCACGCCCGAACCGGAACCGCCGCTCGAGATCGAGCATTTCGACGGCTCGCGACGCGATGTTCTTTACTTCAACGATGGACGCCGCGTGTGGCGGTCACAGATCGACACTCCGGGCAACGACCTGAACTACAACCCTATCAACGGTCGGCCTGACCGAGAACCGGCTCCCAAGGACGAGAAGAAAGTCGCACCGACGGCTTAGTAATCTACCGCTTCAATCGGACCCGACCTCCGCAGCATTCTGATAGAAATCATGACCAAGCCCACGAAACAAGAGCGAAAACCATGCGGTCGCAATCAGCGACGCGGCTATGCCGCGCTGCTGATCGTGGCAGCCGTTTTCGCATCGTTGGCACTGTGTGGTTACGTCGTGGAAAGCCTTTGGCTGCGGACGGCGAAGCAAGAATTGAAGAATACGGCGGAGGCGGCGTCATTGGCCGCCACTCGTATGTTGCACACCGACGATCGCCTGCGGGCCGACGTTGATTGGACTTCGATCCGTGAGCGCGCATCTTACGCCGCTCGCGAGGTCGCATTTTCGAGCCGCGTCGCCGGGGGTTCCGTCCCACTCGACGATCGACCCAACCGGGACGTTCGGTTTCTTGACGATGCCAATCGACTCAGCAATGTGGGCGACTGCAGCCACGCCGTCGTCACCGCCCGACGAACCAAGTCCAACGGGCGACCGATCCCGCTGATCTTCGGACCGTTCTTCGGCAAGTTTATGCTCGACATGGAAGCAGTCGCCGAATCGCAAGCCAACCACCGCCTTTCCGGTTTGGCAGCGACACGGCATATCGACATTCCCGCCTTCCCGTTGGCGATCCGATTTGCAGACGATGACGCGATCCCGACAAATGATTGGACCAGCGCGATCACTCAGCGCCGCGGGAACGATGAGTGGAGCTACGACCAAGAGAGCGGAACATTTCAGCCCGGCGCCGATGGCATTCCGGAACTCCAATTGAGCGTCGCCGTCGCCTCACCGGATGAAACGACGAATGCCGTTGCGGTCGACTTCTCCGCCGGCAACCCAGACGACCGGCCTTCCGGTCTCTCGGCCGAAGACCTCAGCGAATTCGGCGAGGAATTGCGATTTTTCCCGCGTGATCCGCGACTCGACGCCGTTCCGATCGACACGAATCTTGCGGAGCTTGGGAACGCGATCGAGTTGGGAGCAGGACGAATCGTGTTCCTCTATGAAGGTTCGCAGGCGGCATCAACCGGCGCGATTCGTCTCGCCGACTTCGCCGCGATCCGGTTCGTCGATCTCATCGCGGCTGACGACGGCTCCCTGCGGGCGATCGTCCAACCGACGATCGTCGCGACGCCGACCGCCATCCTGGCAAAGCGTGATTCCGAATCGTCCGACCTGCCGGCTCCGAACCCGTACGTCTGCAAGATCTATCTGAGCTACTGATTCCAAACGAACCCTCAGACATTCAAATCCCGACCCGATCACCCTCGCGATAACAGGCGACCGCCATGGTTACCAAGACAGAAACTCAGACCACGAACGGACAGGGACTTCCGACCCGGGAGTTCCAACGGGTCAAGACGCGCATCCATCACCGTATGGTCGACGCGATCGACATGTCGAAGGCGGGCGATCTGGATGAAGCCGACCTGCGACGCCAGCTCACCGCCCTCGCCACGCACCTGTGCGATCAGGAAGACGTCGACCTTTCGTCCGAGCAGCGCGACCGCATGGTCCGCGAGATCATGGACGAAATCTACGGTTTCGGTCCGCTCGAACCACTGATGAGCGACCCTGCCGTCAGCGACGTGCTCGTCAACGGTCCTCACAGCGTGTTCGTCGAGCGGAACGGCCGGTTGGAACAGACCGACGTCGAGTTTGCTGACCAGCAGCACCTGCTCGAAGTCATCCGTCGCCTTGTCGGTCGAGCCGGCCGTCGGATCGATGAAGTCTCGCCGATGGTCGATGCCAAACTGCCGGACGGCTCACGACTGAACGCGGTGATTCCACCGCTGGCCCAGAAGGGGGCGACGGTTTCGATTCGCCGCTTCCGCACTCACCAATTGCAGTTCGACGACATGGTGGAGATGGGGACCCTCGCCCCCGCCATGGCCGACTTCCTGAAATTCGCCGTGGCCGGCCGCCTCAACATCCTGTTCAGCGGTGGTACCGGTGCCGGTAAAACGACCATGCTCAATAACGTGAGTCGTTACATTCCGACGTCCGAGCGTGTTGTCACCGTTGAAGAAACAGCGGAACTGCAGTTGCAGCAACCCGACGTCGTCTCGCTCGAAGCCCGTCCGCACAACGTCGAAGGCAAAGGCGAAATCACGCTGCGAGATCTCGTCAAGAACAGCCTGCGGATGCGGCCCGACCGTGTGATCGTCGGCGAAGCCCGCGGCGGCGAAGTGCTCGACATGCTGCAGGCAATGAATACGGGCCACGACGGCTCGATGAGTACCGTCCACGCCAACGATTGCCGCGAAGCCCTCGACCGTATCGAACTGATGATCGCCCTCGCCGGGGCCGAGTTGCCCAGCTCCGTCGCGCGACGCTACGTCGCCAACGCGTTGGACATCATCGTTCACGTGAGTCGGCTCAGTACCGGCGAGCGGAAGATCACGCGAATCTCGGAAGTCGTCGGAATTGAAGACGGCGATTACGTCGTCGAAGACATCTTCGTCTACCGGATGACCGGTGTGAAAGACGATCGGGTCGATGGGGCCTTCTACGCCACCGGCCACGAGCCGCGCGTGCTGGGCCGACTGGCCGCCAAAGGACATGACATCCCGACCGACCTGTTCGTCGCGCGGGAACTGGAATTGAAAAAGTAGGAGCAAGGAGCATCGAGCAGAAGGCGCATCCCTTGCCCCCTCCGCTCTTCGCTTTCCCCTCACGGCTTCTCGAAATCAGGCATAGCAATGGCGACCGCAGCCCCTATCAAATCAAAACCCGAATTTGCCGGCATCTTGCGCGAACGCAACGAGTTCGCCCAGGGCGACAGCGGGCAAACTTCGGACAAGATTAACAGCAGCTTTGACAGCCTGATGCTGCAATCAGGCCTGGGCATGTCGCCCGGTCTGATGCTGGCCGTCATCGTTTGCTCGGCGCTGGCGCTCGCCGGTGTCGCGTTCGTCGTTCAGGAAAACCTGCTGACGACCGGTATCGCGTTCTTTGTCGGCGGCGTGTTGGCCGTGCTGGCGTTGTTTGCCGTCAGGGCCCGGCGGCAGAAGAAGATCATGGGACAGATCCCGGACATGGTCAGCGAGTTGGCTCGCGCCGCTCGCACAGGACGCAGCCTCGAAAGCTGTTTGCAAACCGTCGCCGAAGACACGCCTTCGCCGCTCGGGGATGAATTGAGAATCGGAACCCGTCGCATGGCGATGGGTGTACCCGTTGCCGACGCATTACGAGATCTGCCGGAACGGACGGGCGTCAACAGCTTGCACGTTTTCGTGATGGCCCTCGCGCTGCACAGCGAAACGGGTGGCGACCTGGTGCGGATCCTCGAGCGACTCGCCCGCGCCGTTCGCGATCGAATCGGCTTCCTCGGACGGCTACGAGCGGCCACCGCCGCGAGTCGTGCGACGGCGATCCTGATGCTCGTCGTTCCTCCGGCGATCGTGCTGTTCTTCATTATTCGCGACCCGAACTACCTGACCGACCTGTTCGACAGCTTCTGGGGCCGGTTGGTGACGGTGCTCGCAATCATCCTTCAGATCGTCGGCAGCCTGTGGGTTCTGATGATCCTGAACCGCAGCCGTCGAACATAGACCACACAAGCCGGCGACATACGCCGCTCAACGAGTCATTGAAATAATTCTCGACGGCCGATGCCTCGGGACTAAGAGAAACGGGATGGAATCATGACCACTCAGACAATCTTCAATCTGGTTTACATCATCGGCGCAGTGGTCATCCTCGCCACGATCGTGCCGGTCGTGGTGAAGTGGTTCCGTCGTTCTGAAAAGAAAGCGGATCAGGCTCAGGCGGAACGCGTAGAGTCAGCCGCGCGACCGGAACCGGTGCGCCAGCAGGTCAACGAACCGGCTTACGCGATGGCCGGAGCGAGTGACGAGCCGGAGTCGAACCCGCATTGGCGGTCTCGACTCTTTGAAGAGTCGGCTCACAACGAAGCCCGCGAAGCAAAGCTCGATCCGGAAGACGTGCCGGTGCAGGGCGACGGCGACTATGCCTTCGGCGGCGCAACCACCACGCTCGCTTCAATGCTGCCGGAGACCGAAGAACGACATCACGGCTGGCGCAAAGTCCTCCGGACGGCCGGCTATCTGTCTCCCCACGCCTGGCAGAACTTCACCGCGTTTCGCTTTCTCGCGGTCGTCATTCCGCTCGTGCTGCTCGGGGCTTTATTGATTCTGGTTCCGAAAGCCTTCGAGATTCCAGTACTGATCGCGATCCTGCTCGTCCCGGCAATCTGCTGGGCGGCGGTCGGCTTGTACGTGCGGAACAAGGCCGCCGATCGCAAACTTCGAATTGAACAGGGACTGCCCGACGCCGTCGACATGCTCAACATGTGCGTCAGCCAGGGCCTGACGATTCCGCAATCGTTTGAGAAAATCGCACGGCAGATCAAACCGGCCTATCCGGACCTCGCCAAAGAATTTCAGATTATCGTCGAACACGCCCGCGTCGGATCTCTCCCGCAGGCATTGGAAAACTTCGCCGATCGTGTCGACGTACCGGAAGCCCGTTCGCTGACGGCACTGCTGACGCAAACGGATCGTATGGGTACGAGCGTGTCGCAGTCTCTCTCGGACTACTCCGACAGCGTACGCGACGACCTCAAACAGCGGGCCGATGAGAACGCGAACAAAGCAGGCTTCAAACTCCTCTTCCCGACCGTGCTGTGCCTGATGCCGGCGGTCTACATGTTCCTGCTCGGTCCGGCGATCGTCGAACTGAACAACTTCCTCCGCGAAGGCGGCCGCGAACTGCTCGACGACAGCCGAGCCGCGATCCAGGAAACCGGTATCCAGAACGACTCACGAATCACCCGCTAACAAAGCAACAAACAAGCCGCGCACGAAGTAAGCGGATCCCGGCGGGGACGACGTCTCCCTCAATCGATCCGCTTACTTCGTGCGCGGCTTGTGTATCTTTAATTCGCTATCCGATTCGAATCTCGCGTGCTTCGCGAAACGCCTGATTGCCGAGATGGCACAGCCGGGTCGAGAGTGACGTCGATTCATAGTCGAACGCCGTTTGACGTGACCGGATCGATTCAAGAAATGACCGGAGATAAGAGCGGGGATCGAACCCGATCGACCGACCCGCCGTCGCCTCGCCATCGATGACTTTCCAACCGCCTCGATCGAGGATGAGCGTCCCCTTGGTGCCGTAAAACGCTACGGCCGCATTGCGTCCTTCCGGACCGCGGCGACTCCACTCGCGGTGCTCCCATTGGATGATCCGATCGCCGTAGTCATAGGTCACATTCAGCGAATCAGGCGTCTCTTGCGGCGGGGCCGCCGTTAATCCTGCTGCCGTCACGCGTGTCGGCAGCGTAACCCCGAGGCCGAGCGCCGCGACGTCGAGCAAGTGCGGCCCCCACAGCCCGAGTTCCCCGCAGCCGTAGTCCCAAAAGCTCGACCAGTTGCGGTGAAATCGATTCGCATTGAACGGCCGAGGCCCGGACGGGCCGAGCCACGCGGCGTAGTCAACGCCGTTCGGTTCGGCCGAGTCCGCCCGCTGCGGGATCGGCTTTCGCATGTTGACGGCCCAGGCCTTCGCCAACCGAACGTGACCGATGTTGCCGCTCCGCAGGTAATTCATCGCCTCGGCGAAGGCCGTGCTCCCACGCTGAGACAACCCCACACAGACAATGCGGTCGTTGGCTTCGATCGTTTCGCTCAGCCCGTCTAACTCCGCGAGTGTTCGCGTCAGCGGCGGCTCGACGTAAACGTCTTTGCCCGCTTCGACCGCATCGCGGATCATCTGCGCGTGCCAGTGATCGGGCGTCGCGATCGCGATGGCATCGATCTCAGGCGCGTCGAGAATGCGGCGGTAGTCAGACTCGATCCCCGGCGCGACCCCCGATTGTTCCGCCAACTCGCGAGCTGTTCGAGTCATCACGGACGCGTCGACATCGCAAACCGACGTGACGCGACAGCCCTCGATGGCGGCGAAGGACTTCGCGAGCGGGCGCCCCTGATGGCGCACGCCGATCACCCCGAGCCGGACAGGTTGATCCTGATCGTGCGGCCCGGCCGCAGCGCTCTGCGCGAAGGCTACACCACCCGCCACGGCCCCGGCCGCAGTGCGTGCTCCGTCGCCCAGAAATTGTCGCCGATTGACGCCGATTCGCCCCGCAAGCGGGCCCGCCGGACGCTTTGATGTTTCGTGATCGCTCATGCCTCAAGTATACCGCGCCTGAGGGCGGTTACGAATGTCCGAAGTTCGTCGCTATGCTACGCGAAATGAAATCGGGAGACTCGATGCGATATCTGGACACAATCCGCTTCACCCTCTGCGGCGCCGCAATCCTGCTCGCCGTGACGATCGTCGCCGCCATCGTCTGGGCGATTCTCAGCCGCGTCGGCGACCCGGCGGGAACGGGAGGCGCCTTGGCCGTCACCGCCACTGCGGGAGTGCTGCTGGGGATCGACCTACTGGTGCTGCTCGCAGCGACGGCACTGGCCGTGCTTCAAATGTTGAGTGGCCCGGACACCGTCCGGGTCGCAAAGCGACCAGAGGACTCAGCTGCGGATTCCGACCCAAGGAAGTAGCCCGGCCTTTCATGGCCGGGTACCAACAGGCACAAGATGCTGTTCGAGAATCTCCCGATTGACCGGAGACTGAGGCCTCAACGGAACGTTTTCGAACGACATCTTGTCGCTACGCGACCCGGCCGCCAGCGACGGCCGGGCCACCCGCGCAACTCAGGTATTGAAACCGGCTCCAGACTATCGAACTTCCGACGTGTAATAGCACTCCACAATTCTGTAGCCGCTCGCACGACCGTGACCAACAAGCTTCTCTTCGCCTGGACGAAGTGAGAGACGAAGTGAGAAACGGCGCAATGGCACTGAACCATATGCGGGACCGATAGTAACCACCATTGATCTGTTCGAATTGTTTTGACAGTACACCTCAGTCCATCCTCCCGAAAACTGCCCCCTTTTACGCACCTCAAAGAATCGGACGGACCACGAGGCGGGCAAAATCTTCTCTTTCTGGCGCCCCTGCGGGTTAGCTTGCTTGTCTGTCTTCCAGTTTTGACCAAAACCCGACCATTCCCAAATCCTGAACTGCTCGCCATCATTTTGGGCTATCATCTGCAGGCGACCATCATCCGAAACCCAAGCCTTTCGTACTGACGTGTTGTCACCCGTTAGCGGCTTCCATCGGCCAATCGATTCGAACTGCCAAACTCGACTAGTGTCACCATCGTTAGTCGCGTGAATGTACGCCGTACCACTTTTCATCAGCAAGCTGTGTACGTGCGTATTACGGCCGGTTGCCCTGATTTTCTTTCCCTCAGTAATCACAAAAACTGTCTCCCCATGCTTGACGAATGTATCCGCGTGCGCAGGGACTGTGAGGCCAGCCAAAAATAAGCAAGAAATAATTGTAAGACAATTCATTCCTTGTTCCTTTCATAACATTGTTCCTGGACCTTTAGCGGAAAAACGATAAGTAGAGCAATGTACGGAAACAACTGCCTAATTACGAAAACTTGAATTTTATCGAATGAGGATGATCGGCAGGTGGCTGGGGTCGGGCGCGAATCATACAATCGCTCCCGATCACGTCGCGACACGTTGAAGAATACTCAAGTCGCCCGCCCCCAGTGTCAGGGGCGTTCACCGGCTCAACGCTCACACCGCGTTCGCTGGGGGCGGCTCTGCGAGACCGTCCCCAGCCACCCGTCGCAGTTTCAAACCCGTCTACCAGCTTAAAGGACCCTGCCAAGCCTCCTTTAATTCCTCCAACGGTGAATTGATCCGCACTCGGCCTTCGGCATCGGTAACTCGCACGGAAGAACTACCGGTAACCTCACCCAGTCTCACGCAGGGCAATCCAGCAAATCGGGTCTCGAACTCTTCCGCCTTCGAGGCTCTAACTTCGATCAGGAATCGGGTCGGGCTTTCGGCGAAGAGCAGGGCGGTCGGGTCGACGCCGTCCGGGAACGTCAATTCTATGCCCAAGCCGCCGGCGAAGGCCATTTCTGCGGCCGCTGCGGCGAGGCCGCCTTCGCTGAGGTCGTGGCAGCTTCGGACCGTTCCTGTATGAATCGCTTCATGGACGGCAGCGAACACCTTCGGGGCACGCTCCAGGTCGACCTCCGGTGGAGCACCGCCCTCAATTTGATTTACTTTGAAATAGTGGCTGCCGCCTAACTCAGTTTTCGTTTCACCGACGAGATAGATCGCATTGCCCGCGGACTTCAGGTCCATCGTGACGGCGGCGGACACGTCATTAATTTGACCGATGGCACTAATTAAGAGCGTGTGCGGAATGATCACCGTCTGCCGGATGCCGTCCGCATCAATATAGGAGAACTCGTTATTAAGACTGTCCTTACCGCTGATAAAGGGAGCCTTAAATGCAACGGCTGCTTCCTGACAGGCCAGCGCCGCACGCACGAGTGCTCCGAGCGTTTCGGGGCGTTCGCAGTTGCCCCAACAGAAGTTATCCAGAATCGCAATCCTTGACGGATCGGCTCCCACCGCGACGGCATTTCGAATCGCTTCATCAATCGCGTTGGCGGCCATAATCCCCGCGTCGAAATCGCCGAGGCCGGACGTGATGCCGCACGACACGACGATACCGCGCGAGGAATTCAAATCAGGCCGAACGACGGCGGCATCGGAGGGGCCGTCTTCCTGAATACCGACCAACGGCTTAATCACACTTCCCGACTGCACCTCGTGATCATATTGCCGAATGACCCACTCCTTACTGCAGACGTCGAGCGATCCGAGAATCGCTTTCAGATCGCTATCGTATCGGTCTTTCGATGGAAGGTTCAGCTGTGGAAATTTCGGCTGCGTGAATGTCGCCTCGCGAATGACCGGCGGGCGACCGTCATGCAAGAACGTCATAGAGAGATCGCAGACCTCGTTGCCGTCATAGTTCAGCACGAGGCGGCCGGTGTCGGTAAATTCGCCGATCGCGGTCGCCTCGACACCTTCGGACGCACACAGGTCGCGGAACTCCTCCCAATTTGAGGGCGGCACCGAGAGGACCATTCGCTCTTGGGCCTCGGAGATCCAAATCTCCGTGTAACTGAGGCCCTCGTATTTCAGCGGGGCTTTCTCGAGATCGACTTGTGCGCCGGTCTCTTCGCCCATCTCTCCGACGGCGCTGCTGAAGCCGCCGGCGCCGCAGTCGGTGATGGCGGAATAGAGATTGCGATCTCGCGCGGCGAGGACGACGTCGGCCACCATCTTCTCTGTGACGGCGTCGCCGATCTGTACGGCTCCGCCGGAGACCACTTCGCTCTCTTCGGTCAGCTCCGCCGACGAGAACGTCGCTCCGTGGATTCCATCTTTTCCGGTCCGACCGCCGACGGTTACAATTAAGTCGCCGGGAGAAACTTTCTTTTCGCATTTATCGACCGGAATCGTGGCGACGTTGCCGCAGAACACGAGCGGATTCCCGATGAATCGCTCGTCGAACAGCACGGCACCGTTGACCGTCGGGATTCCCATGCGGTTGCCGTAGTCGCGCACGCCGGAGACGACGCCTTCCATGATGGCCCGCGGATGCAGCACGCCCTTGGGCAGTGCGTCGGCAGCGATCTCGGGAGGGGCGAAGCAGAAGACGTCGGTGTTGCACACGGGACGACCACCCAGCCCTGTGCCGAGCGAATCGCGAATCACGCCGCCGATGCCGGTATTCGCGCCGCCGTAGGGCTCCAAGGCCGAGGGGCGATTGTGTGTTTCGACTTTGAAACTGACATTGAGCGTGTCGTGAAACTTGACGATGCCGGCGTTGTCTTTGAAGACACTGACGCACCAGTCCTCGCTGCCGAGATCACGGCGAATCTGCTGAGTCGCCGCGAAGATCGTCTCCTTGAGCATATTGTCGAACGACACTTCGCGGGTCTGCTCGCCCACTTGCTCCCGGTAGCGGATGCGACCGGCGAGCGTTTTGTGCGAGCAGTGCTCGCTCCAGGTCTGAGCGATCGTCTCCAATTCACAATCGGTCGGTTCTCGATCGAGTTCCCGGTAGTGAGCCTGAATCGTCCGCATCTCGTCGAGGCTGAGGGACAATTGCATGTTGCGACTGAGGGCCAGAAGTTCCTCATCTGAGAGCGTGCCCAAAGTCAGTTTGACGAGTTCGAACTGGTACGGGCTGCCCAGCGCGATGGAATCGAGTTGGAGCGGGCCGAAGAAGACGCGTTCGATCGCATCGTTGGCGAGCACCTTCGACGCGAGACGGTCGATCGCCGCTTGCGGAACGTCACCATCGAATCGGTACTTCCGTCCGGCCGCGACCGCATCGACATCGAGTCCGGAGGCGCGGAACATCTGCCGGGAACTGGAGCCGACATTGTCCGTGACGCCGGGTCGCGGCAATACGGTCATCAAAGTGCCGGAGCCATTTCCCTTGGAGGAACCGTCATCTGGCAGTGCCCTGAGTTCAAATTGCTCGACGACCGGATCGGTCAGCCGTGCGGCGATGTCGGTGCGGACGCGAGATTCGTCCTCCCCGCCCTCGATCAGAAACGATCGTGAGGCCGCCACTGGAGGTAGCGTGTCGATCCCGATTCGCCGGGCCGAAGTCAGCACACGTTGAGCTTCGCGATCGGGTTCGCCGTCGCGCGGCCGAATTTCAATTTCCCACAACATAGTTTACATCCGACCTGTTCTCGTTGTCTTGACTGCTTCCGATTCGAAAGTTCGGAAGCAGGTTCTTCAGAGGTCAAAGGCATGAAGCCGATGGTCAGTCAAAAATAGAGCTTCCCGGCCGCTTGCGAGTCTGACGCGAATTCCGGATGGCGCCATTTCGCACTTAGTCACATTCGTGATCGAGTCGCTTTCGAGCAGCAGCGGCGGCCGCCAGCATATCCGAAATCGCTTGGGAATCCTGCTGCTCGATTGCGCTGCGAAAGCGGGAGAGCTGCTCGCTGAAACGGTCGAGCGCCGCCGTCACTTCTTTTTGGTTGGCGATGAAAATTTGCGTCCACAATTCGGCATCCCCGGCGGCGACGCGAGTCGTATCGCGAAAACCGGTTCCGGCGAACGCGTCGAAATCACCCGCTTGAATCAGCCCCGCGAGCGCGGAAGCCGTCACGTGGGGCAAGTGACTGGTCAATGCGAGGATGCGATCATGGTCCTGCGGCGACATGCTTGCGACATTCGCGCCCAGTGAACGCCAAAACGATTCGACCATACTCACGGCTGATTCGCTGTTTTCAGCGGTCGGGGTGACGACGCACGTTTTTTGTTGAAAGAGTGACGCACTTGCGTGCCGCCATCCCTGTTTTTCCGACCCGGCCAACGGATGCGAGCCCACGAATTCGATACCGCGTTCCAGCGAACCGGCCGCATCGCGACAAATCGTTGCCTTCACGCTGCCGCCATCGGTGATCACAGCGCCGTCCCGGCAGTGACGGGCGATCGCGCGCACGTCCTGCGCGATTCGTCCGACCGGCGTGCAGACGACAGCGAAATCAGCCTGCGGATCGGTCGGCGGACCATCGATTTCCTGCGCCACGTCGATAAGGCCGGCCTCGCGGGCTTCGTCCAACCGACCCGGGTCACGACCGAAACCGACGACCGTCCAGCCGGGATGATGGGCTTTGATTGCTGCCGCAATCGATCCACCGATCAAGCCGACGCCGACAATCGCGACGACACCATCGGTCGGGATGTGTTGGCTCGGATCACCCGGTGATCCCGATCGATTCTGGTGCATGTCCACAACTCCGGTCGCACTTTAAATTGCCTTCGCCGATCATGCCAGCGGGCGACGGAAAGCGAGGTCCGGTCCGAAGCGAGTGCCGGAGGCGCCCTTTCCAATCAACGCCCCCCGTGTTTTACTGGAAGATTCCGAATTTCTCGTTTTCCGAATCTCTCGCCCCATCGGGCGTCTCGATTCGGTCGATTCTTTTTGAGTCTGTCAGACACGATGGCCAATTCCGGGACTTCTTCCGGCAAAATAACCGAAGCCGCCCGCGCGTTGCTCGGCTACCTGAATTATTCCGCGGGACGAGCGGACGTTGCGGCACTTTCCGCCGCTAACGAGATGTTCGCCGCCCTCGATCCGTCTTCGTGGGACGAGGTCCGGTCCGCTCTGCGCGGCGAGTTGAAATCGCTCGCGGCCGAGTCAGATGCGTTTCGGGACAGCCGTCAGGCGAGTGCCGCCCTCGATCTCACCTTCGATGAGTTGCTGCCCGCCTATCGCCGCCATCACCGGGATCTCCTGGCGCACCTCGAACCGACCGACGAACTCAATCCGTTTTTCCTGATGCGGATGTTTGAGGCAGTGCTGCGGCAAGAATCCCCCTTGGATTCGTCAGATCGTGTGGTCGAAGGCACGATCGGCACGATCAACGATTACGTCGGTTACCGCCCGCGGGCCGTGCTCGAGAACGACCGGCTTGCCGAAGTCTATGCCCACGAACGATTTCGCCCGGTCCCGCTCTTTATCGCTGGAGCCGGGGTCGCATGGGGGCCGTTTCACGACCTGCTCGAAGCCGCATTGAAGATTTGTCATCAGTGTCCCGCCCCGATGCGCGAGGCGGCGTACCTGCATGTCGAACGCCTTGACGAAATCGCACTCGATGTCCGGGCGCACGATCACCTGCATCCGGTCAACAAACGGACGAACTACCCGTTCGGGGAATGGGATCCCGATTTGATCGATGAGTCGGGCTACTACCGGCGATTTATCGTTCGCAAGATCATCCTCGATTCGCTCTCGGCATGGCTGCGGGGTGAGGATGGCTCGAACCTGTCTTACGAGGACCGGCTGTTCGACGCCGCCGGCGTGTTGTGCGGCACCATGCTGATGGCGTCGGCAATCAGCGGCGAAGGACCCACGACCCACGACTCGACGCGATCGCTGACCGACTTGCTGCCTGACGTCGCGAAGCAACGGGATGACTATTACGGCTGGCTGATGGCCATCGCCGGGAGCGGGCGGGCAAAGCGTCTTCAGAGCGAGCAGAAACAGTTCCGGCAACCTTTCGGTCGAGTGCGACAGTTCCTCAATCTTTATCTCGCCGAATATGGATCGCGGCAGGTGCAATCGCGACACGTGGCTGTGCAATACGCCCGGCTCGGCATGGCCCCGGCCGCGCGAGAACTGTCCGCTCAGATCCCTTCCGTCGCCGGACGAATCGAGTGCGACATTCGCTGCCGCATTTCGAGCGGACGTGTGGCCTGTTCCGAACGCGATATCGATGAGGCGATCCAGTCGTTTCGCGATGCGTGCGATTTAATGCGACGCGGTATCGAATGCGGCGGGCTGATTGACCCGTGGAATATCCTCGGGTTCCAAGCCCAATTCCCACTGTTCGCGGCACGTGAAGACGCCATTCCGGATCATCGAGCCGAATCGTTATTCGATTTGATGGAAGCAACGTTCGATCTCGCTGGCGAGATCACGACGGTTGCCGCCGCACTCGGACGCGACGACAGCGATTTCCTGCGCGAGTTCCAACAACTCGGCGACTGGTGGGATCGGTTCGCGACGACAGTGATTCAGGATCTGCCGTCGATTTCCGGGCAGGAGCATTTCGACTCGGCGTCGGCCGTCGCGAGCGTTTTGCGGGCTTGGTATCAATCGAAGCAACCGGGTGAGGACGTTTCCTTTTGGAGAGAGCGTGTTGAAGTCCTCGATTCTCCGCGTTCCTTCGGGCGGATCGTGCGTGTGCTTCTGGATCACAATCAAGCGCTGGCGGCGGCGGGCTTGCTGATGGAATGGCTCAGCCGCGTTGACGATGTCGGTGCGGAATCGGGCGAGTTCTCGCTATTCGATCTGCTTCGCCGCGTATTCGATACGATCGTGTCGGATGAGTCGGACGAAGCCGAAACGTGGCAGCAGACGCGTCGATTCTTCGACTTCCTCGAAGCCAATGCGGGTGAGTTTTGGGAGACCCCGAGCTTTTCCGAATTCGGTGACGATGCCGAGCCGGAGGCTGCCGCGAATACCGACGACGGGGAGGATGAGCTGTTCGCCGCCGCGTACGAGGGCGTCGTTTATCGCGACAGCTCGGATGATGGGCAGGAAGGCGAACTGATGGATGACGGGATGATCCCATCGACCGACGATGCCGAATTCGACACCGCCGCCGAACGACTGGAGCCGAGGCTGAAGTTTCTGAGTGCGTTGGGCCGGCTGTGGCAGGAAGCGGCCGGGCGATTCGACCCGGTCCGGCTCGAAAACTCGATCGCCGACTCCAACCCCCGCGCCGAATTGCCGACGCGAACTCTTAACCGATGGAGGCGGCACGCGAACCGTCTCTCCACCGATCTGCGCAAGCTCGGTCACTTCATCGAAGACCGAAGTATCGAAGCCACCGCCGGGGACGCCGATGCGAACGCGGCGCTCGACAACGTCGTTCAGGCAAAGCTGCAATTGCTTCATCAGGTGGTCGCTCCCGTGTTGGAGGTTGACATGGGACACGCCCTGCTTGCGGCGCGCGTTCGCGACGAGGTCGACCCGCGATCCCGCTGCATCGCCGCCGTCCTCGCGGCCGATGTCGGAGGTGTCCGAACGACGATGTCTTCGCTCATTGCCGACCTGAAGTTCGAGCCGCTGCTGTATGTGGGGTTCGATCACGGCGGCCGATTCAAAAAGGTCGTTGACGTCCGTTCGCGACAGCGGCTGATCCGATTTCTTCTCTCGGAGCTGCCGCGGCTCGGGCTGTTGCAGGAGACCCGTCGATTGCTCAAGACAGCGCTCGATATGGAGCGCCGTTCCCGTCCCGAAGGCCCCGCGGTGACGGAGTTCGACCGCCTGTTCCGAACGGCATTTTCGGAAAGTCTCGATGCCGCCATTCGCTCGGTTTCACGCACCGCTTCCCGTTTGCCACAACCGCGTGTCGAGCGACTCGCGCCGATGCAGCCCCGCCGAAAGAAACGATCGGCCCGTCCCGGGCGGCCCCGCAAGCGTGTCCCCGTTCGCACGGTTTCGCATGTCGCTGCGCTGCCGACTCGATCCGATTCGGTGGTCGAAGCCGCGGGCCTGATCGTCGACGCCTTCAGCGGACTTTGGATCAGGCACGCCCGCACGATGCGGCTCTCTGCCGCCGAGGCGTTTCTCGATCCCGTCATCTGGCGTCGGACCAAAGCCTTCGTTCGCGAGTATGGCAGCGAATTGCTGCACGCCCGCCTGATGACCGTGACCAATCTTCGAGCAATTTTGCACGAAGGCGTTGCCGGCTTTCTTGACCGCTTGGTTGAAGATTCCAATCCGCTTTCCGAATTGAAATTCGCCGACGCACTTAAAACGAAGAAAGTCGATGCTGACGAAGCGGCGGAGATTCTGGAACTGATCTTCACGACGGTACTCGATCAGCTTGATCGATTCGTCGAGTACAACACCACGACGACACAATCGGACTATGGCGAGAAGTTTGATCGCTTCCTCGATCTGCTCCGCATTGAAGCGCGATACGACCGCGATCAATGGAACCTGATGCCCATGATCCTCGCGCATCGGGCGATGGCCGAGCACGGCGAATATGAAGCGGTCCGGCAGTGGGAGAAATTTCTGGCCGTTCAGACCGCCGAGAAAGCAGACGCCTATCTGAAACGGCTCGGCGATATCGAGCGGCGACACGCCATCCGACTGCCCTCGGTTCATGACCATGTCGCCGAAAAATTTATTCGACCGCTCGCGGTGAATCGCATTCTGACGCTGGTCGCCAAGACCACCGGTGATGCGCCGGTCGATCGGGCGCGGCGCGAATTTCGATCGGCCGTCGAGGCTTACCTTACCGAATCGAGCGGTTCCTCGGTCGACTTGCCGGAATGGTTGGCTCGGCTCGAGCAGCGCGTCGATGCCGTCGTCTCACACCGTGACGCCCGACTCGATCCGTTCACCCTCCGGCGAGCACCGCGGCAAATGCGGCCGCGGCAACTGCTGCTGCAATTGCGGCGAGCGGAGCGACGAAAGCCTAAGAGGCCGCGCGAGCGCACGAACGAACTCGCATCCTAACGCCGATCGGACCGCGACCGGCGTTCGCGGATGATGCGACGGGCCGGATCATTTCTCCCCGACTGGTTCGAGCACTTTCTGCTGCTCGTGGTGGGGCATTAATTCGTACTGCGTGACGGCCATCGTGAATTGGCCTTTGCCCGCCGAAAGACTCGATAGCACTCGCGCGTAGGTCAGCATTTCAGCGAGCGGCACGACGGCCGTGATCGTCTCCAATCCGTTCCCGGCCGGTTCGAGTCCTTCGACTCGACCGCGACGGGTCGAGATATCGCCCGTGACCGCCCCCACGGTTTCATCCGGAACGGTAATCTCGGCCCGCACCACCGGTTCCAGAAGCGTCGGTTTCGCCTGCTCGAAGACCTTCTTAAAGCAATTTCGCCCCGCGGCTTTAAAGGCATTTTCATTGCTGTCGACCGGGTGGTCTTTGCCGAAGAACAGCTCCACGCACACATCCTGCACCTGATAGCCGGCGGCGACCCCGGCTCGCATCTGCTCGCGAACACCTTTCTCAACGGCAGGAATAAATTGATTCGGCACCGAGCCGCCGCTGACGCGATCGACGAAGGCGAAATTAATGTCGGGGTCGTGATGAAAATGCCGCAGATGTTCGAAACGATCCTTGGTGAAGTACTCGTCGGGATTAATACCCGGCGGTAGTTGCGAAACCCTTAAATGCACTTCGGCGAATTGTCCCGCTCCTCCCGATTGTTTCTTGTGACGGTAGGAATCGGTCGCTTCGCCGGTCACGGTTTCCCGATATGGTACGCGGGGAGTATGAGTGACAATATCGACATGCTCGCGGGTGTGAAGACGTTCCTCAACGAGCTTCAGGTGCAATTCACTCATCCCCTGAATGACCATCTCGTTCGTCTCATCATCGCGGGTGAAGTGGAAGGTCTGATCTTCCTCTTCCATGCGATGCAGGGCCGTCGATATCTTTTGTTGATCCGACCGGCTCTTCGGCTCAACGGCCAGCCCGATGACCGGCTTCGGGAACCGGATCGGCGGTAATTGACGCTCGGCTCCGTTCATGCCGATCGTATCACCGACATGCAATTCCTCGACCTTGGGAACCGCGACGATATCCCCCGCGAACGCCTCTTCGGCCCCCTCCTGTTGACCGCCCTGTAAATCGAGCAGCCCGTGCAATTTGACGGTCCGACCACTCGCGAAGTCGGTCACCGTGGCGTCCTTGGTGAGCCTACCGGAAAAAATGCGGACGTAGCTGAGCTTGCCGGCGTACTGATCGATTCGAGTCTTAAAGACCTGACCGATCGCCGGACCATCTTCGCTCGGTACAAGGTCGACAACCCGACCATCCGCGGTCACCGCCTGATGGGGCAGTTTGGCGGGAGACGGCGCGTAGGTCGCCAACGCGTCCATGAGTTCGGCAACTCCGACGTCCGCTGACGCGCTGGCAAAGAAAATTGGAATTAAGGTCCCACTGAGCATTGCCCGCGTTGCCCCGACCACAAGATCCTGCTCGGAAAGTTCTTCGCCGTCGAAGAACCGTTCCATGAGCTTGTCGTCCGACTCCACGATCGCGTCGATCAGCATCTGACGAACTTCGTCGAAGGAAATCGGCAGTTCACTCGCCGATGCCTCCGCCGAATTAAGAACGGAGACGACACTCTTAAAAGAGCCGCCCTCTCCGACCGGCAGATTCATCGGCACACATTCGCTGCCGAACATCTCGCGGGTATTCTCTAAGAGTGCTTTTAAGTCGGCCCCATCGCAGTCGCAGTCATTAATCAGGATCATGCGGGCAAGACCTTCCTGAGCGGCCTCCTGAAATCCGCGCCGCGAATTGACTTCGATTCCGTGACAGGCATGAATGACGACCACAGCCGTCTCGACCGCGCGTAAGGCACCGGCAAGCTGCCCCGCGAAGTCGGGGAAGCCGGGCGTGTCGAGCAGATTAATGCGGGTGCCGTTGTGCGCGAAGTGGCAGATGTGCGAGAAGATCGACATGTGCCGGGATCGCTCCTCATCCTCGGCATCAAGAAAGCTCGTGCCGTCATCGACGGAACCGGCCTGCGGAATCACTCCCGCCTTGAACAGCATCCGGTCGGCAAGAGTCGTCTTACCGACCGCCGCGTGGCCTACCAGAGCAACATTCCTCAACTCATCAACGTGCCGAACCGCCATTTCTCCCGCTCCTGTTCGGGCCGGTTGGCGGCGTGAGGACGTTCATCGCCGACCGATCGGCCGGGTCTTCAAATCCGTCGCCTGTCTCGCCGCGTCATTCGCCGGAGCGATCGTCGCGATGCGGTAACTGGTCGCTTCGCGAGGACGGCTTCAGCCGATGACACTGGCGCCCAAGCGGCGGGGAATCGGCTCCGGCGACCGACTCATGGGGCGAATGGCCCGTCTCGCATCAGATTTTCGCTCGGGGGTCACCGCCGAACAAATCGGTCGTCACTGATAACTTATCACAGAGGAGAAACGCATTCCAACCAAGGCACGCAGTATTTCTCATTAAATCAATTCCCCAACCAAACAAGCCCGCAGCGCGAGCAAGGGAATCCGCTCGAAGGGTTGCCCAATCTGTTGACACTTAAGAATGAAGTCTGCATTCTTGTGCCGAATATTTTGATAGACCGCGCTACGAAGTGTCTTCATTATTCGAGCATCGATACCACTATTCAATCAGAAAATCTCGGCTTATGTGGAGGCATTAATCGTCTTGTCCCTTGCTTGCGCTGCGGGCTTGTTGATCGCATCGACTTTAACGTGTGCGTGGCAGCGGGAGCAGCAGACTGTTTAATTCGAAGAGCGCAAGCCTGCCGTCGGCGTTGACGAATTGGACTAAGAACAGCAGGCCGACACCCAGAAAAATGATCGGCACAAACAGTACGATTCCCGAGACCGTCCACCATACGGAGCCGGGAAGCTCTCGCTTGTCAGCCACGGCATACGCCGCTCCCGCCGCAAGTCGCGCGGGCCACGCGACAACCACGAACAGCGGAGCAACGATCCAAGCGACATCGGCCGGCACATGCACAATCGAAAGTAGAGAGATCGGCAACGCGAGCAGCAGCGCAGCGATCGCCGCTAAGAGGACCGACCACGGAGCGCGACGAAACAGGCCCCATAGTGACGTAATGTGAAACGCCGCTCGCCAGCGATTTCGTGCCGCAAATCGGGCTTGCGCGAGCGGCTGAATCATCAACGTAATTGCGAGCGCCATCGCCCCGAGAAATCGCCCGACGGCCATCGGACCGGGCTGCGGCGTATCGATCATCAGCAGCAAGGCCGGGACCGCAAAGATCACCCACGCGACGAATACCCCGCGCAATCCGAGCCAGAAGCGACTCCGCAATCGAAGCGCCGCAAGGAACCCGCTCATCCGCAGCGAAGCCCGCCTCACGAAGCGGCCACGACGAATCTCTCGCCATCCGCGAAGGAGCGTGCCGATCGGATTAAAGAACCGCGCCGGCTTCGCCCCCAAACCGACGGCGAGCAGCAGGTAGAGCAAGACGATCCACGAGAGGACTACCGTCACGCCGGTGAGACGCTGGGCGACGATCCCGTCGGGATCGATCAGCACCGCATCGGCGGCGAAGTCCGCGAGTAAGCGCAGCGGAAATGTGAACAGGATCAAACCCACCACCAGCGACGCCCCGCGACGCATTGTCCGGGCCGAGGGAATCGCATCGCGCCAGCGAAAGCCGTTGGCGATCCGGCCTTCAGATTCCAACAGGTAGCCGAGCACGTAAACGTTCGCTATCGGTATGGCCGATAGCGCCGAAAGGAAGATGACGGCCCCGCAAGCGTTGAGCCCATGATGCAGGAATCCGCGAATGCGCCGCACGAGCGTCATCCCTGTCAACCGACGTTCAGCCATCGGCTCCGCCGGCGCAACGAAGTCGGGCTGCGTGGGAGGGGCGACTTCCGCGGACATGTCGGACGACCAGAACCAAAGACGAAGAGATTGGAACGCGACTAACGTTTCATACCCGCAAACTCATCGCGGCGCTTCATCCGATTGCACCATCGATTTCAATTGCTTGAAACGATTCGTCGCCCGATCCGGTATATTGGGGAGCAATTCGCAGGAGCTTTCGATGTGGCGGAATCGATTCATTTTCATCTGCGGGCTGCTCGCGATCTCCGCGTACGTTTTCGGCGCAGCGGCGATCCCCGAGCCAATCAGCACCGCAATTCCCGCAGCCGAACGATCTGAAGCGCCGGAACCTAAGTCCGGACCGACTGACGGGTCCTTTGCCCAAGCCCTCGCCGACGTCGAAGCAGAACTGTCCGCCCGCAGTTCCACGGCCATTAGCATTCCCGTCGCGGAAGAGCTAACGATTCTGCGTCGGCTATCGCTGGCACTGCACGGCACGATTCCGTCACTGGAAGAGATTCGCCGTTTCGAATCGGATGCCCGGCCCGATCGTCTCGACCGTGCGACAAAGCAGATCATCGAAGACCCGCGGACGGCTGATTACGTTGCCGAACGCTTGAGCCGGAGTTTCGTCGGAACAGAGAACGGCCAGTTCATCGTGTTTCGCCGCGATCGATTTCTGAATTGGCTCAGCACCGAACTGAACGAGGGGCGGCCGTTCAACGAGACCGTGCGGGACATGATCTCGGCGCGGGGACTTTGGACCGACCGACCGGCGGCTAACTTCATTACTGCGGCGGTCACCGACGATCAGATCGACAACGCTGAATTGACCGGTCGCATTTGCCGAGCGTTTCTCGGTCAGCGAATCGACTGCGCCGAATGCCATGACCACCCGTTCGCCGAGTGGAAGCAGACGGATTTCGAAGGGCTTGCCGCATTCTTCGAAACGACAGATATCAGCCCACTCGGCATCCATGAGAAGTCAATTGCCGAAATCGCCAGTCAGCGTGCGACAAGTGAAATCGGCGAGCCGATGGTGCCTTTTTATTCGGAGGGATTGACCGACGGTGAGTCGCCGCGCGATCGTCTCGCGGCGTGGATCGTCGATCCGCAAAACAAACGGTTCGGCCGAGCCGTTGCCAATCGCATGTGGTGGCTGCTATTCGGTCGGGCTTATCACGCACCGGTCGATGATATTCCCGACCCGGGTGATGAGTCGACCCGACTGTTGGACATCCTCGGCGAGGACTTCGCGACGCATCAGTACGACCTGCGTCGGCTGATCCGGCTGATCGCGTCGACCTCCGCCTTTCGCGCCGCCTCCGCCATCGAGGGGATCGACCAGTCGCGATTTGAGACCGCACAGGACGAGTGGCGAATCTTCCCGGTCAGCCGCCTGCGGCCTGAGCAAATCATCGGATCGATGCTGCAAGCCGTGCAAATTCGCACGGCCGACGCGGATGACCAATTCTTGTTCCGTTTGATTCGTTTCGTGCGGGAACGCGACTTCGTCGATGCCTACGGCGACCCCGGCGACGAGGTACCCGCCGATGCGAGCGCGACGATTCCGCAAGCACTGCTCCGGATGAACGGCCGGTTCACCCGCGAACTGACGGAGGCGAACCCCTTCACCGGAACGGGCCGCATCAGCGCGTTCTCGTCTGATGTCGACACCGCCGTCGCAACGGCGTTCCTGTGCGTGCTGACCCGACGCCCGCACGCGAACGAACTGGAATCGATCCGGCCGTGGATGAAGCAATCCGACGCGACCTTCGAATCGTCGCAGCTCGAAGATCTAATGTGGGTGCTGATGAACTCCCCAGAGTTCGCGTGGACCCATTAAGAAGTCATTGAAAAGCAAACAAGCCCGCCGCGCAAGCAAGGGATTTCCGTGTCCGACTTCCAACCTCATCCGCGACTTCGATCGCGCCGCGACCTGTTCCGCATTGCGTTGGGTGGCGGGCTTTCATTTCTACTTCCGCCCCTATCACTTCGCGCCAGCGAACAACGTGGCGTTGAGCGACCGGCATCGCTGATCACCGTCTGGCTACAGGGTGGGCCGAGTCAGTTGGAAACCTGGGACCCGCATCCGGGCACCAAAATTGGCGGTCCGACGCGGGGAATCGAAACGTCGATCCCGAAGATTCAAATCGCCGAGCATTTCCCGCGAATCGCCGAGCAGTTGAGGCACCTCAGCGTCATCCGCTCGTTGTCGTCCAAAGAAGGGGATCACGAACGCGGGACGTATGCGGTCAAGTCTGGGTACCGGCCCGACCCGACGGTGACGCACCCGTCGCTCGGCTCGCTCGTCACGCAGGCATTGCCGAATAAATCGCTCGAGATTCCCTCGCACGTCGCGCTCGCTTCCGGCACTTGGCCTCCTGTCGGTGGGTATCTCGGGGCCGAATACGATGCGTTCAAGGTCAGCGATCCCGGCGGGCAGATGCCGCACATCAACCCTCCCGTCTCCACGGAACGACAAGCGATGCGGGTCAACGGACTCGACATCCTCAATCGCTCCTTCGCACGCGGCCGACCGGGGCAACTGGAACGCACGCTTCAACCGGAGACGGTCCGACGGGCACTAACCATGATGAACTCCGAGCAACTCGAAGCCTTCAAGATCGAGGAAGAAACAGCGGAGACTCGCGCGGCTTACGGCGAGGGTCGCTTTGGACGCGGTTGCCTCGTCGCGCGTCGACTCGTTGAGACCGGTGTCCGAGCGGTTGAAGTCACACTCGACGGTTTTGACTCGCACGCCGATAACTTTGATGCGCATGTCGCCCGCGCAAACGAACTCGACCCCGCGCTGTCGCAACTGGTTCGCGAGTTGCGGGAGCGCGATTTGTGGCAATCGACGATGCTGCTGTGCGTCGGCGAGTTCGGACGCACTCCGCGAATTAACTCGCTCGATGGTCGCGACCACTGGCCGCACGGTTTCTCCTGTCTCGTGGGCGGGGGCGGCCTGCGATCGGGCGTTGTCATTGGTGCAACCGATCCGGAAGGGGGCCGCGAGCCGGTCGACCCGGTGACAGTACCCAATCTGCACGCGACGATCCTCTCCCGCTTCGGGATCGACCCGGACGAAGAACTGTGGACACCGATCGGTAGACCGCTCGCGCTGTCGGAGGGAACGCCGATCGAACGCCTTTTACCTGCCACTTAGTTCTTTCTACGGCTTACATGCCCGGTTTTAATCTGGCCCGGACCCCGCTTGGGTTGCGTCGAGCATTCAGGCAGACATTTCTGAGCAGGGGCTTCAATTCGGTTGAAATACAAGCCCGAGGCGACAGCCGTCGGGAGAAACGCGGATTGATCGACCATCGGCTTGCGCCTCCGGCTGGTATTGGAATCACTTCTAGCAGACCGGCATCCAATGTCGATTTTGGTCGCCAACTGAATGCTCTGGCGGCTGCGCCGCACGGACGGTGTCCGTGCCACTCGAGATCGGTGGCGAGGCGGGTCAATTTCGGGCACGTGAACGGTTTCACCGCTCCGATCTTGATACCGGCACGATCGTTGCATCCGGAATCTTCCGCTCAACCCGACCGGGGGTCGGGGTCGATGCAATAGGTGTGGCGTCCTTGCGCGCCGCAGTGATTCATGGTCAAGGAGTGGCAATGAGCGGATCGGCAGTACGCCCCGGCAAACATGGCAAAACAGCCAATCAAGCGGTGACGCACAAACCAGGCAAGAGGGGCGGACAGGGGTCCGACTTGTTGCCGATTATGGTCGGAATGGTTCTGACGCTCGGCTTTTACGCCGCCATTCCGTCACTGCCGGCTTATCGCGAATTTGTGACGCGTTACTTCTGCGGACACCCGCTCGAGTACGTCACGGCGGGGCTGTTCTTCATTGGTCTGGCAATCCTCGGGCGAAAAATGCTGGCCCTCGGGGCTGAGCGGCGTGCCTTTCGGCAGATTGATGAAGCCGCCGGAGAACCACTCGCCCGGACGCTGCGATCGCTTGGGCTTGTCGACTACTTACTCGCTGGGATTCCGCCGCGGGCGCGACGGACGGCGATCGCGGGACGGCTCCGCGACGTCTCCGAGTATCTTGACGGCAACCCGACTCAGAACGAAGTCGGCGGACATTTGAAATATCTGGCGGAACTGGCCGCCGAGCGCATGCACGGCAGCTACGCGTTTCTGCGAACGATCACCTGGGCCGTTCCGATCCTCGGATTTCTCGGCACCGTCATGGGAATCACAATCGCGATCGCCAACATCAATCCCGAACAACTGAACTCGTCACTCGGCGAAGTCACCGGCGGTCTTGCGGTCGCGTTCGATACGACGGCGCTCGCTCTGGCACTGTCGCTCGTTCTCGTGTTCGCCAATTTCATGACCGAGCGAGCCGAGCAGCGGCTTCTTGACGATCTCGAAGAATTCGGCATCTCGCTTTCTGCCCGGCTCGGTGCGGCATCGGCCGCCGGTTCGCCCGTGATGGACGCCGAAGCGGAAATGGCCGAACGGTTCTCGTCCGAAATGCAACAGTTGCTCGGCGAGCAGGCGGCCGTCTGGCGGGAGTCGCTTGAACTGGTGCGGACCCGCTGGGTCGAAACGATCAACGAACAACAGACGGAACTCGCGGCCAACCTGCAATCGGCCTCGATGGCGACACTGGCCGATCATTCTCGGTCACTCGCCGCAGCCCGGCATGAGCTCATTGAAGCCGTCAATCAGTCGACCGGTGCGATTACCGGCTCGGTCGATCGCTTCACTCGGGAAGCGGACGAACGTCAGACCGAACAAATCGCCGAACTTCGCTCGCTGTGGACCGGTATCTCCGAGCAGCTCGGCGACTCGGGCGACCGCCTTCGAGAGCATCATGCGGCGATGCAGGCTCAGACCGAGCAACTTTCTCGACTGATGTCGGACGAAGCTGATCTGGCTCGATTGCAGCAGCTTCTGGCCGACAATCTGGCCACGCTGCAGATCGGCGAGACGTTCGAAGATTCGATCAACAGCCTCACCGGAGCCGTGCATTTGTTGACAAGTAAGGCGGGCAAGCGGGCCGCGTAGGCCTATCCGTGTGAAGCAAAATCGACCCGACCGACGTCCTTCAGCGAGGCACGCTCGATGGCCCGAGCGAAAGCCGCGGCGGCCAATCCCGTTTCACTGTTCCCGTTCCTGGCCGTGCTCCTATGCGCGATGGGGGCGCTGATCTTCTTGCTGATTGTTATCACGCAACAGATCCGGGAAGAGCGACTCGCGACGGCTTCAGTTGCCGCATCGGACTCCGATGACCCGGAGCCGCCTGAAATCATCCAACCGCCCGTACCGGAGCTGCATGCGCCGCCGACATTGGCGCCCACGCCGATCGTCGCGGACGCCGGGACTCGCAATGGGATGGCCGGACAGATCGACCCCGATCAACCGGTGAAGGTCCCCCGCGTCTATCTCTTCCGCGAGAACCCGCCAGCGCCGCCGCCGCCCGATCCGAATCAAAAGATTCGCGCCGCCTACGCGCTCGCGACTCAGAAAGTCGAAACGTTTCGCGCTCGCGCCGCGTCCGGCCGCAATCGATCGATCGCACTGAGCCGCTCGGTCACGGCGCTGAAGAATGAACTCCAGTCGGCCGACCGCCGACGCAGCGAACTGCAACAGGCAATTGCCGCCCGAGATGCCGAGCGGTTGAAGAAGGAAACGCAGCTCGCCCGAATGCAGGCCGAACTGAGCAAACTGGCTGATGAGGTCCGCGAAAAAGCGGAGCAGCGCGCCAGCGAGCCGCCGAAGTATTCCGTTGTGCCGTTCGATGGCGCAACGGGAACGACTCGGCGTCCGATCCTTATTGAATGCACGGGCGAAGGGCTGACGTTTCTGAACGAGCGAATCGATCTGGGCGGAGCCGACCTCAATGGTTTTACGGCCGATGCGAACCCCGTCGCAGCCGGAGTCGACGCACTCAATGCCTACTGGAAGCAGCAGGACCGGCGGGAACCTTACGTGCTGCTGCTGGTGCGTCCGGAAGGCACGGTCGCGTACTACGCGGCCCGGCTGTTCCTGGGCGACCGGATCGAACAAACCGGTTACGAGCTCATTCCTGACGGCGTCGAAATCGCGTTGCCCGAGATCGACCGCGAAGCACGAGATTTAGCGGTCGCGGCGATGCGTGATATCCCACGATCGATCGGATCGGTCGGTCGATCGATGGGACGCGCTCCGGTTCGAAACGATGACCCGATCGAAATCACGCTCGGCGAGCGCGGTCTATCAATGGGGGGCCTCTATGAAGACCCGACCGAGATGACACCCAATTACGCTCGCTCGGAAACGAGCGGACCAAACCGGAACTCCTACGGACCGGGGAATGGGCCTGCCTCCGAGCCACGCACCAATCCTCGCTCCCCCTTCGCCCCCGGCAACAATGCGGGACGATTCGACCGGAACGCCGGCCCGGCTAACGGGACCGGTCTTAATCCCAGCGACCCATCCGGAACGGGGCAGCGCCGTTACGGCGACCGCCCCAGCCAGTCAGGCCCCTCCGGCAGCGATTTCGACGCCTACCTGCAAGCCGCTCGCGATCGAAAGTCGGGCAACTCCACAAACTCACCTGAGCGGAGCCGCGGCGAAGAGGGTACATCGAGTAACTCTGACGCCCCAACGAATCCTGATGCGAAATCATCCGGAACACGACCCGACGGAAGGCAGTCGCTCGAATCGCTGCTCAGCGGAGCGGGCTCTCAGCAGAGCCGGGCGCAGCAGCTTCGCCGAGATCCGTTGAGGGACCAAGATGACAACTGGGCCCCGAGCGAGCGATCGCTCTCCTCCACGCGGGCGGGTAAGGCCTCCGGTGAACCGCGGTTGCTGTCCGACGATATCGAAGAGACCGCGCTCAACGGTTCGACCAGAAATCTCCCGCAGGCTCGCGGCGATGCCACACTGTGGGGTTCCTCTTCTCGCAACGCGCTAATCGGGTTGGAACGGTCGATCAACGTCCGCTTCTACGCAGATCAATTGGCTGTCGGATCACAATCGCCGATCAAACTCGGACGTGGCGAAACTTCGACCGAATTGCTCCAGGCACTCGTCCGTAAAACGAACGCAGAAACGACGGCGTGGGGTGATCCACCCGATGGCTTCCGATGGACGCCGCAGCTCGACATCGACGTGATGCCGGGCGGGAATCAACATCTCGGCCGCATCGACGACCGGCTGTCGCGTTACGGTCTGCGAACTCGCATCGAGCGTCGACTCACCGATCCCGCACTCGAAACGGGGAATTAACCAATGGCCCGTCGACGTGGGGGCGATCCCGAATTCGGCTCCGATTCTTTCCTCGACATTGTCGCAAACATTGTCGGGATTCTGATCATTCTCATCGTGGTCGCCGGCCTGCGTATTGCGCAGATGCCGGCTGTTCTCCCAATGGAAATGGTCGAATCTGGACCGGCCCTTGTCGAGCCAGAAGTGCTTCCCGAACTGCCGCCGACACCGCTCACGCCACCACCCGCTCCCCGACCCGCAAAAATTAAAAAGCTCGCGCCGGTCGTCGCTCCCCGTCCGGTGATTGTCGAAGTCGAACCCGAACCACCGAAGGCCCCGCAGATCGACCAGCAGCTTCTCGCCGCACAGCGACAAGCAGAGGACGAACTGCGCCGGCTCACCATATTGGTCGACCAAGAGGACGATACATCCGCGAAGCTCGCCCAATTTCAAACTGCGGCCGAGCGAAAACTTGCCGCCGAGCGGCAACGACTCGCGGCGCTGCAAAGCCGCATCGAGGATCAACGGCAGCGAACCGCGTCGGTCGAAACTCAAGTCGCAAAACTGAATGCGATCCGTGAACTTGCGGATCAGCGAATTGAAGAACTTGAAGAACAGCCCACGATCCGTCTCGAACATGAATTAACCCCCGTCGGCACCACGGTGCAGGGAACCGAGATTCACTTCATGATCTCCGGAGGCAAGATCAGCCGCGTGCCGCTCGACGAACTCGTTTCACGGTTGGAGCCCGAGATCCGCCGACAACTCGCCTGGCTCGCCCGCAACGGACGCGGCACCGGAGAAGTCGGACCGATCGACGGCTTCTCGATGATCTACGTCGTGGAACGAGGCGGAAAATCGATCCTCGACGAACTCGCGGGCCGAGCGACCGGCATTCGCATCTCGGTCGCCGGATGGAAAGTCCTGCCGGAGCCGAACTATCCCCGCGAATCAGTCGACGAGGCGTTACGGTCTGACTCACGGTTCCGATCGCAACTGCGACTCGCCCCCCGCGTGGCGGCACTCACCTTTTGGGTCTATCCCGACAGCTACGCGGAGTTCCGGGAATTTCAGGCCTACGCACACCAGCAGGGCTTCACCGTCGCCGCCCGCCCGCTGCCCGAAGGCGTCCCCATCGCCGGCTCCCCCCGCGGCAGCAAATCGCAAGGGCGTTAGTTCTCCGAGCAAGCAACCAATAGCCCGACGCGCCAGCGAGGCCGTTACCTCAACGAATTGCCAATCCGCAATGCCGGGTGGCTGGGGACGAGCGCGATATACGTTCGGCGTTAAGGGCGCGCCGGCTTCGGCATGTATCACCTCGCTCGCCCCCAGCGGTTCGCGAGCGGACGTCACCCTGAATTGCACAGCTTGCACCGCGATCGCTGGGGGGCGACTCTGGCGAGACCGACCCCAGCCACCCGTCGCTGCCCGAAGGCGTCCCCATCGCCGGCCCCCCCGCCGCAGCAAATCGCAAGGGCGTTAATTCTCCGGGCGAGCTACCAATAGCCCGACGCGCCAGCGAGGCCGTTGCCTCAACGAATTGCCAATCCGCAATCCGGGTGGCTGGGGACGAGCGCGACACTGGGTCGGCGCTGAACGCGCGTCGGTTTCTGCAAATATCGCCTCGCTCGCCCCCAGCGGATGTCAGCAAGAATTGCACAGCTTGCCCCGCGCTCGCTGGGGGCGGCTCTGGCGAGACCGTCCCCAGCCACCCCTCGCTGCCCGAAGGCGTCCCCATCGCCGGCTCCCCTGCCGCAGCAAATCGCAAGGGCGAAAATTCTCCGGGCGAGCTACCGATAGCCCGACGCGCCAGCGAGGCCGTTTAGACGCGGGCACCGCGGGTTCGGGGCATTGGCCGAATACAGCCTCTGTTGCGAATTCGCATCACGTCACCGGGAATGATGCCCGGACGCAACGTCTATTGAGAACCACCCGCAAAAAACGCTCGCGTTTTCGCCTTCTCCCAGATCAAAACGCCAACGGTCCGGTCCTTGCTTCTCGTGACGGCGTTCATACGCAGTTGCGAGAGAAACAGTGCAGGGTGTGGGAGCAATCGGCGGGGCGGCCCTCGGAATGGGGGCGGCGTCCGCTATCAGCGGGGCAGCAACCGGTACCGGCGGCGTTACGGCCGGACCGGGCGGCGCGCCATCGGCACAGATTCCTTCGAATCCCGTTGAGTCGGCGTCCGAACTCGGGCAACTCGATCAGCTTACCGAGGCCCTCGCGGAACTCGATTCGATTGACCTTCTGATGCTGATCCTCCTTTCGGGGGCATCGCACAAAGAAGATGAGGAGAGCTCCGCGGAGTTCCTCCTCGGCCTGATCGCCGGGATCGCCGCAGCAGGCCAAACGGGCAGTGCGGATGGCGTATCAGATTCCGGTGCCGGGGCGTTCGCTCCTGGCACGCTGGTTGATGTCAGTGCTTGATGACTTCTGCTGACCTGTCGGCTGAATCTTCCCGGACGTCAGTCCCACCACCAGTTGTCGGACGCTTCCATCGCGCGTTGGCGGCGGTCCGATAGTTTCGACCCGTCGGTCACCGGCTTGGCCGACCTGACCAACGCGGCCGGACGAATCGAGACACCGCCCGCGATGATTCCGACAACCGTTCCGGTGCCGGCCCGTTTGGCGTTAGCGGTCGAGGCCACCCATTTCGGAACGGGTGTTTTCGTGATCGGGAAGCGTGAGTCTTGCTTGAAGACCGGCATCGACCACCCGACCGCGCCGCCGATCTGCGGTTCTTCCAAGAGTGCCGTCAGCAGCAGTATGTCGACCAGATTCTGCAACTCGGCGAACGATCGATGGACCGCCGCGAGTTCTTCGAAGTGCTCGGAGAACAACCGAGCGAATCGCTCGGTCGAAGCGTCGGTCGAGAGCGCATTCGATCGATTGCCCGCATCATCCACGACCTCGTCCTGCGACAACAGCTTCAATCGCGGACCGGCCAGCTCGAACGCCGTCCCCGCCTCGTTTCGCACGATCGACTCGAAACGTGGCACGAACCACCACCGCTGCATCGCGTTCCCTCCGGGTCTCAGCATCGCCAAATGAGACGGCACCCGCCGCGTCCCCGACGGCAAGAGTCCCGAGGCGACCTTCTTCATGACCCAGTCGGCTTCCACCAGCACCGAGGCGAACCGTGAATCGGCCGGGACGCCGTGCACACTCACGACCTGATTGCCGAGGACCTTTGCCATTGTGAGGAATCGCCCGGCTGCGATGGCCGGAGGCGCCGGTGTGGAATTAGCGGCGATCCAACGCTTCAAGTCGGCGAGTTTGCTTGGAACCGGGTCGATCGAGCAACCGACCGAGTTCGATTGATCAGCCGAGCGAATCGCGACCACGAGGTCTTCCAATCGCAGCGGGGCCCGGCCCGATTCGACCGACGTGATTCGCCCCGCAGAATCGGGGGCAAAGGGCTCGGCCGGTCCCGAAATCACAACGTCTCCGGTTTCCGGATAGAGAAAGACGTGTTCGATTCGCGTGAGGCCGGCGAGAAACGCCATCTCTTCCGAAATTGCCTCACCTGCGACCAGCCGCTTTGCGACCGCATTCTCCAATCGAACGAGCGACACCTTTCGCGATTCGCTCGAGCGAGCCACATCTTCGGACAGTCGTTCGGAGACATAAGCTCTGGCTCGTCGCGCGTCGAGCCGCGGCACGCGGTTGCCCTGAACCGCCGAGGTCATCAAGCCGTCACGGTCGACAAAAATTCCTCCTCCGACGCTTCCTCCACCACCGGCTCCTCCGCCGCCGGTTCCTCCACCACCACCCGCTCCTCCGCCGCCTGCACCCCCACCACCTGCGCCGCCGCCACCCGCGCCACCACCGCCGGTCTGGGCGAAACTGAGCGTCCCGGCCGAAGCGATCGCGACAAGCAGCATCAATCGGTAACAGCACCGCTTATACGGGTGCCCGCTGCGAAGTTCAAAAATCATTTTGCAACTCGATCGTGTGAGACGGCCCGTCTCGGTTCAACCAGCGGCTCGCCGGAACAACGCGACCAGCACATGCCGCTCAATAGTGAAACGCAAAGCCGCTCAGCGATAAACACCGTGACAATCGGTACAAGACTGCGACAGTTTCGAGCGGGCCAAATCAAACCCTTCGAAATCGCCCGCCTCGGCCGACTCCCGCATCGTCTTGGCCGATTCGGTCATCAAATTCGAGTAGCCTATGAACTCACTGTCTTCCGCGTATCCATAGCCTTCCTGCACAATCACTTGGGCCAACACCGCTAGCAACTGCGACTCACGGCTGACTTCGTCCCGATTAGAATTTAGTGCGTCAGAACCCGCCCCCAGCAAATTCAGATTTTTCTCCGCCGCGTCGAACCGTTGCATCAGTCCGCCGAAATCGGCGACCTCCCAGAACTGCACCTCGTCGGAAGACTCGGGCAGATCGGGAGCGATATTCCCACGCAGCACGGCGTCGATCTTTTCGAAAGGTTCGGCGACCTGCTTCTGAGATTTCGCACCGCGGCGAAGTTGCTCCGCCACCATTTCGGCTGCGAGGTCGCGAATCGCGGGAGCATGGTCCTTCCATGAAATCGGGTCGGAGTGCATGGTCGCCACGTGGGCAAGGGCTCCCAGTTCCGCTGCGTAGTATGGGATGTCGAGGTAGCCGTTGTTGAAGTCGGCCACCGAGCGGACTTTGCCGGCGAACCGATTGCGAATCTTGGTGACCTCTTCGCTCAACGCATCGCCGGTGATCAAGTCCGACCAGGCGACGGCCTTGTCAGGAGGCTCCGACGGATTGCTGTCCGTCCCGGTCGATTCTTCCGGTACCGAAGAGGCGACTTCCACGGAGCCGGTTGCCCGCGCTTCCATCCCGGCCACGATGCGCTTGTCCGCGGCGATGGCGAGGGGATCGTCGAAGAAAATCTCTTCGGGCACGTTCGGCCAACGGATCTGCTCGGCGGTCGTTGTCACCGGCGAACCGCCTCCGCTCGGCCTGGCCGGGTTATTGCCTGCGTCAACTTGCGGCGGAGCCATTCCCGCTTGCGGGTCGGAGGACGTAACCTCAGCAGGCTCACTGCCGGAACCACCGCCACAGCCGGGGAGCGCGAACATCACGGCGGACAAGCACAGAACTCGGACAAGCGCGGGTTTCATTCTGTTGCCTGATTAATTCGGTACAGATGCGAAATCGAACGCAAGAAGATCGCCCCATCCGCGATCGCCGGGGTCGCGTTGAAGCCTTCGGGGAATTGCGTTTTCGACAGAAGTTCGTATTCACGTTCAGCCGCCACGACGGCGACCGTTCCGTCCTTACCGCACAGCAGCACGCGTTCGCCGTCGGAGACAGGCGAGGACCAGAAGTCGTCCCGAATGCGTTCCTTCCAGAATTCTTCGCCCGAGATGACATCGCGGCAAGTCACGATGCCATCGTCCGACACCATCAGCAGCAACTCGCCGACCACGATCGGCGATGACCGTTTCGGCACCATGCGACCATTGGACCAGACGACTTTGGCATAGCCATCCGAATCGATTTCGGTCGGGTCGATCGCCACAAGCGACGTTCCCCCGTCTCCGGCGGTCACCATGATGAGTCCCTTTGCCATGACAGGCCGCAGCCCCGCGTTCATGCCGCCATGGCGGACGCGCCATAATTCATCGCCGGACTTGGGATCGTAGGCCACCGTCTCCATCGCCGCGGGACTGACCAATTGAAGCCGGCCGTCGACTTCGAAAATCGCGGGCGTGCTGTAGGCCTTGTAGCGATCGGGATTGTCTGATTCGTAATCGATTCTGCGATCGACCTTCCAAGCGGTCTCACCGGTCCGGGCATCGAGACAAATGACGTACTGCACATCGACCCCGTCACAACTGAAATAGAGTCGGCCGTCCTGCAAAATCGGAGACGAGGCCGGTCCCCGGAAATCGTCGTACAAAATGTCCCGTCGCTCCCACAACGTCTCGGCCGATTTCGAGTCGAGGCACGCGGTCCCGTAACGACCGAAATGCACGTAGACGCGTCCCGATTCAACGACCGGGGAGCAGGACGCATACGTGTTGGTCGGATGCGAGAAATTTGGCGATTCGTTTTCGAACACGACCCGATCATGAATCACAGTGCCATCGGTCGCGTCGATCGCGAGTACAGACATCGAGCGGCCGTCTTCGGTCGCGGTCGTGAGCCAGATCGTCCCTTCAAGCACGACCGGCGAGGACCAGCCGCGTCCGTGCACAGGAGTTCTCCAGACGACATCCGAATCCGCGTTAATGTCGACCGGGAGATTGGCACTTTCGACGAGGCCGTTCCCGTCGCCCCCGCGGAACATCGTCCAATCAGATTGGGAGGCATTCGCGTGAGTTCCACCGGCGCCGGACGTCCGAAGAGTCTCCGACTCCGCGGCAAGACCGGATGTCTCCGGAGTATCGGCGGGCGCTCGCGACCCGCCGCATCCGCAGCACGCGAGAAATAAAATGAGGGGGCCAAATAGCCCAGCAGGTCGACGCATTCTGATTCTCCGATCGGTCTTCTGCAGCGTAACGGCGCTACGGTCGAAAGTCACGGGGCCCGCACTCTTGGACAGCGATCCGAAATTTTTGATCAAATTCTCGCAATTTCGATCGATTTCCCTACAGAAAACCAGATTGTGCCCCCTCCGGGCATTTGCTACCAACCGCCCCCGACACACTGACCTGTCACGATGAATCGAGTCCGGGCATCGCCACCGGCGTCGGCACAGCCGTCGCTTTGGCAGCAGCCCTTCGTCGATCAATTTGATCGACACAGAGCGAACGAGGGATTGAAGTTGACCAAGACGGCCGACGAAACCGCCCGACACAAGCTCCGCGTCCTCTTCGTTGACGATGAGGATGCGATTCGCAATATCATGTCCATTGAGCTGCCCCGGCTCGGATTTGACGTCACACTGTGCGCCGACGGCGCCGAGGCCATCGAGGCGCTCAACAAGCAGTCGTTCGATGCGGCCATCATCGATCTGCGGATGCCCAATGTCGACGGCTGGGGCGTTGTCGATCACATCAATGAGGTCGCGCCCGAGACCGAATTTGTCATTAGCACCGGCCACGGCGACATGGACGAGGCGATTCACGCCGTCCGCAAGGGAGCGTTCGACTTCCTGCCGAAGCCGACCAAGCTGTTTGAAATCGCCAACGTACTCAATCAGATCGGCGAGAAACTCGCCCTGCAAAACAAAGCCGCCGCGCTCGAATCGCAAATTCGAAAAGTCGAAGGCCCCAAAAGCGACTTGATCGGCGATGGCCCCTTGATGGCCAAAGTCAAAATGCTGATTCAGAAGATCGCGCCGACCGACTCGACGGTCCTCATTCTCGGCGAAACCGGCAGCGGCAAAGAGATGGTCGCCCGCCGCATTCATGAACTGAGTAAACGAGCCGACAAGCCGTTCGTGGCGGTCAACTGCGGGGCACTCCCCGAGAATCTCGTCGAAAGCGAATTCTTCGGCCACCGCAAGGGAGCCTTCACCGGTGCCGAAACCGCTCGCAAAGGCCTGTTCGAAGTCGCCAACGGCGGAACGCTGTTCCTCGACGAATTGGGCGAGCTCGACAAGACGATGCAGGTCAAATTGCTCCGATTTCTGGAGTCGGGCGAGATCCGCCGCGTCGGCGAGAACGAATCCTTCACGGTCGATGTTCGCATCCTGTGTGCGACGAATCGCGACCTCACGGAGATGGCCGCCGAAGGCGAGTTCCGCGATGACCTTATCTTCCGCATTAATACATTCGAGATGCACCTGCCGGCACTTCGCGACCGACAGGAAGACATTCCCGAACTCGCCCGGCACTTAATCGCCCGGCACCTTAAGAAGTCCGACATCTCGGACGAGTTTATATCGCCGGAAGCAATGGACATTCTGACCCGGCACGACTGGTCGGGCAACGTCCGCGAGTTGGCCAACGGACTGGAACACGCTGTTATTCTGTCGGACGGTCACACGATTAAGCCGGAAGATCTGCCCGCCAATATTCTTCGCAGTGCCCGGGCCAACGGAGCAGCCAGTGTCCCGTTCCAAGTATTGGGCGACACCAAAACCCTGCGGGAAATCGAGCGGGACGTTATCCTGCAAACACTGAATCGCAATGGCGGAGACAAGCCCTCAACCGCCAAAGAACTCGGCATCGCACTCAAGACGCTTTACAATAAGCTGAACCAGTACGATGCTACGCAGGCTGCTTAAAAAGCTATCAGCTATCAGCTATCAGCTGTCAGCTTCTGGCGAGCCCAACCGCGGGCCGCCCGGCCTTTTGAGGCCGAGTCGTTACCTGAGAGTGGCCCGGACATCGTCCGGGTCGCGTAGCGACAAGAGTATTCAGGCAGCGATTTCCCTGCTGATGAGGCATCGAATTTTAAAGGTGGCCGGCAGCTGAATGCTCTGGCGGCTGCGCCACACGGACGTTGTCCGTGCCACTCGGGTTTATTAATTTCACTCCCGGAGTCGGCCTCCAATTGTCTTGCGATGTTCTCAAACGGCATCTTGTGCCTATTGGTAACCGTCCAATTATAGAGTGGCCCGGACATCGTCCGGGTCGCGTAGCGACAAGAGCACTCGGGTTGAGGTGTCCCCACCAGACCGGCGTCCAATGTTAATTGTGGTCGGTAGCTGAATGTTCTGGCGGCTGCGCCGCACGGACGTTGTCCGTGCCACTCGGGATTTATTAATTTCACTTTCGGTGTCGGCCTCCAATTCTTTCTTAATGTTTTCGAGCGGCATCTTGTGCCTGTCGGCACCCGGCCACAAAAGGCCGGACTACCCAAGTCTTGCCGATAGCTGACAGCCGATAGCTGACAGCTTAAATAAAAAACGGACGCGCGCCCGGCAGTTTTGCCGCGGCAACATCCGCCGCATGGGGATAACGCAGTCAGATGACTACTCCCACCGGCGGGGCGAACAGAGGCGGTGCGCACCGTGTGTTCCTCCAACCGTAGGAAGACGGTTGCGCGGCGGCCCACGTTCGGGTGCCGGGGCGCGTCTCGCCCCCGCATCTGGATGATCGCATCGTCCTTGCATCGCTCACTTCCGCGGCAGCCAAAGGACGATTGACCAAGAGAACAGATGCAATACCGGAAACGAGCCTCCCCCTGCGGGGGCAAGCTGCCCCCGGCACCCAGCAAAAGGAGAAATCGAGCAGGTAACAATTGCCAATGCGTGTAAGATAGGCGGAGTCACGCGACGACGTCCGCCTATCGAAATAGCAATTGACAGCTAAATTGATAACGCGCGCGGATCAACGATAATGCCTGCGCCACCCTTTGGCTCTCCTCACTGCAAGTGAGTTATGAAACGCATCTCCACATTGCTCGCGCTGGTGCTATTCGGCTGCACGCCCTATGGGTCGGATGAAAACGCAATTCCGCCCGAGGTGCTGGCCGCGTTGCGTAACTCTGATCAAGTAGCGTTGTACTCTCTCGACCCGCACCCGCATCAGGTCGTCAAAGAAAATCTGAAGTACTACCCGCTCGGAAACGAATCGGCGGTCATCGACTCAATGGAATTAACGGAGCCGAGGTTGATTTCGAGTATCGCCGACGCACTGGAACAAGACGTCGCGGCGAGTTCAGGACTGGCAGCCGGCTGCTTCCTGCCCCGACACGCTCTTAAATTTCGGACGGAAGATGATCATATCGCCGAAATCGTAATCTGCTACGAGTGCCTGAATGCGGTGATCGCCGTCGACGAAAAACCAATCGCTTCAGTTCTACTCTCCGGAACCTCGGCCGAATTACTTAATCGAATTATCGACGACGCGGAAATCGAGCGGGCTACTCCATCATCGAGATGAGCTGCATTCAGCACACTATTGATTTCAAATCACTGGCAAAGCCCGTCCCACCCGTCGCCCTTACAACCAAGACCCTTAATTCCAACTCGGACGATTCGTCCCAATGTCGGCGGGTGGCTGGGGACGACCTTTTAGTCGCCCCCAGCGATCACGGGTCGCCGGTCACAAAGTGGGCGCCCGTTGGACGACTGGGGGCGGGCGACCTTCAATTAGTCCGACGTGGAATGACGACCAAGTGCCTGCTTAATAATCGCGCCCGTCCCCAGCCACCCGTCGGCTAATTGAAGGGATTGGCTATATTTTGTGGACTCCTTAAATACTCTCGCAAGAGATCTACGAACGTATTTGCTATCCTTTTCCGATTTGTTCCGTCGAACGCATCGATCGCACCCCCCGAACCCTCTTGATCCAGAGATAAAACGAGAACAAATGCTTTGAGCGAGTAATCAGCGATTTCGATCTCTCGAATGTTGTCTGCCAATCGATCAAGGTCGAAGAGTACCTCCGAAATCGATCGAAAGTGAATCAGCGCATCATCCGTTTGCCCCGGAGGCATACCGTTCACGCTTTCGAAATACGCGTAAAGCTCTGGATGTCTCGCCGGTTCCAAATGTAACTTCAGTGAGTCAATTTGAGCTGTCGTTGCCGAAGCGTTTTGCTCGACCCCTTGCAAACGCCAGTATTTTTGAAGCTCGCAAAGCATCTGACGTACATCATCACTGGTCACGGACAATAGCGCCGGCCGAAGTTTCATTTAAAGTTGTCAAAACATCATGTAAAAAATTTAGATAAGCGAGAATATCCCAGCCCGCTGAAGTGCGGTGGCAACACATATTCCCGCTTCACGTCGGACGGCGCGACTGTATAAATTGTGCGTTGACGGTCTGATCATTTTCATATTCTGCACTCCAATGCTATCGATTTTTCAGTATCTCGCGTCCGAGCACCTCAGGATCGATTGAGGAATCGAAGACCGACTTCGCGTCAGGGTCGGGAACGACCCCGCCGTCCGGATTCGGGACGTGCGGTTCGACTACGAATTGAGATCCATCATATTCAACAGATAGAAACGTCGATTTTCGGTGTAGCATACCTGCTGACCTAACCCCAGCGGCTTCCAGCAATGGCTTTGTGATCGACGAAAAGTCGGTGGGATGCGGCATTCCTTGGTGAGATTCATTGAGGGCATCTATAATTTGCTGGCCCAACGTTCTGGAATCACATTCTGTCGGCAACTGCTTGATGTTGTCACTGCCAAACCATAGCTTCGTCGTCGCTTGATTAAGCGGACAGCATAATATTTTTTCCTTCAAGAGATAAACACCAACCATCTTCAACATGACGGGCACCGTATGCTATTGGAGAATTGTAAAGTAAAAATCGACGCCAACCGCTTTCGCTTCCTGATGTATCTGCCGCAATAAATCAAATTGCGTGTTGCTAGCTCCGGGAGGAATGGCAACATGCACGGCTCGTCCGGTGATCTCAGAAGACTTTATTTGAAAGTTCGCGTAGAATGCACCGTTAAAATCTTTCACTTTGGTTACAAACCCTCTGAGCAGTGTCCCAAGTGATTGCAGATTCTGGTATGTAGGAGCCTTTAAATCTACACTCTTGATACTCGTAACGACACCATCAGCAAAGCGGTCTACAGTTGGATAATTTTGAGGGAGGTTTTGACCAAGGACAGTTTCAATTGCTTCTCCCCGCGGCGGGTGGCACTGGCTCCGCCAGTGATTGCGGCTGAACATTCATCAAGATTGAGAGAAACCGGCGATCGTCGGCAGGGAGAGGCAAAGCCGTACGGGATTGTTGTGCAGGCTGTCGGTTGCCGAAACCAAGGCCGAAACCAGTGCGTCCCTTAATCCCCCGCCGCAACTTCGATCGGCTGCGGCATGCCGTCTGAGGGGGTTGCTTCGGGGGCCGTTGCGATGCGAGCGTCATTGGTTGGTGCTTCGGCACTGCGCTTTGGCGGGGCGAGGGCGATGGTGCTTTTGCCGTAGCCGACGGTCGTGATCCACATCGGACTTGTCTTACGAACCGGTCGGCGGACCTTTCGGCCGAAACGATCGACGAAGTTCTCCGCCTCGGGCTCTTTCGCGCCGTCACGCAGTGTTAATTTCACTTCGCGACCGGTCGGGTACTTAAGCATCAAAGCGAAGTCGTGTTGCGTGTTCGATGCCACCAGCGGCGCTCCGACTTCTCCCTGCTTGCGGAATTCGACGGTCACGAACTGATCGCCGACATGCAGTTTCGGGCGACCGTATTCGCTATTTTCATTTTCGCCGGCGACAGCAAACAGGACCTTGTCCAAATCCCAACTCTTATCGGCGACCAGCACGAAGTCGTCGCGACCGTAATTCAGGTCGTAATAGCCGTAAAGCGAGCCTCGCAGGCGGCTCGCTACATGGTTCGGCATCGCCTCCCGGCCGAGCGCGGCCGCGCACTTGAGCAGCACCGGTACGGGCACGCGGGCGACAAGTTGCGGGTCTTGAAGTTGCTGGGCGATGCGAGACGGGTCTCCCGTTTCGGCGATGACCGAAACGAGCGCGACGCGGCTTTGTGCTTCTTCAAGATCGGCGTCCAAATTTCGCAGCACGGCGTCCTCGGCCTTCGCGAGCCGACCGGCCCGCAGCAGCACACCGGCGGCAGCAAGATTGACCTGCCAGGAATCGGTCACATAGGCGACCGACTTTTCAGCCGCGGCGACGGCCCGGTCATCGTGCCGGTATTCACGGATCATCGCCAGATTGACCCACGAGGCGGCGAGCATTTCGTCACGTCGGAAATGCCCTTCGCCCAGTTCGGTTAGTCGCTCGAACGTGCGGCACGCGTCGTCGAGTTTCCCCAAACCTTGTTCGGTGCGCGCCACGTGATATTGATAGGGCGGATAGCACTCCATGAAGGGTTCCATCCGCTTGAGGAGTCTTAATCGGACCGGGGCGTCGCGTTCCTGCAGGGCGTGTTCGAGCCGATCGAGATCGTCGTTGCGAAGCAGCCAGCGGTCGGGGATGTTCCGTTTGCGGGCCAGCTTCCAGAACACATCGAGAAAGCCGGTCGATTTATCCATCACCGCTTCGATCCGTTCTTTTTCCACATTGAACAGATCTTTGTCGCGATCGATTTGCGAAGAGCGGACATCCCACCAACTTCCGGCTCCGATACGGGCGGCGGTGATGTAGTCGATCTCGGCCAATTCGGTCGCCACTTGCAAAGCCGTCGCGGTCAGACGTTCGGCGACGGTGCGATTGAAATGGTTCTTGACCACTTTCTCTTCGCGTGCGGACAGCCGGACATCGCCGATCTCATCAAGGACGGACGAATACAGCTTGATGACCTCTTCGTCCCCAATACCGTTGAGATTCAGATTGTTGAGAATCCGCTGCTCTTCTTCGGCCAAGACCTGCGGCGTCGGATATTTGCGGATGCGATAGAACGAGGACCGGCAGTAGTTCATCGCGACCGCCGTCCGCTTGGCCTCCTGGATGGCCGTCTCCCCGGCGACCGAGGATGAAAGAGCAGATGCCGGTTCATCGGCAATCGCACAGGCCCCCCACGAGACGAGCAGCGTCATCGCGGAGACCATCAGCATCCGCTCGAACAACGTGTCGAACGATGTCCGCTTGGACGGATATTTCTGGAAGCGTGGCATTGGGACGGACCTCAAGTGGTCGTTGGCGGCGAGCCCGCGCTGTCCTTTGCGCGGAAGCGGCCGCAATTTCCTATCGAAGTCCGTTTCGATCTGTGGTGTGGGTTGGGCGAAGTCTTCTACTTGCGAACGGCGTGCCCGCTCAGGATCGGCCGAAAAAAACCGTATTTGTCTGAGTTTTCGGACGATCTGACGACTTCGGAGGGTGTGCGGCGGGCACTTCTTTCAAGCCCGCACGACTGCGATTGTAACTTCACCAATGGCGATCCCATCGGCTTTCATGAGCAAACGCAGGCGATCACGTACGTTTGGTCGCACAACGAAGCGATCACGGGCTTTGCAGTCGACCTGTCGGGTCGTGACAGTTCTGCTTGTGGGAAAAAAGAAAGCGGCGGGGATGTCCCCGCCGCTCGTATCGATCGATGTGCCGTATTAAGCAAGCAACGAGATCAGCCCACGCGGCGAAGCGGCAGGGTATCGCTGCCCTGTTGCTCACTCGCGTAGAGTCGAGGCAGATTGGCCCCGCGACCGAGTGCCCGCGAAACGCCGCGAACGACTTCTTCCTGCATCGAGGCCGTCAGTTCGCTGTAAATCGGCAACGCCAGGACTTCGGCACAGGCCCGCTCACACTCGGGCATATCGCCCTCTTTGTAACCGAGGAACTCGAAGCATTTTTGCATGTGCAGGCCGATCGGATAATAGATGCCGCACCCGATGTTGTCCCCGCGCAGGCTTTGCTGCACTTCGTTCCGTTTGCCGTCCGGAACGCGAATGACGAACTGGTTGAAGATATGTCGCCGGTCGGGCAGCGTCGTGGGAAGTTCGACCCCGTCGAGCAATTCGTAGTGCCGAAACAACTCGGCGTAGCGTTTACCGTTTTGGCGTCGGGCCTCCGACCAGTCTTCCAAGTGCCGCAACTTGATGCGGAGCACGGCTGCCTGAAGCGCGTCGAGGCGACTGTTGAAACCGACCTCCACATGGTTGTACCCGCCGACATCGCCATGCACGCGAAGGCGACGCAGTCGATTGGCGACCTCGGGATCGTCTGTGGTGATGATTCCGCCGTCGCCGGCTCCGCCGAGATTTTTGGTAGGGAAGAAGCTGAAGCAGCCGGTCGTGCCGAGAACTCCGGCCTTTCGGCCGCGATAGGCCGAACCGATGGCCTGCGCCGCATCTTCGATGACCGGGATGCCCAATCGCACCGCGATCCGCCAGATCGGCTCCATTTCGGCGCACTGGCCGAAAATGTGAACCGGCATGATTGCTTTGGTCTTGGGCGTGACGGCTGCTTCGATTTGTTCGGGATCGATATTGAATCCGACCGGCTCAATATCGACGAACACCGGCTTGGCACCGACGCGGTGGATCGCCCCTGCGGTCGCAAAGAACGTGAAGGGACTCGTGATGACTTCGTCACCCGGCCCGACACCAGCCGCCATAAGCGACAAGATCAGGGCATCTGTGCCCGACGCGCATCCGACCGCGTGCGCCGAATCACAATATGCAGCAATCTCTTTCTCGAGCTCCGCCACCGGCTCGCCCAAAACGAATGCCTGCTGCTCAAACAGTTCGGAAACCGTCTGCTGCACTTCGTCGCGAATGGTCGCGTACTGAGCCTTGAGATCGATCAGAGGAACTGGACAGGGGGCGGGGGCCGGGCCACCGTCTGCAAGACGGACACTGCTCATCGGCGACTCCATTCGCTCGGCAAGTGATCGGAAAATTTGATGCGAAACCGCGGGAAGCGATTCGGCGAATCCGGTTGATAGTTCGGTCTTCGCAAGCGGTCAAGATGAGCCGACTTTCGCCGCAACGACAATTCGACGCAGTACCGGCACGTCGATCGCTACTAACGGAGTGCGAATAACTGCCTCCCCCGCCCCGCCTCCAGTACCCCACCATCGCTCTACATATTTCCCCACCCACCCTCGCGTAGAACTACCGACGACAACAACTGTCGTAAATCATTCCCCAAAAGCAACTTGCGCCTTTCATCCTTGTTCGTAATAAATTTTATTGCCAAATGACATCGCGATCGGTGTGATGCGGCTCCAAGGGGTTTCTTTGAGTTAATCGGATAATGCAAATCGCTGAAATGTTGGGCAGACAACACGCTACACCGAGCATTCTCGCGGGCGTCCTCTCAATCGGCGGCGGTCTACTCGCATTCGGCCTCGCCGAGGCCCGCGATGATCGCGATGAGGTAACCGAGTTCGTCGCATCACGCGACGCGGCCTACGAAGCCGTCAGCAAAATGCTGAACACGCCGGCGGAGGGTTTGACGAGAACGTTACCGACCGAGCCACTTAACGTGCAGTATCGATTCAGAAAGGCGAGTATTGAGGCAGTCCGACTCAGTCTGCAAAACGGACCGTGGTCGGCCCACCGATTTCTCGTGGCTGCCTATTCCACAGAGACCAAAGACCGTTTGCGCGACGATGCTCTTGATCCCGACCGATTCAATTCGATCGACAAGACGCTCGATTTACTCGTTGCCGAACTGGATAACCACGGTTTCGTTTCCCGAAAACCGGCTTCAATTAGTCGGCATCGGAGCGACCGAGAGATTTTGCTCCGTCGCGATGGGCCGGGGCACATCGAGGTTCTAGCTCGTGCGTCGTGGGACCCCGAGGAACGGGGATGGTTCTTGAATCTAAGAATCAACGAGAGCTTCGAACAGTGAGGCGATAAAGCGATCAAGTGCCCGACCTCGCGTGGTTCATTTTCGGGTCAGATCGCGGAAGGCCTCAAGTAATCGATTGGTCGTTCGGCCCGGTTTGCCATCGCCGATCGGACGACCGTCCAAACTGATGACCGGCACGACTTCCGCCGCTGAGCCGGTGAGGAAGCACTCGTCCGCCACGTAGAGATCATGCCGAGTCAGGGTGACCTCTTCTGATGGGATTTCCGCCTCCCTGGCCAGTCGCAATACCGCGCGGCGGGTAATGCCGTCGAGAATCCCCGCATCAATCGGCGGCGTCTTCAGCACGCCGTGCTTCACAATGAAAATATTGTCGCCGGTACATTCGGCGACTTCGCCTTTGTGATTCATCATCAAAGCCTCAACGGTTCCGGCGTCCGACCCCTCGACTTTGGCCATGATGTTGTTGAGGTAGTTGAGCGACTTAATTCGCGGGCTCAGCGCCTGCGGGTGATTACGGATCGTGCTCGCCGTCACCAGCGGCATGCCCTCTTCGTAAATTTCCGGCGGATAAAGCGTGATCGTATCGGCGATAATGATGACCTGCGGATCGCTCGTGCGGCGGATATCGAGTCCCAACGACCCGGATCCCCGCGTCACAACAAGTCGCACGTAGCCGTCGGAGATGTTGTTGGCCGCGACCGTCTTCTCAACCGCCCGCGTCATTTCGTCTGGCGACATCGGAATTTCGAGCCGGATCGCTCGCGCGCTCTCGAACAGCCGTTCGATGTGCTCGGGATGCAAGAAGACTTTGCCGCCGTAGACGCGGATGCCTTCGAAGACGCCGTCGCCGTAGAGCAGGCCGTGATCAAAGACGCTGACGGTCGCCTCTTCCTTGGGCACGAGTCGGTCGTTGAGAAACACCTGCAGCGACATCAGCATCTCCTCTCGGGGCGAATACGGTTCCGCGTATCTCACCCGACCAGCCCCAAGTCGGCAAGGTTCACGCGAAGGGGAGGGGGGAAGAGGGAGGCGTGCGCCTTCTGGTGAAGCGGCGAGTTAGGAGCTAGGAGTCAGGAGTCAGGAGTCAGGAGTCAGGAGTCAGATCGCATCGAGCTTCACCGCTCAACTCTCGACACTGGACTCTCAACGCTCGACCCTTCGCAAACGGCCCGCGCAACAAAAAACCCCGCCTGAAAAGCGGGGCATTCACCAGCAGACTTTCACCTCTCACCTCTCACCTCTCACCTCTCACCACTCACCACTCACCACTCACCACTCACCACTCACCACTCACCACTCACCACTCACCACTCACCACTCACCACTCACCTCTCAACTCTCACCTCTCTCACAAATCCGGGGAGGACAAACGAATCCATTCGTCGGTGCTCTTCAGATTTGACTCTGTCGCGCTCCCTGTCGGTCGCGGCTATACTCCTCCCCGCTTTCCGCTTTCCGCTTTCAAAAAAGTGCCTCGTCTTGAGGCGTTTCGCGGTCCTGATCTCTCTTAGCGTCGGCTGAGCTGATCGTAGTTCACACCACGCTCAGCCGCCGAAGCCATCTCCCGGACGTCGTTGCCGGTCGCTGCTTTGTGAGCGGCGATGACATCGACATCCTGCGTCAGCGGTTTCAGCAGATCGTAGTTGCCGTCGCGGACTTCGATGTCCGGTGTCACACCGGCTCCGGCCATCTTGCGTCCCGTCGGCGAGTAAAACAGAGCAGTCGTAATCTTCAGGTTGCCCCGAACAGTGCTGACCGGGAAGTGCGTCTGCACCGTGCCCTTGCCGTACGACCGGCGTCCCACAACCACTCCGCGACGATTGTCCTGAATCGCGGCGGCGAAGATTTCACTGGCACTCGCACTGTTTTCATCAACCAGCACAACCAGCGGAACCTTCCAGGTTCGGGCTCGGCTCGCACTTTCCGACATGTTGTCCTCAGCCGTGCGGCCTTTCGTCGAGACGATGCCACCCGAAGGCAGAAACTTGTTCGAGACACTGATCGCCGTAGTGAGCAGACCGCCCGGGTTGCCCCGCAGGTCGAACACGAGCGATTTCATGCCTTTGTTGTGAAGGTCCCACAGGGCTTCGTCCATTTCCTTGTCGGTCGTGGCGGCGAACTTGTCGAGCTTGATGTAGCCCACACCCGCCCGGCTGTCGATCATTTTCGCTTCACTCACGCTTCGCAGTTCCACCTGAGCACGTCGCAACGTGACCGAGTTGCTCGCCCCGTTGGCCTTCGCAATCCCGAGCATGACCGGCGAGCCGATCGGTCCGGTGATGAGGTCGACCGCGTAGTCGAGGCTGCGTCCCTTCAGGCTCTGCCCGTTGATCGATGTGATGACGTCACCTCGCTCGACCCCGCCAGCTTCGGCAGGACCGCCACGCAGAGCCCGCACCACGATAATCCCGTTGTCGTGCGGCTTAATCTCGACACCGATTCCGACAACGTGCGTGTCCATCACACCGGCGGTCTTGCCGGGGACATCGAGGACGGCTCCCTGTCGGCCCGACGGGTCTTCCGGCAGGAAGGCCGAGTATTTGTCGAGCGATTCAGTCGCACCGTAGACAAACTCCGCGGCGACGGCCGTTCCGCCCAGGTTCAGCGTGCTGGAAGCCACGTTGGCGACACAGTACATGGCGTTCATGGCATCGTTGGCATTCGAGATCGAACGGCTCGCGATGCACTCGTCTACTCCCCGTTCGAAGGCCGCGATACGATCCCGGCTCGGATTGAGGTTGTAGGCCCGTTGAAATTCCGGATTCGAAACCGCTCGCTTCAAGTTCGTCACAGCCTGTGCCACCCGATCCTGATAAGAGGTCGGCTCGTAGTGCCGGGCATCGATCATCCGCGAAATCTCCATGTAGAGATTCACGAATTGCTGACCGCTGGTCGACTGGATGAACCGCAGCGTGACGGGGTTGCCGTAGCGTTGGCTCAACTTGGCGTCGACAAGATCGACACCGGTCGGTTCAGCCGGTTGAGTCGGAACAGCCGGTTCCCGTCCGAAGTCGAGGTCGATCGGATTGCGATCGAGATTTCGATCGATCGGGCGATTCCGGAACAACTCGTCGTAGTTCCGAAGCGGAGTGCGATCACGCTGATCGTTGACCGGCTTCCGCGTCCGATAGTCGATTTGGCGATCGTAGCTTCCGTTATTGCTTCGGTCGTTGCTGATTCGATCGTTGTCGCGGCTGCGATAGTCGCGTCGATCCAACCGCAGGTCTTGCTCATATCGCGAGTCGAAGTTCGACCGAACCGAGTCGGTCGCGAACGTCGACGGCGCGGGGCCGAAGTCGGCAGCGGCCAACGGAGCCGCGAGAACCGTGGCAGTGAGCACTGAGATCGCCCACTGCGAAGCGTTTTGAAAAAGGGTCGAAATATTCATGGGAGTGATCCTCTCCGTCAATTGGATTCTTGGATAAGTGAGTCGGAAATCCGTTTTGGTGGGCGGCATCCGTCCTGATCCGACAGTCGCCGCATTCGCTTCGATTGCTCAGACAGCCTGAGGCAGCACGAAGTAGCCTGAGTAGCTGACCGTCGCCGGCATCGCCGCCGAGTCTTCGAAATCGGGCGTGACGACAGCCTTCTCAGCGTCGTCTTCCCCGGTCGGCTCTTCGTCCCGCACGGCCAGTTCGCCACGCAGCACGCGGATGTCGCTGGGAGCATCGATGCCGATCTTAACGGAACCCTTCCCAGTCCGGATCACCTTGATCGTGACGTTGTCGCCAATTTGAATCGTTTCAGCCTGCTTACGAGTCAAAACTAACATTGCCCTACTCCTCCTGAATGTGGCCGCGTTTGGCGGCCGGGTGATGGACCCGGTAGTCAGGACCGCAAGTCTGACGTCCGTGTCACTGTGTTGTTCGGAAGAATCAATTTGCGAACGGTGTGCCGGAGCCGGTGCCGAAAGTCGCTTTTCGCATTGACTTTTTGCAAGTCACTTATATGAATGCATTTACATTTTTATTTGGCGCGCCACACAACCGGATTCCCCCTTGTAAGTTCGTCGAATCCCCCAATCCGAAATCGGAAGGATTACAATCCTTCGCGCGCCAATTCGAAACGTGTCATAATGATGGCGACAGGTTGAATCATTTTGACTCGACCCGTGCCCGTGGGGAGAACCCCGATTATGGCGGTCGGGGCGATTACGCGGCTTGAGCCGTTTCGAAGCACTCTCGACAGCGGGTGCTCGGCCAATGTATGCCCCCTCGAAGTGCCCGGACGAATTGCAAAGCGACCGGGGTGCGCTATACTCGCCGCCGGTCTGATCGGAATGATCAGATTCGATCGACGAGACCGATTCACGCACGACATTTTCACACACGACATTGGGGCCAGACGTGGCTGAGCAGTTCACCAGCGAAGACGTTAGAAAGGTCGCCTCACTGGCCCGACTCCGACTCGAAGATGCCGAGTTGGAGACATTCGCCGGGCAGATGACCGACATCCTCAAATACGTGGAGATGCTCGAAGAGGTCGACACGGAGGGCGTCGAACCGATGGCCCACGCGGTTGAGCGCAGCAATGTCCTCCGCGAGGACGAACCGACGCAGATGCTTCCGCGCGAGGCGGCCCTCGCCAATGCTCCGAAGACCGACGGCAAGTTCTTTCTGGTGCCGCAAATTATCGACGCCGAATAAGCGGACTCGGCCCCAACTGGCGGAATCGGATCAGATCAGGATACGAGATTTATGGCTCAGGCAGACCAGATCATCGCAAAATCGGCTGACGAACTCGCCCGACTCATCGCGGACGGCGGCCTCTCATCGACCGAAGTCACGACCGCGTTTCTCGACCGCATTGACGCAGTCGACTCGCAGGTGGAAGCCTTCCTGCACGTCGATCGCGAAGACGCCCTCAAACAAGCCGGGGAGGTCGACAACAAGCGGTCAGCCGGAGAAGCCCTCGGCCCGCTCGCCGGCGTACCAATTGCGGTCAAGGATGTCCTCTGCGATGAGACGAAGGCCTGCACCTGTGCGAGCCGGATGCTGGAGAACTTCCGGCCGCCTTATTCGTCGCACGTCGTCAACAGGTTGAAGGCGGCCGACGCCGTATTGATTGGCCGCACAAACATGGACGAGTTTGCGATGGGCTCGTCGACCGAGAATTCGGGCTTCCAGAAAACGAAGAATCCGTGGAGCCTCGACAGCACCCCCGGCGGCTCCAGTGGCGGAAGCGCTGCCGCGGTCGCGGCTTCGATGGCCCCGCTCGCCCTCGGCACCGACACCGGTGGCTCGATCCGCCAACCGGCCGGCTTTTGCGGTATTGTCGGCTTGAAGCCCACGTATGGCCGCGTCTCACGATACGGTCTCGTCGCCTTTGCCAGTTCGCTCGATCAAGTGGGGCCGATGTCTCACGACGTCTCCGGATCGGCCCGGTTACTGCAGGCGATCGCGGGGCATGATCCGCTCGATTCGACTTCGCTGCCCGAGCCGGTCCCCGATTATCTCTCGACGATCGACCAACCGATCGACGGACTCCGCATCGGTATCTGCCGGGAGCACTACGGCGAAGGCCTCAGCCCCGAAGTCGACCGGGCGGTGCAGGCGGCGGTCGACACTTATATCGAGCAGGGGGCCGAGGTCGTCGACGTTGAGTTGCCCCATTCGAAGTACTCCGTCGCGACCTACTACATCATTGCGCCGTCGGAGGCCTCCAGTAACCTCGCCCGCTATGACGGTATTCACTACGGCTACCGGGCCGAGAAGTTCGACGACATGATCGACCTTTACGCCCGCAGCCGTGGTGAGTCGTTCGGGGCCGAAGTGAAACGCCGCATCATGCTCGGGACTTACGCCCTGAGCGCCGGGTACAGCGATCAGTATTACAACAAAGCCTTGAAGGTCCGCCGGTTGATCCGCCGTGACTTCGACGATGCGTTCTCCAAAGTCGACGTAATCCTCTCGCCGGTCACGCCGTCGCCCGCATTCAAGATCGGCGAGTTGGCCGATGACCCGCTCGCGATGTACCTCTCGGACATCTACACGATCAGTGCGAATCTCGCCGGCATTCCCGGCATTTCGATTCCTGCGGGTCAGAGCGAAAGCGGACTTCCGATCGGCCTGCAATTACTCGGCCCGACCTTCGGCGAGGAAACCCTCTTCCGCGCTGCCCGCATGTTCGAACAACGCACCGACTGGCATAAACAGCGAGCTGCGCTCGCGTAGCTTTCAGCTATCAGCTTTCGGCTATCAGCTTTTCAAGCGATGGCAACGGCTGATAGCTGACGGCTGATAGCTGAAAGCCCTCTCGATGAACTACACAACCGTCATCGGACTTGAAGTCCACGTGCAATTGCAGACGAAGACCAAGCTCTTCAGCGGCTGCATCAATCGCTTCAATCCTGATCAGCCCAATACGCAGACCGACCCGGTGACGCTCGGATTGCCGGGAACGCTGCCGGTGATGAACCGTAAAGCGTATGAGCTCGCGGTGAAGGTCGGGCTGGCGCTCAACTGCAACATTGCGAAATTCACCAAGTGGGATCGCAAGCAGTACTACTACCCCGACCTGCCGAAGGCTTATCAGATCAGCCAGTACGATCTGCCGCTTTGTGCCGACGGCTATCTGGAAATTACCGATGCCGAGACCGGTGCGCATCGCAAGATCGGCATCATCCGGGCCCACCTCGAAGAAGACGCCGGTAAGAACCTGCACGAAGGGGGCGGCGACAGCAAAGTCGACCTGAACCGTGCGGGCACGCCGCTCGTCGAGATCGTCTCACAGCCCGACCTCCGCAGCGCCGCCGAAGCGAAAGCGTATCTGGAAGAATTAAAGCTCTTAATGACCTACCTCGGCGTCTCCGACTGCAACATGCAGGAAGGCTCGCTCCGCTGCGATGTGAACGTCAACCTGCATGTCCACACGGATGACGGCCACAAAGTCGCCACGCCGATCGTTGAAGTAAAGAATATGAACAGCTTCGCCGGCGTCGAGAAGGCGTGCGAGTACGAAGCGGAGCGGCAGTTCGAAGAGTTTCAAGAGACCGGTAAGAAACTCGGGGAGGTGCCCAAAGCGACTCGCGGCTTCGACCTCGACCGCGGCGTCACCTATAAGATGCGCGAAAAGGAAGAAGCGGCCGACTACCGCTATTTCCCCGACCCCGACCTCGCCCCGGTCACCGCGAGCGACGAGTTCGTAGAGTCGATCCGCGCGACTCTCGGCGAGTTCCCGGCTGCGAAGCGGGCCCGCTATGTCGAGGCGCTCGAGCTTTCCGACTACGACGCGCGAGTCATCATCGGGCAGGGGGTCGAGTTCGCCCGTTACTTTGAAACCGTCGAAGAGACCTGCGGCGATGCCAAACGGGCTGCCAACTGGTGTACCCAGGATGTGCAGCGCGATCTGAATGACCGCAAGCTCACGATCGACGAGTTCCCGATCCCCGCCGAAGTGCTGGGCGACATCCTCAAACTGATTGTCGATGGCAAGCTCACCACCAAGAGCGCTCGCGATCTCTACGGCGACCTGCTGGAGTTGCCGCGCGAGAAAGTCACGAAGGCGAAAGCCGACGAAATCATTGCCGAGAAGGGTCTCGAAGTGGTCGAGGATACCGGCGCCCTCGATGCGGCGATCGACAACGTGCTCGCCGAGCCGAAGAACGCAAAGACGATCTCCGACGTCGAAGGCGGCAAGCAGCAAGCCGTCGGCCCACTCATCGGCCAAGTGATGAAGCAGGTCAAAGGGGCCGACCCCAAGACGGTCCGGGAGATGCTGTTAAAAAAGATTTTGAGCTGACTCGGCTCCCCGACGCGTTCTTCAGGAATCCCCCGGTCTTGCCGGCCCCGCCGATCGACATACAAATGCGTACAGTAATTCGCATTTCAACGATCGGAGACGGCGGCCATGAGCAAGCAGACAAAGTCCGACCCCAAGCAAACGCAGCCGGACGGACCTGACAACCGGGTCAAAGTCCCGGAGAATTGGACGACCGGCGACGAAGAGATGACCGGCGCTCAGGCGTCGTACCTGAAGACGTTGTCCGAAGAGGCCGGTGTCGAATTCGACCCCGCTCCGACGAAGGCCGAAGCATCGGAGCGGATTAACGAATTGCAGGAGCAGACCGGGCGTGGAAAATAAGGCGGGTTCCGAGCTGCCTATTGTCCAGTTGCCTCACCAAACGCGACTCACACGGCGGCAGAACTATGCCTTCTGATCGACAGCCTCAAGCAGCGCCGCGAGGGCTTTCTTCACCGCGGCGTCGACCGGTCCGGGGAGGACGGTGCCTGCCGCTTGGCGGTGGCCGCCTCCGCCGAACTTTTCGGCGACTGCGGCCACGTTGAGGCCGGTGCGGCTGCGGAGGCTGACTTTGATCGAGCCATTTTCCTGCTCGATCGCGATGAACGCGGCCTCGGTTCCGTCGAGCGTCAGGCACTCATTGACGAGGTCTTCGGTGTCGGCCTGCTGAGCACCGAGATCTTTGAAGTCGGCCTGGGTCACCCAGGTGTAGGCAATACGTCCGTCCGCCGCGAATTCGATCCGCCCGAGTACGCGACCGGCCAATCGCAATCGGCCGACCGATTTGCGCTCGTATAACATCCGATAGACATATTCCGGCCGAGCCCCCAAGGCGACCAGCCGGGCTATCGTCTCGTACGTCGAAGGCTTCGTCGATGGAAAACGAAACCATCCGGTATCGGTCGCGATGGCGGCAAAAAGTGGGACGGCCGCACGCTTCGGCAATTCAAAGCCGAGGGCGTCAGCCAGTTCGACCACCAGCACGCCGGACGCTTCCGCGGAGACGTCCTTAAATTCGACCGCCCCGATATCGTCGCTACTGACGTGGTGATCAATGACGACTTTCTTCGCGGAGGTCCGGCGAAGGATCGTTCCCAAATCGCCAAGCTGCGTCCACGCGCTCGTATCGATCACAATATGCACGTCGGCATCTTCGACGCGATTGGCGTCGATTGTCTCTCCGAGCTTATGCACGACGCCGTCGGCATCGAGGAAATCGAGGTGCCCGGGAGCGGCCGAAGGATTGACGATCGCCACCGACTTTCCGGCGTCTTCCAAAATCGCCGCCAGCCCCAATTCCGATCCGAGGGCGTCGGCATCGGGACGCACGTGGCTGGTGAGGATGAACTTCTCACCCTCCTCCAAAATCGGACGTAGCGGCTCCCAATCGATTTTCATGCCGACAGCTTAAACGCCGCAGCCGACGTTACAAGCAAGAGCCGGACCCGACCGAAGAAAGTCGAAGCCACAATCGGGACGTCATCAATGCGTCGCGTTCGACGGCTCAGGCCGCATCGACTTCTGAGATGCGGTTCACCGGGGCAAAGGGTGACTGCATATCCTGCTCAGGCCGCATGACGAAGTGCATCGCGTAGGCGTCTTCTTCGGTCTCTTCGTAGCGATTGCGGAGCACGCCGAAGGCTCGAAAACCAAGCTGCTTAAAGAACAGTTGAGCTGAAAGATTTGTCTCGCGGACTTCGAGAATGATTTCGCGGCGGCGCTGTTGAGACAGTTTCTCGACAAGGCGATTGATCATCGCCGAACCGATTTTGCTGCGTCGGAAAATCGACGCGACGGCGAAGTTGAGAACTCGCAGGCGAGACTTCTGCAACTCGTAGATCATGAACCCGACGACCTCGTCATCGACTTCCGCGACCATCCCGATGCAGTTGCGCTGCCGAAGGCAGCAGAGAAAATCTTCTTCCGTCCAAGGAAACTCGAAGCTTTCCGCCTCAATCGCGAGGACGGACGGCATATCTCGCCGAATCAGCCACCGAATTTGAGCGGGCGATTCGTGGACGGTTGAAATTGCGGCTGAACTCACGGCGGCCTCCCTGCCGAACGATCGTTCTCGAACGATAGATTCGATTGCTATCTTCTGAAGCGACTCATGAATACCTGACGACTGCAAAGATGCAACTCGGTGACTCAAATCGCTACAGGTTTCGAGATTGGCTCCGAAAATGAACGATCGCCACTGACGTCTTGTCGTCGGCGATTTTCGTTGCGAGCGGATGCTAGCGATCCGTCAATTCGCGAGCCAGAGCGATCGGGGGAAAATGTCAGAATCCCCCGAAAATCGATGAGAGTTAGAATGTTCGAAACGTGCGATTCTGTTCGACGATCCGTCGTGACAATCAAGTCACGCTTTCACCGCGTCGAATGACAATCCATTGAGCCGATCCTGAGAGCGGCTCTGTTCGCCGTCACTCAGCGGACACGGCCCTTGCCGCATGTGACCAACTGATTGAGCACACGTTCGACGCCGGAAATCTGCTGAGCGACCGCTTCGACGTCCGGCGCGTCATCGTTCACGTCCACGACACCGGTCAGGCAGACCCCGTCGCTGATTCGATGCACGACCAAGTCCGAGAACCGGTAAGCCGGGTGGCTCTCCAGCGTCGTCTGCACGTCTTTTTCCACCAAGTGCCTTCCTGCGAGTGTCTCCATCAAAGTCTCCGTCGATTGCGAATTGGGTTCTGTCACCGGAGCTTCCACGGGCTTCGGCTTTCCTTTGCTGCTTCGTTTTGCACGATCGACCGACATCGACGACTCCTTCGTCCAAGGGTACAAGGCTATCCGAACGCTCAGTGTAAAGGATCGCGCAGAAAATAAAAGATATTCTCACATACAGTCTTGTTGATGGGTAGTAGATGTACCTAAACCGTTCACACCGTGCGGCTTGCAATATTTTTGAGAAATCTCCGTTCGCCTCATTCGATGGCGAACCCGTGAGCAGATTCGCCAATCTCCCGTGCAAGATGCGTCACATCATGGTCGGCATTTTCGACGCGGAAACCGAAAAGATCAACGAATCGGGAAATGTCCGGTGCGGCAACGCCGATTCGTTCCGGTTAAGCAAGATACGCGCCGCAGACCGCCTTATTGCGGGACATCTTTGGTACGCAGTTCTTCATTGCGCAACGCCACGGTCGTTCTCGAGACGCGCAAGAATGCGAGTTCGCGTGAGAGAGCTACTGCAAGCCGAATCAGTTCCCGCCCGCTGGGACAGGACGCCGGCGCGGCGGAGGGGCGCAGCAGTCGACGGGGCAGACGTCGTGGTTCGGCCCGAATTGACCGCAGGCCCGCTGTGGTTGATCGCGGTCAAGCCGCTCCTGAACGAGTTCACGCAGCATCTTCACGAAGTCGGGGTGCGTCCCAACGGTTTTCGCCCGCACCATCGTGAGGCCAATCTCATCGGCGACGCCGCGGGCCTCATCATCAAGGTCGTACAGCACTTCCATGTGGTCGGAGACGAACCCGATCGGCGAAATGACAACATACGCGACCTCTTTTTCCCGTAGTGACCGCAGATGGTCACAAATATCGGGTTCCAGCCACGGATCCTGCGGCCGGCCACTGCGACTTTGAAACACGAGCTCCCAACGCGACTCCGGTACGCCGACCGCCTCGGCGACAAGGCGACAAGACTCGCGGAGTTGTTGCTCGTAGGCGGACGTCTGCGCCATCGATGCGGGAATACTGTGAGCCGTGAAAGCCAGATGTGCCGACTCTCTCGCTTCCGCTTCGAACTCATCAAGCGCGGCTGAAACGCGATCGGCGTTCGCCTGCACCCACAAAGGATGATTGTACCACACCCGTATTTTGCCGAACTTCGGCGCATCGCCATCGATCTGATCGCACGCGGCGTAAACATTCTCTCGATACTGCCGACAGCCGGAATACGAACTGTAGGAAGACAGGACGAGAGCCAACGCGTTGCGAACGCCGTCAGCCTTCATCTGTTCGATCGTGTCGGTCAGGAATGGATTCCAATTGCGATTGCCCCAATAGATCGGAAGCGTCACGCCTGACGAATCGAACTCGGACTTCAATGCCTCGATCAACTCCCGGCATTGCTCGTTGATCGGACTGACGCCGTCGAAATGATAGTAGTGCTCGGCGACTTCGAGCATTCGCTCACGTGGGACGTTTCGACCGCGCAATACGTTTTCGAGAAACGGCAGCACGTCCTCTCGTTTCTCCGGCCCGCCGAAAGAAACGACAAGCACGGCGTCAAAATCGGTCGCCGAGCGTTGAACCTGATGCTCCGACATTTTCACTCCTCAAGGGTTTTCAACGGTCGATTATTCACCGCGACTTGGTTTCGGCAACGCCGCACACTGCTTTCTTGCGGCTTGCTCATGAGAACCTCTCCTTGTTTTCCGACGAGAGCCCCGGCTGATCGAGGCCGATTCTTGTAAGTCTTGCAGCGACCTTGAATTTCCTGCGGAGGCGGCTTGACCATTTTTCGGATTTCAACAGAATCTCTCTCAAGTCGCTGACACGGTGAAACGAGTCACCGCACAAGCGACCCCCAGACATACCTTCGGCGAAGTTCTTCGCCACTAAAATCCCGCAACATTCTGAACCCCGCCGACGAACGCGATTCTTACCGATCGCGGTCTGCGCCCCCGATCCATGCACTCTCCGCCCCAGTCCCATTTCGGCACGATGATCGCCTCCTCGGCGGGTGCGGTGAGTCTGCGGCGGCTGCTTCCGGCAGCGAGTTTCATCGGTTCGGCCGACATCGGCGTCTCGCACATCACCGATCGCTCAACGGACTGTCGCCCCGGCAGTGTCTTCGCCGCACTCCGCGGACGAACGGTCGACGGAATCGATTATCTTGACGAAGCCATTTCCAACGGTGCCTGCGGTGTCCTGACAGATCGACCGATCACATCGACCGCCGTTCCTCAATGTGTCGTCTCCAATTCCCGCATCGCGTATTCCGAAGTCTGCCGTGCGTTAGCCGGTCGTCCTGACCAACGCCTGAGGGTCGCCGGTGTGACCGGCACCGATGGAAAGACGAGCGTCTGCTCCATGATCCGGAAGCTACTGGAATCGTGCGGGCAACGCTGCGGACAACTCGGCACCGTCGAAAACTACGACGGCGTTTGCACCGAAACGTCGACGCTGACCACCGATGAGCCTCCCAAATTCTGGAACTCGCTCAGCCGGATGACGTCGAACCGAACAACGATGGCCGCGGTGGAACTCTCGAGCCAGGCTCTCGATCAATATCGAGTAGCCGGCTTGCAGTTGGACTTAGCAGTCGTGACTGGAGTCACACGCGACCACCTCGACTATCACGGCACTCCCCACGCTTATGCAGCCGCAAAGGGAAAAATCTTTGGCCTCGTCCGCAAGGGAGGTCGAGCGATCATTAATAACGATGATCCCGGATCACGCGACCTTTTCGCGAAACACAACTGCGGAATCGACGCTATAACCTGCTCGCTCGACGGTCCGGCTGATCTCAGAGCAACCGACCTTACTTCGAATAAGACAGGGGTGCGGTTTACATTTCAGATGGCCGATTTCGCCGAACAAATTCAGACCGAATTAATCGGTCGTCACAACGTGATGAACATGCTACTGGCCGCCGCGGTCGCTGCGGAATTCGGTCTCGCTCCGGAACAAATTGCCGCGGGACTGTCAAAGATTAAGTCGCCGCCCGGAAGGCTCGAGCGAATTGTGGCCGAACCAATCAATGTTTTTGTCGACTACGCTCACACTCCGGACGCCCTCGCTCGGGTCGTCGATGAGCTGAAGCAGATCACTCAGGGACGACTGATTGTGGTCTTTGGCGCCGGTGGCGGAAGAGACGCGGACAAACGACCGTTACTCGGTCAAGCGGCCTCAAATGCCGACCTCGCCATCGTCACGAACGACAACCCGCGGAACGAGCATCCGCAGACCATCATCGAACACATTTTGGCCGGCATCACCAGCACGACGGTTGAAGTCCGACCCGACCGCTGCGATGCAATTCGCCTCGCACTTGATGCCGCCGTGCCCGGCGACTGCGTCCTCATCGCGGGGAAAGGTCACGAGACCTACCAGGAAATCGGCACCCGGCAAATCAGTCACAACGATGCGGCCTTTGTCCGCCGTTACCTGTCGGCCCGACACCCAGCGACCCCAATCACCGCCTGTGCCTAAGCATTAATAAGTCACCTTATACAAATACATTTTCCCGAATTAAGAACTGAATCGATGGAACCGGTAACTCTTCAAGACGTGGCACAGGCAACCGGGGGCGTACTCGTCCCGGGTTCAGCCGCGTCGATTGAGTTTTCCGGAGTCGCCCTCGATTCAAAAGAAGTCCGGATCGGTGAAATCTTCTGGGCGATCCGCGGCGAGCGATTCGACGGCCACGACTTCGTGCATGAAGCCATCGCCAACGGTGCCCGGGCGATCGTCGCCGAGGATTTGTCATTCGGTTTCTGCTCCGTTCCGGTCTTAATCGTTCAGCACTCACGTTCGGCCTTGGCCGACTTCGCAGGTTGGTACCGCCGGTTGATCGATGCCGTGGTCATCGGGGTGACCGGTTCGGTCGGCAAGACGACCACCCGCGAATTAATTCACGCAGCATTATCGGTCAAACAATCCGGCACGCGCAGTCCTCAGAACTTCAACAATCTGCTCGGCGTCAGCCGAACGTTGCTGTCAATCTCGAAACGGCATCGCCATGCCGTCGTCGAAATGGCGACATCGTCACCGCGCGAAATTTCAACGCTGTCCGAGATCGTCAGTCCCGATATCGGTGTCGTCACATCCATCGGCGAAGCACATATTCGCGGCCTAAAAAGCGTAACCGGTGTCGCCGAAGAAAAAGGTGACCTGCTTCGGAGTCTTCCTAAGCACGGCGTCGCATTCGTTCCCTCGACGGCGCCGGCGTTTGATCGCCTCACCGCCGATGTCGAAGCTGAGCTCATTACTATTGGGTCGAACCCATCCGCAGACGTGGTCGCCCGACTCGTCAAGTTCGATGGCGAACGACTAATCGCAAATATCGAGGGGAGTGAAGTCAGAATAAAAGTCGCCGGGCCGCACATGTTAAGTGATGTCGCCACCGCCTACTGCGTCGCGAAACGGTTCGGACTCTCCGATGAAGAAATCAATCACGGTTTTGACTCCTTTACGCCCCTGTCCGGACGGGGTCTGACTATTCGACGCAAACCGTGGACCGTCGTTGACGACACTTACAATGCCAATCCGACATCGGTTCGAGGCGCGATCGACGGACTCATCGCCCGACCATGTGCCGGGCGTCGAATTCTGGTCATTGGCGACATGCTCGACCTCGGCGAAGCATCGACCGTCGGCCATGAGTCGATCGGACAATATGCGAAAGATCAAGGTTTAGACGTGCTGATTGGTTGCGGACGATACGCCGGGCACTTTGCGCATGGATGGCGTCAAGCGGGCATGGATGCCCAGTGCCCGGTCTTTGTCTGCGATTCAGCCAGCGAAGTATTTGACGTACTTCGGGATGAATTAACTCCCGGAGACGTCGTTTGGATCAAAGGCTCGCGGGAGACCCGTATGGAACGTGTCGTCGAATGGCTCGACGATTTCAATCCGGCGGTCACACTCCCACTCGATACGCCGCACTCCGCTCCCGCGCGGACGGCGGCTTAATCCCTTCCACGAATCACCTCATATTGAAAGCGACTCCTGTGTGTGACGCGGTTGTGTACGTCAGGGTTTGCGGGGATCCGACGTGTTGATGCGGCTTGCCGCATTAAGAGCACTATGGCCTTTGGAATACGTGATTACTGGGTCGATCACTCCAACGGGCTGCTTCACAATCGTTTCACATCACTGGGCGTCGGGGAGCGGGTCCCCGGCGCCCGGATACAACGGTGTCTTAATGCCGCGGCGGAATCGACTCGATAGCCGAGACTTCCGCTGCGAGCATGATGACACAATGCCTTCGATAAAGAAGGTCGACTGCCGAAAACTGCCCTCCTCAGAATTAACGACAGACCATTCAGTCAAGCGTCTGATCGCAAGTAAACCCATTCTGTAAGAAGCGCACACGCCAAATCAATGATCCTTTGGTTGACCGACATCTTTCCATCGCTGTCCGAACGGCTGCAGTTCCTCTCTGCAGGCGATTCGCGGGTCTTCTTAACGGCTCGCATCGCGATGGCGACCATTACGTCATTTCTGCTCGCGATCATTCTCGGACCATTCGCCATCCGCTGGTTGAAAGCCCGATTCACCGAAAAGGTGAAAAGCGCGTCCGCTCGGCTCGACGAGATGCAAAAGGGGAAAGAAGCGACGCCCACGATGGGCGGACTATTCATCATCGGTGCGGTCGTGCTTGCCGGTCTGCTGTGGGGCGATCTATCAAATTCGTTTGTCCAATACGGACTTATTCTCTGCGTTGGGCTGACCATTGTCGGCGGAGTCGACGACTGGATTAAATTAAGAACACAACAACGCGGCTTGACAGCTCGACAAAAATTCGGCGCTCAAGCCGTCGTCGCGGCCATCGTCGCAGCGGGCATTGCCCATCAACTCGGCAACTCAACCGGGGGCGCGGAGCTGATCCTGCCGGTCGGACGGTGGGTGATTCCGCTCGGAATATTCTTTATTCCGTGGGCGATTCTGGCGATGCTCGGCGGCAGTAACGGAGTCAACTTGACGGACGGTCTTGATGGTCTCGCCGCCGGCTGCACAATTTTCGTCGGGGCGACAATGGCGGCCCTCACCTATGCGGCCGGTCACTCCGGTATCGCTACTTACCTCAGCATCCCGTCCGTTCCCGGTTCAGGTGAGACAGCCGTGCTGCTCGGCGCCCTCATCGGAGCCATGCTCGGTTTTCTATGGTTTAATGCTCATCCCGCGCAAGTTTTTATGGGCGATACCGGTGCATTACCCGTGGGCGGACTGCTCGCCTTTTCGGCGATCGTGTGCCGCCAAGAAGTTTTATTCGTCGTCTGTTCGTCGGTCTTCGTCGCTGAAACCGTCAGCGTCATCGCGCAGATGGGATCGGCCCGCATGCTCGGAGTCAAACCACTGCTGTGCGCCCCGTTGCACAACCACTTCCTGTTCCGAGGCGACCACGAAACAAAGATTGTCACGCGTTGCTGGATTGTGTCCGCACTCTCCTGCATTGCCGCCTTCGCACTCTTAAAAGTGAATTAAGGCCGGGCACATCGACCGCGTGACCACGATATAAATGCGTTGTTGGGGAGAGAGGGACCGGAGGCCGGTTCGGTAGGCGAAAGCCAATCGGACCGGCCTCCACCCTTTTATAGGCCACCTTTAAACGGCCCACTAAATGTGTGACCATTACTATTTAATAGCTTTATCAGGATTGTGTAAAATCGGATATCTTCTTAATATTTTCGCAGTCTCCTTCAAGTCGCGTTTCGCTCGTTGAATGACTTCTCCGTCGAGCCGAAAGCAAATCGATGAAGAACACGTTTGCCCTGCCGCTCCTACTCGCACTTTGCTGCGCCTCCACAGGGTGCAGCGCAATGCGAACTTTAGGGCATTTGGCAACCAACACGACTGAGACGAATCGCAAGCTCGACCGCCTGACCGCCCAACTGGGAAACCTGAACGCCGGCATCGCGACCACCAATCAGCAACTCGGGCAGATCACCGCGCTGACCATGGAGACGTCGAGAGACCTAAAAAATATCGATGAGAAGATGACGACGCTCGAGCGAGTCGGCTCCAAAGCCGAGCAAAAGCTCAGCCCGTGAGCGATATCACTTGCGAGGCGGCAGCGATCATGATCGGATCGTGGGTGGCCACCACCGCAGTGTGGCCGACCGTGCAAAGGCGTTCGACGGCCTCGACGACGCGCCGCGAATCGGCCGGGTGAAGATCGCCGGTCGGGTCATCCAACAACAGCAGCGCGTGACGCCCCTTGGCTCCCCCGAGCATCTCCGCCAGATTAAGACGGCCCCGCTCGCCCGTGGAAAGAGTCTCGATTGATCGACCGAGCGTCAAATAGTCGAGGCCAACTTCTCTAAGCGGATTGAGCTTCTTTAAGATGCCCGGGTGGTTACGCAGAACTACGAACGCTTCGGCAACGGTCATTTCTAAGATATCGGCAATCGACTTCGCTTGGTATCGAATATCGAGGACGTCGGTGCGATATCGACTTCCGCCACAATCCTGGCAACTCGCACTCACGTCGGGCATGAATAGCATGTCAACTTTCATGACGCCGGTTCCGCGACACGACTCGCAGCGGCCACCTTCGCTATTGAAAAAGCTGAAGGTCGAAGGCGTAAAGCCACGGACTTTTGCTTCCTGGCTCTCGGCGAAGAGACGACGAATTTCATCGAACGCCTTAATTGCGGTCACGACGACCTGACGGCGGACGTACCGGATGTTCTCCGTCGTTAAGAGTCGTATTTCATCAACCGATGGGCCGGAGCTTTGCTCGACACTGGCAATATCCCGACCGTTTTCTCCGGATCGATCATTGCTCAACCTCGCCTCAACGGCCGGATGAATCACCGCTTGCAAGAGAGTCGACTTGCCCGACCCGCTCGGCCCGCAAATTGCTGTGATCGCATTCAGCCGCAACTTCAGCGACGGAAATTCTCGGCCACGGGCTTGATGGCCATTGATCGATAGATATTTGCTGTCGTCGGCACTTCGCGATTCAGCCTTCTTAAGAATTACATTCTCAATCGTGTTTTCAATCCCTCCCTTCGGACCGGGCGGCCCTTCACTAATGACCCGGCCCCCATCACGGCCGGCCGCGGGCCCTAATTCGATGACGTGATCGCTTTCCGATTGCACCATCGGGTCATTAGCCGCCAACACGACCGTATTGCCCTGACCCGTCAATCTCCGCAGACACTGAACGATGCGTTGGACATCGTCGCATCCAAGCCCTCGCGTCGGTTCGTCAATGACGTACAGCAAATTGCTTTGATCTGCTGCGGAAATCGTAGCGAACTGAGCACGCCGCACCTCCCCGGTCGACAGGTCTCGCACGCTTCGATTTAATGGGATTGCTTCGAGCCTCAACTCTTTTAAGAGGTTCGTCCTGTCGGATAGCTGTTCAAATTGAGCCATCGCGTCTCGATGCTCAGAATGCACTGAGCTCAACCAATCATTTAATTCTTTCGCGCACTTCGCCGTGAGTTCAGGGAAACTCATATCTTGAAGTCGCACGGCCCGTGCTGCCGGCCCGAGGCGCGTTCCATGGCATTCCGGGCAGGGAATCGATTTGCTCAATCTCTTCGGATAAATCGGTGCTGTCCCACGACGCCGGGCTGCTCCGCGTGATCGCAAGGCTTCAGCTAAACCGTCGAAGCGACGATCACCCTCGAGCAGTTTGTTACGATCCTTGACGGCCACTTCGCGGAAGGGACGGTCAAGGTCGACTCCGATCTGCTCGGCATATTTGAAAAGGCTCCTGCGGAGATCGCTGCGACGGTTCGTCTTCAATTCGACGATCGCGTCGTCGCGCAGGCTGATTGTTTCGTCGGGGACAAGTCGACCCCAATCAATTTCTGACACTTGGCCTCTTCCGCCGCAAAACGGGCAGGCACCGAGCGGGGAATCGGACCGAAACAACGACTCTTCAGGCTCCTCATAGCGCACGCCACTGACCGGGCTGATCAGTTCTTCGGTGAAGACTCGCTGGGCCCACTTGCGGCCATTGAAGTTTGTCAGAGCCTCATCGGCCAAAGGAGAACCTTCGTCCGTCTCCGTTAGAGCGATGCAGACACCCGCCCCGGCGGACAGCGCGAGGCCGGCCGAGTCGGCAGCCCGTTGCCAGATTTTCGAATCCGACTTGAGCCGGTCGACAACGACCAAGGCTCCGTCGAAATCGGCCGTGTCACCCCAATTGACCTCGTCAATCGACATCGTCCGCCCGGCAATGATGACCCGGCGAAACCCTCCGCGACGCAGCAGCACCGGCATCAACTTCAAGTCTCGGGAGTTTTCAGCGATGACGTGAAGCGGAAACGCAATGATCACCCGTCGACCGTCGTTGGCATGCGTCACCGCGTCGGCGACAGTCTCCGGGGTCGAGCGGACAAGCGGTTGCCCGGTCGCGGGGTCGATCACGGTCCCCAGACGTGCGAATAGTTCTCGCAGCAATTCGTCGATCCGAGCCAGTTCCGCGAGCGTCTTGTCCCCGGTCGAAAACGTCAGGTCTGCTTTCACAGCTACCGATGGGCAGATCGGAGCGATCGAGTCGACGTCGGGACGCTCGACGGTGCCGCGCTGAACCGCCATTCCTTGAGCGATTCCGGCGGCGTATCGCGCCGTCGCTTCCGCATGCAACGTATGAATTGCGAGGCTCGTCTTGCCCGCTCCGCTCACACCGCAAATCGTGGTGATGCCGCCGATCGGGATAACGCAATCAATGTCCTGCAGATTCCGGGTCCGAGCGCCGATCACTCGAATTACGTCGGACGGCTCGGGCATCGGAAGAAATCCAAGAGTGCTTCACGTCGCCGAACTTGCGCGAATTTGCTCGCAGTCCGCCACCATTTGATGCTGCAATTCTTCGGCTGAATCGAACTTTCGACTCGTTCGCACATACGTGAGAAAGTCGATGTTCAAAATCATGTCGTAGAGGGAGCCGCTGAAATCGAGTAAATGGACTTCGACCGTCGACTCATCGGCGTCGAATGTCGCATTCTTGCCAATGTGAATCGCGGCGGCATACGACGTTTCATTGAGTTGAACGCGTCCCCCGTAAACGCCTTCGGCGGGGATCAACGTCTCAATCTCTGACAGATTTGCGGTCGGAAAACCGAGTCCCGCCCCGCGGCCCGCTCCATGGGAGACGCGTCCGGAAATCTGATACGGCCGGCCGAGCAACTCCGCTGCTTGTTCGACATCGCCCTCACCGAGCGCTTTTCGCACGCGAGACGATGAAATCATTTCGTCGGCGATCGACTGCGGTTCGAGGACGTGCAATTCGATCCCGTGTTCTCGACAAAATTCGGCCAGCAACGCGGTATCGCCTTCGCGATCCTTACCGAAATGGAAATTAGGGCCTTCCACCAGTCCCCGCGCGGCAAACTCGCGAACAATGACCCGGTCAAAAAAATCCCGCGGCGATGAATTCAAGAGAGCGTGATTTGTTTCGAGCACGACCACCTGATCGGCGCCGGCGGCGTGCAGCAGTTCGGATCGTTGCAAAATCGTGGTGAGTTGCGCGGGGGCCAACTCGGGACGCAGCAGTTCGGCCGGGTGCGGATCGAACGTCGCCACCACTGCCGGGCCGCCCAGCCGATCGGCCTCACGTCGCAAACGGGCGATCATCCGGCGGTGACCGAGATGCACGCCGTCAAAGTTTCCGATAGTGAGACAGCCGCCGCGACAGGTTTCGTTCGGGGCGTCAAAAAGGGCCATGGGCGTCGGTCGGAAGCGAAACTGTAAAAAAATGAGGCGGGGACAACGGCAGTTTATGCCAATGGCCCCAACGAGCAACGCAAGCAGGCGGCTGGAGCACTTTCCTGCGACCTGTCGCAGCAATCAGACTCAAAATGCCTACGAATTCGTCCGCCCCGCTTCCAGAACCCGCCCCATTTACGGGAAATTAGCGCTCGTGTCGTCAACAATGCCGACCGCTTTCGGCTGACCCGCTGGATGTCGTCGGGCAACGGACTACGATGGACGCGATCCATCGTAATTCATCACCAACGATTTCAGAATCGTCACGACGATCGAAGTCCCGGTCTCTCATGTCGGCGAATAAAATATTCGGCGTCATCTCGGATCATAGCAAGAGAGCAATATGAGCGAGCAAAAGACCGTAGCCGTGCTCGGAGCCAGCCGAGATCGATCGAAATTTGGCAATAAGTCGGTGCGGGCTCATGCCTCAAATGGCTACGCCGTCTATCCGATCAATCCCAAAGCCGACGAGATCGAAGGGCACACGGCCTACAAATCGTTGGATGACCTTCCGATCGAATCGATCGACCGGGTGACCGTGTACCTGCCGCCTGCGGTACTGATCGGCGAATTGGAAGCAATCGGGCGGAAGCGTCCGACCGAAATTTTTCTGAACCCCGGTTGTGAAAGCAGTGAGGTTCTCGCGAAAGCGAAAGAACTCGATCTGCCGGTCATCCAAGCGTGCAGCATCATCGATGTCGGGGCCCATCCGGCGAATCTGTAGCGGTCCGCGAAACGTCGCGGGCGGGGCTGTTTGGTCGCTCATGGCCCGTCATGTCTTTGACGGCAACGGTTGAGACTCCGGCTTGCGCCTTGGCTGTCGAGCGTCACTTCGTTCGCTCGGATAGACATTGTTCCATCCTGCCGAAGAGTCCTCGGTCATGTGCGCCGGCGAGGCTCGGGGTGGTGACTTCGACCGCTGACGCGATTCGCGGGACGGACGGAAGACGACGAGAATCCACAGTGGCAAGTACCAGAGAACATAAATCCCGCCGCCGCGCGGGTACCAGAACTGAATCGCAAGCATGATGGCAGCCGAGCCGGCTAAGAGCGTTTCGGTCGCACCCCGCCTCATTTTGACCGTCACGCCGATCAACAGAATGACGAAGACCGTAAAGACAGGAATCCGGTAGACCTGCGGCCGATTGCTCCAGAACCCTCCGGCATCAACCCCTTCAAACCTCAGAATCTTCCAGTCGATCGAGCCGATGACCTGTCTGACAAAGGAGTCGGCATCGACAGCGGTCAGCGCCAAAGATGCGGCCAGCAATGCGGCGGTGAATACCAGCGCGGCGGAGAATTTCAGCATCTCCTTCCTGCCGTAATACCGCAGCCACAGCGGCAGCAGGAAGATTGGGCAAAAGATCATGCCGCAGGCGAGGCCCAGCAGCAGACCGGCTGCGACCGGGCGATCACGAAGGGCGACGGCCCAGATCAACAAGCCGGCGGGCAGCACACGATTGACTTCGACGGCTTGAAGCGCGGTGCAGGGCAGGAGTACATAGAGCGCCCCGGCCGCGATTCCAATGGAGGAATCGCCGGTCAGCATCCGTGTGGCGAATACCAACCCGACGAGTACCGCCAGTTGAGACAGGATCGCGGCGATCCGTGCCGAAATCGTCACGGCAAAGTCGACGTTTCGCTCCGCCGCCCCCGGGGGCATCACAACCCGCGAAAGCCCGACCGCGGGCGTCGCCAAGACGGCCCCCGCCGGTCCGACCGACTCGCTCTCTCCCGTTTCATCGGGCCGCGCTCGACGCTCCACCAAGTCTTGGGCACGACCCAACGTCGCGATGGTGTCGGTCGGCAATCGGTCTTCGGTCGCAATTTCGACCGCGATCAAACCGGTGGCCACGATCGCTAGAAACAGCAGACCCGGAGGATTCAAATTTTGTGGCAAGCGGGGGCGACGATTCAGCAACCCATCGCAGAGCAATCGCCCCAGCACGACGGCTGAAATCCCGAACAGCCACGTGTACGCCAACGTCGGGTGAGACTCGACAAACAGCAATCCCGGCGTCACGCTCAATAGCAGAAGCAGGTCAAAATTGCGCAGCGACCAGACGCGACGGAAGCGGAAAAAAACAGCAATAACCAACGGCAGCGAGAGGTAGCACCAAGTCGCCGGGTCGAGCCGATATTCGGGGAGGATGGATTCCATGCGGGGGACCTCAGACCGAAGAGCGATGCCGTCCGCACCGCTGAATCGCTAAAGCCTAACGGCTTAATGGTTTGCGGTCTACTTTCGTGAGGTTTTGATGGTGACCGGCGTGGGGAATCGGTGGGCGGCTCATCGCCCGAGCCACGATGGGAACAACGCCGTGGTGCATCGGTCCGCCGGTCGACCCAGAGGAGTTAAGCATGGGAGTTAACGCATGTTGGATGATCTACTTTCAGGTCGCGTGGGCACCGTCTGGGTCACTACCGGACTCGCCGAGAAGTGCGCGAATCGCGAAAATACGGCGAGTCTTGCCGCCGACCGATTGGCTGCGATCTCAATCGAAGAATGGAAGGGCATCGCCACTCGTTCGGGTTGCGAGGTCGTATTTGTCGCCGAGAGCACCACGCACGGAATTCGCGAAGTTTTATCTGAAGCGATTCTTCAATCAGAAGGTTTCGTGGCGGTCGGAGTCGCTCCGACGACGAGTCAGGCGGCGTTGCTGCAGTCTCTGCCCATTCGAGTTGCATGTCTGCTATGGCCCCAATGGCGACCGCAAGCGATCGGCATTTGGCGTGAGGGACTTCGCCATTTCGTTAAAACCGAGGTGAACTCCGCGGAGCCGCTCGGATCACTGTTGATCGGAACCGACCCCGAAGTTGACGCCTTGCGATTCATCACCGCGATGGATGCCGAGAGCGCTGCCTCATACGTAACGCTGCCGTCGCTCGGACCCGCCTGTGACCATCCCCGGGAGACAGCGCTCAACGGCTTAGGCAGCCTCGGCGACTCGGCCTTCGCTGGCAAATTCGATCATTCACTTGTGAAAGCCGGGCTACTTTTGGTTCATGGCGAGTTGGAAGCGAGCCACTCGATTGCCCAAGACGTCGGCGGCCCCGACGGCGATTACTGGCACGGTATCATGCATCGGCGGGAGCCGGACGACTCGAACGCGAAATACTGGTTTCGACGCGTCGGTGATCATCCGATCTTCCCGGCTCTTGCCCGATCGGCGATGGAGATCGATGAACACTGCGGCACCGATTTTACTCAGTCTGTCGCTCATGCGGGCGAATGGGATGCGTTCGCGTTCGTCGACTTATGCAGCCGAGCCCGGCGCAGTGACGATTCCAACCTGACGGCGTACTGCCAACTGGTGCAGTGGTCGGAAATACTGCTATTGCTGAACCGAGCCTGCGGAACTTCTGCCGACGGCGGCAGTTAAGAATTGACAAACATCTGCGTTCGTTCATACTTATCGAAGTCGCCGGGACGTTGACCTCTCAACCCCGGTTCGGCTGACGAGCTGCGGAGCGTCCTTTTCGAGGACGACTCCGGCAACGCCCGCCCCACTGCCTACCGGCATCTCTTTGGACCCGCTCGATTCCCCTCGCGTAGAGCTGCGCGAATAATGAATCGGGCGGACCGCCTGCTTTCCTTGCGGCACTTCGGAGAAAAACTATGAGTCCATTATTCGCACTATTCACCGGAGCACCGGGATTGCCGGAGCTGCTGATCATCGCGGTGATCGTTTTGGTCCTGTTCGGGAAGAGGCTCCCGAGCGTGATGCGGTCGCTCGGAACGAGCATCACGGAATTTAAAAAGGGCATCAACGATGTGTCGGAGGAGCCGACGAAGTCGGAGGAATCGGCCCACTCCGAGTCGCGAAGTGATGCCTGACGCAGCGGATTGGGAAACGAGAAGTTCTTTCGTGCGACGTCAGGACAATTTGAGGTGAGATCATGGCTCCAGGCATGCCGGGCATCGCCGAACTCGTGATCTTGTCGTTCATTCTCGTTCCGTTCGTACTGCTTCCCGCCGGGATCGTGCTGTTCGTTTTGTGGCTTCAACATTCGAATCGGATGTCGCCCGGCGAAGTAAACCGGCAAGCGGTTGATTCCGAAGAGCCGGGTGATCGATCGGCAGACCGAGATCGATCTTAATGATTGACCATCATCAAATTTGAACAGCGGAAACAATGACAGCCTGAATCTCTTTCATCGATGAAACGGCAGTCATTTCGAGTCCGAAAGCAAACAAAGCGAGTTTCAGATATGGGAATTTTGGGTTCGCCGGGAATGGGGGAGATGCTCGTGGTGGGCGTCATCGCGCTGCTGCTGTTCGGCAAGCGGCTCCCCGAAGTCGCCCGCAACGTCGGCAAGTCGGTCAATGAACTCAAGCGGGCGATGAGCGGCTTCACCAGCGAGATCGACAGCGTCAACCGCGACCTGCGCAGCCCGACTTCGAGCACGCCGCCAAGCCGGTCGATGCCCGGTCGCGAACCGACCGATGAAACGGAATTCGACGTCGCTGCCCCGAAGTTCTCACCTCCCGCAGCGCCGGTCGATGCCGAGTCGAAGGCATGAAATTGCCGGCGATTACGGCGGGATCTCAGCGAAGAGCGGCCACGGCCGGTGTGTCCTTCGGCTCTGACGACACCGGCAGCACATAGCAGGCGGCCTCTTCCGCATTGCGGACATAGACGCGATCTCCGACCACGACCGGATGGTTCCACGTCTTGCCGTCGATCGCAGGCACCTTCGCGAGTTCAACGTGACGGTCTGGGTTCGCTTCGAGTAGAACGAGTTCGCCTTTCTCGGATAGCACCAGAATCTGGTTCGACTCGGTCAGCAACACGGCTTGGCCTTTGCCGTACCGACCGCCTTTCCATTCGCGCTTGCCGGTTTCGAGATCAATACAGCCGAAGATCGCCACGTCGAAGCCGTAGATGTAGCCATCGTGTTCGATGTAGTCGTTGAAATCGGGCTTCATCCCGCGACTGGTCCAGGCTTCGTCGACCGACCAATCTCCGTCCTCTTCAGCAACATCGAGTCGGCGGGTGCCTTCACCCAATCCTGTTGAAATATAAACCGCGTCGTTATCAACAACCGGCTGCAACACACGGTAGCCATCGTAGGGCCAGCGGTGGTTCCAGAGGACTGACCCGTCTGCCGGATCAAGAAACCGAACGCCCTCGTTGCAGATCATCAGGATGCCGTCTGTCTCGGCAATCCGGGCGAATTGCGGCGAGCTGTAAGAGTGATCTCCCGATTCCGCCCCCCAGCGGAGTTCACCCGATTCAACGTCGTAAGCCAGCACACCACCCTCGCCCGTTCCGCCGGCATGAACGATAACGAGCCCTTCGTGAACCAGCGGTGACGATGCGAAACCCCACACCGGCATCGGCATTTCGGGATCACGATCGGCATCGTTCTTTATGTCGACCTGCCAGATCACCTCGCCGGTCTCCGGCTCAAGACGATGCAACAGTCCCGACCCACCCAAGGCGAACACCCCCTCAGCCGTGACGGTTGGTGTCGCCCTCGGACCGGCTCCGGCGACCGGTTCCCAAAACCGGCTCTCGTATTCCGCGGCCCACACGATCTCCCCGGTATCGGCCTGCAGGCACACGACCGCCTCGTTGTCACCCCGTTGCTCTTGAGTGAACAAGTACGGGCCTGCCACGGCGAACGAGGACCATGCCGGTCCGATTCTCGACTTCCAGAGTAGTTTCGGGGGATTCGCCTCCCAGTCTTCGGCAATGCTCACGTTATGGACTTTGCCGTCGCGCTCCGGACCGCGGAACTCAGGCCAATGAAACTCGGCCGCTTCAAAGTCTGTTGAGACTTCCGAGTCGCTCGCATCGACTCGCTCGATCGACGCCAGATATTGCTCTTCCGCACTCGGCTCCCAGCGCCAGGCCAACTCCGAGCGAAAATCGCTTGTCACGCCTTCAGAGCGTGCCAGGGTCCAACCCGCCGAAGCGAGTCCGATGACCAGCAAAGTGATGACGGACCGCGTTTTGGGGAGGCCGCCGAACAGAAGCAACGACACGCCTCCTGCGAGCAGCAGCGTCGGAATGACGTTGTACATCGTGCCCATCCCTTTCATGGTGGGATGGAGGAAAAAGCAGGGAACCGCCCCGACGATCGACCAGCCGAGCAGCGCCAACAATTTTTCCGGCCAACTCGCCCGGCTCGCAAAAAGCCACCACACGACGACAGCCGCTCCGACAACCAGCGGACCAAAGAAGCTCATCATCATCACGGTCAGCGGAGGCGTCTCCCAGGCGAGTTGCAGATACCAGCAGACCGGAATCAGCAACAAAAGAATGACCAACGGCCAGCGGCGCAGCGGACGACCGGATGAGCCGGTCTCGCTGGATTTCTCGGTTTGTTCCGGCAAAGTATCAGTCGGTGGTGTTGTCTCGGTTGCCATTTAGATGACCAGCTTATTCGGAGGGCTTGAGGGTCGTTCAACGAACTGAGTCTAACGCGTTCAAGGCGCAATACGATCGAAATGAACAGATATTATTATTTGCTTCCCAATCAAACCATTGAGTCAACTCGGCTTCACAACTTGATCCACGTGTCATTTCAACGTGCGGCTAGACGATGTCAATCGGGCAGTGGGTCACGCTTCGCGTCAGCCAACGCACATTTGACCGCGTTCTTCAGCACAACTCAGGCAATCTCATGAAGAAATTCCTATTAACGGCATTTCTGGCAACCGGAATTAACATCGTTGCTTCGCTCGTGTCTTTGGCAGCTGATGCAGGCGTCGAAACTGCCGCGGAATCAGGGCTGGCCAGCCTCGACATTCTCGTCATCGCCCCGCATCCGGACGATGAGGTCATCGGCTGCGGAGGGGTCATCATTAAAGCCGACGAAGCCGGCCGGAGGGTCGGCATCGTCGTGGTGACCAGCGGAGACGGCTACCCGAACTGGACGGCAAAGATTTTCGAGAAGGACCGCGAGAATTTAAAACCGGCCGACTTTAAGAAGGTCGGCACAATGCGCCGTCAGGCCGCCGTTGACGCCGCAACCAATCTCGGGGTTTTGAAGGAGGACGTGATGCTGCTCGGCTATCCTGATTCCAAACTCGCGGAGGTCTATCAAGCCGCCGACGCGGAGCCCGTCCGGCAGCCGTATACCGAGCAGAGTGAAACCTACGGTAAGGTGATTCCCGACTATCACTCGGCAACGCACGGCACGCCGGCCCCTTACGTCAAGTCGTCAGTGATCGGGGATCTGGCCGAGATCATTAAGACGCGCAAACCGCGGGAAATCTACGTCACCAATACGGCCGACACCCACAAAGACCACAGTACGACAGGACAATTCTCAATGGATGCGGCGAAGGCCGCGAACTATGGCGGGCCGATCTATACCTATATCGTCCACGGTGAAGTAGAGCCGAATCTACCCCAGCACCGGGTCGCGTTATCCCCGAAACAGGTCGCGCGAAAAAGAGCCGCGATCATCCGCTACGACTCTCAATTGCCAAACGTAACCGACCATCTCGACATTTACGCGGCGCGGGCGACTGAAGAGGAGGTCTTTTGGATTGTCGAATCTGATTAGGCACCCCAGCGATCGCGGTGGACGAGAGCATCTTGATCAATCGGCAGTTGCTATGGCAGCCTCAATTTCGCCGCAATGCAGTCGCCGTTGGCCCATCGGCCGTTATCGGTTCCTGCAAACTTTGGCTGCGAGGCGTTGCGGGTTGGCCACCCGGGGCCGTTGACAGCGCCCGTCAACAGGAGCGCTCCGTCCGGCCCGAGAGAGGCACTGCGAGCGTTGTCGTCATTGGGCCCGCCGAGATAACTTGCGTAGAGGATCGTCTCAAAGTCGGAAGAGAGCTTCACGACAAAGCCGTCGCCCCGCTTACCTCCTCCGTGTTTCTTCTGGAAAGCATTCTCGGTGACAGGGAAGTCCCGCGAGCCGGTTTCACCGACGAAATAAACCGTGCCGTCCTCATCAACGGCAATGCCATCTGCTCCGTCATTGGCCGAACCGCCGATCAAGGTATTCTGCAGGATTTTACCTGCGGTTGAGAGCTTGACGACGGCGACATCGCTTATTCCTTGAAGCATCTTGTGCGTACTCCCGCTGCGAATCGGGAAGTCGGCCGACATTGTCCCCATTGAGAGATAAGCATGTCCGTCATCATCGACTTCCAACTGATGGGTGCTAACCGACCAGTCCCGGTCGGAACCGCCGAGATAAGTCCCATACACCAATTCAGACCCATCGGCCTTAAACATTGCAACGAATCCGTCGGCAACACCGTTCAAGCGTCTTGACTCTGCACCGTCGGTGGTCGGCATATCGCTGGACGTAGTATTCGTTGAAACCACCGGTCGGTGATGGCCATCGAGTCGCACGCACGCCGCCTGCGTGTCCTTGCCGGATCCGCCGAGCCAGCTCGCCCAAGATACAGCCGAGCCGTCATTCCTAATCTTGACGAGTCCACAATCGATATCCCCGGCCGGTTTCTTCTGAAATGAATTCTGAAGCGCGCGATCCATCCAGTCAGGGAATGAATCGATATTTGGCGTATATGACATCGGCACAAAGATACTTCCGTCCGTGTCGACCGCCACGTCCCGGCACAATTCGCCCACGCCGACGTACGTCGCCCACACAATTTCGGTGCCGTCCGGGCGGAGCTTTAGGACGAAGGCGTTTTGTGCTCCGTAAAAACCGATTTCTCGAGACCCGGAAAAATCGGGTTGAAAAACGTCCTTAGTCGTCGGAAAACCGGGTCCAGCCCGTCCGGCCACATAGATAAAGCCGTCAGGTCCGACTTCGACGCCGTAGGCGCGGTCATAATTCGGGCCGCCAATGAACGTCGACCACAGCAATCGGCCATCGGCTGAGAACTTCACCACCAGCACGTCGCAATCGCCATGGGCACCGACAAATTCACCGCCTTGGTTGAAAACCCGATCAACGACACCTGCGGTTGTGGGAAAGTCGGGCGACGAGGTTCCGCCGACAATATAAACATTCCCGTCGGCATCGGCACACACGTCCCGAGCGTGATCCCAATTAGAACCACCATAATACGTCGAAAAGACGAATGGATCGGCCGGTTCGGCAGATGCCGAACTCAGTCCGAGAGCTGCCAACGAAACCAGTCCGACAAAGCAGTCGATCGGAATTAGGCAATGACGTTTTCTCACGATAGCACCTGCTTAGCGGATGAAGTACAGCCTCAGTCTGTTCTCGCGCCCTCATGCAAAACAAGGCCGCCCGGATGTCACCGTGACGACGCATGTTGGCAAAACGACCTTCCCGAGGAATTGCATTCACCTTTGTGCAAAGGTACTAATGCACTAGACGTGGCGGAAATGAGAATCAGTAGGCCGACCAGGTACGCGTTCAAAAGAGGAAGCAATCAATGATCATCTGGGGATGGCGGGGAGTAACGACGACGAAAGACACGGGTGATTTTTTCTGCCCGGAATGCAACGCCGATGCGACCTATCGGCACCGCAAGGTCCGTAACTTTTTCACGCTCTATTTCATCCCATTAATCCCGCTGAATGAATTGGGCACGTTCGTCGAATGTGACCATTGCAAGAACGGTTTTCGCGAAGAAGTCTTAGAACTTGACCCGCGAAGAGCGGCGGTACAGTTCGTCGCGACCTACCAGGAAGCGATGAAGAGCGTGATGGTCGAAATGATGCGAGCCGACGGTGAGATCGACGCCGACGAAATCAGCACGATCCAAAAAATCTATCGAAAGTTGACCGGACAGGAATTAACGCCGGACGACGTCCTGTCGCATGAGCCCAGCGAGTCGTTTCTTGAAGAACTTGAAGCGATCGCCCCGCAGATGAATAACGAGGGCAAGGAGAAGGTGATCAAGGCGGCCTATTACGTAGCGGCCGCCGACGGCGTGTTTGCCGATGAAGAGCGCGACTTCATCGTCGAAGTGGCCGACGCGATTGACATGAGCCGAGCACACCTCAAAGGCGTGATCGCCGATTGCTCCGAACGGTCGAAAGTAAAGCAATAACGCTGCGATTTGTACTCTGGCGAGTTTAAGAAGCCGGCGGCCGAGGTGCGCTCGGACGCCGGCGTATTGTTTAATCGTTCTTAAATTGCTTTCGAGCTTTCTTCCATACCTGACGGGCGCAGCGGTAGTCGAGCCGAACGAGCCGCTGTCGGCGCGTATCGAGAGTGTCGAGCCCGCCGTAAATCGTTTTGGTGTAAACAAACGGCAGGCAGACGCCGGTCACTTTTCGAGGAGTACCGGCATCCTGCGGAATCATGTTGACTTTGACGACGTTGTTGTCAGACAGAGACGGATCACTGCCGAGCCAGCACGACGTTGGCATATCATAAGTCTCGTCAAGAACGGTCACGAAGTCACCGCGCACAATGTCCTCACCCGCGACGGTCGCGGCCAGCGTGGATTGGTCGCACTTGGCGACGGTCGCATTCATCGTCATACCCTCCAGATCATCTCGACGGGTTCACATGGTTGCGTCATCCGCTCGCAATAGTGACGACCCGAAACGTGTGCCAAACGATTCCGTAGGTTTGAGTCGCTCGGTGTAAGGCGGACGGGTGCGCAAGTAAAAGGTTCGCACATCCGGCGCTGGGGAGCGAATTGTGCATCGACTTCACTGCTGATACTTTAGCAACTGCTGATGCGTCGCTGTCGACGGGTCAGACTGTCGCTTTGAATCTCGCCGATAGGAATATCCCACATGAAAAATTTGAATCGATGGGCCGCGATGGTCCTTGCGGTGGTTGTCGCCGCAACGACGTCGGCCGCATTTGCGAAAGAAACTCCGGAGCAGGCGGCTAAAGAAGAGAAAATCCGCGCCGATATCCCGCTCGGCGGGAACTTCGAGCCTAATCCGCAGGAAGGCGTTTTCGTCGCGGCCGGACACGGGTTGAATGTGGTGGCGTCTCGCGATGACGGTAAGACTTGGGAGCCGGTATTTTCCGGCTACCCCGGTGGCGATCACGGACGCTGGGCGGTGTGGAATTCAGTCGCCTATACCGACGGCGTCTTCGCGATCGCAGCGGGCTGGGGAGCCCCCGGAACGATCATCGCCTCAGACGACGGCAAGAACTGGCGTCACCTCGCCGACGGCAGTCGCAAGCCGGCGAAGCGAAATCAGAAGCCCTACGACATGAAGACCACCATGCAGATGATTGGGGCCGAAGGAGCATTCATCGCCCCGCTGCAGGCCACTCCCGACTTTGGCAAGACGTGGCACGAAATGTCGCCTTACGGTTTTCGCGACGCCGAGGGCAACCGCGTAAAGGTCAACAACTCTCATCCGTCGGTGGGATACACGGACGGTCGCGTGATCGTGGTCGGAGACGCCGGCCCGTCGGTCTACAGCGACGACCTCGGCAAGACCTGGGTGCCAATGGACGTCAAAGTTGAGCCGTGGGGCGAACGAGGCGCGAAGGGAATTCTCGGCAAAGACGGAGTCTTCATTATCGTCAAAGGGGACGGCTCGACCGTGCTGCGATCAACTGATCGCGGCATGACGTGGACGGCCCATGATTTGGGAGTGAAGCGTCCCGCGAGCCGATCATTCGGTTTGTCGATCGTGAACGGCGAGTTCTGGGTCACCGGCGAAAATGCCAAAGCCAGTGCCGACGGCATTACCTGGCGAGAATTGCCGAAGTCGACGCCGAGCGGTCGAATCGCAGTCAGCGACAAAGGTACGTTGATCAACGTCAGTCGCAAACGACTCTCGATCCTTCGCAGCGAAGACGGAGAAAACTGGGAAGAGGTCTATCAATACTCGAAGCACCCCGATGCCCACGGTGGAGCGCAGGGTCTGGCTGATGTGGCCTTCGGCCGAGTGAAGCGAATTTCGAACTAAGTCTCTCGAGCAAAGGAATCCCGAATCCGCACAGTTGCGTGAATCTGCTAAAGAAAACTGAAGCCCCGGACCAAGTGGTCCGGGGCTATTTTTGTTGGTGAGTTCGTCACGAATCTTCCATTGAGCGCTTCGGTTTGGAATGCCAAACCTATGCGATCAGCAAAACAACGAAAAAGCGATGTCTCGCCGAAATGACGAGGACCAAGATTCAGGACGTGACGTGGTCGGCGCGGGACGCCGTTTCCTGAGCGTGGTGGCACTCACAACTTGGCACCACAGAACTTACAGAAGCCGGCATCCGGGTCATGCCCCTCCGCCATGCATTCGGGGCAAGCCAAAGTGGGAGCCTTCGGAGGCGGCACGTGGGGCGGCTCATCCTGATGCGATGTCGCCAATTCGGCGGTTAATATTCCTGTCGGCACGATGATCAAACTGTAGCCGAACAGCATCATCGCCGCGGCCAAGGCTTTGCCGAGCGCCGTTTGTGGAGCGATGTCGCCGTAGCCGACCGTTGTCATGGTAACGACAGCCCAGTACATGCTTTGCGGGATCGACGTGAAGGGGCTGTCGTCGCGTGTTCCTTCAATCGTATACATCGCGGTCCCGACAATAACGACCGCGATGACCACGCAACTCAGAAACACGGCGATCTTGGAGCGGGACGCGATGATCGCCTCGCGCAGCAGCCGCGCTTCGGCGATCATCGAAGCGATCTTGAACACACGGAACGCTCGCAGCAGGCGAATCATCCGAATCACCGTGATGCGCTCAGCCCCCGGGATGACGAGCATCAGGTAGGAGGGCAAAATCGACACGAGGTCGACGAGGCCGAAGAAACTGAACATGTACCGCCATCGCCGACGGGCGACGACGATGCGGGCAGTGTATTCGACGGTAAAGACGAGCGTGAAGAACCACTCCAGTGCGTCGAACCACGCATGAAATTTTTCGTCAAGGTCCTCCACACTTTCGAGCATCAACACGACGACGCTGCCCATGATGGCAGCGAGCAGCCACACGTCGAACAGTTTGCCCGCCGGCGTGTCGGCTTCGAATATGATTTCGTACCAGTGCTCGCGCCAGCCGGCGCGTTTCGGAATCGCGTTCGGTACGTCAGGCGGCGATGTACTCATTGAGCAAAGCAGATTGCGAAGGGCAGGGCGAACCAGCGGCTCATAACCTATCGAATCACGACGCACTTCGCATGTGGCAGCGGTTTGACAGATCGTGCCGGGTAGACGAGGGTCCGATTGGGTATCGGGAGTTGCCGACGCAGAATTGGTAACCTGAGATGGTTTGGAATCAGTAGCCGCGTCACCTAGTCTGCAGCGGATTGCAGGCGCCGATGCGAGGACGAAATGGGAGTTCGAACGATTCTTAACGATTGGCTGAAAGCCCGGCTCGACGAGCGGGCGTCCGATTGGCTCGAAGCTCAGACGATAAAGATCGCCGGCGGCAACGAACGCGCCCTGTACCTTGCCTTCGGCATGGCACCGCGGAAGGTGGGGAAGGCCGATCTGACTCCGTCCGACGAGGAAATCGCCGCAGCCGCGGAAGCATACCAGCCCGAGGCGCCAGCCGTCGGGGAATTACAGGGAAACGCATCCCGACTGCTGGCGCCTCGGGCTTGTGTTGAGATGTCGACGCGTGACTGGAGTCTCGATCAGACCGCCCGCACGCTGCTGGTTCTGTCCTTTCCCGCGGACGATGCCGATCGCTACGTAAGCGTGTTGGGCAAACTCTACGAGGCGGGCGAGGTCCGCGAACTGTGTGCGCTCTACCAGATGTTGCCGCTGCTGCCGCATCCGGAGCGGCACGTCGACCGCTGCGTCGAGGGCATCCGCACAAACATGCTTCCGGTCTTCAAGTCGATCGCGCACCGCAATCCGTACCCCGCGGCCCATCTGCCCGAAGCCTCGTGGAACCAACTCGTCCTCAAATGCCTGTTCGTCGGCGAACCGCTCTACCCGATCATCGGGCTGGACGAACGAGCGAACCCCGATCTGGCGAAGATGCTCCACAAGTACGCGCTCGAACGCTGGGCGGCGAAGCGAGAGGTGAACCCGGAGCTGTGGCGGTGTGTGGGGCCGCATGCGGATGAGGCGGCGAGAGGCGATCTTGAACGGTTGGCAGATTCTGGTTCAGAACTAGAGCAAGCGTCAGCCGAGATGTGTCTCGGACCCGATGGGTCCGCGCGGTCGCATAGCTGGGATGAGCGCTGGAGCGAAGTTGGTCGTGAATTCGCAGCTGGCTCACAGTAGAGTCATTCTAAGACTTTCATCACGTCAACTGACGCCACGGAGAATTTAATGCGCTCGATCACGATTGCGGCCTTTGGCATTCTTGGCTTGGTAAATAGTGTCGCCGTTGCGGGCGAGGATTTCTCCAACACCGATCTCGTGGAACTTCAAGACAGACTCGACGACCTGAATCGTTTTAACGATAACGTTCTTCTAAAGGACAAGAAGGTCGACGAAATCGTTGAAAGGCTCAGCGAGCAGGCGGCGGGCAAGACGATTCACATCCGACTACGTGTCGAGCGCGTCGTCAAAGGCTACGTTTACGCGGAAGCACTGACTGAAGTGGCTTCGAAATGTCTTCCCGCAGTATTGATGTTGCCGACTGAAAGCTATGAGCGCCATAAAAGTAGCATTTGCCGTCAGCCGGGAAATCCTTTAATGGCGGCTTCAGCACAAGTCTCCGGAAACACGCGAGCGTACCTCCGTGAAATCCCGGAGCGTTGGAGCAGCACGAATTATTATCGGCTCGAGCCATCATTAAGAGCGGGGCGTCTATTCAACTTCCGAATTCGCTCAGCAGTCGGCCCAGAACTTGCCGAAACGCTGCGACGGGGCGACATCGTATTAGCTAAAGCAAAAATTCAATCCGTGTGCCGCGCACGTCTCGACCCACAAGTCAAACCCGGTGAGGTCGATCCCGACTTCGAAACCAAATTATGGGCAAGAGCCGACACAATCATGTTCATCTGCGTTGACCCTAAGGTCAGTCTCGCTGAGAGAACGGATACGAAATAAGTCTGGAGTCCATGCTCTAGCGACTAAATTTATTCTATCAAATAGTACAGGAAGACTGAAGTTGATCATCGACCCACACATCCATGCCGTTTCCCGCACGACCGACGATTACGAGGCGATGTCCGCCGCCGGGGTCGTGGCGATTATTGAGCCCGCGTTTTGGCAGGGGCAGCCGCGGACGAAGATCGGGTCGTTCGAGGACTACTTCGCCACGCTCGTCGGCTTTGAGCGGTTTCGCGCGGCGCAGTTCGGGATTCGTCATTACTCGGCGATCGGCCTCAACAGCAAAGAGGCCAACAACGAGCCGCTCGCCGAGCAGGTGATGGAAATATTGCCGCTCTACCTCGCGAAGGAGGGCGTCGTCGCCGTCGGCGAGATTGGCTACGACGACATGACCGCCGCCGAGGACAGGTTCTTCCGGGCGCAGCTCGAACTGGCCAAGGAAGTCGAACTCCCCGTGATGGTCCATACGCCGCACCGCAACAAGGAAGCGGGCACCAGTCGCAGCATGGACGTGATCGAAGAGCACGGCATCCCGCCGCACCTCGTCGTGATCGACCACAATAATGAGCGGACCTGCAAAGAGGTCCTCGACCGCGGCTACTGGGCGGGCTTCACAATCTACCCGAAGACCAAGATGGGCAACGAGCGGATGGTCGAAGTGGTCAAGCAGTTCGGCTCCGAGCGGATCATTGTCGATTCGAGCGCCGACTGGGGCGTCTCCGACCCGCTCGCGGTGCCAAAGACGGCCAATCTGATGAAAGAACGCGGCGTCGCCGAAGAGGATATCCGACTGACGACCTACCAGAACGCCCTCGACGCCTATGGCCAGAGCGGCCAGATCTCCGAAGACGACTGGCTCAACCCGCCCGCCATCGACCAACGGACCCTGTGGGAAGGCAACAGCGTCCTACGCGGTCAGGAGCCGAAGGTCGACGAACAAGCCGATTCGGGGCTGATCGAATAATCTAAGGCGAGCCGGAAGCGTCAGCGCCCGGAGAATCTGCGATACTTCTTTATCATCCGAAACTCCTTTTCCGTCGTCGTTGACCGTTAGAATACGAAGAGTGACGGAGTAAGAATTCAATCAGCTACGATAAGCGGCGGAATCAAATGTCGGTCGACAACGGAAAACATGACGGGGACGAGCGATTCAGCGGGCATTCCGACGACGAATCGGAGATATCTGAAGACGCACTTCTCACGGAGCGGAAACTGTCGAATCGGCCGCCGGTGCCAGTGCGGGCGCTGCTGTGGGTGCTTGCTTTCGCGATGGCGGCGACGGCGATGATTTATCAGCGGGCGACGGGACCGACCCGGCCGTACAAAGATCAGGCCGAGATTCGCGACAAGACTAACCGCGTCAAATTGATCCGCACGTGGGAGATCCCGCCGGAAGGCGCTAAGGAAGATTGGACCGAAGCCGCGAAGATCGAAGTTCCGAACCCGCCCGGTCGGGTCTCTTCAACGTTGCATCAGCGGCGGTACCGGACGGACGAAGAATTTCGAGAAACACCGATGCGGCCGGGCAGCGGCAAAGAGTCGAACACCCTGTTCGGCCAGTTGGAGCCACAGCCTGCGGCCGGCAAGATGGAATATTATGTGACGCTCGAGGGGATCGATTGGGAGCAGCGAATGGTTCGCTATCCGACCGATCCCGATGAAACGATCGTGCTGCGCTACAAGAATTTCGTCCCGCGGTATGTGCTCGCGCCGCATATCATTTTCATGATCCTGACGATCCTGTTCGGGATGCGAGCCGGGCTGAGCGGGCTGTTCGATCCCGGCGCAATGCGAAAGTATGCCTGGACGACGTTCATCTGCATGACGATCGGTGGCATGATCCTCGGCCCCTTCGTCCAAAAATTTGCGTTCGGCGAGTATTGGACCGGCTTCCCCTTCGGCGGCGACTGGACGGACAACAAACAACTCGTCAATTGGCTCGTCTGGCTGATCGCCTGCGCCGCGATCGGTTTTAAGCCGCTGCCGAAGGAGTGGATCGGCCGCGTGCTTGTGGTCATTGCGATGCTGACCATGACGGCGGTCTACTCGATCCCCCACAGCATGGGGGGCAGCGAACTCGACTACGAAGCCATCGAGCAGGGCGCCGACCCGGAAGACGCCGTTACGACGGGCAGGACATAGAGCGAGCCGGAAGCGTCAGCGCCCGGAGAACTCTGGGAAGACAGAAGTTAGAAGACAGAAGACAGGATCTGTTAGTTGAACGCGGCCCAAATTCACCTGATGACCGTTCACATTCCCGTACTCGGGATGCCGGTGACGGCGCTGCTGATGGCAATCGCGGTGTGGAAGAAGTCGGACCTGCTGTGGTCGGTTGGCGTGTGGTTCTTATTCGGCGTGACGTTGCTCGGCGGTATCGCATACCTGTCCGGCCCGGCAGCGTATGAGGTATTGGACGAATGGAATTTTTTGCCGTGGGTTGAAGGTCCGGAGGAGACGAAAGGACTGATTGAAGACCACGCGGCCGTCGCCAAGGGCGTCTACTTCACGTCACTGATCCCGGCCGTAATGGCATTGGCTCAGTTCATTCGCGTGCTTGGCGGCGACAGTTGGCCGAAGTGGATGAAGATCACTTTGCCCGTCTTGCTGATCCTCTTGTCGGTCGGGTTTGCGTATACTGCCCACCTCGGCGGGATGATTCGGCACCCGGAGATTTATCGATCCGCCCCGTTATTGGATCTTAGCTGACCGACACGATCATCCACTCGCTTGTACGGACGGCTGAAGCGTTGCCAGAGGATTCACATGCTGATCACAAACGACGTTCGACGCCTGCTAATGGTGCCGAGCCGGAACTGAGTGCTCTTGTCGCTGCGCGACCCGGACGTTGTACGGGCCACACGATAGAACGAGACTGAAAAACAAGACTGACGGGCGAATCATCTGCGAACGCCCGAGTGAAGTTAAGGAAGACCAGAATGCGAACTGAAAAACGACTAATCGTTCTCCTGCTGACGCTCTCCTTCGCTGGGACAGCGGTTGCCGAAAACCGCGAGGCCGCGCTGGGTCGCCTTTCCGGCGATCTAAAATATCTGGCCGGCGACGCCCTGGAAGGACGTGGTGTCGATACCGAGGGGAATCGCAAGGCGGCGGAGTTCATTCGCGATCAATTCGAAGCCGCGGGACTTGTCGGCGGGATGGAGGATGGCGGTTTCTTCCAGGAATTCCCGATCACATTGGCTGAAGATGTCGTGCCGAACGAAACATCGCTTTCGGTGACCATCGGTGACGAGCAGGTCGCGTTAGAACTGGGCAAAGACTTTAACCCGCTGCTGATCGGCAACGGCGGCCGAGCCAACGCGGGCCTCGTGTTCGCCGGGTACGGGATTAATGCCCCGAAGCTCGGATACAACGATTTTGAAGGGGTCGACCTCTCCGGAAAGATTGCCGTGATCCTGCGGAAAGAACCGCAGCAAGACGACCCGAACAGTGTCTTCAACGGCACCGAGATTTCGCCGCACGCGTTCATTCGCACCAAGATCAAAGCGGCTGCCGATGCCGGAGCGGCCGGTCTGATTCTGGTCAACGATCCGACAACCGCCGAGGGCAAGAAGGGTGACGAACTCGTCAAGCCGACGGGCTTCGGCTCCGGGTCGGTGAAGCTGCCCTTCGCAATGATCACGCAGACGCAATTCAATCGAGTGCTGCAAACTTCGCCGTTAAAGGGCACTGACCAATCAGCTCTTAGTTCGGTCAAAGAAATTGCGAACGCGATCGACGCCGATCTGAAACCGATTTCTCAGCCGATTGGCGACACCGCAGCGGGCCTCACCGTCGCGACGAAACGCGAGACCGTCACCGTTCCGAATGTGGTCGGCGTTGTTCCGGGATCGGGCGACCTTGCCGACGAGGTCATCGTGGTCGGCGCCCATTTCGATCACCTCGGATACGGCGGCTTCGGATCACGAAAGCCGGGCGTGAAAGCCGTTCATAATGGTGCGGATGACAATGCTTCCGGTACGGCAGTCTTGATGGAACTCGCCCGCCGATTGGGGCAGCAGGACGGAAGTCAGCCGCGGCGACAGCTTGTGTTTATGGCTTTCAACGGAGAAGAGCGAGGTCTGCTCGGCAGTAATTATCTGCTGAAAAATTCACCGGTTGATCTATCGAAGGTCGCCGCGATGGTGAACCTCGACATGGTCGGTCGACTCGGGGCGAAACCGCTCACGGTGTACGGCGTCGGCACCGGCACTGGGTTAGAAGACCTCGCCAAGAGCCTTGCCGAGAAGCGGCAATTGAAGATCAAGCCGGTGCAGGGCGTCATCGGGGCGAGTGACCACTACGGCTTTTATCAGAAAGATATCCCGTCCATTCATCTCTTTACCGGAACAACGCCCGAGTATCACACGCCCGAAGACGACTTCGAAACGCTCGACCTCGCGGGCATTGTCGGCGTTACGGAGTATGCGGGCGATTTGGTCGCGGCCTTGTCGACCGAATCGCAGCGCCGCACGTTTCAAAAGGTCGTCTCGAAGAATCGTAAAGGTGGTCCGGGTGGAAACATGGCCCATCTCGGCGTCGTTCCCGATTACTCCGGTGGCGTCGTCGGATTGCGAATCACGGGGACAAGTCCCGGCTCGCCCGCGGCAAAGGGTGGTCTGGAGGAAGACGACATCATCACGAAGATGGGCGACATCCCAGTGACCGACATCTACGGACTGATGAACGGGCTTCGGACTTACAAGCCGGGCGAGCGGATCGACATCGTGGTGACTCGTGGCGACGAGGAAGTCACCCTGCACGTCGTGCTTGGTGAGCCGAAAGGTCGCCACGAATGACCTCGATTGCCTGATCGGCGCAAAGTTGCATCGCGGTCCCGACGTACTTATGTTGGAACAAGGATCGAGGCATGAAGACACGCTGACGTGTCGACGCCCGGCCTCCCACCGACTTCCCCGCCTCTCTATCGATATTTGTATTGCCATTCGGAAGGCGAGACGTTCATGAGATCACGATTGCAGGTGTTGTTGTTTTGCGGGCTCGCGGCTCTTGTTGCGACATCGGGCTCAGTCGCGGATGCCTATGATTGGGCCTATTGGCGCGGCCCGGAGATGAACGGCGTCAGTCGGGAAACCGGGTTGATCGACGATTGGTCGCTCGAGGACGGCAAGAACGTCCTGTGGACGTCGGACATCGGCGGTCGAGCTGCTCCGATCGTGCTCAACGACCGGGTCTACCTCAACTGCCGCACCGACAACGACGTCTCGTTGAGCGCCAAGCCGGAAGACAAGATTGGTGCCGGTCAGCAAGTCGTCTGTTGGGACGCAAAGACCGGCGAAGTGCTGTGGAAGGATGTCTTTCCCGTCTTCCAGACCGACATTCCCGCTCCGCGAGTCGGATGGGCCAGTCCAGCCGGTGACCCCGAAACGGGAAACGTCATCGTGCATACCGTCGACGGAATGCTGATCTGCTACACGCCCGATGGCGAGCGGGTGTGGGAACACTCGCTCTACGAAGAATACGGCAAGATCAGCGGCTACGGCGGACGGACCACGACTCCGATCATCGATGAAGACCGCGTGATCGTCAGTTTTCTGCAACTCAACTGGGGCGACACAGCCAAACCGCCGCCGACGCAGACGTTTTACGCCTTCGACAAGCGTGACGGCAAGTTGCTGTGGGCGACACCGATCGGCGGTGCCCCGGAAGATACGATTTACACCAACCCGGCGATCGGAGTGATCGACGGCGTCCGACAGCTTGTCACCGGCAATGCCGACGGCGGATGTCACGGGCTCAATGCCCGCACGGGCGAGCCGCTGTGGTCGTTCCACATGTCCCGTCGCGGACTCAACGCCTCCCCTGTGATCAGCGGCAACAAGGTTTACATTTCGCACGGCGAAGACAATATCGACTCGATCGAGTTCGGCCGGGTGCAGTGCATCGACGCGACGCAGCGCGGTGACATTACGGAAACCGGGAGCGTCTGGCGTGATGACGGCATTAAAGCCGGGTATACCGCACCGATCATCCACGACGGCATCCTGTATGTCCTAAGCGATATCGGAGGCCTGCACGCCTACGATGCGGAGACTGGCGAAGTCTTGTGGCTCCAGAAGATCGGGACCGTCGGCAAAGGCTCGCCGGTATGGGCCGACGGCAAAATCTACGTGATGGAAGTCAACGGCCGCATCTGGGTACTTAGGCCGAGCCGCGAAGGCTGCGAGGTGCTATCGAAGAACGAATTGCTCGCGACCGGCGGTCAGAAGGGATACGACGAGATTTATGCGTCGCCGGCCATCTCCAACGGGCGCATCTTCTTCGTGACGCGCGATCGCACGATCTGCGTCGGGAAAGAGTCCGGAGAGTTCGGCGAAGATCCGATTCCGCCGATGGCTCCGGAAGCCGAATTGGGCGACGAAATCGCCTCACTCAGCCTGATCCCCTATGAGACCTACGTGAACGCCGGCGATGCCGTCGAATACGAAGTCCGTGCCTACGACAAACACGGGCGGTTTCTCAAGACGATCGATGACTTCGAGTTGACGGCCGACGACGGCCTCAAGGGCGGAACTGTCGACGAATTAACCTTCACGTCGGCCTCTTCCCCCGAGATGCCGCAGGCCGGGTTACTGACCGCAACGTTTGAAGGCAAAGAGGCCAAGGCCCGGCTTCGCGTCTTTCCGCCACTGCCTTGGAAGTGGAATTTCGACGATCTCAGCGGAGTGCGAGTTCCGCCCGCGTGGGTGAACGGCTTCCTGAAGCTGAAGCCGACGCAGATCGGCGACGAGATGGCGATGAAGTCGAGCGTCGGACCGGGCAAACCCAGTTTCGACACCTGGCTCGGTCCGCCCGAAATGTCGAATTACGTTATTCAGGCCGACGTACGCGTGGAGGGACGACGACGCCTTTCCAGTCCCGGTATCACCAATCAGCGCTACAGCCTGATTTTAAAGGCGAACTCGCTGAAACTCGGAATTCAAACCTGGCAGGCGCACCTGCGGCTGGGCGCGGAGATGAAGTACCGCTCCGATCCCGGCAAGTGGTACACGCTGAAACTCGTGGTCCGCCCCGAAGGCGAAGACAAGGTCCGCGTTCTCGGCAAGGTCTGGCCGCGGGACGAGGAAGAACCGGAAGAGTGGACCATCGAAGCGGTTGACCCGCTACCGAACAAACAGGGCAGCCCCGGGCTTTACTGCTACCGGCTCGCCGATACCTATTTCGACAACGTGCTCGTGACTGAGGATCAGGAATGACTCGCTTTGCGGTTTTAACGCTCCTCCTGTGGACATTTGCGATCGTCGGCTGCGAACCGGCTCCGGCTCCTGACGCCACTCCCGATACGCCATCCGAAGGGTTGGGCGGCGGAAGCGATGCCCCCCCGGTTGATCCGCCCGCGCAACCGGACGAGCCTCCGGTCGAAGGAGGCTCGGCCACATCGAACGATGACGCGGAAGTCCCGACGCTGCCCGGCCCGGAAGAAGCATCAACCACCCCGGCAGAAGTGCCCGGTTCAGCCGATGAGCCGATCGAAGTCGCTTTGGTTGATGAATCGAACGAATCGGCGGCCAATAGCACTTCGGCGAAGCCCGTCGCAAAGAAAGATATTACCTCGGGCGATTGGCCGATGTGGGGCGGCTCGATTGAACGAAACATGGTCAACCCGACCACCGACGTTTCGCTCGACATCGAGCCGGCCGAGTCGGCCGAAGACGGCAAGAATTTGCTGTGGGTACGCGAACTCGGATCGCAAACCTACGGCAACCCGGTCGTCGCCGAAGGATATGTCGTCGTGGGCACCAACAACGGTGGCGGCTATCGTCCCGCTCACCCGAAAACGGAAGACCGTGGCGTCGTGCTCTGCTTCCGCGAGTCGGACGGCGAATTTCGCTGGCAGTTGACGCGAGAAAAACTGAGCCAGGGCCGGGTCAATGACTGGCCGGAGCAGGGCATCTGTTCAACGCCGGTCATCGAAGACGGGATCATGTACGTCGTCACCAACCGTGCCGAGTTGATGGCGGTCGACATGGAGGGGTTTTACGACGACGAGAACGACGGGCCGATCACCGACGAACCCGACACCGACAAGCTCGATGCCGACATTTTGTGGAGCCTCGATCTCATTAACGAACTCGGGGTTTTTCCGCATAACCTGGCGACCAGTTCGCCAGTGCTGCACGGGGACTCGATCTTCATCGTGACCTCGAACGGTGTCGACGAAGCTCACCTTGAAATCCCGGCACCTCGTGCACCATCGTTTGTTTCGGTCAATAAGAAGTCGGGCGAATTGGAATGGGAAGACAACACCCCATTTGACCAGATTCTGCACGGGCAATGGGCGTCGCCAGCGATCGCCACCGTCAACGGTGAACCACAGATTCTCATGCCCGGTGGCGACGGCTATTTGTACGCGTTTGCGAAGACCGGCGACGAGGAAGGCTTTGGCGACATCTTGTGGAAGTTCGACCTGAACCCGAAAGACTCAAAGTGGGAACTGGGCGGACGGGGAACGCGGAACAACATCGTCTCAACGCCGGTAGTCATCGGTAGCAGCGTGATTTTGTCGGTCGGTCAAGACCCGGAGCACGGCGAAGGCGTCGGGCACATCTATAGAATCGATGCAACCAAGTCGGGTGACATCAGTCCCCAGATCGCGGACGGTGAAGGCGGTTTCAAGGAGAACCCGAATTCCGGCGAGATCTGGCACTGGGGCGGCGTCGATGAAGACGGCAGCATCACGGGTCGCAAAGGCGAATTGCTTTATCGCCGCACGATCTCCACGGTCGCCGTGCACGACGGGCTCGTGATCGCGCCCGATCTGTCAGGCTTCGTCCATTGCCTCGATTTTGAAACCGGCAAACGCTATTGGGAATACGACATGTTTGCGGCCTGCTGGGGCTCCCCCATGGTCGTCGATGGTAAGGTACTGATCGGCGATGAGGACGGAGACCTTACGGTGCTGCCGCTCGATCGCGAGCTTCCCGATGAAGAGCCGCTCGCCGAAATCCTGTTCAATTCGTCGATCTACAGCACACCGACGATTGCGAACGGACGGATGTATGTCTCGGACCGGAGCCGACTCTACGCGTTCCAAATTAAGTAGGTCGCCGAGAATCTCTGCGTGAGTCGATATCGATGCGCAGTGAACGCGGAGATTGCCGCTTCGTCTTCTCAGCCGAAGACTTGGCGAAAGAGGGTTTCAACCGCTTTCGCCTTGTCGGCTGAGATCGGAAGATCAGGTCGATCTTCGATATCGGCCTTAATCGACCGGACCAGTTCCTGCCGCCGTCCGCGAAGCGGGCGGGGCGAATCTTGAAGCAGCCGGCGGCAGCGAACCCACAGGGGGTTCGACAGCACGCGTTTCTCGAGTTCGCGTCGTTCCTGAGCGGCAGTTTGCATTCGATCGAATTCGTGTTGGGTGAGGAATTGAATCGACACAAGCGAGTTGCGTCACTCGTCTTCTGTCCGCAGATGAAACTCCGTGCGATGCCGCTGGGCAGTTTTCGAACTCCGCGGCGATGTACACGTCCTGAAAGGGTAGTTCGAGAATTGAGGTTGGGCGGCTGTAACGGCAAAAACTTCGGTAGAACTGGCGAGAGACCGCGTTTGAGTTGGCAAGTCGGTCAGCCGTCGATATTGTTTGTCGTTTGCTGGTGAGATTTTTGTGATGCGCGCTGGGGTTCGGCGCGGTGAATCGAGAACGGAAAAGGTTATGTCGAGCGGAAATCGTACAAATTTACGGAAGCTGCGGAAGAAACGGGCGCGGCTGAAGAAAAAACTGAAGTGCCGATTCACCGGCAACGGGGAAATTCCGCGCCCTGTCTACGTCGACTACAAAGACGTGAAGCTGCTGAAGTCGTTGATCGACCGGGAAGGCCGCATCCTTCCGCGTCGCCGAACGGGCACCTCGGCCCTGTATCAACGGGCCGTCCGGGAAGCTGTCATCCGTGCTCGCTTTATCGGCCTGCTCCCGTATGTTCCGGAAGAGTAGCGATTCGATGGCGGCGTGATTCGAGTGGTCGAGTGATTCCCGCTCATTGTGATCGCGACGCGCCTCAACCAAAGCGGTCACTGACCGGACATTTCGGCCGACTCCGTGGACGCCGCTCGTTAGCCATCCCACCGTGTCGCGTCGGCTGAACGCGAGCATGCACGCGCTGGTGACCAAGCGACGCCAGGCCAAACGCGCTGTCGGCATCATGCTCCGTCGAATCGGCGGATGTCATCTCTAATTTTGGCGGCGGTCTCGTAGTCCTCGCCGTCGATCGCAACTGCCAAATCTCTTCGCAGGCGGATCAACTCGTATTGTCTTCGGCTTTCCAGCGGGGCACGGGCGGGCACTTTGCCCACATGCTGCGTCTCCCCGTGAATATTTTCGAGCAGCGGGACCAGTCGGTCCGCGAAGGCTTCGTAGTCGTAGGGGCAGCCGAAGCGGCCCTGCTCGCGAAACTCGCGGAACGTGATTCCACAGTTCGGGCAGGTCAGGTCGTCCGACTCCGAAACTTCGTCACCGAATTCGGCCATCGCATCCTTCGCAGGCGATGAACCGGTCGGCTGCGCAGCGGGGCTGTTCATGTATTCGTGGAAATGGCCTTCACAGAAGTGAATCTCCTGTGGTGATCCGCCGTGGATTTCCGTGATGTGATACACGGCGGGTTTCGAGCAAACGTTGCACTTCTTCATGTTTTTCCCTGTCGAGCGGCCGCCCGGTCGAACGATTCGAACTGGTTGTCGAAGGCGGCTTGCAGTTTAGTTCACAAATACATGCGGCGCAAAGCAAATCGGTCCGGCAATCGACTTCACGAATGACTTCCGGGTTTTCCCTCACGATCCACCACGGGGCATTGTAGAAGCGGGTGGTCTCTGACCGATCATCTTCGATATGGCCCTCCCTTCGATCAACGTCGTGCTGCTCGGCACTGTTGATTCCCGCCCATTGCCATTGGAAATCTGACGCCGTGTCGACACCAGCTCGCCGACAAGGTCGGTATCGATTGATTCTAGGCATTGTGGCCCTTGTCAGCGGCCACGCCGTCGCCGTTGCGGCCCGTGCGCCGGTCGAGGCGCAAATTCCGCGTCCGCCCGAGAGTGTGTCGGTTTCGGCTTCGCCGATCGACTTCGCATCGCGACCCGTTGTCGAAGCCCCACGGCCCGCCGAGACGATGCCGACGCAAGTTGCCGACTCACCGACTGCCGACTCACCGACTGCCGAAGACACAGACGCTGAAAAGACTTCTGTCGCGATGCCGCGCCGTTTGACGCCGGATCAAGCAGAACCGCTTGAACCGAAGGCGGGCTCCCAGTCCTCTGAGGCAAAAGGGCCAACGAAGAGTCCCGTCAACATTGCTGAGCAAAAATCGCAACAGCTGTCTCGACCTGTAACGCCACTCAAAGATCCGGCTGGCGAGAAAGCAACGACTGATGATGCCGCAGCGAAATCCACCACCGACACCGCCGTTCCCGTCAAAGCCGAAGACAAGACACCTCGCTGGATCGTTCCCGACGACCCCTTGGCGAGGAAGGTCGCCCAAGCGATCGATATTACTTCGCGTCGCATTCTATCGGTCGATACGCACACACCGTGGCAGATCGGTCACGGGGTGATGGCACTGCGTCACCAGTACGAACTGCAGATCGGTGACGAGCGGATCAATGCGATCGAATGGATCTCGGACAATCCACGCTTCGGCGGCGAGCCATGGTGGTACGCCACGCGCTACGGAGCCAAGCCGCATCCGTTCAGCGAGCCGTATGCGTTCGAGGGACATCCCAACCAGTTCCTTGCCTTCCTGGCGATGTCGCGGCTACCGCTCGATCACAAGTTCAAAGTCGCTCCCGATCGGACGGCCACACTGGCCGACTTCATCGAGAACGCCAAGATGACGATCGACAAGCGCGAAGAAACGACGTGGACGCTGTGGTTCTTCGCGTACTACCTCGACAGCGACGAATCGTGGGTCAATGAGCGACGCGAGCCGTGGAGCATGGAGCGGATGCTTCGCGAAGAGATGTCGATCCCTGTCACGAAAAAAGCGTGCGGCGGGAATCACGGATTGTTCGCTTTGGCCAGTGCTCGCAACGCCTACCTGCAGGGCGGCAAGAGGCTTCGCGGGGTCTGGCTGCAGTCGCATTACTTCTTGGCCCGTCACGCCGAGTTGGCCAGACGGCTGCAGAACGCGGACGGTTCGTTCTCGTCGAATTACTACAAGGGACGGGGTTACTCCAAAGACCCGAGCAAGCGCGTTTCAACCAGCGGCCACACCCTCGAATTCCTGATGATGTCCCTGCCGAAGCAACAGCTCAAACAATCGTGGGTCCGACGGGGAATTGAGAATATTGCCGACGACCTGATCAAGTATCAGGCTGAGCCGCTCGACGTGGGAGGCATGTATCACGCCCTGCACGCCATGATTATCTACCGAGAGCGGACGTTCGAGAAGGATACCCGGCGGCCTCTGCCGCTCGTCGGTCGGCTGCCGTGGCGCCGGTGATCGATTAGGTCCCGAACGCTTCCGCATCAGGCCGACGATAACGCATTGCTCTCATCCAATTCGGCGCGAATCGTTGGCGAATACGGCGGGGTATTAATCAAACTCGGCCCGTCAGAGCTGAGCAGGTCCGGCTCGCTCAACGCCGCCCGGAGCTTTGCGCGGTTGCCCGTGGTCAAAATGACGCTAGAAATACGCTGGACCACGGGGCTTCTACTGCGGAAAATAACGGGAACTCGCCAGAAGTCGGCGAGAACGCTCCGATGAAGCAGCCCTGACTCACACCTCAGCGACAGCCCACCCATTGCAATGAGTGAATTGATCTCCGACGCGCTCCGGTTGTCCGGCAGTGCGTTCCAGAGCCCGAGCACCTTCGCCTCGAGTGTTTTGCCGGACATTGCTGAAGACTCCGTCGCCGCCGTTCCGGGAATGCTCGAACGGGTCGGGATGTCCGCGGTTGAGGTCTTGCTGCAGGTGCCGGCGGCGAATGACACGTCCCTGACACTGCCGGGTAAGGCGGACGCATTTGTCAGTTTGGACGACGAATCGGCCAAGGGCATTCACATGTCGCGGCTGTTTCTCGGACTGCAGGAGCGACTCGACTGCGAGCATTGGACTCCCGATGCGATGGGCGGGACCTTGCAGATCTTTCTGGAACGACACGAGAAGATCAGCCGGTCGGCGTCGTTGGCCGTTCAATTCGAACTGCCGGTCCGCCGAAACGCACTGCTGACCGAGCATTCCGGGTGGCGGCACTATCCCGTCCGCTCGGAATCGTTTTCCACCGAGGGAAAGACGCGTCACTGGCTGACGGTCAAATTGACCTATTCGAGTACCTGCCCCTGTTCGGCTGCGTTATCGCGGCAGTTAATCCAACAGGCGTTCCACGAAGAGTTCGAAGGCCGCAGCGCCGTCAGCGTCGATGAGGTCTCCTCGTACCTCGGGACCCAGCGGGCGATCCGTGGCCTGCCGCACGCTCAACGAAGTACCGCGGAGGTCACGGTCGAACTCGATGACTCTCAATCAGAGTATCCGACGCTTGAACTGATTGATCGTTTGGAAGACGCTTTAAAGACGCCGGTGCAGACGGCCGTCAAACGTGCCGACGAGCAGGAATTCGCCCGCCTGAATGCAGACAACCTCATGTTCTGCGAAGATGCGGCGCGGATACTGGCTTCCGAACTAAGAACGATTGACTATGTCGCTGATTTCAAAGTCCGCGTCGAGCACCTGGAGAGCCTGCATCCGCACGATGCCGTCGCCATCATTACAGCCGGGCGTGAAGGCGGACTGCGTCCGTAAATTGGCCGGGCGGATCGAAACTTCTTGGGTACGTTCGGTTCTTTTTGTCCTTCTGGCGTCGGCGTTGCTTCACGACTCGTGTGACGCCCATCCGCAGTCGATTTCTTCGGCGGCCGTCGGCATTTCGCCCGAACGAATCGACATTCAATTCGCAGTACCGATCGAAGACCTGTTCGACTTTCAGGGGTTAAAGGTCGACAAAGGCGGTCAGATCAATCGCGCCGCTTATCGCGAAGCCGTCCGGGCGCACGGTGAGTTCGTTCGTGATCGACTTCTGGTTCTCGGGCCGGACGGTCATCGATTCGAAGGAAGGGTCCGGCTGGTCAACGACCCATTCGCTACAGCCTCAGAACTTGAGTTCGCTTCGATACTCGGGCAATACCTGCGCTATCGCTTGGACTACAAAATCCCGCGAGCGCTGCCGTTTCTAACGATGGTGCAGCGGTTCAGCGACCCGGGTAGCGGGGCGACCGCGATCACGGAGTTAACCCTGCTCCAAGCCGGTGACGAAGAGCCTCGGGAAGCCGTCCTGATGTCGCATCGTCCGGTCACGTTTCAGCTTCAAAAGACTCAATCAGGTGAAGAGCCGGTGAACGCACCACTCGCGCTGGATCCGCGCTGGGTGGCCATGACCGAGGCAGTCGGCCGACCGAACGAATCGGTTTGGCTCTATGTCTACGTCGAGCGCCGTTGTGTGCGAGTCGAATTCTTGGCTCCGATCTATTTGTTTGAAACCTTCGGAACCATCGATCGCGCCGATGAGCAATATCTGACCGCCGCGGAGCAAAGAGCGGGGGCTGAAATTGTTCGAGAATTCTCTAATGAGGCGTTCGACCTTCAAATCGATGGCGCGCCTGCAACTGCTAATTCGATCGACGTCCGATTTTTTGATCTGACGACGGAAAACCTCGCTAAGCCCGACCGTATCAAATCGCTTAGCCCGTGGAACGGCTTGGTCGGATTTTCCGCGGTGTTTCCGACTGATGCGCCACCGCAATCACTCGCTCTACGGTGGCGGCGATTCACGCGGGAGGTGCGAGAGGTCCGCGCGATCTGCTTCGCCGAAGGCGACGCGGCTTCCAAGGTCTTGGAACGTCGTGGGGGCAATAACGATCTGCAATGGCAGGCGAACTCAACGAAGGTCGACCCTCAATTACTCACAGCCCTCATCGCACCGCATTTCGAAACCCATGTGAGCCGGTACCGCCCACCTTCAATTTGGCCGGCAGCCGTTCTCGGCCTGATCGTCGGGGGCATCGCCGCAATTGTCATAAAATTAAGACGACTTCACACGATCGGACTTGTGGTCGCAGGGGCATGTCTGGGAGCGATCGGCGGATTCTCGTTCGAACCGTTCGCCGCTGAAAAACCCTCGATCCGGCATCATACCGACTTTGCAGTCCCAGTCTTGTCACAGCCGGTCTTAACCGCCGAGGATGCCTCCGTGACCGCTATTGAGCGGATGTATGCGGCTTATGAGACCGGACGAGAGACTGATGCCTATGAGATCCTCTCTGCAACGAGTGCTCCCGAGTTGCGGCGGCAATTGTTCTTCGAGTGTGCGCGGGCCTTCGATCGCGCTGCCGAGGCGGGGGGCTCTCTCGAAGTGGCTGATCTTCGCGTAACAGCCGATGCCGATGCCGCGGAAGAAAATAATCTCGGTCCCGGCAATGATTTGATTCGAGTTCAGTGCGTGTGGGAATTTCGGAGCGACATTCGGCACTGGGGACATGTCCATTCCGTCAATCACCGGCAGATCGCAGATGTCGATTTAGTCGCCCGACGCGGTCGCTGGCTCGTCGAGCAAATCGCGTTGAAAGACCGGCGGACCGATGGATGACAATTCGATCGCCTCTGTCGCAACCGAGGCCGTTCTCAAAACTCAAGACGTGTCGTGGGCACCGTCACCGGGTCGGCTCATTACCTATCCCGACTTCGCCCTGCCGCCACAAAGCATGACCGCCATCATCGGGCCGAGCGGTTCCGGGAAGACGACGCTGCTCGACCTCCTCGCCGGGCTGCGTCCGCCTGATGGCGGCGAAGTGTCGATCCAAGGCGCCCGTCCAAAATCGATGGGCGAGATGTCTATCCGAGAATTCCGACGCGAGAACATCGGCATCGTCTTTCAAGACCTCCGGCTGCTGGAGCATCTGTCGGTGATGGAAAACATTCTGTTGCCGACATTGCTTCACGTCCGCGACCGCGTTCCGCAATTGAGAGAGCGTGCAAAGACGTTGCTTTGTCGGCTGGAACTCGACATCGACTGCGATCGACCGCTCCGATACCTTGCCGGCGGCGAAAAACAACGCGTGGCGATCGTCCGTGCGATCTTGCAGCAGCCTCCGATTGTGCTGGCCGATGAACCGACGGGGCACTTGGACGGCCCGACCGGTGAGTTGGTCTTAGCCGAACTTCGCACGCTCGCGAACGAGTGCGGCTCGACGATTCTCGTCGCAACGCACGATACGTCACTGCTTTCAATGTTCGACCGCGTGATCGATTTGGCGTCCGGCATCGTCGCGGAGTCGAATTGATGATTGGGCTCGTGTTTCGCTCGCTCAGAGCCCGGCCGACGGCCGCACTCTTATTGATGGCGGCAATCGCGATCGCAACGGCCACACCCTCGGCGGTTCTTGCCGTGAGCGGGGCATTGAAAAATCGACTTGCCGAGCGCGCCGCGACGACCCCCGTCGTCATCGGTCCGGCGGGTAGTCGGTTGGAAGTAGCCGCCGCGACGCTCTTTTTCGCGTCGGCGGAGGTGCCGCCCATTTCTGCCGCGGACTGGCGAGAGCTGAAGTCAACATTTTCCGGAGAAGCGCTGCCGATTTACTTGTGCGGCCATCTTGGCAAAGAGATTCCGCTCGTTGCGACAACTCCCGGGTACTTCCGTCACCGAGCCTCGCGCGTCGAGGGCGACGTCCTCCGTCGGATCGGCGACGTCATCCTTGGCGCAACGGCGGCACGCGAATTAGATGCGCGAGTCGGAGAACTTCTTACGACTGAGCCGGAGTCGATTCTCGAACTCGTCGGACCACGTCCGGCTCGGCTCAAGGTCGTGGGCGTACTCGCCCCGTCCGATACGGCCGATGACAAAGCCGCATTCGTTTCGCTGCGTACCGCATGGGCGATCGACGGCTTCGGGCATTCACACGGAGCCGTCACCGAATCGGAATCTGACATACTTGACCTGACCAATGAGGCCGCAGCGGCGTTGCACTTTCACAGTGACGACCGTCGCCTGCCACTGACCTCAATCATCTACCTGCCGGCCGACGAACGCGATTTGCTGATGCTGCTTGCGGAACTGAAACAACGAGATTCCACGCTCGGCGCCGTTGAGCCGCTTCGGCTGCTGACGAAATTTCGTCGCGACTACGATGCGTTGGAGGGAACGCTGTTCTCCGTCGCACTGGTCAATGTCCTGGTCACCCTCGTGCTCGGGCTTGCCCTCATCTTGCTGGTGCTCCGGCTGCGCAGCTCCGAGACGCGGACGCTCGCCAGTCTCGGCATTTCCAAGGGAGCGATCGCCCGGCTCTACGGCCTCGAACTCGCAATCGTGATGTTGACCGGAATGATGATCGGTGGCCTACTGGCTTGGGTCATCCGCTGGAGCGCGATCGGATAAAATCGAATCGATCGGCCTCCGAGCAGTTTCAGGTCACGTCGTCAGCAGAATCGCCCCGAACATGGCGAGCCACACGACGTCCAGAAATCGCCAATAATAAGTGCAGAGCCTTACGCCCATGAAGTACTCGTGGTCGTACCGGCCTCGCAGGGCACGCCAATTCACGTACAACTGAATCGCAAGCCCGGTCACAAAGTGCAAACCGTGCAACAAAATTAAGACGAATAGCAGCCCGGTCAGCGGAGTCCGCTCTCCGTCGAGTGTTGCCCAATGGGAATCGAGCAGCCGGCTCATCCCGAACACTTGAAGGATGCAAAAGCAAATTCCGCAGAGAGTCGCGAACGTCAGGCAGCGACGGAACTTCAACTGCCGTTCACGACGAATGCTCGACAGTGCGACCTGCATGCTCGTACCGCCCATGAGCAATACGACCGTGCTGAACCAGAACAGCAGCGGCACTGAGACCGGGTGCTGGCCCTTCAGCAAGGCGAACCGGGCGATGAGATAGCCGATCAATCCGGCGACAAAGAACATCGCAAGCGAGGCGATGAAGAGCCAGAAGGCCAATTGGGTTCTGCGCTGCGCGCCCCACGAAGATGGCCGGAACGTCTGATCTTTATATGTCGGAAGAAATCCGCCGGACACAGCCACACCATCACTTGCAGTGGCAGTCAGACATTCGGGCCACTGCCCCTTTCAAGGTTGCGTCAGTACCTTCAATTGTAGGCGCCGCAGACCTTGACCAGCGAAAACTCCGAGGCCGGTCACGCTATCCGATCAAATACAGCAGCGGGAAGAGATAAATCCAGACGAGGTCGACCAAGTGCCAGTAAAGCCCGACAAAGTCGACCGGTCCGAAATACTCTGGAGTGAAGTGCCCGAGTACCGCTCGACACAAAATCCACGTGATCACACCGATGCCCGCGAGGATGTGGATCGCGTGCAGTCCCGTCATGCAGTAGTAGATGCCGAAGAAGATACCAAGCCGCCGGGGCCGATCGGCGATCGCCGGAATCTCAATCTTATCGGTCAGCTCGGTCGGTCCATCCGGATCGTCGCCAGCCGCAGCCAACTGCTCTGACATTTCCTTGGAGGGCGAAACGTCGCGAGGCTCCATCTCATTGGGGGATTCATCAGACTCGGCCGCATCGACTTCTTCGTCGACACGAGCGCTCGACTCATGGGCATCTTCACCGTGTTCGCCGTCACTATGGTCACCGCCGTGATCGCCACCATGGTCTCCATCGTGATGGTCTGCGGCGGAATGCTCAGCGTCGTGTCCGCCGTGCATGAAGTGATGCAGCGCCATACTGCATTCGGCACCGAGAAAGATCCCGACCGCCGTCAGAAATCCGACGGCGCACAGCGTCGTCGCAATAATCCGCGACGAAAAAGCCGTGGACAATAGCGCATAGAGCCCGCCGATCACGCCGCCTACCAGTACAGCCCATATCACTCCACGTGCCGTAACCGGTCCCGAGACGACTGTCTCAACCGCCTCAACTCCTTCGGCTGATCCCGGGGGCGCCGGCATTGTCAGGAGCATTACAAAGGCCCCGATCAGACAGAGACCAAGGACCGCGCCCGATGAAATGACAGCAAGGCCTTGGTCGATCTTATAGCTCAGCGTCCCCCCGACCAGGCAGACCACGGCTGCGAGAACACATGTGACTTCAAGAATCCACAGCGCATCGGCAACACGTGCTTCGAGAATTGAGCCGCTCAACACGCCGTCATGCGGCAGCCGGATCAATGCCTCCATCGATCCGGTCGACCGGTCATACAGGGCACCACCCCAAATCAATTCTGCGTGCCATTTCTCCGTGTATTCATACGCCTTCACACCGAGGAACAGAGCCGCGCAAAAGAGTGTGACGCCGAGGCAAATCACCAGACCTTTTTGGTTACCCAACATCGCACATCGGACGCCCCACGCCATCGTCAGACTGCTGAAGAGCAGGACGATCGTATTCAGGAAGCCGTGCGGCGTACTCAGAAACTGATCGGCATACTCGAAAATTTCCGGGTGGGTCAGCCGATAGACGGCGTACGCGCAAAACAGCCCGCTGAAGAACAGGACCTCCTGCACGAGGAAGGCCCACATCCCCAATTTACCGGCTTCGAATTGCTGATTCCACGATTCGAAATGGTGCGCAAAGAACGGGCTGTCGTGACCGTGCTCGCCGTGCTCACCGTCGGCAATTTCGGCGTTGGGGTCAGTCGCTGTGGCCATGGCGTTTTATGTCAGTAGGTGAAGAACGCTTGGCGGAATGCCCGCCACGATAGTCAATATTTCATCGAAATCTGTGAACGCCGCAGCCGACCGATCGGCTGAACGCAAATCAAACCGTGTCCTCAGAACGCGTGACTTCATCACGCTTCACATAGTTGTTCGTTTCCCGGTCGTACACGAACTCATGGACCGCGTACGGGTCGCCAACCACGGGTGCTTCGTCAAAGTTGTGGTGCGGCGGAGGAGAACTGCACTGCCACTCCAAGGTCGCCGCGCCCCAAGGGTTCGAGGGGGCCCGTCGACCCCGCAAAGCACCGTGCAGCAGCACGGCAAAGGCGAGGACGAAGCCGATCCCGAGCAGATAAGCACCAATCGTGCTCATCACATGCAAAGTTTGGAACTCCGGCACGTAGTCGGAATACCGCCGGGGCATCCCGCGGGATCCCATGACGAACTGCGGGAAGTAGGTCAGGTTGAACGCGAGAAAGACGATTAGAGCACTCGTCCGACCGAGCAACTCGTTGTACATCCTGCCGAACATCTTGGGCCACCAATAGAACAGCCCGCCCATGAATGCGACCGCCGTACCGCCGACCTGCACATAGTGAAAGTGAGCGACGACAAAATAGGTGTCATGCAAATGCACGTCTGTCGAAAGCGAACCGAGAAACAATCCGGTTAATCCACCAACGGTAAACAGGAAGATAAACGAGAGCGCGTAGCACATCGGCGTCGCGAAACTAATTGAGCCGCGATACATCGTCGCCAGCCAGTTAAACACCTTAATCGCCGACGGTATCGAGACCGAGAACGTCAGAAGGCTGAAGACCAACGCGGACAGTTTCGATTGCCCGCTCGTAAACATGTGGTGGCCCCACACGAGAAAGCCGAGCAGTGCGATCGCGAGCGAGCTGTAGGCGATGAACGTGTAGCCGAAGATGTGCTTCCGACTGAACGTCGAAATTAATTCGCTAATAATCCCGAATGCCGGCAGGATCATGATGTAGACCGCCGGGTGGCTGTAGAACCAGAAGAAGTGCTGGAACAGCACCGGGTCGCCCCCGAGCGCCGGGTCAAAAATACCGATCCCCAAAGCGCGCTCAGCCATCAGCAATAACAGCGTGATGCCGAGGACAGGCGTCGCCAGAACCTGGATGACTGCCGTTGAATAAAGTGCCCACAGCAAGAGCGGCATCCGAAACCAGGTCATCCCCGGCGGTCGCATCGTATGCACCGTCACAATGAAGTTCAGTCCGGTAAAGATCGAACTGAATCCGAGAATGAATGCCCCCATCACGGCCGATATCACCGCCGTACTCGTTGTCGTGCTATACGGGGTGTAGAACGTCCAACCCGTATCGAGCCCTCCCGTGATTAGCGTCGCGACGAAGAAGATCGCCCCGAATATCCAGAGGTAGAAGCTGGCCAAGTTCATGCGCGGGAAGGCCACGTCTTTGGCTCCCAGCATGATCGGCAACACAAAGTTACCCAGCGCCGCGGGGACGCTCGGAATGATGAACAGGAACGTCATGATCGCCCCGTGGAGCGTAAACAACTGGTTATACGTATCTTGCCAGTTGTAGGCGTCCTCGGTGCCGAAGATCATTTTGAACGGCTCGGTCGGCAGCGTCTGCCCCGGTGCGAGTAGTTCCGTCCGCAACAGCAGCGCCATCACGCCCCCGAGCAGGAACGAGATCACAATGCCGATCAGGTACATCACTCCGATGCGTTTGTGATCGAGCGTGAGAAGCCACGACGCGACGCCGCGACTGCACGTCAGGTAATTCTCCTCGGCGGCATGTCCGCCGGGATGCTCGGTCGCTGGTACTGCTGCGGTCGCCATCTGCGACACCTTCTTAAACCGAAGTCTTGTGAGTCAATTGGTCCGAGGAATTCTTAATTCAGTCGTCAAGCATCGGGAGCGGCATCGGAACCGATCGTTGAACCCGATTCTTCGCCACCCGACGTACCGTCTTCGGTCTCCGCTTCCGGCATATCGGACGCGTTCATGCCGTCAGCGGAAGGTGCGGCGCCCATCGCCTTAAAGCTCTCCAAGTACTCTTCGCACTCGGCAAGAGGGTCGGCGTCAGATGCAGATTCGTCACCACCTTCACCTTCCTCAGAGTCTTCGTCCTTCTGCTGGCTCGGCGGGAGGTTGTTGCCGAATGCCTCGTCGCGAATCTGTTCGTCTTCATTGACGCTCTTGATATACGCGATCAACGCATCGAGTTCGAGCATCTCGAGTTGCGATTCCGGATAGGCCGGCATCACACCGCCATAACCCTCGCGAACTTTTCGCTGCGGATATCGGATCGACTCGCGAACATATTCTTCGTCGCCGACGACCGGATCAGCATTGCTGAATTTGTGTTCCTGACCGAACGTCTTGTTGAACGACGGCCCGACCTTACGAGTACCGTCGATCGAATGACATCCGACGCAACCGCGTTGCTCGTAAAGGATTTTCCCGAGATCGATCGGAGGCATATCGAGCAACTTTTGCCGCTCGTAAACGAGCCAGCAATCGAAACTCTTCCGCTCGTGAACCACCGCTTTGGCCTTCATGTCGGCGTGCTGCTGACCGCAATACTCGGTGCAGAACAGGTCATATTCGACCATCTGCCCGTCTTCTTCGGTCATCGTGGCCTCAAACCACGTGGTCGCGATCCGTCCGGGAACGATATCCTGTTTCACGCGGAATGCGGGCACGAAGAAGCTGTGAATCACGTCCTCCGATTGCATCTTTAGTTCAACCGGGACGCCGGCCGGCACGTGGAGATTCGAGGAAATCACGCCATTGGGATATTTAAACGTCCAACCCCATTTCTTGGCGTAGACGTTGACGATGTACGTGTTCTCCGGCGGCGTTCGCATATCGAGATAACCGGCGAACCCTTTGGCGAAGATCACGAAGATAAGCAGCGTCGGAATAACCGACCAAGTGATCTCCAGCACATCGTTGTGCGTCGCGGTCCGAACCGCTTCAACGCCTTCTCGCCGTCGATAAGCAATCATAAAGTAAAGCATGACTGCGACGATGATCACGAAGAACACGATGCAGATCCACAGGATCAGATCGAACAGGCTGTCGACGTGATAGGCCGTCGTCGAGGCGGCGCGCGGAAACCAGAAGCCGCCGCCTTCGCCGAACATTGGATTGAGTTGGTTCAAGAAATTCATAGATCAGAATCAATCGACTAAGACGGCATGGCCGCCGAACCCTGTGGAGGAACCGGCGCACCGAGTTCGTGGCCTCGCGCCGCGTCCCGCATCCAGAAGGAAATCAAGACCGACCCCAAGATAACGACCGTCGCGACACCCGCCACGGTCATAGTCATCCGCGCGACGTCAGGTGCGTAAGTGCCCGAATCGGGATCGTAATGAAAGCAGGTGAGAAAGAAGAGGTCGGCAAAGTCACCGATCTTCCCGTCCGAGGCCTCGACGAGCGAAAGCCGCAAGGCCTGAGGATCGAATTCGACACCGGTGAAATATCGACTGATGACGCCATCGGGCGTCACGACGAGCGCGGCAGCCGGATGGGAATAGTCTTCTGTGCCGGGGATTTTGCCGTAACCGATTCCGAGCGCGTCGGCGAGAGCCCGAACGTTCGTGTCGTCGCCGTGCTTCGGAGCAACCAGGAAATTCAAGCCGCCTCCGCGGCGGTATTGAACTTGATAACGCTGTGTCGTTTGCTGCGCTCGAACCGGAAGTTCCCGCGGGTCGTAGCTGACGGAGACAAAGGCGAAATCATTTCCGCACCGCAGATCGACTTCGTTCAAGCCTCGGAACAAGCCGTCCAACTGCAAACTGCAAAGCATGGGGCAGTTTGAGTAATTCATAGTCAGAAGAACCGGTCGGCCTTCGCTGAAGAAATCAGCAAGCCTCACGAGACGACCGTCAATGTCACGGAACTCCAGTTCCAATGGCACCGGTTCATTGAGCCGCTGCTCAACCACGGCATCGTTGAGCGGATCGAAGTCGGCTGAAGACCGAGAAGCCGATGCGCAGACCGTCACAGCCGCCACGAGCGTGGTCGACAGCAGAAGTCGGCGGTCGGAACTTCGAAAACGCATGGGTTAAATAGCTTCGTCCGAGTTTGGCTGTTTATCGGAGTTCGAGTCGGAATCATACTCTCCGACGACCTGCTCCATTGCCGCTTCGATCGGAATCACGTAGCGATCTTGGCCCTCGTCATCCTTATCGAGAGCGTATCGTTCGATTTCTTGTTCCTGCTGAGCAATTGATTCGTCGGCATCAGTCTTGACATCAACCGTTTTGCTCTGCTCCAGCGCACTCTCGTAATTGAAGTACAGGACCTGTGCCGCAACGATCGTGACGAAAACGAGGGCAATAGAGACAAAGCCAACGAATGCGATCGCGGCCGCATTCAGGTCGTCACCTTGATCGCCGGTCGGCGTGTGATCGTTGTGTTCCATGTCAGACAACTTTAAGGGCGTGGGTCCGGCCGGCGGAGTGACGGATTGTCGCAGTCACAAATCACAGTCGCGAATCGAGTGAGCCGAAAGACTCGGATCAAATCTGATGAAAGTGGAGTGATTCCTTCAGCCGAGGGTCCCTGATCGGAACCAACGGAAGATTCGACGCGGTCTGAAGCAGCCCGTAGAAGGCAAGACCGCCAATGCCGAGCGTCATGGCGATATCGATCAAACCCAGCGGAATCCCTTCAGGAGCCATGTTGGGCATGATGAGATAGTGCAGGTCGAGCCAGTGCGCCGCGAGTATCCAGACCGACCAGAACATCAATTGCTTCGGATCCCGTTTCGAAGCCCGGTTCATCAAGCCGAAGAACGGAATCACGAAATGTACGAAGAGCAGGAGGATTGCCACGTACTGCCAACCATTATTTTGCCGAACGAAATACCATGTGGTTTCTTCGGGGATGCTCGCGTACCAGATCAGCAGGTACTGCGAGAACGCGATGTACGCCCAGAAGATGATGAATCCGTGCAGTAGCTTACCCAGATCGTGCCGGTGCTCTTCGGTGATCGCATCGGTCAGCCGTCCCCGCTCCTGTAAGAGGACGACCAGAATTGACATCGTCGCGAAGAAGGCCACGATCGACCCGGCAATGTAGTAAACCCCGAACATCGTGCTGAACCACTCCGCATCGAGCGACATGATCCAGTCGATCGAAGCAAACGTGGCAGTGATGAACACGAGGGCCAAGCCGACGGCGGAAAACCGCTCGGCTCGCTTAGTCAAATTCGGATCGCCCGACTTATCCTGCCGCGTCGAGAACGACAGCATCAACCAACCGAGCCCCGCCCAAACGGCGAAGTAGAAAATGGCGCGAACGGTAAAAAAGGGCACGTTGAGATAAGGCTGCTTATGCGCAACCAATTCGTGAGTCTCGACGTAACCGGCATTCGTCCATTTGAACAATACGCCGGTTCCTGACGCCGCGGCGATCAAAATCGGGACGAACAGGATCGCAAAAATCCACATGTTGCCCGCGAGAAACTCCGCCAAGCGCCGGACGACAACACTCGCCCCGGCCCGCACGACGTGCTGAACCATCACGTACAGCAGTGCGCCGATCCCGATCGAAAGCCAGAAGCAGAAGCCATGCAGATATGAGAACAAAAATCGATCGACGACGCTTTCGGAAAAGAAGAATGATCGCAGCACGGCGATCACCACCGCGGCAACCAACCCGCCAATGCCGATCAGCAGCGCCGTGCGACCGGCAGCCGTGCCGTCATCGCCAAGCGGCCGGGCCAGTTCGTCTTCCGAAATGTGACGGTCTTGATGAGCCATCTGTGAGCGTTACTTAGTTGGAGGCGTCGTCGGTCGCGTTATCAGATTGCAGCTTGGTCAGTTCGTCGGCAGGAACGGCATCCTCCGGCGCGTTTTGACTCAATTGAAGGGCCCGCACATACAGCACAACGGCCCAGCGGTCTTTCACCGAAATTTGCGTCCCATATCCCGGCATCTTGCGAACACCTTTGGCGATCGCGTGGTAGATGTAACCATTCGGCCGGTTGCGGGTCGTCTTCGTGTGTAGGCTCGGAACCGGCAGCCAGGTCGTTTGCTTCAGGTCGAGTGCCCGCTGGTTGACCAATCCGTTTCCGTCACCGGCCAGACCATGGCAGGGGGCGCAAAACACGTCGAACCGGTCGCGCCCACGAGCCATCAATTTCTGATCGACTTGGACAGGGATACTATCGGTCCAATTCCCCTGGGGTTCGCCCGGTGCCGCGGCCGCGTTGCCGCCGGAAGAATCCTGAAGCAGTGACGCAAACTGAATCAGTTGCTCACGAACCTCGACCGCACTCGGCGGCAAAGTGCCTTCCAGCAACTCTTCGTCTTCGGGCGATTCAAATTCGCCCCGCGCGACCGTCCCGTCGACCTGCGGACGCATCGCCCGGTTGTCGGCGAAGAAGATATTTCGCTGCTGTGGCTTATAGCTAGGCTGAAAATCCATGTCTTGGACGGGGTGGATCCGAGGCGTCGTCCAAGTGGTCGCTCGCGTCCACGCGACACAGACAGGAGGGATCAAGGCCAAGACGACAACGATCACGCCGATCGTTCGGAACATCGGCGGAATCGCCGGCGATTCGTCATCATAGACCGTCTCAACCGACGAAGCTCCCAAATCGGAGAGCATCGACGCGGCCGAGTCCTTATCGAACTTGCCGTCGGCGGAATCGATCCCCAGGAAAAATCGGTCGTTCGTGGACCGCGCAAACTTTTCCAGCTTGAACAACGGGTTGTAGAGTCGACCCAATTGGTTCAGCACCAGCATCCCGAAGAATGCGGCGAACGCGGAGAGCAGAATCGTTAACTCGAACGCGATCGGTATGTTGGCCGGCAGACTGAAGAGCGGCTTACCGCTGGTCGGATAGGCATAGCCGCTCAGAATCGTGAAGGGCAGGTCGCCCAATTCGACGCCGTTCAAATACGACTGCATGGCGATGGCGATTGTGCAACCGGTAATCCCGCCACCTAAAACGAGCCAGGGCAGCTTCGATTGCTGGATGCCCATCGCCTCGTCGATCCCGTGAACGGGAAACGGTGCGTAGGTATCCCAGCGGGAGTAGCCGCGATCGCGAACCTTTTCAGACGCACTCAGCAAGGCGTCCTGCGTCTCGAATTCGGCCACGACGCCGACGAGTCGTTTCGACTCGGGCTCCCCGGCGGCTTTTTCACGGTCAGGTTCGACGACTGTCGCCATGAAACTGTCTTAAAGAACTCGGTGATCTACGAACAATTTTCCGCGGACGACTAGGCCCGATACTCGGCCGGTGCCGTTTCGCCATCTTCTCCATCGCCATGATCGTGCGGCAGAACGTTCTTCACTTCCGACATCGCGACGATCGGCAGGAATTTGCAGAACAGCAGGAACAGGGTGAAGAACAACCCGAAGCTGCCCAGCAGCATGAGGATATCGATCCACGTCGGAGTGAAGTAGCCCCAACTGGAGGGCAAAAAGTCGCGGCTCAGCGACGTGACCGTAATCACGAAACGCTCAAACCACATCCCGATATTGACGAAGATACTCACGACCCACATCGCCCAAGGAGTCTTGCGGAACCACGGGATCCAAAACAACTGCGGACAGATCACGTTGCAACTGATCATGATCCAGTAGGCCCAGGCATACGGCCCGAACGCGCGATTCTGGAAGGCGAAGCCCTCGTAAATTGCTCCGCTGTACCACGCGATGAAAAACTCCATCCCATAGGCGTACCCGACCATCGAGCCGGTCGCGATGATAACCTTGCACATGTTTTCGAGGTGACGCAGCGTCACCAGGTCCTGCAGCCCGAACCAAGCCCGGGCCGGGATAATCAGCGTCAGCACCATTCCGAACCCGCTGAAGATCGCCCCCGCAACAAAGTAGGGCGGAAAGATCGTCGTGTGCCAACCGGGCAACTGCGACGTCGCGAAGTCGAACGAAACGACCGTGTGCACCGAAAGCACCAGCGGTGCCGCCAACGCCGCCAACAGGCCGTACGCTTTTTCATAAACGTGCCAGTTCCGCGACGACCCGGTCCAGCCCAGCGAAAAGAAGCCGTATAGACCTTGGGCGATCTTGTTCTTTGCTCGGTCCCGGAACGTCGCGAGGTCGGGGATCATCCCCATGTACCAGAACAGAATCGAAACCGTCGCGTAGGTGCTGACCGCGAACACGTCCCACATCAGAGGGCTACGGAACTGCGGCCACATCGCCATCTGGTTCGGATACGGCGCGAGCCAGTAGCTGACCCAGATTCGACCGATATGAATCCCCGGGAACATCCCCGCGCACACGACGGCGAAGATCGTCATCGCCTCGGCGAAACGGTTGATACTCGTTCGCCAGTTCTGCCGGAACAAGAACAGGATTGCCGAGATCAGCGTCCCGGCGTGCCCGATCCCGACCCAGAACACGAAGTTGACGATCGGCCAACCCCAGAAGACGGGGTTCATGTTTCCCCACACGCCGACACCGGTCGTGATGAGATAGCCGATACAGGCCCCCAAAATCGCGAGCCACGTGACTGCGATTCCGAATCCGATATACCAGCCCAGCGGCGTTTTCCGCTCATGGACGCCGGCGACGGTCTCGGTGACCGAGTTGTAATCGTTATTCCCGATCACCAGCGGGGTCCGCCGACCGGGAACTTCGATGGTCGTGTCGAGTGTCGGGCTGATTGCTGACATGCCTGGTTCGATGTGTCGCGGTTGAAGTCGTTCGTTTTTCGCGGTCACCCGCGCCGTTGTCTAAAGCCGTCGAAGGTTCCGTAATCTAATGCGCGGTGCTTCCCGACTCGGCGTGGTCGTGTTCCTCATGTGCATGCTCGCCTTCGGCATCGTGACCATGCTCGCCGTCGTAGTGCTCGACGTGCGAACCATGCCCCATCGGCGTGATCCCGTAGTAGGACTCACTCTTCTCAAGCGATGGGTGGGGGTTGCGGATGCGAGCCAGATACTCCGTCCTCGGGCGCGTGTTCAGCTCCGAGAGCAACCCGTAGGCTCGCGGATTGTTCCGCTCTTTCGACACGACCGTCGAGGCGTTGTTGATGTCGCCGAACACGATCGCGTCGGCCGGGCAAGCCGCCTGACAGGCCGTCACGATCTCGCCGTCTTCGACCTTTCGGCCTTCGTTGCCGGACTCGATCTTCGCCTTCTGAATCCGCTGCGTGCAGTAGGTGCACTTCTCCATCACGCCACGGGTGCGGACGGTGACCTCCGGATTGAGCACCATACTGGCAAGGGCGGCGTTCGTGCGACGTTTCGCCTTTTCTTCGGCCGACTCGAACTTCGGCAATTGGCCATCGTATTCGAGGTGGTCGTATTGCTCATTGTAATAGAAGTAATTGAACCGCCGCACTTTGTACGGACAGTTGTTCGCACAGTACCGCGTGCCGACACAGCGGTTATAGACCATCGAGTTGAGGCCCTCTTCGTCGTGGACCGTCGCGGCGACGGGGCAGACCTGCTCACAGGGAGCGGTCTCACAGTGAACGCACGCCATCGGCTGAGAGGAAACCGCTGGGTCGTCGAGAGCGTCAGGGTTGTCCGGGTCGGCGATGAAGTACCGGTCGATCCGCAGCCAATGCATCTCCCGACCGTTGCCGACCTGCTCTTTGCCCACGACCGGCACGTTGTTTTCCGACTGGCAAGCCACCAGACAGGCGTTGCAACCCACGCAGCGCGACAGATCGACCGTCATGCCCCAAGCGTAGCCCTTGTACTCGCCCGACTTACGCTCTTCCATGCCTGAGGCGAGCGGATTCTCCCACAACTGCTTGGTCACCGGCGGATGATGAACCGCGTGCTCGGCGAAGTCGGGATGTTCTTCAAACTGCTCGACCGTCGCTTCGCGAACAAGGGCCCCAACACGGGTGTAAGTTCCCTCAAGACCCATCTCGTCGATCGGGAAGTGATCCTGCGTCGTCGCCAGCGGGTAGGTCAGCCCGAGGATCGAAACTTTAACATCGGGCACCATCTCAAGAGCATCGGCAGTCCGCACCTGATACGCGTTGGCACCAACCGGATCGGTCGGCTCAATGTCTTCAAGCCCGACATGGCCACCGACAAGACCCGCTGCGGTTCGACCATAACCTAACGCCAGCCCAATTGAGCCGATCGCCTGACCGGGCATGATCAGCACCGGGGCACGCACTGAGGTTTCCCCGACGGAAATCTCAATCAAGTCTTCAAACGTCACGCCGAGCTTTTCGGCTGTTTTCGGGGCGAGGATCGCCGCGTTATCCCAAGTCAGCTTCGTCATGAAGCCGGGCGTTTCCTGCAACCAACCGTTGTTCGCGTAGCGACCGTCATACGTCGAAGAACTCGGCGTCAACACGAGCTCGAGCGATTCACCCGCTGCGGCACCTTCAAAGGCCGGGCCTTCCTCGTCGTAATTGATCTCTGCCTCGACGGCGGACAGGCCGGTCTCGGGAATAAACCCGTCATGGACCGCCTTTTCCCATGCCGAAGCCCCGGAAAGATTTTCGGCGTGAGTCTGACGCACAATCGAGCGACCACCACTGGGCAGCTCCGGCAGCAACTCGGCCAGAAACTCGATTTGCGAGCGCCCGCCGTGAAGCGGTTCGATCAACGGCTGCTGCAGCGTGATGGTGCCGTCGTAAGAGCGACCATCACCCCACTGCTCAAACTCATGAGTCGCCGGGATGTGCCACGTTGCCTGCATCGAGGTTTCATCCCGATACTCGCCGAGCCGAATCGATCGCCCGGCCTTGCCCATGGCCTCGCCGAACTTCAGATCGGCAGGGGCATCGTAAACGGGGTTCCCGCCAAGGATCAGTAACGTTTCGACAGCGCCAGCATTCAACTGATCGACCAGTAGCCCGAGCCCTTCGGGTCCCGCATCGGCATCCGCCCGCGGATCTTCGGTCAACACAACCGTGCTGCCGATCGCACCGAGCTTTTCATTAAGCCGCATCACGCGAGCGTGAACTTCTGGCGGCTGAGTCCGGCCAGCAACGACGAGGCCCGATTCCCCAGCATCCCGAAGGTCTTCGACAAGGGCTTTAACAAAGGGAAGCTCGGAGTCGGCCTCGCCACCACCAAGCACTTTGTCGACCTGTGACTCGATCTCGGTAAGCAAGCCGGCGATCTTCCCCGACTGAATCGGCAGGCGATGGTCGGCGTTCGCACCGGTCTGCGAATACTGACTCTCGGCCACGTAGAGCCGATTCATCTTCTTTCCCGACTCGGGCGACCGCCGCGCGGCCCAACCGGCGATATTCACGAGCTGCTCGCCGCCCCAGCCAATGAAGTCACCATCGAGCGATACAATCACATCCGCCTTCTTCAGCCGCAGATGCGGCCTCAATCGACGGCCAAAGGCGAGCTCCATGCCTTTCGCAACATTACTCTCGGCGAGCGGGCTGTACTCGTACCACGTGCATTGCGGATAGCGCTGGCGGATCAATGCCTCAATCCGGGCACGCGTCGGTGACGAAGAAATATCCGCCAAAATCGCCAGACCTTCGCCGTTGTTGTCGATCACCGTCGACCTCAACTCGGCCATGAGCGAGGAAACATTCGCCTCGTCACGGGGCTTGCCACCCTCGGCGGTCATCTCGACAGGCGGCCCCATCCGATCGGGATCGTAGAGATTCAGGATCATGCCCTGAGCGTATTGATCGCTCGGCGCGAAGCGGTGGGGCTTTTTCTTGCCACGGTCGCCCCCGACCGCCGCCTTGAACTGAGGATGATCAGGGTTGCCGTCGACCTTAATCGGCCGACCGTCCATGCAGGTGACAAGCAACCCAAGCGAATGACCGCCCAACTCCCGAGCTGACGCAAAATACTGCGGCTCACCTGCCGTGCGATTGCCGCCCTGATCAGCGAACGGCAGCAGTTCTTCATTCGCCCAGCGGCAACCGGCGACGCCGGCGAGCGAGAAAGAGGCCCCCATCAATTGCAGCCAGCGGCGACGCGAGACGCCCTCAGGAAACTCCGAAGCTCCCTGCGGAAACTCACGATGCAGGAACTCGTCGAACTCCGGGCTCTGCTGAAACTCTTTCAAGCTCCGCCAGTAGCGAGGTTTCGCGGTCGTCTGCGGGGGTTTGGAAACGTCGGTCATGTCGCGAGGTCAAGAATTCCAATTTCGCTGGCCTGCGACGTTGCCGCCGACCCAGCCTGTTTTGTCAGTTCGCCGACCACCTCATTAGCGGTGGCAGGTCGAACAATCCGTATTCGGTTTGATGCCGTGAAGCTCAGCCAGCTCTCGCCCAAACTCTTCAGCCGTCTTCCCCTCGGGCGGCTGCCACGCCAGATTCGTGACTTCGTCAACCGGCCGAATATTCGGATAGGGATTGCGGTGGCAATTGAGACACCAAGCCATATTCAGCGGTGAGACCCGCTCGACGACTTCCATCGTGTCGACGCGTCCGTGACAACTTACGCAACTAACGCCGCGTGCGACGTGAGCCGAGTGATTGAAGTAGGCGTAGTCCGGCAGGTCATGCACACGATCCCACTCGACCGCAGCCCCCGTCGCCAGACTCTCACGCACGGGAACGAGCTTCGGGCTATTCGTGTGAACGGCCACCAAGGCATTCTGGCCAGCCGCGTCTTTCTCATTGCTGTGGCAGTTCGCGCACGTTGAGGTCGCCGGAATGTTGGAGTGAGCCGCGTGTTCGACCGCCGTGTGGCAGTAACGGCAGTCGATCTTCATCTTGCCCGAGTGCAACTTATGACTAAAGGGAACCGGCTGCTCCGGCTTGTACCCCGTCACCAAGTTTGCGGGGGACGCGCCATAAACGGCGAGACCACCAAGATAAATTGCACCGATACCGATCGCGCCGATCGTCGGCACAACCAGTGAATTGACCCAAGCGGGAAATAGAAATCGGTCCATCGCTGCCGAACACTTCCGCGGAACTGTTTCGTCACCAAACTCGCGAGGCAGCCGCACCGGACGACAAACCTCGAATGCAGTCGCCGAAGTCTAAGGGACGCATCCCGAAATCGCGACAAGCAGCATTGTCGCAGGTGCGCGTAAAAATGCCGCAGCGATCCTGATGGCCAGCTGGCAGCCAAACTCAGGGACGCATCTTTTTCAATTTGCGCTGCAGCGTGCGGCGTTCGATACCAAGCAGGCGCGCGGCTTGAGAAATGTTCCCGCCGCTATCGGAGAGCACCTGCTGAATGTGTTCCCACTCTGCTTCGGCCAGCGTCTGCGGGGAGTAGTCGACCGGTGAAGGCTCTTCGCCGTCTTCATGTTTTTGAAAGGCAGCCAGAATCTCATCCGCATCGGCGGGCTTTGTCACGTAATTGACCGCTCCGGCGTGCATGGCGTCGACCGCATTGGCAATGCTCCCGAACCCTGTCACCACGATCGCTCGGGTTTCCGGCGATGTCCGCTGAAGATCGCGAACCAGATCGATCCCCGACCTCCCCGGCATTTTCAGGTCAATGACGGCCATCGCGGGACGCGCAACGGGCATCAAAGCCATCGCATCGTCATAACTTCCGGCCGTGTGCGTTTGGAAACCTCGCTCTCGGAGTGCTTCCGCCAGCCGCTCGCGAAGCAGATCATTGTCGTCAACGATCAGAACACAATTGGTTCGGACCAGCGTGGAATCGCTCAGTGTTGAATTGACCTGCATTTTTCCTCCCACCGAAAAGCTCAACATGAGAACCGCCCCCGCGTTGAGCAATCACCGAACGTTCCGCCCAGTCACTTTCCTCAGCATATTGTAGCGTCAAATCGCCGTTATTCGATCGGAGATACCGGCAGCGAAACGACGACGGTCGTTCCCAGCGATTTTGTTGAGGCGATTCGCAACTCTCCGCCCAATCGCTCGACAACCGCCCGAGCCAGAAACACGCCCAGTCCGGTCCCGCTTCCCGGCTCTTTCGTCGTAAAGAACGGATCGCCGACCCGCGCCAATACTTCAGGACTCATCCCTTCACCTTGATCATCGATATTCATGCTCAACCGATTGTGATCGCAGCTCCCCGTGATCGTGACATCATGCCCGTCCGGAGACGCCGAAATCGCGTTTTGGATCAATCCGCGTATGGCTTGCGCCGTCACTACGAAGGGCAACAGCAGTTTTCTCTGCGCGATCTGTTTCGGCAAGCGCGTCCTAACACGATCCCCGTTGCGCAAGCTGCTGAGAATTTCGGACAGCAACTCGTCGACGGTGACCTCGGTCAGTTCTTCCCCCATCGCCTGACCGGCGTCGAGCGACATGCGGTCCAGAATCCCGCGGCATTGATCAAGTTCCGTCCTGATGAGTGCGATATCTTTCGCGATCCGGCCGTCCTTATCAATTTGCTCGACCCGGCGCTCGACTTCCCGCGCGACCACGGCAATAGTCGACAACGGATTTGCCAACTCATGCGCGGCACCGGCCGCGAGTGTGCCTAACGCTTCCAATTTCTGAGCACGCGTGAATTCATCTTGGTAGGCCCGAATTTCGCGGTCGTGTCGTTTCAATTGGTCACGCAACAGCATGGTGAAATAGACGATCGTAATCGAGCAGGCGATGAAGGCGACGATCGACCCGAATTGGACGAGCGGAGTTCCACCACTTTGGCCACGCGTGACCGCAGCCGACGACACCAACGGCTCTAATTCACGGTGGAAGAATGAAATCAGAATGAAACCGACAATGGCAAAGCTCGTTGCCGTCCACGCCCACTGACGGGGCAGCACGACTGTCGTCAGCGACAGATTGACGAAGTAGAAAATGACAAATGGATTCGCCGCCCCGCCTGAGAAGTAGAGCAGGGCAGTCAACATGATCAGGTCGAACAGCATGACCGGTCCGCAAACGCGAACGGTCACCGGCGCGGGTTCAACGGCCGGATCACCGGGCGGGTGAGTCGCCGACCACAAGCCTAAAAACACGTTTGACGCAGCCGTCATCCCGATCACGGTCAGCAGCGGCGCCAGCGGCAAAGGCACAGCAAGCACCCATTCGACGAAGCTGATCGTGATGAGTTGGCCGAATGTGGCAACCCAGCGTAATTGGACCAGCCACGCCGCGGTCCCGCGCAAGGCCGCAGCGTAGCGCTTCTCAAATCGTGAATCAACGACTCCGGTGGCAAGTGGTCTTCCCAGCAGGATGTCGAACCAACGGTGACTCATTCGGTCTTTTCCGAATCGAGTTGCGACGAATCGGCATCGGCCTTCTCTGCGCTAGCAGGCTGTGCCACGCCGGTGTTCGAAACCGCTTCGTCTAACTCAATCTGGTCGTTGTTCGAAGACCGGGCTTCCTTTGAGTCGGGGAGCTGACCGTCGTCACCCTCGCCACTGTCGATCTCGGCGAATTGAACCTCTCCACGGGAACGTGGTTCGTCGGGAACAACGCGAATCCCTTTTGCTTTCTGCCGGGCGATCTCCTGTCTGACTTTCTTTTGCAATAGTGCGCTCGTCCAGCCGAGACGTTCGGCCCGCGCGAGCATTTCCCGCTGCATCTTATGCGGCAGCCGAGCCACGGCGGCGTGCGCTGACCAAGACAAACCCTCCACGCGATTTTCAGCGGGGACGCGCCGCGCGACCGATTCGTAGCGCTGCAACTGATCGGCAGAGACGGCCCCCTCACAAACCTGGGAGAACATTTCCCCAAAGCGGGCGTCGCCTTGATTCAGCAAGTCCCCGATCCACCAAGGGGAGGCCTGCTGGCACCACAATGCGAACTTCAGCGGCGTTCCCCACTGCTCTAATTCGGGGGACCCTGAAACGCCCAACGCAGTCGGGGTTAACTTGAAGGGACCGAGTTGAAGGACGGGAGGCATCGTGGCAGGCGACAGGTTCGCAGAATTCGAGCGGCGGAGCCTTCCACTTTAGACACTGCGTCGCTGTTCGGAAAATCGGTCGACCGATTGCCTTCGCGGTGACAAACGGACGATCTGTCTCTACGCCGATGATTTCCGGGCACGCCTCCCCGAAAAAACAGGCTGTTTGCGTTGGCCGGACACATTCAGCTCATCGCTAAAACCGTCGACATCGTCGCCGTGATCAGCCCTCAGCCCAGAGCGAAGGCAACGAAATTTTTCCTTTACCGAGTTTGCCGCCGTAGTTCGCGGTGTGAATGGCGAGCACGCCCTCACACCCCGTCGCCGCCTCAATGCCGACTTTCATGCCCTCGCGAACGACTTCTTCCGTCGGGCCGCTGACGATGATCTCATAGACGCAGCCGACCTCCGGCCACAGGTGCGAGCCCTCGAGCGGCAGCAGCGTCGGGCAGTACTTATCGTTGATCGTCGCGACCATGTCGGTGTGTGTGTTCGCCCCGACCTTCGAGCCACTCGCGGCACACTTGACCACCACAAGTGGTATCTCTCCGACCCGCTCCAGCGTCTCTTCCGCGGCCGCGAGAGCCTCCTCATCGGTCTTTGCGAGGATCAGAAACATCCCGCCGGTCACCGCCTCGCGGATGCCGTAAGACCTCTCTATATGCAGCCAGCCGTCCATCCGCGGGATGCGGTAAACCTCACGGCCGAACTCCTGCCGAACTTCTTCGAAGCCGTCGCCGAATTTGGCGATGACCGAGTCATCAAGGCTGATGCGATCTTCCGCGAGTTCGCTCGGCAGCGCATCGAAGACATTCGTCTTCGGGTTTGGGACTGCCCCTTTCCGCAAACGCAGCGCGAGGCACTTTTGCAGGCTCTCCGCCTTTCGGTCCATCATCTGGATGATGAAGCCCGGCCGGCCGTCGGGCGTTTCCTCAGAACCGACCTCACGTTCGACAGTCGCCTCGCAGGGAGGAGCGGTCGCCGAACGGCCAAGGCCTTTGGTCTCCCATGCGGCTTCGCGGGCCCATTTCGCGTTCACGCTCGTGACGAGCACCCGCACCATCTGGGCCGCAAATGTTTCGGAATAATCGTCCTGGACGGGGACGCCGTTGACTTCGATTTCGGCCATGGAGCAGCCTTCGATGGGCCTTGTAAGAATCGGTATTCGCGCCGTCGGGTTTCGGTTCGGCACGGGGCCGATATCATGACGCCAACCCTTTGAAAGTGAAACCGGCCTGCCAAGGTGTTCAATGGATGTGTTCGAATTACACCGGGGTGATTCCCCGCTCATTCTCAGTATGCCGCACTCGGGGGTGGAGCTTCCCCCCGGTCTCGCCAGTCGCTTTCACGCCCACGCCGTGGCTCTGCCCGACACGGATTGGCATATCCCGCGGTTGTACGATTTCGCCACGGGACTCGATGCGACGATCATCCGCGCGAACTACAGTCGCTATGTGATCGACCTCAATCGCCCCCCGAGCGGTGAGAGCCTCTATCCCGGACAGGCCACCACCGACCTGTGCCCCACGACCACCTTCGGCGGCGATCCGCTCTATGAGAAGGGCGAGGAGCCTTCGGACGCGCAAATCGCGAAGCGACGCGAAAACTACTGGGAGCCCTACCATTTGGCGATCGCCAATGAGATTAAACGCGTGAAGGCCGCTCACGGTTACGCCGTGCTTTACGACTGCCACTCGATCGCGTCGGAAGTGCCAAGGCTGTTCGAAGGCACGCTCCCGGTGCTCAATCTCGGGACGGCAAAGTCCACAAGTTGCGATCCTGTTATCGAGCGACTCGTTGCAAAGGCCCTGAGCGAGTCGGAGTTCAATTCCGTCCTCAACGGTCGTTTTGTCGGCGGTTACATCACCCGCAATTATGGCCAACCTGGTGACGGCGTGCATGCGGTGCAGATGGAGATCGGACAGGACGCCTACATGAATCGCGGTCCGGGATATCAATACCGGGAAGATCGAGCCGAATCGCTCCGCGATGTGCTCAAGACTCTACTGTTGGCGTTGATCTCGTGGCGACCGAACTGATCCGAACCCGACCACTTGGAAAACGAACGCGTGGTCGATTTTCGGGCGGGTTGTCCGATTTTGTGACAGATAATGTTGAATGAACGCGAATTCTGGGTTACTTTCAGGTCAGTCGGCTTTGATGCGTCACCCGGGTTTCGCATCGCGACGGTGCAGTCGAGACCGATCCCACCTAAGTAGTCCCGCCTGAACAACCATTGTGTGGATCGGCGCCCCGTCGATCGCCCAAGTGGAATTTGACATGAGAACGATTTGCTCGGCTCAAGCCGCGTTCGTTTTTTATTGCGCCTGTTCAATGGTGGCGGTTGCCGCTCCCGAGTTGGATTCGCTCGACCGCTTTCTTGATTCGCACTGCTTGGCGTGCCACGACGATTTCTCCGCGGAAGCGGGCCTCGACCTTTCAAATCTGGATCCGGATTTTTTGAACGGCGATGCCTTCTCTGTGTGGGTCAAAGTTCACGACCGCGTCGAAGCCGGCGAGATGCCGCCGGAGTCCTCCGACCGTCCCGAAGAGCGAGAGAAAGCCGCGTTTCTGAAGACGCTATCCCGGTCGCTGACCGCGGCGGAGGAAGCCCGCAAGTTGGCCGAGGGCCGCAGCACGTGGCGTCGTCTCAATCGTTATGAGTATGAGAACACACTGCGGGAGTTGCTCGAGCTTCCTTGGCTGCCACTCAAGGACAAGCTGCCCGAAGACGGTGAAGCTCATCACTTCAACAAAGTCGGCGACGCGCTCGATGTCTCGCACGTGCAGATGTCGCGTTACCTCAGCACGGCGGAGTACGCCCTGAAACAAGCCGTTGCCACGCAGGTCAAAAAGCCTGCCGCAACGACAACACGTTTCTACACTCGGGAAGACCGTCAATTCTATCGCCGTATCGAAGACCACATTCGTGCGACCTTCCCTCTCGTCGACTATCAACTCGACCAGAAACATTTTCGGGCTTGGCACAGTTACCGTCGTAAACAGCATCGCACGAAGGAATTTCTGCTCCCGGAAAGTCATCGCAAGATCAAGCCGCCGCCGATCCCGACGGTCGGTGAAAGCGACCAAAAGCGCCGCAACCGCGAAGCCATGGCCGTGGTGCAGAGCACCTACGAGCCGATGCACGTCTACTTTGAGAACTTTAAGGCCCCGATGACGGCCCGCTACAAAGTCCGCCTCGCCGGATACTCGATCTGGGTCGGACCGCAGGCGGAACGCGACACGTACCACAAAGATGTCGGTGAGATTTCACCGGGTCGTCGATCAGAACCAATCACCGTTTATTCTTTCATCAAGCCGAACGACACCCGCCGACTCGGTGCCGTTGACTTCCAACCCGAATCGACCGTCGGCGAACTGACTCCCTACTTATTCGAAGGCGAATCGATTCGTCCCGATGCCGCGAGACTCGTTCGCTGCCGGCCGGGCGATTGGGCCAATCCGCTCGAAACCGACGAGGGCTTGCCGGGAGCCGCGTATCAGTGGCTTGAAGTCGAAGGCCCGCTGTTCGACCAATGGCCGCCTGCGGGTCACAGATTGCTGTTCGGCGATCTCCCGATTGAAGAAGACGAGTCGGGAGCCGTCCGCGTTCTTTCAAAGGCTCCGCTCGATGATGCCGAACGGTTGCTGGGACGATTCATCGAACAAGCCTATCGAAAACCGGCTGACGAACGGTCGGTGGCCCGGTTTCTTTCGATCGTCCAGCATTCGCTCGCAACCGGCAGCGACTTCACGGACGCCATGATCGCCGGATATACCGCGGTCCTCTGTTCGCCGGAGTTTCTCTTTTTCGAAGAGCGCCCCGGCCAACTCAGTGACACGGCCGTCGCCGACCGGCTCGCCTACTTTCTGTGGAACTCGCCGCCGGACGACGAGTTGCTGAGCATCGCGGCGACTAAGCAACTGAGTGATCCCGAAATCCTGCGAGCGCAGGTCGAGCGGATGCTCGACGACCCGCGGTCCGAGCGATTCGTCGAAGCCTTCCTCGACTACTGGCTCGACCTCCGCAAGATGGGTGACAACTCAGCCGATTCAAAACTCTACCCGGAATACCAACTCGACGATTTGCTCACCGAGTCAATGGTTCGGGAGACTCGGCTCTACTTCAAAGAATTGATCGACGGCAACCTCGGAGTGACGAACGTCGTCGATTCGGACTTCGTGATCGTCAACGAACGCCTTGCCCGGCATTACGGTTTGAAGAATGTTCGCGGCAGCGACTTTCGGACCGTCTCCCTCCCCGAGGATTCCGTTCGCGGCGGCTTGATGACCCAGGGCAGTGTGCTCAAAGTCACCGCCAACGGGACGACAACCTCTCCGGTACTCCGCGGCGTGTGGGTGAATGAACGCATTCTCGGGCTCGAAGTGCCGCCACCGCCGACCGAAGTGCCCGCCGTCGAGCCTGACACCCGCGGGACGACCACGATCCGTGAACAGCTTGCGGCTCACACCGACATCGACTCGTGTGCGGTCTGTCATCGGAAAATTGACCCCGCCGGCTTCGCCCTCGAGAGTTTCGACGTGATGGGTGCCTATCGCGACCGGTATCGTTCTCTTGGCAAGGGGCAAGAGGTCCAAGGCGTCGGGCATCACGGCCAATACTTCGAATACAAGCTGGCCCACGCCGTTGATGCGAGCGGTCGACTGCCCACCGGAGAGCTGTTCGAAGACATCCGCGAACTGAAGCAACTCTTGACGTCGAATCCCGAACAGTTGGCTCACGCATTTGTCGATAAGCTGGCGGTCTACGCGACCGGGGCACCCGTTGGATTTTCCGATCGAGCCGAGGTCGAACATATCGTTGACCGCTCAGCGAAGTCGGACTACGGCATTCGCACGCTGATTCACAAACTCGTGGCGAGCAAGATGTTCCGCCGCAAGTAAGGACATTGGACATGTCGAACAAAATCGATCGACCCGCACGCCGGACGACACGCATCGCAGCCCTCCCGCGCCGAGCGTTTCTACGCGGGACCGGAGTCGCCCTCGGGCTACCGATGCTCGACGCGATGACCCCGGCGTTTTCTCGCTCGGCACACGCGGCGAATTCCGAAAGCGAGCAACCGCCGCAGCGGATGCTCGCCGTCTGCAACAACCTCGGCTTGCTACCGCCCAACTTCTTCCCCAAGTCGGAGGGGCTCAATTACGAACCGTCACCCTACCTTGAAATCCTGCGCGAGCATAAAAGCGACTTCACCGTGCTCAGCGGTGTTTCGCATCCCGATGTCGACGGCGGACATCCCGCGGACAACTGCTTTCTGACAGCCGCCCCGCACCCGGGCAGCGGCGGATTCAAGAACACGATTTCACTCGATCAGTACGCCGCCGAATACATCGGACACAAAACGCGAGTCCCGTCGTTGACACTGGGCGTCAATTCGGCCGAGGGCCGACGCAGCCTGTCTTGGACCGGGGCTGGCGTTTTGATTCCCTGCGAGCAACGGCCATCGGTCGTATATCGAGAGCTCTTCCTGCAGGGAAGTCGCAAAGAAATTCGGGAGCAGATTCGACGCCTCCGGCAGGGGCAAAGCATTATGGACGCCGTCGCCGAACAGGCCCGCGATCTCAGGGGATCACTCGGAGCTCGCGACCGCAACCGTATCGATCAATACCAGACCGCCGTCCGAGAACTGGAGCAACGGCTACATGCCGCCGAGGCGTGGGAGAACAGGCCAAAGCCGCAGATCGAGTTTTCAATGCCGCTCGATCCCGAAGACCCCTCGGAGTACATGGAGAAGGTCGCCCTGATGTATCAGATGGCGAAGCTGGCGTTCGAGACCGACTCTAGTCGCCTCGTCACGCTGTTGCTCGACAGCGTGAACTCCCCGGCGATCGAAATTGATGGCGAATCGATCGGAGCCGGCTATCACAACCTCTCGCACCACGGGAAGTCTGAGGAAAAGCTCGCCAAGCTGCGAGCCATTGACGAAGCACACATGCGGCAGCTCGGCGCTCTCTACAGTGACCTCGCCGCGATCGAGGAAGACGGTGAGCGCTTGCTCGATCGCACCATGGTGCTCTACGGCAGCAATCTCGGTGATGCCAACCGGCACGTGACGACGAACCTGCCGATCCTCTTTGCAGGTGGAGGCTTCCGCCATCAAGGGCACCTCGCGTTTGACCGGGACCGCAATTACCCTTTACCGAACCTGTTCGTCTCGATGCTGCAACGTATGGGCATCGAGACCGACCGCTTCGCATCGAGTACTGGTACCATGTCCGGTCTCGATTTCCGGTCATAAATCTCGATCGACGGTTATCTGCATGTGCTCGATTCTGCCGCGCTCGCTCAAGGCCCGAGTTCTATTCGCGTTCGTTCTCGCCGCGACCGGTTCGGCTTCCGCCGCTGAGAAACCGCAGTTGGCGAAGATCAACGGAGCGTCGCCGCGGAACATCGTCTTCATACTCGTCGACGACCAACGTTACGACGCGATGAGTTGCATGGGGCACCCGTTTCTCAAAACGCCAGGGGCCGACTCGATTGCCGAGAACGGCGTGATGTTCACGAACGCCTACGTGACGACCTCGCTATGCTCGCCGAGTCGGGCGTCGATGCTGACCGGCCTCTACGCTCACACGCATCGCGTTGTCGACAACAGCACGCCGGTCTCCGACAAGCTCGTCTTCTTCGGCGAATACCTCCAGCAGGCCAATTACGAAACTGCGTTCGTCGGCAAGTGGCACATGGGGTACGGACATTCCAAGCCCCGCCGGGGTTGGGACCACTGGGTCAGTTTTCTCGGCCAGGGCAGCTATTTTCCTCGATCGGAAGACGGCAAGCAGCATTACCTGAATGTCGACGGCGAGAAGGTTCCGCAGCAGAAATACATCACCGATGAACTGACCGATTACTCCGTCGATTGGCTGCGGAGCCGGCCGGGGGACGGCAAGCCTTGGATGCTCTACCTTTCACACAAGGCCGTGCACCACGACTTCTCGCCCGCTCCGCGGCACCTTGGAAGATTTGATTCGGTCAAAATCCCGGCGACGCCGTCGACCAAGGGGACGAAGCTCGACAGCCTTCGTCCCATGTGGGCCCGCAACATGCGGAACTCTTGGCACGGGGCCGAATTCCCATTCCACGGCACTCTCGGCAAGACGGAAGACATTTACCGCCGCTACTGCGAAGCGATGCTCTCGGTCGACGAGAGTACCGTCCGCGTTCTCGACTACCTGAAGCAGTCGGGTCAGTTTGATTCGACGCTCGTCATCTACATGGGGGACAACGGCCACATGTGGGGCGAGCATGACCTCATCGACAAACGCACGGCCTATGAGGAATCGGCCCGCGTGCCGCTGTTGATGCAATGCCCGGAGATCGTCCCCGCTGGAACGAAGTGCGATGAGATCGCCGCGAATATCGACATCGCCCCCACCTTGATTGAAGCCGGTGGCATGGTCCCGCCGGTTTACATGCACGGCCGCAGTCTGCTTCCGCTGGCTGAGGGCGAACAGGTAGAGGATTGGCGCGACGTGCTGCTCTATGAGTACTTCTGGGAGCGCTGGGCGCCGTCGACGCCGACGATCCACGCGCTCATCGGCAAACGGTACAAGTACATCCGCCCCTACGGCTTATGGGACCTCGCCGAACTATACGATCTTCAAGACGACCCGAATGAACTGGAGAACCTCGCCTACTCGCCGAAGCACAAAGCGAAGGCATTAGAGATGGACGAGCAACTGTTCGAAGTACTAAGGGAGACCGAAGGTCATTCCATTCCGCTGCTCCGTGGCTGGAAGGGAAGAGCCAAAGAACTCCGCGATCCGACCGCGTCAGAATGGGCCCCGGTTCCTGCCCCGCTGCTCTCAGAGTGATCGAAGACGTCCCCCACAAGCCGCACTTCCTGAGAAGTGCGGATCGAGCAAGGGGCAACGCTTCAACGACCGATCCACCCGCAACCCGCGATCGGCCCGCGGTTCACAGGAACCTCGGCTTTTTCGCCGTGATCACATCCGATCGAGGGCGTGCTTCAGGTCGGCGATGATGTCGTCGATGTCTTCGGTTCCGATCGACAATCGCACGAAGTCGGGTGTGACTCCCGTCGTGGCTTGTTCATCGAGCGTGAGCTGCTGATGAGTCGTGCTTGACGGATGAATGATCAAGCTCTTGCTGTCGCCGACGTTCGCCAGGTGCGACAGCAGATCGACGTTGTCGATCAGGCGAATGCCATTGGCTCGTTGCTCTTCCGGGGAGTCTCCGGCGACACCAAAGCCGAAGATCGCGCCGAAGCCCTTCGGAAGGTATTTCTTGGCAATCTGGTGAGAGGGATGCGACTCAAGCCCGACATAGTTGCACCACGAAACTTTGGGGTGCGAGTCGAGGAAGTCGGCAACGGCCATCGCATTCTGGCAATGCCGCTCCATCCGCAGGTGTAGCGTTTCAAGCCCCTGCAAAAACAGGAAAGCATTGAAAGGGCTCATCGCCGGCCCGATGTCTCGTAGCCCCTGTGTCCGGGCTTTGATGATATAGGCCATATTCATCGGGCCGAATGTCTCGAAGAACTTCATGCCGTGATAGCTCGGATCGGGCTCAGTCATCGACGGGAACTTGCCGTTGTCCCACGGAAAGCCGCCTTTCTCGACGATCACGCCACCGATCGACGTACCATGTCCGCCGATGAATTTGGTGCAGGACTGCACGATAATGTCTGCCCCATGATCGAGCGGCCGACACAGCGCGGGTGAGGCGAGCGTATTGTCGACAATCAGTGGGATGCCGGCTTCACTGGCGATTTCGCCGAGCGCTTCGAAGTCGGGCACGTCGCAGCGAGGATTGCCAATCGTCTCGACATACAATGCCTTCGTCTTATCGTCGATCGCCGATTTGAACTGCTCCGGCTCGCCGACGTCGACAAACTTCGTTTCGATGCCCAGCTTCGGCAGCGTGTAGTGGAAGAGATTGTAGGTCCCGCCGTACAGACTCGAGGCGGAGACGATATTGTCGCCGGCTCCACAGATATTGAGGATCGCCAGCGTCTCCGCCGATTGGCCCGATGCGACGGCTAAAGCTCCCGAGCCCCCTTCGAGCAACGCGAGCCGCTTTTCGAGCACGTCGGTTGTCGGGTTCATTAATCGGGTGTAGATGTTCCCGAATTCCTGCAAACCGAACAGCCGGGCCGCGTGGTCGGTGTCGTTGAACGTGTACGACGTCGTCTGATAAATCGGCACCGCCCGCGAGTTGGTGGCCGGGTCAGGAAGTTGCCCGCCGTGCAGGCAGAGGGTGTTAAAACCGAGTTGCGCTTCGGTCATATTTCGCTGGAAAGTTAGAGGTGCGGGGTGAGCGACCGCTGGCGGCCACTCTTGCAATCCCGAGACGCGAGGCGTCGGGAAATTTCTGTCAACGTCGGATCGTAACCGCGGTCGCGGTGCGCTGCAATTTGAGGCGCAGACTTGCTGCCGGTATCGTTTCGCTCATGAAAGAGCCGACCGTTCCATCTCGCCGAAATGCTCCGTGGCTGCTGTCGCAGTGGCTTTTGCGAATCATTTTCTCGCTATGGCTCCGCTATCGTTCGAAAGGTCGTGATAATCTGCGAGCCGATGAAGGCGGGCTCGTGCTTGCCAATCATCAGAGCTTTCTCGATCCGCTGCTGATCGGGCTACCGCTATCGCGCCCGGTCAGTTTCCTCGCGCGGGACTCGCTCTTTCGGATCCCGCTGCTCGGGCCATTTCTGCGGGCGACGTTTGTGCTGCCCGTCAACCGCGATGCCGCCGGCTCCGACAGCATCCGCGAACTGGTCACCCGCATGAAACACGGCTTTCTCGTCGGCATCTTTCCCGAAGGAACCCGCACGACCGATGGCGCCGTCGCCGACTTCAAACCTGGTTTCGTCGCACTGTTGAAGCGCTGCGACCAACCGGTTTACCCCATCGGGATCGGCGGAGCGAACCGCGCCATGCCGAAAGGAGCGTGGTTTCTGCGGCCGAGGCAGGTCTGTGTCGTCTACGGAGAGCCGATCGACCCGGAGGAACTTCAGGCATTGGCGAAGCAGGGGCGCTCGGCATTGCTCGAATTCATCCGCAACCGCGTCGTCGAATGTGCGGACGAGGCGGACGCATGGGCCTTGGGAGAATGTGATCCCCATGATGACGCGGCGGCGGACGAAGGCGATCCGTACTTCGGCCTGCTACGATCGACCGATGACGTCGCGTAGGGCGGGCTGTGCCCGCCGCGGGTGGACGTGTCGTCATCCCGTATCCGGAGACAGTTGAAATTTCTTTTGTCTTATTGAAATCACCGGCGGGCACAGCCCGCCCGACAAAGCTGATGAGCTGCCAAAGCAGGAAAGGACTCCCATGCCAACACGTATCTTGAGCATTTCCGGCCTCCGCGGGATTGTGGGGGATGGACTCGATCCCGAATACGTCGTGCGGTTCGCCGCCGGGGTGGGAACGTTTGCCAACGGTGGGCCGGTGGTGCTGAGCCGCGACGGACGGGCGACCGGGCAGATGCTCAAGCATGCGGCGGTCGCGGGCCTGACGGCGGCCGGCTGCAAGGTGCTTGATGCGGGGGTCGCAACGACTCCGACCTGCGGCGTATTGATCTGCCATCACCGCGCAGCCGCGGGCCTGCAAATCACGGCCAGCCACAATCCGATCGAGTGGAATGGTTTGAAACCATTCAGCGGCCGGGGCGGCGTGCTGAATGCAGACGAAGGAAAGCGACTGCTCGACATCCTCGAAGGCAATCGGATCGAATACCGCGATCATGCCGGCGTCGGAGATGTGGTCGCTCTCGACGACCCGGCCGGCCCCCACATCGACGCCGTGACGTCGCTCGTCGATGTCGCAGCCATTCGGAAACGACGATTTAAGGTCGTGCTGGACTGCTGCAACGGTGCCGGAGCGGTATCGACTCCACAGTTCCTTCGCGTTTCGCTCGGATGTGAGGCCGCGATTCTTGGTGGTACCGCGGACGGTCGCTTCGAGCACACGCCCGAACCACTGGCCGAAAACCTGACCGGCTTGTCCGATGCCGTTCGCCAGACTGGGGCCGACGTCGGATTCGCCCAGGATCCCGACGCCGACCGGCTCGCCATCGTCGACGAAAATGGGCATTACATTGGTGAGGAACTAACCCTCGCTCTTGCCGTCGACTACGTGTTGGGCAAACGAAAAGGGCCGGTGGTCGTCAACGGCTCAACGAGTCGTGTCAGTGCGGACCTCGCCGCACGACACGGTTGCGAATTCTTCCGCTCAGCCGTTGGAGAGGCCAACGTCGTGACGAAAATGCGAGAAGTCGATGCCGTCTTGGGCGGCGAAGGCAACGGCGGCGTGATCGAACCGATCGTCGGCCCCGTCCGCGACAGTTACGTCTCGATGGCTTATGTGCTGGCAGGATTAGCCGAGCGCGGCAGCACACTGTCGGAATGGGTCGCTACCTTGCCGAAGTACGAGATCGTAAAAAGAAAGGTCTCGTGCGATCGGAATCAAGTCGAGCGTGTCTGCGACAGCCTGAAATCGAGCTTTGCCGACGCCGAAGTCACCGAGGGAGACGGGCTGCGGCTTGACTGGTCCGACCGTTGGGTGCAGGTTCGGGCGAGCAACACGGAACCGATCGCCCGCGTCATCGCTGAGGCCCCGAAAGCGGAGGAAGCGCAGACTTTGGCGGAACAGGCGATGCAAATCGTTCAGAAGTCGGTAAGCTGAGTGAGGAAGCTGAGGCCGACGGTTGCGGTCATCGTCGGTGCAGCGTCGACTGAGATGCGGATTTCGGGTGGTTCAGCAGTGGATGACGATAGACTTCTCGTTCAAGTTGCTGATGAGCATAAGAATCTACGTGATCTGATTGCCCAATTGGTCGAGCGTCGCACTGACGTGCGACTTGCCAAGGCCACGCCGCAAGGCTTCATCGGCGCACGCGCGACAACTCGAATCCAACCCGATGTGCTGATTCTGCGCGTTCCGCCCTATGAAGACGTCGCAGAGCATGCGCAGAAATATCGGGATTCAGCGCCGGATGCTCGCATCATTGGCTTTTACGAGTCGGTCGAGCAAAAGCAGGCGATGGATGAATCGGGCGTTGATGTGACGCTCGAATTAAGCAAAGGGGTTGAAGCGCTCTCGGCAGAAGTCCGAAAGAATGTCGCTGCACCGGCGCAGGAAATCATTGCTGAGGTCTTCGACGAGGCAAAACAGCAAGCCAACGATTAGTTCTACTCAATTCGTTGCGGCATCCATCAGCAACTAAGAGTACCGTTGCCACTGAAGTGAGTCAGCGGACCGATAACTCGCTCTCCCGTACGGCTCTTCGCGCGACCTACTTAATGTGTTCGCGCCAGAAATCGTCGAAGGATTGACCTTGCTCACTGGCGGACTCCGGATCGCAATACCGGATTCGCCCGGATAGGTCGGCCGCATTGATTGTGTAGAATTGCGTACTATTCAACCTTTGCTATTGCTCTTTCGAAAAATTGCCCCAATGCCTGACGACCAAGAATCTGAACTCGACCTGCTGCTGCATTTGACGGAAATTGAATGCTTAAATTCGGGATCGGTCACCGGAAATGCCACCGGCTTTTTCTTTCTGCGCGACAAATACCTGTTCCTGATCACGAATCGCCACGTCGTCGTTGGGACCGGTGCCGGTCAGCCCGATCAGCTCCGGATCACCCTGCATGAATCCGCCGACGAACTGACGAAGACCACCTCATATCTAATCCCGATCCAGCGGGGCGTCGAAAAAGATTGGTTTGAGTACACGGATGGGGGTGATGAGGACCCGATCGACGTCGTCGCGATTCCCTTGACCGATCCGACTTTGGTGGAGAAGTTCGAGTTCCGCTCTTTCGGGCCGGACGATCTACTCGCTGACAGTGACAGCCTGCGACTCGGCAGCCAATTGCTGCTGCTCGGGTTTCCCCTCGGCTTTCATGACGAAGTGCATCACCTCCCGGTGGCGCGGACCGCGTTCGTGGCGACGGCGTACGCCGTCCCGTTTCAACGCACACCCACGTTTCTCACCGATGGCAGAATGCACCGCGGCGCGAGCGGCTCGCCAGCGATTGTGAAACGTCCCGGACAGTCCGGCTCCGTCGAATACAAAGTCGCGGGCGTGCACTCGGCCGCCTACGACATGGCATCGCGCGATCCGAGTCAGGATGATCGACTGGCGCTGAATACGGTCTGGCGGGCCTATCTCATTGAAAAGCTGACCGCCGACGCATCTCGAAAATGGGCCGAAGGGGCCGACGTGCGGACTGCCGCTGAGCCTGATTCCGATTCGAAACCGCAACCGGCTTCAGCATCTTAAAAATCTGTCGCCATCAAATTAAAATGACTTACACCACATGAGCGAATGAGCAACGAGAGCGGCAACACCGAATCTGACGGGCGGCACATCTGGGAATACACCGTCGTCCAAGACATCTTTTGGATCACGGCGATCGGGCTACTGATCTTCGCCGGGTTCTTAATGCGTGCGGTCGTCGTCCCGGTCTTGATCGCGTTCGGACTGGCCTACGCGCTGAACCCGGTCGTGTCGTGGGTTAAGAACACGACCGGGCAATCGCGAAGCTTGGCCGCGTTTGAAGTCGTCGCACTGCTGACCGCGATTTTTGTCGGCAGCCTTGTCATCGGAGTCCCAACTACGCTCAACGAAATCAGCGAGTTCGTGGTCAAATTTCCGGAATACACCGGGACGGCAGTCGACAGAATTGAAAAACTTGACGGCCCTGATTGGCTCAAGCAGAGCCTGCAACAAGTGACGGAAGACCCGCCGAAACCAAGGCAGGTCCTCGGCACACTGGGCGGCTATACGTCCGAGATGCTCGGCGTAACGCTTAGCTTTATCAGCCTGACGTTTTATCTGCTCTCCTGCCTCGCCCTCGTCCCCGTGTTGGTCTTCTTTTTCGCCAGCAGCCTCGACGAATGGATTCACTCCGCCCGCGATTTGATTCCATCGCAGCATCGCGACGAAGTCGTTGACATTGTCGCGAAGATGGACAACGCGGTCGGTAGCTTCTTAAGAGGTCGGCTCATCGCGATGGCTTTCCTGTGCGTCGGAATCTCGCTCGGCTGGCTATTTGTGGGAGTACCTTACGCGATCGTCTTAGGACTTCTCGCGGGCATCTTGGGAGCAGCGCCGTTCCTCTCCTACTTCATTTGGCCGCTGGCAATCGCCTTCTGCTACGCCGAATCAATGACTTCAGGAGAACCGATCGACTGGCTCTACGTGTTCGTTTGGCCGAGCCTCGTTTTTAATGCAGTCCAAATCATCGAGAACTACGTCATCACGCCTTGGGTGCAAAGCGAGTCAATGCAGATGCGGGCGGCCACGGTGCTGATCGTAATCTTCATGGGCGGCTCCATCGGCGGCATCTACGGTGTCCTACTCGCCCTGCCATTGGCGGGTTGCATTAAGGTCTTAATGATGGAAGCCGTATTGCCACGCTGGCGAAGTTGGGCGGAAGGGACGTAAAGAGTTCAATAACGTAGGGCGGGCTGTGCCCGCCGATCGAGGCCTATGCTCTAATCACCTGCACTGGAATCGAAAGGAATTTCCGAATCGAGACGACTTTCCCTACATTCGCAAGGCTCTATATCTCGTTCGGGCAGGTTGTTTCGTTGTATCACCTTTGCCTGCTCCGCCATTAATTCCAAGAGTTCGGCGACTTCTCGCTGACAGGGCTGTGTTTGAGTTAGCTGCATCGTCCCGCGAAAAAACCGCATTCGCCCGCCGGCGCCGTCAAGTTTCCGCCAAGGACCGCTTGACGCAGCGTATAGATAACATCGGATGTCCTGCCGACTGAAGCCGCTCTCGATGAGGTCAGCAACATTAACAAGGTGCGTTTCATAGAAATCGCAACTTGCAGCGTTCGTCAGCGCGAATCCCCGTCTCTCGGCGATGATTTGCCAACCCGAGATTTCATCGCTCCCCCAAATGTCGGCGATCGAAATGTCTGGCCAATCAACGGAAAACTCTTCCTCAATTGAGAGCCCGTGGTCGACGACCGCCTGTTGATCAATTCGTATAGCAACATCAAATTGCTCAGCGATCGAATCTGCGAGCTTGATGATTGATGCATTGTTTATTTTTAAAGCGACACGCGTCCCCATAATATTTTCGAGGCGTTGCCGGTCGTGACGGTAGAGAATTCGCCTCGCCTCGGGCTGCTTACCTTCCTCCGAAGAGCCAATCGGGCGAAGTGAGACCGTCTGGACGACATCGGTCCTTTCATCCCCATAGAGGACATCGGTCGACATCGAAATCAAAACGAGTACGTAAAGAAATCGAGACATTTCAGGCGATCGAGGCTTGAGCATGGTGGATTTCAAGCGGGCGTTGCGGCGGGTACAGCCCGCCGATCGAGGCTTTAGAGGGTCTTCAAATACTCCAACACCGCCACCTTCTCATTCTCGCTTAATCGCGACGGATAATCGTGCCCGTCGGCACTGTAACCGAATTTCGTCGTGTCGACGTACTCCCGCTTTTCATCCGTTCGGCGGTCCTCTGCGGGAATTGAATCGAAGGACTCGATCTTAAAGCCGACCTGTTCTCGATTAAACTTGGTCGATTTACGCCGCCACACCTTCGGTCGTTCTTCCGGATGCAGCAGATGCCACAGCGTCGGGACCGAACCGTTGTGGAGATACGGCGCCGAGGCCCAAATCCCGTCGAGGGGCGGGGCGATGTAGCCGGCGGGATCGGGAATCACCTCGTCTTTTCCGTAGCGGCTCATCCAGCTCTTTGAGAGATGGGCTCGGTGGTCGGTCGTCATCGCGTCGAAGCGAACGCGGTCGGTACCTAGATCGTCGATCGGCACGACGCGTTCCTGATACGTCCAGTCGTCGCCGTAGGTGCCGTGACACTCCGCGCAGTTGTTTTCGAAGACGACCTGTCCGCGGCCGGCGAGTTTCCGATCGATCTCATACGGGAACTTTGGCGGCTCGATTGACTCAATATAGGCAAGGATGTCGCGAAAGTCGTCCTCCCACGAGTAGATCGTTTCGCGGTCGTTCTTGGGAATGAGCGTGAATTGCACGAGCATCCGATGATTTTTCGGCGCGAAGCCATCGTAGTACAGGCGAGACTTCTTCTTGAGATTCCACCAAGCCGGGGCATCCAAGAAGTGATGCACGTGGGGCCGGGTGTCGCGGGAAGTGTCGACCGACATATCGGGATTGCGGATGCCGTCGAGAATCACGCCGAAGATGACGGCGTTCGTCGTGCCGCGTGAGCCGCCAAGCGGCAGGTTGAGTTGCGCCAGGTCAAGATGCGATAACGGTTTCAGCTTGGCGAGTTTCGTCGCCCGCACATCCCTCACGAGGGCTGCGAGGTCGAGTTCGGTATTGGCGAGGCCGGGGATCACCTTTTCGTCGACCGCGCCGCCGTGGCACGCAAAGCAATTCATGGCGTGGCCGCCGTTCTCCGTCGGCACCCAGCCGAGCAGGCGACTATCATCTTCCGGCCCCTGATGCAGACCGTATCGATCACGAATCATGCGAAGTCGTGACTTTTCGGTCGCAGTTTCTGCCTTGGAGCGGTCCGGCTCGGGCCATTGCTTCCAGAGGTCCTTGAAGACGGAATCGTCGAAGTCGTTCGGTAAGAAAGCCTTCGTCCGAAGTGTCCGATAGCCTCGCTCGGCGGCCGAGGCAGCGTCGTCCGCGGAGCAAGTCGCAGACGAACATGCCACCAACAGCACGGCGAGCGAGGCGAAAACTGATAAGTCCTTCAATTGTTCCGGGCGGTGCATATTGATCCGTCGGCAACGCTGTTTCATGTTCAGATTTGTCGAGCAGACCATTGTAGGCGGCGGCGGCGGCTCGTCTCCCCTCAAGTTCGGCAACTCGACTTCGTCGCTCCTAACCGCAAGAATAGCGATTGAACAACTAGAGTACTTCAACTCAGCCCCTTTGCGTCTCCAGGGACTCGCGATGTCCACCCCACTGCAAGTCGTCGACCCATCTCACGTGATCGAAGAGGACCCGCTCGCCCTGATGGACGAGATCGAGGAACTCAAAGAGCGTGAGGACGCGACGATTCTCGCTCACTACTACGTCGACGGCGAAATACAGGACATTGCCGATTTCTGCGGCGACAGCCTGCAGCTCGCCCGCGACGCGACGACCGTCGAGACCGGAACGATCGTGTTCAGCGGCGTTCACTTTATGGCGGAGTCGGCGAAGATCCTGAACCCCGAGAAACGGGTTCTGCTGCCGGACATGCTGGCAGGATGCTCGCTGGCCGAAAGCTGTCAGCCGAAGCCGCTGGCAAAGATGCAGGCCGAGTTGAGGGCGGCGGGTAGGGACATCGTCACCGTGGCCTACATCAACACCTCGGCGGCGGTGAAATCGCTTTGCGACTGGATCGTGACGAGCGGCAATGCCCGCGAGATCGTGGAGAAAGTCCCGGACGAAAAGGAAATCCTGTTCGTTCCGGATCAGCACCTCGGGCGATATCTCGAAGAGGTGACGGGGCGAAAAATGATCCTGTGGCCCGGCTCGTGCATGGTCCACGAAATTTTTAGCCTGCAGGACCTGCAGCGGGCGAAGAAGCGAAATCCCGAAAGCATCGTGATCGCCCACCCGGAGTGCCCGCAGAATATCCTTGAAGTCAGCGACTTCATCGGTGGCACCGAAAAGATGCGTCGGCACGTGATGTCGATCGAGGAACCGAAGACATTCCTCGTGGCGACCGAGGCGGCGATGATCCATCCGCTCGCCAAATCGGCCCCGCAACACGAGTTCGTCCCGGTGCCGGGGATCATGGCCTCGACCGGGGAAACCTGCGCGTGCAACCGCTGCCCCCACATGGCCCGCAACACGCTGCAAAAGGTCCGCGACTGTCTCAAACACGGCCAGCCGGAGATCGCCTGGCAGGATTACTTCGCCGATGCAAAGGAAGTTCTCACGCGAAGTCTGCTACGCTAGAACTCGCGGAGCCCTGTTTGAGTTTGAACGTCAGGAGCCAACGAGTGATGCCGACCCAAGAGCTGCTTGATGACTTTTACAGCTTTGCGCAGGGGCGAATCTCCGATAGCTCGGTGAATCTTTCGCTCGATGATATCTATCAACTGTGGCGGTCTCGCAAACCAACTCCCGACGAGCTATCGAATTCGATCGAGGCGGTCTCGCAGGCTTACAGTGACCACGAACAGGGCGACGAAGGTGAGCCGGCCGAGGAGGCGCTTCGCACGATTTGCGCGGAACTCGGGTTGGTCATCGATTGATGTATGAGCTGAGGACGCTGCGTCGCGCGAGTGTCGAAATTCGACACCACCTGGAATTCCTGTCGGGACGCTCGAAGCGAGGGGCCGAAGCTTGGGCCCGAGCTCTCGATAAGACTTTTCTGCGCTTGAAGGAATCGGTTCACGCATTCCCGCTAGCTGCCGAAGATGCGCATGTCACTTTTGCCGTCCAAGAGGCCCTGTTCAAAACTCGGCGTGGCCTTATTTACCGAATCCTCTTCACCATTGCCGGCGGGCAGGTTTTGATTTTGAGCGTCCGTGGCCCCGGCCAAGATTTTCTGACGAAGAACGATTTTTGAAGGTCGACAGGAACCTGCATGTTGAGTCTGACCGAGAGAATTAAAACGAACTCACTCCGCTCATGCGCCTGCGGAAGATATGCTGTTTCGATTCCCACTTACTCCAAATTGTCCTCGCCATGAGCGATTTTCCCGAGCCAACCAAATCGACAATTGGTTGGCGTGAATGGGTCGGCCTGCCGGACGTCGGCATCAAACGGATCAAGGCGAAGGTCGATAGCGGAGCCCGCTCGTCGTCGTTGCACGCGTTCCGCACAGAGGATTTCGACCGCGACGGCGAGCATTGGATCCGCTTTTGGATACACCCGATCCAGCGGCACGACGAAATTGTCGTCGAAGCTGAAGCGCCCGTCATGGAGTTCCGTTCGGTTCGCAGTTCGAGCGGCGAATCCGAAATACGACCGGTGATCCTGACGACGGTCAATCTGCACGGCGAGCGATACCAGGTCGAGTTGACGTTGACGAATCGCGAGAAGATGGGTTTCCGCATGCTGCTGGGTCGAGAAGCCTTCCGCGGAAGATTCTTGCTCGACGCAGGTCGCTCCTATCTTGGCGGGAAGCCGAAGCGACGACGAAGACGCACCACGTGACTTCTTACATGGAAGCAGAGTGATCTTATGAAGCTCGCGATCCTATCGCGGAGCCCGACCTGTTACAGCACGCGCCGCTTGAGAGAAGCGGTCGAGCAGCGCGGCCACAAAGCCAAGGTGCTCAATACCCTGAAATTTGCCATCGATTTGGAGGAAGGAGAACCCGACCTCTATTTCAATCAGAAGTCGCTGTCACATTACGATGCCGTGCTGCCCAGGGTCGGCGGGTCGGTCACCTATTTCGGCACCGCCGTCGTTCGGCAGTTCGAGCAGATGGACGTCTACTGCGCGAACTCTTCGGCCGGAATCGTGAACTCTCGCGACAAACTCCGCTGCCTGCAAATTCTCAGTCGACACAAAATCGGCATACCGGAGTCGGTTTTCGTCAACGACAAGAAGGATGTCCTACCGGCGATTGAACGGGTCGGCGGTGCTCCGGTCATCATCAAGCTGCTGCAGGGAACGCAGGGCATCGGCGTGCTGTTGGCGGAGTCGGTAAAGACGGCCGAGTCAATCGTCGAACTGCTTCGCAGCCAGAAGCAGGACGTGCTGATTCAGAAGTTCGTTTCTGAAAGCAAAGGGAAGGACATTCGAGCCTTCGTGGTGGGCGATCAGGTCGTCGCCGCGATGCGACGGGTCGCTCAGGGGCAGGAGTTCCGCAGCAACGTCCACCGCGGCGGAGTCACCGAGCCGGTCGAATTGGCCGAGGAATACCGCGAAGCGGCGTTGCGGGCGACGCAGATTCTGGGATTGAAGGTCGCGGGCGTCGACATGCTTGAGAGCAACGCCGGACCGCAGATCATGGAGGTCAATTCCTCGCCGGGTCTCGAAGGCATCGAACGCTGCACACAGCTCGACATTGCCGGGGCGATCATCGACTACATCGCCGCGCAGGTGAATTTCCCCGAAATCGACCTGCGGCAGCGGCTCACCGTCAGCAAGGGCTACGGCGTGACCGAGATCATGATCCCCGAAGGCTCCGACTACATCGGCAAAACGATTCAGGAATCGGGACTTCGCGAGCGGGACATCAACGTGCTCACGCTCTATCGCAACACCAGCGTCATTCCGAACCCCCGAGCCGACCGCACGTTGGAGCCGGGCGATCGGCTGCTGTGCTTCGGCAAGATGGAATGGATGAAAGACCTTGTTCCCGCCAAGACGCGGAAGAAACGGAAGTTCAAGATCAAGCCGCTGCCGGAACTTCCCGTCGCCGACGAGGTGCAGGAGTCGGACGAGAACGCCGCAACCGACGAAAAGTAGCGTCGCTTCGCGTTGTTTCGGCAGCCGCGTGCCTGTGTTATAAACGGCACTGGAGTCCGATTCGCGTCTTAGCGCTTCGGCTTCGGTGTCTGAACTTTCTGCAGGATTTTTAACTATGTCAACGGTTATGCCGGCGGGGTCAGCACCCGCCGCCACCTCAGAGTCGATCGGCCATTATCTCGGTGGCGATCGGGTGACGAATTTCGGAAGCGGTGCGTCGATCGACGTCACATCGCCGCTTGATGGTTCCGCACTCGGGACGCTCGTTGCCGCGACCGCGGACGATGTCGACCGGGCCGTCGCGACGGCGTCTGAGGCATTCAAATTATGGGGCGCGACACCGCTGAAAGATCGCGTGCAGCCGCTATTTCGCTTCAAGCAGCTCGTCGAAGAAAACATCGACGAGCTCGCCGCGATCGTGACGGCCGAGAACGGCAAGACGATCGCTGAATCGGAAGCCGGTATTCGAAAAGGTCTCGAAGTCGTCGAGTACGCGACTTCGCTGCCGTCGCTGATGCGGGGAGGGCTGCTTGAAGTCAGCCGAGGTGTCGACTGTTTCGAGCGGCGCGATCCGCTCGGTGTTGTCGCCGGAATCACGCCGTTTAACTTTCCGGCGATGGTTCCGATGTGGATGTACCCGATCGCGATCGCCTGCGGAAATACGTTCATCTTAAAGCCGTCCGAGCAGGTCCCGCTGACGCAGCTCAGAATGGCAGAGCTATTCAAAGACGCTGGCCTGCCCGATGGCGTATTCAACGTCGTGCAGGGAGATCGCGGAACGGTCGAGGCCTTGCTCGATCACGAAGGCATCGCCGCCGCCGCATTCGTGGGATCGACGAAGGTCGCCAAAGCCGTCTACGACCGCGGCTCGAATGCCGGCAAGCGAGTTCTGGCGTTGGGCGGAGCAAAGAATCACCTCGTGGTCGTGCCGGACGCCGATCCGGACATTACCGCAAGAAATGTCGTCTCCTCCGCGACCGGATGTGCCGGGCAACGATGCATGGCGGCAAGCGTTCTAATCACTGTGGGCGACTGCGACTCGATTCTCGACAAGATCGCCGAGACGATGGATCGGATCGTGCCGGGTGAGAATATGGGGGCCATCATCAATTCGGCCGCGAAAGAGCGGATCGAAGGGTACATCTCGCGAGCGGAATCCGACGGGGCGACCCTCAAACTCGACGGTCGCGGCGCGACGGTCGCTGGCAAAGAGGGCGGACACTACGTCGGTGCGACGCTGATTGAAGGTGTCGACCGGGAACATCCGGCAGCCTGCGACGAAATCTTCGGCCCCGTACTAACCGTACTGCGGGTCGATACGCTCGATGAAGCACTGGAGATTGAGAACTCCAATCCATACGGCAATGCGGCTTCGATCTACACCACCAGCGGAGCAACGGCCCGTTACTTCGAAGAAAGAGCCTCAGCGGGCATGATCGGCATCAACATCGGCGTGCCGGTCCCACGCGAACCGTTCTCGTTCGGTGGCTGGAACGACTCGAAGTTCGGGGCGGGCGACATCACCGGTGACGACGGCTTCGCCTTCTGGTCGAAGCGGAAGAAGATCACCGAAAAGTGGTCGGCGTCCGGTGCGAAAAACTGGATGAGCTGACATCCCGATCGAGAGTCACTCACCCATGAAGACCGTTCTGCTTACTGGTGCGGCGGGAATCGTCGGCACAGCGCTGCGACCGCTCCTTGCGGCCCGCTATCCGCGGGTTCTATTGAGCGATATCGCCCCGGTCGATGATTTGCGAGAAGGCGAAACATTCGAGCAAGGCGACATCGCCAACCTCGAGTTCGTGTCGCGAATCACGCAAGAAGTCGACGGCGTCGTGCATCTGGCCGGCATGGTCGGGCCGAGTTACACGTTTGACGAAGTCCTCGGGCCTAACATTGTCGGGACTTACAACATTTTCGAAGCGGCTCGACGAAATGGCGTTGTCCGCTTGGTTTATGCCAGCAGCCATCACGCCGTCGGATTTTGCTCACGTGACGAGCCGGTCGACGAGATAACGCCGCCGCGTCCTGACAGTTGGTACGGCGTGAGCAAAGTCTTCGGCGAGTCGGTTGGCTCCTACTACGCCGATAAATACGGCCTCGAGGTGATGTCGATCCGCATCGGCTTCGTCGGCGAGGAGGTCGTTGACGAGCGTCGGCTGCACACGTGGAACAGCCCGCGCGATCTTTCAGATCTGATCTCCATCGGCTTGGAAGAGCCAATCGACGGACACGTGATCGTTTACGGTGTGAGTGAGTGCCCCGATTCATTCTTCCGGAATGATATTGCGGAGAAACTCGGCTACCGACCGAAAGACAAAGCGGTCAACCACCTTACCGACCCGGCGATTCTCGAGGCGCGACCCGATGTGAGCTCGATCGCCGGGCGGGTGATCGGGGGTCCGTTCGCGGTCGACGACAACCCGCGGGAGACGGGGCGATGAAGATCGCAGCCATCGAGCCGATCGTGCTATCGATCCCATTTACCGCGGGTGGCTCGGGCGAAGGGATCATGCCGACGGTCTGGAACACCCTCGACATTGTGCTCGTGCGGGTCGAGTCGGACGACGGACTGATCGGCTGGGGCGAGGCGTTCGGCTATTTCTGTGCAGACGCGACCGCAGCGATGATCCGACGGTCGGTCGCTCCGGTGCTGATCGGACGGGAGTTCGACTCGCCCGAACCGCTGGGCGAAGAACTGCAGCGCAAAATGGTTTTGCAGGGACGGTATGGGATATCGACATTCGCCATCTCAGGAGTCGACATCGCGCTGTGGGATTTGAAGGCCAAGGCGGAAGGCGTTTCACTCGCGGAACTCATCGGCGATCGGAACCGCGACTCTGTTCCGGCCTACGCGAGCCTCGTGCGGTACGGCGATTCCGATCTCGTGGCAGAGTACACGGAGAAAGCAGCCTCGCAGGGCTATCCTGAGATTAAACTGCACGAGATCACGCTGCCGGAGATTCGTTGCAGTCATCAGGTCGTCGGCGGCGAGATACCGATTTCGGTCGACGTGAACTGCAATTGGTCGGTCGAATTCACTCAAGAAGTGCTGCCGGAACTCGTCGAACTGAAGGCGAGCTGGCTGGAGGAGCCGGTGTTTCCGCCCGACGACTTTCGGACGCTGGCGTCATTGCGCGGCAATGACATGCCGATCGCCGCGGGTGAAAACGCCTGCACCGCATTTCAGTTTGCCGAAATGATCCGACTCGGCGGATGCGATTTGATTCAGCCGAGTGTGACAAAGGTTGGCGGGATCTCGGAGTTCCTAAGAGTTCTGCATTTGAACCGCGAAGCCGGGCTGCGGCTGATGCCTCATTCCCCCTACTTCGGTCCGGGATACTTGGCGACACTCCAATTGGCAGCGATGACGCCGAGCTTTGAACTCTTTGAATTTCTCTACATCGAGCCGGATGCGTGGCTGTTTCCGAACATGCCGTTGCCGGAGCAGGGGGAAGTGGCCATTCCCGATGGGACCGGGTTGGGAATTGAGCCCGATGCCGATGTGATCGCACGATATCGCATCGCCTGAAGACGCGCTTCGCGTTGGCCGTGAGCGAACGAGGGGTGAATATTGCTCGTATTCGCGCTACAAATTCCCGCGGACGCAGCACACCGGCCCGGAGACATCACCATGAAACAATTCGTCGGTTCGATTGCGATTCTTCGCCGGACGGGTGAGACAGGCGGGGATGAATTTCTCGGGCTGTGGTCGGACGGTCGAGCCTGCTACCACTTTCCCGAGGTCCACAAGCTCGATGACGAAAGTTTCCGCCAATCATTAATTCGTGAAATCGGCTGGATGACAGGGCTAGACGGTAAGCGGGACTTCATCGTCTCGGGCGCGCCGCGGGCTCATATCGAAGCGATCGAGGAAGGGAAGTCGCCGGACGAGAACGTCGTCCTTGTGGCGGAGTTCTACCTGGCAGAGTTCATGGGAAAGCGTTGGCAGTCGCATTTGGACGAAGCCGTTCGCGAGAATCGCGCTTCGTGGATCTCTAAAGATGACATCGAAGCCGGACACGCCCCGGATCGTCGTCCAATCTGCAGCCGCTTGCTGAGTTTGCTGAGGACGGCCGATATGTTGCGGCCGTGGCAGAGCGAATGACCTCGGATTCCGTCTTCGCCACGTGATCCGCACGGTCGGTTCCTGCGTTGTGAGTGGTGTCGCGGACGCCGGAGCGGCATCATGCTCGGGCGTCTCATCCTCTCTCAACAATTTCCATGAACGTGTTCCGACCTCTTGGTATTCGAGGCTGGCTCGCCGTCGCGGCCGGTTTCTTCATCACGTTATGCCTGCTCGCGCTGTGGGTCGACATCGGCTCGAGCGGAATCAATCTCTGGTGGACGACCCGCGGCTACTTCGCGCTGACGGTGTTGATGTCCGCGATCGCATTCCCGCTGATTGGCTGGGATAAGATGTTGGCCAAGGGAGGCCGAAGACGCGTGCCAGAATCGACGCTGCACTTGGTCGAACTGCTCGGCGGCTGGCCGGGATCGTTGATCGGACAGCAGGTCTTTCGGCACAAGACGCTCAAGACCGGCTACCGTGTCGTGTTCGGGATGATTGCGGCCGTCCACGTGGCAATCGTGCTGTTTATCTTTTGGAATTGGATCTGGCACGGCGAGGAATCCGTCGCGAACACTTCCGCGGCAGCAGTGTCCGGTCGGTCATCGATCGTATTGACGCTAGAGGACCAGAGCGATGAACAATTCACAACTCCGCAAGATCGGCGTTCCGGATGAGTGCCTGACGCCGGCGATGGAGGCGATTCAAAAGCTCGCCGCGGCGGGAGAGCTGCGCGGCCGGAACATGAAAAAGGACTTCGGTTGGGTGCTGGCCGAGCCGGAGCGATTCGTTGAGGACGAGCATCTCGGCGGCTTCGCTCGCGCTGTGATCGAGGAGCGGGAGTTCCAGCCGGCCGAGCCGATTGATTACCGCACCTGGGGTAGCGACATTGACGATCAGGCGCATAGTCAAATGCGCGACGCCTGCCGGATTCCGTTGGCCACCAACGCGGCGCTCATGCCCGATGCGCACGTCGGTTATGGACTGCCGATCGGAGGCGTCCTTGCAACCGAGGGAACTGTGATCCCTTACGCGGTGGGTGTCGACATCGCCTGCCGGATGAAGCTATCGGTCTTCGATGTACCCACCACGGCCTTCAGTGAGCGATTCGATGACTTGAAGCGGTCGCTCGAGAAAGGCACGCGGTTCGGCGTCGGCTCGAGCTACGGCCGGTCGGGGCGGCAGGATCATGACGTGATGGACCGCGACTGGTCGATCACGCGGATTACCCGCGAGAACCGCGACAAGGCTTGGAACCAACTCGGAACGTCGGGCTCGGGCAACCACTTCGTCGAGTACGGCGAACTGACGCTCTCGGAGCGTGACGACGAACTTGGCCTCGATAAAGGAACTTACCTCGCGCTACTGAGCCACAGTGGCAGCCGTGGCGCGGGCGCATCGGTTTGCTCGACTTACAGCGGGATCGCTCGAAATTATCTGCCGAAGCGGTACGAGCATCTCGGCCGGCTCGCATGGCTCGACCTCGACAGCGAAGCCGGTCAGGAGTACTGGGCGGCGATGAACTTGATGGGCGATTACGCCGCGGCAAATCACGATGTCATTCACCGGCGAGTGTCGAAGCTCCTCGGTGCGGAGATCGTCGCCGGAGTCGAAAACCACCACAACTTTGCGTGGAAGGAGCGGCACGGCGACCGCGAGCTGATCGTCCATCGCAAAGGGGCCACGCCCGCGGGCGAAGGCGTGCTGGGTGTGATCCCCGGATCGATGGCTGATCCGGCCTATGTCGTGCGAGGTCGCGGGGAGCCGGAGAGCTTACTCTCGGCGTCTCACGGCGCGGGGCGGCGGATGTCTCGCAAGAAAGCGAAAGACACCTACAACCTGAAAGCGGTCAGAGGTGACCTCGCCGCGAAGGGAATCACAATCCTCTCCGCCGGAGCCGACGAAGTGCCGGGCGTCTACAAGAACATCGGCGACGTGATGCGAGAGCAGGAGGACCTCGTCGAGATTGTTGCCAGGTTCAATCCGAAGGTTGTGAAGATGTGCGGCGACGGTAGCAAGGCGGAAGATTAACCGCCGCGTCACTTCGACAAGTCCGGCGCAAGTAGCCGAGCAAGGGGAAACTCTCGTAGACTTTTCTATCGGAGTTTTCTTTTTCGCCACGCCGACCAAGTCATGCTCGATGGGAAAGGTTCAAAATAGGAAATCGTCGCAAGACGAAACGCGATTGGCCTTAATCGCTGCATTGGCCGAGAGCCATCCCGGACCGACGCTAGTGATCAATTTGGCCGGCGAAATCGTGTGCGCGAATCAGGCCGCGATTCAGTTGCTCGCGCTGGACGACGAGCGAGACCGGCCGACGACACTTGCCGAGTCGGTCGGCATGGACGATCCCGATCGTTTTGCGGGCGAATTGCGGAGGGCCGGCCGATCACCCGGACCGATCCGCTTTTCGACGCGCATCAAGAACGCAACCGGCGTCGAGCGATCGCTTGAAGCGGGCGTCAGTCCGATCCCGCGACTGCCGGGAGAGCCCGAGGAGACGACGCCACTATTCTATTGCACGTTTGCCGATATTTCCCGTCACGTTGCGGCTGAGTCCGCTCTTAAGGAGAGCGAACTTCGATACCGCTCACTCGTCGAAGAGTTACCTCTGAACGTGTTCTTTAAGGACACCGCCGGGCGATTCATTTTCGCGAACAAGCGCTGCTGCAAGCTGATGCACCTCCCGCTGGAGAGTCTGATCGGGAAGTCGGACCACGACCTGTTTCCCCAGAATCTTTCCGACAAATACCGCGAGGATGATCAACGGGTTATCGACACCGGCGAGACGCTCGAAGTGGTGGAAGAATATCACGAGCCCGGTGCGGATCGCCTGTATGTTCAGTCATTAAAGGCGCCGCTGAAGAACACGCAGGGCAGGGTCGTCGGTATTCAGGGCATGTTCTGGGACGTGACCGACCGGGTTCGGGCCGACCGGGCCGTGCGAGCGGCAGAAACACGCCACCGGGCCATTCTGAATGCGGCCCTCGACTGCATTATCACGATCGACTCTGACGGCCGAATCGTGGAGTTCAACCCGGCTGCCGAAAAGACGTTCGGGTATGCCGTTGAAGAGGCGATCGAGTGCGACGTCGCCGAACTGCTGATCCCGCCGCGTTTTCGCGATCGCCACCGCAAGAACATGGAGGCGCTCTCTGAACAGGACGAGACGCTGCTGGCCGGGAAGCGGGTCGAACTGACGATGCACCGCCGGAGCGGGCGGTCCTTCATCGCTGAAATGACGATGCAGCCGATCCCTCTGCGGACCGGGACACTGTTCACACTGTTTATTCGAGACATCACGCGCCGCAGAAAAGCACAGGAGGCATTAAAGCAGAGCAACGCCCGATTCCGCCGGCTCGTCGATTCCGACATCATCGGTCTGACGATCGTGCATCTGGACGGTCGGATCCTCGAGGCCAACCGAGTGTTCCTCGAGCTGACCGGCTATTCGCGCAAAGACCTCGAAGCGGGTCGGCTCCGGTGGGACATGCTGACGCCGGACGCGTTTCAGCAGGCCGACGCGGAAGCGATGGAACTCATTATGCAGGGCGGCCAGAGTAAGCCCCGCGAGAAGGAGTATCTCCACAAAGACGGCTCACGGGTTCCGATTCTGACCGGAGAAACGCTGCTCGATGCCCGCAAGCAAACCTGTTTATGTTTCGTCGTCGACATTGCCCGACAGAAAGAAACGGAGGCAGAGCTCCAGGCGGCAAAGCAAGCGGCCGATCAGGCCAACGAGGCGAAAAGCGCATTTCTGGCCAACATGAGCCACGAAATTCGCACACCAATGAACGCCATCATCGGAGCCTCCGACCTGCTCGCACGGACCGGTTTAAGCGAGGTGCAGGCCGATTTCCTCGGCATTGTCTCTCAGTCGTCGGAGTCACTACTGACGCTGATCAATAGTCTGCTCGACTTCTCAAAAATCGAAGCGGGGCGACTCGAGGTTCACCCGTCACCTTTTGACATTCGTGACCTGGTCACGGGGACGATGCGGTCATTGTCGGGACCGGCTCACACGAAGGGTATTGAGTTAGTCCCGCACATCGATCGCCGCGTCCCTACCTCTTTGGTCACTGATCCTGATCGCCTGCGACAGATTCTGCTGAACCTCGTCGGCAACGCGATCAAGTTCACGGAGCGTGGACGAGTCACCGTTCGGATTGAGCCACTCCGCAGAAAGGCCGGTGATGACGACCGTCTCCGAATTTCGGTCAGCGACACGGGCATCGGGATGAGTGTTGAAGAGATCGAACGCGTATTCGAACCGTTCGAACAGGCGGACAACTCGCTCACGCGACGCCACGGCGGAACCGGGCTCGGTCTGGCGATTTCGGCCCGGCTCGCCGACCTGCTGGGTGGACCGCTGCAATGCGAAAGCCAAGTCGGCTCCGGCTCGACGTTCTACTTTGAGATTGATGGCCGAGCGGCGGCTGAAGAGTCCGACGACGGTGTCTTGAAAGCTTCTCCACCGAAACAGATCGCGATTGAATCTGAGACAGCCGATGTCCGTGCCGCGCTTGTCGAATTGGTCACCTCTTGGGACGTCGACGTTGGCCCTAAAGATGAAGCTGAGTTGCAAATCGTTGACTTCGGATGTGGAGCGAGCCGGCGTGACTTCGATACCGAGTCAATCGGCGAGTCGGACCTCCCGACGATCGCGCTGCTCGACACCCTTCATCCTGCTTTGACCTCGCCGACTCTCGGTTCGTCCGGGGCGACGGTTTTGATCAAGCCGCCGGCCGCCTCGGAACTACGAGACGTCATTCGTTCATCCCTATTCGGCCAGCAGAATGATTCGGGAACTTACGCCGTTCCGAACGACAATACGGTCGAAGAAGCGAGTCTCAGCGGGGTGCGGGTCTTGTTGGTCGAGGACAGCGTCTACAACCGGCGGCTGATGAGTGCCGTTCTTCAGACTCGGGGAGCCACGCTTTCGGTCGCTGAGAACGGCCGGCAAGCAGTTGAAAAGAGCCAGGAAAAAGATTTCGACGTCATCCTGATGGACGTGCAAATGCCCGAAATGGACGGCCTGCAGGCCACCCGGCAAATCCGCGAATTTGAAGCGGCGACCGATCGTCACGTACCGATCGTCGCGATGACCGCCCAAGCGATGCAGGGCGATCGCCGTCGCTGTCTCGAAGCCGGGATGGACGCGTACCTTTCCAAGCCGGTACGAGTCGACGAGGTACTTCATGTCTTGGAAAGACTCAACAAGCCGATCGTTGCCGGAGAATCAGCCAAAGCAGAACGGCCTGATGCGGCGTCACGCAAGCCGACAAACGACGCTCAGCCGAAATTGAATACGGATACGGTTGATTCCGAGACGCTGCGATTAGAGATTCTCAGCGCCGTCGGCGGAAACGACGATTTGGCCGACGAGGTCATCGAAGCGTTCTTGACCGAGGCTGACGAATTGATTTCAACGATCCGTGACGCTGAACGAAAAGGCGATGTGAAACGTCTCGGTCGAGCCGTCCACGCGCTCCGCGGGGCGGCTGTATCGTTCGGAACAACGAAATGCCAGCAAAAAGCGGAACAAATCGAGTCAAATCTGAGAAGAAATCAGCCCATGCCCGATTCGGGAGAAATTGAAGAACTCGTTCAGGCGACGCTCGATTTGCGCGACAAGCTTCGGCACAGTGTTAGGGCATTGGGGGCTGACAAACCGCGTAGCGACGGGCAGTCTTCATAAACGTTTTTGCGGATGACGTGCCTCTGATGGGACGATTGAAGAACTCGAACAGCCAATTCGTACCCACTGAATTTGTTCGCACTGTCGTAATGACTCGAGAGCACTCGGACACAACGTCAAAGGATAAGTGACACAATGCCGACGATCCTCGTCGTGGATGATTCCGCCGCCGATCGCCGACTCGCCGGAGGCTTGCTCTCCCGTGACGGATGGGAGGTCGAGTACGCTTCCGATGGTCAGGAGACACTCGACTTCCTCAACCAGCGTGCGCTCGACTTTTCGAGTGACCGCATGGTCGACGCGATCCTGACTGATTTGCAAATGCCGCGTATTGACGGCCTGCAACTGGTCGAAGAGGTTAGCACACGCTATCCGCTGATTCCGATCGTCCTGATGACATCACAGGGCAGCGAAGAGATTGCCGTTCGCGCGTTGCAGGCCGGCGCGGCCAGTTATGTGCCGAAGCGGAATCTCGCGCAGCGATTGCGTTCGACGGCCCGGCAGGTCCTTTCGGCAGCCGCTGAAGATCGAGATCACTCCCGCCTGAGCGATCGCCTTATTCGCCAAGACCTGGTCTATGAGTTGGAAAGTGACCTCGGTCTTGTGGCTGCTGCGGTGAGATCGGTTCGCTCACTCTTTGCCAGGTCGCCGTTTATTGAAGACAAGACAAAGCTGCGGTTGAGCGTTGCGTTTGAAGAGGCCCTGCTCAATGCCATGTATCACGGGAACCTCGAGGTCGACTCAAAGCTTAAAGAGTCCGATCATCAGGCGTTTCACGATCTCGCCCGGCAGCGCTGCAATGAGACTCCGTTCTGCGAGCGTCACGTGCGGGTCGAAATCAAACTCTCGTCTTCCCAAGCGGTCATCACGATCGAGGACCAAGGACCCGGCTTCGAATTGGGCGACCTGCCCGATCCGTCTGCCCCGGAAAACCTCGCCCGGGCCAGCGGGCGCGGGCTATTGCTGATCAAGACCTTCATGGACGATGTCGCTCACAACGACTTGGGCAACCGAATCACGATGGTCAAAAACCTCACCGACGAAGCCGAACCCGCGCTAGCGATTTAGCATCCCCAAAGACCGCCCGAATCGAGATGCCAAACAGCGCGACGCGCCAGCGAGGCCGTGCTGTCAACAGATCAAATTCGCGGGATTTCTCTCGTTTCGCACCTTCTCGCGGCTGCGTGCAATGCAAATGATTTTGTCCCGGCTGGGCCGGCGCTGCGTAATCGCTCAGGCTTGATTACCTCGATGGCGTACCGGGCGATCAACTCACGTTGCTCCCAACCGCTCGATCCCCACGGCCTTTACAGTTCGACCGGTGGGTATTCCGGAACGGCGGGGGATAGTTCTCGAATCCAGATGTTGCGGAACCTGACTTCATCGCCGTGAAACTGCAGGCTGATCGGTAGCCGCGACGGATGAGCTTTGTACGACGGCGGACGATGCCAAGCGGTATCACCGAGCAACTCGGCGTGATTCTGCACGACAACTCCGTTGTGCAGCACTGTCGCGTAGGCGGGCCGCAGCAATGCGCCGTGCTTGTCGAATCGCGGGGCCTCAAAAATAATGTCGTATTCCTGCCATTCGCCGGGCTTGCGTGACGCGTTGACTTGCGGCGGCCACTGCTTGTAGAGCGAACCGGCCTGCCCGTCGAAATAGGTCTCGTTTTCATAGGAATCGAGGACCTGGACTTCATAGCGGCCCATCAGAAAAACACCGCTGTTGCCTCGTCCCTGGCCCTTGCCTTCGACCTTCGCCGGGGCAGCCCACTCAATGTGCAACTGACAATCGCCGAAGCCTTCTTTCGTCGTGATACCGCCACCGGCAGTAATCGCGTAATTATCTTCGATCGTCCATTGTTCGCCGCCTTCCCATTGCGACAGATCGGTGCCGTCGAACAGAACGACCGCATCGGCGGGAGGGGCGTCGGTCGGGCCGGGATCGACGACCTTCGGCTCCTCCCACTTAATACCGCTTTTGTATTCCGAGGCGAGGAAAGCACCGCAAAGCGGGACGAGAGCACAGCAGACGGCGACCAACGGAAAGAGTCGCCGAAGAACGTGTGGGGATGGCATGGGCAGCTCCGGTTTCAAGATTTGAAGTATCGCGATTCTCCCCGCCAGGCCGCAGCGCGGCAACTCACCCGACCGACAAGTTTGTCCGCACTCTCAAACGTCGGTATCAACCCAGCGCGCACCGACGTAACGGGCCGTCGAGAGGATAGCCCGAACCAAGATATCCACACACATTCCGGCCCACGCTCCGAGCAGCCCGAAACCAAGAACCCAACCGAACAGATAAGCCAACGGCAGGCGGATCAGAAACACACCTGCGGCCGTGATGGCCAGCGGGAATCGCGTATCCCCGGCTCCCCGCAAGGCTTGAACGTAAACGATCGATATGACTAACGGCACCTGAAAGAGCGCGAGCATTCGAAACGGCGGGATTCCTTCAGCGCGGACCGCTTCGCTCTTGTGCATCACGTTATAAATCTGATCTGCTCCAAAAAAGAATATGAGCGTGATTCCGATTGCCATCAAACCGCACTGACGGACTGCCTCATGCCCGGCAGCGATCGCGCGGTCGGTGTCGGCGGCGCCGAGCGACTGCCCCACCAGCGCCGAAGCAGCCGCTCCCCAAGCGACCGCCGGAAGGTAGGTGATCGCCTCGACCCGAATCCCGACGATATGCGCCGCCAGTGCGATTCCTTCGGAATCTCCGGTGCCCATTCGGGCGATGAGCATCAAGAAGAGGAATTGACCGCCCCACATCACGGCTCCATCGGCGGCGGCGGGGATTCCGATCTTGAGGATGCGTCGTGTCGTCGTGCGATCCGGCTTTAGACCGGCCGGAACGACGAACAATCCGCCGACACCGCGGACCAGCACCGCCGAGATGAGTATCGCACCAAGCCCCTTCGCGACGACCGTACCCAAAACGATACCGTCCGCCCCCATCGGCGCGATGGAGAACAGACTCCCCGGCGTTCCGAGGCCGTACATGAAGGCGAATGACAAAGCGACATTCAGGACGTTGACTGAGCCGAGCGTGATCAGTGGAACCCGCATGATTCCGGCGCCTCGGTATCCGGCCGCTGCGACAAGAATCCAACCCATGAAGACGTGACCGATCGCATCCAATCGCAGATAGCCGACGGCGATACGGGCCGACTCCGCTTCGAGTCCGAGCAATCGAGCCAGCAGCGGCGCCGTCGGTACGATCGCAAGGGAGAAGGCCGCCGCGACGCCGACCCCGAGAACCAGCGACTGGCTCAGAACAGCTCGGGCATCCTCAAAATCGGCCCGGCCCCAGCATCGGGCAACGATGGCGGATGTCCCGACGCCGATCAGGCCGACAATCATTGAAGCGAGCCAGCCGACGTAGGCCGCCAAGCCAACTGCGTTGGTCACGCTCGGTCCCAGCCGACCGGAAAGATAGGTATCGGTGAGGGCCACGCAGAATGACAACAATTGCTCGGTCAATACCGGCATTGCCAAGGCGAAGATCTGCGAGCGCACCGATCCCGACGACCATCGCCGCGGCGACTCGGAGTTCTTTGTCGTCGCCGGCATTGCGATTCGATCGGTAGAGCAGTGACGCGGCGAATCGGGCCGAAGAAAGTCTCTGCGTGGAGGCCCTGTGTCATTATTGCAGCCGCGGCCAACTCGTCGTCCCGGCATCTCGCAAGAGTTCAAGAGCCGCTGACCAACAACGCGTCACTAACCGGGAGGCCACTTCAATTTCCGACCTCCAAGGACGTGCAGGTGAAGGTGCGGAACATCCTGTCCGCCGTCGTCGCCGTTATTGATGATCACACGAAAGCCTCCGTCGAGACCCTCGTCGGCGGCAACCTGTCGGGCAGTTGAGAGAAGATGCCCGAGCAACTCGCTGTCGGAATCATCGGCATCGGAGAGTTGAGGGATCACCTTCTTGGGGATCACCAAAATGTGAACGGGAGCCTGCGGCTTGATGTCTCGAAACGCGAGGCAGCGGTCGTCTTCAAAGACGATGTCGGCCGGAATGTCACGGTCGATAATCTTTTGAAAGATGCTCATCCAGGTTGCGACCCATCTGAGAGAATCATGACTGAAATAAGATCAAAGTCGCTTTTCGGCCACTTCGATCGCCCGCAGCAACACCTTGGCTTTGTTCAACGTTTCTTCGTACTCGGCGCTCGGGACGCTGTCAGCCACCAGACCGGCGCCAGCCTGCAGAAAAGCCGTCTGCCCGGTGAGCACGATTGTCCGCAGCGCGATGCACGTATCCATGTGCCCGGTAAAATCGATGTAGCCGACGGCCCCCGCATAGGGTCCGCGTCGATGCGGCTCCATCTCGTCGATGATTTCCATCGCTCGGACTTTCGGCGCGCCGGAGACGGTCCCGGCAGGAAGTCCGGCCCGCAGCGCATCAATGGCGGTCGTGCCTTGTTTCAGTCGCCCCGTCACATTCGACGTAATGTGCATCACGTGGCTGTATCGCTCGACCTCCATCACGTCGGACAGCTCAATCGAACCAAATTCGGCGACGCGTCCGACATCATTTCTGGCGAGGTCGATCAGCATCACGTGCTCAGCCCGCTCCTTCGGGTCAGCCAACAGTTCTTCGGCTAACTTCCGATCCTCTGCTTCGGACCGACCCCGTTTTCGCGTTCCGGCCAACGGCCGAATCGTGACGATATCCTCTTCAACCCGCACCATAATTTCCGGCGAACTGCCGATCAACGTTGTCTGCGGCAGTGTGAGCAGAAACATGAACGGGCTCGGGTTTACAACGCGGAGTGCGCGGTAAATATCGAGCGGTCGTGCCGAGGTCTCCCGCCGCAGTCTCTGACTGACGACGACCTGAAAAACGTCACCGGCGCGAATGTATTCCTGGCACCGCTCAACCACCGACTCGAACCCGGCCTTGGTGAAATTCGATTCGAAATCGATTTGGGGTTCGCCGCTCGTTTCGATGTCGGTCACCTGCAGGTCGTCGACCCCCTGCTGCAACTGCCGACACAGATCGTCGACGGCCCGACAGGCCCGGCGATATTCAGCAGTCGCATCCTCTGCGTCGGCAGCCGGTCTCGCATGGGCGACGACAAAGATCGTCTTATTGATTTGGTCGAAGATGACCATCCGGTCGTACAGCGCGAAGTGCATGTCCGGCAATTTGCGATCGTCGGACGGAGCGTCCGGCAGGTGCTCGCTATAGCGGACGACATCGTAACCCGCATACCCGACGGCCCCTCCACAAAACCGCGGCAGACCCTCGGAAGGCTCGGTCTGATAGTGCTCGAGTAGTTGCTGAAGCTCACCGAGCGGGTCATCACATTCGAAGCTGCGCTCTTTGTCGCCTTCGGTAATAGTGACCGTAGTCCCGCAGGCGGAGATCGTCAGAAAGGGCGAGGTACCGACGAAGCTGTACCGCCCGATCTTTTCCCCGCCGACCACACTTTCAAATAAGAACGAACAACCCTCTTGCCGAAGCCGACAGTACGCCGAGACGGGAGTAATCGAGTCACCGATCAACTGCCGGTAGACAGGGACACGCCGTCCTGCCGCCGCAATCTCTCGGAACACGTCGAAGGGCGGCTCGTGCGTCATTGCTCTGTATCGTTGCCGATCGGACGATCATTCACAGCTAAATTTAAACGTTCGCAGCCGACCGGGGTCTCTGAAAATGTCCCGACGCAGCGTCGCGGCACACGATACGAATCAAAGAGGCAAAACGCAAAAGGTCCCCCAAGTGCCGCGACGGGCCGACATCCCCGTATCCCCATGCGACAGGTCATTTTACGGCGTCTCCGGGGTCGAAGTGGAGCGTTGACAGTCGATTCCCGCCCGCTAGAATCGCCCTGTCGCGGGGGCGGATGTCGACCGCGGTCGATCGCCCGAAGGAGTGTCCGACTTGAATCTCAATGCGCTGATCGAGACGAGCGGCGAGTGGCTTCGCGGCGGCGGACCGGAATCCGACATTGTCGTATCGAGCCGGATTCGACTCGCGAGAAATCTCGCCCAATTCCCCTTTCCGATTCGCGCCAGCGATGCGGTGAAAGCGGAAGTCTCAGAGCTGCTGTGCAACCGGCTGCTTGACCTCGATTTCGGGCCTCAGCTTTATTCGCTCGATGTCGGAGATCTGAACGAAGTCGACCGGCAGTTTCTTGTCGAGCGACAGCTCATCAGCCGCGAATTGTCTGACGGCGTTGGGCCGCGCTGCGTGTGCATCAGTCGCGAAGAGAACCTCAGCGTGATGGTCAACGAGGAAGACCATCTTCGCGTTCAGGTTCTGCACAGCGGGTTCTCACTGGGCGATACTTGGTCGCAAATCAGTGAGTTGGACGACAATATCGAACAGCACGTGACATACGCGTTCAGCGACCGATTTGGCTATCTGACATCCTGCCCGACCAACTGCGGCACCGGCATTCGCGTCAGCGTCATGCTGCACTTGCCGGCGCTAGTGCTCACAAAAGAAATTCAGAAAGTCTTTCAGGCCCTTCAGAAGATCAGCCTTGCCGTCCGCGGCCTCTATGGCGAAGGCAGTCAGGCGATGGGTGACTTCTATCAGGTCTCCAACCAGGTCACGCTCGGCAAGAGCGAGCAGCAGATCATCGAGAACGTTCAGGAAGTGATCCCGAACATCATCGCCTACGAACGTCGGGTGCGTAACAAGCTGGTCAGCGAAAACAGGCGGAATCTGCACGACCAGATCGCTCGGGCCTATGGCATTCTTCGCAACGCTCAAACCATCAGCAGCGAAGAGACGATGCACCTGCTTTCAAGCGTCCGCATGGGCGTGAATCTCGGACTGATCGATGAACTCGAGATGGCGACGGTCAACGAAATGTTGATCCAGACGCAGCCTGCTCACCTGCAGAAATTGCGTGGTGAAGACCTGCAATCGGCCGAGCGGAACGTCGCGCGAGCTTCATACCTCCGCGAGCGGCTGACCGGCGACTTCACCGGCTGATCCGACACCGTCGTTAGACCCGCCGTCCGACGTCAACGGGCGATCTGCTACTCGACGGAGACGCCGGTGAAATACTTCGGCTCATTCCCCTGCTTCCACTTAATGTTGCAGCCGATGCTCGGCGATTGATCTTCCGGCACCGACTCGCCCGCCAACACCTGATCGCAGGCAGCCCGTAAATCTTTGCCCGTGATCGGCTTGTCATTGCCCGGTCGGCTGTCGTCGAATTGGCCGCGATAGACAAGCTTGTGCTCGGCGTCGAACAGGAAGAAGTCAGGCGTGCAGGCGGCTGTGTACGCCTTGGCGACTTCCTGCGTTTCGTCGTAGAGATAGGGGAACGAATAACCGACGGCAAGAATCTCTTCCGCCATTTTTTCGGGACTGTCGGCTGGGTAATTCTCGACGTCGTTCGAACTGATTCCGACGACGTTAATTCCTTTCATGCGGTATTCGTCCGCGAATTTCGCGAGATCGGTGTTGAGGTGTTTCACGAACGGGCAGTGATTGCAGATGAACATGACCAGCAGCGGATTGCCGCTCAAATCGGCACGCGACGTGACCTGACCGGTCGGATCGGGAAGCGAAAAGTCGGGCGCTTCGGTACCAAGCGGGAGCATCGTAGAGGCGGTCTTGACCATCGGGAGAACCTTTGGGCATCTGAGGGTAAAGAAATCGAAGCCGACGATTTAAAACGCTTTGCCAAGTGCGACCGCTGTCAGTAGACGCGGACGTCGTCGACTGAAATTGTCTCGGAGTTAGCAAGGATTGACGACATTCGAACCTACAGAGCCAGCCGTCCGAGTTCAATCGGTCAAATTAGCCCTGCGGTTCTGAATGATCGCGATCGCTGAAGGCATCCGGTAATCCCTCGCTGCCGATTACTTGCCGCCGTGATAGCGATCGATGAGTGCCGGGATAAGAGGTTGGGGCACAAATTGCTCCAGACGGTCCGCGACCGCTCTTCCGCCGAAGCGGGCAATCTGTTTGATCAGCGTGCTGGAGACGTGCGAATAGCGTTCGTTGGCCATCAGGAATACGGTCTCGATTCGCGGCTCTAATGTCCGATTCGTGAGGGACATCGTCAGTTCCAGTTCAATGTCCATCAGGCTTCGCACGCCGCGAAGCAGAACTCCCGCGCCAATCTTTCGGACGAATTCAACCGACAGCCCCTCAAATGTTTCAATTGAGACTTCGGGAAGATCACCACAGACATCCGTCAGCATTGCCGCCCGCTCGTTCGGCTCGAACAAGGCTTCCTTGTCGGGATTGCGTCCGATCCCGACCGTCAGCCGATCGAAGATTTCAGCCCCGCGATGAATGATGTCGACGTGCCCCAACGTCACGGGATCGAAACTGCCGACGTACACCGCATGTCTTTTGTCTAAATCGTCAGCCACTGCTTACCCTCATCTCTCTTCAACGAACCTCAGCAACGAGAACAACCTGCCGTTCCGGCAGATGATCTCGTGATCGGCGTCACAAACCGGGCGGACATTCGTGCATTGCTGTTGAGTTCTCCGCCCGCGCAGCGTCTTTAAATCGAATTCAAATAACAACTTACACCGCGGCTCTGGATGGATGACTTGAAAGGTACATCAGTTGCTCCCTCATCTTTAGCAATTGAATCCCTCTGAGCGAGCTATATGCCGGTCTTTCGACTGCATCACAATCTCGGGTCGCTTCGCGATCTCGAACAGGAGGTGGACCGCCTGCTGCGGAATGTGCAGTTGACGGTACACGGAGTTCGAGCCCGACGGAAGTTTCCCGCGATCAATGTCTACGAGGTCGACAACGAGTATTTGTTGACCGCCGAGTTGCCGGGGACACAACTTTCCGACTTGGAGTTAACTGTTGCCAACGGCATGTTGACATTGCGGGGCAAGCGTGCCGATCTGGACCACGTCTCCGAATCATCGTTTCGCCGGTCCGAACGATTTCACGGTGGGTGGGAGCGCTCAGTACCGCTGCCGGAGCGAGTCATTGAAGACAAGCTCGCGGCGACGTTCGCCAACGGCGTGTTGAAAATTCGGCTGCCCAAAGCGGTTCAGTCGCCGGCGAGGAAGATTCAGATCAACGCCGATCAGGAGAATCCGGACGCGACCGAAAGCCGAATCGATTCGGGTTCGGACGTGTCGAGCGAGGTGATCCGCCCTAATGAGTGATGACTTGATCGAAAACTCTGGCGAATTCGAAGCCTCCGATGCCGACGAAACGCAGTCTTCGGAGGAGACCGAGCCACGCTTCGTCTTCACGCCCCCGATCGATATTTTCGAATCGGAGGAGGGATTGGTTCTGCACGCGGACTTGCCCGGCGTTTCAAGTGAAACGCTTGATCTGCAGGTGCAGGACAACAAACTGACGCTGTTCGGCAGAGTCAATCCACCGGTTCCCGACAATGCGGAACTTCGGTATCAGGAATACGAAGTCGGCGATTTCCTCCGCTCGTTTATCCTGAGTGACGAAGTCGATCACGAACGCATCACCGCTTCGCTTCAGAACGGTGTCTTGAAGGTGACGTTGCCGCGTGCCCCGCGCACAGCCGCCAGACGCATCGAAGTCAGCCCCGAATAGGCGAGCAAGAAGCGGCATCAGCTCCTCTCGGAAGGTCTGGGGATTCTCTTGATCCGCTCAAGTGGGTCGGCGTGTACAATCAGGGAGACTACGTTCATGTTCTATAAACCCTGTTACGGGGTTCATGTTCTATAAACCCTGTTACGGGTTCGGACAGGACTTGGCGAGTTGACTCTCTCGTGACGAAATATCGCTCTTCAATGCATTTTTGGGAGACAAACACATGACCGACGACAGCGAAACCAAGATGGACCAGCCGACGAAAATGACGTTTGATCGGCTGCGGCGAGATTTCGAAGGCTTTGTGGAAGGGGCCGTTGCCAGAGGCTCGCAAGCTCTCGATACGATCGGTGTTCGCGCAGGCGAACCCGTGCCCGCACCGGTCGACATCTACGAAGTCGATAACAATTTGCACGTGGTCGTTGATCTTCCGGGCGTCTCTTCCGATGCGATCGTGTTGCAACTCGACGGTAATGTCCTCGGTTTGCTTGCGACGCCGGCGGAAGATGCGACCAAAGGTAAGATCCATCGCAAAGAGCGATCGGTGGCTGCGATCTCGCGGAAGATAAATCTGCCGGTACCGGTCGATGGAGATTCGGCGACGGCCGATGTTTCGAACGGCGTGTTGAGCATCACGTTGCCATTGGCTCCGACCGCCCGTTCCCGCTCGATTCCGATTTCGACGGCAGCGCCAGCGGCGGAGCAGGGATCAACGATGGAGCCGATGTCGGCAACTTAAATCGTGTTGCCACTCCGCTTCGCTATCAGCCCAGCGGCCATAGCGATCATCAGATCGGATGCGAATTTATTCGTCGCCGACCGGCTCAGCGCCTGCCGGCGGCGTGCCTTTACCGGCGCGAACATAGTTCGTGCGGGCCGCTCGATACGCGGCCGGATCGGGTTCCTGTTCTGCGGCGGTCTCTCCGCGCGCATATTCGCGGAAATACCGCTTGAGGAACGGCACGCACCAACCGCATCCCGTTCCGGCCCCGCCGCATTCGCTGATCTGGCTCGGGACTCGCGGCTCGTGCACGCGAATAAAATTCACGATTTTCCGCTTCGAGACGTGAAAGCACAGGCAGACCTTATCATCCAACTCCATTTTGTACGTCCTTATTCCGGCGAAAGCCGCTCACCCGTTGCGTCATTCTCGTAGAGCACAATTTCGACTCCACGAAATTCAATTCGCATATTCATTTGAGACGCGGCCCGGCTGAGAATTTCTTTCAGAGATGAATCGGTCGCCATCAAATTGACGGTGCCTTCCAAGAGCAACTCCGGATCGTCAATCGTCTCGTCGAAGTTGATCGGGGCGCCGGCCATCTCAGAAATGACCAGCCGTATTTCGCGGAACGGCTTGGGACCGTTCGTGTCGAAACGGGCCACGCGGAGTGCAAGTTGCTCGGCGAGATCGACCTGACGCTGGTGCGTATCGTCCGTCGGTCGAGGGGCAACGACAGCTTGACGGGCCCTGTCGAAACCGGAGTAAACGACTGTGGGAAAGCTACCAGTCGATGCAAAGTCCGATGAGTCATTCGCAATACTGAAATCATCAGTCTCAGTCGGACTCGGGCCGAAGCGCGGCGGAGTCGGGTCAGTCTCTGTATCACGGACTGCTAAGCCAGGTCCTGACGAGAGGTCCTCTTTTGGGCTCGGGAACTCTGGTGAAGAAATCACCGCCTTTGGCAACTTGCTTTGGACGTCTATTGGCGGTTGAGTCACCGTTCCCTCTTCGTGACCGTGACTCGCGAGCAATGGCGGGCGGTCGGAAGATGTCTGTTCCGGCGGCGCATTGACTTCGATTTGCCAGACCATCCAACCCAAGATCACAGCTCCACATCCGGCCGTTCCCCAAGCGATCACCAGAGGGTCCGAAAGTGTCTTTGTAATTCTGAAGAGCGTTTCTCTCGCATAGGTTGCCACTTGAAGGGCGCCGGCCACGGTCGAAATCCCGACATCTCGAATGGCGACTCTCTGAGTGACCGCGGGAATCTCCGTTGGTGCTGAAACGCTCGGCAGGCCTTCGACGTCATGCCGCAACAGCAAGGCGCAGCCACATTCGGGGCATTCGAAATCCCGATCCTCCCGCCCCAGCACCATGAGCCGGAACGGCATTTCGCAAGCAGGACAGGGAAGGGTGACGGCGTGAGACATCAGTCTCGATATCGAATAGAGCGCAACGGGTCCGCCTCGGGGACATCAGTCGGCGACGGATGAAAACGTCGGAAAGCAACGAACTTCGTCAGTCTTCAAACCGGGTCGGCTTCAGTCCTTTACCAGTAGCATCATTGAGCGTCGTAACGATTGCTTTGTTACCCGCTTCGTCAATCACAATCGCCATTTGATCATACTGCGAAACGATTTGCGCGATCGCCTTTGTCGCGGGGACCTTTCCCAGACTCATTGATTGAGGCATGTTCTTGGTGTAGCCGGCGAATTTCAGCGCTTCGCCGTCGACCTCGATCGTGGTCTTCGTTTCCTCCGCGAGATAGGCGAACGCCTCCTGCAATGGCGTCCGATTAAATTCGATCTCGACCGGCAACTGCAGCCGACCCGCTACGGTCGCCGGAAGTTCGGGCTGCTGCTCGGTAGGAGTGAAAACGTCTTGAGTAAAGTCTGTCCGTCGCGACTCGTCCCAAGCCAAAAGCGAAGCCAATGCCAAATTTGGAGCCGCACGGTTCGGCAAGCGCGCCGCGATCAGCACGTTGCGGTCGAGCGTGCCGTCCACTCCTGCCGCTGCCAGCGCGGCGGTCATCGCCGGCAGGCGGCCGATGAGCTTTCGCGAACCGACCTCAGCCGGACTCATCGCGCTGACTGTATCCAACACGCGTTGCGGCAGGTCGCTCAACCGTTGATTGAGCAACTCGGCGGTCGACTTGGGCGAAGCGGTGGCCATCGGCCTCGCCTCAAGCTCCGTAAAAAAGTCTCCATTAGCGAGATGCCCGCTCCACCGGACGGCTTCAATGTCGCTCCCAAACCAATCGACGATCTGGTCGTAGAGCGGGTAGACAGACTCTGGGACAAGTTTGTCGCGATGGACGAGCATTTCAGAGGGCTGAAACAGCAGCGTGAGATGACGGGACCGGTCACTCGACTCCAACAGTGCTTCGATCGCCGTCGGGGCCAAACCGGGAGCGATGAACGCACGCGGCAAGTCCTCGGCATACTCGACCGGCGCCGCCGCGAAGATGATCGGCAAGTTGTTCTGGTCAACGTCGTCCGCAATCGAGAACGCGCGCTCCGCGGTCATATAAACCGGACGCCCAAATTCGTCATTGCGTTCCCCCCCAATCAACTGAATCAGGTCCGACCGCCTCATCCCGGCCTTCAGCCGAACGACCACGGCATAACGGGGCTCATCAGCCCGTGCACCGAGCATTACCGAGATTAAGGCTTCTTCGATGTCCGACGGATCAACAAGGCAAAGTTCGCGGAGCGATTGCTCTCCCCATGCTGCGAGTGGGCCGAGACAGTATCGAACCTCCTGAGCAGTCGAGCCGTTTGCCCACAACTCCGCAGGTCGTAAATGAATGACCGCGGACGTTCCGGCCGGAATGTACTGCAGCGTGATCGGCTCGCCCGAGGTCGGACCTGCTTGTGCCAGTTGCTTCCCTGAACGACTGAGCCGATCGCGCTGCGATTCGAATTGCACATCACGCGTCGGTGGCGGAGCGGCGACTGAATCAGGCTTTGTGTCCGAACCGCCAAGGTAGCTTGCCGCGATCAACACCCCGACCAGTCCCACCGCAATCACTCCGCCGATGCCAATCTGCAGAGGCAGATTTTTCTGACGTTTCCGCCGCATCTCCCGCAGCCGCGCGCTACCGCCGGAGTCGGTCGGCAACTGGGTTTCCGGAGCGGCGAAGGAGGGAAACTCGTCTGCGTTCTCTTGCGGTCGGACCGCCGGTTGCGGCTTCGCCCTTTTACTCTGCGGCTGTGCCGGGGCAGCCTGAACAACGCGCGCGGCACGACCGACCGGCACTTCTTCCGGCTCCGGCTCGGCAAGTGACAATTCGACTTCGTCGGGGTCCTCAAGCAGAAACCGGTGCGCGCACTTGGGGCACTTGGCCGTCTTTCCCAGCAGGGAGCGATTCGGCAATTTGAGTTTGGAGTTGCAGTTGGGGCAGGGGATCGAAAGGGCGGACATGACCGCTCCCTCTACAACCGGAAAATGATCAAACGAATTCAATCCCCATCGTACGGCGATCTCAAGACGATGGCAAAGTCGGTCTTCCTGCAAGCGGATCAAGACTTCGCTCAATCGAACAACCGACCGGGGCCGTCCGAGAAGGGATGGAGAGACCCAAGACCGCCGGCTTCGGTCGGCAAGCGATTAATCAGCGCTTCGGCCATTTTGAAGTCATCCGAAGTCGTTATTTTGAAATTCATTGGAGAGCTATTCACCACTCGGACGGGATGCCCGATTCGCTCCACCAATTGTGCTTCGTCAGTCGCCTGAAAACCGCCCCGTTTGGCGTAGGCTCGACGGAGCAAGTCGGCTTGAAAAACCTGGGGCGTCTGGGCTTCCCAAAGTCCGGCCCTCGGGACGGTCTCCTCTATCGCGTTCGTCTCGTCGACCTTTTTGACGGTCCCAGCGATCGGCACCGCCGGAATCGCCGCTCCGTGAGCAACCGCTTCATCGAACACGGCCCGCACCCATTGCTTTGTAATCAAGGGACGTGCCGCATCGTGAACGGCAACGTAGTCCGTGTCATCGGGAATTTGAGCGAGCGCGTTCTGCACGGAATCGGCCCGCTCGGCTCCGCCGGAGACCACCTCTACATTCATGAAACCCAGATTCGCGCGAAAGGTGTCGCGAAACCAATCGATGTCTTCATCGGCGATGGTAATCGCGATCGAAGTGACATCGTCGACCGAGGAAAAGACGTCCGCGCAGCGAACCCACAGCGGTCGGCCTTTCAGTTCCACGAACGGCTTTTTGCGACGTCCGGAAGTGAAGCGAGAACTTTGACCGGCTGCCGCGAGAATTACCGCAAATTTCGGCATGGTTCTATCCCAACGCAATTGCGAATTATTAATTCCATTTGTTAGCCGCGATTGTAATTCGCCGAGCGGCGAGCCGCGACGCGACTCAGCGAAACACCCCTGTCCGAAGTCGTGGCAATTCCGCTGCAAAACAATCGCAAATCGGCTGCACCTGATTAACGCGGGGGTTGTCGCATTGAACCGTCATGTGTCGCGGTCTGAATTGAACCCCTTGAGGTTGCGTCACTGTCGCGGAAATCCGACACGCCCGCGTTGCATTTTGGCCGCATGATGCGGAACCACGGTGACTTTTAGAAACGTGGCTTCGCGTGCAACTCTGAAAGTGACTCGAACCGAACTGACTCTTCTGCTTGAACTTAAGTCAAACTTAGGCTGCGTTAGATGAAAAGGTACGCGGTTTGTGTTTCTTCATCGAGCTTCTACCAAGCGGGGCCACGCCCCAACGCGGATATCGAGAGTCCTTCAGCCATCAAAACGCCGACCCCAGTCATCACCATGACGCAGCCGGTTTTTGCCGTAATCAGCCCACGCTCCGCGTTCCTCGAAGAACTTCGCGAAAACCTCGCGGAGGTCGGGCGGACCATTTTGTGTGATGATCTTCTCGAAGCACCTCGATTGCTCCGTCCCGATCCACCCGACATCGTGGTCGCAGACTTAGTCCGGTTTGACCGGGATCGGTCGCCCAACGACGACTTCATCCAATCATTGAGACAGGCGGTCCCAGCCACCAAGCTGTTCGCCGTTGTGCATGACCTTTGTCCCGAAACGATCGCCCGCCAGGCGAAGCAGGCGTCGGTCGTTCTGCTCTCACAAAATCTCTCGATGACAGATGTCGCCCAGAGACTGATCACCGCAGTCCGCCATTCGGCTGGTTCCAGCCGGGGAAACTCACCGACCGAATTAACGGCGAACGTCTCGGTAGGCAATGCGTCCGGACATATGCGACCCCTCAATCATCGTGATGAAAACGAAAATCGAGTCGGCAAAGTCTCGATCGATCAATCATCCGACCAGCCGGGCAACACTCACGTTCTCGCCGGGTTAACGCGGCAGTTTGAAACCCTGTCGCCGAAGCTGCAGGAAATGCTTTCCGAATTGCAGATCGCGGCGAGACACGATGTCACGGTGTTGCTGATCGGTGAAACCGGCTCGGGTAAGACGTTCCTATCAAAGCTGATTCACGAAGTCTCCCCGCGCCGCGACGAACCGTTTCTGACCGTTGCGTGCGGAGCCCTGCCGTCTGATCTGATTGAGAGTGAACTCTTCGGCCACGTCAAAGGAGCCTTCACCAGCGCCCACGCAGACAAAGAAGGCAAGTTCGTCGCCGCGCACGGCGGGACGATTCTGCTCGACGAAATTGACGTGCTCGGTCCGGAGCAACAGGTCAAACTGCTGCGGGTCATTGAGACCGGAGAATTCGAGCCGGTCGGTTCCAACCAAACGTTGCAGTGCGCGGCCCGGCTGGTTGTGGCAAGCAACCTCGATCTCAAGCCGCTCGTCGAGGAAGGCAAGTTCCGTCCCGACCTTTACTACCGGCTGAGCATGTTGAAATTTCAGCTACCGCCGCTGCGAGAGCGGCCCGCCGATATTGAATCGCTCGCGAGAAAGTTCGTCGAACAGCTCGCGACGCGGCACGGCGTCGCGATTTCCCGAATCGAGCGCGGCTTCGTTGAAGCGCTCAGTCTGTACCCTTGGCCGGGCAACGTGCGGGAATTGGAAAACGTGGTGCGGCGAGCCGTGATCTACTGTCAGGACGGAGTGCTTGCCGCATCTCACCTTCCGCACCACATTCTCAGCGGAGATGCCGGGCCCACGAATGACCCTTCAGTCCGCCTCGGCCCGAACATGTCGAGGCCGATGCCCGAAGTCGATACCGAACCGCCGACGCTTGAGAAACAGGTCGCTGCCAGCGAGCAGGAGGTCATCGAACAGACACTGTTCCGGAATAATTTCAGCCGAACCAACAGCGCCAAAGAACTCGGCATCAGCCGCGTGACGCTCTACAATAAGATGAAAAAGTACGGCATCTTGCAGAACAACTAGCCCGATCAGGAGTTCTCGTTTTTCGGCTCTTTATCCTTCTCATCTTGTGATCGGTGATGAGGTAATAGTCGTGTGCGATAGCTCTCCAAGGGACGTTCTAGCGTTTTTTCGATCGCGCGGGTCCGAGCCTTGACCGACTGACGGTCACGACCAATTTCGTCAGGCTCGTGGGCAGACAACACCGCGAGCGCGGCATCGATTTGCTTCAGCGAAGTCTCGACGTCGTTGAGTACGACACCCGAGGCTTTCGGTTCGCTCGTCCCCCGATTGTCCCAGCGACGTTTGAGGACCTGCAGCAGTCCATCAAGGTGGTCGCAGCGCTCCGTCGGCCCGGCGAAAAGTTCCGGATGGTCAATCGCGATCTCAATCGCCCGGAGCGCGTTTCGAACTGAGCGGTCCGTGGAATCGGCGAAGTAGATTGTGTGGAGCAGATGCTGTAGTTCGAGGCCGACTGCGTCCTCGCCCAAGTGACGGTATAGCTCACTCACTTCGGCGTGCGCGAAGTACGTCATCATCGGGTCGTAGGGGCGGGCGGCCGACATTACTTGCGAGATCGACTCGAACGTTGGGTTCGCCCGCGCGGCGGCGAGCGCTTGAAGATATTCAACTCTGCGGAGGTCTTCCGGGTGCAAATCGGGGGCCGTCGCTTCCGCGGCAACCCGGCGAATCGGGGAACGACGTTGCGAGGTCATCAGGCCCTTCAGTTCTTTGCGATAAGCCCATGGCTGATCGGGATAACGTGCCGGGAGTGATCGTTGTCCGGTCACGGCGGCCAATCGATCAAGAACCTGCCTCTGATCGGTCGCGCTCACGCAGTGAGCCAAGAGCGCTTTGCCATTACTTTGAATCGCCCCCGACAGTTCTTGCCACTTCGCCCCCCAGCGCATCACTTCCAACGGCAATCGGTACGCCAGACCGCTCTCCTGTCGTCCGAACGCAACGTCGTTCTCTGAGATGAAGCGATCGATCGTCTCGGAATCGAACGAGGTCACGTTCAGTGGCACCGACCAATCCCAACCGAGAGTTGCGAGAATCTCGCGGACATGCGGACGTTTCAGTCGATCGACAAGCTCGTTGCCCAAAAGCGGTTCATCGCGATTTGACGCCAGTAGCGCAAATTCGCCGGGCCCGATCTCAACGACGGCGGCTTGCGAGAAGACCGACCGTAAAGCACTGAGTACATCTCGAAGTGGTTCCGGTCCCAGATCGATCTGTCGAAACCGCTGACAGAATACGCCGCCGGGAAGCAGGCTGTTGGAGGCAAGACGGTAAAACGTCGGATCGAAATGCGGGATCGCCTGCGGAAGTGACGATGAGCCCGGATCATCAATCAGAACGTCGTAGTTCGGTTGCTTCGCAGCTAAAACCTGCCGTGCTGATCCGGTGATTTCATGCACTCGCTCGTCATCAGAACTCGGCCTTAATTCGCCGTCCCAGACTTGCGCATTGATCTCGTCCCAGACCCGCAAGTCTTGGACGACGTAATCGACCTTCGCGATGGGGAGGGCCGCACATGTTGCAATGGCTGCCCCGCCGCGGTCGCCCATCAGCAGAATCGAATCGGGGTCGCCGTGAATGAGCAGCGGATAGAGCGCTTTCATCACCTCCGCACTGGCGTGGGGGCACAGCCGCGGTTCCGATGAAACAATCGCTTGCGTCACTCCATTTTCGCAGATGCGAACCTGTACCCCGTTTTGACGCCAGAGTGTCGTGACCTTTCCGCCTTCTTCAATTGTCGCAAGACATCGACCGCCTTCGATGACCGAAAGCAGATTCGTCTCGAAGCCCGCATTCCGACCGATGAAGGCCGATGTATTAAACAGCAGCGAAGCGGGACGAACCGGATCGTAGGTACCGCCAAACGCGATCAGCCCGGTCAAGGCAAATGCCCCGCCCACTACAGCAACGCGGCTGCGTGACACGACGCCCTTAAAGGTCGACAGCAGCGTGGCCAGGCACGCAATACACGCCGCCGCCGCTCCGATGAGTAAGAGCAGTTCAGAAGCGACTCCATTGGTCAATAAGAATGTCCCCAAACCGAAACCGATCGCTGCGACAATCGGTGACCAGTGGCCGGACTTCATCGGGTAAGTTGAGACCGCGAGACCGAACCCCAACAGACAGAATGGAATCGTCACCGTCGTGATGCGTATCGTCGTAAGAGTCCACACCGATTGGATGAATGCATTGCTGTCCAAGTGCAGGTCGGTAAGCCAGTAGTAGCCGACCGACATCGTCACTGCGGCGACAATGATCGCCAAAGAACCGACGGCAATGCGGGTGCTGAGATCGATTCGTGGAACTATCAGTGCGCAACACGTGATCGCGGCGAATAGTGCCGCAACAATGGCCGCGTCATAGGACGGCCCCCACGGGAAGAGTTGCGACAGCATGATGGGGCAGGCCGAAGCCATCAGTCCGCAACCAACTGCTAATGTGCAGAGCGCGAGGACGGTGACTCGGTCCGTGTTCGCTTTGGGAGAACGATCCGGCCCCTCGATCGAGCCGTCGGATTCCATTTTCTCTTGAGAAATGAACACGTCGGACGCCGCGGCCAATGCGAGCACAATCGAGCCGATGCACCCGGCGGCGAAGGGACCGATCCATGAAGCGAACAAGAATGCATTGAGCCCGATACCAATCGCAATTGCTTCCGCGGCAATCACCGTTGAAACACCGCGATGCCCGATCCAACATCGAATCGCGATGAATGCGGGAAGGAGCAGAATCGCCCCGACGATTAACTCGCCGACCCAAATTGGAAACCCGGCTGCCAACGTGCTCAATTGCAGTGTCGCCGAAACATCACCGAGAGGCCCAGCCAACGCCCCGAGAACTGCCAACACTGCCACACAGGCCGAAGTCGCGAATGATCCGAGATTCAGTCGACCACGCGGAATGAGAAAGCAGCAAGCGGCCAATGCGACCATCAGTAGATTGGCAGAGCTACCGAAGCCAGCTAAGTAAAGGAACCGGTCGATCAGCGACCAGAGAACCATCCCGACGGCGAGTCCGATTACGCCGTCCGCGATGTGCTTAAGCACCTTGGGAGTGGTCACCGCCGCTGCGAGCGTGCCACCGTATTGCCGCAATCGTGTCGAAATCGTCATGGCGTCCTTGCCTAAAACGTCGGCAATCACACGAGCGCACGTGGCGAAAGGCTGGCGTCTTCAATCAACAACCACGGGCCGCAGTCACAAAGCCAGCCGCCACTGACAGAATACGCTTTGTGTCGTGCCGGTCGACCGATTGTTCTATCCGAATGGTCCGTTACGCCTCAAGTCGAGGCTGAGAACATCTTTAGTTCGAACGGTGAGCTCCGCCCTCACGATTGCGGGATCAGCTCCTGTTTTACGGCTCTGACATCAATTGAAAACACCCCGTCGCCAGGAACTGGCGACGGGGTGTTATTTCATTTCGCGGTCGAATTCTGCATCGACGCGAGATTGAACAGATTCGTAGCTTACGTCGAGAATCCGAACGGCACGGGCAATCCGTTGGCTTGCGGAGCAAGCTCAGTGTCGGACTCAGGAACCGGACGCAAGGTGTCGGTGCCGTCGAAGGTTTGCGGGGCTGCTCCCTGCGGTGCGACGTTGCAATTGCCACCCGGGCAGCCGCCAGGGCCACAGTTCCCGGTCGCGCATCCGCCGCACGGCGACGGACAAGCTTGAACCGGAACCATTCGGCAGACTTCATAAGGAACCTGCCGGGCGACGCACTGGGCCACCATGCGAGTGCAGGTCTGTTCGACCTGACGCGGAACACACTTCGCCACGCGGTAGTTGACGGTGTAGGGCTCTTGACGCGTCACGCAGTAGGGAACTTTGCGGGTGCAAATTTCTTCCACCATCTTGCAGGTCTGAACCGGAACCTGACGCGTGCATTGCTCGGCGACCATCCGGGTGATTCGCTGCGGAACCTGTCGTTCGACCCGCTCGCTCACCATGCGACAGACGCGATAAGGAATCCGTTGCACACGTTCTTCCGGAACCATCCGGCAGACGGTGACGGGAACCTTGGTCACGACGGTCTCAGGCACCATACGACAGACGGTGACAGGGCAAACCTGCCGAACGACCTGCGGCCGATACGTCGTGCACGGAACCTGACAGGCGACGCGTCGGACACAAACCTGCGGCACGCTGAAAGACGGGCCGGGCAATTGAGTCATACGAAATGTTTGACGACCGGTACAAGGGTCGCAAACCAACTGCGGTACGCTCAGGCCAGGCAAGCAAACGGGACGGCGAACGACTTGCGTCTGCAGCCGATAGGTCGTTCGCATCGTCGTGACCGGTCGCATGACCGTGTAGCAGCGCTGCTGATTGATGGTCTGAGTCACCGGTCGCATCACGACCCGGCGGCATTCGCGCTCGATCGTCTCGGTGACCGGGCGCATGACCGTCTGCCGGCATTCGCGGACCCGTTCTTCGAAGACCGGTTTTTGAACCGTGTAGGAGCAATCTCGCATCACCGTTTCGGTGACCGGACGCATCACAGTGTAACTCTCTTCGCGACTGGCCGTCTCGAAGACCGGACGTCGGACCGTGTATTGCTCATCGCGGTACGCGGTCTCGGTCACGTTGCGGTAACATGTCTGCTGACGGTCTTCGTAGACGGTATCCATCACAGTGCGGGTAACCGTGAACTGCTCCGGCTTCATGACCGTCTGATAAACGGTTCGATAGCACGTCTGCCGCTCCATTCGGAACGTCGTGCAACATGCCACGGGCTGACAAGCGGTCGTGGGACAGCAATTGTAGCTGCCGACGCCGCATAGTTGGGCCGAGGCTTGCTGGGCAATGGCGGTCACCGCGACGAGGGTGCCGCAGATCAGTGTAGCTCGCATGACCTGTATACCTCCACAAGTTGAGAATCTAGTTACGGCCCGGTTCGACCGCCGATCGCCCTCCCTGTGACCACGTCCGATCTTCATCGCGGACCCGACCACTTGCAAAGCAAAACCAACGGTTTTAATCGTAAGAACCGGAACCGAACGCGGTCTTAAGTTCTGACGCTATAACGTAGCTCGGGAGATTGCGGGGCTTGAGGGAAAATGTGCAAAATGGGCACATTATGTTGCCCCCCTGCCGTTGCCGTTCGTCACAACCGACAACCGCGCACCTTGCCCTAATTCACCCGCCCCTCATAAACCATAAACTCGAATCCGATGCGGCTTGTGAAACGCTCAAATTCTCGCTGCAATCGATCGCGTCGTTAAAATAGGAAGAACACACCGAGCGGGCGGCAAAGAAAGCAACCGATGGCAAACTGCATCACACGTTTCAACATGTCAGCCCTGTGTTCGTGGAGACGAGGCTTCGGGATCGCAATCGGGCCGGCTGTCCTGTGTGGGATCGGCTGTGACATCAAGCCTTCGAACTTGAATGAACCGGCTGAGCCAGCTCCCGCCGCGGCCGTTCCCGATCAACCCGACAAGAAAGATGACGTTGCGGTCATACATAAGACGACGCGAGAGATTCTCGACCTGGCCGAACTGCAGGATGATCCCAATTGGGCCGTCGTCGATACCGGCGTCACTGGCGGTGATCCGTTAACGCAAGCTCAATCGGTTTACTTTCACGCGGCGGCCACGCTCAGCCCGATTCCGATCCAGCAATTCGTGCAGCAGCAGCGAGCACTTGAAGGAACGACGCCGACCTATGAAGAGGTCCAGCAGTTCATGGAGCAGAACCCCGGCGTAACGTTGCGGCAACAGAAGCCGTGGCAGAAATATGCTTACGATGCGGAAAACGGCACGATCGTCGTCGTCGAGGACAAAGCCGAGAAGCAACGCATCTCTGAGAAGGCCGGCGTCGAACTCGACTAGTCGAGCAATCCCGACGAGCTCTTAAGAACCTCGGACGAGCGCGCCTTAGGCGGACTGTACCTGCCGTTCCGAACCAAGCGAAAAGTTCCGGGCTTTAGTGGTTGATGACCACAACGCAACGGCGCCCGACCGCTTTAGGCAACGGCTCAGCATTCGCTGACATACCGGCGCCGCCTATCGGATTTTCTCCCGCCGTCGACGTTGCGGACGATCTTCGCGTCGTGCAGGCACGGCATTCGCCCCCTCTTAAAGCCGTGAGACAAATTGCTCGGTTTCCGAGGAATCTTGTTTCGAAAGAGCATCACGACCCGTAGGTCCGATGCCGAAATGAAACACCTTTTGGAATGACGCGGGACCTCCCGCTCGTTCGCATCAAACCAATGTTCGGCAAATATCGACGACATTGCGGCGGCCGTTTCATCCGACGACAACTATGTCGCGCGGCGATCCTGGTACTGGCATGGAACGTCACGATGACGCAACCGGCGAATTGCGCCGACTGGGTCTACCGGCGGTCGTACTACACACACGAGTTGCCGCCGCACGTCGCGGCCGTTTCTCCGATGCCGGTCGAACGGTCGGCCTACCGTCCCGCCATCACCAACCCGTATCCGGGTTTTGGGATTACGGGTGGTTTCCGCTGGAATCGCGTCGTCATGCAAAACGGCAACAGTCGCGACTTCACACTCTTGCGGAGCGACTTCGTGAAGTTTCCGCCGTATTAATTCGGATCGCCGGGTCGAGATGTTTTGTTAGCGCGACGGTGAGAGGATATTGATCGGCTCCCCGTTCATCGGGTCGAGCCGCTGGACTTCGTTCACCTTCCACTCCCCAGCCACCTTTCGCCACGAGAGTTTCCAACGCGTTGCGATGCGTGACTCGAAGCCACCCTGTTTGGCTCGAACCGTTCCGTTGGCCCGAAAGAACGAGAGCGCGTAGCTATCGTTCAATTTCATTTCGACGTCGACATCGGTCAGGCGGATCGGTGGAACCAGTCGGAACGCCCCCATCGCGGCGTAAATCTGCAGTCGCTCCGCTTCCAGATTTTCTCCGAGAAACGACAGCACCCGATCGACGTCGTCATTTTCAACGGCATCTTTCAGCTCCATGACGCGGTCGGCCACGATCTCCGCTTCGGTCACAACCAGCAAATCGATGACGAACACCAATCCGATCGAGGCCAAGAGCACTCCGGCGCCCACCAGAAGTAGCAAATTTTGGCGCTGCTTGCCGATGACAGCACACACGACCGCCCCGATCGCCAGCGCGATGACCGGTGGATACGGGTCTTCAATCAACCACATAAAGCGATTCCGAATGTCGGGTAAGGTGAATAGCCGGGATACCGGCCGATGGACAGAAGTCTGAATTCGGAAAGGAATTATTGCTCATTTGCCGCCCGGAAACGAGGATGGCCGCACTCCAAACGTCGGCCAATTGCGGCGAGATCAGGCCCATTACGTCCAACAATCCTCTTGACCAAATCAGCTGATTTAAGCAAATTCTACAAATCCGGACATGGTGGTCCGAGAATTCTGCAGACCGACCACGGAGGGTCGAGCAATGAAACGCTGGTTGGCATCCCTTTTTATCGGCGGTTATCTCTCGGCGCTCGGCGTCGGTCTCGTCTCGCACACGATGGAGTGGGGCACCGGTCGCCATCCCGCAATGTATTACATCGTGTGGGATATGTTCTGCGGCTGGACCAGTTGGGACGTTCGCCTCGAAGTGATCGGCGAAGGCGTCAGCGGGAAGTACTACAGCCTCGCCCCCGGGCCCTGGGGCGGAATCAACACGCACGGCCGGCTCGATCGCCGCGATTACGATGTCGGCGGACTGGCCTGCTGCCGCATCGCATTGAACACGCTCAAGCACACCAGCCACGAAGAAATCGCTCGGATCTTTGTCGTCGAGCGGGCTTGGAACAAGAAATACAACATTCCGGATCACCTGTGGGAGGAGCGGTTCGAAGAACCACGCGATCCCCACTACTACCACAAAATTTATCACGTCATCAGCGGCGAAGGCGTACTCCTGAGCAGTCAGCCGAATTGGCTGACGCACTACACGAGCGTCGCCCAAAATGCCGACCCGCGGCTCCAATCTCAAATGCGTACTCGGCAGCCGTTTTACCTGCTCGACATGGCTGCAGCCAACAACTCCGGTCAGGAATTATCATCGCAACCGTAGGTGGTCTGTTCGATGGTCAGATGCTGAGAACTCACTGAGTGCCCGTTGCGATCGGCAATTCACAATTCCGCATAAGTAAAACCGGCCCTGCGGGACGAATACCCGCGCCGCCCGATTCGTCAGGAGGACGAAATGGCGACTTCAACCAATCAATCCGCTTCTATCTTCGCCCAGTTGACCCGACCGTTCCGCGAATTCTTCTTCAAGGAAGAAGTGCCCTACGGGCTCGCGATCGTTCGAATTTTTCTCCCGCTGATCTTGTTCGGCGATATGCTGCGTCGCTGGCCGCATGTACGAGAGCTTTATTCCGCCGACGGTGCCACCGCACCGCTTTGGATCAACTTTGGTTTTGCGAATCCGTTCCCGGAGTTCCCCGGCTGGCTCGCCGTCGCGATTTTCACCGCGATGCTGTTCTTCCTGCTCGCCGCCTCCCTTGGCTGGCTGACTCGGCTATCGCTCGCCTTCTCGACATTGCTGCTGTTCTACTTCGCCAATCTCGACGCGATCGGAACGATCAGCAAGTACACCGCGATCGCAACGCACATTCTATTGCTTCTGTCACTCTCGGACTGCGGCGCAGTCTGGTCGGTCGACGCACGGCGTCTCGGTCGATTGGAGCCGAGAACGTCCGCCGTCTGGCCGCAACGGTTGATCCAACTCTTCATCGGTATCGTCTATCTGGCCGCCGGAATGACGAAGATCCACACGCCGCACTTTTTCTCCGGCGAGCAGATGATGTACTGGATGCTGACTCATCTGAATAACGGACATCCGCTCGGCGCCTACATGGCGATGCACCCGTGGACGCTGAGTGCATCGGCCTACATCACGAGTCTGTGGGAATTGACGTTCGTCTTCCTCGTCTGGAGCCTGTGGGGGCGACGGGTGATGCTCACCCTCGGCGTCACATTCCACCTGATGACGACGCTGGCATTGGGGCTTTACCTGTTCCCCATGATGTATTTCGCCGCCTACTGGGCGTTCTTGAAAGAAGACGACTACCGCTGGTTCTGCGAGCGGGTTCGGTCATCGAACCTGCTGAATCACTGGCGGGCTGAGCTGTCCGGAACACTAGCATCGTTCACGAATTTAATTCGAGGTGCGGGAGGTCGCCTCACGCCGGTCGCCTACGCCGCAGTGCTTCCGCTCGTTGCGCTGGGAGCATCGGCCGCGGAGTATCAACTTGACCCTTACAACGAGCGCAGCCCGGACGGTCCGCTGCCACTGGTCGAACTGAGTCAAAACGAAGCACAGCGAATGTTGGCCCGGCCGCAACCGATTCGCGTTGAGGACAAGTTCTTCACCTTCACGATCGGTAGCTTCAAGATCGGAAACTATCTGGCTTACCAGAGGACCGAGTACGCCCTCGGGGAAACGATGTTCGCGCAAATTCTACTGCAGCCGCAGCACGAAGACATTTATGTCGAACTCGTGCTGGAAGATGCCAATGGGGCGATCGTTGCGAGCACTGACACGCTAGCGCCGCGCGAAATGCTTCGTTGGACGCCTCCGATCGGCTTGTCACCGGCACTGGTTAAACCGGGCGAGTACGGCTTGGTGTTGCGGCTCGCCGGGAAACCCGTAGCCCGCCGTTCGTTTACCGTAACGGCCGACTGAATTCCCGATTCGTAGAAAACGACTTCGCAAAAGCGGGCCGGCCGTCATTCGAGCCGCCCGCTCCGCCCAGCAATTCGATCGCGGTCACTGATATCCGTTTGATGTCTTTGTGAGACGCGGCGACGGAGTCGCGATCATCAAGTCGTGGCGACGCTTCGCCGCTTGGTTCTGATCGCACCACCGAACCGCCATACGACTCGGTGCGGGGCGACGCTCGTCGACCTGAGCACCGGCCGCTGACTGAAGTCGATTTCCAGCAATTCGATCAGCCTGGAAAAGGCTCTGTCGGGCGTCGACGCGACCGCCACGATGGCGGGTTCGATGTCGGCCCGCGCAGTCCATGAGTCCCCCGAGTCCTCCGCGGCAGTGATTGTCAAACCAGTCATAATTTCTCGTCTGTTCGGGCTCTGTCTGGTGATCCGGTCGAACGCGTCTGTTGCAGTATCGGAACCGAACCGACGAAGGGAAAGCCCTCAGCAGGTCCAATCCGATCGATCAGCCTGATATGCTCACTGGGAGAAATTCGACCTTGACCTTTGCCGCCCGGAGTCCTCAGTGAGATTGCTCGTCCCGTCGCTCGTCTTATTGATCAGTCCGTTCCCTGCCATGGCATCCGGGGCGGAACCGATTTCTATTCTGCCGATCGGGGACTCCATCACGCAGGGAGGCAAGCGGGATCGCGAAGAGTACACCTATCGCTGGTCGCTAGGCAAAATTCTTTCGGAGAAGGGCGTCGCTTACGACTTCATCGGAACGCGCAGACGGGGACTGCACGGTGACGCGACGTGGCCGGATATTGCCGGTCAGCCGTTCGACGGCGACCACGAAGGCTACTACGGCGCGAAGACGGCATCGGTCCTCGAAAAGCTGAAGAAGAACCTGCCGAAACTTTCCTCGCCCGATTTCGCGCTGATCCATCTCGGGACCAACGACCAGAAATCGGCGGACCACCAGGCGGCGATCGTCGAACCGCTCGAGGAAATGATCGGACAACTTCGCGAGCGCAACCCGACGATCGTGATTCTTATCGGTCACCTCAACTTCAACGGGGGCGCAGCACTTAAGATTCGCCCGCTCGTTGAAGAGATGGCCGAACGTCTTTCGACCGACGAGTCGCCGGTCAAGACGGTCCATCACTACAAGGACTGGATCGAAAACCCGAAGCGGCAGGGCACCGACACATTCGATTGGGCCCACCCGAATCGGCAGGGGCAGGAAAAAATGGCACGCGCATGGTGGGAGGCGATGGAGCCATACACGCGGTGACCATCCGGAGCCGCGGTGGTGCCGGCGGCACATTCTCGGACAGATCAGAATGTTACGACCCGGCACTCGTGGCCTTGAATACCGCCCGTACGCCGAACAGCACCAAGCCTAGAATGCCGATCGTCATTGCGATAAATCCGCTGACAACCAGCGGGATGTTCACTCGCGTCACATTTCGCCGGATGCGGAGGGTGAAGCCGGTGACCTCCAAATCCAATTCTCCGTTCGCGATGGCGGTCAGCTCGTAGATGTCGCTGACGGGGACATCAAGAACCGGGAGGACGCGTTTCGCCCAATAACGATGCGGCTCATCGAACAGCCCGCGCGACTGCGACATATCTTCGTTGATGATCGCCCCGGCCTGACCGGCCCAAACGGTGGAGCCGTCGGCGGTAATTGCGCAATCATAAATAGCATATTTCGTCGCGAATTGTCCTGAAGGCAAGACGACTTCGACTGCCAACTCCAAGGCCACAGGACTCATGCCCCGCGTCAGTTCGAACGCGAGCGGCTCGCCGGGCGTCACGTCGTAACGGGCAACTTCTTCACCGGAAGCGAACGCTGCCTGAAACAAGAATCCAAATCCGATCGCGGCGCCCACTATGGCAATCGCCAAGCTGATCGCGATCGGCAAAAAGCCCGAAAACGGCTGACGGCGCGGGTACACGAGAACCTACTCCGTGACCGGAACCGGCTTCATTTCGAAGGTGCCCTTCTTCCCGGCAGAAGCTGCGTACTGGCCTTTGAACTCATCGCCTACGATCTCGCCGCTCCACGTGTAGAGGCCGCCGTTGTCTTCGCCAAGGTCGGTCTCGCCGGAGAAGATGATTTTCTCCCCGACCGCTTTGCCATTCATCTCGACATAAAAGCAAAACTTCTCGCTGCAAACGCCGGTGAACTTGGCTTTCCATTGGTCGCCGTCGACTTGCTCCGCTTCGCAGCGAAGCTCCTTGCAGTGCTCTTCTTTGCCTTCGGCCGCCCATGTACCAACCCATTTCAGAGAAGGTTCGGCTGCTCCGGCGGACGAGACAATTCCGACAGGCATCAACAGGCAGGCAGCGAGAATGGCGATTCGCATTGAAGGAGCACTCCGATATCAGGCGACAAGACGATTTGAATCCAACAGTCAAATCATGCTACGAGCGAATCTCCTGACAGCAAGTGAAACGCGATTCTCCGACTGCTCGCCCGTTGCATCTCAAAGAGAAATCTTGAGCCTCGAACGCGATGCACTCCGATCTAGCCGATCATGCGAACCTTGCGGGACTCAGAGCGTCTGAATTCCCTGAAGCGGCATGATGACGAGTGCGGAACATCTCACAGGCCCGCTCCGCTCGTCGCTGCAATCATGCGGCCCGTTCGTCTAGTGGAAGGATGCGAGACCCTCACTCTCGAGGCACGGGTTCGATTCCCGTACGGGTCAATTGCGACATGACAGGCTATTAAGAGCGATCATGCCAAGACCGTCGGTCGCTTGGCATGATCGTAATCCCCAAAAGCCTACATTTTGCCCTTCAGCAGGAAGGCCACCACGGCCGTGACTGCGAAAATCAAGAGCCCGATATTGCGGTAGCTGTTCGGACCGGAGAACCAACCGCCGCTAGCTTGGGGTTGCTGGTATGCCGCGGGCGAATATTGCTGCGGGGGGGCCACTTGATTCGGAGTCAAAACGGTGGTGCTGGGCGGACGCGGTGTCGCATTCGATTCAGTGAAGCCTTCGCCCGATTCCGAACTCGTATCCGACTCATCGAAGCCGGAACTCCCATCGTCGATGGAATCTTCATCACCCGGGAAGTTGACCGATAGCCCATTTGTATCGCCGAACAGGTCCGTCTGCTCTTCAAAATCTCCTCCGGCCTGACCAGTCGCGGCCGCTAATTCTGCAGGCGAAAAACTGCCTGGGACGAGGCTTCGAATACCCGGATTATCCGTGACTGCGTAAATGTAGGCATGATCTTCGTGGCTAAACGAGTCGACCGAATCGACCCAGGTCATCCCATCGACTTCAATCAACACGTTGCGATCAGGAAGCATCCGGTCGAGTCGACCGACAAACGGCTCACGGCCTTGAAGATTCCACGTTCGCCGCTCGCCAAGTTGAGATTCGAGCGAGGACTCGACGCGAAGGCCTGATTCGCGGAGTGCATACATTTGATCGGCCACGCTCAATTCGCTCAGGTCGAACGTCTTCGTGAACGAATCGATTCGTAGCACGACTTTGCCGTTTCTCATTTGATTGAGTCGGCCGAACATCTGCTGGCCGTCGGCGGTCGTCCAGGCACGAATGCCTTTGAGCGACAGTTGGCGGACGATCTCCTGCTGATCCGAAGGGACCAGATCGACTAGGGCAACACTTGTTGTGCCCCCCTGCATCAGCTTGAAGACAGCCTTACCGCGAGAAATGCTGACGAATTCCGCCGTCACCGAATTGCCGCTTTGGTCGGTCCAGACCCGCATTTGCGCAGCCGCGATACCCGCGGAAAAAACGACGACCGCTAATCCCGTGACGCTGATGCGCAGCAGCTTCGAACATTGTTGACCCATTTTCGGCTCGCTATTGGTAAGTGCCTTTGAAAACCGCATCTCGACGACCGAACAGAGCGGATGGGAGTTACCCCGATAGTCGACGAATACCTATCGTTTCGAATTTTCAGATCGAAACAGACGATCAGTCGCCGGTCAAGTCCAAACGTCCCGACTCGGACAGTTTGACGCAATTGCGGACCTCAAGGTTCCCGATTCGTTGAACACTAGTTCGGACGAGGGAGGGCCGAGAATATTCTCACTCGATTCGAAATTCGCCCAAATTTCACAATGGGAGGAATCGGAACCAGAAGCGGCGCGCTTTCGGTTCATCTCACCCAAGCGGATACAGATACGTACTGGTAATTTTTTCGATCTGCTGCATGACCTCATCATCGAGCGTGGTCTCCGCAGTCGGCAGGAGTTCTTCCAGTTGTTCGACCGTATTGACGCCGAAGATCGTCGATGCGACGAAGTCACGCTGCTTGCTCCACGCGAGCGCAAGCACCGATAGCGAAACGCCCGCGTCCGCCGCGACCTCTTTGAGATCGGACGTCGTGGCAAGCGACTTCTCGTTGACGAAACGCCGCACCATCGCCTGCTGACGTTCGCCCTCGGCCCGATAATTCGTAAATCGGGCCCCGTCCGGCCATTGCCCGTTGAGATATTTACCGGTCAACACTCCGCCGCCGAGCGGCGAGTAGGGGAGCAGGCTGATCTGCTCACGCCGGCAGATATCGGCGAGGGCATCGTCGAAGCGGCGGTTCGCAACGCTGTAGTTGTTTTGAATCGACTCGTAGCGGGCGAAGCCGTGTTTCTCCGCGACCGCCTGAGCCTTCATCGTCCCCCAGGCCGACTCATTGCTCGAACCGATGAAGCGAACTTTGCCTTCCTCAATTAGCTCCGTCAGCACTTCGAGAGTCGCCTCGTACGCGAAGTCGGCGTCGGGCCAGTGCGTCTGGTACAGATCGATGTAATCAGTCTTCAGGCGATTCAAACTCCCCTCGACCGCCGCCCGAATATTGTGCCTGTCCAAGGCCGTCTTACCGTGCCGAACCGGAGGCACGAACCATCCATGCGCCGAGCCGGTGACCTTTGTCGCGATGATGAACGATTCCCGCTCCTGATACGACAGCCACTTCCCAACGATCTCCTCGGTGCGATGCACCCATTTCTTATCTGGCGGGACCGGATAAATCTCCGCGGTGTCAAAGAAGTCGATTCCCGCCTCCGCCGCGCGATCCATGATCCGGAACGCCTCGGTCTCGTCACATGTCGAGCCGAAGGTCATCGTGCCAAGGCAGAGGTCGGTGACGACCAGGGAAGAGCGTCCAATACGGCGTTTATTCATAGTTCTGACGGGGGATAATTAGGATTTTTAACCAGAGCTTAAAACGACTAATCAATCAGACGACGAAGAGCGTTTGCATCTTCGCCATCAAGCACCAACGTATTCGCCAGACCATTGCCGAAGTTCTTAAAATCCTTGAACTGCCAGACGACCTCTTTATCCCGAGTCACTTCGACGAGTTGAGGATTTTCCGGGCCGGCGTGGCAATTGCCGATAATCAGATTGCCGTTCGGCAGCTGATGCACATTGGTCGTCCACGCGAGGGTGATGCCGGGAAGATCGTGCTGGGCGAGGTGCCAGACGATCTCCTTCGCGGGCGTCACTTCCAGCACACTGTGACCGTTGCCCGTGGCGATCAGATAGTTGCCAGCTTCGTTCTTCGTCGCCGAGAAGCACTTGCCGCCCCAGCTCTCGGGTCCGTGGCCGCCCGACGGTCGGCGACCGAACAGGGGCACCTCGTAATCCCAGACGACGGCGCCTTCCGCGTCGTATTCCTTCACGCGGCCGTCCCGTTCATGGGCGACGAGATAGTGGCCGTTGTCCAATTTGCGGACCAGTCGCGTATCGCTGTGAACACTCGACTTAAGAACGTCGAGCGAGACTACCTTCACGAGGTCGCCGGCTCGATCGACTTCAATAATCCGGCCCGGCCCCGACTCGGCGATCATCGTGTTGCCATCGGCCAGCCGCTCGAAAGCATGGACTTCGACCTTACCGCGATAATCGCCATCTCGGTTCTGCTTGGCGGCATCGTACTCCCACACGACCTCCTGAGTGGGAATATCAATCTCAACGAGCCGATGCCAACTGCCCGCGTGCGTTAGCAACCGCCGATTTTTGAGCAGTTGCAGATCATGCACCGGACCTTTGCGATCCCAATGCCACAGCACTCGGTTGCCGTCGGTAGGGTCAACGATTGTCAGGCCCTTACCGGACTCCGCACCGATAACGAGCCGATCTTCTGCGGCGCAGGGGGAGTTCGCAGCCAAAAGACACAAGAACGTCGCAATTAAGGTCTTCATAGATTCGCTGATCTTGGTATTAAAAATACGCAATTAGAATTTGCATGACCCGCTGCGCGATCACTAGCGAAGCGTCGGCATCTTCGAATTCGTTTTCTCGCGGAATTCACGCAATCGACTCAGCATGCGCGAGACACGCTTCGGTTCCGTTTTCGCCAGATCATTCGTTTCACCGACATCTTTGGCGAGATCATATAATTCCACGTGGTCGTTTTCATAAAATTCGATCAACTTCCAATTCCCGTCGCGAACCGCCCCGGCGGGTGAGCCGCCTTGGTTGCCGTAGTGCGGGAAGTGCCAGTAGATCGGGCCGCGCTCGAAACTGCTGCCCTCGAGGGCCGGTACGAAGCTGACACCGTCGACGTGCTGCTCAGCACGGGCGGGGAGGTCGACAATATCGAGGATGGTCGGATAGAAGTCGGGACTCGTCACGACGGCATCGCTGACGGAACCGCCTTCGGTCACACCCGGCCATCGCACCAGCAGCGGTTCCCGAATGCCGCCCTCGTACATCCAGCCCTTACCCGCCTTCAGCGGTAAATTAGTCGTGGGGTGACCCTCCGAGGTCGACAGTCCGCCGTTGTCAGAGGTCAAAATGACGAGGGTCTCATCTGCCAGACCTTGACGTTCCAATTCGTCCAGAACTCGCCCGACGGCCTGATCCATGGCGTCGACCATCGCCGCGTAGACGGCATGTTCCTGAACCTGTCGCCAGCGTCGCGATCCGACCCGGCCCCAAAGTTCGCCGTCGACGTTTAATTCCTTGCGTTTCTCTTTGTACTTCGCAACGAGGTCCGCTCGCCCCATCAGGGGCGTGTGAACCGAATAAAAGGAGAGGTACGCGAGGAACGGCCTTTCGGAATTTTCGGCGATGAACGTCGCTGTCTCTTCGGCCAGCCGGGCGGGGAGATGCTCACCGGGCGGACCATCTTCTAATCGTGGATTTCCATAGGGGGAGAAATACTTCTTGCCGCGATACGGTCCGCCACTTTCCACTCCTCCTTTGTTGACATCGAATCCCTGATCCTCCGGGAAAAAGCCTTCCGCTCCGAGGTGCCATTTGCCGGCGAAAAACGTCGCATATCCTTCCTCGCGCAAGGCTTCCGCCAGCGTGATCTCGGCATGGGGAAGCCGATCGGCGTACGGTGCCGGCAACATCTTGGTGTCGCGTTTCCAGTTCTCAGGCTGATTGTTTCCAGCCGGATTGATAAAGGTCGTAATCCCAACCCGCTGCGGATATTTGCCCGTCAGAATGCTGGCCCGCGTCGGGGAACAGACCGGACAGGCCGCGTAAGCGTTGGTGAACTTCATCCCGGTCGCGGCGAGACGATCAATATTCGGCGTCTCGTAAAACGTGCTGCCATAGCAACCGAGATCGGTCCAGCCGAGATCGTCGACAAGAAAGAATACGACGTTCTTCGCTTTTGTCTCTTCGGCGATTGCCGCCAATGTCGGCAGCACCGACGTCAGAGCCAACGCGGTTAATGTGAGACGGATATAGGGGCGCAATTCGGTCTCTCCTGCTGTCGGAAATGATCTGCATAGAGTCGCCGTGTTAATCCGCGTCACCACGTCTGAGAACAAGGACGGAGCAGTGCGCATGGCGGATCACGCGCTCGGCGACCGAACCGAGGAACAATCGCTTCAAACCGTGGTACCCGTGAGACGGAACGATGATGAGTTCGGCGCTCTGGGCGTCGGCATATTCGCAGATTTGCGTTCCGGGATCGCCGAGCAGAATATTCGTCACGACATGCGGAGCATCAAATCGCTGCTTTAATTCCGCGAACTTCGATTCGACCTGAGTTTCGCGTTCGGACTCCGTCACGTCGCCGATCAACACGCCCGGCGAAACGAAATCGAGCGGGTAGAGCACGTGAATCAGATGCACGCTTTCCGGACTCTTCGCGTGCGCAAGCCCCACTTGGAACGCGTGATCGGTATCGGCCGAGAAATCGACCGGGACAATGACCGTGGAATAGTCGTTCGTAATGTCCGGGTCATCTACGGAATCGGTTGACATGGCGGACCTCTTGAAACCGGGCGGCAAAAAGCGAAACACCGAACGTCGAACGTCAGAACGCTCGCCGATCGAACCTCAGCCTAACGCGCCACGGCTCAAGATTCCCATGCTGCGGGAACGAAGAATTTGCTCCCGCGTTCTGAGTCGCCGCAACCGACTTCGCTAACCCGAACTGCCCGTATCGCCGGTATTGATTGCCGGCTGATTCTGCAGGTCTTCCGCCCCTGCCGGGGGGAGCGTCAACACCCGGAACAGGCAGTAGGAGACCACGATCAGTACGGTTCCGACCGAAGTACACATGATGATCAAGCCAAGGGTCGTCATGGCGTCACCTCAATGGAGTCGGGAGTTTCGGCGGCCGGGTCGTCGTAGGTGCGGGCGGCAGCGAGGCGTCCGCTTTCGGCCCAATTGATTCCGGCGATATGGATCATCACCAGCATAAATACGCTGACGACACCGATGAATAGGATCGACATCATCGCGGATGGATTGCTCAAGATCCCTTCCAGCCGACCAGGCACTCGCTTTTGAAGAGCGAGCACCTCCTCAGGCTTGGCCTCTGACTCACCCGCGGTCGGTTCGACTTCGGTTTTCACGAAGCGATACTCCGGATAAATCGAATCGGGGCCGTTGCCAATCGACCACTTCCCGCGTTCCTTGCTGAGGACCGCGTCAGTCGGGAGAGACTCGTCGATTTCGCGACTCTTAAGTTGCTCCTGAAGTGTCTCTCGAATCGACGCCGGCAGTGCGGCTCCCTCTTCGAAATCGTCGGTTACGGACGTCGCAACGGCGATCGGCGCCCGGTTGCCGCCGACGGTCTCAAACTTTGTGAAGACATTCGTGGCAATGAACGACACGAAGATGACCAGCATGTAGACCGGCACCACATATTTCAGGAGAAACTGCACCAACGCCGGCACCTTGATGTGGGCGCCCTCATGCATCTCACGGTCGCCTCGTTTCAGCCCGAACAGCCAGCCATAAAGAATAGCCTGAATCAGGGCCAGTACGAAGATCAGGAAGGTGCCGACCCAGAAGTCGATCGTGTCGAGCGCCGTCAGCCCTTTCGAAAAATAGAAGACGAATCCGGTCCCCATCGCGGTAATTAAACCCAGGATCGCGACCGAGTCTTGCCGCTTCAGACCAAAGCCTTCTTCAAGAAACGCAATCGCCGGCTGAAGCATGGAGATACTGCTGGTCATTGCGGCCACGAACAGCATGAAAAACCATAGAAAGCCAAATAACTGCCCGAACGGCATCTTCGCGAACACTTCCGGTAATGCGTTAAATCCAACGGCAAACGTGCCCATCCCGATCACCGCCGTCCCGAGAAAGATAAACGCAGCCGGAATCGTGATCAGCCCACCAAGGCAGACTTCAAAGAACTCGTTCATGCTGCACGCGGTCAGCGAGCCGAGTGCGATGTCGTCTTCCTTTTTGAGGTAACTGGCATAGTTGATAATGACGCCGAACCCGACGGAGAGACTGAAGAAAATTTGCCCGGCAGCAGCCAACCAAGTCTTCGGTTCCAATAGTTTGGAGAAGTCCGGATTCCACATAAACCCGAGCCCGTCGCTGACCGACCGGGTTGTGGGGGAATCGCCTTCGACCGTGGAATTAGCGGCTGCTGCAGCGAGTTGGTCTTCCGGAATCGGCTGCGGCGGCAGCGTCATCACGCGCACTAGAACGACCAACGCCAAGACGACCATCAGGGGAATGGCGATCTTGCAGAAGGTCTCAATGCCCTTGCTGACGCCTCGATAGATCAGGGCAAAATTGACCCCGAATGTGAAAATCAGAATACCCAACAGTTGGAAATTCTCCGCCCGAAAGGCGTTCACCTTGCCGTCGGCCCCTTTGGGACTCATCAGCACCCCGTCCTGCTCGATGCCGACGTAACTTCCGAAAAACGCCCCGAAGTCTGCATTTGAGGCCGTCAGCTTTTCATTGCCGATCAGATAATTGAACGCATATCCCAGGCACCACGCTTCAATCAGCACGTAGTACATGTAGATCATCAGCGGGATCAGCACGGCTAACATCCCGAGATATTTCGCCGCCGGGTGATGCCAGATCGCCGAGAAAATGCCCGGGGCCGAGTTGAAACCGCGACGCCCGCCGTACCGCCCCATTGTCCATTCGGCCCATGCCAGCGGAATGCCGAGAATGAGCAGCGAAATAAAGTAGGGGATCATGAACGCCCCGCCGCCGTTTGAGGCAGCTTGGCCGGGGAACCTCAAGAAGTTTCCGAGACCGACGGCCGACCCGGCTACGGCGAGAATGACTCCGATCCGCGAGCCCCAGCCATCGCTGGCGCGGGAAGATGGTTTCGTTTCGGTCGACACGTTCGGCTCCGTTGTCGAGTTCGAGATGTTTCATGATCTCCGGATGCCGGCAGCCGACACCCGGTCAGAAATTTTGGGCGAGCAAGAATTTCGTCGCGATCCTACTGACAAGTTCTCGCCGGACATAGCGAATGGTTGCCCGATATTCTCGGTCCGAACGTGTTGCGACGACTGATTTTCGGCCGATTCGCCGATCACCGGTATTTTTCGCAGGCTGAGTTGTCAAAAATGCCGAAGGGCCTTATGATGCCGTACATCCACGCGCAATGGGGACGAGACTCTGACATCGACCATTGAAAAATCAGACAGAGACTTCATCAGCCGACTCAATCGACTCGGCGAGGGGTCGATCCAGCAATTGTGCGATGAGTTCGGCGTGACCGCGACCGCGGTGCGTCAGCGACTGCGGCGATTGCAGGCAGAAGGTTGTGTGGATCGACGGACGACGAGTTCGGGACGCGGCCGGCCGGGGCACCATTATTTCGTGACTGATCATGGTCGCAGGCAATTGGGCGAGAACTACGAAGAGCTTGCGGTGGTGTTGTGGCGGGAGTTGAAAAACATATCCAACCCGGACGTCCGAGCGGCAATTTTATCGCGTGTTCAAGACGTATTGGTTCAAAAGTACGGCGCCGAGGTCGATGGCAGGACCATTCTCGGTCGGCTGCGTCAATTGCGGACCGCGCTCGGGCGTTGCGGTTTTGACGTCGAAGTTGATGATTCAGGAGAGGTCCCAGTCCTGCGGGAAAACAACTGCCCGTATCACGATTTGGCCTCCGATGACCGGTCAATCTGCGAATTGGAACAGCGCGTGTTCGAGAAGGTGCTCGGCTCGAACATGATCCTGAAGCACCGCTGCCTCGACGGCCATCACTGCTGCGAATTTGCTCCCGTTGAAAGCGAGTTAGTTGCACTGGGAAGTGGGGCGATAACAACGGAACGGAAAGAAAGCGAAGGCTGAAGTGACCGCATGGATTGAAGGACGCTTCGAGGAAAACGTCATTACGACGACCCTTGAGCAGGCGATGAATTGGGCCCAAGCCTCGGCGATCTGGCCGATGACCTTCGGCTTGGCCTGCTGCGCGATCGAAATGATGGCCGTCGGCGCTAGCCGCTACGACCTGGAACGCTTCGGCTGTGGGGCCTTCCGCGCCACGCCGCGACAGGCTGACCTGATGATCGTCGCCGGCACCGTCACCCACAAGATGGCCACCCGAGTTCGTCGGCTCTATGAGCAGATGCCCGATCCGAAGTACGTGATCGCGATGGGCGCCTGCACAATCGGCGGCGGGCCTTACTTCAAACACGGCTACCACGTGGTCAAAGGCGTTGACTTGGTCGTGCCCGTCGACGTCTACGTCCCCGGCTGCCCTCCGCGACCCGAAGCGCTGCTCGAAGGCATCATGCGGGTGCAGGACAAGATCAAAGCCCGCAAGGTCACCAAGGGAGAATTCACGCTCCCGGTGCCCCACCACGAAGGCCACGTCCGACCCGTGCCCATCACGTAACGGCAAACACTCAACTGCGACCCCGAAGCCCACGCGTCGCACCGCGCGGGACTAAACGAAATCACCCTCAACGCTGTTTTCAAATAGGCGACATGAGCACTCTCAAAATCGAAAATCTGCACGTTTCCGTCGGCGAGACTCCGATCCTCAAGGGCGTCGATCTCGAGATCAAATCAGGCGAAATTCACGCCCTGATGGGCCCCAACGGCTCCGGCAAAAGTACGCTCGCTTATGCCCTTGCCGGTCATCCGCTTTATGAAATCACTGACGGAACGGTGAAACTCGACGAGACCGACATTACGGAGATGGAGGCTGACCAACGTGCACGACTTGGTATGTACCTCGCTTTCCAATACCCCGTCACGATTCCCGGTGTGAAGGTGGCCGACTTTCTGCGGCACGCCGTCTCGAACGTGCGGAACCCCGATCGGCAGGAAGGCGGGGAACTCGTCTCGATGCGAGAATTTCGCAAAGAGATTTACGAACAACTCGACAAACTCGGTGTCGACCGCTCTTTCGCCCGCCGCTACCTCAACGACGGCTTCTCAGGCGGTGAGAAGAAGCGCATGGAAATCGTGCAGATGGCCATGCTGCAGCCGCGGTTCGCGATCCTTGATGAAACCGACTCGGGACTCGACACCGACGCGGTCAACGTCGTGAGTGAAGGCGTGCGAAAACTTGCCGGCGACGAAATGGGAGTCTTAATTATTACACACCACGACCGGTTGCTTGAGTACAACGTGCCTCAGAATACGCACGTCATGATGGCCGGACGCATTATCGAAACCGGCGGCCCCGAGCTGGCAAAAGAACTGCATGAAAAAGGCTACGCCGCCGTTCGCGAGCGACATCCCGAAGCCGCGAAGGAAGAGCATGAGAAACAACAGGCGGAAACGGTGGGCGTCGCCAAGTAATCGTTTCTCAATTTCAACGGACGCAGCAAATCACTTCCGGTAATTAATAGTCACACAACCAGTCGCGATGCGACAGGAGCGAATGATGTCGACCGATGCACCAGCGAAAAATCCGAATTCGGATGTCTCTATCGGTGACTACAAGTACGGGTTTCACGACCCGACCGATAAATACGTCTTTAAGAGCCGCAAAGGTCTTAATCGCGAGATCGTCGCTCAGATTTCGGAAATGAAGGCCGAACCGGAGTGGATGCGGCAGTATCGACTCGATGCCTACGAGCACTTTGAGTCGCGTCCGATGCCGACGTGGGGCGGGGACCTGTCTCAGATCGACTTTCAGGATATCTTCTATTACATGCGGGCCTCCGACCGGCAGGAAAAGAGCTGGGACGACGTGCCCGAAGACATCCGCAACACCTACGACAAACTCGGCATTCCCGAAGCGGAAAAAAAGTATCTCGCCGGCGTGAAGGCTCAGTATGAGTCGGAAGTCGTTTACGGTTCGCTGCAGGAAGACCTCGAAAAGCAGGGAGTCATCTTCACCGACACGGACAGCGGGCTGCGTGATCACCCGGAGATATTCAAAGAATACTTCGGCTCAGTCATACCGTATCAAGACAATAAATTTGCGGCGCTCAATAGCGCAGTCTGGTCGGGCGGTTCGTTCATCTATGTTCCGCCCGGCGTGCAGGTCGACTTCCCGCTGCAGGCCTATTTCCGCATTAACAGCGAGAACATGGGCCAGTTCGAGCGGACCCTGATTATCGTCGATGAAGGCGCAAGCATTCATTACGTCGAAGGCTGCACGGCTCCGACCTACACGACCGACAGCCTGCACTCCGCGGTTGTCGAGATCGTCGTAAAGCGTGAGGCCCGCTGTCGCTACACGACGATTCAGAACTGGTCCAACAATGTTTACAACCTCGTCACCAAACGGGCTTACGCCTACGGCGACTCCTTAATGGAGTGGGTCGACGGCAACCTCGGCTCGCAATTGACGATGAAGTATCCCGCGATCCATTTGATGGAGCCGGGGGCCCGCGGGGAGACGCTCTCGATCGCGTTCGCCAATGAAGGCCAGCATCAGGATGCCGGGGCGAAGATGGTGCACATGGCTCCGCATACGTCGAGCCGAATTATCTCCAAGAGTATCTCGAAGGGGGGCGGACGGTCCAGTTACCGCGGCCTCGTGAAGGTCGCCAAAGGTTGCGACGATGTTAAGTCGAACGTCGTTTGCGATGCTTTAATTCTCGATGCACAAAGCCGCAGCGATACCTATCCCTATATTGAAGTCGAAGACGAAAACGTCGCGATTGAGCACGAAGCGAGCGTCTCCAAAATCGCCGAAGAACAGCTCTTTTATCTAATGAGCCGCGGTCTTAGCGAGGCCGAAGCCTCAGCCATGATTGTCACCGGCTTCATCGAGCCGCTCGTGAAAGAGCTGCCGATGGAATACGCCGTGGAAATGAACCGCCTGATTGAACTTCAAATGGAAGGTTCGGTGGGGTAGGGCAAAGTTATGCGAGAAATTTTGACCGAACACCTCCGTCGACAGCCGTTCGTCCCGTTCGAAGTCATTTTGTCGAGCGGCGATAGATACGTTGTTAGCCATCCGGAGAATGCCGCTTTGACTCGCGGTCGCATGTTCGTTACCGACCCGGCAACGGAGAAGGTGGTGGAGTGTTTTCTGCTACACATTGCCAGTGTCGAAGTAAAAGAGAATCAGGAAGTTTAAGAGTGTCGGTGGCCCGACGTGAAAAGGAATTAACTGTAATGTCTGCTACTTTAGCGGAAGAACAAACTCTTCCCGCCACCTTCGACGAAGCGGCTTGCGAGGCGCTGATCACTCAGCGGGGCGAGAGCGAGACTGAGGCGCAGCGTCGACGTTCTGCGCTGCGGAATTATGAGTCCCTGCAGGCGCAAGAACTCGACCCCGAAGAGTGGCGACGTGTCGAACTGCGTCCGCTCAAACCTGAGAATTTCAGCGTCTCTAAGCAAGCGGGGCAAGCCGACTTTGCGACGCGTCTGGGTTCCAGCGATGAGTTCGGCGGGCGGGCGGTACACGTCGATGGCCATGCGACCGAGATCTCGCTCGACCCCGAGTTAGCTGAGCAGGGCGTCATCTTTGGTGACCTGCACACTGTAATGCGTCAGCACGGCGACCTTCTGGAACCTCACTTCATGACCCATGCGGTGAAAGCCGAGACCGATCGGTTTACCGCATGGCACGCCGCATTCGTCACGGGGGGGACCGTGCTGTATGTGCCGAAGGGCGTCCAGGTCGAGAAGCCGCTGCACAGTCTGATCGGACTCACACAGGGCGGGGCAGCCGATTTCAGCCATACACTCGTAATCCTCGAAGATGGCGCCTCAGCAGCCCTATTGGAAGAAACGGCCTCGTCGACCGAAGAGCCGGGATTGCACGTTGGTGCGGTCGAGCTGATCCTTGGCAAAGAAGCCCGATTGCGTTACGTCCAGTTGCAGAACTGGAACACAAAGACGTTCCATCTCGCGCATCAAGTCGGGCGAGTCGAGCGTGACGCGAACCTTCAATGGACCGTCGGAGGACTCGGCTCGCGACTGGCCCATGTCCATCAGGATGTTCATCTCGACGGTCGCGGAGCGCATGCGGAGGTAAACGGCGTCACGTTCTCCACGAACCGTCAGCAACTTTCCTACTATACCGAGCAAAACCACAACGCCCCCGATACGACGTCCGACCTGCTCTATAAGACGGTCCTCCGGGATAAGTCGAAGGTCGTGTGGCGTGGCATGATCAAAGTCGAAAAGGAAGCTCAGCGGACCGACGGCTATCAGCGATGCGACTCTTTAATGCTCTCTGATACGGCCCGCAGCGACTCGATTCCCGGTCTCGAAATCGAAGCCGACGACGTCCGCTGCACCCACGGAGCGACAACCGGCAAGGTCGATGAAGAACAAATTTTCTACTGCATGTCGCGCGGCGTCGGTCGCTCCGAAGCGATGCACATGATCGTGGAAGGCTTCTTTCAGCATATCTACGATCGCATCCCCGTCGAAGCCGTTCGCGAGGTGCTCGATGACGCGGTGCAGAAGAAACTGGGCATCGGGGAATAAGCTCTCAGCTAGCGGCCGTCAGCGATCAGCTTTTCAAGTTGATGAAGTCGGATAATATCAAGACTCTGTGAGTAATCGTCCCGACGGCTGGCGCCTCGGGCTTGTATTGCTTTCCTCTAGCCTCTCGACTCTAGCCTCTAGCCACTTTCATGCCTTCCGAAGTTCAATTAATCGACGCACTGAAAGAAGTCATCGACCCCGAGCTGATGGTCAACATCGTTGACTTGGGACTCGTCTACGAGGTTGAGCAAGCCGAGGGCGAGCCGAAGGTCAACGTGGAGATGACCCTCACCAGCCCCGCGTGCCCGGCAGGACCGCAGATCATCTCTCAGTCCAAGGCGGCACTGGAGCGGCTTGAGGGCGTCGACGAAGCCGACATCAAGCTCGTGATGGACCCGCCGTGGTCACCGGAGCGGATGACGGATGACGCGCGGGACCAGTTGGGTATTTTTTAGCATTTCAGCTGCAAACACCCTCGCGCATTGACCCGGAGCGAGGCGATCTCGGGGCGGGAGTAGGACTGGCAACAGGACTCTGACCTCTCGTCTCTCAACTCTATACAAACGTGCATAAAATCTCGCGAGTCTTCCCGCTGAGAAACGAACTGCTCACCGCAGTCGTGCTCGTCCTGCTTCCTCACTTATGCAAAATCAGCTTGCCCGCCTTGGTCAGGCGGAGGCGATAGACGGCCCCGTCGTGCTCGATTTCGATTTCCGGGCGGCCGGCGAGCAGCTCTTTTGACGTAATGCGGGCTTTTGACGCATCGTCGCCCACGGCAATTCTGGTCTCTGCGCGGCCGGTAATATTGTCGGAGTTGGGCTGCATCCTTCGACTCGGCTTGGATTTGCGTCACCCGCGATATTTTTCGCCACGGGCGTTGCGAGAACTCTGAGGTGTCGGTACTGTACCACAAAGACATTGAGATTCAATCTCAACTTGGATTGTGATTGAGTTTCACTGTTCCCGCCCCAGCGAGCCAGCGGCCGACTTCTCTCTCCGCCAGCCAGCCAGGTATCGACGCCCACGAAGGTCGTGAGTGCGTCTTTCGCCCACCCTTTGGCTGACAGGAGAAACAGATGCTTCGTACCGCCCCGTTCCGCCTCCGCGGATTCACGCTGATTGAACTGCTCGTCGTGATCGCGATCATTGCGATCCTGATCGCCCTCCTATTGCCCGCGGTCCAACAGGCTCGAGAAGCCGCTCGCCGGACGAGTTGCACGAACAACATGAAGCAGGTCGGAATCGCGACTCAGAACTTTCACGATGTAAACGGTGAATTGCCTTACGCGACGATTGACCGCATCGAAGGGGACGACGCCGACACGTTCCCGACCGGCTTCATTCAGATTCTGCCATACCTCGAACGGGACGACGTCGCGCAGCGGTGGGACGCGGAGGAACGTCGTGACAGCACGCTCGATGCCGACGGTGACGGCTTTTCGAACGCCGATCTGCAGCAGATGACCATTCCGACGCTGCTGTGCCCCACGATGGTCAGGCCGACCGCATTGGGAGGGGCGGAGAATCGTGCCCCGGCCAGTTACCTGTGGTCGTCGGGCACGAAGGATCCGATTCTGCTGACTTATTGGAGCTTCTTCGGACCGATGGCGACCGAACCGGAATACGACGGAGCCATCGTCCCGTTACTCACGAATGTAGCCAACACCGTCAACGAACGGCCGACACGTCTCCGCGATATCACCGACGGCACGTCGAACACGTTCCTGCTCGGCGAGACCGACTTTATGGCGACCGGCTCGGTCACCGACGATATGGGCGGCGTATGGGCGTATGGATTCGCCGGCTATGCGTGGGGCACGACGCTCCACGAAATTGACCGACATGATTTATCGCCGCGAACAGGGTTTACGGCGCTGCCGGGCGAGGTTCCCTATGGCGCTTTCCGCAGCCAGCACCCGGGCGGATTGAGCTTTTCCCTGTGCGATGGCTCGGTCAGGTTCGTTTCCGCGACGACGGATCGCAACGTGCTCAACGCGTTGTCGACACGCAGCGGCGGCGAGGTTTATTAATCATGAAACTCCCGTTGCCCATCCTCGCGTTCGTTCTGCTGATACCTGCCGTCGGTTGCGGAGGCAGGCCCGAACCAAAAATTGATGTCGATATTGCCGAACCACTCTCAGTCGAGCGCTGGAGAGAATTGCCTCCGAACGTTCAAACGGAACCGCTGACGCTTGCGAAACTGCGGGCCGATAACCCCGCGCTCGCCGACGATCAAGGTTGGAAGGAGTTCGCCGCAACGAACCTTCCCGACGACACAACCGACGGCGGGAACTAGGATACTTCACCTAGCTTGGTCGGTCTGCTCCCGCAGATCGATCGACTGGATTCTCACTGACTAATAACGGGATCGATCCATGAAGAACGGTTTTCCGCATTTACTTACGGTCGGGCTTACTGTCGCTCTCTGCGCGTCTGCAGTTCCGGCCTTCGCCCACTTCCCCTGGCTCACCGTCGAGGACCGCTACGGCGCCGAGCCGAAGCTGCAGTGCTACTTTGCCGAGAGCGCGGCGCCCGATGATCCAAAACTGCTCAAGTACGTCGAAGGGGCCGACGTGTGGCAGCTTTCCGCACGCGGCGAGCCGAAGGCCGTTGAACTTGATAAGAGCGAAGAGGAACTTTCGAGAACTGTCGACCCCGGCAACGCCGAGTCGCTCTTCTTTCTGGCCCATGATCTCGGAGTGATGACGCGGCACGGTTCGACGTTCCGCCTCAAATACACGGCTCTGACCGGCCCCGACCTTAAGGGGTGGGCTTGGAAAAGTGCGAAGTTTCCCGAAGCCGCCGGGTTAATAGTCCGCCCGGAACGAGACGGCGGCGAGATTACAGTTCAGGTGACCTTTCAAGGCGAACCGGTTGTCGGGGCGGAAGTGCACTTCAACAGTTTGCTCGGGGACGAAATTAAGCGGGAGACGAACGAGAAAGGCCTTGTTGCTTTCAAACTCGACGAAAACGAAATCGAATCGCTGCGAGTGAAGTTAGTAGAGCAAAAGTCGGGCGAAGTCGGCGGCGACAGTTTCGACGAAGTCAGGCACTACGCAACGGTCACCTTCCCGCCCGCCTCTCACAAGCCGCTCGCGACAAAGGTGCTGCCGCACGACATTCCGGAGCACGTCACCAGCTTCGGAGCCGCGGTCGCCGACGGCAAGCTCTACTTCTACGGCGGTCACACCGGCGGAGCCCACGACTACTACCGGGAAGGCCAAAGTCACACCCTTTGGTCGCTCGACCTGAGCGGCAAAGGTTCATGGCAGCGGCTCGTCGACGGCCCGCACCTGCAGGGCAACGCGCTCGTCACTCATGACGGCAAGCTCTACCGCATCGGAGGATTTACGGCAAAAAACAGTGAGGGCGAGGAGCAGGATTTGTGGTCGCAGAGTTCCTTCGCGGCGTTCGACCCTGCAAGTAACAAATGGACCGAGTTGCCCGCCCTGCCGGAGCCCCGGTCATCATTCGATGCCGCAGTGCTCGGCGACCATATCTATGTCATCGGCGGCTGGGGCATGTCGGGGGATGCCGATAGCAAATGGCATCGCACCGCGTGGAAATTCGACCTCACCGATGCCGATGGAGAGTGGACGGCGCTTCCCGATGCACCGTTCGCCCGGCGGGCTCTTTCGGTTGCCGCGTTCGACGGCAATATTTACGCCATCGGCGGGATGCAGGAAGAGGGCGGCCCGACGACGGAAACGGCAATCTATGACACCGCTTCGAAGTCATGGTCTGCCGGCCCTCGCCTGAACGGAACATCGATGACGGGATTCGGATCATCAGCTTTTTCGACGGGCGGTCGACTCTATGTCAGCGTCTATGATGGTACGCTCCAGCGTCTTTCCGAAGACGGCAGCCGTTGGGAAGTCGTGGGCGATCTGCCGACCGCCCGCTTTTTCCATCGCATGTTGCCCCTTGATGACGATACGCTCGTTTTCCTGGGCGGGGCCAACATGGGCGTCGGCAAGTTCGAAAAGGTGGAGACGTTGGATGTCGCGAAGTAATCGCTTCGGCCGAGCGGGCAGTCCGCTTTCCGCACTTCTCGCCGGCGTCGTACTGTCATGCTCGACGCTGGCATTTCCGGAAGACGGAGGAAAGTCCGAGATGAAATTGCCCGATCTGCCCGAAGGGATTACGAGCTTCGGCGCTGCGAAGAGTGGCGACTCCATTTTCGTTTACGGCGGCAACGTCGGAGAGGCTCACAGCTACAATCTGGAGTCGCAGACCAAAGCCTTTCGGCAACTCGACCTGACCAACCCTGATGGTTGGCACAACATCCCCGTCACCGGCCCGCCGCTCCAAGGACTGGCGATGGTGGCTGATGGCGAAGTGCTCTACCGGCTCGGCGGCTTCAATGCGGAGAATCAGCCGGACGAAGAGCAAGACCTGCATTCGCGAGACTTCGTCCAAGCATACGATCGCCGGGCCATGCAGCCCGGCTGGGACGACCTCACACCACTGCCGGAGCCGCGATCTTCGTTCGACGCAATCGTGCTGGACGGCCGGGTCTATGTCGCCGGCGGATGGTCGCTCAACGGCGGAAGTGAAACCGAGTGGCACAAGACCGCGTGGTCAGCAGACCTCTCCAAGCGACCGCTCCAGTGGGAGAGCCTGACGGAACCGCCGTTCTTGCGACGGGCCCTCGCACTGGCGGCCCACGACGGAAAGATTTGGGTCATGGGCGGGATGTCACCGGAAGGTCCGTCCGGCCGAGTCGACGTCTACGATCCTCGAACCAAAAATTGGTCGCTCGGTCCGGAAATTGACGGCGACACTCAGCTCAAAGGCTTCGGCGTTGCCGCGTTCGGCATTGAGAGCGGACTCTACGCGAGCACAATGAGCGGCAACCTCCTCAGACTCAGCGATGACGGCTCGAGTTGGGAACTCGTGCAGGAATTGGAGCGGAAGCGATATTTTCATCGCATGTTGCCGGGGGGCGATGACAAACTTGTTCTGCTCGGCGGGACCAGCATGCACGAGGGCCGACACACCGAGGTCGACGTCATCGAAGCAATTCGTCGCGACTCCAAAGATTGATCGCCATTCATTCGCGACCGTCAGGATGCGTGCCGACAACTCATGCCGCTCCTCGTCTTGCAGTTTGATGTTACGTCCGAGTTACACGGTCGGCGGATCGATGTCTTTCTGGAACGGCATCTCCGCAACTACACGCGTTGGCGCATTCAGCGACTGATCGCGGCCGGTGTGGCTTCGGTCAATGGAGAACCGGCACTGCTCGCGCGTCGCGTCTTCGCGGACGATCGCGTTGCCGTCCGATTGACCGAACCGCCGGATAAGCTCTATGCGCCGGAAGGGGGTTCGATTCCCATTATCTTCGAAGACGACTCGCTGATGGTCATCAACAAGCCGGCTGGGGTCATCGCGCACCCGGTCGGCGAGCGGCAGGCCGGCACGCTGTGCAACTTTCTGCAGCGTCATCTCGACGAGCAGACCGACGTCCGCGGACTGCTCCGACCCGGCATTGTGCATCGTCTCGACCGCATGACGAGCGGGCTGATGGTCGTCTCAAAGACGTACGAGGCGCACCGATCCCTGACCGATCAGTTCGAGAGCCGCAGCGTGAGAAAGCTGTACCTCGCCCATGTGCGCGGTCGCCAACTGCAGCGGTCGGGGCAAATCAACCGCCCCATCGGACGGCACGGCTCAGGCACGACAATTCTGATGTCGTGTGCCGCTTCGGCGATTGATCCGAGGCCGGCCGTCACACGGTTTCGCGTTGTCGCTCACCCATCCTCGCAGACAACGCTCGTCGCCTGCGTGCCACGAACCGGGCGGAATCATCAAATCCGCGTGCATCTCGCTTCGATCGGTCACCCGCTCGTTGGAGAGCCATTCTACCGCCCCGGCGATGAGGTAATCCCGAAAGACATGGCCGACAGCGATCGCCCGCTCGGCCTGCACGCGGCGGTCCTCCAATTCACTCACCCGGCCGACAATCGCCCGATGCGATTCAAATCGCGCCCCGTGTTCAACGAACCGACGTAGAGCGGGCTACGCGCCTCACCCCTCTCACCTCTCACCTCTCACCTCTCACCTCTCACCTCTCACCTCTCACCTCTCGACTCTCGACTCTCGACTCTCGACTCTCGACCCGGCGGGCACAGCCCGCCCTACGCCTTCGCTTGAACCGGCAATAAAGCCTGCGACGATCCTGCGGGGTGTTCCGATCAAACGGGCGGGCGAACAATGCTTCGACTGCGAAGCATGTGCCGGACGATGCTGATCAGGCGGAGCTGCGCGATCGGCGAAGAACGCGATTCTACGCACTCTGCGTGAACCGTTCGGCCGGTCACGCGTTGCCCTTCTTGGACGGACGTTGTCCACACCGATGATCCGAATTCTTTGAGACAGATATGGCTAGACAGAAATACGATTTCGAGCGGCCGGAGATCGATCCGGCGAAGCTCGTCTGGCCGGTGACGGCCGGTGCGCTGCTATTTGTACTCGCGATACTCGGTTATTGGTCGTTCTATACGGTCGAGCCGAATGAGCAGGCCGTCGTGATGCGATTCGGTCGCTACCACGCGACGACATTGCCCGGATTACACTTTAAAATCCCGGTCGTCGATTCGGTGCTGAAGGTCAGCGTCGAGGAACGCAGCATGCGATTGCCGACCGGCGACAACGGATCGCGGCCCGGGCAGATTGACGAGGCCGACACGCTGATGCTGACCGGCGACCTGAACGCGGCGAGCGTCGAGTGGACGGTGCAATGGAAAGTGTCCGACCCGAAAGACTATCTGTTCGCGTTTCAAGATCAGTATCTGTTCGAGCAGGTCGTCCGCACGATCGCCCAAGCGGTCATGAATCGCCTTGTCGGCGACTATTCCATTGACGAAATTCTGACCGCCAAGCGAGCCGAGGTCGCCGTGGCGGCGAGGAAGGCCACGCAGGCGATTCTCGACCAATACCAGTGCGGAGTGACGGTGACCGACCTCCAGATGCAGCGGGTCACGCCGCCATTGAAGGTGAAGCCCGCGTTTGATCAGGTCAATGCCGCGGTCCAACAGCGCGATCGACTCGAGAACGAAGCCGAGAAAGAACGCAAACAACTCCTGCCTCTCGCCCGAGCCAACCGCGACAAGCGAATTAAAGAAGCCCAGGGCTACGCCGAGCGTCGCCGCGCCGAGGTCGAAGGCGAATTGTCCGCTCTGCGGGCGAAGTACGATGCTTATAAGCAGGCCCCCGAGGTCACGCGGGAGCGGCTGTATCTTGAAGCGATGCAGAACGTGCTAGAAAACGTCGACCGGAAGGTGGTCATCGATTCGGACCTCCAACAGATACTGCCGCTCTTGCAACTTGATGACGGAGGTTCGAACTAATGAAGAATTTCACACCCATCGCCCTTATGGGCGGACTTATCTTAGTGGTGCTCGCGATAGTAATCGCCAATGCGAGTATTTATACGGTGAATGAGCGAGAGCTGGCTGTCATCCTGCAGTTCGGAAGGCCGGTCGCCAGCCGAACCGAACCCGGACTCTACTTTAAGACGCCGTTCGTTCAGGAAGTCCGCCGGCTTCCTAAGACGCTTCAATATTGGCGCAGCAGCGAGCGCGAAAAGCTCGAAGACTTGCCGACGTCGGACGGCAAAAAAATCGAAGTCTCGGCCTATGCCATCTGGCGAATCACCGACCCGGAACAGTTCGTCAAAGTCTTAAGGGACGTCGACAATGCTGAAACCGCTATTAAGTTGCGAGTTCGGTCGGCAATTCGCGACGTTATTACCGCGCACAGTCTGGCAGAAGTCGTCCGCAGCAGCGACCGCGACCTGAGCTACTCGCTGCAGGTACTACTTCCGGGCACCAGCAACGATGATGCGGTTCCCGAAGAACTGCCGCCGGTCGATTCCCTCCCGACACAACCGGGGGCCGACGTCGACATCGAAGTCGGTCGTGAGCGGATCGTCGAACTGGTCAGTCAAAACGTCACCGAACGCTTAAGAGGCGCGGGCGAACCGGAGCCGGTGGATCGCGGCATCGAACTCGTCGATGTCGGCGTCAATAATATTGAATTCGTACCGCAGGTCCGCGAAGCCGCCTTCGAGCGACTTCGAACGTTTATGGAGACGATCGCCGCCGGCTATTTAGCGGACGGCGAACAGCGGAAGCAGGAAATCATCAACGAAGCTCGCGCCGAGGTCGAACGAATCATCGGCGAGGGTGAACGCGATAGTAAACGTATCCGCGGCGATGTCGAAGCGAGTATCATTGCCGACTTTGCCACCGCCATTAGTGAAACGGGTGAGTTCTACAATTTCCTGAAGACGCTGGAGGTCTATGAGAAATCGTTTAACAGTAAAACGCGGATGATCATGACCACTGACAGCGATCTGATGCGGCTGCTCAAAAGTCCGCAGGGCAGAAAAAACGATTAAACTTTGATCTATTACGATCAAGAAATAAGAAAAGCCCACGGGTTGCGACCCGTGGGCTTTTTATTTGTAAGGCGCCAGCCGACCTTAGTCGTCACTAAAGAAAGAGAGCAGACGAATCATCCACCAAAACAATTCTGCCACGCAGGCGAATAATGCGAGCGATGCGGCGACGTGTTGATCGGTCCGATAGTGGTGAAGAACATTGGAAGTTGTGTAGAGGATATATCCACAGACGAGGGCCAGTGCTGCCGAGACAAATACGATGCCGAGTGAGAATCCAAAGAGCAGCGAACACCCGATCGTCCCCAAGACCGCCAGCGACCCGACAACCAGTACGTTTCTCAGGAACGAGAAATCAGCTCCGGTGATCATGACGACAACTGTCAATCCGCCAAAGACGATTGCGGTGAGCAACGCGGCGGCCGGAATGACATCTGGATAGAACATCGACGCTTGGGTGAGAAGCGGCACGAAGAGCAGGGCTACCGCCAACACGTAAGTCGCGAGGCCCACATATTGCAGTGTCGTCGAGACCTGACTGTGAGCCCACCAGTTGGCCAGCCAACTCACGCCCATAAACGCGATGATCGAAACGAACCAATACTGGCCGATCGTCACAGCCAATACGTTGCGAACCGGCTCTATTCCGAGGAACAATCCGGTCAGCCCCACGAACACAAGCATCGCTGCGGCGAGGTGCAGGTAGGTCCGGCGAATGAATTCCGAGCGAGCATCAGCGATCGCGTCGGCAGCAAAATGGTTGTAACTTCCTTCGTATGTTTCGGTTAGGCTCATTTCACCTGGCGCGAGTCTTGGGAGGCTTGTTCGTCGGCGAGTGCGGCACCATTGTGGCAACGACTGACACGGGACGCTACCGAATAGGGGAATTCACCAGTCACTTTTGCAAATTTTTCGCGAAGGTCCGCAAATCTCTGCGCAGCCTGCCTGATCGCCATTCGCAGCGTCAAGAAGGGTCATCGGTTTACCTCGCAGCGACAGGTTTCCAATCGGTGGACCGGACCGGAAAAATCGTCATGACAGAAGCCGTGAATCCACCTGAAATGAAACAGTGCTGGCAATTTTGGATCGATGTCGGCGGAACATTCACCGATTGCATTGCGAGCAGCCCGCAAGGAGAAATTACGACGATCAAGGTTCTGAGTTCCGGGGCCGTCCGCGGGACGGTTTCCGAATTCCTCAGCCAAACGCTATTTCGAGATGAAGAACGAATTGGTGAAGGGCAAAAATTCTGGGTCGGCACACACCTCACAACTAAAAACGCGGAGACGACTCGCCCCTCGACGGTGAAAATCGTCGATTTCGAGCCCGGTACGGGCCTGTTCCACTGCGACAAACCTCACGGACTGAAGCACGGCGACCGGTACGAAATCACGACGGGAGAGCCCGCGCCGATCGTCGCGATCCGGATCGCTCTCGACATTGCAGTCGACGACCCGCTACCGGAAATGACGGTCCGTCTCGGCACCACGCGCGGCACAAATGCACTTTTGACGCGAACAGGGGCGAGAACGGCGTTTGTCGTCACGGAAGGATTCGCGGATCTGCTCGAAATCGGCGATCAGTCGCGGCCCCGCCTGTTTGATTTGGCAATCTGCAAACAACAGCCGCTACCGGAAGTCGTTCTGCCGATTCCCGAACGAATCTCCGCCGAAGGCGACATACTCACTCCGCTCGACGAGTCAGCCACGAAGACGAAACTGCAGCAGCTTCGAAGCGACGGCATCGAGTCGGTCGCAATCTGCCTGTTGAACGCCTTTCGGAACGACGCTCACGAGAAAAATATTGGAAGACTCGCGACCGAATTGGGCTTTCAGCAGGTAAGTATCTCTTCGCAGATATCCTCGAAAATCAAAGTCGTTCCGCGCGCCGAGACGACCGTTGCCGATGCCTATCTCACACCGATCCTTCGTGGCTACATCGACCAAATTGCGAAATTGATTCCGAACGGCGATCGATCGCTGAAGTTGATGACGTCAGCGGGCGGCCTGATTTCGGCGTCCAAATTCTCGGGGAAAGACAGCATCCTGTCGGGTCCGGCGGGCGGCGTCGTCGGCTTCGCGCGGGTCGCCGCGGAAGAGGGCTTCGAGCGAGCGATCGGTTTCGATATGGGCGGAACGAGCACTGACGTGGCCCGCTTTGACGGCGAATTCGAATACGAGCAGGAGACGGTCAAAGCGGGCGTGCGACTTTCGGTTCCGACGCTTGCCATCGAGACCGTCGCGGCCGGGGGAGGGAGCATTTGCGGGTTCGATGGCGTGCGGCTGACGGTCGGACCGAAGAGTTCCGGGGCCGATCCCGGTCCGGCCTGCTATGGACACGGCGGACCGCTCTCGATCACCGATGTGAACGTCGCCCTCAGGTTGGTGCCGGAAGATCGATTTCCGTTTCCGCTTGACCACAATGCCGTTCGCGGGCGAATCAAATCGCGGATCGATGAAATCGCCGAATCGCCGATGGGCAAGTCATTCACCGTCGAAGAATTGGCATCGGGGTATCGTCGAATCGCGGTGGAATCGATGGCCCGGGCAATTCGCTCCGTTTCGGTCTCAAAAGGGTTTAACCCCGCGGAGCATGGACTCGTCGCGTTCGGGGGAGCGGGTCCTCAATTCGCCTGTGCCGTCGCGAGAGCACTTGGAATCCGGGAAATACTGATCAGCCCGTACGCCGGGGTTCTGAGCGCCTTCGGGATTGGTCACGCCGATGTTCGGCGCTCGGCGGAGTGGGCCGTGCTGAAGGATCTGAACGCGGAACTATTCGACGAACAGGAGTCGCTCTTCGAGCAAACGAGCGAGCGGCTGATACGCGAACTACGCGACGAAGGAATTCCGTCGTCCGACATAGCATCGCCGCGACGCTTTTTCGAACTGCGTTATCGCGGTGCGGAGACGACATTGACCGTACCGCTCGGAGCTTCGGCAGAGAAAACGGGCTCAGCATTTGGGGAACTACACGAAGGCCAATTTGGCTACCGTCGAAAGGGTCGGTTGATCGAGGTCGTCTCCGCTGAAATACAACTGACGGGGCACACATCCGGACATGACGAGCCGCCTCTTCCGCGAGCAACGAAGCGAGTTGTCGCGTTCGACGAAGTGGCGGCGTGGTTTGACGGATCGTCGCGCCCGACACCGCTCTATCGGTACGAATCGCTTAACGCAGAAACCACGATTGAAGGCCCGGCGATCATTTGCGATGCGTCGACGACGATCGTCATCGAACCCGGTTTCACCGCTTCGATGACCGATCGTGGCAACCTCAAAATAGTCGATTCGTCTGACGGTGGTCCATCGCGTACGCCGATCTCTGATCGCCATACTTCAGAACCCGACCCGGTGCTACTGGAGATTTTTCACCATCGTTTCGCTTCAATCGCCGAGCAGATGGGGAATGTGCTACAGCGGACGGCACTATCGACGAACGTCAAAGAACGGCTCGATTTCAGTTGCGCGGTCTTTTCATCCGACGGAGAACTCGTCGCAAACGCGCCCCACATTCCGGTCCACTTGGGAGCGATGTCTGAGACCGTGAAGCGGGTCATCCGGGACGTCCCCGACCTCGCCGCGGGCGATGTCATCGTGACGAATGACCCGTTCGGCGGCGGATCACACCTGCCTGACGTCACGGTTGTTTCCCCAGTACATGATGTCGATGGCGGAGAGCGGCTTTACTTCACGGCAAGTCGGGCTCATCACGCGGAGATCGGTGGGATCGACCCAGGCAGTGTCCCGCCGTTCTCGAAGAATCTGGCGGAAGAAGGAGTCCTGATTCGAAATTTTCGGCTCGTCAGCGGCGGTCGCTCGAACGAAACTGAGCTGCGGGATTTGCTCGGTTCGGGACGCTATCCTTCCAGAAACGTCGATGAAAATCTCGCCGAGATCGAAGCGCAACTGGCCGCTAATCGCCGCGGGGCCGGCCAACTGTTGGCACTGACCGCCGAGACAGGGCGTAAGACCGTCACCGCCTACATGAAGCACATTCGTCGCGCTTCCGCGGAGAAAATTCGGCTCGCGCTTCAAGCATTTCCGAATGGCGAAACGACCTTCACCGACCATCTCGACGATGGTTCGCCGATTTGTGTCCGGATTGAAATCAAAGGCGGCGAGGCAGTGATCGACTTCACTGGCACCGGGCCGGTCATCGCGGATGGTAATCTCAATGCGAATCGCGCCATTGTCACTTCGGCGGTCCTCTACGCACTGCGGTGTCTGATTGCCGAGGATATTCCGCTCAACGGGGGAGTCCTTGATCCGGTCGACATTTTACTTCCAGAATGCCTGCTCAACCCGCCGGAACACGATGATCCCGCAAAGGGCGCGGCTGTCGTGGGTGGAAACGTGGAGACTTCACAGCGTGTTGTCGACGTGCTACTGGGCGCGTTCGGGCTTGCCGCGGCGAGCCAGGGCACGATGAATAACCTGACGTTCGGTGACGATTCGTTCGGCTACTACGAAACGATCTGCGGCGGGTCCGGCGCGACCCGCGAATCCGACGGAGCCGATGCCGTCCACACACACATGACGAATACCCGACTGACCGATGTCGAAGTATTGGAGCATCGCTATCCGATCCGAGTTCGTTCGTTCGGCATTCGTCACGGTTCGGGAGGCGGCGGAGCTCGGGCCGGCGGAGACGGAATCGTCCGCGAGATCGAATTTCTCAAGCCGCTGCAAGTTGCGATGCTGTCAGAACGGCGGGGCAACTATCGACCGTTTGGACTTGAAGGCGGGGAGCACGGGCAAGTCGGCCGCAATTTGCTGATCCGACCGGATGGTGCCCGCTCCGACCTCGGCGGCAAGTTTCGGATTCGCGCTGAGGCAGGGGATATCCTGCGAATCGAAACGCCCGGTGGCGGCGGATTCGGCACGTCGTCCCGAGAAATCGATGACGGATCATAGGTTCCCGCGGACGCGTCCGGTGGAGAACGAGACTAGGGTCCGATACGATCTCCGTTTCAAAATTTTCACGCAGATCGCAGGAGCACCCCATGGCAGACGCCAAGCAAGCCGTTCAGGAAGCCGCCAAGGAGATCGACTTTTCGTCGAAGAGTTATCAGGTTCACCTTGAAACAAGCGAGGGGCCGATCCGATTGGAGTTCTTTCCGGATAAGGCGCCAAAACATTGCGAGAATTTCGCCGCGCTCGCCAAATCAAATTTCTATGACGACGGCGAATTTCACCGCGTGATTGAAGGCTTCATGATCCAGGGCGGGTGCCCCGAGGGCAGCGGCATGGGCGGACCGGGTTATCAAATCGACGCCGAGTTCAACGACGTGCCGCACGAAGAGGGCACGCTCTCGATGGCTCGATCGCAAAACCCGAATTCGGCCGGTTCGCAGTTCTTCATCTGCCTCGGACGCCAGGATTTCCTCGACGGTCAATACACCGCGTTCGGCAAAACAGTTGACGAAGAGAGCATGCAAACCGTCCGCTCGATCGGCTCGACCGACACGGACGGCTCCGATCGACCGACGTCGAAGAAGAGGATTATCAAGGCGGAACTGGTCGAGGTTTAACCAATGCCGCTTTCCCTCAATGCCCGTGCGGCTGCGGTCGTCGATCAGTGTCTCGCCGACAGAGAGACGCTGAAAATTGGGGTCAGCGAAGTCGCCGGTGCGCGGGTTGTCGATTTCGGGCAAGCGTCCGTCGGCGGATTGAATGCCGGATCGATGCTGGCACGAATCTGCCTCGCTGATCTCGGAACGGTCGCGCTCCGGTCGGGCGACTTCGCAGGACGACCGACGGCCTTCCTCGATGTCTCGACCGATTTTCCGCTCGAAGCGTGTTTAATGTCGCAATACGCCGGATGGCAGATTGCCGTCGGCGACTTCTTCGCGATGGGTTCCGGCCCGCTGCGCGCAGTCGCAACGGTCGAAAAGCTCTTCGGCGAATTTGATTTCACCGAGTCGCCCGAAGTCGGAGTGCTCGTCCTCGAAACGGCGAGCGACGTGACGGCGGATGTCGTCGATTTTGTCACACAGAAGTCAGGCATTCCGCGAGAATCGCTGACGATCTGTGTCGCGCCGACCGCGAGTCTGGCCGGCACCATACAGGTGATCGCAAGGTCGGTCGAGACGGCGCTTCATCAGTTGCACGAAAGAGATTTCGACATCCGACAGGTCGTCAGTGCCTGCGGGTCGGCCCCGTTGCCCGGTGTGGCCAAAAGCGATTTGGACGCGATCGGGCGAACGAATGATGCGATCCTGTACGGCGGTCGGGCTGTGCTCTGGGTTGATACCACGGACGCACAAATCGAAAGTATCGGACCGCTGATCCCATCGTCGGCATCACCGTCACATGGGCAGCCGTTTCTGTCCCTTTTCGAAGCGGCAGGACGTGACTTTTACAAGCTCGACCCCGCACTGTTCAGCGTGGCCGAGATCGTTTTTCACAATGTTCGGACCGGCCGAGCCTTCCACTACGGCGAATGCGTTCCCGACTTGGTGTCGCAATCGACCGGATTTTGAAATGCTGCAGAACATCGCCTTCACGTCATCTTGCTGAGGACTTCGCCATGATGGTGGATGCTAATCAGGTCGTTTCGATACTGTCGCAAACGATGCCCGCCGTCCTGCGTTGGGCCGGAGGGGTCGCGAAGGAGCTTCGCAAGCACAACATTTCGATTCAGGCCAAAGAGTCGGGAAGTTCGAATACCGACGCCCTGACGCTGGCTGACCTGACCGTGCAGGAACTCGTCGTCGCGGCCCTGCGGGACGTCGATCCGATCCTCCGGGAATGCCGGATCGAAGCGGAAGAGTCGACCGGCGCACTCGAATTGTTCGCGACGGAGTCGCCGCTGACGATCGCGCTCGACCCGATCGACGGGACCAAGCAATTCCGCGACCACACCGGCAACGGCTATTCGGTGATGCTGCACTGCCGGACGGAAGACAAGGTGATCTACTCGCTCGTCTTCATTCCAGAGACCGGTCCGCACGGCCGATGGGTTGAGGTGCGCGATTCCGAAGTTCGCGTTATTGATGACGACCCTCATGCCAGTGCCCGCGCCGAGATCGACGCCTCGCAGCCGATTGCCAAACGCGATCGACCGGCGTCAAAGAAGATCTACATGATCGGATTCATTGATAAACAATCCGAACGCGTTGCCGCGGTGACAGAAGCCGGCTTGGAGGGTGTCGACGCGGATGATACTCCTGGCTCGATCTACGACCTCTTCGGGCGGGGCGAATTCGCAGGCTCACTGATTCATACGCCGAACATCTACGACTTTCCGGTCTCTCACCAGATCGCCGAAGCCTTCGGCGGTCGAGCGGTCCGCGTCGACACAGGGAAAGATGTCCACTATCGCGAAAAGTGGCTCGACGAGCGGGCGTCAATGCTCCGACTGCCGGGGATTGTCGCGTGCAGTGACAATGAAGAAGTACTTGCCACGCTCTGCGATACCGCCCGAGACTGGTCGCAGGAACGTTATGAGACTTAGGGTTACGTCTTGATCATTGAGGTCGGCGGTCGATGAGATACTTGATTGACCGCCATCGCCGCGATACTCTCTGCTGGCTGAATGACGCTGCCCCATCGGCACATTATTCTGCAACTCGAGCAGCCTGAATCACTCAGCGTCTTCTCGCTCAGCTCGCACTCGCTTTCGGCTGAATCGGTTCCAACCTATCGCTCGTGACGGTGTCCACATTGGCCGAACATCGAAGGATCGATCTCAGGACGACGGACGATCTGACCGATGCGTTTCAGCGCGCCGTCGAGGAATTGGTCAACGGCGGGCAACTCGGTCTTCCCACGGAATTCGGCTACGTCCGAATCGGTTCCCTGGCGAATCAACCGGAAGCGACGCAGTCGCGTGACATCTGCCTTGCCGTGACCGGCGCAGCCGAGGCCCGAGACCTGTTTCCGGCGATCGGCGATATTGGCGAGCGTTTTTTGGGCCGTGTTTGGCCCGGCCCCATTGTCGCCAGCGTGTCGAACGATTCGTCCGAGGGTCGATTCCACGGATTGGACGGCGCAGCGCGTTGGGCAGACCAACGGCGTATTTCACTCATTTGCCCGGCCAATCCCGTGCTCGCAGAGGTTCGCCGTTATCTTCCCGACCCGGTCATTGCCGACGTTCCGAGCCGACCGGTCGACAACTCAGAAGAGTTCGCAGCGCACGGTTCCGGTGAAGCGGTCACGTTACTGCTTGACGACGGTCAATTACCTGAAGTGAAGCGTCCGACGACGGTCCGCCTCGGCGGGAGTAATTGGACTGTTGATGAAGTCGGTTCGATGACTGAAGCCGACATCGAACGGCTGCTCGGTCATGTGCTGCTCTTCGTATGCACGGGCAACACGTGCCGCAGCCCATTGGCGGAGGCGATTTTTCGGCAACGGCTGGCGCGGGCGATCGGCTGCGATGAGGCCGAGTTGCCCGACCGTGGGTATATCGTCGGCTCGGCCGGAATTGCCGCATCGTATGGCGCACCGGCCAGTCCCGAATCGGTCGACCTATCCCAAGAACATGGGTATCGCTTGGATGAGCATCAGAGTCAGCCACTGACTGCGGCGTTGCTCGATCGAGCCGATGACGTTTTTGTCATGACGCGCGGACACCGGGATGCCATACTTACGAGTCGACCCGATTTGACCGAACGCGTTCGCCTGCTTTCGCGAGAGGGAATCGACATCGCCGACCCGATCGGCGGCGGACCGGCCATTTACGAACGGTGCCGCGAGGAAATCGATCGCGAGGTCCTGTTGATCGTCGACCAGCTTCTAGCTTCGAACGGAAAAGATTGATGAAGATCGGAATCGCCAGCGACCATCGTGGCTACGCCTTGAAGGGGCGGATCATCGCCCTCCTACGGAATTTGGAGCAGGAGACGTATGACTTCGGCCCGGACACCCCCGAGAGCGTCGACTATCCCGACTTCGGCTCGACGGTCGCGTCGGCCGTATCACGCGGAGAGCTCGACCGCGGAATTCTCATCTGCGGGACCGGTATGGGCATGGCGATTGTCGCCAACAAGTTTGACGGCGTGCTCGCCGCCCCGTGTCACGACGACATCACCGCCGAAATGGCCCGAATGCACAACGATGCGAACGTGCTGTGTCTCTCGTCCGATCTTCTTGGCGATCGGCTCGTCAATCGGATGGTTGAGATATTTCTCAAGACCGATTTCGAAGGCGGTCGCCACGCGCGGCGGATTGCCAAAATCCGTCAGTATGAAGCGGATGCGCGATCGACGGCAGAAAGTCGATCGGCCGAAGCCCAAGAAGTGTGATCGAAGTCGAAGCGCGGCACTCAACAATCAAGTTTGGAAACGCTTCGGGCGACGGAATCGAAGCGTTATCGGCTCTAACTTGCCCTCGTGGCGGTTTCCGTTACGCTCGAATGATTACGAGATAGAAGACCGCGCGTCGACGAACAACTCGCCACGATACGCCCATTGAACAGCCCACTTCCCCGGAGCAGCGGCGACGATGAATCCTGATCAACTGAAGTACCTCGAATCGCACGAATGGGTCGGTATCGATGGAGACATTGCGACGGTCGGCATTAGTGAATTCGCCGTCAATCAGTTGACCGATTTGGTCTATGCCGAGTTGCCGAATGTCGGAGAGACCGTCAAGAAAGGCGATACCTTCGGCGAGGTCGAAAGCGTGAAAGCCGTCAGCGATTTGTACGCCCCGGTCTCTGGTGAGGTTACTGAGGTCAATTCCGATCTCGCCGATGATCTGACCGCATTGACCGAAGACGCATTCGGCAAAGGCTGGATGATCAAAGTGAAATTGTCCGACCCATCGGAGCTCGATTCGCTGATGGATCGCTCAGCCTACGTCGCTCATTGCGAGAATGATTGAGCCCGACATGCGTTTCGTCCGGATCGTCGCTGCTTGGCCGTGATGTTCTGCGCCGTCCCGCTTTGCCGGTGCGTCAGCCTTACCGGTGGAGATACCGGAGCGTTCGCCTATAATCACGCGCCGGTAAAATCGCTCGCTCACCACCGGAGCCGCCTCGCTTCCCTACGCGGTCGCTGCGTCGATGATTACGGAGGAACATCTTGTCGTATTTTTTTGATACCGCATCGCAGCGAGAGGAAATGCTCGCGCGAATCGGCGTTGATTCCGTCGACGACCTCTTCGCCGATGTTCCGGAGCGATTTCGGCTCGAAGGCCTGATGAACCTTCCGGAGCCATTAACGGAAATCGAACTGCAGCGGGCGATCACGGAGCAGGCCGGTCGAAACGTCGGCCCGAATGATCGCGTCTGTCTTCTGGGCGGCGGGGTTTATGACCACTTCATCCCGGCAGTCGTCGATGAGATCGCAGGCCGCGGCGAGTTTTACACCGCCTACACGCCGTACCAGCCGGAATGCAGCCAGGGAACGCTGCAGGCATTCTTCGAGTATCAATCGCTCGCCTGTGAACTGACCGGAATGGAGGTTTCGAATGCGAGCCTCTATGAGGGCGGGACCAGTATGAGCGAGGCCGCTTTCATGGCGGTTCGAGTAAGCGGAAGGCACGGCAAGATCGTCGTGCTGGGGTCCGTTCATCCGGAGTATCGCGCCGTTCTGAAGACCTATCTGACCCGGCTGGAATCGACGCTGGTCGAGATTCCGTGCCCAAACGGCACGGTCGATCCTGACGAGGTTGCCAAGGCGGTCGACGAAACGACCGCGTGCGTCATCTTTCAGCATCCGAACTTCTTCGGGTGCCTGGAAGAAGCTGAAGCAATCGTTGAGAAAGCTCACGAAGTTGGTGCAATGGCGATCTCGGTGTTCGATCCGCTCAGCGTCGGACTCGTCAAGCGGCCGGGAGAGTATGGTGCCGACATCGCCGTCGCCGAGGGGCAATCGCTGGGTGTCCCGATGCAGTACGGCGGTCCGTATCTCGGCATGTTCTGCTGCCGGTCTGAGTACGTGCGGAAGATGCCGGGGAGACTGATCGGGACAACCGAAGACAAGAATGGAAAAGAGTGCTTCGTGCTGGCGATGCAAACGCGCGAGCAACATATCCGACGTGGCAAGGCCACAAGCAACATCTGCACGAACCAAGGGTTGCTGGCTCTGCGGGCGACGATCTACTTGAGCTTGCTCGGTCCCGAGGGACTCAAGGAAGTCGGCGAACTCTGCCTGCGGAAGGCGCACTATCTGGCAGATAAGCTGGGCGAAATCGACGGTCTCTCTCTAGCATTCGATCGGCCGTTCTTTAAAGAATTCGCGTTGAAGTGCGATGCCGGCGCGGAAGAAGTTGCCGCCCGAGCAAGGGCTGCCGGGTTCGATTTGGGACCACGATTCCAACGCGTCACCGCTGATGACGATGTCAACGGGCTGAGCGGAAATTCATTGCTGTTGGCGGCGGTGACCGAACAACGAACCCGCGAGGAACTAGACCGCCTTGCGGCTGCCCTTCGGTAAAAATCTCCGCTGTGATTTCTGGCACTGAAGATTCAACGGACTGACACAATTCCGCCCTGCTCGCGGGCGAATTCCATGAGACGCGGCAGGACGACTGAAAGAGATTCATGAGAAATCAGCAAGCCGTTCAGCTCATTTCGGAACTCTCACAAGCGGGTCGCCGAGGCACCGAATATCCCAGCGGTGACATCCCGGAACGACCGCTCGACGAATTACTGCCTAAGCGTTATCGCACCGATTCGCCGCCGCTGCTTCCGCAGTTGGCCGAACCGGATGTCGTGCGGCACTACGTCAATTTGTCGACCCGCAACATGTCGGTCGACACGCATTTCTATCCGCTCGGCAGTTGTACGATGAAGTACAACCCGAAGCGGCACGAACGACTGGCGAAGCTGCCTGGCATCGGGGACCTGCACCCTTATCAAGACGAGGCAGACACCCAAGGCATGCTCGGCATTCTATTTGACCTGCAGCAAATGCTGGGAGAGATCGCGGGACTTCCGGCGGTTTCCCTGCAACCGGCTGCAGGAGCTCAGGGTGAACTGACCGCGTTGCTGACCGCGGCGGCTTACTTTGAAGATCGCGGCGAGAACAGAACCAAGGTGCTGTTCCCAAGTAGCGCGCACGGAACTAATCCGGCCAGTGCCGCACTGGCTGGCTTTGAAACCGTCCAGCTCAAGGCGCCCGCGCAAGGTCTTGTCGATCTCGAAGAATTGAAGAAGCACCTCGATGAGCAGGTCGCCGTCTTCATGATCACCAACCCGAACACGCTCGGCTTGTTCGAGGATCAGATCGGCGATGTCGCTTCGATGCTGCATGATTACGGCGGCCTCGTTTACATCGACGGAGCCAATATGAATGCGATTTTGGGTATCACCCGTCCCGGTGACTTCGGCGGCGACATGATGCACTACAACGTTCACAAGACGTTCACCGGTCCGCATGGTGCCGGCGGCCCGGGAGCGGGGCCGATCGCCGTTCGCGATTTCCTCGGAGACTACCTGCCCGGTCCGATCATTGAGGAATCGACAGGCGACGACGGTTCGAAGTCTTTTCGGCTGACGAACCCGACCAAATCGATCGGACGAGTCCGCAGCCACTTCGGGAACGTCGGCATTCTGTTACGCGGATACTTCTACCTCCGCACGTTAGGGGCCGCGGGACTGAAAGAGGTCTCCGAGAAAGCCGTCCTCAATGCGAACTATTTGAAGGCCTTACTCAAAGACACGTTTCCCGTGCCGTACGGCACGATTTGCAAGCACGAATTCGTCGCCTCGGCCAAGCAATTGCAAAAAGAACGTGGCATTACCGCGATGGATATTGCCAAGCGATTAATCGACTACGGCTTTCACCCTCCGACGGTTTACTTTCCGCTGGACGTTCCAGAGGCCATGATGATGGAACCGACGGAGACGGAATCGAAGGAGACGCTGGACGCATTCGCTGTGGCTCTGGAAAAAATTGCGGCCGAGGACGTGGAGATGCTGCACGCCGCTCCACACACAACTGCGATTTGTCGACCTGACGAAGTCCGAGCAGCCAAGTCGCCGGTGCTGCGCTGGCCACGTAATTCAGGCTGACTTCGGCGACATCGGGCGGCGATCGCTGAGAGGACAGAAGTGATGGCCGCCGGAGCGGTTCAACTCGATATCGATCACGAGCCGCGTACCGGCAGCGAGAACATGGCTCGCGACGCGGCGATGCTCGAAGCAGCAGCCGATGGTGCCGGGCCGCTGGTGCGGCTTTACCGCTGGTCCAAGCCGACGATCTCGCTTGGTCACTTCCAGAAGAATGCGGCTGACGATATCCCTCAGCGGTTCCGGTCGCTGCCACGTGTGCAGCGGCTGACCGGGGGCGGGGCAATTCTGCACGATTGCGAGTGGACCTATTCTTGCGCCATCTCACGCACGCACGCGGAGGCCTCCCCGCCGGAGCGGCTCTACGAGAGTGTTCATCAATTGTTGATCGATTTGATGCTTGCCAACGACATCAAAGCGGGCCTGCGCGGTCCGGTTCTTCCGACGGAAGCGGGCCATTCGAATTTTCTCTGTTTCTTACGTCGTGACGCACGCGACATCGTGGTGAATCCTTCGGCATCAGGGACCAAGTTTCGCGCGGCGAAAATCGTCGGTAGTGCTCAGCGACGGCGACGCGGGGCTGTACTTCAGCACGGCTCGCTCTTGGAACGACATTCGCCTTTCGCTCCTGAGATTGCCGGGCTGCTCGATCTTGTGCCGCTGTCGCGACAGAGGCTGGCCATGCTGGCGGGAACATTCAGCCGGAATCTGGCGGAATATCTCGGCGACGGAACCGTTCAGGACGGTTTCACGTTCTGAGCCATTTCTCATTCTGAGCGCTTTTCGACGTAGCCGTGATAGAACCGACAGATTGGGGGCACGTCTTACCACCGATTTTCCGAGAGCCGGTCTGGCTCATTGACAGAGAATTTCGGGCCGCCTACGATCGCGCCTTAGGTCATCGGTGCGGTTCATTTTCATTCAATTTCCGATTGGCATTCATCGATCCGACCTCGCTTTCCGCTATTCTCATCATCGCCGTTTTCGTTCCATTTCCAATTTGGGTCCAAGGAGTCAACGCACACGGAAATTGCGGCTCGAATGTCGATGAGCGCAATCACCGCGGAGCAGTTTCGTTAATGCCGGTCCGTCTACTCTGTCGGTCGGTCACTGCAGTTTGGTGGTAATCGACGTTTCGACCGCCGTCTTAGCGAGGTTTTGGAGTAATGATTCAGGCGTTTTTGAAGGTTCTCGGTGGCAAGCATGAGGGCAAACTCGTTCCGCTGCCGCAGGGAAAGTTTTTGGTCGGTCGCGAAAAAGATTGCCATCTTCGGCCGTCCAGCGAATTGATCAGTCGGCATCACTGCGTATTTCAGCTCGACGAATACGCGGTCCGGCTGCGCGACTTGGGCAGCACGAACGGCACCGGGGTGAACGGGTCGCGATTGCATGGTGAAACCGTGCTCGACAACGGCGATCGCGTCGTGATCGGACCTCTGAATTTCGAAATTGTGACCCAGGAAGCCCCGGCAGATCACAAGCCCCTGACCACGCCGCCGGCGCCGCCGGCCGATTCCGGCGTGTTTGCCGATCCGGGGTCCAAGACGTCAACCGATACGGTTTACGAGCTGCCTTCGACCGCGAACAGTAAACCCGCGAGCGAGGCCCCAGCCGTGAAGCTACCGCCGCCGGAGTCGACTGGCGTTAAAGAAGAGTAAGGCCGAACCCGTTTTGCCACCGTGGCATCGAATGACATGTCACGTGAAATAGTGGAAGAACTACCTTCGGAATGCGTTACACTGTTTTGAATCCCGCTCTCAATGCATCACACTGAGAGCTGCAAAGCTCAATTAGTCCGTTCGAAGGAACGGTCGTGTCGACGATGACCGCCCGACAGGATGAACCACAATGGCCGACAATCAGAGCGAAGCCCAGCAGCGATATCGTCAGTTTCTCGATCTGCTGCCGCTGACCTTGTCTCTTGCCGGACTGCCGCCAAGCGAGCCGGGAAAGTATTACAGCGAAGAGCAAATCGAGGCTCGACTATTCACGATCAAGCACGCTTACCGTGCCGCCCGGCAAGTCGCTCGTGAGAGTATCCAGAAATAGTTGCAGCGTGGATCAGACTGATCGGCACTCGGGGGCCGAAACTGCCATTTTTCTGAAACGGGCGGGGTCCTTCCGAGGTATCAGGTCGTAGGCTTGGTGCCAAATGCCTCATCAACCATTTATCAAATGCCGGCCGGGGATGTCGTGACTTCCGACGAGTCCGGACTCATTCGCAATTGCATCTCGGGCGATGAACGCTCGTGTCGGCTCTTCGTCCAGAAGTATCAGCGGCTCGTCTTCGCGATTTGCCTGCGAATTCTTGGGCAGCGTCAGGACGCCGAGGACGCCGCCCAAGACATTTTTCTTCGCATCTTTCGAGCTTTGGACCGTTGGGAGCCCGGTCGTCCGTTGAAGCCTTGGCTGACGACGATCGCGGTCAATCGTTGCCGCACGCTGCTGAAGAAACGGCAGTCGGAATCGTCCCGAGTGCGTTCGGTGCGAGAGGTCATCGAGTTCTGCAGTCCCGCGGCCACGGCTGCCGATCTTGCGATGGCCGAAGAACTCGAACTGGCCCTTAGCAAATTGCGGAGAGAGTATCGCCTGTGCTTCGAATTGTATTACAGGGACGAATACTCATGCGTCGAGATCGCCGAAATCCTTGACCGGCCGGTCAATACCGTCAAGACATGGCTGCACCGTGCCCGGCGTGAGCTTGCCGATTTGCTCAGTCGACGAGGGATCGCAGAGGAGGAGGGTTATGTCTCAGTCGCCTCGTAAATCTCAACATCGACTGCGAGTTTCATCGCCGCCCTCTCGCATCCAGCCAAGCGAATCCGGGCTGCCGCCAGATGACGTCGATCGGATGATCGAAGCGTGGCGATCGGTGCGACCGCCCGTCGATCTCGTCGACAGAGTCATGATCCGCCGGGCATCTGAGTTAGCAGTCGAGTCGAGTTCGACTGACGTTTGCGAGACTGTCGTCACGCGAGAAATCCATGCTTCAAAGCGATGGGAAACGAAACGAATCGGCTCGTTGGTTGGTTCGTTTGCCGTTGCAACTTGCGTCACCGCGTGTGCGTTGCTCTTATCTGTATCGCCGGTGCCTTCGGAAACTCCTGAAGAGATCGCATCCGCGATGACGCCGTCTATCTTAAAGCCTGAGTCGAAAACGGGTGACGCCAACGATTTAAGTTCCGCAATTGCCTTGAACGCAGCTCCGATCGTGGAGGTTCCGCGCGACGACTGGACTCTTGGATCATCGTCAAAAGACGACTCGGCTTTGAAGTCGCAGCGAAGCGGTTTTCGGAACGCGTCCGTCACCCTGGCAAGCCTTGTCGATGAAGCGCGGGAAGTCTCGCGCGGCCTCTACCATGAAGCGACTTTGGCCATGACAGTTACACTCAATTTTGAAGGCCGCAGCCACGGTTCCGATGCGGTTCCTGATCCAACCCCAAGTGACTTCTCACCGACACGCTCCGTTGAGGCTGGCGTCTTCGGCGTATGGGACATGCTCGACGGACAGACCGCATTCGGTCAGGCGAAAAATCTATAATGCAATGCGTACTCATTGCCTGATCCTCATCCCAGTCATTGCGCTCCTGCTGAGTTCTCCCGTCTTCAGCCGCGCAGACGACTCGTTGGCCAGCTACGTTCCAAGTGAGGCGACCTGCGTTATCGGGTGGCTTGAGCCGGGTGAGTCCGCACAAAAATTTCGCGCGACGATCTGGCCACGGCTTCGTAACTCGCCTGCACTGCGCGATTGGTGGACTTCAGATCGCTCGAGCGACTTGCGGGAGGCCATTCAATCGATCCGAAGTCTAAAGTCATCAATTCGGGGACCGGCATGGAATGCCATCTCTCGTAGCGAGGGAATTGTCGCCGTCGATCCGCAAGTCCCATCCGACTTCCTAGTGATTGTCCGATTTCCTGACGAGCAACTTTGTCGCAACGCGATGCTGGCTCTCGCCGCCCTCGATCCGCGACCCGTCGTCGATTCTTCGATCGCTTCGGTTTCAGCACGGCAGAAGGGGAGCGCAGAAGATGATGACCACTATTTCTTCGCAACTCGAGGACCGCTATTCGTCGCGGCACGTCGAAGCGAAACCATAGCGAAGTGCCTCGAACTGGTGAGTCAGTCACCAACGGAACCCGATCCGGCGATTAACTCGCTTGAAGCGAACCACAGCTTTCGCCGATCGCGAATGGAGCATTCGGAGGCGGATCTCTGGGTTTGGTTCGATACAACACGCGACGCTTCCAGCAACGATAGGAGTGATCGACTCTTTAGTTCCGTTAATGCCTCTATGTCGGTGACGAACAACGGCCTTTCCATTAGCGCGACTGCGTTTCCGAGTAACGATCGCGGTCGGCGTCTGATGAGGGTGTTTGAGTCCGGCGAAATGACCCGATCGAGCGTCGACACCGTCGAGCGAGTCACTGCGCACTTGCAGATTTACTGGAACCCGGAAGAGGCGGCTCGATTCATCATCGCCGGTGATTCGACGGAGCGTCGCACTGATGTCGAACTCGCCGTCCGTCTCATGCAGGGGGCGGTCGGCCCGTCCGCTGAGCTGTTCGATCTATTGAGAAGATTTACGAGCAAGTGGGATCTCTACGTCGTCCAGTCCGAACGCGACGAGAGCCATTCGACGGAGGTTGCCGTTTTGACCTCAACGATCCGATGTAACGAGGAACACTTGGCCGCGGCGGCCGACTCTTTATACCTGACAACGTGCGTACTGCTGTCGGAGTGGAACAAAACCCGACAGAGCAACCTGAAGTTTACGTCAATTGTCACTGAAAACGCCGGGGCAGCGGGTGTCTTGCACAATGGCGACGGCCGGCGCCCCGCTTACTTATTGAATTCGAGGCATTTGGTTCTCGTCTCAAATTTCACGCTGCTGCGCGACTTTGTCGAAACTATCCCCGCCGTCTCAGCATCTGCCGCATCTCAAGCAGAATCCGGATCGCTGCGATTAGATGTTGATATTTCGGCAATGCGGGCGGCGTTCGGAGTGGCCGATCTGAAGAACGGCCCGACATCGCCGCCACTAACCTCGTCAGCCCCAAGAGTCATCTTGGAAAATCTGACGTGGATCGACCGGATTCGCTGCGCAGCTCACGTCACCGACGATTCCGTTCAATTAAAACTCGACCTGTTGGTCGCCGATCCTCGCGCGAACCCGAAATGATGCCCTATTAATCATTTCAAGCGGACAACTTCTCAAGATTGATACGATCGTCACCACCGGCCCTTTCCGCGCTTCGGTTTTAATTCAATATCTTAACAGGGCTGTTCAGTCTTCCTAACTTCGCGTCGATGATAATAATCAGCGCACGAAGTATCTGCCGGCAGGAGCCGGCGAAGGCCGCGACGGAGTGTCTTCCCGAAACGATATTTGATTCCTCCGTTCGGCCCGCGACTGCAATCGCATTAACGTTCCTCCCCTTAGTATCGGGACGAATCGATGGTCGCCCGGTCGGAAACAGGTGTCGGATCGGACACCTCTTTCCCCGAGAGATCATGGTGAGTGATACACAGGCAGTGGCAGAACTCCGCGTCGACCGCAGATCGACGGCCCGACGAGCAATGTCGGAACGTCGAACTGAATCGAGCGAAGAACAGCAGAACGACGAAGGACGCCGCGATAGCGGACGGAGAACCAAAGTGGAACGCCGGCGACAAATTGACCCGACGACCTGCGAACGCGACTACGGTGGCGAAGAAATCGATTTCATGCGGGCCATGGATGAGTACAAGCGAAAGGCGGGACGACAATTCCCGACCTGGAGCGAAGTTCTCGAGGTCCTCAAGGGCATGGGCTACCGCAAGGTCGCCGAACCGACCGATATCTTCGCCGACATGAAGTAGTTTCGTCGCGGCACAAGAACAAAACGGGGGGCGAGAGCCCCTCGTTTTTTATTGCGCGATTGAAAATCTGAACTCCGCCTACAGCGGCTTGACAGGATAGCTCTTCGTGTGACCGCCGTCATCTTTCCGCATGTCGATTTCCAGTTTCGGCAGAGCTCGCTTCAACCTGGCATATTGGGCTTTCGTGAAGCCGACATTGACCGCGCGAATATGTTCCAGATTTGGCTTGGCTGCCAATGCGGCGACCAACCGGTCATCAATCGGTGCCATTTTATCGCGGAGTAGTTCAACCTTCTTCAAACTCGGCAGGGTCGCAACGAAGCGGACAATTCCGTCGAAATCTTTATTGGCATAGGTCACCTCTTCCAAAGTCGGATGACCTTCGAGCGGACCGAGATCATTTAAGTCGGTTCGAACAGCCGTTAAATGAAGTGATTTCAAATTCGGCAGCTTCGCCAGATGCGCGATCGCTTTGCCCTTGAACGGCTTGACGTTGTGAATCGTGATGTGCTCCAAATTTTTGCAGCCGCTCAATTGTCGAAAGCCGTCACCGCTTAATCCGCGATTGTGATGGATATGCAGCCGGTGGAGATTTTTGAGATTCGACCATGACTTGAGGTCACCATCGTCGTAATTCCCGCCGCCGAGTGTCAGACGCGTCAAAGACTTCAGACCGCCGATACGGCGGATGTCAGGACCTGAAAATCGCGTACCGGTGAACGCTGTCAATTTTGGCTCTTTCGCCAGCGCGTCCCAAACCTCGGCATCGATCGGCTTCGACGGCTTGAGGCTCACCGCCACGATCGCATCACCATCGGTCTTCACACGGGCATCAAGCGCGTCAAGCCGCTGCATTAACTGCGTGTGCGAAATCTCGCCGGCCGCTGCCATCGCTCCCACGCAGAGGGTTATGAAGCCGATAAAGAGGCGTGTCATCGTCTGTTCTCGCGACTATTCGTCCAAAAATTCGTCCACAAATGTGTTCCCGGACTATCTGCCGGTAAACCGACGGATTTGCCCGTAATTCTGAATTTTTGCAAGGAATTGCCCCCGGGGACATTCTCCAATCCTCAATAGGTCATTGAAAGAATGATCAGCAGTTGCCAGTGTAGACGAGCCAATCAGTGTATTTGGAGTACCCACATGCAACCTTTGCTGATCGCTGTCTTCACGGTTTCTGTCATCAGCCTCCCCCAGATCGGCTCTGCCGCGGAATCAGATGCGACCGCCGAACCTCACTCTGTCAGCGGCGCAACCGCAGGCACCACACAGGGGCGTGAGCGGACAATCGAGCGAATACGAGAACTGGAGCGGAAGCTCGACGAGACTATCGTTATCTCATTTAAAGAAGCCCCGCTCGCGAATGTGCTGGGGGAGATATCCAAGCGGACCGGCATTACTTTTCACATCAATGAGGCTGCCCTGATGGACGATGGGATGGATTCGTTGCAGGAGGTCTCTTTTTCGACGGGCGAAACTGCAATCAGTGTTCGCGACGTCGTTCGGCTGGCGTCACAAAACCTCCACCTCGCTCTCATTAATGACAGCGGAATTGCCGTACTTACGACGCAGACTGCCGCAGACGACGCGCTGGAAACCCGGGTGTATAACGTCAGGGACCTGCTCGAAGACGCCGCCGTTCACCGGGGCCCACTGGCACCGTTGTGGATTGGAGGAAGCGTCTCGGCCGCACCCGGGTCCGTTCCGAATAAGTCGATTGAAATGCCGCCAGCTAACGAACTCCTTATTGTGATCAAGAGCGCGACCGCAGGCCCGTGGATGAACATTGATGGCCTCGGCGGCAGTATCAAGCACTTCGATGGACTGCTGGTCGTCAGTCAAACTCAGGGCGTTCACCGAGAGCTCGCCGACCTGTTTCGGCAACTTCGAGAGGCCGACAAGTTGCAGAGCTGGAGCGAGGGCTTCCCCAAAAACACCACAGAAGCCGAGCGAGAAGCTCATCAGCAGCATAATGAAGATTTGTTCAATTCACCGGAGTAACGAAGTGTCGTCTGTCGCCAAGAAACCTCATGTCCCTGCACGTTCCTATTCTTCGGCCAACGCGATGATTGAATACGATAATAGAACACTCATGCTGTTAAGTCGATCGGCGAGACCAATGATTCGATTCCTCACTCGCTGCACGCCAGCCTATTGTCATGCAGGTCACCTACGGTTTTACGCTTGCTTGCGAATGACACTGCCGGCCGCTCTGGCGATGGTGCTCATCAGCACTACCGCACAGGCCCAGGACACCGAATCACCGCCCACCCATACTTACAGCGCACCACTCGCTGCCACCGTCGAGGGCCGACAGCGGACGATTGAACGCTTCAAGAAGCTCGAAGCCCAACTCGACGCTCCGCTCAGCAACATCATTTTTGAGAATTTGCCGCTCCAGGATGCCGTTGACGCGTTGGAGCGTCAGACCGACATCCGATTTGTAATCGATGAGAAAGCACTTGCAATAGCGGGAGTGAGTCCGCGAACCGACGTGTCTTTAATTACTGGAAAGACCGAAATCTCCGTCCGCGATGTTTTTCGCTTGATGACGCAGCATCTCGACGTGGCTCTGATCAATGACAACGGGTTCGCGGTGATTACTTCAGATGAGGCTGCCGCGAATACATTTGTGGTCAGAGTTTACAACGTGCGTGACTTCGTCGACGACGGTAGCCTGCAGCAGCGGCTCGGATTTCCGGACTATGTAGAATTCCCGTTCTACCGGGATATTGAGAATTCAATCCAGCAATTGACGCCGGGCCCATGGATGAATATTGACGGGCGTGGCGGATCGTTGGCTCATTTCGATGGATTGCTGATCATCAATCACAATATGGAAATTCATCGAGAAATCTCCTCGGTATTACATGATTTACGTGCTCTGCGTTCAACGTCCGATACGGCAGAGGAGGAGTCGCACCGCTCATCACCGGTATCTGAGTCACTACCGCGGCGCGAGCTGACAAATGTTGAACGAAAGTTGGATATGCCGGTAACGCCATTGGCGTTTGACGACGTAACTTTGAGCGAAATGCTCCAACTCATCGGCGGCAAAGTCGGTTTGACTTTCCGGATTGATCCGCTCGCGATCAAGAAGAACGAGATCGATCCCACGCAGCGATTCTCACTTCGCAATCGAACGGAAGCGATTTCAGCCAGAGACATTTTTAGGCTTGTCACCCGCGAATATGCTTTGGAATTAATCGACGATGGCGGGATTGTGACAGTGACGACTGAGGAACGGGCAAAGACTTACCTGAAAAACAGGGTTTACAATATCGACAAACTGGTCGCGGACGCGGCGACTTCGCGTGGCGTGCCCCCACGATTCGGCGGGATCGGCGGATTCATTGGGCCGTATTATTTCGCTTGGCGTGAAGTTTACCCCGATACCGAATTTAGGAACGCGCTCCAACTCTCGATCGATGCCCCATGGATGGCCGTAGTCGGTGTCGGAGGTGATGTGGTTCCGGTCGGCGACATGCTCGTGATTCGCCATACCGAGGCCGTTCATCGACGGGTCGAAGACCTCATCCGTCAAATTGACGAGGCAGACCGTGCTCGCGGTTGGAGCAAAGACTTCCCCAAAAAGCCGACCGCAGCAGAGCGTGCCGCGGCCGAAAAATATAATGCCGAGATTATCGCCAAAGCAAAGTGCAACGACCGCAAATCTGATGCTGACAATGGCGCGGCTACCAGCCGCTAACTTCTATTTCGCTGGGCGACCGAATCGGTGACGTCTTCCGGCTACGGAGTTTTTCCCCTTTCCGGCGAGAGCCCTACCACGCTATTTGGGCAAACCAATGCCAGCGTTGACAGCTCCTAACCATTCCGGCCGAACGCCATGATCGTGATGTCGTCGTTTTGGTCACGGCCGGCGGCGTGTTTGCGGACGTCGGCGAGCAGGGCGATGCCGAGTTGTTCGGCGTCCGGGAAGTCCTGCTTTAAGAATTCGACGACGCGCTCCTTGGTATAGAGGTCGCCCTGCGGGTTCATCGCCTCGTCGACGCCGTCGGTGATGATGACCACTGTTTCGCCCGGCTCGAGCGTGCGGCTGATCGCTTCGTACGGGTAGTCCTCCATCACGCCGATGGGCAAGCCGATTGCCTCTTCACCGAACTCTTCGATCGTGCCGTCGGCCTTGCGAATCAGCGGCGTCATGTGGCCGCCGTTGCACAGAGAGATTTGGTGCGTCTTCGGATCCAAGAAGGTCAGCACATAGGTCACGAAGCGACCTTCGACCATCTTCGCACACATGTGATTGTTGATTGCAACAAAGGCCGGTTCAACATCTTGCACGTATTGCGTCACGTTCTGCACGCAACTGGCGATCCGGGACATAATTAGCGCACCGGGCACACCTTTGCCGGCAACATCTCCGAATGAGAGGCAGACTTTACCGTCGGACATTTCGAAGGCGTCGTAGTAGTCGCCGCCGACCGCTTGGGCCGAATCGTAAGACGCATAAAATTCATAGCCGTCGACCTCCGGAAAACAGTCGGGCAGCAGGGCCCGCTGCACGGCCCGGGCGATCTCCATCTCGCTGTCCTGCTTCATCTTGTCGAGGTGCGACGTAAGATAGCGTGCCGACTCGTATGAGAGGGCCGCTTGCCCGGCGACCGCGGTCAGCAGGTCGAGGTCTTCCCCCCGAAACCGTGAGATCGGATTCTGCGTGTCGATGTGAATGACGCCCACGACTTCGCTATCGAGGTCGAGCATCGGGACCGCCATCATCGAGCGGATCGAGAGGCTTGAGATCGACTCGCTGGCGCTAAATTCGGCATCGCTGGCGGCATCGGCGGAGAGCTTACCGGTTTTCGTTTCCAAGACCTTATTGAGCACCGTGCGACTGAGTTTGACCGAATCGTCTTCCGTTTGATCGCGATGCTTCTGGGCAACGGGAACGAGCTTGCCGCGACGGTCATTGAGCAGAATGCAGCCGCGGTCGGCGCCGGGGAAGATGTCGAACAGCGTGTCGAGAATCGCAGGCAGCAGAGTATTTAATTCCTGCGCGCGAGCCAGACGCCGACTGATTTCGAGGACCGCCTGCAGCTTGGCCTCCGGCTGCACATCGAGTCGCCCGAATCCGGTCGAATCCTCGACCGATTCCATGATGGTCGCCTGATCGGTGCCGCCGGAGGTGACGTCGATGCCGTCTCCGCTGCCGAACGATAAGGTCGATCCGATCGCATCGAGTGGCGAGACCGATGCCAACGAGTCGTCTTCGAACCTCATCAGAATCGGGCCGAGCTTCACGCGGTCGCCATTACCGAGTTGCGTCGGTTCTTCAATGCGGCGCCCATTGACGTAGGTGCCGTTGCCGCTGCCGAGGTCTTCGATGACGACCGATTCGGTCCCCGGCAAGACGCGGGCGTGCTTGCGTGAGACCATATTCGAATTGAGATGAATCTCACATTCGGGATGCCGACCTATGTAGGTTTCAGTGGCGGTCAACTCGTAGGGGATGGCCGAGCCGCCCTGCTGGAGCAAAATCAGTTTCGCCATCGCATCGATCCTCATCGCTGCCACTTAACCAGCGGCAAAACGTGATCACTTCACACGTCTTCGATCACCCACGCCGATCACCCATCATGATCAATCGGCGAAGAAAATCGATTCCACATTGCTTCGTAGGACGGTTTGGCCCAAATCGACGGCACGCTCCTCGCTCCAGCCATGGCCGATCACGAAGTCTTCGAGCAGAACTTTCGCGAGCACGCGCCGATACATCGCGAACTTGGGCAGGCCGAATTCCAACTTGTACATGTCACTGTAATAACCGATTTGCTTCGTTCGCGGCACTGCCTGCAAGCGAGCCCGGCAATCGGGCTCGATATGGGCTGGAATATTGGAATACCACCAATGCCCGCTGGTCACCACATTGGGGAAAATCCATGCGTATGACACGAGTTCCTGGTTCATCGTCGGTGCGAGGACCGACACCGGGAACGTGACCTGCGGGAAGAAATTGAACAATTCGGCATACTGGCTCAGGGAGCACCGCGAATCGTACAGATCCCGCCCCTGATGGACCCCCGCCGGGTAGACGGAACGATTCACGCCGATCATCAAATCGAACGGCAAGCGGTGTTCGGCGCACATCTCCGCCAAAGACCAGAAGACGAACCGGCTGACCACCTGACGGTCCTCAATGGACGGACGCCCGTCGGTCAGTCGCATAAACGCTTCTTCGGCATCCTCATCGGTGACGTGCGTGGGGACGAAATCGGGCGGCAACGAAATCGCGCACGCCTTCGCATTCTTCGACTTAAAGTGAGAAAACAGCTTGCCCAGCGCTTCCCAAACCGACTTGGCATCGGTCACCTCGACGCCGGTCGCGTTGGCGACCCGCTCGCGGACCGACGGTTGATGCAAATGGAAGACGAGGTCATCGGTCCGCAGGCACGGGATGTAGCGGTCCGTGTCAAAGCCTTCGAGCGGATCGTCGAAATCGTTCGTGAGAAAAACCTGCTTTAGCTTGCTGCGTTTGAGAACCTCGGATTCCCAGTCGGGTGCGGACATTTTTTGCTCTGCGGCGTCGTAGAGCTGCTCCCAATTGTCGCTCGTCACCCGATCAATATCGACATCGAGCAATTCCCGCGCGATCTCGACCAGCCAACTGAGTTGGATCGTATTGTCGAGAGAGTCGAGCTTCGGAACGAGTCGAGAGACCAGTTCCTTCGGCGAGATATCGGACTCTTCGATGCGATCGGCCGGCAGCCCGGCCGAGTGGGCCAGTTCGGTGTAGTAGTGGTAACCGAGGATGTCGGCCAGATTGTGAGACGCCGGATCGTGCGGGTTGATATGCGAATGGGGATCGATCAGTTCGATGTCACTCAGGGCGGCGACGATTCGATCAAGCGCTTGTTGAGACATAAGTCGAGGTTGTGCGGGCTGGCGACGATGAATGTTCTCACGCGAGCGCGTGAGAGACTGAGATTGAAGTTCACAGTCTCGCGCTTCGGTCGCTTCGCTTCAAGCGGCGGGTGATCAGCGATTTTGCCCGAAGTCCGAAATCGCAGTCAGGCTACGATTTTTCCGTCGAGGCGCTAGAATCTGTTCAGACGATGTCCACACTCGAAGAGAACCGGCCAATGAGTCGCCCAGACCGCGAATCTGCCATTGAAGAAGCCATCGAAGCGATTCGAGCCGGAAGTCTCGTCATCGTTGTCGATTCGCACGAGCGTGAGAACGAAGGCGATTTCATCTGCGCGGCTGAGTCGATGACGCCCGAACTCGTCGATTTCATGCTGAAATTTGGTCGAGGACTGCTCTGCACCCCACTGACCGCCGAGACGGCTGATCGGCTGCATCTGGCACCGATGGTTCAGGAAGAGCAAAACACGGCTCCGCATCGAACGCCGTTTCTCGTGCCAGTCGATCACGAATCGGCGGGGACGGGCGTCAGCCCCGATGCTCGGGCGGCCACTGTGCGGGCACTGGCAGACCCGAAAAGTTCGCCGGGTGAATTTGTTCGCCCCGGGCACATCAGCCCTCTGCTGGCAAAAGACGGGGGCGTGTTGCGACGGGCCGGTCACACCGAAGCGACGGTCGATCTGTGCCGCCTCGCGGGGAAAAATCCGGTTGGCGTGCTGATCGAAATCTGCAGCCGCGACGGTCGCGGCATGGCCGGTTACGACGAGCTCTGCGAGATCGCGGATGAGTACAACATCCCGATCGTGTCGATCGAAAATCTGATTCGCTATCGACGACAGCGCGAGCAACTCGTGCATCGGGTCGCGGAGGTGGAAATCCCGACGAAGGACTACGGAACGCCGACTGTCGTCGGTTACAAGGTCGACCACGAGGTTCAAGAACCCTTAGCGCTGGTTTGGGGCAACCTGACTGGATCGGGAAAACCGCCGCTTGTGCGGATGCACTCATCTTGTTTTACCGGAGATTTACTCGCATCACTGCGTTGCGACTGCGGCGATCAACTTCACATGGCGATGCGGATGATTGCCGACGACGGCTGCGGCGCGGTCGTCTATCTGCCACAGGAGGGGCGGGGCATCGGACTGATGCCCAAACTGAAGGCCTACGTGCTGCAAGACCAGGGCATGGACACCGTCGAAGCCAATACGCACTTGGGCTTTAAGGCCGACCAGCGGGATTACATGGTCGGACTGCAAATTCTCAAAGACCTCGGCTTGAGGGAGATCCGCCTCTTAACGAACAACCCGAAGAAGACCGACTCGTTCGTGAAGTCAGCAATGGACCTCGACGTCGTTGAGCAAGTGCCGATCATCGCCCCGCCTGAGAAAACGCGGGAACGCTACATGCAGACAAAACGCGATCGCATGGGGCACTTGCTGCCGGGCGATGAAGCAACGTCTTGATGGCGCAAAAACAAGCCCGACGCGCGAGCGAGGGACCTGATCTTGTGGTAGCCCGTTGAGCGAAATCCCTCGCTGGCGCGTCGGGCTATTACCGTTCAAATCCCTCGCTGGCGCGTCGGGCTATCGGCGTCTTTTGCTGATCGGCGAGATCATGCCGCCGCGCTAAGTGACAATTCGTCCGCGTTGAGCGACACAATTGCGATGCCGAGTTTGTTGGCGAGCGAAATCACTTCCGGCTCGTCGAGCAGGATCGTCTTGTCGCACTCGATCGCGAGGACGCGACCGCCGACTTCGTGCATCGTGCGGAGCGTGTCGAGCCCGATTGTCGGGACGTCGAATCGCATATCCTGCTGGGGCTTGGCGACCTTAACGACGGTAAACCCTCCGCGTCGACACAGTTCGCCGGCGCGACGAATCGCTCGGTCGGTCCCTTCGATCGCTTCAACGGCGATCACCGCTTTATTGCGAACAATAATCGTTTGCCCGATATCAAGTCGGCCCATTTCCTTGGCGATATCCCAGCCGAAACGAATGTCTTCCCATTGGGAACAGCTCGGCCGACGTCGTGTGAGAAAGCCGTGTTTCACGAGTAACTCCGGTGCGTAGTCGAGAGCCGATTCGAATTTAAAGTTGTCCCGCTCGAATTCGCGGATGACCGCGGTGAGCAGTGTGTCGTCCTTCTTGTCTTTGCGGCAATACGTGTAGATCAGATGGAGCATTCGCAAATCGGGCATATTGCGGATGAGGGCCCCGGGTCGAAACAACTCTTTCTTTTCGACCTTCCCCGCCATCACGATCGATTGCACCTTATTGCGTTTAAACAGCCGGACGGCTCTTCCGACCTTTCCGATACTTTCTTCGCGAAAATGATCGCAGGCCGATTCCAATTCCGGCCAGACCATCCCGCGAATTCCCATGCCCACAACGACATGACCTTCCCGGCGCGCGGCCTCCGCGAAGACGATCGGGAAGCGACCGGCGCCGGCCAGCAGCCCGATCCGCCGAGAGGCGGGCTTGGGCGCAGCTTGCCCGTCGGCTTCGCTCGCGGTGTCGGCGGATTCGTCGGAGACGACTCTCACGGTCGCTGCTCCTAAGGTAACGGTGGGGTTGGGGAAGTAATCGGTTCAGACATCGGTGGGAAGCAGTGGCCGCACGCCAAGCGATATTTGGATTTACGCTGGCTACGCTGCGGCGCTGCCGTCGTCTTGTCGAAGGGCGGCTTGCAGTTGAGCCACTTGTGCTTGCAATTCTTTGATTTGATCCCGCATTTCGGGAACCCGCTTTTGCGCCATGACCTGTCGCTTGGCGTCGTCGACAGGTTGGGCCGGGTAGCCACCCCACGTTTCTCCAGCCGGAACATTCTTATGCACCGCAGATCGTGAGGCGATGATTGCTCTGTCGCCGACCGTCGTGTGATCTGAAATCCCGGCGCCGCCGGCACACACGACGTAGTCCCCTGTCGTGACGGTCCCGGCAATCCCGGTCTGCCCGGCGAGAAGGTTGTGTCGGCCGATTCGGCAGTTATGGGCCACTTGCACGAGATTGTCGATTTTGGTCCCGGCACCGATGATGGTTTCGCCGATCATGGCCCGGTCGATCGCGGTACAGGCACCGATTTCGACATCCTCTTCAACGCGAAGGGAGCCGCCGTGCGGCAATCGTTGATGGCCGCCGTTTTTGAATTCGTAGCCGAATCCGTCCGCCCCGAGAACGGCGTTGGCGTGGACAATCACGCGCTCACCCAGCGAAACATCGCCGTATAGGACCGCATTGGGATGCACGCAGGTGTTCGCCCCGATTCGGCAATTCGGGCCGATCCGGACGCCGGGGTGGATGTCGCATCCCGGGCCGATCACCACGTGTTCGGCAACGCTGGCTCCCGGATAGATATTCGTGCCCTCGCCGATTTCGACCGAGGGGTGAATCCAAGCGGCTTTCGAAATACCGATCTCGGCCCTCGGGCGAGGAGGGCACAGACGGCTGAGTATTTCGAAGAATTTCTCTCGCGGCTGATCCGCGATCAGGATGACGCCCGCGTATTCGGCTGTCTCAAGTTTATTCGCAATTTCACGTGTCGTCACGATCGCGCCCGCCTTGCTCGGCGAATCGGCGTCAATCAAACGATGGTTGGTCAGAAACGACAATGACTCGGGACCGGCCGATTCGAACGGAGCCGCATCGGACAGCGACCGTCCGACATCACCGAGAGGATCGACCTCGATATTTCGGATCAGGTCCTCGATCGGTTGTTCTGTTCCCTGCATGATTATTTTCGTCAACTTCCGTGACAACGGAGGACGGTGTGCGACTATTCGCCGAACCGCTTCCCGGGTCCTTCCGGGCGACCGCGGCTTGTAATTACTACGCGCTGTTGCGGCAAGACCGATCCGAGGCCGGTCCGCCCGGCTGAACAAATCGGTGTCGGGAAGTTCAACCGGAAGCGTCGCCCGGCTACACTCACATACGCAACGATCGCTCGGGCAGAACCGGCCGGAAACATCGATTCAAACAGCTCCGACCACCGGAAGTGAGTTTACGGCAATGTCAGCCATGCGAGGAATCCGAGGGGCCACGACCGTTGAGCGCGATGACGCCGGAGAAATTCTGGAAGCGACGACCGAATTGCTGACCGAGATTCTCGAAAAAAACGGAATCAGCCAGTTCGATGCGATCGTCTCGGCAATTTTTACAACGACGACCGACCTCACAGCGACTTTCCCGGCCGAAGCAGCACGAGCCATGGGCATGAATCAGGTGCCCCTGCTGTGTGCTGCCGAAATCGCCGTTCCGAACGCAATGCCCCGCTGCATTCGCGTTCTGTTGCACGTCGAGACTGACCGCCAACAGGCAGAGATTGTGCACGTCTACCTTGGCGAAGCGAAACGCCTTCGCCCCGACATGAACAGCGCTCAGTAAACGATCGGCCTTGGAAAACGGAGATCGAGCGTCAAACGAAGCTTGATCGCCGAATTCACCGTCGTCCGTTCTCGCGATTGGTGGCGATCGGTGCTGAGGAACTCGCTTCGATTTCGGCGTCATCGGAATTTTTCTCCGAAGCCGGAACCTCGGTCGCCGCGTTTGAGTTCAAACTTGCTGACTGAGCATTCGTGACGACATCGGACGAATTCCAAGTCAGGTCCGCGTCGGAGCGATCGGGGTCGTCTTCTTCGAACGGCACACCGTAAACCGCCAATCTCGGCAGTATGGGGGAGAGCGGATCGGCGAAGAAGCGGCCGGGCAAGACCTTTCGCAATTCGTCTTCGAACTCGGTCACAGTCTCCACGTTTTGTTCGGCGACCACCATCAACTGCTCAACCCGATCGGCAACCGAAATCCACCCGGCTCGTTCCAACACCCGGTACCGGGCCTCGGGAGAAAGCGAGGCGAAGGGTCGCTCATCATTGCGGAGCTCCCACATTTCGTCTTCGGCCCTTTGCATCAGTCTGTCGAGCGGCTTGACGGCTCCCCAATATTTTCGGCTAAGGGCGTAGCCGGCCGAAGCGTAGAGGGCCGCAACCTGTTCCCGGGTGCGGTGAGTGCGCTCGACCTGCCGTTCAAATGACGGCGACTTGGGAAACGCTTCCGCCAAACGTTCCAGTGAGTGAACCGCGACGAGTTCGGTCAATTCTTCCTCGTAGAGCTCTTTGACCGGCAATGTCCTGTCGGCTGACCAGTCCGCCCGTGGGGCAAGGATTTCGGGCAGAGCCGCCCGCTCCTCATCGGTGAGCCCCCCGAATACCGCCTGGAGGATTTTGATGTCCGTATTCGTCAAGCCTTCATCGAGGCGCTTCGTTTCCACAAATTCGATCTCGGCCGACCCGCCGCATCCGCTGACGAAGACCAACGTCGGCAGAACAAGAGCATAGAGCCAGAATCGAATAGCGCGCGAATCAAACGGCATGGCAGAACCGGCAGTCGGAATCGTGAAGAATCACTATTCTCATCGGCCAGATGCCAAGCGTCACTATGCTTTTCGTCGGGAGCCGAGTGAAAACGAGGCACGCGATGCGTCAAATGCAACGTTCAGCAAATGTGTTTCAGCGGAGTCACGGCGGTCGAGAAGGACCATTGACGTTACAATCGCTGCTATTATCGGCACACGACGGCGGAGGCTCATATCCGCGACATCGTCACGCCGAGCCTGAACCAAAAAGAAGCCGAAACTGTTTCGAGATTGAAATCGGGATTCGAAGACAAACCGGAGTTCTGCCATGCCGACGGAAATACCGCTCGAGATTGACTGCCAAACGCTCCACCAACGGCTCGAAGCCGGAGAGAAAGTGACATTGATCGACTGTCGGGAGCAGGAGGAATACGAGACAGTCTGCCTGAAACAGGCAACACTGATCCCGATGAGCGAGATGGAACAACGAGTTTCTGAATTGAACGGACAAGAGGATGACGAATTGATCATCCACTGCCATCACGGCGGTCGAAGCCTGCGTGTCGCGATGTGGCTGCGTTCTCAGGGTTTCTCTAAGGCGAAAAGCCTCTCCGGCGGGATCGATGAATGGGCGACGGCCATCGATCCGTCGTTGCCGCGGTACTGATCGAGCCAAATCGTTCGGGCGAGAAAAAAGCCCATTGGTCGCAGCCAATGGGCTTCAAAATATTCGCCGACTCACTCTTAAGAAAAAGTGAGCACCGCGGTCATTTTTGAGCACAGCCGTCGGAGTTGTCGTCGGCCATCGGAGCTTTCTGCTCCGTGATGTTCGGCGTTTGCTCCGACATGTCCGAGTTCAACTTTGTGAACTCGGTCCATTCTTTGGGAAGGTTGTCCTCGTGAAAGATCGCTTCGACCGGGCACTCCGGAACGCACGCCTCGCAGTCGATGCACTCTTCCGGATGGATGTACAGCATTGATTGCCCCTCGTAGAAACATTCGACGGGGCAGACGACGACGCAATCGGTGTATTTGCAGTTGAAGCAGGGCTCGGCAACGACGTGTGTCATGAACTCTTCCGCATTGGTAGGCAGCCGCATCCGGTGCGGCAGTAAGTCGGCGATCACCGCAGCGAGCCGCCGCAGTCTCGAATTTCCGCAAGTTTAGTCGGTTTCCGGTCGTCCGCCAACGGCGTTGGACCCGGCAGCAGCGAGAAATTTCTCCAATTTCTGCACAAATCTTGCCTCGATCGCGAAGGTGCCACGTCTTGCAACGCCGGCTTCCCACTTGTCGGCAACCCCTCGTCATGATTAGAGTTATTTTGATGGACCGCTCATAATTTGCATGGTGCCGGGCCGGAAACGTTCGGAACGCAAGGAGCTGTTGCGGTACCGAGACGATGCATCGGAGCGTTCGGCGAACGATGCAATTGAGGGGTTTTTGTGGCGCTCACCGAGATTGATCGAAATCTGCTGGACCGATGCCTCGCTGAAGAACCGGATGCGTGGCGAAGCTTTGTTGATCGGTTCATTGGCCTGTTCGTGCATGTTGTCGAGCACAACTCGCATTTGAGAAGCCAAGCAGTTCGCGCAGATCAATTGGACGATATCTGTGCCGAAGTCTTTCTCGAGATTTTGCGAGATGACTACGCCGTGCTGCGGCGATTTCGAAGGCAATCTTCGCTCGCCTCGTATCTCGCGGTCATTGCTCGTCGGGTCGCGATTCGAGAAATGTCGAACCGCCGCAAAGCTGAAGAACTGGGGCACGTCAAATCCTCGAAGGCGACCAGTGGTCGACGCCCCGAGCCGCCGGAATCTCGAATTGCAGATCGGGATGAAGTCGAAAATCTGCTGTCCGGGCTGTCGGGCGAAGAAGCCGAAATCATTCGGCGATACCACCTCGGTGGTCAGTCCTACCGCGAAATCAGCCGCGAACTGGGCGTCCCGGAAAATTCCATCGGACCGCTGCTCAGTCGGGCCCGAGATCAATTGCGCCGCAAACGGGGCGTCGTCGGCACTTAGCGTTCCTACGGGACGCTGCGGCTCGCACTTGCCGAACGAGCGATCCTGCAACCGACGCCCGGCTTCCGGACCATAGCAAGCCGGTTGCAACCGTCGAAGTTGACGGACAGAATAGTTCGGACGGATGGCTCGCACATCCGATCTGACATTTCTCGGCATTTTGCCACCTGCTCTCCATCGATGATGCCGGTTCAGTCGCATGAAATTTCTCGAAGGTAACACGGTCGGAATCGACCTCGGCACGACTTATTCAGCCGTGTCCCAGCTCTCCAGCGACGGCGACCCTCAAGTCCTGCCGAACGCGGATGACCGCACGATTACGCCCTCCGTCATTTTACTCGGCGATGAAGGTCGAGTGCTCGTCGGCCCTTCACGCGAACGGATTTCGATCGAGGATCCGAAGAACGTTGTCGAAGCCGTCAAACGGCAGATGGGCAACAAAAACTATTTCGTCGTCTACCAAGGCAAAAAGCTGACGCCTGAGTTTCTGGCGGCGCTCATTTTGAAGAAGCTGAAACAGGATGCCGAGCAGCAAATCGGTCCGATCGCCAACGCCGTCGTCACCGTGCCCTATTACTTCAACGACGTTCGCCGCAAAGCGACGCAGGACGCCGGTCGTGTCGCGGGGATGAATGTCATCGACATCATCAACGAACCGACTGCCGCCACCCTCGCCTACGCGTGGAGCAAAGGCGAATTGGGGCGCATCGAAGCCGCTGACGCGAAACCGAAAACGATCCTCGTCTACGACCTCGGGGGAGGAACGTTTGACGTGACGGTCGTTTCCTACACGTCGACGCACTTCCGGGTCCTCGCGACCGACGGCGACGTCATGTTGGGCGGGCTCGACTGGAGTAACCGACTCGTCGATCACCTCGCCGAACAATTCACGAGAAAGCACGGCGAAGACCCGCGATCCAGCCCCGAAAGTATTCGGTCATTTTTCCAAGAATGCGAAGACGCCAAACGTGAACTCAGTAACAAAGCGCAGACACCCGTCACCGTTTACCACAAAGGAAAAACATTGACGGTCGCGCTGACCCGCAACGATTTCGAGCGGATGACCGGCGACCTGTTGCAACGCACCAAGGATACGACCGAGCTTGTTTTGCAGCAGTCCGAGGTCGACCCTCGCACGCTCGACGAGGTCGTGCTCATCGGCGGCTCGACCTACATGCCGATCGTCGAGAACATGCTCCGAGAGATCTGCGGTCGGGTGCCATCGCGGGCCCTCATGCCGGAGGAAGCCGTTGCACAGGGGGCCGCCATTCACGCGGCGATTCTCGAGGCACGCCACCGCGGCGAGGCCAGCGGCATGTCAGACGCGATTCTCAAGCGTTTGCGATCGGTCAATACCGCCGACGTCAACTCGCATTCGCTCGGGGTGAAGGCGAGCCCGCCGAAAGATCCGTCGCGGAAAATTAACCACATCATGATCCCGCGCAACACGACGATCCCTTTTAGCAAGCGTCAGAAGTTCGTCACGAATTCAGACAATCAGCGGTCCGTTCATATTTACGTGCTCGAGGGCGAAGCTGAAGATCCGGACGCCTGCACGATGGTGGGAGACTTCCAACTCGTCGATCTTCCGGAAGGATTGCCGAAAGGCACTCCGGTCGAAGTCACCTACCGCTATGACAATAACGGCCGAATTCATGCCGAGGCAAAGGAACTTAAAGGTAACCGAGAGGCGAAAACGGTCATTACACGTGATTCCGGATTGGACGATGACGGCGTAGCCGCCTTCACCAAGCTCGCTTCCGAATACAAGGTCGATTAAGCACGGTTTTGACTGGTCGTTTTTAGCGGACGAGCATCACCACGATTCTTCAGCGGCTTGCGGTGCAAAATTCTGTCGCGGCATTTTTAGAACTGAGCGCCATCCCGGGTTGCCCGTTTCGGATTTCAGGTCATGAGCACCACATCCAGTGAGCCGAATGTTTATCGCGATTGGCTGGGAATTCCCGAAGCCGATCTTCCGCCCAATTACTATGCGTTGCTCCGCCTCGTTAAGTTCGAAGATGACGAGCAGAAGATCCGCGGGAACTACCGCAAGCTAAACGAACACGTGCGGGGCTACGCCACGGGGAAATACGCGCAAAAGTCTCAAGACCTGCTCAATGAGCTCGCCAAGGCAATGCTCTGCCTGACCGACGAAGCCCGAAAACGTGAGTACGACGAAAGCCTCGGTCGCGAGTTCGATGATGCCGACATCCTCGGACGCAAGCCGATGGGGCGCTGGCTCGTCGAACGAAAGGTCATCACTAAAGAAAAATTAAAGGAAGCCGAACACTACGCCGAGCAGCGGGGACTGACGCTGCGAGACGCGATGGTTCAGATGAAACTCGTTAAGCCGGCGATCGCGACGCGAGCCCTCGCCCAGGAGTTGGGCATGTCGTTCGTTGATCTTGCTGAGGCTTTGCCCGAAGCGGACATCCTCGACAAATTGCCGCGTAAGACCGTTCGTCGGCACTCGACGATGCCTCTCTTCGAAGACGAAGGCGTGCTCCTCGTCGCCTGCCTCGATCAATTGCCCACGCAGCTCGAAGAAGAGTTGCAACTGATTTACGGCCTGCCGATTCGTCCCGTGCTGACGACGCCTTCGGCCATGAATAAGGCCATCAGCAAGTATTACCCCCCGGGGACCCGCGAAGGGGAGGGCGGCGACGGTCAGTCTGGTTCCAACCGCAATCAAGCGGGCGTTCGTTGGAAAGACCTCACTGATGAAGAACGCGGTGAGCGGCGGATGACCGGGATCATCGCGCTTTGTTGGGGAATCGTGGGGTCGGTGCTGCTCGACACGTTTGTTGTCGCCAAATTTTTTCCCGAGTGGGACGCCAGCTCGATTCCCGTATTTTTACTGACCTTCCTCGTTCCGCCCGGCATCTTCCTTTGGCTGCGAACCTCCTACTGGAAGTAACCCGTTATTGGACAGACGGGGTATTTCCCCTGTTTTACGCGCGCCCCTTGGCTTCCGGCAGCCCCGTCGACAGAATGCGTCGACCCTTCGACGGTATCGCCGCCGTGCCGTCGCAGCTCCCTGATCGAGAATCGCTTGCATGAAGGTTCAGAAATTCCTCGAACATCACGGCATCGCCGAGAATCCATTCGGTGAAGAGGACGCCCAAGCCGACCACGTGTTTCGCGATCACTGCATCGCGGGCACTCACCATCCCGCGTGGGATAAAATCGTCGGCAGGCCGGGCACGCCCTCCACGTCGGTCGTCTTCGGCGAGAAAGGATCGGGAAAGACGGCGCTCAGGCTGCAACTCGTCGATAGTGTCGAGCGATATAACGCTGAGAACCCTGACAAGCGGGTCTATGTCGTTGAATACGATGATTTTAATACATTTCTCGACAGCTTCCGCGAACGCCTCTCTGGCCGCCGGAAACGTCCCGACCGGGCTCTGCGCTATTGGCGGATGTGGGATCACATGGATGCCATTCTTAATCTCGGCGTGCGTAAGCTCGTCCGCGGCATCCTCGACATCGGCAAGCCGGAGGACGACCACCGCGCGGTCGTGCGGCCCGAAGATCTCAGCCTGCTCGAGCACTCTCAAAAGCGCGATCTGCTCATGCTCGCGGCTCTGTACGATCACTCGTACGAAAACACCCCGCTGACCCGCTGGGGCCGACTCCGCAAGCAGCTCGGCTATAACGTCGCACTCAATAGCTGGGACTTCTGGCTCGCCATCGCCGTCACGGTTGTGACGACCGCCATCGTCCTCTGGATGGGCGTGGGGAATATCCGCTGGTGGGGCTGGATGATTGTCGGCATCGTACTGCTCGCCGGGTGGTTTCAATGGGGCATTCGGCAACTGCAACTTTCCTGGAAGGCTTGGCGAGTCAAACGTCAGATCCGAGTGTTCGACGTCCTCGCAGGCACATTGCGGCGCATCCTCGGCAAATTCTCTCGACAGGATTTAGCGGGGCAGCCGTTCCCGACAAAAGATCGTAGCGACGACCGCTATGAGCTGCTCCAAAAATTTCAATCCGTCCTGTCCAAACTAGGATTTAATTCGATTCTCGTTCTCGTCGACCGCGTTGACGAGCCGCATCTGATTAACGGCTCCCCCGAGCGAATGCGCGATCTGCTCTGGCCGATCTTCGACAATAAGTTCTTAAAGCATCCGGGAATTGCATTCAAACTGCTTCTTCCCGCAGAGGTCACCTACTACTTGAACCGCGAAGAGAAGGAATTCTACGAACGAAGTCGGCTCGACAAGCAAAACTTAATCCCGTCGCTCGAATGGACGGGGGAGTCTCTTTACGATGTCGCCGCCGACCGCCTTAAGGCCTGCAGTTCCAACGAAGGTCAGGCCCCATCCATTAATAAGCTTTTTGACGACCAAGTGACCCGTGACGATTTAATTCGCAGCTTCTCCAAGCTCCGAGTTCCGCGGCACCTGTTTAAGTTTCTTTACCGGCTGCTTGTCGAGCACTGCAATCGTTACACCGAAGATGAGCCCAAGTGGGAGATCAGCCGCGAGACGTTCGAGTCACAGCTCTCCCTCTACCTTCGCGACCTTGACGCATATGATCGCGGCATGGGCACAGGTTAACCACCACACAAACCCGCAGCGCAAGCAAGGGATCCGATCATCGACCCGCCCATGAAAACGAACCGCCGCGACTTCTTAACCACCGCCACCGCGATCGGCCTCGGCTCCGGGCTCTCATTAAACGCCGCCGACCCGCCGCCACGGACGAACATCCGGTATTGCCTTAACACCAGCACTATCCGCGGCCAGAAGCTCGGAATCGAGAAGGAAGTCCAAGTCGCCGCCGCGGCTGGCTACAACGGCATCGAACCGTGGATTCGCGACATAGAAGTCTACCGTGACGCGGGTGGCTCCCTCACGGACCTCAAACAGAAGATCGCCGATGCCGGTCTTAAGGTCGAAAGCGCCATCGGATTCGCCAATTGGATCGTCGACGATCCGAAAGCCCGGGCCGCGGGGCTGGAACAGGCCAAACGTGAAATGGACCTGCTCAAACAGATCGGCGGAACCCGCATCGCGGCCCCACCCGCGGGAGCACACCGCTCACCGATCCAGGCCGATTTGGACGGCACGGCCGAACGCTTTGCCGCCCTGTGCCAAGCCGGTGAATCGATCGACATCACCCCGCAGCTCGAAGTCTGGGGGTTCTCGCAGACGCTTTCCAAATTAAGCGAAGTCCTCTACGTCGCCGCGGCCTGCGGCCATTCCAATTCGCTCGTCCTGCCCGATGTTTACCACCTCTATAAAGGCGGCTCCCCCTTCGAAGGCTTAAGGTTCCTCTCCCCGGAAACCTGCCGCGTCTTCCACCTCAACGACTACCCCGACATCCCCCGCGACAAAATTAACGACGGCGACCGCGTCTTCCCCACCGACGGCATCGCCCCGTTCAATGAAGTCCTTAAACACTCCGGCATCCTCAAAATCGAAAACCCACCCACCCTCTCACTCGAAGTCTTCAACAAGAGCTACTGGAGGCGCGACCCGTTAGAAGTCGCGAGGGAAGGGCTAAGAAAGATGAAACAGACGATTGCTTCAAGTTAGCTTAAAAGAGTGTGCCGGGGGCGGCTCGCCCCCGCAGTGAGCGGCCTGTCCCCTTCTTGCATAGTGTCCACTCCCGACAACTAAGTGGAACCCCGATGCCCCGCCGCCGCACATTTAACGAGCCTGGGCACGCTCACGAACTCACGTTCTCCTGCTTCCGCCGGCTCCCCCTACTGAGTCGAGACCGAACCCGCCTGTGGCTGGCTGAATCCATCGACGCCGCCCGCAACCGACTCAAGTTTCATTTGTGGGCCTACGTGTTTATGCCTGAACACGTCCACCTGATCGTGAAGCCGTTGGAACTCGATTACGACATGGGTTCAATCCGAACCGCCATCAAATCACCGATCTCGAAGAGAGCCATTGACTGGCTCGAAGAGCACCGGCCGGACTGGCTGTCAAAACTGACAGTAACCAAGGGCGGCCGGATCGAGCGTCGTTTCTGGCAGAAAGGTCCGGGCTACGACCGCAACATCACGGAGTCGACGACGTTGCTGAAGATGATCGAATACATTCACGCCAATCCAGTTCGCCGCGGGCTCGTGGAACGGCCTGCCGATTGGAAGTGGTCGAGTGCTTCTGAGCTGATCGAGGACCAATCGGGACCACTCCGGGTGGATCGGGTACCGCCGGACTGGCTCGATTAACGCCGGGGGCGAGTGGATATTATGCAAGAAGAGAGTCAGCAACCAGATGCGGGGGCGGCTCGCCCCCGGCACCCAGCGCAGCCACCTCGCTGTCGTATAGCAATACTGTCGATATCGGTCTTGGTATCATGCTACTGTTTTCGCCAGCATTCCAAGCTCTTGTGATGACAGTGGTATTTTTTGCCTTTACAGTGAACAACGCTTACGTCTAGACAGTCCTAATCGACAATTCGGTCGCCGTTGGCACGGTTGAGATGAAGTTCTGCTACCGCAACGCTCAAGACTTAAACGTCGTCCTCAGTGATACATCCGGCAGCCGTGCTGAAACGGGCTTGATTCGCCCGCACCAACAAAGTTCCCGCTTTGGAAGTGGCAAGTAACTTCCGCTTCTGCATCACGATCTCTGCCTAGATACTCTATACATTGGTCTTACACGATGCCAGAAAAGCCGGATGAATCGCTAACCCTTGACGCGGTCGGAATGTGCTTTACATTAATAAATGCCACTTCGGCAGTTCTATTATGGTTTGCCGGGGTTGGAGGGCTTCTGCCGTTTGCATCGCTGGGAAGTTTCTATCTTATCTTAGCAATGTGCGTAGCTTGCACTATAATATTGATCTCTGGCGTCATCATCAGAAGAATTAAACCAGCTCGAGCATTTGTTCTAATTCTGGAAAATACGGCAGCTGGATTTGGAATGGTATTTGCGGCTCACTCTGCGTCGGCTGCTGTTTAGGATGCATCTCGACGAAAACCCAGGCGGCACGTTAAGGGTGACGGTCTTTGACCGTAACAACCGGCTGATCGACAAGAGCGGCACCGGCGGCAACAGTCAAGACTAGAACATTACTCTCGTCGGCGATTGTGACATCACGACTATCAAGGGCGTTCGGAAGGAACTGCCTGAACAACATCGTTTCGCTATGAGGTCCGGCCGGAACGCCTTTTAATTATATACAGTCAAGCAATGAACGAACGCCAAGAGAATGAGCAATACTTTTTCGATGCCGCGACGCTTGATCGGCTTGGGGCCTTCGTAGCATCGTTTCCAAACCCATGTTGCGTGTGCTGTCCGCTCCTCGGAAAATGGCTCGTCGAGCATGGCCATGATGTCACGACTCTCGATGTCGACGACCTTTTCAGCGAATTGCCGGGCTTTCGGCATTTCGATTTGAATCGTCCCGACTGGCAAGGAGACGACTTCGGGATCATCATCTGTGACCCTCCATTCTATAACGTTTCTCTTCGGCAACTATTCGCCGCGCTGCGATTGCTCAGCCGGAATAACTTCGGCCAGCCCCTCATGATTTCGTATTTGAAGCGTCGCGATCAGGCGATTTTGAATTCTCTTGCTGAGTTCACGCTCTCCCCGTCTGGCTTCCGGCCCGGTTACCAAACCGTGCAGAAGATCAAACGGAATGAGATCGAGTTCTTTTCCAACTTGGATTCCGAATCGTTGGCACCATTACAAAGCTAAACAGGCGAAACAAGGATACGCTGCGTGCCACGGGCGGCGTACAAACCTGGAGTTTTAGTCACATGTCGCGAAAACTCGACCGTCGACAGCTTATCGAACTTGTAACTCGACTCATGAGATCTTATGGCACGGAAGACGATATTGATGTAATGATCGATCAATTTGAGCAAAACGTCCCTCATCCTGAACCATCGGACCTGATTTTTTATCCCCAAAGGGAAATGAGTGCTGAGGAAATCGTTGACATGGCAATAAATTATAAGCCGATTGTCCTCGATTGAACACATGCGGAGCCGAAGAAGGTGCATTATTGATCTATGGCATCATGGCTGAGAGCATTTAACGACGTTTGCCTGACTTGCGTCCTGGTTCCTTCCTGAGTCTCATCAACGCTTCGTCGACTTCCCCCCAATCAGGATTCGAATGATGACGCACCGCATATATCTCAGGTCCGCAGCAGCACTCCTCATTGCTTTTTCGTTAGGACGTTTCGCCGGGGCGGTTGAGTTTAAAGACGCGGGGGACATTTCGGCGGGAAGCGTCCGCGGCCTGACCAGCATGGACGTTGGCGACTTCAATGGCGACGGACGCGCTGATGTATTTGCGGCCGAAGGCGGGAAACATGCGAGTGGCCGTCGCACGCTGGCATGGTTTGAGTCGCCTGCGAACAGTTCAAAATCAACGTGGCAGCGTCATGACATCAACGTCGACGCCGACCTCGCGGAATTTCTCGGGGCGGCAAAGCTCGCCGATATCGACAGTGACGGCGACATCGATGTCGTAATTTCGTCGGACAAGCATTCGGGTAATAAGAAGAGTGCGAATGTGTTCGTCCTCCTAAATCCCGGATCATCCTCCGCGGACGATTCCGTGTGGGGCGTTCAAAGAGTCACTCCGGTCGCAATGCCATGGCATCATATTAATGACATGGAGTTGGCGGATATCGACTCCAATGGTCGGATTGACATCGTCGTCCGCAGCCTCGACCCGAACGAGATTCATATCTTATTTCAAGCGGAGAGTGGCCAATATGCTCTTCGGTCATTGCCAACTGGAATCGAAAAGTCAGAGGGCCTTGCCGTTGGCGATTTGAACAATGATGGCCGCCCCGACGTCACCTTTACCGGTTACTGGTTGGAGACGCCTGTCGATCCGCAGGAGGGACATTTTTTATTAAGAGCGATAGATGCCGACTTTAAAGCCGTCAACCAGAATACGAAGGAAGCAATTGGAGACATTGACGGAGACGGGCACCCGGATGTGTTAATCGGACCGGCCGAACGGTATCGGGGAGGCGGCAATCATCATCTGGTCTGGTACCAGAATCCCGGAAACGAAACTGCAGAAACTTGGAAGAAGACGGTTGTGATTAAGAAAATCAATAACTGCCACACGATCAAATTAGTCGACGTCGATCGCGATTCCGATCTCGATATTATACTCGGAATTCCGTGGGGAAAGAGCCGGGTTGACCTGTTGCTCAACGACGGGCGGGGAAATTTCAGCAAGCCGCAAACGCTGGTCGAGGGCAAGGGGCTTTATTCCGGTGCAATCGGCGATGTCGATGGCGACGGTGATCTCGACATCGTCGGACAGGACACCTATTCGCGTAACTCCCGACCCTTTCTCTATCGCAATATGCTGCCTTCAGCCGGTTCAGACTAATTATCTCCGGCCAACGAACTCGATGATTCGTTCTTCACATTTTTTTTTAATTCGTGTTCATTTCTGCAGATTTTAGCTGATTCCACCAGACCGTGAGCATCCCTCTGTTGAGGACTCGCTCCGGCAGCGCGGATGGTTCCTTTGGTTCGAACAGCGTCTGGCCGGTCGCTATGTCGAGATCGCCATCCAGATCAAAATCGCCGAGTTCAATGTCGGCAGAACCGAGATCGTGAGATTGATATACCGAGTGTCGCGTGAACGTCCCGTCGGCCTGTCGCTCGAACCATACTAGTAAATCAAAAAGTGTTGGGGCTTCCGACACGAAGTTCTTCATTCCCAATGGAATATAGGCGGAGGCCGCGACATCAAGATCTCCGTCGCCGTCCAAGTCGCCTACCACCGCGCGATATGCCCCCGGTAGTTTCCCAATCAACTGAGTCGAAAATTGGAACTCGCCGTCGTTTCTCAACCAACGGACGCCGTGATGCACACTTGGAACGCCGCTGTCCAGCATATCACCATTCGTAAAAACGATATCGAGATCTCCGTCGACGTCGAAGTCAGTGACAACGAGACCACTTAAGCCGAATGCCGGGTTGTCTGCTGAAAATAATTGATGACGCTGAAACGTTAGATGACCTAAATTGCGATAACATTCAATGACTTCATGTTCCTGACTAATTAAGACGATCAGATCGAGCCGCCCGTCGTCGTCTAGATCGTGCAGCCGAACGTCGCTGGCGCCGTAGCGGTCGTCGATCGTGGTGTTCTTCCACTGCTCTCCTACAGAGTCGCAGGTGAGCAGCGTGACTCGCCCTTCGGTTCGCCATCCGAATTCCGCGACGGCAATTTCTACATTTCCGTCGGCATTCAGGTCGCCGACGGCTGCGTCGGCGACACGATTGTGCGTTGCCCAAATATTAGTTCGGGTTAACGTGGAATCCGAACCGATTCGGCTTAATTTATAGAGTTTGGCGTCCGCTCGATTTGCTGGCAGAAAGCTGCCGAGCTCCGCAACCAAATATTCCTCCGATCCTTCCGCTCCGATCGGGCGGAGACGAGCGGGATGCTTTGCGAGATGGATTATTTCGCTATGAAATTTGCGATCTTTGACATCTACGCGAAGGATGCGACCGTGCCACATATCGCAGACAGTGAAGTAGCCGGATTGCTTGCCGGACGGAGGATACCAGTTGACATCGGACACGCTGCCGACGATCGGCCCGGGCGAAGGGTATGGCACTACCTCCGGAAGAAAATGCTGAGCCGCGGCGGAGTCGATCGGGGTGGCGTTTTCGATGTCGTGCCACCCGCCAGATTTAACGACGTAGTAGCCGACCGTGTCTGCAAAGGGTGGTGCGATTAATTTTTTAATGTCGGGATCGGAGGATTCGTCGAAGAACTCATAACCGATCGCAACCTCGAATTCCCATTTATCTCGGTGAAAGAGCGAAGCGTCCGGGTAAGCATGACAGGCGCCGCACATCGCTCGCACCGGTTTTTCAAGCGCCTTCACCCGTACAAGATCGGCACTGGGATCTTGCCCAATCGGAGCAAAATCGGACCATTGCTCGCCGGGTAACGGCGATTTCGGCGGGACATGAACAGGCGAGATTCCGAGGCCGGAAGTAATCCGGTTGATTTCGTCTGAAAAGTATATTTCGAGCAAGACACTCGTCACGACGGCAATTCCGACGCAACACAAGCCAGTAAGCAGTCGTCTCCCGCGAATGACCGACATGCCCGCGGTACCCCTCATCGCTCTGTGAATAGAGCTAAAGTATTTTGACTGCTGCGACCTTGTATTCGGTCACCCATTCTAAAAACCGTTCCTGATCCTCGCTAATTTCAATTTCGGCGAGGCCCTCGCTGTCGAGCGGGGAAACGAGGCGAAACACCCCGTCGTCGAGAATTTCCCGGCACTTCGGAGTGTCGATCGTATACGAACCTCGCTCGCCGGGGAGCGGATCAGCGAAGTAGACGATTTCGGTGCGGAAACGGTCCGGCATCGCACAGGGCGGAGCGTCGGCAGGATCGAGCGAAGTGATACGGGCGGACACGGATGGTGCTTTCGGTGTTCTAGTCTTGAAATAGCTTAATTCAGCCGCTATTGCAGATGAATAAATTAATCTGAAGTGACTCTGGTAACGAACGGACGCGCTGCGGCTATAAGCGAATCCCTTGCTTGCGGTGCGGGCTTGTTTCAGTGATTTTATTCTTCGCCGCGAAAGACGAGGCCCTTTGCTTTCGTACGAACTCGGCACAGATACATGTCCGATGTCATATAGAGCGTCGAGCCGTCGTCGCCCCAGCCGACGTTCGAGATTCGTTCTCCGGTATCGATCCGGCCGAGGAGTTTCCCGTCCGGATTCATCACCCACACTCCGCCCGGACCACTCGCCCAGATGTTGCCGGCTGTGTCGACCTTCAAACCGTCGGGCAGGCCGGGCCAGTCGGGAACCTTTTCTGTCGCGTTGCGGAGGATACGTCCCTCACCGAGAGTGCCGTCTTCGGCGAGCGGAAAGGCTTTCCACAAAGCCGCCTTGGGGTCAGATTGGGCGATATACAGCGTCCGCTCATCGGGCGACAGGGCGATACCGTTCGGGCGAGTAAACTCATTCGTCAAGAGTTGAAGCCCCGCATCCTTATCGAGTCGGTATACGCCACAGAAATCAAGTTCCCGTTTCTCTTGGGCCACGCCGTACGGTGGGTCTGTAAAAAAGATCGCACCATCCGAGTGAATCACGAGGTCGTTAGGACTATTAAAACGCTTGCCCTCGAAGTTGTCGGTAAGGGTCATCTTACCACCACCTTTTGTGAGAACCGAGACGCGGCGGTCGCCGTGTTCACACAATACGAGGCGACCCTGGGCATCGAAGGCGAGGCCGTTAGAGCCCGATTCGCGACTTTTTCCAGACACTCCGGTGAAGCCGGAAGGCTGCATGTAAATGTCCACCCCGATACGGTTTTGCCAACGGAAGATCGTATTGGCGGGGACATCGGAAAACAGGAGGCCGCCACCATCTCCGGGCGACCAGACCGGACCTTCCGACCAATCAAAGCCCGACGCGACGACTTCAATTTTGGCCTCCGGATCGATTAGAGCGTCTAGCTGCGGAGTATTGCGGTGAACGTTTCCGATCACGGGGTAGTTAGCCGTCCCCTGCGCCGCGGCCACGGCAGCGGTCGTCGCGACGATTCCGAATGAGGCGATCATGCTCAGGATTCGCTTGGTCAGATTTCGCTGATTCATGTGTGGCTTTGCCGAATGAGAGCGTCGAGGTGAACGTTCCGACGGGCCAGACCATCCAGACCGATCAGAGTTTTCGAATGTAAGCGACGAAACGATTCCCGGCAATCACGCCCGATCTGATTTGACGTTGGAGTCGGTTTGATAATAGGTTTTGCGGGCGCAAAAGAGTTGCGCAAGATTCGCGGTGCGTCCAGAATGTTACGCCTGCCGATATCTTTTTCTGAATCAAGACGGATCGGCCGGATCATGTTCCGCCCCCAAGTGCTGGCGCTTTGCGTCGCTTTTTGCGTTTTTCCGTTGGTTGCGGGAGCGCAGGCGACGAATCCGAATGGCGAGAATGCGGAGCCCGATCCGAATGCGGGCGAGTCGAAACCTCGTGTCACGGTGCAGTCGGGTCCGGGATCGTCTTCTCAGCCGACCGAACAGACCGCGCCGCCACCAACGGAGGATGAGCCGCTGTTCGAGCCGGCCGCCCTGCCGGCTGACGGTCTGGGTATTTCCGGACCTCAGAAGCCCGCGACGGCCGAGACCCCCGCCGCGGCCGAATCGCCAACGGACGCGCCGCCGAAAACGGACGAGAACCTGCCGTCGGTGGAGGACCTGCAGGCGGCTGTTGATCAGATGGCCGAGAGCGGTCTGCCAGCCGAGCAAAAGGATGCCGTATTAGTGGCGCTCAAGGAAGCACTCGAATCGTTGAAGCGGCTCAAGGCGTTGGCGGCCGACCGAATTCGATTTGAGCAGGATACCAAGTTAGCCGTCGAACGGGCGACCGCGTTGCAGACGCAACTCGACGAACTGAGGAAACGGCCCGAGCCGAGTTTGCCGAATACGCTGGCAGAAATGGAGGCCGAAGCCGCACGACGTACCGCGGCGTTGGCGACACTGAAAACGGAATTGGCCGAGCTTCAATCGACACGGTCTCGGGTTTCGGAACAGAAGGCCGAAATTCAAAAGGTGAAAGCCGAGGCGGATCGACGTCGGGCCGACCTCAAAAAAAAGATCGACCTTCCTGGTTCGCCGGACGACACGGAAGAACTAACAAAGGCTGTCCGGCTGCGTGCCCGGATTCAACTGGCTCGGCTGGAGCAACAACTTCAAACCGCCGAATACGAACTGGCGAAGTTTGCGGCTGAGGATTCTGCGCACCTGCTCGATATTCAGGAGACTCTCAAACGGGCGACGCTGGATCGCGAAACGGCCTTTCTGAAAAAATTAAATGATGCCATCTCGGCCGAGGAGCAACGACAAGCCAATTTGCGCATTCAGGAAGCCCGGCGGGCTGCCCTCTTCGCCGACGATCGATTCCAGGGAATTGCGAAGGTCAACGAGCTTCTTGCGCGGCGGAATCAGCAAACGAATCTGGAATTGAACGAACTCGAAGCAGAGCTTGCCGACCGCAAAGCGCAATTGAGTGAGGTCGAAGATAGCTTCGACGATGCGGTCAATCGTGTCGAAACGGTCGGGGACCTGACCCAGCCGATTGGTTTGTTGCTACGTCGCAATCGAGCCGAGTTGCCGTCCGTTGCTCGATTACGCGATTCACTCGGCAGCCGCGAAGAGCCGATGGCCCAGGCCCGGCTGGAAGAGCTCGACATTGCCGACGAATCGGAGAATACCCCCTCGGTCGACGATCTACTCGGGCCGGTCCCCGAAGATGAGCCTCTCAGTGAGGAACAAGCCGCGCTACGGGCCGATGCAGACCGCCTGCTGCAGATGCGCAGTGAGTTTCTAAGGGATGCCAAAAACAACCAGGCAAAAAAGTTTCAATTGCTCAGCGATTTGTACACGCAAGAGTCGAGTCTGATTCAGAAGACCAACGAATACCTCGAGTATATTGACACTCGCGTCCTGTGGATTCGCAGCAGTGATCCGCTTTCGATCAGCGCCCTGAAAGATGATCGCAGCAGCGTCGAAATGCTGACCGACTCCGGAAATTGGGGCGATGCCTTTCGAACTGTTTTTAATGCCTTTCGCTTCAACGTGATCTGGGCATTGATCGCCGTTGCGACGGTGGTCGCTCTGATCGGACTCCGCATGCATGCCCGCGCGACGATCCGAGCGTGTGGCAAGCTGGCAAGCAAGCCCGGTAACCGGGACTTTACGCCAACCCTGCGAGCGGGCATTTACACTGCACTCTCTGCGGTACCCGGGCCGCTCATTCTCATCTCGGTGGCAGTATTCTTGCAGCAATCGAACAGTCCCTTCAACGACGCTCTCGCATCGGCGCTGCGATCGACAGCCCGGTTATGGTTTCCGATTGAATTAATCTATCTGGTCTGCCGAACCGGCGGACTGGCCGAGGCTCACTTCAAATGGCCGCTCGACCTCGTCCGGTCACTGCGTCGCACTTTGACGACCGCCCGATTGGTTCTTCTACCTCTCAATTTTGTTTGGGCTGTCCTAGCCGCCTTCGATCCGCTCGGAACCGGATTAGAAGCCGGCCCTGACGCTTTGTTCTTACCCGATCCGGGCACTACCGCGGCAGCGATCGCGTCCGATAACCCGCAGACGAGCGGTGTCATTGATCAATCGGACGAACTGAATTCCGAGTCAATTCTAATGTTCGGGCGATCGCAGGTGAGCACCCACGGCTGGGAACGAGTGGTGTTTATCGCGCTGCTGACAGCATTCGCGATCTTCGCTCATCGCATCTTTCGGCTCTCCGGCCGAACGCACACGTCGATGGCGAAAGAGGGGACCGTCCCCTCGTCAATCGTGGTCTGGTGGACCTCGCGGGCCGCGGCCGTTCTGTTGCCGGTGGTTCTCATCGTTTTGACTGCAAGCGGATACCACTTCACCGCGACTCAAATCTATAGCGCGTTTCTCTGGTCGGTCTGGCTGCTGGCGGGGCTGTTTACACTCACGGCGTTTCTTTTTCGCGGCGTCACGTTGCTGCGTCGCCGCGCGAAATTTGAACGCTGGCAACAGCAGCGTGAGCTCCGTGAGCACGAAACCGCGTCGGTTCCTCACCCGGCCGGTGAAGCCGCATCGCTACCCCAACCTCCCGATGATGAAAGCGTCGACTTCGATAAGACATCCGACCAGACGCGAAAGCTGATCGTCGCGATCGTTTGCGGAGTCGGGCTGTTCGGGTTCTGGTCGATCTGGAACGAGATTCTGCCGGCAGTGCGAATCGTGGAGAATTGGCCGCTTTATTCGGTATCCCGCATGGTCACGGTCGAGGCCCTCGACCCTGGTGCCGACACTGCGATGACAACGACCGAAGAGCAGCAGGTTCCGATCACGATCCTTCACTGGGCGGCTGGGCTCTTAATCGCCGTATTTGCCTTTATGGCCTCGCGCAATCTGCCGGGGTTCTTGGAAATTGCGGTCCTCGGCAACCTCCCGATCGACGCCGCCAGCCGATATGCGATTACACGGATCGTCGCGTATCTGTCGCTCATTCTCGGCATACTCGCCTTCACGTCGACCATCGGCTTGGCGTGGAGTCAGGTGCAATGGCTCGCCGCCGGATTAACGGTCGGCCTTGGGTTCGGACTACAGGAAGTCTTTGCGAACTTCGTTTCGGGATTAATCATCCTGTTCGAACGCCCGGTCCGCGTCGGCGACATCGTGACTGTCGAAGGGGTGACCGGAATCGTTACTCGAATCCGAATCCGCGCTACAACAATCGTGAACTGGGATCGTCAGGAGTTCATTGTCCCGAACAAGGAATTCATCACCGGTCGACTGCTCAACTGGACCCTCAACGACACGACGAACCGCATCCTGATCAATGTCGGCATCGCCTACGGCAGCGACACCGAATTGGCACGCTCAATTCTAAAACAAACCTGCGCAGAGCATCCCGACGTCCTCGAAGATCCGAAGCCGCTCGTCACGATGGAGGGGTTCGGCGCCAGCTCTCTCGATTTCGTCGTTCGGGCGTATCTCGCCAATATGGACAATCGACTCGAGACGATTCATCAGATGCACGTCAACATCGACATGGCTTTCCGCAAAGCCGGTATCGAGATCGCCTTCCCGCAGCAGGACATCCACCTCAGAGACGTGCCGTCGGATTGGCTTGGCGGTCCACGAGCAAACGGCTCGTCGGAAACCAAGATGAACGTCGCAGACTCAAATAGTGGTAATTCAAACGGCAGCGAAACGGATCGCGATCCCAAAATTTCACAATCAGTGTGACGCAGCCACAGCCCGCGGCGGCGGAGCACATTCGGAGTCGCGTCGGATCGGAACATGCGGCGGTGCCTGGATCGCCAATTTAACACGGTTCGAACCGGTCCGCTCGACCCGAATGACAATCGAATCGCCGATGACCAACTCTTCGCCCGATTTTCTGGAAATGACAAGCATCGTTTACGTCCCTGTTTCGAAGCCTGGTCTGATAAGAGATGAAAAGACAGGAGCGCTCGACCCGAAATGCTGCCTAGCTGCCTCTATTGGATCAAAAGCGTGCTGGCGGGCTGACTGATTGGCAAATCATGGACCGCAACGGAAACGCGTCCATAAGTCCTTGAGCGCAATAGGGTTCCAGCCGCATCGCCAAAAAACGTTCACCGCGGCTGTGTTGAGGATCGCCACAACTTCCGCAGCAAATTGCTACATCTGGGAGCGAAAGCGGAGAATTCTATCCCCGTCGCGAACTCGGTAAGTCGAACGCTTGTCGAATTGCGGACGGGCGTGATATTCTCGCCGTCCTGTCGATGACCTCATGGTGGCATTAGCTCAGTTGGTTAGAGCGCCGGATTGTGATTCCGGAGGTCGCCGGTTCAAATCCGGTATGCCACCCTTTGCTCTACTCGTTTGCGTCGCAGTTCTTTAAGGCGTATCGCAGCGAGCCAACGATCGGCGGGCCATAGGGTCGTGAACCACGCCCCGTTTTGCCTTTGCCGCGATATTCTTCGAGGAGCGCGGGGAAGTCGTCCGGTAGCGGACAGACTGCCTCGCCCGCGAGCATCACCTGCCGGGCCGCAAGCAGCGCGATCAACGGGCTCTTGCTTCGAACCCCTTCGAACAGGACTCCCTTTGCCGCCGCGTGACCGGGCGCGATCTGCAGAAGGGCCTGCGCGGACATGATCGCGACCGAGTCCGAATCGTCGTCGAGTCGAGCCGCTAAATAGGTCTTCAACGCCTCAGCCATCTTGGGATCGGCCACCATCGCCATGGCCGACCAATAGCGAGTGCCACTGTCCAATGAGCGAAGCCAGTACCGCAATCGCCCGACCGAAACATCGCGATCACCGACGCGCTCAGCCGCGTCGAGAATTAATTCCAGCTCATAACGCGGTCGCGATACTCGATTGACCACCCGCGCCACTTCATAGCGCGTCTCTCCGGGCTGCAGGCGTCGCTCCCACTCTGCCTCAGTGAGAAATCCGGTGTCGCGGGTCTCGAGGATGTGCTCACGGTTCCGCTTCCGCATCGATTTGAGAATCGATGCGAACTCCGCTTTCGAAGCGAGATTCTCAATCTCATGCGGGTCCGTGTGCAGATCATACAACTCTTCGAGCGGCTTCTCGTCAGCCATCAGCAAAGCTGAATCCGCGGGCATCCGCCCCGCATCCTCGGCGCGATACAGTTCCAGAAAGCTGCGTTTTTCCTCGCCGTAAATCCACCCGGGCTGAATATACGGCAGGTGCGGCATGTAGTTCCGAACATAGAAGTAGCGGCCGTCAAAGACCGACCGTGACAACTCCTGCATGTCATCTGCCCGGCTGCGGGCGCCGTAGATAAGCTTGCGAGGGGAAGCGACATCAGGTCCGAGAAATTGCTGCCCCTGCATGTAGTCGGGTACAGGTTCGCCCATTAACGAAAGCGTCGTCGGAGCGAGGTCTACGAAACTGACGAGCCGCTCTTCCCGCGATCCCGGGCCAGATGTCGCCATCTCCCGATACGCCTCCGGCACCCGCACGATGAAGGGCACGTGCAACCCGCTCCAATTGAGCCAGCGCTTATGCCGCGGCAGACCGAAGCCGTGATCACTGAAGAAAACGACAATCGTCTCTTCCGCCAAACCGTCCTTTTCGAGGGCCGTCAGGATCTCGCCGACTTGTCCGTCGAGCACCGTCGCCAGATCGTGATAGCCCGCCCAGATCGACCGCATCTCCGGCGTGTCGGGAAAATACGGCGGCACTTGCGCTTCGGCGGGATCGTGGAAAGACTTCTCCGGCAGCGACGCCGTCAATTGATCGTACTTCGCCTGCTTGTTGGCCGGCCCTTCGTGCGTGGTACCTAAAACGAACGTGCAAAAGAACGGCTGCCCCTCCTTCCGCTTCCGCCAGGGAGCATAATCCTGCGTATTCCAATAGCTGAAGGCATTGTCTTGCGAGGTATTCCAACCGGTCTTGCCCCAGTTGCTGGTGAAGTAGCCCTTTTGCATCAGCATGCGCGGCAGCGGCTCGATCGGCTGCGGAAGTTCCACGTGCGAATGCAGGTGCTGCGTCCCCAGCGACGACGCGTAAACACCGGTCACGAAGGTCGACCGGGCTGGCCCGCAGATCGGAGCCCACGACGACGCGTTCTCATAGACGATTCCCTCAGCGGCGAGCCGATCGATGTTGGGAGTCGTCGCATACTCGCTACCGTAACACCCGATCGCCGCCGGACTGAGATCCTCGCAGTTGATCCACAGGACATTGGGAGCCGCCGAGGCGAGCGAAGCACCGAAAAAGCAGCTCACAACGGCAACGCCGCCGTATGCAGCACGCAAAATATGACCAGCAACAGACATCGGAACCCTCGAACAAGCTGAACACGAGAAAGCAGCGAGACCGCCGCCGGTTCCAATGTCGACGGGATCACGCCCCATCGCAAGTGACCCAGTGGCTAGCGCAAAAACAAACCCGCGCTGGAAACGCGGGTGCAGTGCAGCGATGTTGTTTCGAATGCCCAGGAGAGGACTCGAACCTCCACGTCCGTTTAAGGACACTAGGACCTGAACCTGAAATCAAACATTGTGCTCACATTTAATTCTTGCTCTAATCCCATTGTTAGAAAAGACTTTTTGAATTCGAAGTCTCATCCAGGCTACGGCGATATTGCTCTGAAATCGCCAATTCTGTCCGCGATTTGTCCGCGGTGATCCACTATGATCGTCTCGCTGTAGAGAGTCGTTGCTAACCCGCCGCTCTGCTGGGTTCCGTTACACTTGCTCGAGTTCCCGGTCGATAGCTTCCCATGGCGGACTCTTTCAGGATTGGTTTGTCTAGTTCGGCTTCGGCTGACAACCACTTCAGGCGTGCAATCGTACGTCTTAGGGGCTTCAGACGCTTGGCTTGAACGCTACGGTCCCGCGAAATCGCGGACACTCCGCGAGCAGGGCGAAACTGCTCTTCTGCGAAAAGTATCAGGCCTGATCGGTGATTCCGATCTTATTGCAGACCTGTCCGACGGTACTCACCTGCGAGAGCAGCACCTCAGCCGTTCGCAGATGCCGCTCTGTGCTTAAGGCTCAGCCCACGCCTTGCTTTCTCATGAACGCAGGGCGTTTTCACGATACAGCTTTCTGCTTATCCTTCAGATCATCAACAATCGCGCGAAGTTCTCGCAAATCGTCTAATGCATCGTCTGGACTTGGCACTCCGAAACCACGCAAAGAGGACCGATCGTGCGCTGATGTAATGTCACAGCACCGCTGAAAAAGCTTCTGCAAACGCTCACAATGGTCAGTGGTTATCGCCGTGACCTTCTTGAGATATTTGAGGCTGATGTAGTCCTGATGCCGCATCACGATCCCGAGAAACAGCTTTTCTTCGACGGCTCGCTCAACCGTGGCTCGCAGTTCATTGTATACCGCACCAATCGACCGCTCGTACTCATCATCGTTGTGAGCATCGAAATCACTGCGAGTTGCTCGTGCACGCTTTTCCAACTCATCAATCCTGGGCAGTGTCTTCTGAGCAATCCATGGCAAACCGTCATTGACAAAGCCACAGCTATCCCGATTTGACTGAACACGCCGCAACTCGATCGGGACATCGTTTTGTTCCGCTCCGCTCGCCAAATCATGGAGAAACACGATGTCGTGAGTAAACACGATAACTTGCCGATCCGCAGCTTCCTCGACTAGGCGTTGTGCGAAACACCCCCGCCAATGATGATCCAGAGAGGTGACGGGGTCATCGAAAATGACCGTCGACTTGCATGGCTCTGTGGCCAGTTCAGACAAAAATCCAGCCAAGGCGATGCATCGGTGCTCACCCTCCGAGACGATAGTTCCAATGTCGGCCTTACTGGCTCCTACAAGCTGAACGCGATAATAGGACGATCCGAATTCGCCAGCCGTAGGAACCAACTCGACATTCAGGCGACGAACGCCCTGCTGCATCTTCTTGATCTCCGTCGCAAACGCGTCGCGTAGCTGATCGGTCACATACGCCTTGGCCAACTCTTTACTCTTGATCGTGGTGCGATTCGTGCGGGTCTCTTTCAAAGCTTTCTTGAGCTTGTCAATCTGCGCCAATCGGTCCAGATGCTCTTTGACGTCACCGAGTACGGTCGCGAGCCACTCACGTGCCTTCAACTCCGCGAGTTCGGTTTCAAGACGTTGACGTTCCTCCTGGTCTGCCGATTTCTCAACATCGACCGCTTTTGCATTGGTTGATGACACGAGCGTTGAGAGCTTTGTGTCGATGTTCTCAAGTGTGCCCGGAAGGGGAAAGTCCCATTGCCCCGATTGGTATCCCTGCTTGATCGCACGAAGCCTTCGGATCAGGGTGGCAAGTTGCCCTCGAACTGACGGGAGCAGTTGTTTGTCACCCGATTCCACATCCTTTAATTGCTCCCGCAACGCGTCCCCGAGCAAACCGAGACCTTCGACCTTCCCGACGGCATTTCGGAGGGCTTCCTTCGCCTTTGCCGCCTGTTGGGCACTGTCATCGCGGACGAATTGCTCGAAGCGATTCAGGCGATCTTTTGCATCCTCTCCAAGTGGCTGCTGGCACAATACGCAAACTGCATCGTCCCCGTCGGTCACCGGAAAGTCGCGATCCGGGTATGATACTTCTGAGTATTTGCGGGCCGCTTCCCAAAGCTGACGCCAAACCTGCTCCCCAATGTTCTGCAGCGGATCATCCGCGAAGTTAGTTTTAGCGGCCACCTGTGCCGCTTTCATCTTCGTTGCCGAATCTTCCGCAAGGGCCTTGGTTGCCTCAATTGCTTCATCTGATAGGGCGCTGGAGGCTTTCAGTAGTGTCGAACGAAGGGCGTCGATGCGTCCGGCCCGGGTTCTCAACTCCTTGGCCAGCTTTAGTGGATCAGACGCGAGCTGGGCGGGAATTTCCTTGAGCCGCTGCAATTCCGCATCAGTTAGCGACGCTAGGCGATCAAGTTCATCGACGGATGTCGAAGACTTTAATCCGCGCAGTGTGACCGCAACCTTCGTGGAGCCGGTCGCATACGTCGACTTCAGGAACTGCGGACTATCAAATTCAAGGCGCTTTCTCTCTGAGTCAAGTTTCTGCTGAACCGCTTTGCACGCAGATGCCAGTGACGGAAGGACATCGAGGCCGAACGGAGTGAACGCAATGTCATTCTTCCCGCGAACATGGACGGAGGCGCAATCAGAATCGAAAAAGCTGATTGATCCCAACGATCAATAGCACGCTGTCCATCGATCCATTGCTCCGGTGGCTGTTCGACATCGTCAACGGCGTAGGTAATCACTGCGCTCGCCGGGCCGTTGGAAGAATCCTGCAGTACGTTTGGCAGGATCGCGTCGCCCTTGTTTCGGGCTCTGCAAGCCCGTCGAAGTACTCGCCCATAGCCGCTCTTTCCCGAGCCATTGTAGCCGAAAACGACGGTCAGGCCGGTGCCCGCAAACGGCAGCGACTGCTTGGAGTCGATCGCGTTAACGTTTTCCGCCTCGGATACGGAACGCAGCGTCACCGTGGTGGAGGTATCGGCTCCGCTCGGAAGATGTGGGCAACCAGTGGACGCAGTTCCGGCCCATTCTCTTCGGCTAGGCCGTTGGACGCTCGGCAGGCTGTCGTCAATTCCTCGATATCGGCATCGCATAGCGTTCCGTTCTCAATAATTCGCCGAAGCGCGTCGCGTTGCCACCCCGGCAGGTCATTTGACCAGTCGAGAATCGCACGATGAATGCCGCTGCCGAGTGTGACATCCTGTTTCATATCGATCGTTTCAACGAATGCAGTCTACCCCTGCGCGGAAAGGACACCAGCAAAGGCCCTCGGTTCGCAATGATACAGCGCCGACGGGCAGATTGTAACCTCTCGGCAGGCTTGGTAACGTCTTGGCATGGCTGGAACAAAAATCCTACGCAACTTCGAGGCGTGCATAATGCCAGCGACAAACGAATTCCTTTTAGTAAAGCAAGCAGCAGAACTGCTCGGTGTATCCGCGAACACGGTACGAGCGTGGGCTTCAACGGGGAAGCTTCAGGAATATCGTCACCCTGTTAACAACTATCGGTTGTTCAAACGCAGTGAGGTCGAACGGCTCTCATTAAACATCGAGAACCCGAATCCCGTCAGGCCGGCGCCGAAGCCAAAGTGAAATGTGACACGGCGACCAAACACGCGTAATCTACAACACGAATTGACACTGAATGGACCACTCGCAACACAACAACATCGTCAATTTCATCTGGGGCATCGCTGACGATGTGCTCCGGGACGTGTACGTCCGAGGGAAATACCGCGACGTTGACCTGCCCCCGGTTACGGAACCAGCCAGTATGTTGAGTGCTGTTTGTTTTGACCTTGCCCCCGAGTCTGTACCACCGCGTGTGTCAGGATTCGGCTTCAGCGAGTGCCGGCGCGCCGGCACTCGCTGAAGCCGCGAACTCCGCGGGCGTCCGGTCGCCCAGGCTGCTGTGCGGCCGGACTTCGTTGTAGTCAGCCCTCCACGCCTCGACTTTCTCGACCGCGTCGGCCAGGTCGGGGAACCAGTGCTGATTCAGGCACTCCTGCCGGAACCGGCCATTGAATGACTCGATGAACGCGTTATCCGTCGGCTTTCCAGGACTACTGAAGTCGAGGGTCACTTTATTAACGTACGCCCACCAGTCCAGAGACTTCGAGATGAACTCGGGACCATTGTCGACACGGATCGAAGCGGGCACGGCCCCACGTTCCGTCCGGACCGCTTCTTAGACCGAGACGACGTCGTCGCCGGTCAGCCGTTGCCCGACCCGGATCGCCAGGCTCTCGCGGATAAAGTAATCGACTAACGTCAACAGCCGGAATCGGCGGCCGTCGAACAGCTGATCGGACATGAAGTCCATGCTCCAGCTCTCATCCGCCCGACCGGCCCGAGGACGCTCCCTACGCTCCCGTCCGGCGTCAAATGCTGATGATGCTACGAGAGGTCAATCGAGTTCGCAAAGTGGCGGGACGCGAGCAATTGCCTCATGAAATCCTGCCGCTACGAAGGCGAGTCATCCGGCCATTCGAGGAACGCTCCCATCCAACTGCGACAGTTCACAGCATCGCCTTTGGCAACCGTGAGGCGAGAGATCAGCCAAAAAACTGAATCAGTCGTCATGAATCGAAATGAGATCGACGCTGGGGAGTTGTCCAATTACTGTTCTGCGGCATCGACATTGACTCAGCCGACAAATCGACGAATACTATAATGATCTAACCAGTCGTCCTTTCCGACGTGAATCACTCTTTCCGACCCAATGTTGGCCCGCCTCATTCACCTGCTGATGTGCATAACCGTGCTGGTTTGTCCGGCGATGGGTGGGGTGTGTTGTGGAGTGTCGGAAAGTTCGGCTGCTGTGGTTGGCGGTTGTGAAGATCATTGCTGCTGCGATGCTGAGCATGATGAAGTTCCGGTGGCTCCTGAATGCCCGGAGCCTTGCCATGATTGTTTCTGTGCTGGTGCGTTGCCACCGGGATTTGGCGCTTCGGTGGAATTGGCTGGGGTGGTTGATGTCTCGGCTGTCGCTCCTATCGAAGTCTGTGCTGCCGCAACTAGCACTCAGCGTCTCGAAATTGCTTCGCGAGACGAATCGCCGCCGCATGGGCGTGCCCTGCTGACGTCTTACTGCCGGTTTTTGCTGTAAGACACTCTGCTTGCCGTTTCTCCGGCTGCACTTCGATGTGACTGTTTGTTGCTTCGTGCTGCGCTGCTGTGAAGCGGCCCTTTTCGTTTGCTCGGCGACAAGCATCGACTGAGTGTCTTTCCTTTTCAGCAGAAGCAGTGCCATGTCGGATGTCATTTCCTCGCCGAAGGTCTCGGCAGAATCGCCGCCATCAACGCCGGTTGTCGAAACGCAACCCGTCACCAGCGAGAATCGCGACGAAACACACACACAACGTAAACAGTCGCCCGTCCGGCGGTTGGCTGCCGTCGTGGTTTCATGGATACCATCGGTTGCCGTCGTTGGCGGATTGGCCGCGTTGGCGTGGTATGGCCATCACAACGATTGGAAGCTGCCGAGCTTGGCGGCAACGACATCACCGGAAGCCAATGCTCCGGCGTGGTGCGACAGTCATGGTGTGCCGGAAGAAGAGTGCATCAACTGTGTGCCGGGACTGATCGAAGACCCGCCAAAGCTGACGTTCTGCGAATTCCACGGCGTCCACCGGTGTGTGCTTCATGACCCTTCGCTGGCGGAAACCAAATCGCCAGTCGAAGTAACGGCTGCTGATCTGGAACGCGCAGAGCGTGCGTTGGCCGTTCGACCTCGGCGAGAGAACCTCTCGCTAAGCCAGTTACCCGGTTCGCGAATCCAATTTGCATCTGTCGACGCCATGCAGAGTGCTGGTGTTGACGTGGAACCGGTGCAGCGGCAGCCAATCGTCGAAAGTGTCGCGACGGCTGGCGAGATTCGCTACGACGCCACGAAGACGGCTCAAGTTTCACCGCCTGCGGACGGCATCGTCAAGCAGGTGCTGGTGAATGTCGGTGATTGGGTGGAAGCAGATCAAGTCTTGGCAATCGTCGATTCCGAGAAAGTGGGACGGCTAAAATCCGAACTCCTTTCAGCGTTATCCGATGAACGCCTGAAACAAGACGCCGTTCGTCGCATTGAACCGCTTGCCAACCGCAACGTCATCCCCGGAAAGCGTTTGCTAGAGAGTCAGACTGAACTCCAGCAGGCAACTTCGCTGGTTGAGAAGACAGTTCGTTCTCTCGACAACCTTGGCTTGCCAGTTGATCTGAAACAACTGCGTTCGCTCCAACCGGATGAAGCCAAAGCGGCGGTTCGTAAATTGGGCACGGAACGAATCAAGGATCGCGGCAGCAGCGATAACCTGATTGCCGTGGTTGCTCCTTTGGCTGGTCGGGTCGTTGATCGGGAAACGGTGGTCGGCGAGGTTGTCGATCGTGGGTCGCAAATGTTCCGGCTTTCAGACACACGAACTGTATGGCTCGATCTTCGCGTCGCGGCAGAAGAAGCATCACTGGCAAACATCGGACAGGAAGTTCGGTACCTGCCGGATGGTCAGACTGCTGAGCATCGCGGCACGGTCATGACCTGCCCCCGGTAACGGAACCAGTCAGTATTTTGAGTGTTCTTTGTTCATTGATCCAGCCCGTTCGGGCTGTGGAGGCGTAGCCGGAACAGGCCGAACGGGCTGGATCGCCTCCGGAGCCGGCGGCCGGTAGCCCAGTGAGCTGTGCGGCCGGACGGTGTTGTACGCCCGCCGCCACCGTTCGATCAGCACCTTCGCCTCCAGCAGCGTGTCGAGACGCTCGCGGGCCAGGAACTCGTCCCGGAACTTCCCGTTGAACGACTCGATGAAGCCGTTCTCCCACGGGCTGCCTGGTTCGATGAACAGCGTCTTCACGCCGACGCGGGCGAGCCACTCGCGGACCGCCTTGGCGGTGAACTCCGGCCCATTGTCGCTGCGGATGTAGGCCGGGACGCCACGCCGGACGAACAGATCGCTCAGGCGTTCGAGGACGTGCTCGCTTTTGAGACTTCGGGCCACATCGATCGCCAGGCACTCGCGGGTGTGTTCGTCGATCAGCGTCAACATGCGGAGCGGCTTCCCGTCGGCCGTGCGGTCGGCCACGAAGTCATAACTCCACACGTGGTCTTTGTGTGTCGGCCGTAGCCGCACGCACGAACCGTCGTGGAGCCACAGACGCCCGCGTTTCGGCTGCTTTTGTGGCACTTTCAGGCCCTCCCGACGCCAGATCCGCTCGACCCGCTTGTGGTTCACCGCCCAGCCCTCGGCTCTTAATAACGCGGTCACTCGGCGATACCCGTAGCGGCCATACTTCGTCGCCAACGCGACGATCCGTCGTACCAGTCGCGGCTCATCCGGCGGTACGTGACGCTCCCGACGTTGCGTGCTCCGGGGCTGGCCGAGGACGTGACAGGCCCTCCGTTCCGAGACCTTCTCTCGGCCGAGAGAGTCGCGGGCGTACTCGACCGCCGCCGATCGCTTCGCCGGGCTCAGAAGTTTCCCGACGCCGCCTCACGCAAGATGGCTTTGTCGAGTTCGGCTTCGGCCAAGAGCTTCTTGAGGCGGGCGTTCTCCCGCTCCATCTCTTTGAGTCGTTTCGCTTGGTCGAGCCGCAGGCCGCCGTACTCCTTCTTCCACCGGTAGTAGGTCTGCTCGGTCACACCGATCTGGCGGCAAGCCTCCGGAACGGTCTGTCCCTGGGCCAAGGCGACTTCGGCCTCACGCAGCTTGGAGATGATCTGCTCTGGAGTGTGCTTCTTCCCTCGCGGCATTGTGCTTTCCCCTTCGGATGCGTCCGTGATCCGTCAAAACTCCGACAGACCATGGACTCGTTCAAGGGGGGCAGGTCAGTTTGGTGAGGTGGTTGACGCCCTACAGGAGAACAATCGCAACGTAGGTGGCGGCAATGTAGATCGCATGGGCGAAATGCTGTTGGTGCAGGGGTTGGGCCGCACGACCAACATTCCGCAAATTGAAAATATCGTCATCAAAGCGGTGGGTGGAGTGCCCGTGCGTATACGTTATTTCGCAACTGTGGAAGTCGGCCACGAAATACGATGCGGTGCCGTCACGGCGGACGGCAACGGCGAAGCGGTCATGGGACTCGGCTTCATGCTGATGGGCGAGAATACGCATCAATACACCGACGCATTGAAGGAATGTGTCGAAAAAAGCAAAGCGAATCTCCCGCCGGGTATGACGTTGGTCACTATGTACGACCGCACGGAACTGGTCGATTCGGTCATCAACATGGTTCGTAAGAATCTCTTTGAAGGCGGATTGCTCGTCATCGCCGTGCTGTTTCTCTCTCTTGGCAACCTGCGAGCCGGATTGATTGTCGCACTGGCATTTCCACTCTCGATGTTGTTCGCATTCAGCGGGATGTGGCGATTCGCAATTTCGGCCAGTCTGCTGAGCTTGGGAGCGATCGACTTTGGACTCGTTGTCGATAGCTCGGTTGTGATGGTTGAGAACTGCGTGCGGCATCTGTCGCAGGCCAATCCTCTGAATCGAAGTCGGCTGGAACGGATTCGTGACGCGACGGTCGAAGTTCGCGGTCCGACCATGTTCGGTGAACTCATCATCATGATCGTCCGGGATGGCGATACTGGCAGCATTCTGCTGGTACTATTGTCAAAGTGGTTCGTTACTGAAGATTTCTGGGTTTCTGTGGCAGAGTGCGTGTTACGTTGTCGTCCTTTGCTTTCGGTCCGTGAATCAGGCAATTGGGTCGCTTTGCGTTGAACGCGGCGATAGCGGCAATGGTGACTTCGGTTCCTGCGACTTCCAACTCGCGAAGTTCGGACAGAACCATGAGTTTTGCGAATCCTGCATCTGTGATTTTTGTATCCGACAGGTCGAGGTGCGTGAGGCTCTTTATCGCGATCAGGCTGTCGATGCAATCATCCGTGATGGATGTGCCGCTCAAATCTAAATGATGAAGAGTCGTGAGCTTGCTGAGCGACTTGACCGTTGCATCGGTGATCTCGGTGTCCGACACGACCAGCGTGTGAATGGTTTTCCAAGAGCATTTTGCGAACGTCTTATCGGTGACCGCAGTTCCGGAGACTGAAAGTGTGCGGAGGTTCTTCAAGTCTTGCAGTTTGACAGCTGCCTCGTCGGTGATTTTGGTGCCGTCGAGGAATAGCCATTTCAATATGTTCAGCCCGCAGATTGTTGAGAGCGTCTTGTCAGTGCTAGACGTTCGCGCGACGGAGAGGAAAACAATCGATTGCTGATCCTCGATCAAGAAGGCTGAATCGTCAGAGAACCGTGAATCCTTCAGGTTCACATACGATAGTTCGCCATCGATTTCGCGAATATTCTCAGCACCAAGCGATCGAAGTTGCTCGGCCCGCGACGGGTTCGCATTCTGGGCGTATGCGTGTTGTGCAACAGTAAGGACCATACCGAGCCACAGCAGGCTGACATGTAGTTGTTTCGTCATCGCATCTCCTCGATGGGGACAAGGTTTCCCACGCGGGGATCGAATGCCAACACCCGCGCAGTTTCGTCGTTGACGATCCACAAATGCAACTTGAGTCCGTTGGCATCGAGTCTTTCGCGAATGGACGGGTTCGCCTGCAAGTTCTCAAGCTGGAAAATTGCATGTTCGCAGATAACACGTTCGACATAGGCTTCACCAGTCAAATCGGGATATGTCGTGTCGACGGCTTTGACCGCTGCAGCGTAGAAGTGTGCTCGAAGATTTCCGGTGTCTGGACCGCTGTTGTCCTTCAGCCAGTTTGGGATCACGCCGCAACCGAGATGTCCGCAAACGACGGCATGACGGAGATCGTAGTCGTAAAAGCCGACCTCGATTGCCCCGAACAAATCGTTGGGTTGGCGACGGTCTGGTGGCGGAACGGATTCACCGATGTGTTGGAGAATGAAAAATCGTTCCGTACCAGCAAATGAAACATTATCCGGGGCACAGCCATGATCCGCACATGCGATCATCAGCGTATCGCGTTCGTTGCTGTCGGCAGTCGAGAGAAAATCATTGACGCCGCCGAAGTGATCCGGGTTGAAGTTGTGCAGTGACTTTTCGAGTTCAATTGTCATCGTTCGCTAGTATTCGTTTCTCAGGTAGTAACTGAGGCACATGCATCGGATTCGACTGAAACAAAGTCGCCGACCAAGGCATCGTACGCCCTGATTCGCCTTGTTCCCTCATCGAAAACCCAACCGTGGAGCTTCAATCGACCGTCATTCAGTCGGCTTCTTACGAAATGATACTCGATTAGACTCTCAAGTTGCAGGAGGACGTGCTCGCTAAGAAGCAGACCGAATCGTTCCATGTCGAACACATCGTCATAGTGCTTGTCGATGAATTCGAGCGTGGGCGTCATCGTCTCACTGCCAATTGCCTTCTTGGAATTTGATGGTACCGCCAACCAATTTTGACAGATTCCGCAAGTCGTGTGCGAGCATACGATGAAGTCCGTTACTTCATGTCCAAGCACTGCTTCCTCCAGTGCCTCAACTGTTTCAGAACACCTCTTCGTGAAAGGAGGAATGGCGAACCCCAACCACTGAGCGACAAGAAACGACATCGGGTTCTGAACGGGCAGACCATGCGGCAACATGCCGTGGTCAGGACAGCCAATTAGGATGATCGATGGCGTTGGTGTCTCTTCGCGTCGGCAAAGTTCAGACGCCGAACCAAACCAATGTCGGTCAAAATAGTGAATTCGCCTGGTCAGTGGTTTCATTCGTTCGCCTCCGCTGCAACTGAAACGAAATGATCTCGTCTGACGACATCGACCGTCTCAACGCAAGCCGTCACTTGATGCTTGGGAAGAACATCGCTGCGAAGGTATGACAATATCGCTTCGCACGTTTGATGGGACAAGACAATCTCGATCCGAACTTTGGAATTCGCTGATGTAACGCCGCCTTCCAGTTCACGACGCCCGGCTCCGCTGCATGGTTGCGATGTGAAACCTGTTGCCCCCAGTGCCACAAATTGTTCTTCCAGCGATTGCTCGATCGCCTCGTCAGCAATGACCGTCAGCCGTCGCATGGTTGCCAATCCGCCCTTTCTAGCCGCATGGGGATTGTCGGCCAGCGGTTGCATGGCATCGAGACCGCGAACTTCAAAAGTCAGTCCTTTCTGCTCGAAGACGCGTTCCATTTCTTCCAGCTTCTCCATCACACTGTGATCAACAAGCTTCGTACTGGATACGTCGACGATCAGGTTGCGCTTTTGAACCAATCCGATGTCTTCGATTTGGCGTTTGAATGGAATCCAGTTGCTAAACACTGCGGATTCACGCGCCAAGATGAGGCTGGTGTTGTCGTTCACTTTCTGAACCTCGATGTAAGGTTTGAACAACGACTTGATGGGCACGCCGTTCGCGACGTGGATCACCATCTTCAGAATGATGCCAGCAGCGACACCGATTAGCAGGTCGGTCGCTAGGACAACGACCAACGTCGTGACGAAGATCGCCAGTTGTTCCTTCCCGATTCGCCATACGTGAATGAACTCGGTCGGATGTGCGAGTCGGTATCCGGTGTAGACCAGCATCCCCGCCAATGCCGCGAGTGGGATCTCATGGAGAATCGTGGGAATCAACGCTACGCAGGCGAGCAGGAAGATGCCGTGCCACAAATCAGCGAACCGCGTTCGGGCTCCGTTGTCGATATTCGCCTTGGAACGCACGATCTCTGAGATCATGGGAAGCCCGCCCACCATCGACGCACAAAGATTGCCAACACCGACCGCAACCACGTCGCGATTCATGTTTGTCTTGCGCTTCCAAGGGTCGAGCAGGTCAACTGCCTTGGCACTAAGCAGTGATTCAAGGCTGCCGATAATGAAGAACATCATCACCCACTTCCAAGCCTTCATCTGAGCCAACGCGGAAAAATCAGGAGACGTGATGTCATCAAACATGCCAAAGACTCGGTCGGGCATCTTCACCAGATACTGTTCACCGAGTTGATAATGATGTTCCTGCAATGTGTAAGAGTGTTCGTGAAGCAAGTCGAAGCCGAAGCCCATCGGCACGGTTACCAGTAGCACAACCATGGGCGATGGAATTTTCTTCAGGATGCCAACACGTTTCGCGGCAAGCGGCCAGTAGAACATGATCAGAATGCTCACGATGCCGATTGCTGCGATCGCCGGATTGGCTTCCATAATGTAGTGCGGCATTTCTTTGAGCATTTCCAGCGGTTCACCCCCGGCTGATACGCCAAGAGCCACTGGGAACTGCTTGATGATGATGATGACACCAATCGCTGCCAGCATTCCATGGACGGCTGAGATCGGGAAGAACTCGCCGAGGATTCCGCCGCGAAACAGGCCGAACAGAATTTGAATGACCGCCGCTGCGACACCGACCGCCAACGCAGCTTTGTAGGCCATCAAATCGGCGTCGGTCCATCCGCCGGTCATTCCGTCGCCGCCGAAGTCTTCGATGCAGCCAATGGCAATGACGATCAATCCTGCGGCCGGACCTTTGATGGTCAGCTCGCTGTTACTGATGAACGTTGTCAGGACCGAACCGATGATTGCGGTGAAGATGCCTGCAATCGGCGGATAACCGCAGGCCAGCGAGATACCGAGACACAGCGGCAATGCGATCAGGAAGACCAGCAATCCGGAAATGATATCTTGCTTAAAGTATTTGGCGAAGCCGGAGGCGTTGCCGCGTGGTGTCTCTTCGTTTTCCATTTTGTCGGTCATTTTTCTATTCGCTATCTGTATTGTCGGTGAGTGTTTCAGAGTGAGCCGAGTGTGATCCATCGCTCCCGTCGGAGTCGTCTGCTTGTTCGACACTGCGATGGTCGAGCAAGGCTTGGGCGGCGTGGTAGCGTGATTGCACACCGGGTTGAGGAATCAGCCCGCCGCCAATGATCAGAACGACCATCACGAGAATCGTGATGCGTTCCGATGGGCGGCAGTCCATCTTGACGGTCGAAGTGTGCCGTATTCCGGTGAAGACGTGGAAGTAGGCTTTGACAATCGCCACTCCGTTCATCGCTGCTGCGACGACCACAGCCAATCCAACGAACGGGTAAACTTCGACCGCTCCTTCGACGAGAAGTTCTGTCCCAATGAATCCGACCGTACCGGGAAAGCCGATAGAAGCTAATCCGGTCAGCAGGAACATCGCCGCAAGAAACGGCGTGTGTTCGTAGAGCCCGTGAAAGTTGTCGAGCGTCAGGCGTCCCGTGCGAGCTTCGACGCAACGCAGGGCGAGTCCGAAGCCGAGCAGAGAGATTCCAACGCTCAGCCAAACGCAGAGTGCTCCAGCGAGTCCAATCGGTGTGGCCATTTCCAGACCGACGAGCACTAATGATGAATGGCTGAGAAATAGGTAGCAGAAGAATCGCCGCGAGTCCCGTTGCACCAATGCCATGCCAGCGGCGTAGATCGCAGTCACCAGCGACAGGATCGCGATGCTCTGCAATGCCCAAGATGGTGCGATCGGAAATACCAGTCGCATCACCGCGTAAGCTCCGGTCATCGGAGTCACAAAGAGTAATGCGGTCCCAAACGTCGCCTTCTCAAACAAGTCGGTCATCCAGCAATGCAGCGGACAGACTCCACTGCGAAGTAATGCTCCGGCAGTCAAAAGGCACCCGGCAAGGATCGGCGGATTAGCCGACGTAGCTGTCGCCCCGGCAAGGGCCTGTCCTGCGACCAACAGCGTCACAAACAATGCCATGTGGATCACAAAGACCCGCGTGCATTGGCCTCGCTTCCGTAGTTCCAGCCACGGCGGAATCGTGGCGATGGCAAGCAAGGTAATGATCAACCACGGACTACGGCACGCAAGCGTTGCCAGCAGGATCGATTCCGACACGAGCGTCCAATGAAACGAAAAGCGATTGCTCTTGGTTCGCAGCGTCGTCATCTCGGTGGTCAAGTACAGAAGTGCCCCAAGTGGTAACAGCGGGGCACTCAACTCATCGATGACGAACACATCACGATGAAAGATCGACTGAAACAAGTCCCAATGATCGTGAGCCTCAAACGTTCCGAGCATTGCAAAGTCGAGCCATTCGCCGATTGCACAGACGAGCGTAACAGCACACACGATGGTGCAAACTGTCCTCGCCCGGTCGCGGTTCTTCAGCAACGAAACCCAGATTCCTCCGACCAGCGGCAACAGCACAGAGAGTTCAAGCCAAGGGAGATGAAGTTCTGACATCAGGCCACGTCCTCCAGTGAATCGCTGTAGGGCGAAACTTGATCGGATTCACGAGACGGGCCGCCGGACAGCAGGTTCGTCCAGCGTCGCTCCATACCATCGCACCATCGAAACACCGCAGTGAATTGTCGCACAACGTAGTTATCAATCATTGCGTCGAGGTATCCGCGATGCAGTGCGAACCGATAAAGCCAGAGCTGAAAGCCAGTGGTGGTTTTCGCGGAATTGACTTCGTCACCAGTGAGATGCTCGCCCACCGCATCTTCGAGCATTTGATGATCCTTCAGTACGGAAGGGGCTCGCAGCAGTTGAAGCGTTCGCAGGCAGGCGTGACCAATCATGTGAATCAGAGCGATGTACCGCAGGCCGAGACCAATCTCGATGGTGATGATTCCGACTTGAGTCAACGAAGCGAAAGCCAATGCGTTTTTCACGTCGCTTTGCACCCGCGATGCGAGTGTTCCAAAGATGGCGGAAATCAATCCCAAAGTGATGACGAGGATTCGCAGCGGTAGTGAAATGTCCAGCAACGGGCTGACTCGCAACAACAGGTACGTTCCCAAGTGAACGGACAAAGCACCGTAGAAGACGGCACTCGAAGGAGTTGGCCCTTCCATTGCTCGCGGTAACCAGCCAGAGAACGGCACCATGCCAGACTTTCCAGCCGCCGCCAGCAGTAATAGCGACCCAACGGCCAGAGCCGACCACGAGCTAATTGCGGCAACACCTTCCGGCCACGGTCCGGAACCCATCAGCCCATCGAAGTCACCAGCTCCCGTCAGATGGTGCATCGTCAAAGCCGCCACGAGAAACGCGGCATCGGCTAAGCGATAGGTTGTCCACACACGATGTCCGTTGCGGACGGGCCCCGGTCGCTCGTGGAAATACGCGACAAGTAATGCTGAAGACAGCCCGACCAATTCCCAGCCGAAGAAAAGTGTTTCGATGGTGCCCGCCAGTGACGAAACGATCATTCCCAACAAGAACAAGGCATACTGCAGGAAGAATCTCGCGTAGCCCTTCTCGCGATGCAGATAGACCGAAGCGAAGGCTCCCACCGTGCCGCACAGCACAAAAGACAGCATCGCAAACGGAACGGACAGGCGATCGAACACAAACTTCAAGTGAAAATGAAAGTGTTCCTGCTCGATCGACACCCAATTACCGAGTTCGATCGGAACGTGACGGAGACCGGTCGCAAGCATCAGCACTAGAATCGCGACTGATGCCAAGAGGCCAATCACTACGCCTGCTCTTGTCAGCCCGGCTTGAACGCTTTCGCTCAATTTGAAGCCACAAAGCAGAGGCAACCCGAGAGCGGCCAGCAACACGGCGGGACTGGCAACGACAACAAGCCCGAGGAATTGCAGTACGGATTCAAGCGTCATGACGACACCTCCGTTTCTTCAATCGAAAAGAACGGTCGGTGATCACGTTCGCCTTCGTAGCACTCCAGCGAAGAAGAGACTTGCCTCAGCTCGCCGTCACTCTTATCGAACGGTTCAAACTTGCCGTTGCGAAACACTTGAACCTGTGATGTTTCTGCGTCGATGACAGCCAGATGTGACCAGCCGCCTTGGCATAGCCTCGCGATCCCTTCGTTACGCTCCATGATCGACAGCATCGCTTCTGGCGTCGTTTCAATCAGGAACAGAATCCGAATCGGTTCATGAATCTCGACCATCTGCTGATACAGCCCGGTCCGCAGGTCGCTGGATGTTCCTTCCATCACGCCAAGCAGCGACACGATGTTGTGCGGAAGCTTGGAGCCCGATCCGTAGTTCTTGTAGTCAACGCAGGAAAAGTAGTATTCGAGATTGATTCCGGCACACACGGGTATTGCGGCTGAAAGAATGCGAAGCAGGATCGAATGTTCTTCATCGTCCTGAGTCGGATCGTAGGACGTGAGGAACGCTCGACGATCGAGAAACAGCCCACGTGACCAGTCTCGGCGTCCAACGACGCACAACGCGTTGGTCGCGTGGTTGTATTCCGGTCGAGCCTGCGAAATATCCTGTGCTCTCCCTTCGACGTGACGGAGGGCGTCCTTGGGTGTGATGTTCAGCGGTGCGGAAACAAACCGTCGGCAACGTTCGTGTGCGTTCCTGCGACGGGCTTCTTCGATCGCATCGCGAGCGGACTCGAAGTCTTCGCGGTGTGACGACGGAAGCTGGTCCAGATCGTAGAACACGACCGAGTCATCACACGTGTTGTGATAGGCTCCTACGAAAGTTGTGTCATTTGGAATGGTGATGCCTTGTTGAGCGACAAGTGCTCGAACTCGCCAATCGTTTGCCATCTCGGCAAACGCACGAGCATTCGGTCCACCGCGTTTTCCCGCACAAGCACCGCAGCAATAAGCGGACTCATGAGGGTTGTTTAGGCTGGATGAACCATGACCGCAAACGATAAACAATCGTGAAAAGTCTTCCGACTTCGTTAGGCCAATATCTTGCAACAGGCGAATGACAACATCGGCCATTTCGTCGATGGAGTAACCAATGTGCCCATTCGTTGGTCCAGGTGGTTCGGCATGACGTTCCAATTGCAGTTGCGTGACTGGAGGAGGCTGCAGCAACGAACCAAAACGTCGCCGGATTCGAGCTGTTAGGTGAGGGAAGAGAACACGAGCAACGAGTGGGACAGTCGCCAGCGACCCCACGATGCCCGCAAAGATGCCACCAAGAAACGTACGGCTGCGAGTGTGAAACAAGTGGCCCGCAAGTCCCAGACGACGACGCAACTCTGCCCGCCCCTGATGGACGCCTTCAAACGTGTATCCAACATCTTCCTGCACGTAATGATCCGGTGTGATGACTCCCGGACAAAGCGGCTTATAGAATCCATCCGCTGCTCCGCGATAGTAGATCGCCACGGCAAAGAAACCGGCGGCTCCGAAGGTTTCACAGCGTGGTTGCACTTCCTCCAGATGTCGACGAAACGATTCTTCTCGATCGTCTATGCACGTCACGATTTGAAAGTCCGGACGGTCGCCCCACGGTAATTCAATCTCACGTCTTCGTGCTGCATGCTTTGAGAATGCGTTGATCGCGGCGTGGTGATACTTGCGTTCGTATGCTTCGTGAAAGATGCGATGGCGTTCGATGCCGTCGAAGACTTCGACTTCCTCAGAAAGCTGCTTCCACTCAGCTTCGCTAAGTTGCTGCAGCTCCAATGGCGTCCAGCCAAGCATCTGTGCGACCTGAAACAGCAGGAACGCTCCCCGTTCACGGTTCAACGGAGCGGGATCGCTCAACCGTTTCTGTGCTGATTCGACAATCGTTGCGAGGGATTCGTACTCACCAAACTCGCCCGCCCCAATTTTTCGGATGGCATGCTTCTCCAGAATCAACTGAACGGCAAGCATTCCAACCAGCGACCCCTTTGGAATCGAATGCACCACCCAGTCCACACCGGACTCCAGTTGCCAGATCATTCCGGCCCAGCCCCCAAGGGCGAGCAGCGACTGTGCGATGAATTCCTCTCGACCGGACTCAGCAATTCCGAGCTCGCGCAGAGAGACTTCGATGGACGCCTCTGCTGTCGCGTTGCTGTTTCGCAGAAACGACAGTTCGTCGGGCAATCGTTTGAGCCAACGATCAAGCCCGCGAGAGCTTTCCGAATACAGCGATCCGAAGGACTCAAAGAACCCCTGATCGCGATTCGGCAGCAACCAATCGGAGTAACCCTGATCGACGTAGGCTGCACAGAATCGGATCAGAACTTCGTGAACGTGTCGGTCGATGTCTTCGCCGGTTGCATGAAGCAGCAAGTCACGCGGACGATCGTAGGTTGGTGGCAAACTCGCTGGTGTGATTGAACTCACGCCATTCAGGCAGGTCCGCCACAGTAGATGTAGTGAGAATGCTTCCCACGCAGAGTCAGACCAGTTGTCGATGTTGGGGCCGAACTTTTTCAAGAGGCCATTTTGGTCGTCGGTTGCTTCCGGCCTGCCGGCCGAATCCTGAAGCCACTTCTTAGCGGCGGACACGATGCGAGACCGATTGATCTGTGTAGTGCGTTCGCGAAATCTCTGCAGGGCATCGGTTTCCGCGACGACCCAACGAAGCTCTGCGTCTGGCCCGATATGCAGTGGGTGCCGCAGCATCGCATAACGAATCTCGCATCGCGTTCCAAGTCCGTTGATCTGCTCGCCTGCTCGTTCCCCGAGATCGTCCTTGATGACTGCTTCCAAATCCGAGTCGGTGATCCGACCCTCGGCGTAGAGCTGGCGATACTCTTGCTCCGTGAAATAGGGTGCAGCACCGTATCGGGCGAGCCCTGATTTGACTGCCTCATGAAACGACTGTTCCTCGAATGCGTGTAGCGTGTTGTGATGAACGAAGACCTCAATCGGCCCTTGGGCAGGCAGCAGATGAGCCGCATGCTCGACCATGTGCCGCAGCGATTCTGCGGCGTGGTCGTTCAGCGAGGTCGGATCGTCTTCGAGTTCTGCGGTCGGCACGGCGTGCCCCAGTCGTTGGTTGAAGGTCAGCAAATTGGCGTTCCATGCCGGGCCTCGGGCGTGCCGCAGGACTGTTCGGATGGGCTTACCGTTCACAAACGCAAGCCGTGTGCCATTCGCGTTCGAGCGGCAACGTCCTCGATGGCGTCAGAGTGCGGTTTCAGACGAAATCCGCGAGCCATCCGTGATATTGCGGCGAATGGACAAGGTAAGAGCCGTGGGGCAGCAAAAATAAGCCCCAAGCGTTACAATCGAAGCCAAACGGACGTGCAAATGTTTGCAGGCCAAGTGCAATACGCTGCACTCGCTGGGTGCAGTGAAAATAGGAATCGAATCCAATGCAGAAACTCGTCGACGGAATCCACAAATTCCAATCGGAATCATTCAGTCAGGATCAGAAGCTGTTCGAGACGCTGGCCGATGGCCAGAATCTACTGGCTCTGTTCATCACTTGCTCGGATTCGCGTATCGACCCGAACCGGCTGACGCAAACGAAGCCCGGCGAATTATTCATTCAGCGAACCGCCGGAAACATCGTTCCTCCGTACGGCAGCGTCTTCGCGGGGGAGGCATGCACGATTGAGTACGCGGTGATGGCTCTTGGAATCAAAGACATCATCATCTGTGGCCACTCGCACTGTGGAGCGATGGGGGGGCTACTTGATCCGGATTCCATCGAACAAATGCCGGCGGTCAAGGAATATCTGAAGCACGCGGAAGCAACACGTCGGATCGTCAACGAAAATTACAAGCACCTGACCGACCCAGCCAAACGTCTGACGCTGACGGTTGAAGAAAATGTCTTGGTGCAACTCGAAAGCCTGAAGACTCACCCGTCAGTTGCCGCCGCAGTCGGACGGGGCGACCTGAAGCTTCACGGTTGGGTTTACAAGTTCGAGACCGGCGAAGTCTTCGGTTACACTCCGGAGAAGAATGCATTCCTGCCGGTCGAAGATGTCGAACCAGCCACGCCGGGTGACCGAACACTGCCTCCGATTTAGGCATGTCGCATTTTGACTGGAAAGACGGCGACCTTCATCTGCGACTGAAGGTCGTTCCACGATCATCGAAAGACTCCATCGCCGGATTGCTTGGCGATCGTTTGAAGGTGACAATCACGGCACCGCCGGTCGACGGCAAAGCGAACGCTCACCTGATTCGCTGGTTCGCCAAACTGTGCGGCGTTCCGAAGTCCAGCGTCGAGGTCATCGCGGGTGAGACGAGTCGCAATAAGACCATTGCCATAATCGGCCCGCAGAATCTTCCATCTGTATTGCATTTGGACGACTCTGCTCCAGCTCGAAAGCACCCCACTTCGCACGCGAGTCGCCGTTGGTCTCCCTCACTTGCGTACTCGGCAAGAGCCTCATGAATGCTATGGTTGCCATCACTTGTCAGCTTGTCCGATGCAGTAGCACAGTCCATCAGGCGCAACAACGAAGAACAATCGATAGTCCGTTCCACCGTGCGTCTGGTGTTGAATATCCGGCTTGAGTTCCAAGCCGTACCGTTGTAGTTCCGCAAGAGCAGCTTCCACATCGTCAACTTCAAAGAAGCAGCCTTCCTGCGAAGGATCGCCACCGTTTTCCGCGAGGCCAATCTGAATCGTGTCGCGTCCGAGTGTCACGCGACGGCAATCATCCTCCGATCGAGACACCACTCGGAATCCCATCTTCGATTCATAAAACGGTATGGCCTGCTCGACATCACGAACAGGAAGGTTCATCGCATCGTCGGCGTAGGGGGCAGTCCGGAAGAATTTGGCAGACATGGGGCTCACTCGGTGATTCGGGGATGGGTGCTTTGCTTCGCTGATAGTCAGTGAGTCGATGTCTTTGACCGAATTCCCGCCACGACTTGACAGCACTCGGATTTCTTCTGCTGATGACATTGTTCTAATGCCGACTTCAGCACTGCGGGCTCAGGTCGGCTGCTCTTTTCAATCAGAAGTCCACTTGAGCCCGCATGGCAAAGATGTCGGCGTCGCTGTCGCCGTTGACGGGGTTGTCTAGGAAGGCGTGGATGTAATTGAACTGGAACTTGGTGAACTTGTTGAGATACCAGTTCAGACCAAGCGTCGACGTGTTGAGCCGTCCGCCGCGAATATCTGCGTTGTTCAAATCGAGCATAGACCAGCGAGCGGCGATCTCCCATGCACCGCAGCCGCATTCGCCGAAGTCGTTGGTTGGCACCACCCGTCCCAGCACTCCTGCCTTACGGTTATAGGGACGATGCTCGCCCGTCAGGATGTAACCGGCCTGAACCGACACCCCTGAAAAGCTAACAGTTGGCCCTGCGTTGCGATTGACGATCGCGTGGATGAATTCCGACTGTGCATGAAACGAGCCGCTGGTCGTAGCCAACTCCGCCCCGAACAGATGCGACTTTTTCGTCGCGATGACACCCGTATCAACAAACGGCGGAACGGCTGATGGGACTCCGGCGGGGACGAATGCAGCTCCACCGGTTTCTGCGATGAAGAACTCCGGCTGACTGCGATACCGCACTGCATCGTTTGCCGGGTCGATCAGGCTGTACGCTCCGCCGATGTGGACGACTCTACCATTGGCATCCTCGAAAACTACCTGAGTCAACCGCGTGGCCAATCCGTACCCTCCGTCGTCACCGATTTGACCACCGAACACATCGGTTGGGAAACGAAAGCCTGACAAGGCCCACGTTCGACCAGCGTCTTCGTCTGCACCAGACGTCATCGCTCCAATCTGTCGAAACGGTAGGAAAGCGAACGGCAATCCGCGTTCAATGAAAGTCAACTCCTTCACACTTGTTAGTCCACCAAGACCAATCGGATGTCGAAACTGACCAACCTTCACGTCGCCAAGACGCGTATCACGAACTTCCAGCCAGACGTCCATGAAGCTGGGGCGACCGGGAAAACCAAAGTCGAACTCAACCATGTAGCCCACGTTTTCGGCCACATCGCCGGTTGCCGCAAGCCTTGCTCGACGAAAGTCCGCACCGTCCTGAATGTCGCCCACAGCGATTCGATTGGCCGCGTTCTGATGAATCCAACCGGCGTCGGCCTGAAAGAATCCGGTCATCTTGACCGCTGGGTACTTCGACGCATCCACGATGGGATTGTCCAACGTGCTGGAGTCATAATCGCTCGTCCATAGCGACGCATGCCTAGACGGAAGATCCGTCGGTGTCGCTGATGTCATAGATGCTGGCGTCGCTTGTCGCAGTGTAGCGACTTCCTCTTCGAGTGCCTGAATCCGAGCTTCGCAAGGTGTAATTCCGGCGGTCACCTGAGCCTGCACCGTTGCGGATGCCCCAGCGTAAAGGGTGATAAAAAGCATTAAAGTGATCTGTCGAAACATCGGGTCATCCATGAATAGCCGGTGAATCTAGCAAAATCGGTAAGACCGGTTGTACCCATAAGATCGGCACGACCAGCATAACGAGTTCACCCATTCACTCTGTTCTGGCCCACAACCTTCCTCGAACCATGTCGAAGCATCCAGGATTCAGTACCCGGCGTGCAGGTATTTGCGGTTCGCCTGCAAGATGTCGCACAGATTCTGTCTTCAATTAGGTCAACCAGCCATGTCTCCAATCAAAGGAGATCAGCACGCAGGCTATCGAAGTCACGAGATAGAGGGCGAACGGTTATCCCCATCGCCCAGTTCAGTTCGAGTATGTTCCACTTCGATGCCTGCGTGTTGAAATTCATTCCGTACAGTCCAGCGATGAAGCTCAACGGGATGAAAAGCGTGGCGATGGCTGCACCCGGATCGGTCCTCCGCTATGCTCGTCTTCTGGTTTGTTGAGGAAGTTGTATTGCGTGTCGCATAGGACAATTATCTCTTTTCGTGTTTGGACAGTAATTTGCGAAAGTTCGTATTATTGCCAACGGTATTCCAATTTCTGCGACATCACGCCACGTCTTGCCAGAGACATTCCATTTATGTTTCGAGTTCATACCGAAGAGACGGGAAAATTTTATTGGCTTGCGGTTATTGGCCTGTTGCTAATGAGTGCCGCTGCGCTGGGGGTAACGATTTGGGTGATGGTCGACTTTCTCCGTGAACAGGAAATCGTCGATGAGCTGATTCGCAAACTGCCGGACGATGCCACGAAGTCGGCGGAAGTACTGGCTGGCGAACTTCGCTGGCAGTTTCGGCTCAGCATGCTGGTCGTACTGAATCTGGTCGTCACGGGATTTGCCGTCGTTCTGTTGTGGCGTGCGTACCGCTCGTCACAGGAATCGCTACGTGACATCAAAGCGCTTGCAGGTGACATCCTCAGCAGCATGGATCAGGCAGTCATCACAACCGACGCCGATGGCAACGTCACCAGCATCAACCGTCGCGGGTTGGAGTTGGTCGGTCCACAAGAGGAGTGCGTTGGGCACCCGTTATCGATGTTGTCGGACAAGCTTCCACTTGACGATTTTCGCACCCAGTGGCAAGTTGAAAAAAACGTCGCGATGACGCGAGACTTCACTATTGACGGGAACGGCTCTGAACGGACGCTTCGTGCATTCTGCCAAACGCTCAGCGACCATGAAGACAACGAGATCGGCAATGTTTTGCAGCTTCGTGACATCACGGAGCGCCTGCTGATCGAAGATCGAATGCGGAGAATGGAAAGATACATGGGGCTGGGAACGCTGGCGGTGGGCCTTCACCATGAGATCAAGAACCCGCTCGCAGCGCTTTCACTGCACGTCCAGTTACTCGAAGAAGAAATCGACGGCGGCAACACGTCAAATGAAACGTGGCATATGCTTGGCGTCATTAAGACTGAGGTTTCTCGCATTGGCGGCGTTCTGGAAGGCTTCCGCGACTTCGCATCGATCGACCGGTTAAACCTCGGACCGGTCGATTTGCAGGAACTCATCAAGCGGCAGGTCGAGTTGGTTCGCCCGACTGCGCTACAGCATCAGGTCACGCTCGACACGCAGATTCCAGTAGACGATTTGCCTACCATCTTCGCCGACCAAGTCCGATTGGAACAGGTTTTGCTCAACTTGCTGCTCAATGCGCTGGATGCGATGCCCGATGGTGGGTCTGTCATGATCAAGCCATTCCATTCAGGCGAAATCGCGGGAATCGAAGTGACTGATTCTGGTTCTGGAATTCCCACTTCACTGCACGACAAGGTTTTCGACGCATACTTTACGACCAAGGGTTCCGGTACCGGTCTGGGACTTGCAATGTGCGACAAGATCATGCGGCAACACGATGGCAGTCTTGCGTTTCGATCCTCCAGCAAGGGAACGACTTTTGAAATGACTCTGCCAATCCGTCCAACGAACACCGATCAATCTGAGTAGCGTGCATGGATGAAGAATTTCACATTCTGATCGTTGATGACGAACCCAATATTCGTTCGGGGCTGGCTAAAGGCTTGGCAAAAGAAGCGAGCCGAATTGAAACCGCTGGAACTGTCAACGAAGCGTTAGACAAGTTCGATGCCGGTCGTTTTCAACTTGTCATCGCCGATGTGAGGCTCCCCGGAGACCGAGATGGGTTAGAGCTGGTGTTACTCGTCCAGCAACGCAAACCCGGCACAACAGCCATTGTCATTACGGCTCACGGGACAGTTGAAACAGCCGTCGATGCAATGCGACGCGGTGCGTTCGACTTCATTACCAAGCCCGTCGACCTGAATCTGATCCGTCAGCAAGTCGCTAAAGCACGGGAACACTATCAACTGCAAACAGAGAATCGGCAACTCAAGGAAAAACTTGCCGAAGTCGGCGAAGTCTCCGGAATTGTTGGCAACTGCCGAGCCCTCAAGGAAGTGCTGACTCAGGTTCGGCAGGTTGCAGACACGGACGCGACCGTCCTGATTCAGGGCGAGAGCGGAACTGGAAAGGAACTCATCGCCCGAGCGATTCACGACCTGAGTACGCGTTCGACAGGCACGTTTGTCGCAGTGAATCTCGGGGCACTCCCTGAATCACTTCTTGAAAGCGAACTGTTCGGTCACGAGAAGGGTTCGTTCACTGGTGCATCACGACGAAAGCCGGGTTGTTTTGCACTCGCGAAATCCGGCACACTGTTCCTCGACGAGATCACTGAGATTCCCGCCAAGAGTCAGGTCGATCTATTACGAGTCTTGGAGACCGGCCAGTTCGCCCTTGTCGGTGGCGAGGAAACTCTTGAATCCGATGCTCGTATCGTGTCCGCAACCAATCGTGACGTCCAGCAACTCGTTGAGGACGGCGCTTTCCGCGAAGACCTTTTCTATCGGCTAAACATCGTCCCAATCGAAGTACCGCCACTGCGACAACGTCGCGACGATATCCCACTTCTCGCCAGTCACTTCCTGAGCCACTTTTGTTCCCGCCATCGCCGCGAGGAAAAGAAGATTGATTCCGATGCCATGAACGTCCTTATTGCAGCAAGCTGGCCCGGCAACATCCGTCAGCTCCGCAACGTCATCGAACGACTGGTCGTCACCGTGGCGGGCGACGCAATCACACCCACTGATCTTCCCAGCGACCTCAAGTCAGCCACCGCATCCGAGTCGACCGAATTCCTCTCTCTCGCTGAAGTCACAGAAGCCGCCGAGAAAACCGCCATCCAATCCGCACTCGCCGCCAACGACTGCCACCGAGAACAGACCGCAAAAGCCCTCGGCGTCAGTGTAAGAACTCTTCACTACAAGATGAATCGGTACGGACTGCACTAACTGGCTTCTTTGATCGTTCTGATCGCATCGCAGGCACGCGAAAACGTCGAAGCCCGCGTTGGTCACGAAAGATCGTCTGTGAGAAGGGATCATTCTGCTGCAAGTCCGGAAGACTGCAGCGGCCCTGCTCCCCAATTTCCGGTCCAGTTGGTATGAGAGTCTAACCGGTGTTGACCTTGCCCCCAACTTTGATCCAGTTGGGGTGTTAGTAAACAGGGTGCTCAGGCATCATCCGGAGGCGTAGCCGGAGGATGATACCTGAGCGGCGAATTCGGCCGGGGGGACCTGCCCCAGACTGCTGTGGGGTCGGATGTGGTTGTAGTCGTGACGCCACTGGTCGACCTTCTCTTGAGCATCCTGCAACGACAGTAACCAGTGCTCGTTGAGACATTCCGCCCGCAACCTGCCGTTGAACGATTCCGCGAATGGATTGTCCGTCGGTTTCCCCGGACGACTGAAGTCCAGTTTCACCTTGTTCCAATAGGCCCAGCAGTCGAGTGACTTCGATATAAACTCCGGCCGGGCAACGCCCGGTTTCAAACCGCCAGCGGCGGCATTATCGACCTAGATCTGCTTCGGCATCCCATGCTCTTTAGTGGCCCTCTCCAGAATTGCCACAACATGGTCGCCGGTGACTTGGTGCCCAACCTCGATCGCCGGGCTCATCCGGCTAAAGTTATCGACTAACGTCAATAGCCGAAATCGCTGCCCCGAAAAGAGCTGGTCGGCGATGAAGTCCATGCTCCATGTGTCATTGCGGGCCACGGCAACTTCCCTGGTAACGCGAATCAGACAGCTGCGATTCCGCCGCGGCCGTTTCCTTCGCATTTGCAGACTTTCATCGACGTACAGCCGATAGACCAGCTTGTGATTCACGTTCCAGCCCTCTCGGCGAAGCAAGATATAAGCCGTCGATAACCGTAATGCGGCCGACTGCTTGCCAGATCATTGATCCGAACCCTCAACTCAGCCCGCTCATCGCGCACACTCCGGTAGCGATGGCTCGTTCGCGGAAACCCCAATGCCCCGCAGGCGGCCGTTCGCTGACCGCATAGCAGACCTGCATCTCGTTGACGAGAATGCGGCGACGGACAGGCTTTACAGCTTTTTTGACAGCACATCCTGAAGCATCTTCTTATCAAGACTGAGGTCGGCAACGAGCTGCTTCAACTTACCGTTCTCCTCTTCAAGCTGCTTGAGCTTGCGGACCTCAGCGACACCCATCCCGGCGAATTTCTTCTTCCAGCGATAAAAGGTCTGCTCGCTCACGCCGAGCTTCCGGACGATCTCGGCCACCGTCGTCCCCGACTCGTGCTGCCGCAGCGCGAAGGCAATCTGCTCCTCGGTAAATCGCTTCTGCTTCATCCTTCCCGTCTCCTTTTCCAAAAGTGCAAAGTAACGAAAAAACTCGCACTCCGCATGGATCAAAAATCGGGGGGAAGGTCAGTCCATCCTGGGCCAAGGAGACTCATCATGACGAAGAAGCGAAAACGACACACGCCGGAGCAGATCGTCGCCAAGCTGCGTGATGCGGATGCGATGCTGAATGCCGGCCAAGACCTGGCGGCGGTGCTTCAGACGCTGGAGGTCAGCGAGAAGAGCTACTACCGCTGGCGCAATCAGTACGGCGGGAAGCAACAGAGCACGGCTGACTTAATGTCAGCCGAGCGCAGGGCGGTAGTACGTAATTCAAGCCAAGCGGCTGAAGTCCCTCGAAGGCGAGAACAAGCGACCCAAGGAGATTGTCGCCGAGCAACAGTTGGACATTAAGATGCTCAAGCACGTCGCATCAAAAAACTACCCACTGTTAATTCCGGACGTTTGTCCGAGGGCCCTCTCGGAAGCGCGTTGCCGCCGAAGATTTAAAGAAGTCGTTTAACGTCTCCGAACCTAGGGCCTGTCGAGTCATCGGCCAGCCCCGTTCGGTCCAGCGAAGCGTTCCGAAGCCGCGTTCTGATGAAGCCCGATTAGCGAAGGCGATGCGAGCGATCGTGCGGCCATCGAAACGCATCTGGCCGCTACCGTCTCAACAGACTTGGCAATACCATTTTGTTTAGCTTCTGACACTTCTCTCATTCGGCGGCTTCATCGTTGTCGGTTTGCTCGACTGGAACGGCCTTGGCTGGCCTGTCGTAATTCGCTGGCCAGTCGGACTGGTATTGATCATCGGTGGCAACGTTCTCGCGTGGGTCGGAGTCCGGCAACTGGGTAGCGAAGCGGAGTTTTCGTCTGAACGCGAAGTCGGAAATCTTGATACGCGGGCGACTCTGCGCTAGGATCGCGCTACCTTTCCTTTCTTATTCCGATTTCGCCTTTCCTCACCGTCCGTCAGGCCACTGAACTCACCGGTCGTTCCGAAACGACGATCAAGCGTGTGCTGCGTGAGATTGCCGACGACCCCGGTCACCCCGACCGCTCCTCCGTCCTGCCCGAGCCCGACGAACTGGAGCGGAAGCAGACTTCGGGCGAGCAGTATGCATGGAAGGTGCATCGAGACTTGCTTTTGAAGCGGTTTCCAGTGGAGGACACGACGCGGAGGCGTCGGCCGGGAGACTCCTCAAAGAAGGGAAGTCGGGATGAGGCGGACGTGTTGCGGTCGCAGCTGCAGGGGAAGGACCAGTACGTTTCGTTTCTGGAAGAGCAGGTGCGGACCAAGGACGGGCAGCTGGCTGAGATGAACGAGCGGCTGCGGGAAAGCCATGTTCTGATTAAGGACCTGCAGCAGAAATCTGCGGGGGCGTTGCCGTCGCCCAGTGAAAACAACTCGCGGCACAAGCCGTTCTGGCGGCGGCCGATCCGGCTGTTCGGCCGCGGTTAATCTCTTTCAATCTCTGATTGCCTGCAAACTCCACCCGTGATCGGCCCGACGAGAAGAAGCGTGCGTTGCACGCCGGCTCCGGCCTGGCGCCGCTGACGTTCGTCGAGCACGCACTCTGTCCGCTCGACATGACTGCGGGCATGGCCGAGGGATTGAGCCATGAGGTCAGTTTCGAGTACACCGATCGCAACCGAAACCGAAAAACCGCGTATGCGACCGTCGCCGCCCCGTTCGGCCTCTCGCCGCATGACGAACTCTATCTCTACGGCCTGCTCGCCCTCACGCTGGCCCAGCCGGAGCCGACCGAGGAGTTTTCAGCCACGCCGCACTGGTGCTTGCGGCAACTTGGAATCGTCGACACCGGGCGTCAGCAGCAGGGCACGAGGTACCGGCAGTTCCGCGACGCGATCCGGCGGCTGTCGGGTGTGATCTATCAGAGCAACGGATTCTATGACCCACACCGCGGCGAGCATCGCGACGTGGCGTTCGGACTCCTCGGCTACAGCCTGCCGGCCGATCCGGCCTCCTCGCGGGCCTGGCAGTTCGTCTGGAACAGGCAGTTCTTCCAAATCGCCGAGTCGATCCGGGGAAGTTTCATCTTCGACCTGCTGACTTATCGCCGCTTGAGTCCGGCCGCACGGCGGCTGTTCCTGCTGCTGCAGAAGATTTTTCATCGAATGGACGAATCACCGGCGTTCGACCTGAAGCACCTCGCGGTGAACACGCTCGGCTTCTCCGACTCGCTGGCGACGAAATCGCTTCGGCAGAAGCTACTGCGAGTGGCGACTGAACTCCTCAAGGAAGAAATCATTGCTCTGCCTGAAGGAGCGGAGTCCGTGGTCGAATTGATTACGAAGCGGAGCAAGGGCGTCTACGCTGTTCGCTTCAGGCGAGGTGCGTATTTCGATCGAGAACCTCGCTCAGCGGCTTGCGTGGAGTCGCCGCTACGAGACCCGCTCGGCCAGATCGGCCTCGAGGCACAAACGATCGACCGGGTGCTCCGGCAATTTAAGCCGCAATTGCTCCAGCAATGGTCCGACATCACTCTCGCCGCGGTCGAGCAGAAGAGAATTCGAACCTCGCCGCAGGCCTTCTTTATGCACCACGTCCGGGAAGCCGCCGAGAAACGCACCACGCCGCCCGACTGGTGGCGGGAACTCCGTAAGAAAGAATTCGAACAGAACCCTGACGAGAGGCGCACGGATCGTCCCACGGTTCAGGACGACGGCTTCGAGCAGTACATCCGCAAGGAAGGCCGGGAGGCCTTCCAGAACGTGATGACGCGGATTTTTGAGGGACTGTGCGAATCGGGGCAGTCCGAACCCGAGGCCCGCCGTAACGCCGCATACACCGCCCGGATGAACCTCCGCCGGCAGTATCGCAAAGACCATCCGGAGCGGGCCGGGGACGGCCCAGTCTCACTCGGCCGGATGATGGAGCAGCGATGGGGAAATCAGTAGTACTAAGGCCCGCAGTTCGCGTTACCGTTCTCGGGCCGAATGCCCGCAGTCAGCGTTACCATTTTGACGAAGAGGCCCGCAACTTGCGTTACCTTTTTCGATGATTAAATAGTCGCCGATTCGGCCATCGTCCAAAGCCTACGGCTGGTATCGTGAATTGACCGAATCGCTTCGCCAACGCCAAAGACTATTGATACAAAGTAAATGATAACAAAGAGCGACCGGAGGTCGCCGTTTGATTGAGAATTTCGGCTGCGATATTTAATCGAGAATTCAGTTTCCCGGAAGCTGATCGAAAGCCTGTTCCCATAGAGGGTCAGCCTCGGGAACATTCATCGGGTCAGGGGAACTGAACCCGATCGCCGCTCCGACTGGCGACGGAAGGACTCCACGAGGAGGGCTCCGCGTCGACGGGCTATCGCCCGCGACCCGCGGAGCTACCGACGACGCCGGGGACGGCTGCTCAATCTCCGCGGGTCGCGGCCTCCGGCTCGTCCCTCGCCTGTGCCCCCGACGCGTCGCCGCACTTCGCTCCCGTTTCCGGAGGAAGCTCCGCCAATCGGACACAGTCCGATCGCTCCTCTCACGGCGTCCGGTTTGCAGTGAATCGGATCGCCTGGCGCTGCTCGATCGCGGTCCACTCGTCGCTGCTGAAGTTCTCCGGCTGTCGCCCGTCAAACTTTCCGCCATACATCGTACGGCTACACCCCAGCCGCACCTCGACCTGATTCTCGGCCAACTTCCACAGTAGGTCCCGAAAACTGTCCTCACCTTCCTCGTCACAGTCTGGAAGTAGCAGCACCCGATTGTCGGCCAGACTTCGGGCATAACGCACGATTTTCGCAATCTGTTCCTCGGTCGCTCGATTGCTGCCGAGGCCGATGGCGGCCACTTCGAGGTCGTGCATCCGCAGGACTTCGTTCATGCCCTCGACCACGACCAGCCCGCGGTTCGCAAGAGATTCCTTCACGTAGCTGTCGCCGAGGCGCGTCGCGTGACCGCCGTAGAGTTCGAGGCCGCGGCGGTAGCCGCTGACGTAGCGGTGTTTGAAGGGTTTTCGAGCGTCATCGGGTTTGCCGCGGCGGAGCCACTGTTGCCATTTCTCCTCAAAGAACAGATCGCGGCCGGAGTAGCTGACGACCTCGCCCCGTTCGTTGCGGTGCGTGTAGACGAAGTAGTTCCTGCGGAATAGCGATCGACCGTTACCGGGAATCCAGCCGACACCCCACTTCCGCATCAGTTCCGGCGTCATCCAGGGCCGCTGGCGGACGTAGGCGGCCGCCTCGGGACTCATTTCGGCCACATCGGTGACGAGTTCGTCACACAGGTCGGCCAGCTCGCGGGCGGCCCCTTTATCATGGCGGACTAGGGGAACGTTGAAGGCCGGTTCAACTGAGGAAGTCTGCTTGCCAAGCTTGGCGGATGTCGAAGGCTTCTCGTCCGATTCCCCATTCAGAAGTCCTCGGATCTCCCGGAGGGTGCTCACGGCCGCTTTGAATTCGTCGCCGCGGAGTTTCCCGCCGGCTGGCGGCTCGTGCTTCTCCAAGCCGTGAATGAGCGTCAGCAAGTTCCCACGGACGCCGCAGGAGTGGCAGTAGATGCGGTGAGCCACATCGTCGAGCTTAATCGTTAACTGGCCGTACTGGCTCTTCTGGCAGGACTCGCTGAACACGCAGGGGATGCGGTGCTCGCCGCTCGATTTCTCCGGCGGCTGGAGGCCGTAGTGAGACAGGACGCTGGCCACGCTCGTCTCTTCGACGAGCCGGTCGACGTCACGGATGTAGGCGGACTTTCGGGGAGGCATGCAAGCGGACTTTAATGGTGCCTATGCTACGCTGCTCAGACTGCCTTGCCAAAGAAATTCCGCACGAAGATCGGCCCCCGCGATATTGAAATACTGGAAGCGATCGACCGCTGCCCGTTAACCGCCGCTCAACTAAAATGGCTCAGCAATACGTTCGAAATGCCGTTTCGCGATGAGCATAATCTGCGTCGGCGTTTAAGACTTCTGGGCGCTTCCGGCTTAATCCGCTGTTGGCCTTACGCTTTGGTCGGTGACGGCCGCGCCCCGCGCTACTGGAAGCTCACCCGCGACGGCTATCGGTTGCTCTACGGCGAGGATGCCCCGCTTCCTCGACGAAGGCACTTCGAAGAGATCGGCCACGGCCGGCATCATCACACGCACGCACTCACCCAGCTCGTCGTGCGATTGATCACGGCCGGACAGGACCACGGAATTCGAATGACACACTTCGCCCGTGAGAACAGTGTCCGGCTGGAGACCGGGTCCTTTACCGTCTATCCCGACTGCGGATTCCGATTGGAGACACGAGAGGGCAAGTCCTATTGCTTTCACGTCGAACTCGATAACGGCTCCGAGCGGGTCCGCACCCGACAGGATGTCGAGTCGATCGAGCGGAAACTCCGAGCCTACGACGCCCATCAGTCGCAGTTCTCGGCGGACGATCCCGATCGCTACATGGTCCTGTTCGTGACGACGCGGAGTGAAGCCCGACTCGATCATGTGTTCGCACTGGCGAACGACGTGATGCGGAACCGCCAGCGGACCGTGTTTTTGGGATGCGGATTGGAAACGCTGATGCGGCATGATCCATACCGAGAAGCAATCTTCCGCGATCACCGCGGGCTAAAGCGAACGATCCTTCCGTTAAACCAAGTCGCTTCGGAAAAGCCGACGGAACGCATGACGGCTCCGGCTTCGGCGTGATACCGTAGGCGTCCCTTCGGAAGCCCTTCCCCCATGCCGGCACGGATCGCGATCGGGCGGTCGTCCGCCCTCCCACGCCGAACGTCCCTCGAATCTGTCGATAGCGGTGGCGTCGCCTCGGCAGCCTCGACGGAAGCGACTCGAACCCGGTCGCCCGTTTCGGGACGGCGGAATCGCCGCGCTCAGGCAGTTCGGGCACGACGGGCCCCGCTCCCGCCGGCACACACCCCGAACGGAGCGGGGAGCACTTCGTGCTCTGTTCGGCCGCGACGGATTTTATAGGGACTGCGGACCGCCATTGCCGCGAACAGATGCATTTCAATGAGGAGTTCTTGTGGAGGCGGACCTGCTGCTCGATGTTGTAGTTTAAGATTGGAGAAACTGTCGGCCTGTGGGAGAATTCGTCGTGCCACGACATGAGGGTCTTGCTGACTTCACCCACCGGCAACACGCGAGGCCCGCTGCACGCGGAGCCGCTGCTAAGGACTTTGCATCAGCAGTGCCGTGCTGGCGAACCCGCGGAACTTGTGTTGTTGAGCCGAGAAGGGACAGCGAACTTGGCGGCCGATCTCCCGAGGCATTCCTACCGGCTCATCGCCGACGAATTCCGCGACGCCTATCCCGGCATGGCCGTGAAGCCGGATCAACGCGAACCAACCGGCGACGGGATCGCCTGGTCGACTGAGCTGCACCTCAGGCCGGACATCATGTCGCTTCGGCTCCCGTCGGAGTTCACCGACATCGGTCGCGAGAGGTCTTGGACGGATCCATTGGCCGGAGTGTTCGCGTCTCTGCGAAGTGGTCGTTCGGGACGGATGGAGTGTGAGTCCCGGCTCTTAATCCGTCCGGCGAGAAAATCCCGCGTAAGAGAAGCCGAGCGAATCGCGATTCGAGCCGACCGGATGAAGTCCCTTCCTTTGAGGAGATTTTTCCTCCAAGCCTCCACGATTCGGATTGGAGCGGTTCGCTTGCTCGTCCGACTCCTGCATTGGCCGCAAGCTTTCGGCCCGTCCCGGGCCGACGATCTACCGGCGAAGTTCCGCGAGCCGCTGTTCGAATGCCGGTTGCGAATCACCGTCACCGCACCGCCCGATGCCGAGAAGGTCACCCGCCGCAAGCTGGCCGACATAACCGCGGCCTACGGCCGGTTCACCGACGCGGAGACCGCGTTCGTCTCGTCGCGGGTGAGGCAAGGCAATCAGCCGCAACGGGGGCGGGGATTTCTGCTGGGAGTGAGCGAGGTGGCCATACTGTGGCATCCGCTGACCGAATCGGCAGACGGAGTCTCCCGCGTCGAGCGGCCGGACTTTCGTGAGGTCGAGCCGGCGGTCAGTCTCGGCCAAAGCCGACCCTCGACCGACACGACCGTCCTCGGACGCGTCTTGTTCCGCGAACAGCGAAACCAATTCGGGATTAACATCGACGACTTCCGTCGTCACCTCATCGCGGTCGGTAAGACCGGTTGCGGCAAATCCACGTTTCTCCTCTCGGTCGTCCGGCAGCAGATGGAAGCCGGCCGCGGAGTCGTGCTGATCGACCCGCACGGTCAACTGGCCGAGGCCGTGCTCGATGTCGTCCCGCGAAGCCGGACGAACGATGTGGTCTATTTCGACGCATCGGATCGAAAGTACCCGGTGGGCTTCAACCCGCTGCTCGGTCCGAGCGGCACCGATCCGACTCTGGTCGCAGACGGCGTCCTGACCGCATTTAAGCAAGTCTTCGGCCTCAGGGAAGAGACCGCTCCGCGACTCCTGCACATCTTCCGCAATTGCCTGCTCGCGTTGGTCGGGACACCGGAGGCCTCACTCGATGCGGTCGGCCGTCTGCTGGTCGACAGCAACTTCCGCCGGTCGGTCACCGGTCGGGTCACCAACGAGGCCGTCCGGCAGTTCTGGTCGGGCGAGTTCGGCCGCTGGTCGGAACGTGACCGCACGCAGTACATCGCCAGCTTGCAGAATAAGTTGGGAGCCTTCACGACCAACGAACGGCTTCGGGCGATCCTGAACCCGGCGGGCGAGGGCATTAAACTCCGCGAGGTGATCGACGACTCGAAAATTCTGATCTGCAACCTGTCGAAGGGCACGGTCGGGCATGATGCTTCGACGCTGCTCGGCTCTCTGCTGCTGTCATCGCTGCAGGTCGCGGCCATGAGCCGGGCCAACATTCCCGAGTCGGATCGGACCGATTGCGTGGCCGTGGTCGACGAGTTCCACACGTATCTGTCGGAAGGCAACCCGACGATGGCTGATGCCCTGGCCGAATCCCGGAAGTACCGCGTCAGCTATGTGCTGGCGACGCAATTGCTCGAACAACTCGACTCCCACACGCTCGCCGCCGTGTTGGGCAATTGTGGATCGACGCTGGCGATGACGGTCGGACCGCGAGACGCCGTGATTCTGTCGGAACTTCTCGGCAGCGGACTGACGCCCGACGACCTGATGCGGATTCCAAAGTATCACGGATACATGCGGCTGTTGGTTAAGGGTGTCCCACGGACGTTCTCGATGACGACGCTACCGCCACAGCCGGGACGGGGTCGTCGACGTGAGGTTATTCGGCGGGTGTCGCGGCAGCGGTATGGTCAGCACCCGACGACAGTCGACGGAGATTGTTGAGGATTTGCGAGCGCACTTCTTCGGACATCGGCGGGAGGCCTTCGATTACGCTGTTTCGCTCGACAACCTCCAGGATCAACTGATGCCGCCGTTCATCATCGATAAGCGCCGGCAGCACTTCTTTGAGCGGACGACCATTCCCGAAAGCGATCATACCGCCAGTTTATCAGACAAGCTATGAAGTCGTGAGCGATCACCAAACTGGAATAGAAACGTCCGGTACGGAGCTTCGTGAGGGCTCCGTACCGGACGCCCGACAGTCGACCAGCTCAGTTCTTCTTGCCGTCCTTCGGCGTTTGCGTCGAACCTCCTGATGAAGAGGAAGTCGTCTGCGGTTCGTGTCCGTGGTCGCCTCCGTTGGTCATCACACTTCTCCGTATCGAGGGTCCAGTTGCGGGTTTCCCAGATCAGGAATTTCCCATTTTGGGAAATTCTAGCGGCCGCCCTACGCTCCCGCAATGAAATTCCGGGGTAGCTGGGCTCAATGACGAAGAAGTCGCGGTACACTCAGAACTATGAGCGATTACTCGCCGCACTTCGGGCCGCCCGCCACGAAGCTGGACTCACGCAAGCGGAAGTCGGGAAGAAGTTCGGCTCACACGCGTCGTTCGTTTCCAAAATCGAGTCGGGGGAACGACGTATCGATGTCGTTGAATTGGCCGAATTCTGCCGCTGCTACGGCGTCACGCTGGTCGAGTTCTTGGAGTCAGCGGGTATCAAGTAGCTGCAGTTGTCACGACGCAGCCGTGCGGTCCAGAAGAGCGTCGGCTCTGCGATAGTACTTCGACAGTGTGTCTCTCGATCCGGCGAACAGGATCGGCACAACAAGCAAGCAGGCGACCTCCGCCATCCCGAACGGCGTGCTCCAGAATCCGAGTCCGATCCGCCGTCCGAAGTAGGCGATGACGACTGCCACCAGTCCGTTGGCGTGAAATTGGTAGTAGCGGTAGTGAATCTCGATCAGGCGATCGAATGCGTCGATGTTCTCCTGCAGTCTTGAGAAATCCCAGCTGGGTCGCCGGATTCCTGTCAGGTGATGCAGCGTATCGATCACGAGCCAGCGGACCGTGCTGACGGTGAGACCGGCCGCCAGGGACGCAATCGTCACATACAGAAACCCGCCCAGAGTCGGAGCATCGGCCGTCGAACCTCCGAGCCAGGCGTTGACCGTCGGTGACGAAAAGCTCACTCCCCAGAGCGTCACGAAACCCGGGACGAGGTAAGCGATCAAGAGGCCGAAATTATTGAGGGAAATTTCCTTCACGCAGATGCGGTCAACTCATCGAGAGTAGACCGACGAGGCGACCGGCGCAAGTGAATAAACCGCCGAGTTCATTGCGCAAGCATCACGCTTGTGGCACGCTGACAACTCTCTTGCCGCCTGAAAATGCACCAGAATCGGCTCCTCCCGAGCGGCATCCGCTCGTTCCACTGCTCAACCAACTTTGCGAAGAGCTGCAGCTGTTTCGAGAGCTGATCGAGGACCTGCGGGTCGATATTCGGTACGTCCTCGACAACGACCTCGGCCAGCCGGAGCCGGTAAGGAAGTCGTCCGTGCCCGCGCGACCTGCGTTGACGCTGTTCGACCCCGGGGACGCCGTGGAATTTCGACACGAAGGCCGCGATGTCTTCGGCGAGATCGTCTCGGTCGACGACGCGAACAACCGGGCCATGGTGCAACTGATTCCGTCGATGGAGCAGGTGACCGTCTGCCAGGACGATCTACGTCACGCCGAGCGAGTCGGTCTGAAACGCAGGGCCGCGGCGAAGTGCGAGAACACGTCGGTAGGCAGCGCGGACGAAGTGCTGGCCGAGTCGCCGCAAGGCAGCCTGTTCTGATCCCCCACGCATCTTGGCCAAGGAGTCCTTTCAGTACCGGGAGACCGAATCACTCTTTCAACAGCTGGAAGACGTGTCGCAGCGCTCCAGCGTCAGCCGCGGCCAGGCTTTCGAAGACTTCCTGCACGCGGTCGTGTGTTCCCTCGGGCATCCACGAATGGAGGAGGAGTACCTCGACATGATCGCCCGACACACGGACGGCCCCAAAGGAGAACGCGGCTGCGACAAGCTTGCCGAAATGTTCGGCCAACTCGTCGCCATCATGGACCGTACACGTCAGGACGTGCTGGGCGATCTGTTTCAGGGAGCGATCACCTATGGGGAACGTGGCCAGTTCATGACACCCGAGCCGGTCTGCCAGATGATGGCTCGGTTAAACCTGCCAGTCGAGGACACGGGGCTGGAGGGCCGGCGAACGGTCAACGATCCCTGTTGCGGTTCCGGCCGCATGCTGACGGCCTCGGCCGAGTTGCAGCCGCACTGGCACTTCATCGGGCAGGACATCGACCTCCGCTGCGTCCGCATGACCGCGATCAACCTCGCGCTGCGGAACCACTACGGACACGTCGTGTGGGGCAATACTCTCGCCGTCGAAGCCAAGCTAATCTACGAGACCGGTCGGCTGCAATTGTGGGGTAACGCCATCCGCAAAGTCGGACGTCTGCCCGTTCCCGATCGAGAAGCGCAGTTGGTCGATGTCACTCCTCCGTCGAATGCCGATCGGCCCGAGGCGGCCGAGTCCGTTGATGGTCCTCAAGCCAATTCCGAACCGCCGAGTCGCCAACTTCGCCTGTTCTAGCTGAAACACTCACTTCGAATCGACGGCGAACCGGATGCAGCATTCCGCGAGCGTACCAAAAGGGCCGGTCGCTTCGCCCAAATTCTCACTGAGGCATGTTTGGCCAACAAGTGGGCCAATCGATTTCTCGCGGACGATTGAATGCATTTCATCACTGAGAAATCGCTACGATCAAATCCCGTCGTTCGCGTCGAGTCTGACCAGGCGATCGCGTTTGGCGGCCTCGGCGAGACGCTCAGCGCGACCCGATTGAAACACTGGGACGAAGGACCGCAGATTCTTCCGCTGGAGCCGGACGACTGGTTCGACCCGAACCGGATCACTTACGTCTATCGCGAGAACAGTCTTTACAACCGCCGCTTTCTTCGAAGACGACGCCTGAAGGAACTGCCGGGCCAAGAACTGACAAGAATGGTCGAGGCCGCCAAGTACCGCGGCCATGACTGGGAAACCTCCCGCCGACACATTCTGACGCGTGCGATCGAACGACAGATCGAAGCCAGGCTCGCCCTCACCGCCTGAGAATTCTGGAGGGCGGCTCACGGAAAGGTGCTATATGCTCAACTTCCGCTTCCGTTCCGACAGCGACGGCTTTTTGACAAGGAGACCTGGCACGACGGGAATAACGGTTCTGTCCTCATCAGTGCAGCCGGCAATCAGGAGAGCCTTCGAGGTCATCCATCATCGTTTGCGCTCCGTCGACATCGTCCCCGAGGAGTTCGGTGACCTGTTTTGCGAATTCATCACGTAGCGTTCGCTCGCGGTTTGCATTCTTCGCTCGGATATCTTCGAGGCAGCCTTCGCAGAGCATCGAGTAGTAGACACCATCCCCGTCACAAAGGCCGGCCTGATAGACGTACCACGGATCGGCTCGCCACCCGGGATTCTCATTCGGGCCGCTGCCGCAGCAGTGGCACATGCCTCCGGGGCGTTCGACGCCTTCGTCCAGAAACGTGACGACGCGTGAGTCGAAGCGAGTTTCGAGTTCGAGACGCGACGGCACTGTTTCAGCGGCTGCCTTCGATTTCCGTTCAGCTGGCATCGGTGAGAGTGTGGCACGGCTTCCAGCCCCGCGCAATCGACTCGCTTAAAAAGTCTTGCGTCCCAGTCCGGGTGCGCTAATCTGTCCGCAGTTACTTATGCAGGCACAACTCGACACCATCGCCGACCTTCTCGCCCGACTGCAACGGCTCACCGACCTCGTCGGAGCAACCTCAGCCGCACCGAAATGCATCGATGAGATTTGCCTCGCCCTGTCAACAGACGATTGTCGGCGACTTCGCAGCCGCGTCGCTATTCGCTTGCGCGAGTTGCCTGTTTCCCCCTCGACCCGATGAACGGCTACATCAGCTTCGGCGGCCGCGACAAACGAGAGTACTGTTTCTTCCCCCGGCCCTTCGGCGAAACACTGCCCAGCGAGCCGGGCGTTTACGCCATCACCCGAGCCTCGCGGGAGGACGGGGCGTGGCATCACGAGGTGCTCAGCGTCGGTTGCACCGAGAACATCGCCGAGGTTCTGAAGAACCACCCTTGCATCGAATGCCTTGACGCCCACGGGGCGAATACGATCTGTATCCGCATCGAGCAGAGTGCCCCGCATTGCTCCAGTCTGGCCTGCGAATTGATCGAGAGCCTATCACCGCCTTGTCAGCCGACAGAGGATGAAGTCATCGAACGTTGGTGACTCCGCCAGGGAAAGTCAACGAAAAATTTGCCGCAGTTTCAAGACTTCATGTATGATGCCGATATGGAAAAGCGAATCACCCGCAACGTCAGCGAACTCCAGCCGCCGGAGAAGGCACTGTACGAGTCCGTGCTCGGCGAGCAGCTGCGTGAGAACCAGCAGGTGATCATCCAGGTGATGACCGTCGGCGAGCCGCAAGTCGATCACTTCGCCGCCACCCTGCCCAGGACCGATCTGCCGGCCTGGTGCGATGTCTACGATGGCCTGACGGACGAGGACGTGGCCGAGGTCGAGGCGATCGCACTCGATCGGTCTGATTTGTCCCGCCGCCCTGCGTAGCCGATGTCGGAAGCCCTGCTCGACACCGACATCCTTTCGGAAGTCCTGAAGCAGAAGGACGACTCCGTCGTAGCCATGGCCTCGCTCTACCTGCAGGAGCATGGCCGCTTTTCAATTTCGTCGATTACCCGCTACGAGATTCTTCGCGGCCTGAAACACAAGGGTGCAACCCGCCAAGTACGGAAGTTCGAGGAGTTCTGTCGTCACTCCGTCGTGCATGCCGTGACCGACGAAATTCTCGACCGCACGGCGGACTTGTGGGTCCTCGGGGAGCGAGGCGGTCGTCCGCATCGGGACGCGGACCTGATCATCGCGGCCACGGCCTTGGAGCACGATCGGGTGCTGGTTACGGGAAACACTCCGCACTTCGAGTGGATTCCAAACTTGTCACTTGAGAATTGGCGGGCTGTTTGAGCCGCTTTAAAAATTCAGCCGTTATTGTGACAATCGAACAGCTTGTTGGTCATCGTTCCGTCACGACTTGAACTGTCGAGCGTCAAGAAAACTGGCCCCTGACGGCCAATACGATATCGTCAGCGCTTGTTGGTCGCGAAATCCGCTTCAGTGAGGGATACCAATGAACCCGTTTCATCGCCTTGTCGATGTTCTGGATCATGGCAATTTCGTGCCCCTGACGTTGGCCGCCGGGGTGTTCCTCTATGTCGGTCAACTCTCGACTTCCGGCTCACCTGATGTTCGACGCTACGGGGGACACGTGGCGCTATGTGGCTTTGTTGCCTATCTGACGTATCGTTTCGGCTTCGTTGGTTTTTCAACAGAAGTTGAACTCGTCGATGCGGTCTTCCGTACCGTGATCGTAGCAGCCATTGTCCTTGGCGGTTCCTGGATACTTCTCTCGATTGCGCTCCCGGTTTACCGGGTCGTGGATAGATATGCACGGAGAATTATGCAGACGACCAGATTCTCTCGGCCTACCTGGATTTCGCGTCCGCTGGCCGACGAACCGTATGAATCCCGATCACATGAAGAGGAAGGGCTGAGGGCTCACCGCGAAACTCATCGACGAAGTGACGCAGAGCAGCAGACTTTGCATGAGGAAAAAAGGATTTCCGAGCAGCGACGCCGCGAGGACGCTCGGTTCCGAACAAAGCTGGTCTACGACCGACATGCCGCTGAAATCAAAGCTGCAATGCCGAGGAAGCTGTTCGACGAATACTTCGGCACGTTCCTCGGAGATGACCTCCCGCCGGAGGAGGTGGAACGCCGGGCCACGTTACTTCGAGAATTAGTTCTTGACTTCAGCAAACCGGACGATGCCCGAGAGGGCTCGTTCAATCTGCCTGACCAACTTGCGACACTCGCAGAACGTCAACAGGCAATTCTCAACAGCGCTTTCGATTCCCAGACGAAAGAAGCTCTGTTAGCGAACGTTCAATTCGAGCTTGAGCGAACACTGACCTCTCACGGTCATACCTCGTCGGATCGGACAGGAGATGCCTCGGTGAACGCCCCCGTCAATCTCGGTACTACCCCTTAGGCATCTGGGGATTGCACGCGTCGTCGTCATTGAAGACGGGTGGTGTACAGGATTGTGCGGGATAGGCTGGACGGTATTGTGTGCGGGTCGATTTTGGCGTTGCCGCTACGCAGATCAGCCGGCTTCGGCTCATTAATCATCGACAGGACTTCTGCCTTCGTGTCAGTTCCCGCGTTTCAATTTGGAGCCACATCATGAGGACCATTTCTACACTCTTGGCCGTTCTATTGCTTGTGTCCAGTTCCGATGTGCTTTTTGCGCAGTCGCGTCGATCGAATAGTTCCAACTCGCGGCCGACGTATCGGATGGACAAAGAGGCGAAGGATCGGCTCTTCGACGTTGTCAAGCAGAGTCGCGGAAAGCGAGCGAGTCTCAGATTAAAGCATGGTCTGGCGTGGCTGGTGACACTGCACGGTGTGGTTGATGGCAAGATCGACGCCACCAATCACAGTTTCGGCGACCGCAACCAGTACCAGGCTGAGCCGATCGACTCAATTGTGGTCGGAAACAGAGTCGTGTTCGAAGATTCTGTAGATCGCCACAGACGACTCCGGTCTGCATTAGGGATTTACCGTGATGTACCGATCATGCCTCCGGAATTCATGACGACTGAGCGTCTCCGCGCTCTTGAGGGTGAGCGGATCACCGTGCTCAGCAAGGGCGACAAATCGTTCAAGGTCAAGGCCATCAATATTGCCTATCAGCATTGGGCTCAGTGGCGATCGGAAGGCGGGAAACCCGCTTCCAAGTATTGCATATTTACGAGCAACGACGAAATCCTGCCGAGCATTGATGTCGGACGTGTCCGCGCGATCTATCACAAAGGTGCGATCTATGACATTGAGTGGCTTTATGCGGCCGAGGTAATGCAGGGGCAGCATAAGAGCATCGTCGACGCAATCCTCCGGGCAGCCGTGGAGCAGTCATTCGAATATCTGGCGGAAAAAGCCGTTCGAAAGGCGTTCCCCGGCATGTCCGACGCCGAGGCGAAAATCGCGGTCAAGATTGGGCGAGAGATGCTGGAAGAGAAAGAAAACGGTAGAACGGGAGATGCGATAATCGTTGACACGGCAGCGGAAGAAATGCTTGCAGAAAACCCGGGAATGGAGAATGCGACCGGAGTGGCCACATTCATGCTTCGCGTAGTAAAGGCCTACGAGGATCAATAGCCACCTTCTTATAGATCGGTGATCAAGGTGGCGGGGATTCGCTCCAATTGTGTACCTGCATTCTTCGCTAAGAGAAGCAAGGTCATTCTTTGTCCGAATCCGCTTCGACACAATCTCGATCGTGCCGTGTGATGCGGCTGGATCAGGTGTGCTGACATGCTATCCGCTCACATACCGCTCCGCTTGGGGGTTGACGCCGAATCCGCTAGCGAACGAACGGTCAAGCCGGAAACGCTGCGTACGCACCTGCACATGATCGGGGCGACCGGGGCCGGTAAGACCTCGGCGATCATGACGTTACTCCGGCCGCTGATGCTGAATCCGAAGCCGAATCAGTCCTGCATCTTCGTCATCGACCCGATGGGGAATCTGTCACGCGACCTATTGAAGCTGATCGCCCACCCGCGATTCAGCACGGAGGACCTTCGACGTCGACTCGTCTATATCGAACCGGCCCGCGAAGATGTCGTCCTCCCGTTTAATCCGCTGCTGCATACCTCCGAGGCCAACCGCTACTACCAGACCATGCGGGCGGTCGATATCGTGCTGCGGGCGTGGGAGGCGCAGAGTCTTGCCGAACAGCCGCGATTGTTTCAGTGGCTGTATAAGTCGTTCTGTGCCGCGGCCATGATGGGCCTGCCGATCGCGACGTGCCGCTATCTGCTTCATCCGGGACCGCCGGAGCACGAGGCCATTCTCTCCCACATTCCCGGCGACATCCGCTACCACTGGCAGGAGATTCTGAAAGCCCGCGGTGGTGAAGCCACCCGGATTCTTGAATCGACCCGCAACCGGCTCGACCCGTTCTTCGAGTCGGTCAATCTGCGGCGGATGTTCGGCGTCATGAAGAGCCGCTTCGACTGTGAACGATTTATCCGCGAACGGCGAATCGTGCTGTTGAATCTCGCCACGCTGGGTCGGATTCCCGCCTTCATCGCCCACACCATCGGAGCGCTCGCGCTCAACGAGTTATTCGAGACCGCGGCCAGGCTGACGACGACCGAGGGCCGCCACGTCGTCGAACCGACCTACGTGGTGATGGATGAGTTCCAGAACTACGTGACGCCCGATATTCAGGAGGCGATTCCGACCGTGCGTCAGATGGGGCTGCGGATGGTGCTCGCGCACCAATCGTTTTCTCAATTGGAACGAAACGATATCGACCTGGTCCAGATGATCTGGCAGGCACAGAGCCGCTTGATGTTCAAGAACAGTGCGGTCGATGCGGATATCGTCGCTGAGGAACTGGCGAAGTGGACGTTCGATCCGATGACGATCAAGGATCGCCGCACCAGCGTGAAGCAGATCATTACGGGCTATCGGCGCGAGTGGTTCCGAAACGTGTCGTCGACGGAGACGACGTCCGATGCTGACATGACTCAGGACTCGACCTCACGGGGCGATTCACAAAGCCGCACGCTGAATCCGAACGTGATCGGCTATTCCAACAACACCACCGGCATCACGAGCGGCACCAGCGGCCAGTCCGGGCAATCGCAGGGCCGAACCTCCGCGAGAAGTTCGGGCACAAGCGAGGGCCAAAGCGAAACCAACGTCCCCATCCACAAGACCTTCCGCGAGACGAGCAGCCTCACCTTCGAAGGATTCGATGAGTTCGTCGTTAAATGGGGCCAGCAAATCCGCAAGCTGAAAGTCGGTGAAGCCTACTACCAGGAAGCGGACACCGATGAGATTCGGAAGATAAAGCTCGATCACATCGACATCCCCGACTCGCCCGAGATCGCCGCCGCCGTCGAACGATTGAAGGAGAGGAACTTCGATTCCGACTTTTTCATCTCGGCCGGCGAAGCCGATCGAGAGGCCGAAGAATTGCGCGCGAAACTACTGGCCGGTCCGCAACAGAATTTCCGTCCCGATCAGGCCACGGCGGCCGACAGTGAGGGGGAGTCCGGATCGAGCGACAATTCGTCGATGCCGTTCGAGCTTTGATTGATGGCCGTCATGCGGGCATGAGCCAGGCCCGCCGCCTCGCGGAGTGTCAACCCGCCGTGCTCGGCAACTTCGCTCAGGAGCACCTGGAACGCCTGCCGTTCACTGGCCCGCACACCGAACTCGATCAGGTACTGCAGTTCGAGCCGCTTCTCGGCCACCGACAGTTCGATGCGATCGGTAACTTCGCGATTGATTCGCTCCTGTTCGGCGATCGTCTCTTCGGCCTCGGCCATCCGTTTCAGCATCAGCTTCGCATCCCCCTGCCGCAGTAATCGCCCGGTCGTCGTATCGACGCCGTAGTTCTCTAGCACGGAGGGGATTTCGCCGGCGAGTGGGTCCTGGGAAGGGGAGTTCACGCAGCCAGACTACGCCTGAATTTCGGGTGGCGCAAGTGAAAAAGTCTGGTGAAATCAACTCTCCGACAGCCGCCAGTTCGGACCCGATCTGCGTGTCCGCCCCCTGTCCGGGAGGGGTGTCCGGAGGGTGTCCGTTGCCTGTCCAACCCCGGACACCCGAGGTGTTGACCGAAGTTGATGCCCCGCCCAGCTTTGGGGTGCAAGGGGCTCGCTCCGCGACCCCTTGCCCCACCCGCATCCCGGCATCCTCGCTCGCTGCTCTCGCGAATGCCGGACGCTCCGCTGTCGCTACGCTATGCGGCTGGGGCAAGGGCTACGCCCCTGCACCCCATGCCGGAGTGAGCCGCCCACGGGGAGGCCTTCCGCTCACTCCGGCACCGCTGCATGCGCAGCGGTAAAGCTGCCCCCTCCAAAAAATGATTGCAATTCTGAGCATGGATGTTCTAATTGCATTCTGTCGAGGTGAATGGTCTTAAGAGACGCTGGGGCCTGACACGGAGGCTTTGGCCGACCGAGTCCAAGAACCTCGACTCCCGTTTCGGCGGGTTTAATTGATTACCCATCACCTTTATGTGGAAACTCCTGAAGCGGTATCATCGACTCGTGCGATGGGCCGCCCGACCGCTTTCGAAATTCCGGCCGCAGATTCTGCCCGGATCGGAACTGGAACTCGTGGTGTTCGGACTGCACATGGTGATCGGAGTGGGGCACTTGGTGCTTCTATTTCGAGGGTGAAGGAAACACCGTGCGTGTGTTCGCCGTGTCGAACGCACTGCTCGGAGGCTGGGCGGATTCGCCGGAGATGCCGAACGGCATTGTAGGCGACTTCACCGGCTGAACTTTGCGGTCTCTTTGCGAGACCGGCTCTCCTTGAAGAGCGGCGCTCCGTCGCTCTTCACTCTTTCGATGCCGCCGACCGATGGTCGTGTGGGTGAGAGCGTGGAAAAGTTTGGCCGAGGGAATCCGTCGATGGTGTTACAGGAACGTGACATCGAAGTGCTCGCCGCGTTAGCGCGGTACTTCCTCCTCAATTCGCGGCAGATTCGCGAACACTGTTTCCCGGACGACAGCAGCGGTCGGATCACGCGCCGTCGACTATCGAAGATGACGCGCGACGGCTATGTCCGTAAACGCGCCCTGCAGGTCGTCGGCCCGGCGGACGGTGCGGCCAGCCCGGTCTATCACCTGACGTCGACCGGCCGCGAGTTTCTGGCCGGCCACTTCGACGATGAAATGCTCCTGGCGAAACCGGTCGAGCCATCGCAGCCGCAGCACCTGTTTCACTACGTTGCCGTCGCCGAGACGCACCGCCTTTTCGATCGCGCTACCAAATCCCAGGAGGGTGAAGTGCAGCTCACGCGATGGGTTCACGAAGACGAATATCTGAATCCCGAGGAGACGGACCGTAAGAAGCGCCGGATGCTGCGGACCGACTTCGACGGACCGCGGAAGGTTTTCTGCATTCCCGATGCGGCCTTCGTGATCTCCTATCATGACCAGCACGCGGTCATCTATCTGGAGCAGGATCGTGACACGTTCTTTCACGATCGCGTCGCCGCCCGCAAGAGCCCCGGCTATCGACTGCTGTCGGAGCGGGAAGGGCACCGGAGGCACTTTCCGGAGACGACGCTGGCATTCTTCTTCGTGTTGTTCGTCGCGCCCTCACGAAAGAGAGCCGATCAACTCCGTCGAGCCTTCGCCAAAAAGAATGCCGAACACGATGTCCGCCGCGTCTATCGATTCGCGGCCTTCGACGAACTGAATGAAACGAATCTGTTCTTCGAGCCGCTGCTCGGCTGCTGCCACCACGACGACCGGGTTCCGCTGATTAAGCGGGTCGGTGAGGAGGCGGCACCGTGAACGATTCCGTCCGACTTCCCACGTTTAATTTCCGGCCGGCCGTTGGTCGGCCGCCACGCGATCACCGCACGGTCATCGTCGCTCACTCCGGTTACGGACGGAGCGAACGGCCAGGCCGCGCGGTGCCTGTCCTCCGGCAGTCGTTGCCGGAGAGTCATTCCTTTCCCCTTTTCTCTCATGGGACAGTATTTCAAAGCGGTCAACCTCGACAAGAAAGAGGTTGTCTGCCCGTGGTGCCTCGGAGGAGGTGCCAAACTCTGGGAATGGGCGGCCAATCCCCAGGGAGCCGTCCTGACCCTGCTATTGCGGAAGAGTTCCGAAGGCGGAGGCGGCGACTACAACAGTCCGCCGCCGCAGATCGTGTCGATCGAAGATCGTGCGGCCGATATTGCCGCCGTCGTGGCTGCGGGGATTACCCGCGAGGGTGCTCCGATGGTCCTGCCCGAAGACTCGGTCGTCGGCCGTTGGGCCGGCGACCGGATCGTCCTGATCGGCGACTACGACGAGTCGAAGCTGTGGGAAGAACTGCCTTCCTATCGCAACATCTCGAACGAAGTCGCCGAAGCATGGAACGACTTCATCGAGATCGAGGACATGAAGCTGGCGACCCGCCACGATTGCGGCTGCCAGTAAGCGTCGGACACCGGGGCGGCCGTAACCGCTCCCATCGAGCCACACGCCTTGCGTCGCGTCCGGTCATCCCGATCAGGGTCGGGTCTGGCCGGGCGGACGCGTGTGGATGTTTCGTTTCTTACCCAATTTCATCATGCCTGAATCACGAAAGGAGAATTCCAAGAATAAGCCCGTGAAGAAATTCCAGCTTCGCGGCATTTCGGCCAGCATCTTCGAGAATCGGTCCGAGAAAGGTTCACCGTTTCATAAGGTGTCGATCACTCGCACCTATAAGGACGGCGACGAATTCAAGACCACCGGCTCGTTTGGGCGGGATGACCTTCCGCTCGTGGAAGCCCTCGCCCGGCAGAGCTGGTTCGAAATTCTGAAACGAGAAGCGAAAGCCAGATCGTCTTCAGACGAGGAATAACGACTGACGTTGAGGGTCGCCCTGACGGCCCTCGCCATCCTCTCGTCGAGAGGAGCACCGGGAGTGTTCGCCAGCGACGCCCTTCGGGCGATCCCCGTGAACGCACCGGTCACACCACGGCCATTCATGGGCCGACTCTCCGAAGCATCCGCTCCGGGTGCTTCCCTCTTTCGCGTAGCCCCACGTTGCCGCTGCGCGCATCCATTCCCCGCGAGGAGAGTCCCGATGCAGGTCGTACTGAGCGAGTTTCACGAGGACGAAGAGTGCGTCTGGTGCCAAAAGGAGCGTGAGTGCGTTGTCGCCACGTTCTCAGATGAATTCCTTAAGGACGCACCGCTGTGCTGGAAGTGTTTGCAGACCGCCTTCCGCGTCCGCAGCAGCCAGGCCGAATCGGCCGACCCAGAAAGTCGCTGATCTGATTGCGCCCGAACCGAACTCGGGGCATCGTTCCACCGCTTTCAGCCGCGTCGGCCGGAAGCGCTGCGCGTCAATCGCTCCTTACACAGAGAGGTAAGTCATGGCTGGAAAACGTTCTCAGAAGTCGAAGACGAATCCGCCGGAGAAGGTGTTTCGGGTCGGTGCCGTCAGTGCCTCGGTCTTCGCCCACGAGGTGGAGTTCGAAGGGACCAAGCGAACCATTCGGTCCGTGTCGGTTCAGAAGCGCTACCGCGACGGCGACGGCGTGAAGTACACGCAGAGCTTTAACCTGGGGGAACTGCCCTTGGTCGTCCGGGCCTTCCAGCTGGCCCAGCGCTACGTCGAAGACCTGGAGGCCGAAATCCAGCTCGGCGACTGACTGCACTTGCCGATGAGCCGCCCCGAGGCGGTTCATCGGCTTTTTCATTCCTTTTAACGATCCATCTTAATTGCGAACTGAAGGAGCCTCTCATGCTCGATGAAGTTTTAATCCGTCTCGATCGCATTGAGACGGCACTGGCCGCGATCGCCGAACAGAAGGCGACCAAGGAGTTCTATACGACCGCCGAGGTGGCCGAGATCGTCGGCCGCGCCGAATTTACCGTCCGCGAGTGGTGCCGGCTGGGGCGGATCGACGCCGTCAAGCAGACCTCCGGCATCGGCCGGCAGCGTGAGTGGCGGATCAGCCACGAGGAACTGGATCGCATCCGCAACCACGGGCCGCGGCCGCTCGTCGCCCGTCACACCAAGTGTGGATGACCTGTTGCGACCGACACCGAGTTTGGAACCGTCAATGATCGATCCACGTCGCCGCCGTTAAGAGGCACGCACGATCGATTTGGAGGTTCGGACACCTTGGGGCAGACTGTCAGGCGACTCGCATGGCATCGCTGGAGAACCGCACCGGCTACTACAACGTCGTCTTCCGCTTCGGCGGCCGCAAATTCACGCGGTCGCTCGGCACCGACGACGAACGTGAGGCGGACCGGATGCGGGCTAATCTGGAGCAGACGATCCGTGACGTGAAGAGCGGTCGCCTGACAGTTCCCGAAGACGCCGAGATCGCGACGTTTCTGCTATCTGATGGGAAGCTGACGCAGGCTCCGAAAGTCATCGACGAGGAAGAGCCGGATGTCCCTGCCGCACCAGCCTTGGTCGAGGTCTTCGGCCAGTTCTTCGACTCGTTGCCGGACGGGGCGCTGGAAGACTCCACGATCGCCACCATGAAAACCCACCGGCAGAATCTACTGCGGATTCTCGGCCCTGATGAGATCATCGCTGAGCACATCGACCTCAACACACTCGACCGCTACGTCCGCAGTCGGAGTCGGGAGAAAGGGCAGCGTGGCCGGAATATCGGGACCGTCACGATTCAGAAGGAGATCGCGACCCTGCGTCGCGTATGGCGGTGGGCGCGGAAACGAGGAATCCTGCCAAATGATTTCCCGGACGTGGGCGACATCCAGATGCCCAAGTCATCGGAGAAACCGGCGTTTCAGACGTATGACGAAATCACGCGGCAGATTAAGACCGGTGGGCTGTCCGAGGCCGAGCAGCGGGAATTGTGGGATTCGCTCTATCTGCGAACGACAGAGATCGACAAATTGCTCGACCACGTTCGCGCGAATGCACGTCAGGCTTTCCTCTACCCGATGGTCGTGGCCGCGGCCCACACCGGGGCGAGGCGGAGCGAACTGATGCGGTCGCAGGTTTCGGACATCCGCGAGGATTCTCTGATCATCCGCGAGAAGAAACGCAGAAAGGGCCGACAGTCGACTCGGCGAGTCCCGCACTCAAGCCGATTGCGTAAGGCACTGGATGAATGGTTGGAGCAACATCCGGGCGGTTCACATACTTTTGGGATCACGAGTGAAAGCGAGGCCGAGCCGATTCGACCGCTCACTCCGGAGCAGGCGCACGATGCATTTCAACTTGTCCTGAAGCAAAGCCGCTGGAAGGTGATCCGGGGCTGGCACTGCCTCCGGCACTCGTTTATCAGCAACCTCGCGTCGCAGGGCGTCGACCAACGCTTGATCGACGAATTCGTTGGCCACACGAGCGAAGAGATGCGGAGACGTTACCGGCACCTACTGCCCGAGGTGAAGGAGGCCGCGATTCGCGGTGTGTTCGATTGAGTCGAGACCGCCGATCAAGATTGCCCAAGATGTCTCCTTTCTTCGGTGGCTTCCAGAAGCTCACGGATCGAAGGCGGCATCGGCAATTCAACGTCGATGCTTGACCCTAATGCCCGTTTCGGGGCCGCCGTGCCTGCCTCAAGACCCGCTCGGTATGACTCGGCCAGTTGCAGGGCCGTCTCAGTTAACGCCCTCATGGTGGCGGAACCCGCGAGTTGATTGAAGAAGACGCTCACGCCGGTGGTGACGACGAGGTCCTCGACCGGTTCGGTGGTCCACATCACGATCGGGATGTCGCTTCGAAAGCCTTGCCGCAGCATCGCCGTAAACCAGATGCCACTCTCGCGGTCGAAGGCTTGCGAACGAGGCTTGAATCGCTCGCCGATCACCTAGTAGTCGGCATCCCACGCATCGGCCTCGAACCAGTCAGAGGGCCGGTTGAAGCACCGCACCTCGACCGGGCCGTAGCACGCGCACATCGCGGCGAAGCTGTCGAGTGCCGTCGTATCTTTGACGAAGTCGAGTCGGTAAGGCTTCACCATTCAGTCTCCCGACACTCTGACGGCTGCGAACACCTCAGTTGCGACCGCGTCGGAACCAGCAGGCGGCGGAAGGCGGCCCCAGGGACGGATGGGCTCCGGTCAGCTACCCAGTACGACGACTTGCAGGGAATCTGAAGGTCGCAATTGACTCGCGATGTGACCTCAATTTTGTCCGCGATTTGTCCGCGGTCCGTCTCGGCCAAAAGAGAAAGGACTCACGGCAATCGCCGTAAGTCCTTTGGTGGCAGTGCCCAAGAGAGGACTCGAACCTCCACGTCCGTTTAAGGACACTAGGACCTGAACCTAGCGCGTCTGCCAATTCCGCCACCTGGGCTTGGTGTGGAGCGATAATCTACGTCTCCGACGCCGTCGCGACAAGCGAGGTTCGCCCTCCGCTAAAATGCTGGAAAATACTGTCGCACTTTGTGGTTCTCGCTGTCGCCGACGTACACGAAGTCTTTTTTATCAACGCAAATACCATGGGGCCGAGCGAGTCGGCAATTTCGCGAGTGGCGTTCGAGTCCGTCGGGTCCGTCGCCGCGTTTCCCGTCTCCAATAATCGTGTGAATGAGGCCACTGGTTAGGTTGATCAGTCGGACCGTATGGCTTTCGGTATCGGCGAAGTAGATTACGCCATTGTTGCCAAAGGCAACGCCTTTCGGGCCGGCGAGTTTGGCCTCCTTCGCCGGGCCGCCGTCGCCGGTGTAGCCCTTCTCACCGGTGCCCGCAACGTGCCGCAGCGTCTTTTCGCGGAGGTCGATGGTGTAGATCGTGTTGCCCTCGCGCAGCGCCAGAACCAGCGTGTGATCGCCATCGAAGTCCAAGGCGCGAGGTCCGTTGAGCGGAGTACCAGTGAGCGGAGCGCCATCGGGCGTAGACCCTCGTTCTCCGGTGCCCGCGAATGTCGAAATTCGCCCGGTTTTCAGATCGACGCGCCGGATGCGGTGATTGCCGATATCGCAGACCAACAGTCCGTCGTTGCCGTCAAAACAGATGGAATGGGGTTTATTGAACTTCGCTTTGTCAGCCGGTCCGCCGTCGCCGGCGAAGCCTTTCTCGCCGAGAGTGCCAGCCACGACTGACACCTTTCGCGTTTGGCGATCAAATCGACAGACGACGTGATTGGGCATATCGACATAAAACAGATGCCCCTCGGGATCAAAGCGGACTTCGTAGGGCTGCTTGATTGAGAAGCCCGCGTCCTTATCGTCAGCCGGTTCACCCGGCGGACTCGCGCTCAAGACGGTTTCGATGACGCGGGTACGACGGTCGAGTCGGCGTATTCGGCTCGAGGCAATCTCGCAGATATAGAGCGCCCCATCGGGCCCAATCTCGACACCGTAGGGCTCCGCCACCGCGGCAGTTCGGCCGGGCCCGCCATCGCCGGTGGCGGCTTGCTCGCCCGTCCCGGCAATTGTCAGCACGCTAGATTTGAGCTCCGCGGAAGCCGGAACCAGCGTCACGAATGACACAAGAATGCCGAGCATTGAACGGAAGAAACGACGCCCGGCGACATGAGTATTGAACTCAGGCCTCGAAAAGGTGTCGCACCTGAATTGTCGTGCGAGGCCGTTCGCTGAATGCTCTTGCGGCTTCGCCGCCCGGACGCTGTCCGGGCCACTCCGTGATGGGTCACTCGCAAGAACTCGGCTTGCGCTGCGGGCTCGTGTCGTGTGATGACTCATCAACTGAACTCCTCGAACAGGACGGACGCGTCGAGGCGGACCCAGGATTCGGCGACCGACTCGTCTCCTATGAGCATCGCACTGAGCATTTCGACCGAATCGGCGAGGCTCGGGGCGGGGCGATTAAAAAACTTTTGACCGTCGGCGACGAAAACCTGATTGTCGCTGACCGCTCGCAGCTTCGACCATTCCGGTTTCTCCGCCAGGACGCCGAGTTCCCCCATCGCACGCTGTCGCGAAAAGCCGCAGGGAGCGATCAGAATCACATCCGGATCGGCGGCGAGCAGCTCGCTCCATTCGAAGGAGCGAGATTCGCTGCCGGCTTTCGAGAGCACATCCTCCGCGCCGGCGGCAGCGACGATATCGGGAATCCAATGCCCGGCGGTCATCAGCGGATCGATCCAGTCGAGAAACACGAGCCGCTGCCGCGGACGATCGGCCGCGTCGTCGAAACAGGTGGCGACGCGCGATCGCAGATCGGCCGCCAACTCACGGCCCCGCTCCGCGACGCCGAGATGCTCGGCGACCTCTTCGATTTCCTCCCACACCCCGGCCAGTCGCGATGCGCAAAACGCAAAGACGTCGGGCTGCGGATCGAACTGCCGAATCGCCGCCTCAACCAGTGACGGACCCGCTGCGCACAGGTCACATACCCCCTGCGTGAGAATGACGTCGGGCCGCAGCGAGGCGAGCGTGGCCTCATTGATTCGATACACCGACGTCTCACCGGCGGCCCGCACCTGCTCATCAATCGCTCTGCTGCTCGCCTCGACGTCAATCGAGACGCTGGTGCATTCGGGAAGGTGCATCACCTCCGGCTGGTCACAGGAGTGCGAACGACCGACGAGTTGGTGACCCAGACCGAGGTCACACACGATCTCCGTCGCCGAGGGGATAAGCGAAACGATCCGCGGCTCAGGCATGAACGCGTCTCAAGGAGGGCAGGGCAAAGTTCGGGCGTTGCTCCGGTGCGACGGCGAACCAGAACAGCACCGGCAGATAGACCGCCATCGCGACGAGGCTGTTGCGGAAAAACGGAATCGCCGCGACATAGCACTTAACGAGGCCGGCGAGCGTCATCGGATAGGTCGACCACTCTGCCAAGACCCACGTCGCGAAGTTCGTGAGCATGAAAAATGCGACAGCCCCCGCAAGGCCGCGGCCGAACACGCCGACCCACGTGCATTGGCCCGGTTTGAGCGTCCAGCCGAGCATCACGACCAGCAGCATCGAGGCGTAGACGAAAATCTGCGACGAGTAGAATCCCATTTCGGGGCCGTAAATCAGTGCGATCAGGCAATCACCGACAAACCACAGGGCGAAGGTCAGTCCGATTCCGAGTCCGCGGTGCGAGAGCATTGCGCCGCCGAACAGAGCCAGCGGTAAGATCGGTGAGAAGTTCCACGGATACGTGGTCGTTTCGGGATCGATGCTGAGCCCGCCGAATTTGCCGAGCAGGTAGGGCAGGATGCGTAACAGGACCGCCATGGCAGCAATCGCCGCGACGACGGGCCAGCGAACGGTTTGGGAAGGTTGATCGAAATTCATCTTGGTTTGCGAAGTCCTTTCGGGAATGAATCCGCACCCGTTGGACTCTGCCAACGGGCGCGGGAGGTGTCAATCGGACGGCGACAATCAGTTTCGCCCGTCAGTCACGGTCGTAGAGTTCGTCCTGCAAGGCAGGATCATCGAGATTGCCGAGCGAGGCGAAGCCGAGGTTCTCCTTGTCCATTCGCTGCGCTTGGCCGTCGGAAACTCCGTTCAAGTTGCCAGGATCGCCACCGGACATGATTGCGAACGCTCGCCCTATCGTCTCGACATGTCCGTCGAGAAAGGCAATATTCGCAGTCCGATTATGGCGGAAGTGGATATTCGGAAAGTTGTTGCTTGGCGGTTCAAGGATCCACGTTTCCTCAAAACTGTACGGCGGTCCGGCAGAGTATGTCGGCGGAGCATATGTTGCCGTGACCTGACCAGAATCGGCGAAGGCGATGGTCTGGGTCAATTGCCGCACGTCTCTGAGTTTTCTGCAAAGCGGCTTAATCGGCCCGGTCGGGTCGTACGAGCCGAGCGGAATCTCAGGGCGAATGCCGCCGGTATCATGCTCTCGCTCCGCGTACCAGCTTCGCGAAAGAAAGTAGCCGTTGTAGGCATATCCGCTCGCGGGGCGTTGGGCTTCGATGATCGTTCCGTCAGCCCCTATGTATCGCTGGAATCGCACTTTTTCGATTTGACCGGGGCCGAGATCGGGACATTGGAAAGCGGTATAGTTCGTTTCCATGAACGGGGCGAGCGGTCCCTTGGCGAAGTCGAGTACATCGTCCGACGCGTCAAACGCTGCGTTGTAATCGACGAGCCCGAACCAAAATTGAACTGTCCCGTCGGAGGACGCCTGATGACGCTCGTCTTCTACAACATAGGGTAACAGCGTTTCCAATTGAGTCTCAGCATAATTGTGTAGCGCCAGCGTTAATTGCTTCAATCGATTCTTGCACTGTGCGCTTCTTGCCGCGGACCGAGCCTGCTGCACCGCGGGCAGCAGCAGCGCGATCAGGATCGCGATGATCGCGATCACAACCAGTAGCTCAATCAGCGTGAAGCCGCGCACGCGGCGCGGACTTCGATCTCGCGGTGCGTTTGCGGCACCGCTTCGTGTCTTATTCATCTCAGCGTCTCTCCGAAAGAGACGGCAGCATTCTCAAATTGTCGAGCTTCTCTTCACAGGGTGCCGGGGGCGTGTCGCCCCCGCAGTGTTGAACTCGCTCGCGTATTGCATCGCCTCCAACTCGCGAAGCTGTCGCACTTGGTACCGGCGCAAAAGTTGAGCGAGCCTCTCGATGCGGGGGCGACACGCCCCCGGCACCCAAGTCGATTCAACACATGCCCGGCGGCTTACGCCCGGGCTGGCGTGAGAATTTATCTGCCGTCACGTGGCTTCGTCCGATCCCCGACGGACGTTGCTCAATCCGGCTCACAGGCAGGTCTTCCGACTTCCGGACAGTCACACCCGCGGCCTTCCCACACGATCGACGACATCGTCGATATTCCGGCACAAGAGGCGGCCGGCGCGCAGTGGCGTGTTCGCGAATGTATCTCCGATTACGGCGGCGGGTCCGCGACGGATTCTCACCGTCTTCCCTATTCTCTCCAACCGCAACAAGCGATGGAGCACCTGGGCCGAGAGTTACGGTAACGCTTTCGAGGACATGATCAAGCGTCGGTGCGAGTGGGCGTGAATTTACGCCCACTCGCCTCTCACGCCTCCCTGTCCCCCGACCCGGCTGCGGCGCGGTTCAAGCGGTCATTCAAGGCGATGCCGAGGCCGACGTCGGGGAACGGGAAGGCATAGATTCGCTCGGCGCTCGAAGCGTCCAGTCGTCGCAGAGCGCCATAAAAACTGGCCGCTGCGACGGTGAGATCGCCCTCGGAAGAGAGTTGCTCCAGCGCAGCCGGCTCGATATCTCTCTCGACCGGTCCGAGCAGCAGCAGCCCGCTTCGCGTCGGCTCGTCGATCTGTGAGAACGACGTCACGATCGAGAGCGGTTTGCGCGGTGCGTAGTGCTTCGACAGCATGCCGGGGCTTGGGGCGGGGCCTCGTCGTGTTCCGTCTCCATTCGATCCGAAGGGACCAATGACCGACTCGATCTCCTCCCGCGTGATGCCCCCCGGGCGAAGCAGTTGCGGCGTTGATACGGCGAGCGACAGGACGGTCGACTCGATGCCGACGGTGCAGGGGCCCCCGTCCAGAATGTAATCGATCTTACCGCCCAACGACTCAGCCACGTGCGCTGCGGTCGTTGGGCTGATGCGGCCGAATGGATTTGCGCTCGGCGCGGCGACAGGAACACCGGCTGCCTTCAAGAGTTCTCGTGCGAGATCAGGCGCTGGGACACGTACGCCGACGGTGGAGAGACCCGACGAGACGAGGTCAGGCACGCATTCCCGTTTCGGAAGCACGATCGTGAGTGGTCCCGGCCAAAATTTCTCGCTGAGTCGTGTAGCGCGATCGGGCCAATCGCTGACCAATTCTCGAGCGGTCGCGGCATTGGACACATGGACGATGAGCGGATCGAACTTTGGTCGCTGTTTGGCTGCGAAGATCTTCGCGACCGCCAACGGATCGAGCGCGTTCGCCCCGAGTCCGTAAACGGTTTCCGTACCGAACGCGACCAGTCCGCCCTCGCGGAGCAAAGCAGCCGCTCGGATAACGTCAGTGCCAATTGGGCAGGGCATATCTGATTGCGATCTTCTCGAAAAAGACGATAGTGCAAATAGAGGCGTTCGGCGCTTAGTACATGAACAGCCAGTCGAGCGGAGGATTGCTGCGTCGAATGGGTCCTCAAGTATTTCCACTCGCAACAGAACTTGCCTAAAATAATCTCGTCGAGAATTACCTCGCAACATGGGAATAACAAATGAAAGTGTTTCGAGAACTTTTCGTCGAAGCCACGAGAGAGCAGATGGACGAGGCTGTTTCTCAAATGACTCAAAGCAGTGCAGCCCATTGGTCGCGTGACAAAGAAGCTGAGACACGCGTTAGTACAATGTCGGCCGGATCGACGCGTCGGAAATATTGTTTCCGGTGCAATACTGGCACTTCACTACCCGGCGCGCTTCTGTTCTTAACGGAGAAGGGGGAGCAGTTGTTTTATGTTTCGAACGTCATACCTACCGAGAGCGGAGGCTTTGATGTAGCGGAATACAATAATCTGTTGCTCGATTTTTATAACCAAGTGTTTCGTCCAGCCGCTCATAATCTGCAGCACCGTCTTACAGAGGCAGATGTCGATTTGAATGAGTGGATGTCCGAGTCAACACAGAGTCTCTTGGCTGCATTCTCCGATTGTGCAAACAAGAGTACTGGAGCGGCTCATCCGAATGATCGCGCGAGATGGCTCGCATTTGTCGTTAAAGCACACGAGGAGAATTGCACACTGGAAGCAGCCGACTTGAAACGCTGGTTAATCGAAGAAGGTGGATGGGGCGAAGAGATCGCCGCTGAGCTTGCGATGGAATATTCGATAGCAAGAGAAGTCCTTGGTTTCGCGCAGACTGCCGATGTCGCCTGAGAAAGAAACCTCGGATGCCTTCCGTTCAAGAAGTTGCCAACGAATTCGCAAATTCCGAACTTCCAATAATGCTGCTGGATACCTGCATTCTTTTAGACGTGGTCCGTTCAGTACATCGAGAGATTCCGAGAGCTGCGTCAGCGGCGGTGCGATTGAGAGAGAGCCTCGACCAACAAGAGTGCCGGCTGGCTGTTTCGGAAGTTGTTCGGCGTGAGTGGAATGATAACGTGCCTCAAGTGCAGGAAGAGACCATCCGACATTTCTCCAAGATGGACGAAGCCGCGAAGATTTTTCATGACATTTGCGAAGATATCAACGTTGAATTAAAATTTGAGCGACCGCTTTACACAGAATGCACGCTAGATCAGTCGCTTCGCCAGCTTTCAGAGGATTTACTCGATCTGGCATTCACAATCGACATCGACACTGAAAGTAACAATCGGGCAACTCGACGCATAATGACAAAAACACCGCCGGCAGGTCGAGGCAGCGAAATCAAGGATTGCATTATTTTAGAACAATACTTGGCTCTTGGACGCCAGTTAATTGAAGTCGGCAGTGAGACCTGTATAGTCTTCTGCTCATCAAATACGAGAGATTTTTGCGGTGCTGACAGACGCCCACATGCGGAGATTGTTGCCGACCTATCGCAAGTCGGAATCGATTTTGCGACAAAACTCGACTGGGCAAATCACCTCTTGTTTAAGGAAGTCTGATCGAGGTCTTCTTCCACCGTGAAGTCTCACGCCCGCGAATTGCATCAATCCCCGAAACCACCAAGCCGCTGGTTGCGGAGTTGCTCCAGTTGAGCAGGCGTCATGGTCGGATGACCGGACGACGGTGCGGCCGCATCAAACGAGCCGGACGGCCATGAGGTCGTATTTCTTCCGCCCTCAGAGCTCGGTTGAGGGTTGGACGCGCCGGCGTTACGTACGTTGCGGGTCTCGCCCCGTTGACCGCTGACCTGTTGACCGCTGACCTGCTGCAAAGGCTGAGCAGGTTGCGGCTGCGGTGCCGGTGTCAGTGTGCCGTTCGCCAGCAGCGCCCGGTCTTCGTTTTCGCGGCGGATCTCGTCGATCATCGCCACCGCCTGTTCCAGATCGGGCTTCAATGTCGCAGCGGTCAGGAACTGACGCTCGGCCTCGGCGATCTTGCCCTTCTCATAAAGCAGATAGCCGACGTTGTAATGGGCTTCCGCTTGTCCGACAGACGCTACAAAATGCGGAAAGGCATCGGCTGTTCGTTCGGCGTGAACGAGTGCGACTCCGAGAGGGAAGCGATAGCGCGGATCCATGGGCGCGGCGGCGACCGCGCGGCCATGGTATTCGATCGCTTTTTCCCATTGCTTTCGGCCGGCGTAAAACTGACCGGCAGCCTGCTGAACTTCGGCGTTATCGGGATTCGCACGGGCAAGCGAGAGGTAGCCTTCTTCGGCGACCTGATAGCGACCGGCCAGTTCGTCGATTCGGGCAATGCCGAGCTTCGCCGCGACCGACTTCGGGTCTTTACGCAACACGCGTTCGAAGGCGCTGCGTGCCGCGGCATGATTGCCGACTTCTGACTGTAAGGCCGCGTAGCTCAAGTGCAGCCGCTCGGGATTTCTTAGATCGTCGGCCGTGGCAGGCGCTAACGGAGTCCCATCGGGCGGCACCATGTTTTTGCGGGTGAACGTTGTAAACGTGCTGCTTCCGGACGACGTACATCCGACCGTGAGCGCGCAGAGCATTGCCGGGATCAAGACGACGGCAGCATGACGTGGAGTGGCAGCCAACTCGCACCTCCTTGTGCGGCCGGCGTAGCCCATCCGTGGTATCGCCGACCGAATTTCATGGAGCGGCGGCACAGCCCGTGCCGCTGGAGCCGCCGAACGGCAGCATTGAGTTACAGCTGGCAGAAGAACCGCTTCGTCGCTTCGGCCATTAGTTCCGGTGTTAACCGAACCGGCCGATTCTCGTATCGGCAGATCGAGATGATCGTCTCCAGTAAATCTCGGGCATCGCTCGAACGCGGCGTCTTTCCGCGGTCGTAATAGTTCGAATAGAGAAAGTCCACAGCTTCGGGGACATAGCGAATCTCTCGAGACTTGCAGTGAAACTTAAAGATGTCGCCGAAGTGATCGCGGTCGGGCGGACCGATTTTGATCTTGTTGCGAATTCGTCGCAGGAACGCTTCGTCGACCAACTCACGCGGATCGAGGTTCGTCGAGAAGACAATCATCTGCTCAAACGGAACCGCAAACTTCTTGCCGGTCGCCAGCGTGAGATAGTCGATGCGTTCTTCGAGCGGCAAAATCCAGCGGTTCAGCAGGTCGCGCGGCGAGACGATCTGCCGCCCGAAGTCGTCAATCAGAAAGACCCCGCCATTGGCCTTCACGTGCATCGGCGCTGTGTGAATATTGCTTTCGGCGTTGTAGCGAAGATCGAGCATATCGAGCGTCAGCTCGCCGCCGGTAATGATGACCGGGCGACGTATCCGTCGCCAACGTGTGTCGATGTTGCCTTCGTTGCCCATTCCCAGCGTCTCGGCCGACCCGGCTGGTTGAGAGGCGACATCGCCATCGACGGCCTTGTGCAGCGTCGGGTCGAACATCGTCACGATCGCGCCTTCAGCCTCGATCGCGTACGGGATGAAGATTTCGCCCCCGTAATGGTTCAGGTACCGCCCGAGGCCGCGGGCGACCATCGATTTCCCGTTTCCGGGTGGACCATAAAGAAATACGGAGCGTCCACTGCAAACCGCGGGGCCGAGTTCGGCGAGCAGATCGCGCCGCATAATCAAATCGCTGAAGGCCTTACCCAACGAATTCGGTGTGCATCGCAGCCCCGCGACCGATTGTCGGCGACACTGCTCTTCGTAATCAGAAAGCGGGACCGGGGCGGGGCCGACATAGCGACATCGCGTGAACGCCTCGTGCGATCGAGTCCGCCCCATCTGAGTCAGTTGGAATTGGTAAGACGCCGGCCCGATCGGATGCCCGCTGGGAACTTCGAGCAGCTTCTCGTCTTTGAGAACTCTCAGCGGCGCCTCGATCACCTGAAACGGCAGCCGCAGTTCGCGGGCGATCTCTACGCCATACTGCCGGTCGGACAGATAGAGCGTCTTCAGGATCAGCTCTTGAACGGTCGCGGACGTCAGCCCCGACCTCTCAATGTTTGTCGGCGTATGCGGCGGCTCGATCGCGCGCATCTGCAGCTTGTGGTCCTCAGACGAATCGGGCTGGCGGTCCGCAATGGCCGAGGAAATGGTGCGGGCCGTGTCGCCGCCCGCTGCAAATTCGCCCGCTTCGGCTCCCCGGTACGGCGTGCCCATCGGCAGGGCACTCCGCTCCGCGGGAAACAGCGACGAGAATAGTTCCTGAGTCGAAGCGTGTCGCGAAGGGCTTCCGGCGGAACCACCCGGACGATTGGCCTCGTCCGCGATTTCGGTCGTTGATGGCGAAACCGATCCGTGACGGTCTCCGGAGGCACCTGCGCTCATAGAACTTCAAACTTCAACGAAGACGAGTGGGACGCGTATCGTTTAGCTACCGCTTCCGCCGCCGGAAATGGCTGCGGCATCGTAGTTGATCTGCGGCGGGAGCTGCGTCGCGAGGGCGGCCCGATGGATCGCGTCGACCTCGTTGGCCGGACGTCCCTGCGGCATGGCCGTTCGCAGGATGATCGGCGGGAGGTTCGCCCCGGCCATCAGCTCGGTCGAAGCGGCTTCGACGTTGGCAAGGCGGGCGTTGCTGATCATCGAGTCGCCGTCCGACTGGATGAAGACGGTTCGCTGAGTCTGCGGAGCGTGCCGCAGAATCCAATCCAGATGGACCTGTCCCGGTGCCGTCAGTTCATGAGTGGCCGGGTCGAAGTGGTAGCTGTAAAGCGTGAGGGCCTGCATCCAGCCGTTTTGCTGCTGAATGGCGATCAAGTTGCGTACTTGCTCCCGATCTTGGCAGACATAAGGGTACGGCCAGTATTTGGCGGCGTGGTATTGATCGACCAGTCGGGTCGTCCCTTTGGCCGGTCGCGGGAAGGGCGGCCAGGCGAGGCCCTTTTTGCATTTTTGTTCTTCGCCGATCGGGCCGGGCCGATCAGCCGAGCATCCGCAGCGGTCGCCGCACTTGCTACACGCACTGCCTGAGGACGATCCGGGACTGCATCCGTCCCCGACCGACGTCTCCGAGACGCACTCGGCGGTCGTGCAGGCGCTCTCGCCGCAATCGTCCGACGTGCAGGAGAGGGAACTCGACAACGACGCGCAGCCCGATAAGAGCATGGCGACGGCGCCGAACAGGATCAGTCCGCAACAAGTCGACCGCATGACGATTCCCTCCGTGGGTCAGGCCCGCAGGTTTCCGTCGTGCGCGAACGGTCCGCGCTCCAATGACGGTCCTGCGCCGCATGAAACGACGATGGCCCCGCCTTCCTATCGGCAGTCAATCGAAGCGGTCATAACAAGAAACACGATTCGCACAGATGACGGGGCGAAAGCACGCCGATCCACCACGAACTGGTCCGCCAGCGAAGCGATTTCATTCGCGCCGCAAGGTCGGAACGTCGAGCGCGAAGGGTCGCGATTTCGTCGGGCGGGCTATGCCCGCCAGCGATCGCGAGAAGCGAGAAGCGAGAAGCGAGAAGCGGGAAGCAGGAAGCGGGAAGCGAGAAGCGGGAAGTCAGAAGACAGGAGACAGGAGCGTCCCTCCGTCATCTATCTAACTTTCAACTCTAGACCCTGCGGACACAGCCCGCCCTACTGTTTCGCTTCTCGTTTTTCGCTTCTCGCTTCTCGTTTTTCGCTTCTCGCTTCTCGCTTCTCGGTCCTCGCTCCTCGCTCCTCGCTCCTCAAGAGAGCTCGACAAATACGTCATCGCCTTCAACCGTCACTTCGAATCGTTGCTGTTCGATGTTCGGCGTCAAACAGTGTCGGCCGGTCGTCACGTCGAATTGCCACCCGTGCCAGGGACACGTGATCCGCGTCCCCATCAGATGCCCCTTGCCGAGCGGACCGCCGGCGTGGGGGCAAACTCCGTCGAGCGCGAAGAATTTTCCGTCGACGTTATAGATCGCCACGATCCGGTCATCGACAACAAACTCCCCCGCCTTCCCCGGCGGCACATCTTCAATGGCACACACCCGCTGTCGCTCGCTCATGGTACTCCCTGCGCTCTCGTTGGACGCCCATCTTATCAAAAGACAGACTGGCAGGGGACGACCCTCTCGTCGCCCCCAGCGAGCGCGGGGTAGTGATTGCAAGCCGTCGAGTTTGATCGCGCTGCGACACATGGTCATCATCAACCCACCGTCTGGGGGCGGGCGGCTTGAGATTGGCGGGGGCACCTATGCAAAACGAGCATTGTCGTTAATCGTGCCCGTCCCCAGCCACCCAGCGTCTCATAGATGTTGTGCAACCCAGCTTCTGACCCAAGCTAAGTTAGCCGACACATGGCCAAGATCGCTCAAGTACTTATTCAGATCGCGCAGTCCGTTGAGCCGAATGGTGGCTTCTTCGGCTACTTCGACCTCGTCGATGCTCTGGAAGCGAGCCCGGCAGCCTTGGAGCGTTTCAAGTCGGCTCTCTCATCCGCCAGTGCCGATGAACTGGACGGTATCTATGAAGTCGACGAGCAGTATGGCTGGATCGTGATGGGGGCGGCCGACGCGATGGACCTGTTGCCTGACGATCCGCGGCTGTTCCTTTCGAAAGCAGACGCGGCCGCATTGCCCGACGACAAGATCATTGGAGCGCTCGTTTCCGCGTGCATCGTCAATGATGTCGAAACGGTCTCACGCCTGGCGACGCGCGTTGACGTGAACTCGCTCGATCACCATAAACAGACCGCTCTGGGTTACGCGGTCGGGAACAATCACGCGGAGTGCGTGCGCATATTGCTGTCGAACGGGGCAAATCCCAACCGTGTTCAGAACTGGGGAAACACCGCCATGCACGACTGCGCGATGTCGGTGAGTTCGAAAGAGATCTTTCAAATGCTTCAAACGGCTGGCGGCGACGTGAGCATTAAGAACGACGAAGGTCAGAGTGTGCTCGATCTACTGAAGCAGAATCGACGGCAGCACTGGATTGCACATTAACGGCGGGTGGCTGGGGTGGTGGATCGCAGTTCTTCCTTGAATTGATCGGGTAGCACGGCCCAAACGGGCCGTGTCGCGCAAGCGACAAGAGGCGATCAATCACATAGCCTGAATTCAGTGATCATTGCCGAATGACAAGCCAATCACCGACTACGTAATCTCGATTGCGATCGAAACTCAACTCTGCATCGCCTCGTGTGCCTGATGGCACCCGGCCCGATGGGCCGGGCTACCCGAAATTTCCTTGATTTGGATGTAAGGCGCGACGATAGGACAGGATGGCTGAGGACGGCCCTTTAGTCGCCCCCAGCGAGCGCGGGGTGGTGATCGCAATCTGTCGAAAAGTTGAAACGCTCGCGCGACAGGATGTTTTTCTTTGGCACCTCTCAGGTCTTAAAGCCGCGCCCGGCAGGAAGCGGATCAGGGACGAGCCGCCATCGGTGCAATGGAGAGAGCAGCCGCCAGATGATCCGCTCCTTACCAGTCGCGGCTGCTTCGCGGCGCCGCCCGGTTCTATGGGAACCGGGCCACCCGAGAATACAGGTCTCGACTCACCTCCAGCGAATCGCCCGGCGGGTGTCATAGAACTGCTCTACGCCGCGGCTTTTTGCGATCGTTCTTTTCGTCGCCGGCGGCGCTCGCCGGGTCGTGTCTTCCAGCGACGATGCAGCCAGAAGTATTGTTCGGGGGACTTCCGCACGGCGAATTCGAGGGAGCTAGTGAACCGGGCGGTGATTTTCTCGATCGCGTCGGCACCATCGAAATTGTCAGGATCGATGATATCCGCGCTGCCGATTTCGTAGCGCACCCAGTGATTGCTTTCGAAGTCGTCTTCGAGCCGAATCGCGTAACCGACGCAGATGAGGGCGCGATATTCGATCGCCAACAGGGCGATCGATTTGAAGGTCGATGCCTCGCGACCGAAAAAGGGCACGAACACGCCGCGTTTTCCGGCATCCTGATCACACAGCAGAGCGACGAGTCCTTTGGATTCCATCAGGGCGGCCATGTCGCCGCCGCCCCCTTTTTTCGAAATCAGCATTCCGCCGGTTCGCTGACGGGCGGCCGCGAACCAGTCGTGAAGCAGCGGGTTATCGAAATCGCGCGCGACAATGCCGGCGGGGAAGCCGAACTCGCCGAACGCCGTCACCGCGGCTTCCCAATTCCCGTAATGTCCGCCGAGCAGAATCACCGGTCGACCGCTCGACATCGCGCGCACCGTTTCGTCGCGATTGGTGAACCCGAACACGTCGGCCATGTTTGTCCGCCGAAACTTCCGCGGCATCAGCACGATTTCGGTCACCAACCGAAACAGATGCACCCACATTTGCTCGATGGTGCGGTGAATCTCCCGCTGGGTCATTTCGTCGCCGAACGATTCCCGCAAATTCTCCGCCGCGATGTGATAGCGGGATAGCTTCCGCGGAAGCCAATTCACGATGAAATCGGCCAGCAATTCTGAGCCGCGCTTCGACCATGTGGTCGGCAGCGAAGCGATCAATGCAATGGTCACTTGAAAGGCAAAGAACTCGGCCCGGTGCCGCAGGGTGATTGTCGTCGGCCGCATTGATCCCGTCCGTGGGTGTACAGAGCGGTCGGCAGTGTCGTAGGCCACGCAATACGGGTCAAGACGAATGCGCGCCGCATGCCCTCAGCGATCGTTGCGAATTCAAAATAAAGAGAATGCAGCCCCGACCGGCAGGAAGGGGATCACGACCGCGGCATCGCTTCCACACCGGCTGCATCAAACCGGGACGGTAAAAGCGATTTCAATGCCAGCCAGCGGCGCAAGCCGATGGTCGATCAACCAATGATTTCCCCGACGGCTGGCGCCTCGGGCTTGTATGACCGACGAATTGAGACCGCTTCGAGTGTTCACCGGCCAAGATGAAGCCGCACACTGATCCGCTCCTTACCAGTCGCGGCTTTATGGGATGACGACGCTCGGCTTTATCGAGAGGCTACGCAGGTCGCTTGGGATCTCGCTTGAGTGGCAACGAGACGCGTTTACCCGTCCACGACGACTGGTAGATCGCGAGGATGATCTCGACGCTCTTGCGGCCTTCGCGACCGTCGACGACCGGTTCGCTGCCGGTTTCGATCGACTTAACGAAGTCCTTCAGTTGGAGCATGTGCCCCTGATGCGAGATCGCTTTGGGATCCGCGGCACCGCCCGACGTTTCGCCGGCGCCGCCGAACTTCTTTTTGATCGAGGCATCGCGGCGATCCTTCTTAGCGAAGTCCCACATCAGGATTTCGTCCTGCTCGACGATCGCGGAGCCCTCGGTGCCGTGAATCTCGGTCTTCTTGAGCAGCCCGGGAAAGGCACTGGTCGTGGCGGTGATCGTGCCGACCGCGCCATTGGCGAACTTCAAAGCGGCGACACCGACGTCTTCGACCTCGATCCGCTCGTGGGCGAGTGTCGCCGTCACGGCACTGACCTCGGCGACGTCCCCCATCATCCAATAGATCAGGTCGACGTTGTGGATCGCCTGATTCATATAGGCCCCGCCGCCATCGAGTTCCCACGTGCCGCGCCAGCCGCCGCTGTCGTAATACTCCTGACTCCGCCACCACTTCACGAAGGTGTCGCCGAGCGTCAGTCGCCCGAAGCGGCCCGATTCGACGGCTTTCTTCAGCTCCTGATTCGCGCCGCCGAACCGGCTGGGGAAGATCGTGCAGAGCCGCACGCCCGCGGCTTCGCAGGCATCGATAATCTTGTCGCAGCGTTTGAGCGTGATCTCCAGCGGCTTCTCGACCACAACGTGCTTGCCCGCCTTGGCGGCCGCAAGGGCCGGCTCCATGTGAGCACCGCTCGGCGTGCAGATGTTGACGATCGTCACTTCGGGATCGTCGAGCATCTCGCTGAGCGACGTATAGCTCTTGCAGCCGTGCTTCTCGGCGAACTTATCGGCCGATGCCTTGCGGCTGCTCATGCAGGCGACGAGCTTCGCGCCGCGAAGTTCGGCGATCGCTGCGGCGTGAAACTCCGCGATCATCCCGCAGCCGACAATGGCAAATCCCTGAGGCATCGTGCTTTTCTCGTTGAAGGTTCTCTGGTGACGCAAAGGGTCGGGCGAAGCGACGGAATTTTCAACGCATCCTCAAGGACAGTTCCTGGAGCTTCGCGGCGGCCCTTCGGCCGATGTCGGAGTTGCCGGCTGTTTCGATCGTCTTTTGTAGCTGGTTAACAGCGGCTCTCAGCTGTCCCGTGTCGATCAGGACCAGCGCGAGAATGAAGCGGGCCGGGGCGTCGGACGGATCGAGTTCGACCGCGCGGGTCAGGAACGGCAGGGCGTCGCGGCTTCTTTTCGCGGCGTACAGCACCCGCCCCAGCTGCGTCAGTGCCGTGGTCGATTTCGGGTCGAGTTCTAGTGCCTGTCGGAACGTCGCGATCGCCGCGTCGAACCGGCCGAGCGAGGTCAGCGCCTCGCCGCGGAAGAGGTAGAAGTCCTCGCCGGTGCCGCCGAGTTGCTCCGCTTTCTTGAACGTCGCCAGTGCCTCTTCGAATTTGCCGACGCGGACCTGTTCTACGCCCAGCGCAGTCCGCATCTGCCCGTTCTCCGGCATCCGGCGGACCGCGTTCTCCACGTGCTCCAGAACCGAAATGTTCTGCCGCCGCACTAATGCGACAAGATCGAGGACCGGCTCGGGGTCATTCGGATTCTCTTCGATGGACTTGAGCGAAGCGGCGAGGCGGGCTTCGGCCGCCCGCTTGCTTTGGTACGCGGTAATCTCACGAATTTCATCTGCCGAAAGCTGCTCAAACTGCTCGAAGTTCCCCGCTTTCGCCGATTCGAGGGCGACACGCAGGTACTCGACCGCGTCGTCAAGCTGCCGGCGTTTGGAGTACTCCACGCCGAGTGCGAAATTGGCGAAAGTGTTTTTCGGCTCGACGGCGACGGCTCGCGACCAGAGCGTGATCTCGTTTTCCCAAATCGGGATCTGATTAAGCGTGAGTGTGATGTAGGCCGCACCGATCGCGACCGCCCCGACTGACGCAACAACGCGGGTCGGCACCGAACGTTGCAACAGCCACGCGAGGCAACCCGCTGCGATCACCACAAAGGGAATGATCGCCAGGTACGTGTAGCGATCGGCTGCAAGCTGAAAGCCCGATTGTGACAGCCCCAATACCGGCGAGAGCAGGACGAGCGTTGCCAGAGCTGTGACCGAGACGGCCGGGCGACGCTTCCTGAGCCAGACCGCAAGAACACCCATCGAAGCGACCGCACCGCCGCATGCCCAATAAGGCCATTGGAGGAAGCTCGCGCCGGTCGGCTGCATCACGGCCGCGTGCAGGCCCGTCGGTACGAGCGTCTTCAAAACATACCAGCACAACGCCAAGGACGCGTTGGCCAGTCGCTCGGTCAGCGGATAGTTGTCGAATGAGATCCAGGCCCCTTCGACCTCTTGAGCGTCGGCGGCAAACGCCGCGAAGACAAGCGACGCGACGCCGAACGGAATCTTCTCAACGACCGACCGTTGCCAATCGTTCCAACGGAAGTCGCGGCCGAAACCGATGCGTCGGAGGGGCCAGACGTCGAGGATCAGCAGGATCGCCGGAAAGGTGATGCCCCATGCCTTCGACAGTAGCGATAGGAGCGTCAGTGCGAGCGTTGCCGCGTACCACAGCCATCGGCGGGACGTCCGATCGCAATAGCGAAGGTACGTGATCACTGCGGGGATGAGGAACGCCGCCGAAAGCACATCACGCCGTTCGGTCGCCCACGCGACCGACTCGACCCGCTGCGGGTGGACGCCATACAGCACAGCTGCCAACGCCGCGCCGAGCCAGAGACAGCGGCCGTCGATCTCCGCGATTTTTTCCGGCGTGCGGCGGATTAGGGCCACGGCCAGCAGGCAGACCGCTGCGGCATTCCACGCGTGCAGGAGGTTGTTGGTGAAGTGAAAAGCGTCGGGATTGGGACGTTGCGCTTCGCCCTCTTCGGGACCCCAGATTGCGTCGTCGAGCGCCAACGACATCCACGTCAGTGGGTGGTAATGCCCCAAGTGCGGCTGGCTCCACATCCACCCGAGGCTCTCGGCGGTGAAGCCCCGCCAGCGCGAGTTCGTGAGAAAGTTTTTCTCGTCGTCAAAGCGGACGAAATCGTTTTCGAGCGTCGGTAGAAACACCACGAAGACCGTCGCCGCTACAAGGAGCGGGCAGATCACCGACAGTGTCCGCGAGCCGGGAACGCTCATGTCAGCCGGACCCGTTTGACTTTTTTCTTACCGGCCCAGATCAGTTCGCCGTCCGTGAGCGGGACGATCTCGTCGTGCGAGCCGATCACGCGTTTGTCTTCGCCGACCTTCGCCCCGCCCTGCGCGATCAGCCTACGGGCCTCACCGCCGCTCGCGACGAGCGACAACTCGGTCAATAGCTTCGCCGCAGGTAGGCCCCCGTCCTGAAGCTGATCCGAAGAGAGCTCCGACTCGGGGATGTCTTCGGGAAGAGCCCCTTTGGAGATTTCACGAGTCCAACGTTCGGCGGCTTCCTCGGCGGCATCGGCTCCGTGGTATTCGCCTATGACGGTCTTCGCGAGTGTCAGCTTGGCCTCCTTCGGATGCCCGGCCAACAACTGTTCAACCTCGGCGAGCGGGACCTGCGTCAACAGTTCGAAGTAGGGCTTCATGCACTCATCGGGGACTTGCATGAACTTCTTCATCTGCTCGTACGGCGGCTCGGCGAATCCGATGTAGTTGCCGAGGCTCTTGCCCATCCGCCGGACGCCGTCGATCCCGACGAGAATCGGCGACATCACCCCGATCTGCTCCGGCTTGCCCGCATCCTTTTGCAGGTCACGGGCGAGCATGAAGCTGTAGAGCTGCTCCGTCCCGCCGAGTTCGATGTCGGCGTGAATCATCACGGAGTCCCATGCCTGCATGATCGGGTAGAGGCACTCGTGCAAAAAGATCGGCGACTCGGCCTTCATCCGCTTGGCGAAGTCGTCCCGCGTGAGTAACTGCGCGACGGTGACCTTGCTGGTGAGATTGAGGATGTCCGCGAAACTCATCTCGCCGAACCAGTCGCCGTTGCGATGGACCTCGGCTTTGTCGATATCGATGACCTTGGCGACCTGCTCCAGGTAGTCTTGGGCGTTGCGTTCGACATCGTCGGCAGTAAGCCGCTTCGCGCGGGCCTCGTCACGCCCGCTGGGATCGCCCACGAGGGCGGTGTAGTTCCCGATGATAATGACCGCCTGATGCCCCAATTCCTGAAACTGACTCATCTTCCGCATCGGCACGGTATGGCCGAGGTGCAGGTCGACGCCGGTGGGATCGATGCCGTATTTAATGCGCAGCGGTGTTCCCGTCTTGCGACTCTCTTCGAGCTTTTTGGCCAGCTCCTGCTCGGGGACGATCTTCTCGATCCCCCGGCGGATGACGGCGAGCTGTTCTTCGACGGGCGGGAAATCCATGGCGGCTTCGACAACGTAAGGCAGGGGATCGACCGCGGAGATTACCAATCGTCGCCGATGCCTTCCACCACGGCATCGCGTTTAGCCGCGACCGCGAGGAAGCGCGCTCCCTCGCGGTCGCGGCTAAACGGTGAGAGCGAATCACGCACCGAGCAGTGCCAGCGCCAGGAATGTCGCGTTGAAAACGGAATGCACAAGCATGATAGAGATCACGCTGTTGCGCTGTTCGTAAAGCCAACCAAGGGCAAGTGCCAGCGGCATCAGGGGTATGGCATCGTGCATGCCATGCACGGCCGCGAACAGAGCGGCGGTCAGCACGATGGACCACGTCGCCGGGGCCGCGGTGATATCGAATAGCGACAGAAGCCTGCCGATCCACCGCTGCATTGTGACACGAAAGATCAGTTCCTCGAGCAACGGTGCGCCGATCAAGACGGAAAACGCCACGTAGAAACGCAGCTCAGGTGACCCATTGGTCAAAATTTCGAAGTACGGGTGTTGAGTTTCTGTCGTGCGCCAAGGCGACATCACGATCAGCAGGATCGCCGTCGGCAGAACGGTGGCCGCAAACGTCTTTAATGCGTAATTGAATTCAACGCCGATGCGGCGGGCGTCGAGCGGGCCGAATCGAAGTCCGACTCCGCGAAGGTCACTGGTCGAAACAATTGCCCCCAGCAGCAACCCACCGACGCCCAGACTCAGTATCGTGGTCGCTCGGGGATCGATGACCGCTTCGGGATCGGGCGGCGATGTCAGTTCGAGTCCACCGGCAATGAGGGCCGCGACCGTGAACAGCCACCACAGGGAAACGAGCACCAGCGGAAACGGATGGACTGCCCCCCGCGGACCACCCCGCCGGGGCAGGGCGGGTTTGCCACGGCCCAATCTAAGCCCGAAGCCCCACCAGACGTAACCGCTCCAGCCGACCAGCGCGACGACGCCCAGCAACGCGATTGTTTCGGCCGAATTGATCGTCTCGAGGTCGGGCATTCAAATGCAAGTTCTGGCGGCCAAGTGAGATTGAGAAGCGGGATCAAGCTTAGGTCGAACTTGGCCCCTGCGGAAACCGATCCGACTGCTTTGGCCCTGTCCCCGGTTCGCGATATCGTACGCGGGCACCGCAACCCTGCAGATCGACCTCAGCCCGTGAACACCATCCTCGACGACATCGTCCGGAAAAAGCGGGAGGAAATTGCCTCCGCCCGAGCAGCGCGGCCAATAGCGGAGCTGGAAGCCGTGCTGCGAGACGCACCCGCTCCCCGAGATTTTCTCGCATCCCTGCAATCGGCTCCCACGATCGGCCTGATCGCTGAAGTGAAGAAGGCGTCGCCATCGGCCGGGTTGATTCGCGAAGACTTTGACCCGGTGGCCATCGCTTCGACATACGCCGAGCACGGGGCCTCGTGCATCAGCGTGCTGACCGATGAGACCTTCTTTCAGGGACATCTCGATTTTCTGAAGGCGGTGCGGAAAGCGGTCGAGGTCCCCGTGCTGCGAAAAGACTTTGTGCTCGACCGGTATCAGGTCGTCGAAGCGCGGGCGGCCGGAGCCGATGCCGTGCTGCTGATCGCCGAGTGTCTCACTGACGACGCGTTGCGATCGCTCTATGAGACGATTTGCGAACTCGGGATGCACGCATTGGTCGAACTGTATGATCTCGAGAACCTCGACCGAGTACTGGCTCTCGATGCACCGCTGGTCGGCATCAACAACCGCGACCTGCGAACGTTCGTGACCGACTTGGAGCATTCGATCGCGCTGGCATCGAAACTCCCCGAGGGAACACTGCTCGTGAGCGAAAGCGGAATTCGCACGCACAATGAAGTTCGGCGACTGCAAGAGGCCGGTTGCGGGGCGATCCTCGTGGGCGAAACGCTGATGCGGGCCGACGACATCGGCGCCGCCGTCGACGAGCTACTTGGAAAATCGTGATATTGAAAAGCCCACGCGTTGCAACGCGTGGGCTTTGAAAAATAGAAAGAGTGCGGGGATGAGTGCGAGTGAAGAAGAGCACGTTCTGGTCGTGCCGACGTTGCTATTCCACGAAGTGGGATACTTTCAGGGCTTCAATCCCGAGATGCGTCCTTACCTGAAGACGCTGCTCGATCCGGCGATGATGCGGTTCCTGCCGCGATCGGAAGCGGAAGAGGATCCCAGCTACAAGCAGCTCATCCCCTATTGCATCTTCATGTGTGGCGACACGGTCTTTCAATATACGCGCGGTTCGGGGGTCGGAGAGGCCCGGCTCAAAGCGAAGCGGTCAATCGGGGTCGGCGGACACATCTCAAAAGAGGACGCCGCCGGGGGACAGGACCCGTACAAAACAGGCTTAGCGCGCGAACTGACTGAGGAAGTGGAATACCCCGCCGACCATTCAGAGCAGATCGTCGGACTGATCAACGACGACGAGACGCCGGTCGGAAAGGTCCATTTGGGCGTTGTTCACCTTTTTCAGGTGAAAGAGCCAAAAGTTCGACCACTCGAGTCGACGATGACAGATGTAGGGTTTGTATCGCCCGCGATGCTCGCGCGGGAATTTGACCGCCTTGAAACGTGGTCGCAAATCTGTCTGAAACACCTATTCCCAGAGGCCGGACCGGCCTGATCGTTCGGAAAAGGATTTTCCGAGCCGGCCCGGATTGGACGAAGGAGCGTCGATGATGTCCCTAACTGATTGCACGACCCGATACTCGGTCATTCTGACGGCCTTGGTCGCGGCTTGGCTGGGCGTCTCGAACATGGCCGCCGCCCAGGATGTCGCCGGCCCACTGACCGAAGACTCGCTGGGCCAGGCGCTCACGAGCCTCGGCCTGCAGCCGGAAAAGGCGGAGTCCCGCTATGACTTTCGCTTCAAGACGAAATACGAAGAGCAAGAATGGGATCTGACGATGTCGGCCGTTCTGAGCAAGAACGGCGAGAGCCTGTGGGTCATGGCGTGGCTCGATGAATTGCCGAAGTCCTCGACCGACGTGCCGAATACCGCCTTGCTGCGGCTGCTCGCTCGCAACGACGAAATCGGCAACGGCAAATTCTTCGCCTACATCCCGTCGAATCGCCGATTCGTGCTGCAACGTGTCGTCCCGAACCGCGGCATTTCGCCCCGAATTCTCGGCGGCGTGCTGAAGGATCTCGGCGGCAGCGTCCGCACTGAATACCCCTACTGGCTGACCCAAAACTGGACCGCCAAGCCGACAACCTCGGCCGGGGCCACGCGACCGACGCAGTCGGCCGTGAACGATTCGAAGTTCGACGCCGCACGTCGCAACTAAGAGCAGTTTCCTGCTATCTGTGGCGGCTATCAGACGCACAACGCCTGCGTATTCGCAAGGATCGCCGCCTGTACCCGTTACACTTATGGGTATTCGCTCTATGAGCGTCGACCACAGAGCCGAATTCGAAGACTCAACAGCCCGTGCCAAAGCACGGGCTGTTCTTCGTTTGAGGCGTCGCAAAGGTTTGAAGGGTCGCAAAGATCGTCAGACGCCCTGCAGCTCGCGATCCATTTGCGCCATCTCGTCGAGGATGACCGGGTGCCACTCCGTGTCGCGCTCCGCGGACTCGACGAAGTTCTTCCGCGCCCAAGTTCGCAGGCGCATTTCTTCGATCGCATCGATTTCAGTGTCGACCCGCTGTTCTGTTTCAACAAATAATGCGGCACTCATCCTCGGGACTCCCGACACGACCTTTTCGAACTGACAAAGAACAAAGGCAAATCACTCACACATCCGGAAATTCCGGCGGGATGAAATCCACCCATCAACATGTCAATATGATATCGCGTCCGAATCAGATTTCCCAGTAACTTCGGGATCGGTTCGGAAACGAATCTTGACCGGGGCCTCGCCACCTCAATCAAACCCAACAGCGGGCATTGATCCGAAATGGACGCTCATCACGGCGGAGTAACCTCGCCGGACGGCAACAATCTCGACAGCAGCAAAGCGGAGCTTCCGGCGTCATTCCTCGAACTGGCCGCGTCGCGACGGCAGTGGATCGATGAAACACTCGCCCCCTGGTGCCGATCGGCATCGCGAACCGAGTTGGTCAAGGCGGAGGCGGAATGGACCAATCTTGCCGGTCGCGTCGACCCTCGGGGCACCTTGTGGAAGTGGGCGTGGGGCCGATTCCCGGCATTGGTGGAAGAGCAACTCGGCGAAATCGATGAAACTCACGAGGTTCGCGTGACTCGTTGCGATGGCTCCTACGTGACCGGATACCCCGACGCCCGCCGTAGCGAACACGGGCGTTTGGCGATCATCTCCACCGCAGAGGATGACGCCGACCCGATTTCGATCGATGAAATCGCAAGCGTCGAACGCGCGTTGTCGCCGCACGTTTAGCCGCGACCGACAGGAAGCGCGCTCCCAATCGGTCGCGGCTAAACGGGGATGAAATTTATCTTCGCTTCGGCGAGGGTCGCGTCGTGGGGGAGCGACGACTCTTGACCGGGCGGGCGGCGTTGCCGCGATCCGTGGAGTACTTCTCCTCCGATTGCTCGGCGTCACGGGCTCGGAGAATCAGCTTGACCGGCACCTCATCGAACGGGAATGCATCGCGAAGTTTCCCCATCAAGTAACGCGTCCAACTGTCGGTGAACAATTTCGGATCATTGCACTTGAGCACGATAGTGGGCGGCTCGGTCGAAACCTGCGTCGCGAAGAAAATTTTGGGGCGCCGATTCTTTTTCATCGGCGGAGGCTGGCGGTCGATCGCATCGCGGACGATCGAATTGAGTTTTCCCGTCGAGACCCGCACCCGCGCCTGCTTGAAGATCGACTGGGCGAGATTAATCACCGGCCGAACATTGCGGCCCTCCTGAGCCGTCACAAACGCAACCGGCATGAACGACAGGGTCGGGAAGGTGCGACCGATGTAAGCCGTCCACTTCTCGGTCGTCATTTCCTCGCCGGTTCCCAAGTCCCACTTATTGATCACGAAGATGCAAGGCTTGTAGTACCGGCCGATCTCTTCGATCAGATTCTTGTCGACCTTTGAAATGGTCTCGGTCGCGCTGAGAAACATCAGCACGACGTCGGCCCGGCGAATGCTCTTTTGGGCGCGGACGAGGCTGTAGAACTCGATGTCGCCCTCGAGGCTCTTTTTGCGCCGCACGCCGGGGGTATCGATCGCAATGAACGACCGGCCGTCGCCTTCGAACCGCACATCAATGCTGTCGCGGGTGGTGCCGGCGACCTCGCTCACGATGACGCGTTCTTCTTCGGCGATCGCGTTGATGAACGTGCTCTTACCAACGTTGCGGCGTCCCACGATCGCGAGCTTCATCTCCGGCTCGGTAATCTGGGCTTCGCCGAAAGTCGCTTCATCCTCGGCCGCCGGGGGCAACGCCTTGACGATCGCCGCGAACAGGCCACTGCGATTCTCGTTACCTTTGACGCTCGTCAGCACGACCGGTGCATCGGCCAAACCGAGGAACTCGGCCTGTTCCATCGCGTATTTCGCCGAATCGCATTTATTGATCACGAGAATTTTCGGGATGTCGCGACCGCGCAGCAGCTTCGCGACTTCATCGTCGTGCGGCAATTTTCCCGTCCGCGCATCGACCACGAACAGGATCACATCGGCCTGTTCGATGCCGTAGCGAATCTGCTTTTCGATATCGGCTTCTAGTTCGTCACTGTCGATAATCCCGATACCGCCGGTGTCGACGATCTCAAAGTAGCGGCCCTTCTCCCGACAGATGTAAGTCAAGCGATCGCGCGTGACTCCCGCGGTCGGATCAACGATCGAAATCAACCGGCCGGCCAGCCAGTTAAAGATCGAACTCTTGCCGACATTCGGACGGCCGACGATCGCAACACGGGGGAGAGGCATTGGGGAGGCGGGTGATTGAACGAGAGGGCGAGCGGGTGTCAGTTATTTCAGTCAAGCGACGGCTGTCACGTCGTCGCTTTGGATCAAGTCGTGAAGCCGGATATCGACTCCGATATCGTCCGCACTGGCGCCGTCGGGGAGGCTCTCCGACAACGAATGCATTCGACCGTCAACCTCCATGTGAACTTCACCGCGTCCAGGTTCGATCACGGTCGCCTCACGCAGTACGATCCGATCAGGCGCGATCTGGGCAAGCAAAATTTCCCGGTCCTCGATTGTCAGTGAAAGCCGGACGTCGGCGGAGTAGCCGCTACTCATGGCAGAACCTCCTCTGATCGATCGCCTTTACGCGGAGCCGTTAGCAAGGATGGAATCCTATTCCGCCAGCAGGAAAATAACACGCCTCTCTCGGCTTGGTTATGGTCAGGACGGGATCGAGAACTCGAAAAACATGGGTGGCCCGGACCCTACAGGTCCGGGTCGCGAAGCGACAAGAGGTCTTGGGGCGGTGTTGACAATCCAGCGCCGACAACGACTTTGGAGTCGGTTCCCAGACCTCTTGCGGCTGCGCCGCCCGGTTCTGTAGGAACCGGGCCACCCGCAAATGTCCAATTCGCGCGCGAGTTCGAGTCGCGATTCGGTATCTTTCTCTCCGACCTCAAGCCGGGCAATATCGAATTCGCGAGTGACCCGTCATAATAGCGATATGGCGAGTAAGTAATGTGTGTGGCCCGGACATCGTCCGGGCGGCGCAGCCGCAAGAGCATTCAGCTACTGACCTCAGAAAACGATTCCGGCCACGTTCCTCTGCGAATTTGCAGCTGAATACTCTTGTCGCGATGCGACCCGGACGGTGTCCGGGCCACTCCTATTCTGAAATTGCGATTGAAAAATTGATCCGGCAAAACCAAGTCGGGGATACTCGATTGTGGAATGTTTCCCGAGTCGAATACGGTGGAATTTGTGACCACTTCCCCGACCCTCGTCGCCAATTCGACCTTCACCCCTCACCTCGCCGCTTGGGGTCCGGAGTCGGATCAGGTCAAGCCGTCGCGGGAAGAAGCCGAAGCCTATACGCGAACGTTGGCGCGATCGCATTACGAAAATTTCCCGATGGCGTCGCTGCTTTTGCCCAAGAAGCTCCGGCAGCACTTCTTCAACGTTTACGCCTATTGTCGGTGGGCGGACGATCTCGGTGATGAGGTCGAAGGGACCGAAGAGTCGCTCCGGCTGCTCGACTGGTGGGAAGGCGAACTCGACGCGATGTACGATAGCGAAACCCGGCATCCGGTGTTCGTCGCCCTGCAGCGAACGGTTCAAGAATTCGGCATCCCGCGGGAACCATTTGCCGAGTTGATCTCCGCCTTCCGACAGGATCAGACGACCGCCACCTATCAAACGTTCGACGAATTGCACGACTATTGCCGCCGCAGTGCCGATCCGGTCGGGCGACTCGTGCTGTATTTGATCGACTCGTATGACGAAGCAAACGCCGAACTTTCCGACTCGATCTGCACGGGACTGCAACTCGTCAATTTCTGGCAGGACGTCGCGCGGGACGCGGATATCGGTCGGTGCTATCTGCCCGCCGAAGACCGCCGGCGATTCGGTTATTCCGATGAGGATTTCGCCGAGCGGCGGACGAATGAGCCGTTCATCGAACTGATGCGATTCGAAGTTGATCGGGCTCACCGCTTCCTTGTCGCCGGCTTGCCGCTCGTCGATCGGTTGCGAGGTCGGTTTCGCGTCGATATCGAACTGTTCGCCCGGGGCGGACTGGCGATGTGCGATCGGATCGAGGCGATCGACTACCGCGTGTGGGACGTGCGACCCAAAATCTCGAAGTGGGAAGCGGCCCGGTTGGCGATGTCGGTGATCTCGCGCCGCGTGCTGTGGTCGCGGAGACGACCCTCGAAATGAGTATCGACCGAGCGCTCGCCGAGTCTTATCGCTATTGCAGTCGATTGACGCGCAGTCGGGCCGGCAATTTCTACTACTCGTTTCTCCCGCTACCGGCCGTCAGTCGTCGCGAGATGTGTGCGCTGTATGCCTATATGCGGGTGTGCGATGACATTGCGGATGACGAGGCGAAGTCGGTCGCGATTCGACGCATTGAACTTTACAGTTGGCGAAGTGACGTCGAAGCCGCACTCGCCGGCGAAGCAGCTCGGCATCCGGTATTGCCGGCGTTGGCCGACGTCGTGCGGCTGCGCGATATTCCGACGGAACTGCTGTTCGACGTTTTGACCGGCGTGGCCTCCGATCTCGATCCGACGCCCATCGACACGTTCGCCGATCTCGAACGTTACTGTTATCACGTGGCCGGGGCGGTCGGCTTGTGCTGCATTCATATCTGGGGCTTCGATCACACGGACGACGCAAAGGCACGGGCGATTGACTGCGGCCTCGCCTTTCAACTCACCAATATCTTGCGCGATTTACGAGAAGATGCGTTGTCGGGTCGCGCGTACATTCCCCGCGAAGATTTCAAGCGGTTCGGCGTAACGGTCGAATCAATCGCCGACGGCACGTCGAGTGACGACTTCAATCGATTGATGAAATTTGAAACCGATCGAGCGGCCGAGTATTACAGCCGGGCGGGCGACCTGTTCGCTCATCTCGACCCGGCCGGGCGACCGGTCCTCAAGGCAATGATGCGAATCTACGGCGGGCTGCTCAGCCGCATCCGCCGCGCCCCGGAGGGTGTGCTCGTCGGTCGCGTTAGTCTCCCCCGGTGGAAGAAACTCTTAATCGCGGCCGATGCCGTCGTGCGTCCTGCTGCGACCCCAACCTCATGGTGTTGAGAAAATACAAAAAGCCCACGGGTCGCAACCCGTGGGCTTTCCGATTCACCAATTCACGTTTCGAATTAGTAAGGCATCTGGAACTTCGTAGGGTCGCTGTTAAATTCGCCCAGCGATGAAGTCGAGCGGAACAGATAGAGCCGGTCCTTAAACCAGACCGCGTTCCGCAACGTGCCTTCGGTCTCGATTTCACCGGCGGCGGTCAGGACGACATCGTGACCACCGTTGACGGGAGCGTAGCGTGACGGATCGGCATCGAACTTGGCTTTCGCCTCGGCCGATGAGAACTCGTAGGTCCTCGATTCGAAGATCGAGACATACGTCGGGTCGGCGTCGGTCAGGTCTCGCGAGTCACGAAGGGTGACCGGGCAGAAGCCCTGGAAGCCGCCGAGGTCGCTGCGTTGCTCCAACTTTGCCAGCATCGCCCGGCGTCGTCGCTCCTCCGGAGTTTCCTTGGCGACTTTCTGCTCCGGTGACAGCTCTTGAGGAGCGGAGACTTGAACCTTCTGTTGAGGTGACATCTCTTGAGTTGATGTCACAGTCGCGAGTTCGCCGGTTGTTTCGATTCGACGTTCCGGGGTCAGTCCGTCCGACTCGAACGACGGGATTTCTGTCGGTGTCTCCACGATCAGGTTCGCTTCAACGGTCGCCGCTTCAGGCTCCACCGGGGCAAAAGCGGAAGTCTCCTTCGGTTCGGCAGTCGCTACGGTCGAATTCTCCAGCAATTCAAACGGGTTCGCTTCCGCAGCCTCGTCGCTCTTCGCAGCCGGAGTCTTTGGTCCGATGACGGCGACTTCAAGAGGTTCAAACATCACCGCATCGTCATTCGATTCAGCAGTCGGTGCCGGTGGGACTTGCGCGATCGCCGGCAAGTCGAGCGACGGGACGTCATTTTGCGACTTGACCGATTTCGAAACGTCCGGGCGAGCCGATGCCGGTTTCCGCTCAGCCACCATCGTCGGCGAGCCGCCCTGCAGCGACCGTACGACTGGTGGTTTGGGCGGCTGATTCTTATCAGCTTCACCATCGCCGTTGTCGCGGCTGAAACGGCGTTTCAATGCTGCGATCAAACCGCTTCGGCGAGGTTTGTTCGACGTCTCCGGCCGATCGGAGGCCTCGGCGACTTCGGGCTTTGATTTCGCCTCGGCTTGCGGCGACTTGGATTTCGACTTGTCGGCATAGGCCGAGCTATAAGTATTGGCTGCGATGACGGCGTCTCGATCGGTCGACTCGCCCGCCGAGCGGAACGGGGTCGCCGACGATGTGCGACGAACGTTGGCGTCAGCGCCATTTGCTTTCGCCGCCCCTTGGGTCGACTTAGCGTACGCTTCTGCTAGAGGAGAGTTCGGTCGGACCTGTTCGGGACGTGCCGGAAGCTGCGGAGCAGGCGCGGGCGGCACGACGGCGAACTCGGGCTTTGATTCCACGAGTGGCGATTTCGGCTCGATCGAGAAGGCCGGTTGAGCCCGACGAGCTTTCGCGGACAGCGACTTCACTGCAGGCGGAGTCGGCGGAGCGACGGGTGATCCGCTACGACGGTTGCTCCGGGCGATCATTGCTCTCAGTCGGCTGAGCACTCCCTTATTCGATTGGCTTTTTGTTTCTTCAACCTTCCTTTGTTCCACCTTCTTCGAAGGCGCGACGGTCTTCTCTGCCGAAGCCGCCGAGGCGACAACTTTCGACTTCGGAGCCTTCGGAATCGGAGCGAAAGTCAGAGGCTCGCCCATCGCCGGTGCCGGCGCCGGAGGAGGAGAAAAAGTAGTCTTCGCGTCGACTCGCGACGCCGGTGCCGGAGCAGCGGGCGGCACGAATGCGGCCGGTCGGATTCGTTCGCCGCGGTCGCGGGTTCCTCCAACTGCCGACAGCTCTCGCTGAATCGCTTCCTGGAGCGTCAATTGGGCCTCGGCCCGCACCGGTTCGCCCGCGGGGGCCAACCCCGGCGAAACGATTCCGGCGATCAACACCCCCGCCGCACAGCGTCGTGACATGACCGATTGAAACAGACGAGCATGACCCATTGTGAGTTTACTCCTAAGGATGGCCGGTCGAGGCCGACGCGGTGCTGCCGTTGAGAGCGGGGAACTCCGTCGGGACCGTGACCGCAAACATTGCGACCGGCCTGAATCGGAGGAATAATGCACTCCCGCGGAAGTCTGTATCGACGCCAACGGGGGTACCGGTTGTTCCGGGTGTGACGGATTTGACTGTCTTTCCGGAAGCAGTACCGGCACGGCCCGGACGATCGTGACGACCCGCAAGGCTTGCCTAAACTTCTGCATCGCCGCCAGACTTCGCAGTTTACATCGCGGTCGGATGCATCAGTCCAATTCGAAACGAATGCTGATGCCGCATCAACACGTCTGCGGCGGCTTCGATCACTTCAATCTCAACACAGCATGGATTTGCAATGTCGAGTCTTCCGACCGCTGACAGTCGCCCCGCGAAGCCGCCGCGTAAGAAACGGAAGTCGTCGTGGGCCGCCCGCCTACTTCTGTTGCTATTGATCTGTTCGATCGGCGCGAACGCGTTCATGTACTCGCAATATGAAGAGTACTTTCAATTCAATTCGCAGCCGAAGGAGTCCTTCCGCGACGGAGACGCGGACTCTGACGACAAGATTGCCGTGATCGAGATCGGCGGGACGATCATGCCCCCCGTCACGGAGCAGACCATTGACTCGATCGAAAAAGCCAAAGACGACGCGGCGGTCAAGGGCGTGATCTTATCGGTCGACAGCCCCGGGGGAATCGTCGCGGACAGCCATCAGATTTATCATGCCCTCAAAGAGCTGTCGGCGATCAAACCGGTTTACGTCAGCATGAAGCGGCTCGCCGCATCGGGCGGCTATTACGTCTCGATGGGTATCGGCGAACAGGGACGCATTTTCGCCGAACCGACGACCTGGACGGGATCGATCGGCGTCATTATTCCGCGGTACGACATGACCGAACTGGGCTCGAAAATCGGCGTGCAGGCCGACGCGATCAAGACCGGGAAATTCAAAGACTCACTCAATCCGCTGCGACCACTGACGCAAGAGGAGGTCGAGTTGTGGAACGCGATCATCGATGACAGCTTTGATCTGTTCGTCAAGGTGATCGTCGACAACCGCCCCGGCTTGGACGAAGCGAAAGTCCGAGAGCTCGCCACCGGACAGGTCTACACCGCCAATCAGGCGCTCGAGGCCGGACTCGTCGATGAGATCGGGTTTGAAGACGCGGCGGTCAAAGCGCTCGAAGCGAAACTCGGACTGAGCAACACCCGTATCGTCACCTACACCCATCCGGCCGATTGGTCCGCGGCGATCTCACTGATCCAAGCACGCGACCATCGTGCAGAAATCTTGGAAACGTTCCTGAACGCAGGCGTGCCGAGAGCCTACTACTTGTTCTCGTCACTCACTCCGGCTTCGGTCGGCGACTGAGCCTCGACGGCCCGCTGCTTCGACACTTCGGCCTTCACTTCGCCGGCGATCGGCGGCGTTTCAGTCGGGGTTTCAAACACGAAAAGCACGCGGATCGGTCGAGCTTTGGACGAATCGTTCTGCGACTGCTCCTTTGCCGCGGCGTGCGAGCCGCTCGATGATTCGTCGGCTGCCTCGACCGGCCTTCCGCCCTTAACTTCGGCGACGGCGGACTCTTTCTTAGCCGACTCGGCGAGGTCTTTATTCGAGTTGAAAGACGTCTTCCGATCCGCATCGTCGGAACTTCCTGCGAACAGTTCTTCACGATGCCTCAATAACTCTCTCGCGGCCAATCGCTCGCGCTTGTCTGTGCGCTGTCGGTTCATCGGGGATCCCCGGTCGATATTTCGCCGCGCGGGAAGTTCCGTCTCGTCGATCATCACCAATTGCTGCGTATTTCGCAGTACTGGACTGGGCAGCGGCTTCATCTGATCCGGCTTCAACCCCGGCTTCATCCCCGGCTTAATCTCAACGGCGGAACCGACCGCACCGCGATCCTCAAGCGAATCAGACGCTATCGCTCTCTCCGGTTCTATCGAGAAGGCGTCGGCGGGCTGCGGAGCCGTCGGAGCCTGCCCCGCTTCGGGTTGCCCATTGGGCGATCGAGCCAAGTCTAAATTTTGTTCGCGACGGATCGATTGTCCCGACTGACGATCTTTTCCGCTTTTCTGTTTGCCCAGTTCCGCCCCGGCACTCTCGGCGTTTTGATCGGCGACGAGTTCCTGCGACTTCACGCCCGCTTCGGTCGGCTGAGCGACCGACTGTTGAGCAGCGGACGGCTGGGCGACCGATGGACGAGCGGTATTGACCGCTCGCTCTAATTCCATGTTCAAGTTGCGGGACTTCTCGGCGAACTCTCGTAGAGCCAATTCCCGCGTCGGGGCTTCCGCCGATTCGGCTGTCGCAACCGCAGAATCCCACCCGACGAACAGGTCGTTGCGTTCCGCATCGTCAACGGCTTCCGCCACGCGGTCTTCGGTCGATTCCACAAACACCGCCAACTGGCGACGAGCATCCCGAACGTTCGAGCGGGATAGATCGACAGCCAACCCGTCGCGGGCACTTCTGCCAAGGCCCGTCGAAACGGGCTGAGAAAGCGGAACCGAGTTCCGCAGCAGCAATGTCTGGAATGTGTCGACCGCCTTGTCGACATCAAGGACGGTCACGTAAACGATCCGCAGATCGTCTCCGTCTGATTCGAGGTGCGACGATGTCACGCCGACTTCCGCGGGCGTACCGAAATCACTGCGAGCCGACATCGCCCGCATGCGGGCCGCCGCTTCCTCCACGTCGTCCCGAGCGGGAGCAGCCGCCACAAGCTCGTCGACCGAAATTTCTCCGAACGCGGAAGGCGCCGGTAACGATCGTCGCTCGGAGGCCCGGTCATCGAGACCCTCAACCGAATCAAACGCGGGGGCCGCCGCGGGTTCGGCGCTGAAGTCCCTCGCTGCTTCAGGCAGTCGATCCGATTCCGACCGCAGGTCAGTGATTGAGGTCTGGCTCGCTGAGTAGGGCTGACCAGGCACGAATATCGTGATGGCCAGACAGATCGCCAACAGCCCCCCGATAACGCCACCGACCGCGCCCCACGAGACACGTCGCCCCGAGGGCGAAGTGGTGCGGAATCCGGTCCTGTGTTTCTTACCTTGCCGTTCGGTCATTCGCTGATGAATTGCCGTGCGGAGCCCTTCGGGTGCCCGCTGACGGGGCGATTCTCGCAGAATTGTTCCGATCCGTCCGAGTTCGTCCAGTTCCGCCCGCATTTGCGGCGACGCCTCCAGCATCCGCTCAACCTCGGCGCGCTCCGCGTCCGTTACCTCCCCATCAAGGTAGGCGGACAGCAATTCGGATTGTCGCAGTGTTTCACTCATCTCACATCAACGCTGCCGCGATCGGCTCTTTCGTTCGGAATAGATTCAGTCAAACAGAATAAATGTAGTCACAACTGTCCGGTTTGGTGGCGGACCACCTCTTCTCGGTCACGGTTCGTCACCCTTCATTTCGCGTATCAGCCACATTGGCGACCGCCGGCGTCTGCGGTGTGATCGACTGCGGCGAACATTCCGCCTCAAAGATCACGCGTAATTTTTCTCGCAACTCGGCGCGGCCGCGATGGATTCTGCTACGAACCGTGCCGATCGGCACCTCCACCACTTCCGCTATTTCGTCGTACTTGAGTCCGTCGATTTCTTTCAGAACGATCACCGCCCGAAATTCATCGGATAATTCGTCAATCGCTTTCCAGACCAGTTCCCGTCGTTCCGCCATCTCGAGCGAATGGGAGGGAAACGTGTCTGACCGTTGATCAACCGGCTCGATGCCGGCCGACTCTCGAGCGGCATCGATCGACCCACTCTCCAAGCGTCGTTTTCGACATCGGCTGATCGCCGCATTCATGGCGATGCGGTGCAGCCACGTCGAAAATGCCGACTTGCCGCGGAATGTATCAAGTTTTTGGTAGGCGTGAATGAAAGCGTCCTGAGTGACGTCCCGCGCATCGTCGATCGATCCGAGAAAGCGCACAAGGACATTGAAGACGCGATCCTGGTGGCGTTCGACCAAGTGGCCGAAGGCCTCGCCATGACCGTCCAATGTCTCTTTGATGAGCTCTCGGTCGGTACTATTCACGGGAGTTGCAGGTTAGACGCGTCAAAAGATGCGTTCGTTCCCGAAATCTTCACAGATCGGAAGGCCTTTGGGAAACAAATCCGGAAATCGGCCCGAACGGGACGACGCACCGACAGTCAATTTCTCACACAAGCCCAACAATCAATAGCCCGACACGCCAGCAAGGCCTTCACCTTCCGGCCCGAAAACCGCTCGCTCTCCGTCAGTTAGGTCCGAATGCACTTCATTCATTCGCAAGACCGAGACGGCGATGGGGTGTGACTCAAATCAAATCGCGGGGGCGATTGGTCGGCTTCGCGTTCGGACGAACAAATAGACGGACAGCGCTACACCGGTCAGCACCACGCCAAAGCTGACGAACTGCGAAATCGTGAAACCGGTCCCGAGCTGCCCCATCTCATCGCCCCGAACGAGTTCAAGCAGGAAACGGGTCATTGGATACGACATCAAAGCGAACGCCGAAACCGATCCGGCCGGGGGCCTCAGACGAAACAACGAAATCGAGACCGCAGCCAAAATCGCCGCGTTGAGTGAACTGTAGATTTGCGTCGGATGCAGCGCGAAGGTCGCTTCGGCCGCCGGGTCGATGAAGCCGCGCATCAGCAAGATGCCGTAAGGCACGCTCCCTTCAGGGAACTGAATTCCCCATGGCAGCTCGCAGCGATCGCCGAAGCAGCAACCGTTGAGCAGGCACCCCATCCGCCCGAACGCCAGCCCGATGAAAAAGGACGGGAACACAATATCCGCCAGCAGCAGCGGCTCAACCTTGCGTTTGAACGCGAAAATCGTCCCGGCCACCAAAACCATCAGCACGCCCCCGTAAAGGACGAGCCCGCCATCCGAAAGGTTAATCGCCGCAAACACCATCTCGCCGATCGAGGTCTTGTCCGCCATCACAGTCGGCCAGTATTGAATCAGAAAGAACAGCCGAGCTCCGCCGATCCCCGCGGCAAAGACCACGATCACCAAATCCCAAATCAGTTCGGGATCGATACCCACCGATCGGGCGCGCCGGGCTGCCAGCACGGTGCCGGTCACGAACCCGAGAAAGACCATCAAGCCGTAACCATAGATGGGAATGCCCCCCGACAAGTTGCTGCCGATCGCCGTCGAGGTGACCACGGCTGGAAGGGCAAGGATCGCCAGCGCAATGCCGCCCCACATCGCCGCCGGGAAAACCCAGTCGACGGTCCCATTCTTGAGAGCGGCTTCGCGACGCACCTGCCAAAGCAGGAACGCCCCGTAGACGCACCACGCCGCCAACACGACGATCAGCCCCACTGCGGCGACACCATCGATCGGCTCGAACGAGAAAAACGAATCGGCATGGATTCGCAACAACACCTGACGCATCGGCAGACTCCCTCCGGCTTCCAGAAATCAGCGATTAATCACAATCATCAATAAATTCCACGAACAAGCCGCGCACGAAGTAAGCGGATGAATTGGATCGTCACGCTTGATCCGCTTACTTCGTGCGCGGCTTGTTGTTCGTTCCAATTATCAGCGCAGTTCATCCACCAACACGTTGTCGATCAGTCTCACCTGCCCGATGCGGATCGCCCCGAGCAAGACGAGCGGTTCCGCCGTCGATGCGGGGACTTTCAACGTCCTCGCGTTTCGGAGCACACAGTAATCGATCTCAATACCAGGGTCGCGACCAATTTGCTCTCGCATGGACGATTCCGCCGTGTGAAGATCGGTCGCCCCACTGCGCAGCTCATCGCGGGCGGCGAATAAGGCTTTCGATAACGCCAACGCACGCTGCCGGTCCGCATCGCTCAGGTAGCGATTCCGACTGCTCAGCGCCAGACCGTCGGCTTCGCGAACCGTTTCGCAGGTATTGATCTCGACCGGCACGTTGAGATCGCGACACATTTTGCGGATGACCAACTGCTGCTGAAAATCCTTCTGCCCGAAGAACGCAATATCGGGCAGCACGATCTGAAACAGCTTCAGCACCACCGTCGTCACGCCGTTAAAATGGCCCGGGCGCTTCTCTCCTTCCAGCACTTCCGTCACGCCACCAATGCGGACCTCGGCCGCAAAGCCATCCGGATAGATCGCCTCTTGCTGCGGTGCGAAAATCAGGTCGGCGCCAGTCGATTCACACGCGGCCGAGTCCGCTTCAAACGTTCGCGGGTAACGATCGAAATCTTCGTTCGGCCCGAACTGCGTCGGATTGACAAAGATCGAAACCACCACAAAATCACAGCGCTGCCGGGCCGCTCGGATCAGGCTCACATGGCCCTCATGCAAAGCCCCCATGGTGGGGACGAAACCGACCGACTTCCGCGAATCACGGGCTTCACGGACGGCGTCTCGAAGGCCGGCAATCGAAGTCAACGTCTCCACGGCACACGCTGCTCGGCAAGAACGGAACGCTCCCTATCGGTCGCGGCTAAACTTGGCAGCTCACCTCTCACGATTCACTCGAATCAAAATTGATACTGGGGATTTCGTCGGTCGAAATCGGCATCGGTGAGGCGGACATCCGTGCGAATCTTCGTGTAGGCGTAGTCCTCTACGAGCACCGGCTTGCCGCCTTGGACCTGCGGGAACCCGTACTGCTGCACACGGACCGGAAGGTACGTTTCTTTGTCGATCCAAAGCCGTGTGACATGCCACTTGAAGACGCGTCGCGGCACCGGATGTCGGCTTTCGATCACAAGGACCGGTCGCTCGTCGAGCTTCGCATCCGGGTAATATTTCACTTCGGTCTCACCGTATTTCATCTCCGTTTCGTATTGCCTGATGATTGCCGAAACGAGATTCTCCATCCCCATCCGCGTGATCGGATGCCGCGACTCCGCCATCGCCATGTTGCCTTGGGGATCAAGTTCCAACGTGCCCGCCCATGACGCCAGGCCGGTCGCTTCGTGGGCCAGCAGGTTGCCGTTGTTCCGGCCTTTGACATACAGCACTTCACGTCCCGCGTTATCTTTATTGATAAACCGCATGTAGACGCTGAAGGGTTCGCGGCGGAACTTGATCTGAGTCTGCAGCGACTTCATCTCACGATTGATGATTTCCCGCTTCGAAAACACGGCGGAATAGTCTCCCGCTTCCTGCACGGCTTTGAGGCTCCGCTGCGCCCATGCCATCGCCGGCTTGAGCGGATGTTCCTTTGATTCGCCATCGGCCTCCTGTGCAAACGCAGCGCTGCCGCCCACCGTCGAAATCGCGGCAACCGCAATGGTCAACGTGACCCGTCGCAACGATGAGGCGATCACAAACTGAGAGAAGAACTTGAGCGGTCCGTATATCGGCATGGGTCGGCTCCGGTCCGTCATGCGGCCCGACTTGGCGTCGGACCTGATTGAATAATTTACACAAACGTCGTGCGGCAATCGGCCGCGATTTTGTAGCGGTTACATCGTAACGACGCGTGAGAAGCCGTCTACACCCTCGACAGCCGACAGCGAAAAGTAGGCGAAAAGGGCATTCCCGGCGTTCTACTGCGGCATTACCCGAACATATTTTGCACGCCGTGTGCCAATCTGCTCCAAATAGCGGGTGATCGAAGAATTTTCCGGCAGGCCGGAACGCGAAATGCAATTCGGACCTTCAGAGCATGGAATGCTCGACGCCGCTGCCGACTCGGACGGGACGATTCGTCCCCAGCACTCCGTGACGCAGCAGCAATTCACGCCAGCGGGAAGGAGCCCGAAATGTCTCAAATCACCGGCTTTGTCCAATCAGCGATTTTGATCGTCCCGGTCGTCGCCGTCCCCGCCTTGGCCATGTTCGGCCCGCCGGCCGGCAGCGAGCGGTATCAGGGATCGGATCAACTCAAATTGGAGGGCGACTTCGGCGAGGCCCTCGATGACACGTTCGGCGGAGACCTCGGCATTGCCGCCGCCGACCCCGCATCCGGCCAGGCGCCCCGCGCCGGCGATGCAATCAATCCGCCCCCACGAAGTGAATTCGAACTGACCAACGCTCGGACCGACGCTGCGGTCGAGTCGTTTCCGTCCTCGGCATCCAACAGCGGTCGCTCACTCGACGACGATCCCGGCTTTTCGACGGCTGATATGTTCGCCTCACTCGATTCAGGACGAGAGCAATTCGCATCCGCCCCCCGCGACTCAAAGTACGCGAGCAAATCAGAGCACAACAGCGATTCGCTCGACTGGCCCGGTGCGATCGATCAGCTGAAACGGCACGGCATCGAACGCTTTGCGTTGACTGAAGGCAGCCGACCCGGCAATTTCTACTTCACGTGCGGCCTGCCACCGAGCGGCCCCTATCGGACCGTTCGCCGCTTCGAGGCCGAGGCCGCCAATCCGACCGCCGCCGTCGCCGATGTCTTACATCAACTTGAGGAGTTCGCCCGGCAGTGAGTGAATCGCACTGGGGCCGACCCGTCCGATTGCCGACCGCCGCGCCGCGATCGTGGTCCGATTATCGCTGTCTGCGTCCGTCAGCCCCGCACGTCGCCGCCCTTCGCCCGACCAATGGTCGACCCATACCAACGGGGCGGAACCTCGACCGCGGTCGCTCGGAGAAACTCGCCCGGCTCGAAGCCGCGCTATTCGTCGCCGACGGCCCGCTCACGTCCCGCAAGCTCGCCCAACACGCGTTGCTGGCAGATACGAAAGAAGCCAACGCGCTGATCGACGAGCTCAATGCCGCCTTCGATGCCGACAGTTCGGCCTTCGTGGTCGAACGAGTCGCAGCCGGGTTTCAATTGATGACGCGCCCGGAGTTTGCCACCTGGCTCGACCGGCTGCACTCCCGCACCGAACGGATGCAGCTCTCCGGCCCGGCGATGGAAGTCCTCACGATCGTCGCCTATCGCCAGCCGATCACACGGGCCGACATCGAATCGATCCGCGGCTCTCAATGCGCCGACATGCTGAAGCAACTAATGGAGCGCAAACTCGTCAAAGTCGGCGGACAGGAAGACACCCTCGGCCGCCCCTATCTCTACGACACGACCCGCGAATTTCTTGCCGAATTTGGTTTAAGAAACCTCAGCCAACTCCCCGATGCCGACGCGATGCGGAAACCGGCGTCGGGGGGAGTGGATGAGCCGGGTGACACTAATGATGGGGAGAGTGGTGCAGCGAGCGACGAGGAAGAATAGAGGCGTCTGCCTCCGTCAGTTGCAGCCACCCGCACAGAAATCAAGGCCCGGATCTGTTTGTCGACGATGCCGGTCACGAAATCGCCGCACCAATTTGGAACGCGGCCGAATGTCCGATCCGGATTGTGTGCGTGAGCTTCTCGGGATGTGCCGACCGCGCCTTCCGCACCGCCGCGTCGAATGTTTCGGCGACAAAGTAATCGCCGGACTGCGGCTCAATCGCGACGTACTCGCCTCGATGATCCGGCTCAAGCTAAGCTCGGAGTCGGGATTCGTAAATTTTTTTCGATCGAGCAACGACTGACTTCGTAGCTTCTGAGATCATTAAGAACTCCGATTTGTTCAGATTTCAGTTCGCAAGGATACCATACGGTTCGGCCCTCAATAAAGCTGAAAGGACACCGCAACCCGCGACGCGCGCCATCCAATTGAACGCGTGATTGCGAACGCGTTGGAGCCAACCGGCAGCTATCGCTTAAGATTGCGACACACCATACACCGCCTGAACGGAGATCGCTGTGAGTCTTAGACTGATCCTGCCGTCCGCCCTGATCGCACTCCTTGCCACAACCGCCCTCGCCGCCGACGGCCTTCCCGATGGTGCCGGGGACAACTGGCATCGCTGGCGCGGGCCGAACGGTGACGGGACCGCAGCCGAGGGGGCGACGCCGCCGATTCGTTGGAGCGAGACCGAGAACGTCAAATGGAAAACGAAGATCCCCGGCAGCAGCTACGCCACGCCGATCGTGTGGGAGGATCGCATCTACATGCTGACCGCCGTCGATACGGGCCGAAAGCCGTCGCGACCGGTGAAACCAGTGAGCGGCTATCAGAGCGCCGCGATGCCCACCACGTTGTTCGACTTTAAGGTCCTCGCACTCGATCGCAACAGTGGCGAAATCATCGGCGAGACCGTCTGCACCACGCAGGTGCCGCATGAGCCGGGGCACAAATCGACCGCCTACGTGGCGTCTTCGGCGATCACGGACGGCGAACACGTCTACGCGTTCTTCGGCTCGCGCGGCCTCTACTGCCTCGACACCCGCGGCGAGATTGTCTGGAAGAAAGACTTCGGCAAGCAGGAAACACGTGCCGCCTTCGGCGAAGGGGCAACGCCCGCGCTCTATGGCGACACGATCGTCGTGCCGTGGGATCACGAAGGCCCTGACTTCATCGCGGCCCTTGACGCAAAAACCGGCGAGGAGAAATGGCGAGTTAACCGCGATGAGCAAACCACATGGGTGACGCCGCTGATCGTCCCGCCTTCCAATTATAAAAGCGGCGATCGCGTGCAGGTCATCATGAACGCCTCCAATCGCACGCGTAGTTACGACCTCGCCACCGGCGAAGAGATTTGGGAATGCGGCGGACAAGCCTCCAACCCCATCGCCACCCCCGTGACCGACGGCGAAAACGTTTACTGCATGACCGGATACCGAGGCTACGCGGTGGTCGCGATCCCCCTCGACTCCAAAGGCGACATCACCGGCTCCGAACAGATCGCGTGGTCCGAAACGTACTCGGCCCCCTATGTCTCCTCGCCGGTCCTCTACGAGGGCACCCTCTACTTTCCCAAGAGCCGTGACGCGATCTTAACAGTCCTGAATGCCAGAACGGGCGTACCGATCGTCCGCCAGATGCGGCTCCCCGGCCTCGACACGACCTACGCCTCCCTCGCCGCCGCCAACGGCCACATTTATATCCCCGGCCGCAACGGCACGACCTTGGTCTTAAAACACGGCGACCGCCCCCAGATCGTCGCCGAAAACAACCTTCCCGGCGGCATTGATGCCTCCCCGGTGATCGTGGGGAAGCAATTATTTCTTAAGGCAGGGGCGGATTTGTATTGCTTTGAAGACTAAAATACCGGCCTTCACTCAAGTGAGACAGAGATTGTGGCCACCTACGAATACAGCTTGACGCAGCCGCCGGAAGAACCGCGCGAACGAGAGTTATGGCTGCAACATGCGGCCGGATTCATCATTTTCGAGGACGTCCGAGCGCATGCCCGTCGGCAAGTCAATTCGGAACTGAATGGTTCGGCTCGCGAGGCCGCCTTCCAAGCCATTGACGACGCCGTCGGAGGATTAATGCAAATCTTGGACGGCGTCTCCGGCACGTTGAGCAACGATACGCATTCGGTGGGCCTGCGTGTGACAGTCGAACTCGAAGACGTTGCCACCGGCAAAAGTGTTTCAACGGTTGATCTGGCCGAAGGCGACGGCATGTGCATGGGCTATCACGGCTGGCTTGAAGGTGACTACGGCGCTGAGCGACCTTTCGAATGACGCCAGTGAAGATAATCGCGCTGATTGAGTAGCTGATTGCAGTCTTGAAGAGCCACCGTATCCGAATGCGTGGTTAAGTTCAGCAGACTATCGATTGCCGAGCTTTGGTAGCCGTTGCAAGGCGGATTGCCACAACGACTTATCCGAGCAACAACTCTGAGAGCGACATGTACCGCGAACTTCATCCCGCTTTGCAACGCTCGTACTGTTTCGTCGTGACCGCGACTATTCTGAACCTCTTCGCCACAGTTGCGCATGGCGAAGAATTCCCGGCTGCACCGCCGGTGCCTTTGCAATCTCAATTAACGTTCTCGACGCCCAAGGCTGCTCGCACCGTTGCAGAGTTACTCTCGCACCTGGCGACCGCTCAAGGTATGGAGATTAATTTCCCCTCTGACGAAATCGAACGCTCACTCTTCCGGCGTAAAGATCGACCACTGAATCGCAAGCCGGTGACCGCGAAAAGCTATTGGGGCACGCTGAAACAACTTTGCGATCAATATGATTATCGGGTCAAACTATACAATCGGAATAAAATCGATTCCGACGACGGGGCAAGGATAAGTCGGGCTAAGATCGTCGACCGCTTTCTCCTAATACCGGCAATCGACAAATCTCCCTTCGTGGGCGACGATCGCCGACACCTCGTCGTGGCCGCGAGGACGCCTCCCAATGACATTTTGTGGGACGCCGCCATCTGCTCGTCGGAATTGGTCAACGGCGAACACCGACTCTCATTGGCGAAAACGTCGAGGTATACATCCTACCCGATTTTCGGCGTCTATTCCTGGGGATCGCCGATTCCCGAGAAAGCAGAGTTGCCGTTGGGCAAAGGCCGATGGGAGCTACACGGAACGCTCCGAGCGTTTGTTTCCCGGAATCGCTGGTCGATTCCTCTGAGGGGCTCACGTGATTGGAAACTCGGGACTGTTGGAACGGTGAAGGTCGACGACCGTGGATTAGTTAAATCCTTTCAACTCGGTGATCACGGCAAGTTGGGACCGTTCGCTGACGCGAAGCAGCTCTACCGGATCGACATCATCACGTTGAACAAGGCAAATGCTGTCGTAACGGCGGACAATAATGAGTTGGAATATTTGTGGGATGAGCAGCTATGCGGCTCGCAATGGAAGCAGGTCTGCCGTCGGATGATTGGAAAATCTCTGGTCCGTCCGACCGAAGCACGATATCTGCTTGACAGCGAACCGCTTCCACTGAGCATGCTAACGCACCTGAAACCGAATCAAATTCAAATCGCCGTCTTCGATCGACCAGATAGCTTCGCTCAGACCGGCACGCCTACACTCGAGATCGGAGCGTTCATTCCTTTCGAAACGGAATTTAAGCTCGATGTCGACGAGGTTGTCAGCCCTCGAAAAAATAAACAGCTATTGAAAGAGTCACCTTAACCAACGGGGTTCCTTCCGAAGGTGACGATATCGTAGCCAAAAACACCCGCCCCATCTTCTACACCATTCTCCTCGGCACGTGGGCGATCCTGTGGGTCGTCGCCTGCGTGCATGATCTGGTGTTAATTCGGATCGAGCCGCGGCATTTTACGGAGTTTCATTATGATATTCCGTGGACCCGTGATCTTAATTTGCTGGCGGTTCTCTACGCGAGCGGGGCGTCGGTTTCGCCGGGGTTGTTCTTCGGGTTGCTGCTCTACTATTGCGGCCGCTGCGGGCCGGGGGCGAAGTGGCGGCCCCTCGGACTTTGTTGGTGATCGCCGGGGCCGTGCTCGCGGCTGTGGATGTCCTGGCGTGGTGTCTGGGGGCGAGGGCTTGGCAGCGGGTCGCCCTAGTTCACCCGGCGATGTTCTTCCGGAGTTCACGCACGGAATTCTCACGACGCAAACGGTGCAATTGACGCTGGATGTCGCGGGGATCGGCGGGGATTGGTGACCTGCGCTGCGATCTGGCTGAGGCGATGGTCGAAGCAAGGTGAAAATTCTGTCGGCCGACCGGGCGGCTCGGGCGCATAATCCGGCTGATCACTTCTGCTCGCCGAAGTGCTTCAACTTTTTGAAATTGCTGATTGACGGTTTCAGTTCGCAACAGTATTTTACCGTTCGGTTATGTAACCGTTCGGTACAGTACTCTGGAGGGACGTGAGCCGTGTCGAAGACTCTGATTCAGCCGTATCTCATGTTCGGCGGGCGTTGTGATGAGGCGCTGGAATTCTATCAGCGGGCGATCGGGGCGGAGGTGCAGACGGTGATGCGGTTCAGCGAAAGTCCCGAGCCACCGGAAATGCCGCTGCCGCCCGGTTGGGATAACAAGGTCATGCACGCCGCATTCAAAGTGGGCGAGTCGCTCCTCATGTGCTCGGACGGCATGAGCACCGAAGTCGACTTCAAGGGAATCACGCTCGCCCTCTCGCTGCCGATGGTGGAAGAGGTTGGGCAGAAATTCAACGCCCTGGCCGAGGGCGGCAAGATCGAAATGCCGCTGCGAGAGACGTTCTATTCACCGAAGTTCGGAATGCTCTCCGACCGGTTCGGCATCGGATGGATGCTGCTGGTGTACTCGGACGAGCAGGATGATGGTTGAGGCTCGGCGTTTAAAATAGCACTTTTAAGCCGAAGGATCGGCAGGTTGCGAAACGATGCCAACACTCGACGCGACATTCTCCGCACTCGCCGATCCGACTCGCCGAGCGATTCTGCGCCGACTGTCAAAGGGGGAACGCTCGGTAACCGAACTCGCCGAGCCGTTCGACATGACCATGCCGGCGATCACCAAGCATCTTAAGGTGCTGGAAAAGGCCGGCTTAATTGAACGCGGACGGAAAGCGCAAACGCGTCCGTGCCGACTGGCAGCCGAGCCGCTGCGTGAAGCGCAGGAGTGGATCGACCAATACCGCCGGTTCTGGGAACAGAGCTTCGACCGACTCGATGATTACTTAAAAGAACTTCAACAAAACGAGGGCAGCGATGAGCGTACCGGCCGCCGGAAGAAGTGAAACGGATGAGCTGACCCTTCGCATGGAACGGACGTTCGACGCTCCGCGGGAACTCGTCTGGGCCGCATGGACGCAGCGAGAGCACATTTCAAAGTGGTGGTGCCCGGAAGACTTTAAAGTCACTTCGGCACAGAACGATTGCACTCCCGGCGGCTCGTGGCGTTGCGGCATGCAATCACCGGAAGGGGAGCAGCATGTCTGCGGCGGAGTTTATCGAGCGGTCGTTCCGCCACTGCGATTAATCTTCACGATGGCATGGGAAGACGAACACGGCGAACTGGACCAAGCGACGACCGCAACCGTGACCTTCGAAGAGGTCGGCGATCAAACCTTGATGAAATTCGAACAAACCGGCTTCGCCTCGACCCATGTCAGGAACGAGCACCACGACGGTTGGAGCGGGGCCTTCGAGAACTTGAAATATCTGCTGTCACGGACGCTCTTGCTGACGAGGAACTTCGACGCTCCGCGAGAACTGCTGTACGAAGTCTGGACCAAGCCGGAGCATCAGGTCCACTGGTGCGTCCCGCTCGACTACGAAATAATTTCCTGCGAAGACGACGCGCGAGCGGGCGGGACCTACCGGTGCGGCATCCGCGCCGCCGACGGCAACGAGTATTGGATGAGTGGCTGCTATCAAGAGGTCGTTCCGAGGGAGAAGCTGGTCAGCACCTTCGCACTCGAAGATGAACAGGGCCGGCCGGGTCACGAATCGATCGTCACCGTGCGGTTCGAAGACCACGACGGCGGGACCCGGCTGACGTTCCTACAGATGCTGTTCGAGAACGCCGCCGGCCGCGATGCTCATCACAAGGGCATGCTGAGCACGTTCGTCAAGCTGGAAAGCTATCTCGGACGGCTTCGCGTGACCGCCTGAGCTTCGATCTTCTCTTAATCCTTAACGAAATTTCGAATCATGGCTGACCTGCCGCAAGCTTCGGAAACGACGTTGGTGCTCACGCGAGTCTTTAAGGCCCCGCGGGAGTTGGTGTGGAAGGCCTTCACCGAAGCTGAGCATTTGGAGAAATGGTGGGGGCCGCGCGGCTTCACGACACGTGTCGAAGAACTCGACTTCCGCGTCGGCGGAAAGACCCGGTACGTGATGACCGGCCCCGACGGGGCCGAGTATCCGGTCGAAGGCGTCTTTCAGGAGATCGTTCCCAACGAGCGGATCGTCAGCACCGACGAGTTCGCCGAAGACTTTCATCACCCCGAGTTGGGCGAGCTCCCCGAAGGAATGGTGGTTACTTTTTTATTCGACGAACTCGACGAAAAGACTCGGTTGACACTCCGGATCGATCACCCGAGCGTTGAGAGCCGGAAGCAGCACGAAGACATGGGCGTCGTCGCCGGTTGGCATTCCAGCTTCGACGGCCTCGATGAGTACCTCGCCTCGACTCTGGAGAACCAAACATGACAACCATCGAAACGATTAAGGCAGCGTTGGAGCTTTGCTACAACTGGACCCACCGGCTGGCCGCGGATTGTAAGGACATCGCGCTGACCTTCCCGACACCCAACGGAGGGAACCACCCCATGTGGGTCGTCGGCCACGCGGCTCACGCGAGTGCGGGGCTGTTATCCCTGATCGACGGCCGACCCAATCCGTATGCCGAATGGGATGCGATCTTTCAGGGCGGCACGCAACCGGTCGCTGACCCGACCAAATATCCGCCGTATGAAGAAGTGCTCGCCGCCTATGAGGCGAGTCACCGTGCGCTGATCGAATACGTCGATTCGATCGACGAGTCGAAACTCGACGACCCGCCGGCGGTCGTGATGGAGGCCTTCGCCGACAATCCGGACTTTAAGACCATCGGCCGGCTGCTGCTGTTCATCGCGATGCACGACATGTCGCACCGCGGCCAACTCGCCGACGCCCGCCGGGCCGCCGGTCGCGGACCGCTCGACTTCTGATCTTAAAGAATCTTAAAAACGAAAGTTACAATTTCATGAATACCGCCCAATCGACCGCTGATCGCGAAATCGTCATCTCACGCGTTCTGAACGCACCGCCCGAGCTGGTGTTCGACGTATGGACCGACGTGGAGCATATCTCCAACTGGTGGGGCCCCGAAGGCTTCACCACCACGACGCACGAGGCGGCGTTCGAACCGGGCGGCACTTGGCATTTCACCATGCACGGGCCCGACGGGACCGACTACCCGAACCGCATCATGTTCGACGTGTTGGAGCGGCCGTCACGGATTGAGTATCGCCATACCGGCGAAGCCGCGACGGCCGATGTGAAGTTTAATTCAATAGTCACATTCGAGGCGGTCGAAGCCGGGACGCGGCTGACAATGCGGATGGTGTTCGACTCGGCCGAGATCCGTGATCGGACCGAACGCGAATACGGGGCCGTCGAAGGATTTCAGCAGACCGTCAACCGGCTCAGCCGACAGGTGCGACATGCGCAGGAGAAGCGCGCCATCGAAGCGGTCATCGGCCGCTGGTGCGAGACCCTTTCCGCCCGCGATCTCGACGGTCTCATGGAACTCTATGCCGAAGATTTCGTGCTCTACGACGCGATTCCGCCTTACGTCTCACGGGGACTGGCCGCGTACCGTCAGAATTGGGAGCAATGCCTGCCTTATTTTCCCGACGAGTTCGGCTTCGATATTCGTGAGAAGGAAATCGAAATATCGGACGGCCTCGCCGTGGTGCATTTCATTCTAAATTTTACGTCGCCTGAAGAAAACCACCCTGCCACGCAAACATGGATGCGGGCCACGTCATGTCTGCGGAAGACCGACACCGGTTGGAAGTATTTTCATGACCACGTCTCCGTGCCCTTTAATCCCGAGACGATGGCCGCCGTCACCGACTACGAGCCCAATTAATGCTTGAAATTCGCCACCTGAACTGCGGCTGGTTACAGTCGGGGTCCAATCCACGCGCCTCATGCCATTGCCTGCTGTTGCAACAGGGCGAGCGGCTCGTGCTGATCGACAGCGGCATCGGCCTGAAAGACATTGCCGATCCCGAGGGCCGTATCGGCCGGGAGATGCTCGATATCGCCGGTTTTCAATTTCACGAAGAGCTGACCGCCTATCGTCAGATTGAAGCGATGGATCTTAATCCGGCGGGCGTGACCCACGTCGTCTTGACTCACGGCGACCCCGATCACACCGGTGGTCTCGCCGATTTCCCCGACGCGACAGTGCACCTTTCCGCCGAAGAGCTCGCCGCGATTGAAGCGGGCGATTTTCGGTATCCGCCGGCGCAGTTCGAGCACAGGCCGCGGTGGCGAGCCGTCGGTCCGTCGGAGCAGCACTGGTTCGAGTTTGAAGCGCGGCCGCTCGACCTGGGGCTCGACGGCTCCGTGCAGTTGATCCCACTTTTCGGCCACACGCTCGGCCACTGCGGCGTCGCCATTCAGAGTGATTCCGGCTGGCTGTTTTACATCGGCGATGCCTACTTCCTCCGGGGCGAGCTCACCGATCCCGATCACCCCGTCGGCAAACTCTCCGCGCAACGCGCCGTGAACGACCCGCAGCGTCGCACGACGCTCGAAACGCTTAAGCGACTGCATCGCGACCATTCCGATGAAATCACGATGTTCGGCTACCACGATGAAACCGAGTTTTCGTTCAAGTCTTAGCGGACTCTCCTATAGGTCGCTGCCGCAGGCCCCTCCGCGGCGAGACGCCGAGCCGCGCAACCGGCTCCGCTCAGGTAGAGGACAGACGGTGCACCGCCTCTACTTACCCCGCTGGTGGGCGCAGCCGTAAGGCTGCGGTTACCCCCATGCAGCGGATGTTGCCGCGGCAAAGCTGCCGGGCGCGCGTCCGATTTTTTCGAAGTAGCTATCAGCTTTCGGCTATCAGCTCTCAGCAAGTAATGAGAGCCGAGAGCCGAGAGCTGAGAGCTGAGAGCTGAGAGCTTCAATTTGGGAGACCGTGTGTTTCACCCACGTAAAGATATTTGTTTGAAAAGGAGTGAGATCGACGCAGCGATTCCACCAGCCAGAACTTCACCACGCAGGTCAGTTTGATCAACCGGTTGGTCGACTAGAGCGAAACCCCGTAAGTGTAGCGGGTTCAGGCGGCGATCCTTGCGAATACGCAGGCGTTGTGCGTCTGATAGCCGCCACAGATAGCAGGAAACTGCTCTAAAGCACGCCGGCGATTGCGAAGCCGGTGACTGTGCCGATTAAGTAGAGGGTGAAGAACCCCTGCGCGATAGCGATCCAGCTCGGCGATAGCCGGGTTGCCGAACGCGGCTTGTCGCGTTCTTCATTCGTGATGGCGGCGGCGCTCAATACCACTAACAGCGGCATTAGCAGAATCCACAGTCGCGCCACCTCACCGGAGTTCTTTCCTGAAATCCACAAACCGCTCCATACGATTACAATGGCGAGCATCAACGCCCCGTAGTCGGTTAAGGCGGGCCGGCATAATTCACGCCAAAGCCCAATTGCGGCCGCGCAGCAAATCGCCGGTCCGGCCGCGATCAGGAGTTCAAGCGGATTAACCGCGAGCCATCCGAAATAGCTTCGTGAAAACTCGTCGTAAAACCTGGCGTGGTTCCATAAATTAAGTCGCCAGATCGAAAGCAAATCGACTCCGGCGAGATAGAAGCAAATCAGAATTAATGCGACGAATGCCGCGGCCGCGCCGCCGCGGAGCAGGGCGGACCGAATAGTTCCGCGATCTTGACAACCGAGAATCATACGCAAAATTTCGAATACTCCCACGACGGCCACAATCGGTAGCAAAGCGAGACTGAGCGTCATCCCGATCAACGCCACGGCGGCGGCCGGAATCGCCAGCCACCAGCGACCCGGAAGTTGCGACGCCGCCCACAGCGCTAAGAAGCAACAGCCGAACAGCGGCAGCAGCAGGTCTGATTTCGGAAGAAATAATGCGACCGCCGGCGTTAATGGCCAAAGTGCAGCCGCGTTCCACGCAAGGTCATCGGAAACGAACCGTCGGATTAAAAAATAGAGCGGCACGACCGTCGCTGCGGCAGCCAATTGCGTGAGCATGGCGAACGTCCAGATCGTCGCCTCGGCGGCCGGCGTCAATTCGCCGGAGACGGCGGGCAGGTCTTCACCGATCGATCGAAACACCTCGCGCGCCGAATGTGGTTCGGTATTAATTGCGAACCGAGTGAGAAACGGCGACGCCTCGAATATTGCCAAGAGCGAGCGATACGCCACGACCAGACCCGGCGGATGAGTGCCGATATGCAGCACATCGCCTTTGCGCATCCGATCTTCATAGGAAGCGAGGAACGAGCCGAGGTTGCGAGCGTCGTTGGCGGCCAGCGTGTAATAGCCGGAGGAGGAGGGGAAGTAGAGCACGACCGCCGCTTTCCCTAATCGATGCTGAGACCGGATCGGAGTCTGCTGCGCTACCCACAGCCAGACGAAACCGCCGCACACCAGCAACATCAGACTCACCGCTCGTGCCCGAGGAGCGTCAACGAAGAAATACCGCGATGCCCGTCTCACGAACCCGACATAGACGACCAGCGCGAAGATTGCCGGGACTGCCGCGAAGGCGGACAGCCAGAGCGGTTGCTCGATCCGTTCCCATGCCCATTCGCCTGGAATGCCGAGCGGGATCGGCAATGTTAAGAGCACTGCCGCGGCTGCGGTCAAAACGAAGGCTGCGATGTCCAGCGATGAGGGCCGTCCGGGCAGCAGGGTCGGCGTCAAAGAAAGACCGCTCCCGTCCTCGGGCGATTCGGGACGGGGGCGGTCGATATGATCGGCTGGCGGTTTCTTCGGCTTTTTTCGGCCCATAATATTCCGGCCGCCGAGGGGCGACATTGACGGATCACGGACCTGCCGAATGTCGTTTAACCGCCTCTATAAATCAATTGAGCCGTCCGAGCTCTTTCGATCGCGTCCTGACATTCGCCGAGATGGGCGGCCGTGTACGAATCGAGCTTTTCAGAGCTGCGATCCCGATAGGCTTCGATCTTCTTGTCGAGTTCGATCAGGTGCAGGCGTGCCAAATTGGAAATCGGTTTGAAGGCCGCCACGTAACTTTGCGAATTGGTCGACAGGTCGATCAGTCGCGAAAGGTGCTCCCGCTGCAGGTTTCGACGGAGGCTCGAAATCGCCGGGTTCCGTTCAGAGAATTCGCCTTCCATGTCTTCACCGTCGTTCGATAGCTCCGACCAGATTTCATCTTCGATCGCGTCCATCAAGCCCGAGAGCGTCAGAACTTCTTTACCGGACGCGACAAGGAGTTCGTTATCGTGAACCCGCCGCAGCGTCGTTGGGTTCATGAGCATTGTGAGGGTCGAGGACTGCAGGCGAAGCACCTGATCATGCACCGGCCATGTCGAGTCCTGCATCGCGGCGGACCAGCCCATCTCATCGAACCACTTGTCGGTCGTGAGGTGCCGCATCAGTTCGGGGGTCAGCCCGTATGCCTCGTCGCGGAACGATTTCTTAAGAACAAAGTCGAGTGCATCCCGCTGCACGTCGGCGGCAACCGGATCGATCGGAGAGCGACCATTCGGATCGCCCTTCTTGTCGCGATAGATATGCGCGCCGCCAACCCAGTTGGCCATCATGGAGACAGCCCGCAATTGCAGCCCCAGAGTCAACGTGTACCCGTCACGGGCTTTGGCCCACGACTCGCCTTCGGCGACAAAATCTTCGAGCAGTCGCTTCCGGTGAAATTCTGCCAGTTCCACCTGGTCGAACGCATATTTGAGCGGCTCTTGGCCGAAATCGTAACGCCGAGCGAGCGGATCGGGTCCGTAGGTGTCTTCGTCCGTCGCGTACTGAAGCTCCGGCTCGGCCACGCGCTTGAGAATTTTCTCCAAGTCGGAGTCGAACGTGTAACCGTACTCGATCGCCCAATGGTCGTACGGGCCGATCCCGAGCATCGTGTACGGCCCCTGCGTTTCGCCCGCGTCGAGGCGAACATTGGTCGGGTTGTAGTCCATCACGGAAGCCGCGATCGGCTTGTCGGTGTCGAACGACTCGGAATTAATTTCTTCGAGCGAGTAGAGCGACGAGCCCTTGAAGTTGTGTCGCAAGCCGAGGGTGTGACCGACCTCGTGTGAAACCAGATGCGCCAGCAGCGGGCCGACGAACGACTCTGGCATGCCGTCGATCATGCTTTCCTTCGGCTCGTCCTTCTCCTCTTTCGGCTTGCCCGCTTCGACGGCTTCTTTGGCTGCGAGGGCCGCCATGTGCATTCGCATCACGGCGGTATCGAAGGCCGCATTGGAGGCGGCCAGGCAGAACCCATTAACTTGGCTGCTGCGTCCGAGCAATCCGTCGAACTGGTCATCGCCGAGCATCTTGGTGCTGATCATCGAATCGGGATGTGCCCCGGCGCCGTCGACCAATTGCTGATCGATTTGGCGGCTGACCGCGTCTCGGGAAGCCGGGTGAGCCATTCGCACACGCGGGTCCCAACTCGGGTTGTCGGCGAGCCAAGCGAGCGTTTCGGCGCTGAATCCTTCGACGGCGATCTTCGGGAGAAGGTCTTCAAACTGAAAGCGGTAGTACCGGATCCAGCCGTCAGTCAGCACGATGTCGGCATCGAGAATTTCGCCGGTCAGTGGATGCACGCGGCTGGGCCCGATGGCGGTGCCGATGTCGTTATTGAGCCACCGCACGAAGTTGTAGCGAACGTCTTCGGGGTCTTTGTCCATGTGAGCCCCGGAGTTCTTGTCCTGGTAGTAGACCTCGATCGCGCTGGCGAGGCCGACGTTTTCGAACGCCTTGTTCCAGTACAAAATTCCCTCGCGGACCCAGCGTCGATACCGGATCGGCGTCGTGTGCTCGATGTAAAACACGATCGGCTTTTTGGGCGGACTGAGCGAAAGATCGCCGTCCGCCTTTTCGAGGTGCCAGCGATTGATGTTTCGAATGTTGACATCATCAGCGCTGTATTTGCCGAGGTCGCGGTAGGTCGTCGTAAAATAGCCGAGCCGCGTGTCGGCTCGCCGAGGTTTGTACTTTGGATTGTCCTTGATGAGGCTGATCGAATAGTGAAGCGTCTGCAGCGTGCCGCGTTGGTTAGCGACTTCGAAAGAGATCTCGATGTTCTCGGGAAACGCTTTCGCCGCTTTCAATTCGAAAATGCCCCGGAGCTGACGATTCTGTACTCCCGGGCCGAAGAACTTCTCGGCCTGTCCGACGAACAGGGCATCGCCATCGATCACGGGACCGCCGCCGGGACCGTTGGTCACAATCGGCACCTGCAACAGCACGCGGTCGGTGAAGAGTCGTTGGACCGAAGATTTCGATTCATCATCGCCCGTCGATCGAACTTCGACGTTCGGCTGAATCAGGGCGAGGGTGTTTTGATATTTCTTCCAGTAGACGTACATGTCACCGCTTTGCAGCCCCGCGAACAAATCGCCGGAGGCAACAGTCAGAGCGATGAAGTACTTCTTCGATTCGTAGCCCTTGGGCAATTCGAGGTAGACCTGGTTGTCGTCCGCCTTGGTGTGAACCGTCCACATGCTCCGGGCACGGTCGGCCGTCGAGACGACCTTTTCGAAGCCCTCCAGCACTTTCGCGTGCGGAGGCAGCTTGTCATCAGCTGATGCGGTCGAAGCTCCGATCGAAACCGAAAGGATCGTGAGAAAGGTCGTCGGGGAGAGCAGACCACATCGCATCGCATTTCTCCGGGGGAAGCAGTGGAAAGTACGCTCGGGAGGTCGCGGCAGAATCCGCAGGACCGATCCCATCGGACGTCTCGCGGTGAGACGCTTGAAGATCATACGTCGCATAGACGCCGATGGTTGGGAAATTGCCCGATGGCGACAACACTGCCGACATCACGCAAGGCCCCGAATCAGTATACGAGGGCGGGCCGGTCGGGAACATGCGGTAACCCACTGATTTCGTCGGTGGATCGGCGTTCGGCGTTCAGCGTTCGGCTATCAGCTGTCAGCGACGGGCCAATTGGCGCTTGGCGTTGCCCGATTGGTCGGTGACGTGACGAAACCGATGCTCAGTCTGCCTCGACGTCAATGACCACGCAGGTGATGTTGTCTCTCGATCCGCCGGCCTCGGCGGCGCTCACAAGTTTCTCGGCCGCGTCTTGGGGGTGGGCGTGGTCTTCGAGAATTTGCTGGATATTCTCGATCTCGATACCGTCGGTCACGCCGTCGGAGCAAAGCATGAACCGATCGCCGGGGGCCGGCTCGACAGGCGAAGCCTGCGTTCCCTTGGAACCATCTTTCGTACCGAGATATCGGTAAAGCACGTTCTTGTAGCGATGAGTCGCCGCATCTTCGCGGGTGATTGTCCCCGCATCGACAAGCGCCTGAGTCAGAGAATGGTCGGTCGTCAATTGCGAAGTCACACCGCCGGTGTGGTGGTAGCATCGACTGTCGCCGACACCGCCAATAAATAGTTGGTCGGCCACCCGCACCGCGAACACGAGTGTCGTGCCCATCTGATGCATTTCGGGGTCGACCTGCCCGAGCGCGATAATTTCGGAATTGGCGTACGCAACCGCCTCGTCAATGCACTTGACGATTTCATCATGGCGATCGGCGGCCACGTCGTCTTGAAAGTCGATCCGCTGTTCGAGCGTGCGGGAGAACAGTTCCGCCGCCATCGAGCTGGCTTTTTCGCCCGCCGATTGACCGCCCATTCCGTCAGCGACCAAGAAGTATCGGCACTCCGGATCGACGTAGAGCGAGTCCTCGTTATTGTCCCGGAAATTGCCGGTGATGCTCAGATGACCGCAACGAAATCGCATTCGAATATTGCCGAATCACTTGGAAAAACTGTGAGGAAACGCAGATAGAGTGGTCAGCATCATTTCGGATCGACGGGCCCGACCGGAGGCAAAACCGTTCGCACCAAATCATTCGTTCCGATCGTTGTGGATGACAAGAAGACCTCGCCGTATTTGAACCCCGCACCGGCACCGAAGAAACCGTTGATTCCTCGGACCATGTCGAAAACACGTTCCTTCTCGGGCGGAAACTGAGTCCGATACGCCCGGATGGATTCCAATTTTACGTCGAACGTTTCTGAAATATCCATGACGAACGCACCTGAATTCTCGGGCATTGACAGGGATTTCAAGGCTAGAGGATACCAGACCAGCTTGGAAATCGTATGGACCGGCAGATTGTCGAACTTCTCGTCCCACTTCGTCAAACGCGAATAAAAGACCGCCGCATCGGTAATCTGCATCGCCTGCCAGTGATCAGGAGAGGCGAGCGGCGTCTTACCACCGATCCCCAAAACGATTTTGGGACGGAAACGTCGAAACACTTTTGCTAATGCGACCCGTTCGTCGAATCCGTCGAACAACCGGCGATTCGGTAACTCCAGTGTGATCCGTTCCTGGATGCCGAGAATACCCGCAGCCTCCGCGGCTTCGGCGAGTCGGACCTCGGGACCGGGGCTCCTCGGTGTGGGCTCGCCATCGGTCAGGTCGACGATTCCGATCCGATATCCCTGCCGTACGAGCGACGCAAGAGTCCCCCCACAGGCGATCTCGACATCATCCGGGTGTGCCCCGACGGCGATCACGTCCAACGCTTCAGGCAATTGCTCAGGCATATATCAAACCGCCATCGTCGTTCATGCAAAGATTCGGACGGATTGGAATGTCACGGGCATCATCGTTTCGAGTTCGGCTTTTGCCGCCTCTGATGAAGCCCCGATCGATCCGGTTCTCGATTTCGCCGTCACAATTGATCTATTCGTTCGCAAAAACCGCGGGCGAATCACAGCAATCGCCTCGCGGCCGTTGTTTTTAACATAGGTTTGTCGTGATTCATTTCAATCGAGCCACTGCAATTCTTGCGAGGCACACCAGCGTGATGAACGACTCCTCCCCGACCGAAAAGCCGAAGCGAACGAAGCGATTCGTCAGTTGGGAAATCCAAGGCCAGACCATCAAGCATGTGCTGGCGTATTGGTTCATTTACCACGCGGTCTTGTGGCACGCGATCTTTTTGTTCGATTGGTTGAACAGCCGCGGCAAGATACTGACCGGCGAACGCCCTTTGATGTTCCGCGATCTGTATGCCCAATTCGTTGCTGAGAACTGCGGCATTCTGATTTGCGCGGTCCTGCTGCTGCCGATTCTCGTGATTGACGTCGTTCGACTAAGCCACAAGGTCGCCGGTCCGCTGGTCCGATTTCAAAATGCCCTCGCTGAACTGTCGAAAGGCCGGAAGGTCGAACCGATTCGTCTGCGCGACGGCGACTGGCTGGGACAATTTGAAACGTCGTTCAACGAGTTTCTCGCCTCTCAAAACGTGAAGACCGCAAACGGCAGGTCAGCGGAACCGAAGGCCGACACGGATAAGGTTCTCGAATCAGTGCGGCAAGATCAGGCTGATCGTGCAAATGAACGGGAAGCGCCGCTGGCCGATCGAGGCGTCGTCTCATCCGCCGGTCGATAGTTCAAAAGCGACAGGACTGACGTGACTGGGGAAGCCCGAGTTTCGTAACAGACCCGGCTCACGCAAAAAGCCCGCTTTTAACGTCGGTCACTTTTTCGCCGCGATCGCGGCGTCGGCCTGCTCGATAATTTGGAACACTTCGGTGCTGTCCTCCGCCATCCGCAGGGCGTGCAGAAATTCGGAATCGTTGGCCATCCGACCGAGCCGGGCCAAGACCCGCAGGTGCGTTCGCGAATCGCGGCAGAGGATCAGAAAGAACAGGTCGGTCAGTTGCCCATCGGGCGAACCGAACGGAATACCGCCCGGGGCATAACCGAAGGCCACGATCGAATCCCCAAGCGTTTCGGGCATCGGATTCCGCGGGTGCGGGAAGGCGATCCCACCGGCGAATCCGGTCGAAAGGTCATCCTCGCGTTCCATCACGGCAGCGAGCACGCGAGCCGGTTCCCAGACCTCGTAAGTGCGACCGGCCGCCTCGATCAGATGTTCGAGCACCGACCGCTTCGACTTACCGGTGATCGGGAATTCGATGGTTTCCGGCCTGATCAGATGCGAGACGGGCAGGTCTTCGAATTTGGCTCCCGAGTGCGTCGACTGCTCCACATCACGCAATTGCGAGTCGCTGAAGTCGCGCATTTCCTGCTCGAGCCATTGCGTGATCTCACGTCCGTGAAATTGCCAGACGCCGTCCCGCTTGCGGCCCGGTATCCGACCTCGGTTGGCCAGCTTTTCTAACTCGCGACGGTCGCGCCCCAGTTGCCTGGCCAACTCGTCGAGCGAGAGTGATTCCTCCTGCACAGATTTAACTCCCCACACATTCCAAACGCGAAACGTCGACCGACTGCCGCGATCGAGCGCTGTCATCGTGTCAGGGGCAGCAGTCCGGTCGGAAGTAGTGTAGCCGCACCGAGTCGCGATCAAACAGCTATCGAGCGACTTTGGGTGGAATCATCCAGCAAAAGAATGTCTAACCGGCAGCCGCCGACAGTCTTGGCATTTGAGAACGGAGTTATTCGACGTGACGCGATGTCTCGCGTTTCTGCCCGATGACGGCGTCGTAAATCCGTCTCCAGCGCTCCAGCTTTCGCGATTCAGAACGCGGCACCCCTTCGCCGTTTCGAGATGTCTCCACCTCGACCGCTCCGCAGAAATCGGCCCCGAGCAGGCACTCGTAAATGCCCGCGATCGCGTGGTCGGAAATGCGATCACCGTGATCAAGACGCACAGAAATCGAGGACGGGCCGCCGTCGCCTGTCTCGAATTCGGCAAGAAAGTGCCGAAACGACGAAACGCGACGAAACTGCGATGTGCGGAGCAGCATGTGCACGTTCGGTGCATCGATGTCCGCACACATTTCATAGAGCCGGTGAGGGCTTTCCGCCAGAGGTCGCTTCGCCTCCGCAATCGGGCAGGCCGCATCGAGCGCCAGTCGCACGCCGAATTCGTGGGCGTGCCATGCGATGCGGCGGATCGCATCCGTGGCGATGCGGCGGGCATGTCGCGGGGTGAAACCGCGACAGCCTCCCAACGATACATTTAAAGTGCGACAGCCCAGCATCGCAGCCAGCGGGAGCGAATCGAGTGCGTCGTACACGGCGGACGCGATCTCGCCTGCGCCCTGCTCAACAAACCCGCCAAGCCAACCAATACTGGAGACAAACTGCCCCCGGCATCGGACCCTTTCAACGACGCGTCGGGGCTCGATCGAAACCAGTTTGGGTCGATAAAGAGATACGCCTTCGATGCCGGCGCGGCCGACTTCATCAAGGGACGCGTCAAGATTCCAGTTGGAAGTCGACGTCTGACACGCCGAAAGCTTCAGCGTTCCCGCCGGCGGGCGCGGCTCATGTTCAAGATTCGGCCATTCAGTTTGGAAAGAACGATTCGCAGTTCCGACGTCGGCACGCACTGGCTCCGGTCCCCTCGTTTGCCGTTCCTGAAACAACAGCGGCTCGCCGACACACTCCGCGGTCGTACGCGAGCCAACCGAGTTCCCATTTCTAAGCCATTGTGAAAATTGTCGACAGAGACTTATCGACAATTTTCTCAAACCTTTTGAAACTCAAAACGAACTCTCCTCACACTATTGACATTCATCGCCTCTGCGTGTGGGGCGGGAAGTACGGCCTCAACCCTCCGCACTGATCTTCGCCGACGGGTCGCTGGCGACGTTGACCCAGACATGCACGTGAGGAGCACCGCGGAAATACCAGACGAACGATGGTCCCTCCAGCCGCCAATTGTCCCAGACCTTGTCTTCACCGATGTCCCCGGTCTCATAAAACGAAAGCGAACAGGCTTCGAGCCCACCGTTCTGCTTCAAGCAGCGGTGGACCTCTTTGCGATCAGATTCCCGATACGGTTCGAGGAGCGTGTCGAGTACGCCGGTCAGGTGCTCCCGTTGATCAGCCGACATCTCGGCCGCAGCCAGGCCGGGATATTTGCCCTCTTTCTGGAAGTGAACTTCGCTCTCAGCCGGTTCAAACGCCAGTAGAGCTTCGTCCCGCTGCTTGCCGTCGAGCATCTCGTAGAGTTTGTTCGCCTTGACCGCCTGCGGCCAAAACACGTTGCCGGGATGGTCGGGCTTTTCGTTGAAGCCGCGGGCCGCGTGTCCGTAGAAGATCGGCCCGCCGAAGGCGAAATGCTCGGTGCTGTCGCCATCGCAGCGGATCGTGAGGTGACGACCGGTCATAACCAGTTCGAACTTCCCGCTGCCCGGCTCACCGAAGATGGCAATGCTCTGCCGCTTGCCGTAGCCCCCCGCGTCGTCCTTGAGTTGCTGCCGGACCTTGCCGTGCCACTGTTTATCGTACAGACCGAAGAAGATTGCCTCGATCATTTCCTGCTGATCGCGTGTGAAGAATGGGCTGATCACACCCGGTCGCGTGATCCGCCAGTTATTGCTCACATGCAATCGCAGCGGCATGTCTTTGGACCGCTCATCGGTCTGATCCCAACCGAAGCAAATCGACTCCCGCTGCTTCGGTGTGAGCGACTCGTAGAGGTCGGCGACGAGGTTCTCCGGCTTCGCTTCGGCATCGTTCGCTTTGACTTCAGTGGGAGCCGCGCCGAGTGAGCCCGCCCCGAGCGTCATCGCAGCCCCCGCCGCAGTCGCCCCGAGAAAATGCCGACGGTCGAGTTCGCTGTCGATGTGAGTGAGATTCGGCAGATTCATCATACGGCTCCTGTTCGATGACATTTCGCGATGGTCCCGGGGTTGCCCACACATAGAACACCGCTGATCGGTTTATGTTCCGGGATTCGTGTCCACTCGACAAGGTAGAGACTGCCCATCGCAGAAACTCAACACCAGCCCGACGCGCCAGCAAGGGATTTCGCTCCGACAGACATGAAGTCCTCGTTGGGCGGGCTGTGCCCGCCCTCGAAAAGCAGGGAGCCTGCCAACGCGAAAGTCACGCAGAGTAAGATCTTGCCATCCCGAGCAAATCCCTTGCTGGCGCTGCGGGCTTGTGGGGGACTCAAACTTAGAACGGCAAGTCGAGCGCGGAGCACAGCCAACGCATCAGGGGTTTGGACGCCTTCATTCGTTCCACGATCCGATCGGGAAAGTCGATCGCCAACACATCCGCCCGTGACAGGTCGCACACGCCGATAAAACTCTTCCGGCGGAGGTCCTCGATTTGAGGATGATCCTTAGGGAAGCCCTGCGGTGCGGTCTTCAGCGATTCCCCGGCCAATTCGAAAGTCGATGCAAACGCGTGATTGTTCTTCGCGCGCAGCCAGTTATTTGGATCGGCATCGATCGATCCGCGGAGTTGCTTGAGCACCTTCGTCTCCGGCATCCACATCCCCGCGCCGACGAAGCACTCGTCCGGGTGAAGATGAATGTACCAACCCGGCGCGTGCACATCGGCCCCGAATTCGTGGCGGAAGTGAATGCCGACGTTTGTCTTATAGGGGGTTTTGTCTTTCGAAAAACGGGTGTCGCGGTAAATTCGCATGATCGAGCCGCCGACCTTTTTGTCGATCGCCTCGAAAAACTTCGACACCTTCTTCAACCGCGGCTGCATCGCCCGCACGAATTCCAACGCCGGCCCAATCACGTGCTTCTCGTAGCGCGGTTTGTGCTCGGCGAACCATTCCCGATCGTTGTGAGCTTCGAGATCGGCTAAGAAGCGGAACGTTTCTTTCTCGAAAAATGGTGATCGGCTTGCTTCCGGCATAATGCTTTTCCTAAGACGCGACTTTTGCGCAAAATCATAGAGCAACCGGGTTCCCCGCACACGGGCTCCAGCGGAAGTCAGAAATTCCTCGCTGAAAATGTCGTCATTCACTGTCGAAGTTCGGCAACCCCTTTTCACATCCGCTTGATTCGATCATCGCTCGCGCTCGCCGTTCGTTTCTGCCGCAGAGGTTCCTCATGCCGACATTTCGACTGTCCAAACGGGTGAAGCGACCGAAAGAGAAATTTCGCTTTCGCCGTCGCTCACAACCGGGATCGATGCCGGGCACGATCGCACCGCCGGAAGATGCACTGCCGTCGAAGATGCGGCTCATCGTGTTCGACCAAGAATCGTTCATCGAGGAATTCATCACCGATGTTTCGCAAATCGAGCAGTACCGCACGCCGGGCCGCATTTGCTGGCTCGATGTCGACGGCTACGGGGAAGTCGAGACGCTACTGAAACTCGGCAAGATGTTCGGTCTGCACGACCTCGCGCTCGAAGACGTCGTCAATGCTCATCAACGGCCGAAAGTCGATGATTATGACCAGCATCTGTTTGTCGTCGCGCGGATGGTCCAATTCGACCGTGAATTAAGTTTCGAGCAAATCGGCATGTTCGTCGGGAACGACTTCGTGCTGACCTTGCAGGAAGGCCACGAAGGTGACGGCCTCGATCCGGTTCGCGAACGCATCCGCCGCGGCAAGGGCCGCGTCCGCCGCTCCGGCACTGACTACCTCGCCTATACAATCATTGACGCGATCGTCGACGGGTACTTCCCCGTGTTCGAACAGTACGGGGCCCGGCTCAGCGACATTGAAGACGAGATTGAAAACGGAGCTGAGGAACAAACGATTAACGAACTTCACCGCATCCGCCGCGACGTCCGTTCTTTGCGAAAAGCAGTCTGGCCGCACCGCGACATGCTCAACGTCCTGCTCCGCCCCGTGACAAGTGGATTCATCAAAGACGAAACGCAGGTCTTCCTCCGCGACGTTTCCGACCACGTTTCGCAATTAATCGACGCCGCGAACTATTATCGAGAAATGTGCTCCGACCTGCGCGACTTTCACTCGTCGCAAATTGACCGGCGGAGCAACGACGTCATGAAAGTACTCACGATCATCGCCACGATCTTTATCCCGCTCAGTTTTATCGCCGGGCTTTACGGGATGAACTTTAATCCCCACGAGTCGCCTTACAATATGCCGGAACTGGATTGGTACTTCGGTTACCCGTTCGCACTGGCCTTAATGGCGGGAACCGTTCTGACAATGCTGACTTACTTCTGGCGAAAGAAGTGGATCGGTTAACTTTAGCGCAGACCTTAACTCGCGCACGCCTTTCGAAATTTCGAGAACGACGGGAAGTATCCGCTGACGTGGGGATAGAGCCATTCGCGGTCTTCGTGGCGACCGGGCCAGCGCTGCGTCGTCGGGTGTTTGACACTCACGATTTCTGCCGCTTCATTCAGACCGGGCAGTTCGGCGACGTCGCCGACAAATACCTGCAACCCGTCAATCCCTTTCGCAAGCTCGAGTGCAAACCTTAATCGCTGCGGGCTCATCGGATGCCGCTTTAAGAACTCCGGTTCAATGACCAGCACCCGGTCCGCATCTTCACTGCTTCGCCAGCGAGGATTAAGGTTCCACATATGATACAGCAGTAATGGGCGACCCGGCGTCAAACCGCGAAACTCGCAATCGGGCACCTCCACCGGCAATTCCGGTTCCGACGTGTGGTCAACAATCTCGGGAACGGGACGTTCGACAAGTTCCTCATAAGAATAATCGAGGAACGTCCCGCGCTGCCGGTGCCCGCTGAAGCGATTCATATTGTCTTGATTGGCCCAGTATTTTTTGTGCGAGAAACTTCCCGCACACCACTGCCAATTCAACGTGTTGCTCGCAAGGTCACCGTCGAGCAGATGATAGAAGAACCAATCGGCCCCGCGTCTCCAATAGCAATGTGCGACGTTGCAAACCGTCGACGCCAGGTACATCCGCGCGTGATTGTGGACGTAACCGGTCTCTATTAAAGCGCGAACCGAATCGTCAAGCACATCGACGCCGCTGTCGGCATCAAGCACCGCCCGCGGCACACCGTCGGCCCGCACGTCTGCCTGCTCTTCGCGAACGTCTTCAAAAATGGCCTCGCCGAGCGCTTCATGCACCCGCTGAAAAAATTCTCGCCACAATAACTCGTCCAGCAGCTTTGACGCTTCCTGTTTCTTAAATCGCTCCAAAACCGCGTCCCGCACTTCCGGCAACGTGATCACACCGTGCGTGAAATACGGACTCAACCGTGTGACATCGCCATCGAGTTGATTTCTCGTCTTCCGATACCTCGGCGGGTCGATGGCGGCAACCCGCTCGCGGATGGCTTCCAGATCGGTCGGAAAATTAAATCGGGGATGAATCTGTTCGGCAGGCATCTTCGGTCACGGCTTACTGAATTGTCGGTCCGCCTGATTTAAGGCGCTGATCCGAAGCTGACCAGTCCGATTCGGCGAACCCGATTTGTTGAGCACGTGTCGACAGAAGCATTGTGTCGCCAAGAGCGACAGTCCGAACGTCACTTAATGTTTCATTCAACTTGCAGCCGCGTCATGGCTCGTACGGCCCGAACAATTCCGACCAAGCGCAGCGATCCGAATCGCGCGTCGCTCTCGATCCCGATGCAGCGGCACCTGACCGAGTTGGGGCTTGAATCGGTCGAAGCGTACCGCGAATGGTGCCGGCAGAATCACTTCTCGACGAAGCTCGACAAACACTTCCGCCAATTGCGGAAGGAGCGAGAGGTCGCGAAGCGGGACGCTGCCGATGCGCGCCTGGTTCGCAAACAGAAGGCCCGCCGGTCGAAGGAATCGATCATCGCGCTGATCTGCAGCGGACGCGTGCTGTCGGGCGTCGTCGAAGACCCCGTCCTGAGCCACGTCGCCGCGATCGTGACCGGTCACAGCGGACAGAAGAAGCTGCCCCACAACGTGCGTCGCTCACTGCGCGCTCTGCTCGAGCGTATCGTGGCTACGCACTCCAAGTTGCTCGATCGGGACGAGCAGATTGCCGCCTACCACAGCGCGTCCGGCAACAGCTATGTCGAACCCCTCATCCGGATTGCCGTGCAGGGCGCTCGCTGGCTGCGTCCGCTCGATGAGTGGACGCCTTCGAGCCACAACACCCGTCGCCAATTTTCATCGCTGTTGCGGCATTTGTTCGTCGAATACGAGATGCCGGAGTTCTTCGAGGCGGCTTGGTTTGCGGCAAACGGTTCGTTGGGAGATCAGAAGCGGCAGTGGTTCCTGCATGTCGGCCGCGGTCGAAATCTGCGGGAATGCGACCTGCCGCTGCGACTTTCGAAGAAAATGGCGCATCACGTCATGCGGGCTCCCGGAGATCTGTCGATCGTGTCGGCGCTTCGCTGGGGTCAGGTTCTCGGATCGGGCGGCGACGAACGGCTCGCCCGGGCGGTCGTGGCGACGCGGCTCGGCCATTCATTCGAGAACGAGACGTTTTGGGAAACGGTCATCAATTGGCTCGTCCACAATCCGATCGTTCCGGCCGAGGTCGGGCCGATCATCGACTACCTGCAAAACCAGCGATTTGAAGAGGGCGTCGTGCGCGGCCCGCGAGGGCAGCGGCAACGGGTCGCCCCGCCACAGCCCCGTTTGACGATGCGCGGACGGACCGCCGATGCGATGTTGCGACAGGTCGCCGATTGGCACGGCCGGTTGGCGGAGACCGGCCGGATCGAGTTCCGCGACTGGCCCGCCTGCGGAATTGCCGGCTTCGAGTGGGCCGATGACAAGGCCGACCGCCGCAAACCCCGCTACTGGACGATTCGCGAACTGCTCAGCACACGCGAGTTGATCGACGAGGGTCGCCGGATGAGACACTGCGTCGCAACGTACGACGAATGCTGCGTCTGCGGCGACTCTGCGATTTTCGCCCTTGAAGTCGACACGCTCGGGGGAATTGAAAAAGCCCTGACGATCGAAGTCGACCTCGAGTCCCGAGAAATCGTCCAAGCTCGCGGAAAGGGTAATCGCGAGCCGACGGAGCGAGAGTTGTTCGTCGTGTCAAAATGGGCTCGCTGGACAGGGCTCACAATCAACCGTTACATCCGCGACTAGAGTCGACCCCGAATCCCCGTGGTGGCGACGGGACGAACGACGCCATGACGGCGCTCGTCGCCTTAACGCCGCCGCGGGGGTAGTCCGGGCCGTCCCGGTTTCTTCCCAAGTTCCGGCGGCGGGCCGGGCAATGTCAGCGTGTGGTCGCGCAGCTCCTGCTCGGTAATGCGTTGATTCCCATCCGCATCGGCCTTGGTAAAAATTGTTCGGACGAAACGCGGAACTTCGTTTGCGACCAGTTCGCCGTTGCCGTTTCGGTCAAACCGCATGAGCGAGTCGACGAACTGCTCGGCCCAATCGGGGTAGCGGGGCGGGTTATCTTCATCCGGTTTTGGCTCGCTCTCGGTCACAGCGTCAGGTTCGGTATCATCCATTGGTTCATCGACCGGTGAGTCAGCCGTCGCACTGCCATCATCCGGCTCACTCTTGATCGATTCCTGATCGATGGCAGTTTCCGGAGGTGATGGAATCGAGACCGACGGGGGCAGGGTGCTTCGATCAGGAGGCAGATCGATGCCACGTGAGTCGACTTCGTCTTGCTCCGATTTTGAATTCGGTCTCAGATCAATAAACCGCGGTCGCGTTTCGTTTTCGCTCACCGGTGGTTCGACCGTCGCGAGTGGCGGATTCGAGATCGGCGGATCGTTCGACGAAGCCAGAATTCCGCCGAACAGCCCGACAATCAACAGAATCGCCGCAGCGGGGATCGCCACCATCGCCCACTTCGGAAGGGTCGAATCAGATTTGTCGTTTGCCTTCTTTCGTTTGACCGGGCGGGGTAGTTCTCGCTCGTTCTTCGCGTTCGACTGGTGATTGCCGGTGGCCGGGGACGTTGGATTCCCCGTTGCCGCTTTGCGGCGAACTTTCTTCAGTTCGGTCGCGGCCCAGTCGGCAGCCGCGGCTGACCTTGAGTCGGCCACCGTTTCGAGAACCGCCGTCGCCGCTACGTATTGCTTTTGCGCGACGAGGCTGCGAACCAATCCCTGCTTCTCTTTGAGCATCAGCGTCTCGGCGACCGGTATCTCGCCGCTGCTTGCCTTTCGAAGAAACTTCGACAGCGACGCGGCAAACTCCTGCATCGTCGCGAAGCGTTCCGACCGATCTTTCTCGAGTGCACGGCGGCAGATCGCGGCCAGAGGGGCCGGCACATCGGCCCGCAGCTCCTGTGGCGAAGGCGTCGGCTTGGAGAAAATTTCACCGATGATCGATGCGACTGAACCGGTCCCGACGAACGGGACGCGACCGGTGAGCATCTCGAACAGCACGGCCCCGAGGGCGAATACGTCACTTTGAGGTCCGATTCTGTCCGCAATGCCTTCGAGCTGCTCGGGGGACATGTAAGCGGGCGTCCCCAGCACCAAACCGTGCTGCGTGACCTGTGTTTCCGCCCCGGCTCCGTATGAGCGGGCGAGACCGAAGTCCATCACGATCGGCTCGCCGCGATGGTCGATCATCACGTTGCCCGGCTTGAGATCGCGGTGAATGATCCCGGCTTGGTGGGCTTCGTGCAGAGCCAACGCGATCTTGCGGGTCAAAATCGCAGCCCGCTTCGGCTCCAGCGTCTTTCCACCCTCGATCAATGCCGACAGCGGTTTGCCGTCGATATAGGCCATCGCGATGTAATGCCGGCCCTCGTGTTCGCCGACATCGTAGACCGGGCAGATGGAGGGATGCGAAAGAGCGGCGGCGGATCGAGCCTCGCGATAGAACCGAGCGAGAAACTCCTCGTCCTGTTTGCCGTCGAGCTTCGGCACTTTCAACGCGACCTTCCGCCCGAGCTGGGAATCGGCCGCGAGGTAAACGGAGCCCATCGCGCCCGACCCGAGTTCCCGCTCGATCGTGTAGCGTCCGAAATCGGTCTGGATCGCCCCTGCCGACATCACAAATCCCCGCGTCACAGGTTCCGCATCGACCGCCGCAATTGATTGTCGTTGACGCAGAACAGACTCGCCCCTGAGTATTGGACCGCACGCGAGCTCCGGTGTCGACCACGCCGCCGTCGATTTGCCCGATCGACTCTGCTTGAGTAGTAGGGTGTAATCGTCACTCCGCGTCCAAGTCAGCCTTTTCAGCCACTATCGAATCATTCGGAGAAGCGGCCAATGCGAATTATTTTGAAACCCTCAAAAGCGATTTCAATACCAGCCAGAGGGACAAGCCGATGGTCGATCAACCAGCGATTTTCCCGACGGCTTGTCCCTCGGGCTTGTATGCTGGGCAATTTGAAACCGCTCCTAGCCATGGCGGTCATCTGCGGAGCAACTTGGGGTGTGCTTCCTGCCACGGCGAGCGGTGAAGAGGAAACCGAAGGCTTCGCCGTGGTCGAACTGTTCACCTCCGAAGGCTGCAGCAGTTGCCCGCCGGCCGATCGACTTTTGGCCGAGTTGGATCAGAAGGCCGAGAAGCAGGACCTGCCGGTCTTTGTGCTCGGGATGCATGTCGATTATTGGAACAGCCTCGGCTGGCCCGACCGGTTCTCCAGCAAAGAGGTCACCGCCCGGCAGCAGCGATACGCCAAATGGATGGAGCGCAAAGGCGTTTACACGCCGCAGATGATCGTGAACGGTTCGACCCACTTCGTCGGTTCCGATGCGAAAGCCGCCGAACGGGCCATCAATGCGGCACTCGAGCAGTCCTCCGATGTGACGCTGAACGCTGAAGTCGACAAGACTTCAGACGATACCGGCCGACTCGAAGGAATGGTCGACGGGGCGGAGCAAGAGATCGAAGTGATCGTTGTGCAGCTTCGCGATACCGCATCGTCGAAGGTCACCTCCGGGGAGAATTCCGGCCGAACGCTGACGCACGTCAATATCGTGGAGAAGTTCTGGGCCCGACCGGTCGATGAGCAGGGGCGGTTTACTCTTGACCTCGCCGATCGTGGCAATCACGAGTACGTCGTTTTCGCCCAGCAGAAAGCTGACGGGCGGATCGTCGCGGCGATATCGCTTAATTCGAAGTAGAATCCTCACGACCGACGTTGCGATACCAGACGACATTCTTTGTCTGCCGACCCGCCAGCAGGATATCGAGCCCGCCGTCGCCATCAACGTCCTTAATTTTCAGATCGTAAGCTTGTTGGCCGCCGTCATTGTCGAGTTCGTGCGCGGTGAAAGTGCCGTCGGCTTGGTTCTCCCACCACCAGACGCGTTCCATCGAGAATGAGCATCCGGCGCAGTCGATGTCGCCGTCGCCGTCGAGGTCGGCGACATCGAACGCGTGGACGTCGCGGACCCCGGAATCGACGTCGTGCCTGATCCAATCAGGTGCCTCGAACCATGCCACACCCTCACCATGTCCGGCACTAGCCAACACATCGCGTCGGCTGTCGCCATTCATGTCGACAGCCCGCGGATGAGTCGCCCCGGGCATGCGGGCGATTAAATGCTTTTGCCACGCTTCGACCGACTCGGCAGGTTGCTCCCACCACGTCAACGTCCCGCCTCCGGACGCACCGAGCAACAGGTCGCCGCGGCTGTCTCCATTCATGTCGGCGAAGTCGAGATAATGAGCCCGGCCCTTGGCCTCACCCTTTGAAATTAAAGTTCGACCCGGTAGATCCTCGCGGCTGGCGTCGATAGGAAAATCGAACCAGGCGAGGCTATCCTGATACGGTCCTTTGCGGAAGGTCCCGGCGAGCAGGTCGTCGGCGCCATCCCGATCGACGTCGCCGACCGTCACACCGTGGACGCCGTGCAATTCGCGATCAACAACGTGCAGCGGCCACTCCCGGTCAGTGGTCCCGATATTCTCGATCCACGCGATCGTCCAGTCGCCGCCTGTCGGCTCTTTCGGAGACCGACCCGTCGCGATGGCGTTGCGATGGAAAATCCAGTTCGAGGTCGACCGGGACATCACGACATCGAGGTCGCCATCGGCATCGCAATCGAGCGAGCACCCGTGAAGCATCCGGCCCGCCGTATCTTCGACAAGCACGACCTTATCACCTGACGGTTGCAGCACCGCCCAGACTTTCGACTCGCCGACCGCGATCAGGTCGAGCTTCCCGTCGCCGTTCGCATCGACAGCATCAACGGCGAGGACCGGCTGCGTCAGAGCGTAGGCCTTCCGCTCGAATCGAGTCTCGCCGCCTCGCGAGTTGGAACCGATAATTAAAACGATAATCGCGAACGTCAGCGCACGAATTGTCGACATCAGCGAACTCGCTTAACAATGAAATTAAATTTGCCAGTGACCGGGCGGGTCCGCCGATTCCACTTCAATCAAAGGCCGATCACTTCCTGCGGTCAGTCGCCATGTCAGCGGCACCGATTCGGTCGTGATCGCATCCCCGTTCACCTTTGCAATGCCGACCGATGACATCACCGGCGAGCCGTCATTGCGATATAATTCCAGTTGCCACGGATCACGATCGACAATTAAGACCTCTCGCGTGCCAACGGCCGTGTAGAATCTTAATTTATCACGACTTCTATCGCCGGGGCTGACGATCTCAATGGCGAGATCAGGCCCACCCTGCCAGTGGGTGCCGCGGTCGATCGCGGGATTGCCCTTTAAATAAACGGCGATGTCGGGGCATCGGTGATTCTCTTTCCAGTCGGCGGCGCGATCGCTGACGTTACAGCCAGGAAAAGTCGTCCCGCGCATCGCTTCGTCCGAGGCGAAATGGAGTGGCCTCAACAAATGCGTGATCAGTTCCTGATGCTGGTTGTCGCGTGACGGCATCACGATGTAGAGACCGTCCCAGACTTCGTCCGGGCGATCGACTCCTCGCTCTTGGCGATCGGTGACCAGCTTTTCGGAGAAAAATTCATCGAGAACCAGGACAGGCATCACAGACACTCAAACGTAAGCAAATCGGGGTCAAGGGAACTGACAGCGCAAACGTGCTTCAAGACCCGGACTCCCTTGCACGAAAATATTCAAGGCCGGATCATTCTTCAATCGCTGCAGAGCCGGGTTTGAATGATTGGCTTGGCCGTCTAGGAAACTTTCGATACGGTCAGCCGACCAAGCTACGAAGTCCGTTTCCGGAGCGAAGACAGCAGTCGCATTCGTAACATTTAATAAGTTATGCCACGGAGTCCCAGTAATTCGCGGGTCGTACGCGGGAAGGAAGAATAGACCGAGTTCAACGTGCTGCGTCGCGGCGCCGCCGATCCATAGTGTTGTTGATAACGCTTCGCCATACGCCCGCTCCACAAGTTGCCAACCACGATGCGGAACCCGATTTAGTGACGCCTCGGTAATCAAGTACACAACCATCCGACATTCACAAATCTTGAGCTTCAAGGCTTCAAATGGGCTTCCTGCCGCAAGCGGATAATCGCGTCGGTCAAACCATGGGATCACATTCCGTGACCGTAGCTCTTCATCAAGTTCTTCGACTAACCAGCTCTTATCTTCGGAGTCATGTGAGAGAAATACGTCGAAATAGCATCTCGGATAAGTTGGTATTGTGAACACGCGGCCAACCTATTGACTCGGAGGGGGCGACAGCATGGGAACAAGATCGGTTGGAGCAAGTGAACCCGTAATACACGCGATAACTTCTTCTCCAACACCAGTAGGATGGAGAAAAACGCCGTGTTTGATTTCTGCTAGACCGACATCAACAAGCCGAACGCCTGCGGCTTGTATTTCACCGAACCCATATTTCTCGGTTAAATCGGCTGCGATCGTCTGAAACGCCAGCCCATGGCCCATTCGGCGATTCGGGTCAATCCGTGAAAACGACCGAAGGATATCTTTGTAGATAGGTGGAAGTTCATCCGCATATTGCTTAAGTGAATCATTCATCGAATTGTCTCCAAATTAAGAGAACTAACTCTTCGCCAACTGCCGCAGCACTGTGTGGAGGATGCCGCCGTTGCGGTAGTATTGGACCTCGACGGGGGTATCGACCCGGCATTGGCAGGTGAAGCGGACTTCATCACCGTCCGATTTCCTGGCGAGAACTTCGACGGCTTGGCCGGGCTTAAGGTCATCATCGAGATGAATCTCAAACGTTTCCGTGCCATCAAGGCCGAGGAAGTCGCGATTTTCACCTTCGCGAAATTGCAGCGGCAGTACGCCCATCCCGACGAGGTTGGAGCGGTGAATCCGCTCGTAACTCTCAGCGATGACGGCTTCGACGCCGAGCAGGTAAGTCCCCTTGGCGGCCCAGTCGCGGCTGGAGCCGGTGCCGTATTCCTTACCGGCAAGCACGATCAGTGGCGTATCCTGCTTTTTATATTCGAGCGACGCGTTGTAAATCGTGGTCGTCTCGCCACCGGGCGGATAGGACGTAAAGCCCCCTTCGGTGCCGGGGGCGAGTTGGTTTCGCAAGCGGATATTGGCAAAGGTGCCGCGGGTCATCACGCGATCGTTGCCGCGGCGACTGCCGTAGCTGTTAAAGTCGTGATAGTCGACGCCGTTCTCCATGAGATACTTGCCGGCGGGTGAATCTTTCTTAATCGCTCCCGCCGGGCTGATGTGGTCAGTCGTCACGGAATCGCCGACCATCACAAGACACTTCGCCCCTTCGATCGCGGAGATCGGCGGGGGATCGGCATCCATATCAACAAAGAAGGGCGGCTCCTGAATATAGGTGCTCGCTTCGTTCCATTCATAAAGATCGCCCGTCGGGCTCGACAGTGCCTGCCACTCTTCGGGACCTTCAGTCGCTTTCGAATACTGGTCGCGATAAAACTCCGGCGTGACGCTGGCTTCAATCGTATCTTTAATTTCCTGCTGAGTCGGCCAGATGTCTTTCAGGAAGACGTCGTTGCCTGCGGAGTCTTTGCCCAGCGGCTCCGTACTCAGGTCGATGTCGGTCGTACCCGCGATCGCGTAGGCGACGACCAACGGCGGACTGGCCAGATAGTTCGCCTTAATATCGGGACTGATGCGACCTTCGAAGTTGCGATTCCCCGAGAGGACCGCCGCCGCGACGATGTCGTTTTCATTGATCGCCTTGGAGATCGGCTCGGGCAGAGGGCCGCTGTTGCCGATGCAGGTCGTGCAGCCGTAACCGACGGTTTGAAATCCGAGCGCGTCGAGGTCTTCATTAAGACCGCTCTTCTCAAGATAGTCGGTCACGACGCGGCTGCCCGGAGCGAGACTGCTTTTCACCCACGGCTTACGCTTCAGGCCTTTCGCATGGGCCTTCTTAGCGACCAAACCGGCCCCGATCATGACGGACGGGTTGCTGGTATTCGTGCAACTGGTGATCGCGGCGATGACCACGTCGCCGTGCTTAAGCTGAAAGGTTTCGCCGTCGTATTCGACCTCGACACCGTCCGCTCCCGGGTCTTCCATGACAGCGACCGACTCTTCCGCTTCCGTCGAAATCGGTCCTTCCGCTTCCCAACTTTCGACGGTCGATGAACCGGCGGGCGACTCCTTGCCGAAGGTGATCGAGAGGTCCTGCCGCCACTGGCTCTTCATCGCGGACAGATCGATCCGGTCTTGCGGCCGTTTCGGCCCGGCCATCGAGGGTTCGACTTCCGACAGATCGAGTGCGAGGCTGCTGGTGAATCGCGGCTCCGGCGATTCACTCGTGCGGAACATTCCCTGGGCACGATAGTACTGCTCGACGAGATCAACCTCTTCGTCGGTGCGTCCTGTCCGGCTCATGTAATTGAGCGTCTCGGCATCGACAGGGAAGAAGCCCATCGTCGCTCCGTATTCCGGTGACATATTCGCGAGCGTCGCCCGATCGGCGAGGGTCATCGAGTCGAGCCCGGGGCCGTAGTATTCGACGAATTTCCCAACGACGCCGTGCTGCCGAAGCATCTGCGTAACGGTCAGCACGAGATCGGTCGCGGTCGCACCTTCGGGCAGTCCACCCGTCAATTTGAAACCGACGACTTCGGGTGTGAGCATGTAGATCGGCTGGCCGAGCATGACGGCCTCTGCCTCGATCCCGCCGACGCCCCATCCGACGACGCCCAGACCGTTAATCATGGTCGTGTGCGAGTCGGTCCCGACGAGACTGTCCGGATAGGCGACGCCGTCTTTGGTGAGGACACCTTTGGCGAGATATTCGAGGTTCACCTGGTGCACGATTCCGGTCGCCGGCGGCACCACGCGGAAGTTGTCGAGCGCGGACTGGCCCCACTTCAGAAACTGATAGCGTTCCTGATTCCGCTCGAATTCTCGTTCGACGTTCTGCTTCAAAGCCAAGCCGTGAGCGAACGCGTCAACCTGCACGGAGTGATCGACGACGAGATCACAGGGAACGAGCGGGTTGATCTTCTTCGGATCGCCCCCCATGCGAACCATCGCCGATCGCAGCGCGGCGAGATCGACGACCGCGGGCACGCCGGTAAAGTCTTGCAGAACCACGCGGCCGGGCTTAAACGGCAACTCGTCTGCCGCCACATTTTTCGCGTCCCACGCCGCCAACTTCTTCACGTCGTCTTCGGAGACGACAAAGCCGTCAACGTTCCGCAGAACCGCTTCAAGCAGGACGCGGATCGAAAACGGCAGCGTGCCGATGTCGCCGAGACCGGCATCCTGCAACGCGGGGAGTGAGTAGTAAGTGAATTCGCCCGCCTTCGAGCTGACCTTTTTAACGGCCTGAAACGGATCCTGCGCACCCATCGATCGATAATCCTGCTGAATTCCGACACCACCCGCAGAGCAGCCGGGGCGGTGCGTTGATGTAACTCATCCGACGTGAGGATGTTACACGCCGGGAAGCCGGAATTACAGCAGGGAATGTCACCTTGAGCGGTGACGAGAAGCGAGAAGCGAGAAATATCGAGCGAAAAGTGATTGACCGCGACAGCAGACGGAAAAAGCCCCGTTTTGCCCACTTCGCGCTTCTCGCTTCTCGGCTTTCTTACGCCGCGGCGCGCGTCGTTTCAAGCCGTCCTTCGAACAGGCGGACGGTGCGATGGGCCCGTGCGGCGATCGATTCGTCGTGCGTGACCATCACCACGGTCAATCGCTCATCAGCATTGAGGCTTTCGAGCAGCGACATGATCTCGTCGCCGGAACTGCGGTCAAGGTTTCCGGTCGGTTCATCGGCGAGCAAAATCTGCGGATGCCCGATCAAGGCCCGCGCAATGGCGGCCCGCTGCATTTCCCCGCCCGAAAGTTCTTTGGGCCGGTGCTTAAGCCGATGCGTCAGGCCGACGCGTTCGAGAATGGAATGGGCTTCCTCGCGATATTGACCGCGATTCTTCAAGTAAGCGAAGAACCCGTCGCGGATCATCATGGGGGTCAGCACGTTCTCCAGCAGCGTCAGCTCGGGCAGCAGGTGATAGAACTGAAAAATGAACCCGAACACGCGATTTCGAATCTGATCGCGCGACCGTTCCGGCAGGTCATCGATTCGCTGTCCTTCAAGCAGTACCTCGCCGACATCGGGCGTATCGAGCAATCCGATCAGATGGAGCAGGGTGCTTTTGCCCGATCCCGACTGCCCGACGATGGAAAGCAACTCGCCGCGATGGACCGAAAGATTAACCCCTTTAAGCACCGGAACTTTGTGCTCCCCTTTGCGGTAAGTTTTTTCGAGCGCGACCGCGTCGATCTGCAAGGGTTGCGGTTTTGGCGACTTCATCGGACGAACATCCGACTTGGGCGATGCTGGGGCGATGGCAGTCGTCATGGCGACTCGGAATGACATGGAGTGAAGGGAGCGGGAATCAGCAGGCCGACGGCTGCGGCGCGCCGTGTGAATTATTCGTAACGCAGGGCTTCGACCGGCTTAAGAGCCGCGGCCCGTCGGGCCGGTAATATACTGGCCAGAACCGCGATCGAGATGGCCCCCACGGAAACCCAGAAGACCATAATCGGACTGACGTGCGTGGGAATCTCCGGGAAGTAGTAAATCGTTTCGGGAAAGACGTCCCGGCCGGTGACTAACGTGATGAGGTCCGATATTTCGTTGATGTAATAAACGAACAGAAGGCCCAATCCGGTCCCGACCCCGCTTCCGACCAACCCCAGGCCGAGGCCGTAGGAAAGGAAGATCGACATGATTCCGTGAGCGTTGGCTCCCAGTGCTTTGAGGATGCCGATGTCACGCGTCTTCTCCACGACGATCATGTAGAAGATCGCGAGAATCCCGAAGCCGGCAACCGCGATGATCAGAAACAGCAAGATGTTCAGGATCATCGACTCGACCTCGACGGCGGCGAGCAACGGACCCTGTTTTTGCTCCCAGGTGCGGACGTTGTACACCCCGGGCGGGAACATCGACTTCAGGCGGCGGACGACTTCGTCCGCTTTGTCGAAGTCTTTGAGCTTGATTTGCAGGGCCGTGACCGAGCCTTTGCCGGTTTGCGGATCGATCATGCCGCGGACTTTTTGGAGCTGCTCCAGATTGCAGAATACAAGATTCGAGTCGTACTCGCTCATGCCGCTTTTGAAGACATCGACGATCGTCGCGTTGAAGCTGCACGCCGTCGGAGACCGTGATGCCGTGGCCGACGTGAATTGGACGTCATCACCGGGCCGCCGCATCAGCATTGTCTTCATCTTGCCGGTCTCGCGATCCTCGTAAGGATAGCTGATCAACTGCTGCCCGATGTAGCAGCGACCGTCGAGCGGCACTGAAAAATCGATCGGCTCGAACGGCTTGACCACGTCGACAAATTCGGGCGGAAGGGTCGACGGGTCGGTTTCGCCGAAACCGTCGAAGTCAGGACTTCCGCCATCCGCCACGGCTGATGGTTCCGTACCGCCCGGCTGTTGGGCGCCGACCGGCAAAATCAGTCCCGGTCGCGAGTCTTCCGGCTCAGTACTGTTTGTTCCGACTTCAAGTTGATCGTTGTTGCGGGACGCATCAGCTTGCGAACCGCTTGATCCGTCTTTGAACGGATCGGTCTTGAAAGGATCGGCAACGCCGGTTGCGACTTGCTGCGGCCCGGCGGTACCGCCGTGATACTTTCGGTTTTCGAACCAAGCCTGCTTCTCGGCCTTTGATTTGCGATAGTCGATCGCTTCGTCGGTCAGCTCCCATCCGGGCGGCTCGCTGCGATCACGCAGGGCCTGTTTCACGACGATGTCGTCTTCGATGACCGGATTGTAACTGGCAAGGTAGTCGACAAGCGGCCCGACGGTCGCTTTTTCCTCCGGCTTGATCCCGATCAACGTCACCGGTTGAGCAACGCTCTGCCCGGCGTAGTCGAGGTGCATGATACCGAACACCTCGACCGTGGCAGCCATGCCGTCGATTTCGTCGCCCACGGCCTGCCGGGCCATGTCGAACAGCACCTCCGAATCCGGGGCGCCGTCCATCGCGCGTGATTCGACGATCACATCGGCCAGTAGTCCGTGGATGCGGTCGCGCATCTGCGTGCTGAACCCGGCCATCACGCTGTTGACCACGATCATGGTTGCGACGCCGAGCGTCACACTGATGATGCTCGCCAGCGCGATATACCGCGTCCGGAGATACCGCGTGCAAAGAAGTAGCTTGTACATGGCAATCCGTTGCCTAACCGTTGCCTAATTTATGCTATCGGCTGTCAGCCATCAGCATTCTGCGACGCCATCCGCAGGGGGAGTAGATGGGTTGTAAACATTGCCAATGATCTTGTCACCCCCCGATTTTTCTGGAGTGGCACAGGGGCCAAAATTCGCAATTCGGTCAGCCGGAAGTGATCGAAGCATTCACCCGCCGGTAAACCTCGAAATCGGCTGGCTCGACCGCGATCGCCTTCAAACCGATCGAATCCAAATGCCCGAGAGCCGATCGGATGGCAATATCGGTCGTATCCGCCTCTCGATCGAAGTCGACCCGAAGTTCTCCGCAGTGAAGCCGCACCGAAGCGTCGTTGGCACCGACGTGTCCCAACGCTTCGGCGGTGTCTTCGAGGAATGCGTCGATGGCCCGATCGTCGTTGGAAATATTCGTTTCGCATCGAACTGATAAATTGTGTGTCCTTGCCGGGTGTTCTGACTTACTTTCGGTGCGAACTGGCGGGCACAATAAGCTCACTAATGTTTAGGTTGCGATTTTTGTTCTATCCAACGTTTCGCGACACCGTAAATGAAACTCGCCGCTGACTTTTGAGACATAGGATTTTCCGGTGGATCGTGGCGTGTACCGCCATGCCGAGAATCATCTCCAGAAGCAGAAGTATTTGCGGTCTGCTTGAATCGCCGAACCTGATCCTTACCGGCGAAGCTCTCAACAGCGTTCCAGTCTCCCAAGTCTTCTCTAATGACTTCCAAGATACGATAACCGTTTACGAAGTCTATGTCTTTCTGAACGATTAAACGGCACACCTTCGTAACCAAATCTGACTCGTCGAGGCGAGCCAGATGATCAGCGATGCGATCCGCCGGTGACTCACGATAAACAACTTGACCGCTGCTATCAGTAAGAGTCCGCACGCCATCTGCCGAAACGGTATCGACTGAACCATCACCGCTGTTAATGATTGTGACCACAGCACTCGCATTGAGTTCGATTTTGATTGGCGCAACTCGCATGAAGACGCTACATGTACCGTCTTTTCTAAATTCGAAGGCCCCAGCATCTTTGATCCGTAGCACCTTTCCGGTAATCAGTTTTGACAATGCGCAAAGCCGCAAAATGAATTCGTTTGCAAACTGATCGACCTCACCGACTGTGTTGAACGCCGCAAACTTTTTGTGATCGAGATAAGCACGGCCACTATTATCTGTCCGGATTTTCCAATCGTGCTGATTGAAGGTGTGCGATACAAATTCAATCGTTTCGTCATCAGCCACAATTTCCATCAGCCATTGCGAAAATTCAGGTTTTGGTGCACGCGACTGTGGTGCTTCCGGCCGCAACGTCGGGAACAAAATCACATCCCGGATGCTGCGGGTGTCGGTCAATAACATCACGAGCCGGTCGATGCCGATGCCGAGGCCGCCGGCGGGGGGCATGCCGATTTTGAGGGCCTGCAGGAACTCGCGGTCCATCTTGGCCATCGAGTCTTCTTCCGCCTGACCGTCGAGCTGCTGCGTGAAGAGTTCCTCCTGCAGCAGGGGGTCGTTCAGTTCGGTGTAGGCGTTGGCCAGTTCCATGCCGTGAACGAACAGCTCGAACCGCTCCGCAATACTGGGGTCATTCTGCTTCCGCTTGGTCAGCGGGCAGATCGACGCCGGGTAGTCCTTCACGAAGATCGGCCCGACGAGATTGTCCTCGACCGTCGCTTCGAACACATCACTCACGATCACGTCGGGGTGCCGACCCGCCGTCTCGATCCCGTGTTTCTTCGCCACCGAGGCGACGCCCTCACTGTCGGACATCTCACACCCGGCATACTCTTTAAACAATTCCCCATAAGTCTTCCGCTCGAACGGCGGGGTGAAGTCGATCTCCCCACCATCCCACGGCAACACCGGTCTCTCGGGATCGTCGGCCACCACCTTTGCGGCTTCGACAATCAAAGACTCGGTGAGGTCCATCATGGTCTCGTAGTCGCCGTAGGCCTGGTAAATCTCCGTCATGGTGAATTCGGGATTGTGCGTTTGATCGATGCCTTCGTTGCGGAAAACCCGACCGATTTCGTAGACCTTCTCGATCCCCCCGACCATCAGCCGCTTCAGGTGCAGCTCCAGCGCGATGCGGAGGAACAGGTCGATGTCGAGCGCGTTGTGATGCGTCGTGAAGGGGCGAGCCGCCGCTCCCCCGGCCACGTTGTGCAGCACTGGCGTTTCGACCTCGACAAAGCCCCGACCGGCGAGGGTCTTGCGGACGCTGGCGATGATTTTCGTCCGCTTGAGCATCCGCTCGAGCACGCCCTCGGAGTAGATCAGGTCGAGCGAGCGATGCCGCAGCAGCGTTTCGACATCCTGCAGGCCGCTGTGTTTCTCCGGCGGGGGGGCGAGCGACTTGCAGAGCATGGTTAGCGTTTCGACCTTGATCGAGACTTCGCCCGAATCGGTCCGCCACATCACGCCGTCAATTCCGATCAGGTCGCCCAGATCGGTCGCCGACATCAGCTCCCACTGCTCGACCGGGAGATCGCCTCGCGAGAACAATAGTTGGATCGTCTCGGTCGCATCTTTGAGCACATAGAACCGCAGCTTGCCCGCTTTCCGGCGACCCATCACTCGCCCGGCGACACGAACGCTGTCCCCGGCGACACCCGACTCCTCCGGGCATTGCTCGCGGACATCGGCGATCGGAATATGGCCATCGAACCGCTGCCCGAACGGGTCGTGGCCGAGTTCGCGAATCTTGTCCATTTTATCCCGGCGGGCCTGTTCGAGGCGATCGGGCTTACCGGGAGCGGGCATTGCGCAATGTGTCTACGAGTCAGCCGTCTGCACATTTGGATAATGCCGAGACAGCGGGATTTACGGGCGTGGGATGATCGGGCAACGGGTGGGGGGAATCAATGGAAGGACCCGATGTTGCAATTAAAAGCAACAGCAACTACTATTCGTTCATGGAGTACGCGACGAGATTCTGATGCGGACCAGACATGCCTTGGTACGAGTTCGTCTGGAACGACGAGATTGTGAACCATCTTGCCGAACACGGCGTGACGCAGGACGAATTCGAGGATGTGCTGACCAACGGCGATCCGGATATGGCCGCGCAGAGTCGCTCGAGTGACCGATTGATTCAATTCGGCGAAACCGCTGAAGGACGGCGTCTCGCATGCGTTTATGAGATGATTGATGACATCACCGTCTTGCCGACGACGGCCTATGACATCGATTAAACGGTTTTTCAAAGCGAACCGGTTTGGAAACAGTTTTGTCCGCGCGCACTAACGCGCGGCCCCATTGAAATTTGACTCCACGCGTCCTGACGCGTGGCCGGAGCAATCAATGAAGTCGAATCCGTTGCGTCGATCAACGACTGCGGAGGAGGCCGCGCAAGCGCGTCATGCCCGTAAGTCAGCCGAGTCCGAGCGTGATCAAATTCTTAAACTCGGTCGCGAGGCCTTCGCCCAGAAAGACCGTGCAGCGACGATGGCAGGCCGCATCGGGGCGTCGCTTCGAGCAGAAAGAGAACGGCTAGGTCTCAGCCTCTCAGATGTTGCCGGCAAAACGGGGATGAGCCGGGAAGCGATCTCGAAGCTGGAAACCGGACAGCGGTCGAATCCGACGCTGCTGACGCTACTTCGATACGCGTCGGTGTTGGGGCTCGATCTCGATATCGAATTGCGAACCCTGGTTGGGAATTCGTAGCGCCTCTTTGCTTCGGTTATCGGAGAAGCTGGTCCATCGCGCATTACGCCGGGGCCGCGGCCGCGAGGCGTTCGACGGCCTCTTCGACCTTGGCAACGAATTGATCCGGGTGATCTTGCAACTCATCCATCACGGTCGGCGCGGCGAAGATCGCCTCAAACGGCTGATCGGCCGCACTTCGCCGGACCATGTACTCGGCAAATTCCTTCTGCTCGTAGAGCCGGTCTTCGTTCGTCGTGTCCCCATCGAGGATCAGCAGAACGGGAGAGTATTCGCGGGAAATAATGTAGATGGAGGCGCCGAGCCCGCTAGTCAAATCGTGCCCGATGACGAGTTTATATTCGGCCGCTCCAGCCCACGCACTTTCCAGTGCTTGTAGCTGAGTCTTGCCTTGCAGAACTACGTAGACCATGTCGAAACCCGCCACCGAAGGTTCATGTCACATCAGACACGTTTTGATAGTTCGTAAGTGAAGGATACCCGTTCTCGACAGCGTCACGATACTTCCGCCTAAGCCAGTCGCGGAAATTGCCCTCAGTCAGAGCATAGCCGATCTGCTCGCCCGTCCAAAGCAGAATGGTTTGCGGTGCGCTAAAGGCGGCCAGAGTGATTGCTGGTACGGTGAACGTCGTCGAGACGAATACGCTTCCGATCGTTGCGGCGGGACGTCGAGCGAGTTGATTCCGCAACTTGGCAATCGGTTCGATCGCGATTGCTCGGGAGTAGTCTTTTGACTCGCAAATGACAGACAAGCCGTCGAAGTGGATCGCACCGTCGATCTGCTCGACCACGTCGCCATCGACGTCGACGGAGTACGGCCAAACGACATCCGCTCCTTCGATTTCGAACGCTCGCAGGATGAGATACTCGAAGGCCTTGCCCGGTGCCCAATTAGTTTCACCGGTCGTTCGCCCTCGGATTTGGTCCCACAGGTTGAGCAACCCCTCCCGGTCAAGGGTCTGGATTCGCCGACGGTACTCCGCTTCGGTTGCCATTGCAGTTCGTTTCGACTCCGGCAAATTCGCGTTATAGTCGCCGCCAGCATAGCCGAGCCGACACCCCAACGATACACCCGACCATGCCTGAGCAGCCCTCCGTTCTTCTGTCTTGCTTTGCCGACGAAGCAACCCGCACCGGTTCGAAAACGGCCGTGGAGCAGTTTGCCGCCGTCACCGCTTTGGGTCTGAAGCATTACACGCCGCGGTTCGTCGATGTCGATGGCTCCGGCACGATCGAGCATGTCGTTGATCTGCCGAAAGCGAAGTTGAAGAAGCTCGCGAAGTTGCAGGACGAATATGGGCTGAGCGTCACCAGCATCGGCTCGCGAGTCGGCAAGGTGAAGTTACTCGATCAGGATGACGCCTCGAAGAACCAGTACGTCCCGTTCGACAAATATTTGAAGACCGAGGTGAAACGGACGCTCGAAGCGGCCGACGCCTTGGATACCAAATTGATCCGAGGCTTCTCCTTTTATCACCCCGCCGGCGAAAAGCCGGAGGGTTACATTGAAGCGGCCGTCGAACGGGTCTCGGCGTTGGCGGACCTGTGCAAGGAGCAGGGTTTCGTCTACGGCCTCGAGATCGAACCGAATCTCGTCGGAGAAAACGGCTTCATCCTCGCTCAGATGATCCGGGCGATCAAAAATCCGAATCTCGTTCTGATCTACGACGGCGGCAACATCGCCGCCCAGAATAAGACGCGGCTCATCTGTCACGATGAGTTCAAAGCCATGCAGCCGCACCTCGGGTGGGTTCACATCAAGGACTACGCCATCGACCCTAATATGACTTGGGAGGGGCACGTCGATGAGGAGCGACTGAAGAACTTCGTGCCCGCCGACATCGGAGACTCGGGGCACGATCTGGCGCTTCGGGATCTCAAGGAATCGCTGCCGAAGCTCACCAAGAAGATGAAAAAGCTCGGTGCTCCCGGCTTCTTCCTCGAATTGGAACCGCACCTCAAAGGGGGCGGGCAGTTCGGCGGCTACAGCGGACCAGACGGTCTGGGCGTCGCCTGTCGGGCGCTGTGCCGGCTGCTCGACTACGTCGGCATCGACTATGATCTGAGGGACTTCGGCGATATTCAGGCGGCGAGGGGTTTCTGAGATGGCGTTCGATTTTAAATCGGTCCGCGACATTCTCCGCTGCCCACGCTCTCAAGCGGCGTTGTTACCCATTGAAGACGAACAGGGACCGGCGCTGGTCAGCACCGACGCCGAGAGTCGGCTGCGCTACCCGATTGTCGACGGGATTCCGGTGCTGTTGGCGGATGAGGCGACGGCACTCGATGAAGAGACGTGGGCGGCGCTGGTCAAAGCGAAAGACGAGGCATGATCGGCGCGCTCCCTGTCGGTCGCGGCTAAACGATGTTTAAATTTTTCGTCCTTACGGCATTTCGAATTTGTGCTCGCTGGGACGAACGGTCAGGACGGGGCAAGGAGCTTTGCGGACGACTTTCTCCGCGGTGCTGCCCATCAAGACGTGACTGAGCCCGCTGCGACCGTGGGTGCCCAGAACCGTCAGGTCGATCGAATGCTCCCGGCAGTAATGCAGAATCTCCAGGAAGGCCGGACCGTGACGGACGGCCCGCACGACTGAAAGCTCCGACGGCAACGGCAGATTCTCGAGCGATTGCTTCGCCGCATCGTCGATCTCCTTCACGTCGGCGAACGCCGGCGGAATGGCCATTGCCGGGTCGGGCAGAAAGACCATCGGGTCCTGAACCACATGCAGGACGTGCAGTTCGGCTTCGAACTTAATGGCGAAGTCGATCGCGTACGTGCGAGCCGCCCGCGAGTATTCGCTGAAATCGGTCGGAAAAAGGACTCTGTGGATTGTCACCATCGCGGGTCTCCCTGTTACCTTCTCTCCCACTGAAGGTGACGTGCGGAGACAAATGGTTCAATACCGCTCCCGAAATTGGTCTGAGTTCCTGCCTGCTGCGGAATCCACTGCGCCCCTCCCGTCAGTGGCGCGGGTTCCCGCGGAGACGCTTCCGAACTTGCAGGCGATGACCGTCCGTTAGCTGTTGCAGACAGCAGGAAATTACTCCCGTGTCCCGCCGCGACCGATTTCTACTCTTCGCGGCCGGGTTTGAGACCGCCCTCGCGATTCTTGCGGTCATCTTGGGCCTGTTGTTCCGGATCAATCCGGCCGGGACGCTTCGCTTCGATTGGTATGCGATCGGTTGGGGCCTCGGAGCGGTCGCCCCGGCGTTGCTGCTGTTCGGAATGGTCGACTCGTTGCCGCTGGAGCCACTGCGGCGAATCCGACGCCTGCTGCACACGACGTTGGGACAGACCTTTGCAGCCTGTCATCCCCTGGAATTACTGGTCTTGGCGGCGCTGGCCGGGATCGGCGAAGAGCTGCTGTTTCGCGGGTTCTTCCAGGTCTGGCTGGGGCAATGGGGATATTGGACCGGAATCATCGGGGCCTCCGTCCTGTTCGGCCTGGCCCACGCGGTGACACCAACCTACGCGGTATTGGCAGCGCTGATGGGTCTGTACTTCGGATTTCTTTTCGATCTTCAGGACCCGCCAAATGTGCTGATCCCGATCCTGACCCATGCAATCTACGATTGGATCGCCTTTTTGTGGATCGCGCGCGAGGTCCGCCGGGAAAGTGCCGAGTACGACCGAGTCGGCGACGAGACGTAACACGGGTGGCGGCGTTCCGTTGCATATTCTACAACTCGCCGCGATTCGGCTGCCATTGCCCGCTAATCGGGCGAGTCGTGTCAGACCTTAACGACCGGTTGTGACGAACCACGTATCTCGCTCGGGATTCGACACCTTGGCCTACAGCACTTCGCATTCAATTGCCGATCGTCCGAGTACCCCCTTGTTTGGAGGCTGTGACCGTCGGCTGCGCCCAGCGCGCCGATCGTTCGTCACCGATCGATTCGATCGGCGGCGATCACAAGACCTGCCCGGTCGACCGGAGAATCAAATATCCGGCAGATCGGGCTAGGGCAGAGTTCACAGTGCGTGAGGTCAGGACGATTTGGGCACGGCACGGACGCCGCGGATAGACTCGATGGCCGGGAACTCAACCGACCGAGGAAACGAACCGGTACTGACGGACGCGCTGCGCTCGATCACCCGCGCCGTTTCGGCTGCTCCCAAAGTGAGCTTGCTGCTCGCTTTGCTCGTCACCGGTGCGTGCGTGGCCCTGACGTGCTGCTATCTCCAATTCAAAACCGAGCGATCCGATCTGATTGATCCGACAGCTCCGTTCCATCAACGGTGGCTCAAATTCACCGAGTCCTTCGGCGACAACAACGATCTGGTCGCCGTCGTGCAGGCGGACGACCCGCGGCTGGTGCGAGACACCCTCGAAGAACTCGGCGCGCGAATCCGCCGCGACGAAACACACTTCACCAACGTCCTGTATAAAGTCGAGCCGGGAGCGCTCCGCCAAAAGGGGCTGCAGTATCTGAGCCCGGCGGAGCTTCAGGCCGCATTGCGAAAACTGGAGCAGTACCGCCCCGTTGCGCAGGGTCGTTGGGACCTCGTTCAGCTTGAAGCCGTTTCGAGACGATTGGCCTATCAACTCGAGGCGACCGGACGCGGCAGTTCAACGGCTCAAGCCGGAGCGCTGCTTTCGCACGCCGAGACGCTCTCGGAGAGCCTCGACACCTATCTGAGCGACCCGAACCAATTCCGGTCCCCCTGGCCGGGTCTGCTCTCGGTTGACGACAAGCTGGTGCAGGAGTCGATCCGAACCGTCTACTTCATGAACGCCGCCGGCACGATGGGCTTCGTTCGGGCCCAACCGCTTTCAAAAGGCAACGGACTCAACGGCAACGCCGTCGCGATCGATCGGCTTCGGGAAATTGCGGACGAAATCGAACATGAAACGCCCGGCGTCGCGGTCGGGATTACCGGCATCCCGGTACTCGAGAGTGACGAAATGCGTCGCTCTCAGGCCGACATGCTCAAAGCCTCGCTGATTTCCTTCGTGGGCGTCGGGATTCTGCTACTGATCGGTTTTCGCGGGCTGAAGCATCCGATCCTCGCGCTGGTGATGCTGGCGGTCGGACTCGCATGGGCATTCGGGTTCACGACCTTTTCCGTCGGGCACCTCAATATCCTGTCGGTCTCCTTCGCGGTCATATTGATCGGGCTCGGGATCGACTTCGCGATCCACTACCTGGCCAGATATCTGGAGCATCGCAAAGAGGGCTACGACCTCGAAGAGGCTCTTGAAGAAACAAGCGCCGGTGTCGGCACTGGCATTATCACTGCGGCGGTCACAACGTCTCTCGCATTCTTCTGTGCGACATTCACTCAGTTTCTCGGTGTGGCCGAGCTCGGGATTATCGCCGGGGGCGGCATCCTGCTGTGCGCACTGGCGACATTCACGATTCTTCCGCCGCTGATCGCGCTCGCCGATGCCGACAGCGACCCGGACAAACTTCCCGGTCCCAGCGGCGTGAACTGGATGCGGTTCGGATCATCGCGATTCCCGACCGTCGTTACGGTTCTCTCACTGCTCGTGGTGCTTGGGCTGGGCTCGCAAATGTTTGAGTGGAACGGCGGTGAACTCACGCCGCGGATTCGCTACGACTACAACCTGCTCAACCTGCAAGCCGAGGGCATCGAATCGGTTGAACTTCAGGAGACGATCGTCCGCGAAGCCGACAGCTCGCTGCTGTTTGCCGTCGCCGTCGCTGATTCGCCTCGTGAAGCACTCCAACTGAAGCAAAGATTCGAAGCACTGCCGAGCGTGCAACACGTGGAAGAACTGGCCTCGCGGCTGCCGACTCATCCTCCCGAGCAAACTCGGCAGCTCGTGCAAGCCGTCAAGAACGAACTCGGACGACTGCCCACGGCGGCTCCATCACTGACGCCGCCGAATCCCTCCGGTGTCGGCCGCGCATTCGAACAACTTCTCTACGCGGCACGCCGCGCATCTCATCCGCAGGCTCGAGCCGTCGCTGGAAAGATCGATCGATTGCTCGATCGCTTCGAACGGATGTCGATGAGCGCGCAGGCAAAATCGTTGCAAGAGTATCAGACCTTGATGACTCGCTCACTATTCGCCCAGTTCCGCGGTCTTCGCAACGCCTCGAATCCGCAGCCGCTGACCGTCGCCGACCTGCCGAAAGAATTGACCTCGCGGTTTATCAGTTCGAACGACAAGTGGCTGCTGCAGATTTATCCGCGTGAAGAAATTTGGGACATCGAGCCCCTCACCCGGTTCGTCAACGACGTGCGCTCGGTCGATCCTGACGTCACCGGGACACCCCTGCAGAACTTCGAAGCTTCCCGGCAGATTATGGGCAGCTATGAGAAAGCAGCCCTGTACGCGCTCGCGGTCATCTGCCTCGTGTTGCTGATGGACTTCCTCAGTCCCGAGAACAAACTGCTGACTTTGGCACCGCCGTTGGTCGTCGTGGCATTCACGGTGATGACGCTGCTCACCAAGGGCATTCAGCCGAATATCGTGTACGTCGTGAGCGGCTATCTCGCGATGGTGATCGCCGTCGCGGCGATCCTCGACTTCAGCAATCTGAGGGATGCCGCGCTTACGCTCATCCCACCCGTTGCCGGCGGCTTGATGATGTTCGGCGTCCTCGCGATGCTCAACATCGATCTGAATCCGGCGAATCTGATCGTGCTGCCGCTGGTCCTCGGGATCGGCGTCGATGACGGCGTACATGTCGTCCACGACTTCCGAATGCAGCGCAAGGGCGGGCGCTATGAGATGTCGCCCAGCACGATTAACGCAATCCTGCTGACGTCGCTGACATCGATCGTCGGATTCGGCAGCCTGACCGTCGCCGCCCACCGCGGGCTCTACAGCGTGGGGCTGGTGCTGACGATCGGCATCGCGAGCTGCATGTTCGTTTCGCTCGTGTTCCTGCCGGCGGTCTTGACGTTGATTTCCGGCGGACCAGTTCGCCGAACGAAGTCGAAAAAGGCGAACGGCGACGACGCGACCGAAGACGACCTCGAAGCCGCAACCCGGCCCGATAATGGCCGCCGCAAGAGCCAGAACCGCCGGGCTGCGTGACGGCCAAACGACTATCGAGCCCAGCCGTTTCAATCCTATCCGGCCGCTCAGCAAAGCTGCTCGAGCGAAATCCGGTTGAAGTGCGTTGAACACACGGATACGCTCCGGGCTGTCGGGCGACGAGGAAAATGCCTTTTCGCCAATTCGCTCATGCCGCTCGGAGGCTCAAGATGCGTATCAACCGAAAACCGACCTTAATCTCTACGCAAACCTGTTTGCTCTTCACCTTGATGGCGACGGCCGTAATACTCGGCGGGCTGCCGAGCAAGGCCATTGCCGGCCGGGGGCTGTTCTTAATCTCCTCCGATTTCAAAACAATCAAGCGAATCGATGCGGTCGACGAAAAGTTCAAAGTGCTTGGCTCACCGGAATTTTCATTCGACGGCAAGACGATCGTTCTCGACGGCTGGGAGGCCGGACAAAAACTGGACGACTCGCGAATCCTGATCGTCAACGCGGACAATACCGGCTTTAAAGACATCGGCGACGGCTGCCTGCCGAGCTTAAGCCCTGACGGCAAGACGATCGCCTACTCGCGTTATAATAACAGTCGCGGGGTCTGGCTATCCGACAACAAAGGCAAGAATAAGCGACAAATCGCGACCGATGGCTGGAGCATAAAATGGTTACCTGACGGTAAGCATGTCGTCTACACCACTTCCGACACACCGTTCGGACGATTCATCATTTATAATGTCGATACTGAGGAGTCCACCGCTGTCCCGCTCATCGGAGCCGTCCCCTTCTGGATGAGCTACTGGAACTTCGACGTCTCGCCCGACGGCAAACAGGTCGCTTTCAAGGGCAGCGGTCCAAACAACCTTAAACCAGTGATGATTGCCAACATCATTGAGAATACACCGAGCCTTAAAACGCTGGCTCAAAGCGGTCCGATGGAACTTTGCTGGCACCCGGACGGCAAGAAAATTTTATTCGTTCGCAAAGGCCGCAACGATGAGCATCGGCAGCTCTACTATTACCTACTTCGAAATGACGATGTCCTGGAAAAGAAATGGCCCGGACAGGATGACTCGTTCTCGATCAGTGCCTGCGTCATTTCTCGTGACGGCAAGCAGTTCGCCGTCACCGCCCCGGAAGACACGCCCGAGAAATCAGCGGATGAAGATGGCGGAACCACCGATGAGGATCCCGCGGCGGGTGACGCAAGCAACGATCAGTAACTGTGCTCGTCCAACTCCACCTTGCCGCGGAATGTCCAATACATGATCGCCGTATAGCTCAATATAAACGGGGCACCGATTACGGCGACGAGGGTCATTAATTTCAACGTCCCGATCGAGGACGAGGAATTATAGATCGTCAGGCTGTGTTCAGGGTTCGGGTTCGACGTAACCAAATTCGGCCACAGCGTAAAGCCGAACAGGAACACGAACGCCGCGATCATGCAGCTTGAACTGACGAAAGCCGTGATCGGCTTTTTATGATATAGGCCGCGCGGCAGGTTGAAGATCGCGAGCACGTTCAGCACGACCACGACCCACCCCCAAGGGTACTCTTTTAAATTCTGAGTCGCCCGATCGATCGTCGCCAGCGTCCACACGGACACGACGAGAAACAGTGCGAGAAACACAAAAAACGTCCGCCAGCGCCACGGTTTAAAGCGCGCCTGCAACTCGCCCTCAGTCTTCAGGTACAAATAATTCGCCCCGTGCATCGCCAGCAATGCCATCGTCATTGCACCGACCGTCAGCGCGTAGGGGCTGATCTGATGAAAAAAGTTCCCGACGAACACGCCCCGTTGGCTTAACGGCACCCCCGTCATCGCCGCACCGATCGCAACCCCGAACAGCAAGGCGGCGAGACTACTCGACACGCAAAAGCCGACGTCCCAGATCCGCCGCCAATTGGCCGACTTGACTTTCCCACGAAACTCGATCGAAATCGCCCGAAAAATTAAGCAGTACAGCAGGAGCATGAAGGCTAAATAAAATCCCGAAAACGCCGTCGCGTAGGCTTCGGGAAATGCGGCGAACAATGCCCCGCCGAACGTCACCAACCAGACTTCATTCCCATCCCACAGCGGACCGACGGAATTAAGAATTAACCGCCGCTCCTTATCGTCGCGCCCGACGAAATGCAGCATCGCCACGCCGAGGTCGAATCCGTCGAGGATCGCGTACCCCGCCAGCAGGACGCCGAGCAGCCAGAACCAGAGGGTTTGCCAGTCCATGTTTTTGGAGCAAGTAGCGAGGAATTGGGAGCGGGGACAGAAGTTAGAAGTCAGAAGTTAGAAGTCAGAAGTCAGAAGTCAGGAGTCAGGAGTCAGGAGTCAGGAGTCAGGAGTCAGAAGAGATTGTAATTTAGTAATGCGGGGTCATTCTTGTGTTGTTGACGGCGAGTCCGGATTGTTCTCCGGCTCCTTTATATCTTGCGTCAGCGACTTTGCATGATCGACTCGCCCGCTGGCGACATCTCTGAGGTCTGCTGTCTCGAGTTTCGTTTCGCCCAGCGGATCGGGACCGTGCTGAATCTTCCGATTTAAGAGGAAAATCCATAGCACGAATAGCAGACTGTAAATTAACCCGAAGCCGATAATCGACGTCAGCACATGTTCGGCCTTGACCGCTTCAGAGAGCGCTTCGCTCGTCCTCAGACCGCCGGTGACCTCGCCGTTAATAATGGTTGGGTAGACGATCCACGGCTGCCGCCCGACTTCGGCGGCGACCCAGCCTGCCTCGTTCGCAACAAATGCCGGCAGCACCGCGAACACGAAATACCACAGCAGCCACCGCTGTTCGAATAACGTGCCTCGCCACCAAAAAAACGAGGCCGTCAGTGTCGAGCCGATAAACATCATCCCGATCGCGATCATGATGTGGTAGGCCTGAAACGCCAGCCAGACCGGAGGCTCTCCGTAATCTTCTTCAAGATCGTCCAGCCCTTGGACAACGTAATCAGGGTCGAAGCCGACGAGCACACTCAGCAGGCCCGGCACGCCGACGCCATATTTGACCTCGCGGGCTTCCTGATCGGGCCATCCAAAAATGTAGGCCGTCGCATCGGCGGACGTTTCGAAGTGCCCCTCGAACGCCGCCAGCTTGGCCGGTTGATGCTCGGCGACGCTATCCGCCTGAAAGTGACCGGAAACGAGTTGTGCCAGTGATGAAACCGTCGCCAATAAAAGTGCTCCGGTAAACGATCGTTTGGCGAACTCTAAGTGCCGACCTTTCAGCAGGTACCACGCCGAAATACTCATCACGAAAAACGCCCCGAGGATAAACGCCCCCAGCCAGACATGAATCAGGCGATCGATCGTCGATGGGTTGAAGACCATCGCCCAGAAGTCGGTGATCTCGGCCCGCGGAAAGGCGATGCCATTGACCATATGCTCGCGAATTTCAAAGCCGGCGGGCGTCTGCTGCCAACTGTTGGCGACTACAATCCAGATCGATGAGAAAATGCCTCCGAGGCAGACCATGAGGGTCGCAAAGAAGTGCATTTTCGGGCCGACGCGATTCCAGCCGAACAGCAAAATCGCGAGGAATCCCGACTCCAGAAAGAATGCGAAAATCCCCTCTGCCGCGAGGGCCGAGCCGAACACGTCCCCGACGTACCGCGAGTAGACGGCCCAGTTCGTGCCGAACTCGAACTCCATCACGATGCCGGTCACCACGCCGAGGGCGAAATTCAGGCCGAAGATTCTTGTCCAGAAGCGGGCGGCGTTGTGATAAATCTCCTGCTTCGTCCACAGCCACTGGGCCTGCAGAAAGACCAGCACCACCCCCAGCCCGATCGTCAGGGGCGGGAACAGATAATGGAACATAATCGTCAGGGCGAACTGGAGCCGTGACAGCAGGAGAACGTCCATGATGCTCGCGTGTTCGAGGCGGAAGTGATTGCATCATGCGCGGCCGGTGGCAATGCGTCGATCGGAATCGGCTGCCGTGCGACGATTGGGCGCGCTTCCTGACGGTCGCGGCTAAACGGCTTCAACGAATCCAACCGCCGCCGAGGACTCGGTCGCCTTCGTAGACGACGGCGGCCTGTCCGGGGGCGACGCCGCTGACGGGGTCGTCGAATTCGACCTTCATGCGATCGGTGTCGTCGCGTGTGATCGTCGCGGGGCGGGGGGTGAACTGATAGCGAATCGCCACTTCGCCGCGGAATTCCTTGGGAACATCGACGAGCCAGTTCGTCCGATCCGCTTTGAGCGTTGGTTTCTTCAAGTCGTCTCGCTCACCGATCACGACGCGTTTCGTGTCGGCATCAATCTCGACAACAAACCGCGGAGCCCCGAATGTCACGCCGAGGCCTTTGCGCTGGCCGATCGTGAATCGCTCGTAGCCTTCGTGCGTTCCGAGGACGTTGCCGGCCGTGTCAACGAGTTCGCCCGCCGTTTCGAATTCGCCGCGATAGTTACGCAGGAAACTGGCATAGTCATTGTTCGGCACGAAGCAGACTTCGTAGCTGTCCTTCTTGTCGGCGACGCGCAAGCCTGTCTCACGCGCGAGTTCGCGGATCTGCGGTTTCTCGTAATCACCCACCGGAAACAGAATATTCGGCAGCAGGTCACGATCGATCCCGAACAGCACGTACGACTGGTCCTTCGACAGGTCGCGGCCGCGAATGAGTTGCGGCCGATTCTCCGCATCCGGAATGATGCGCGCGTAGTGACCGCTGGCGATCTTCGTAGCGCCGACGCTCTTGGCAAACTCCCACAGTCGGCCGAACTTCAGCCAGTTGTTGCACATCACGCAGGGATTTGGCGTTCGTCCGGCGAGATACTCGTCCGCAAAGTAGTCCTTGATCCGACCGAAGGCATCTTTGAAGTTGAGGGCATGAAACGGGATATCGAGCGAATCAGCCACCCGCCGGGCATCGGCGGCATCCTCCGCGCTGCAGCAACCCTGCTTGTGAGGTTTCGTCTCGATGATCGGCAGCGATGGTTCGCCGACGGCACAGGCCTGCTCTTCGGTCGCCCCCGACCGCATGAAGAGGCCGATCACCTCATACCCCTGCCGCTTGAGCAGCACGGCGGCAGCCGAACTATCGACTCCGCCCGACATGGCTAAGACAACGCGAGACATTCGGAGAGGTGAGTGGTTAGAGGCGAGGGGTGAGAGCCGATCGCGATGCGAGTCTTCTTGGATCATGCCCGATGAGCCAGCCGCCGGGGCAATGACATACGACGCTGCCATCTTACCGCACAGGCATCGCGCGGACGATCGAGAAAGAGAGACCTGTCGTTCGTTTATTGGGTCGCAGGTCAGTTTCGAAAACAAGGTGTGTTGAGCCGGGGTGGCCGGGGAAGGCGCTTTCGCCGCCCCCGGAACGCGTACTCTCCGACTCTTGACGGTTGGGAATAGGCCCGCCGGAGACAAGTTCACTGTGGGCGTCGTAAAGACGGCGTCCACGGCCACCCGTCTGAGCGGACGCACCAACTCTTATCAGAGCCCGTGCTGCGCTGATTGCATTTGTCGAATCTGAGCCAGGATCGCTCGAACCGTCCGCGTAACAGCTTCCCCGTCGTTGCCTCGGTGCTCCAGAACAATGGTGACGGCCAATTGCGGCTCTTTTGCCGGCAGAAATCCCGCAAACCAGGCGTGGGGTGCTTTGCTTCTTCCGACCTGCGCGAAGCCGATGCGTCCCGCGAAGTCTGGGTTCTCTTCGATCGTCTGGGCCGACAGTTCGAAGCCCTTCTGTAGAGCGCTGATTGTTCCCGCATCGAGATCGAGCTGGCGATCCGAATTGATTGATCGAATCTGCATATCACGTCGATCCCCGACCCGCGACGCACCGTAACCGGCGATCAGCCGCGGGCGGACAATCCGACCGCCGTTGGCGATTGCAGCCGTCATTTGAGCGACTTGCAGCGGAGTTGCGGTCAGCGTTGACTGGCCGATCGCGAATTCGAGCAGGCGGTCTTCATCGAGTCCGCCGCCGTTGAAACGCGGAAGTCGCCCCTTGGCCTCACCGGGGAGTGCAATGCCGGTCGCGCGGCCGAACCCGAACTTGTCGGCCCAATGGAGGAGGGCATCGGACCCGGCGGTCCGGCCCGCGTGATAGAAGTAAACCTGACAGCGACTCGCTAAGGCATCCGGCAAGGTCAGCGGGCCGTGCCCGATCCCGACGTTGAGGTACACTTCGCACCGATGCCGACTCGGATTGTCGAGAAATCCGACGCATTCGAACGGCTCCAACGCCTTTATTCCGCCCGATTCGACCGCGGCAACGCCGGTCACCGGTTTGAACAAGTCCCCCGGCGGCAGCGCCGCGGCAACGGCCCGGTGAAACAGACGACGTGACGGATCCTCATTCGCCGCCGTCCAAAATTCGGGGTGGCGATCGGAAGCCGCATTGAGGTCGAAGGTAGGGGCGGAGGCGAGCACGAGCACTTCGCCCGAAGCGACGTCCGAAACAACGACGGCCCCACCCGAGTCGGGACCGACCGCCGCCTTCAAAATTTCTTCGATTTGCCGCTGCAATCTCGCATTAAGCGTCAGCACCAAATCTTGCCCGATCTGCGGTCGTCGCAGCACCTCGGTTCGCGTGATCGAACCATCCGATTCGAACCAAACCCGCCGCTGTCCCTCGGTCCCGCGCAAGTGAAGGTCGAAGGTCCGTTCGATTCCCGCTTTCCCTTGGGCCGCACCTTCTTGATCTTCAAGTGCATAGCCGATGACATGCGCCGCGGTCGCCCCGAGTGGGTAGGACCGCTTGGAGTGGGGTGCGATTTGGACACCGGGGAACCTCTCGGGGGCCGACTCAATCGCCGCCGCCGCGGTCAGCGACACGGAATCGATCACGACGTGCGGCACGGTCTGCTCAACGATCACGAGCGGGTCGTTGCGGTATCGCTTCGGTGCGGTCGTCAATTCGTCCCGAACGACTTCCCACCACGCACGCATTCGAACCTCCTGCTCCTCTTGTTGTTCCTCTCGCCTGGCAAGGACGGCTTCATAAACCCGGCGGACTTCCTCAGTGATCTCTCGCCGTCGTTGAGCGAGGGTCGCCTCGGGCACGCCGGTCAATTCGGCGAGCCGCGTCCACAATGCATTGCGACGCTCGAGCGCTTCGCGACGCGCCTCGGCGAAGGAGAGATGCGGCGATGACGTTGCCGAATTTCGGCGGCTGCGTAAGAGTGATCGCGCCTGCCGATCGAGCCATTGCTCGTCGGGGGGTTCCTCAATCGAGCGAAAATGCACGCGGACTTCGAACTGCTGTTGATCCTCCGCCAACACGAGTCCGTCGCGAGAGAGAATTCGACCATCCCGCGCCGGGATCGGTTCGGTCCGGCTGCGGAGCGGGCTCAATGAAAACTCTTCGCGGGCCGCGACCGCCTGTTGCACCCACGCCAAACGAAACAGGCCCGCCGCAAGCGGCAAAATGAGCAGCAGACTCATCCAACGCAACCGCCGATCCGGCGCGGCGGCGCAGCCGTCATCGGCTCCCAGGCGATGCTGCCTGTGATCGGCGACGTACGGGTTCGTCGGTGCATTCCGCATTCTGATTCGACTGATTTCGCGAAAGTCGTATCGCCTTGGCGATCGCTGGGGACGCCCCGATCTAATGCCCGCGATTGGCAACCGGCGAATTCCAATTGAGTAACCATCGCCCGATCAAAATTAACAATAACGCCGCGGCAACCCATGCGGTCGCGGTCAAACCGCTGCCGATCAAACGGAGCTGCGATTCGGCAGCGGGCATCCGCCCCGCGGAGATCTCGGCAAGGATCGATCCGCCGCAGCCGATCCACACAAGGGCAATCGATGTTCGTATCAGAGACAGGACTGAGGCCATTACTCCCGACGCTTCTCGGCGCGTCCCGAATTCCTGAAACAACCAACCAATTGAAACCGCTGCCACAACGGTGGCACCGACGGGTCGTCCGGCAATCGCATCACAGAGCAGTCCGCCGAATGCCAAGCTGACGAGCGGCCAGCTCCCGCGAACCGGTCGCGCCGCCGTGAGGGCGAGTGCCGCGGTCAGCCATACCATTTCGATCACCGCAGCGCTGCCGTCGCCGATTGGATCGACGAGTCTCAGCGGGCCGCCACTGAGCGTGATCGACGCGACGACCAGCAATACCGCCATGACGAGAAGCTCTCGGATGAATGCGATCATGGCCGACCCTCATTAGAAGCGGCCGCGGTCCGAAGGCTCAAGACCTGCACGTGTCGAGAATTGGAAAAGGTGAGTGCCGGTTGTAGTTCGATGTCCCAGTGCGGCGCCCCCGCCGCGACCTCGGCGTTGCCGACGGTTCCATAAACACAGGTCCCCGGCAACGCATCGCTCGCCGAGGAGAGTACGAGATCGCCGGCGCGTATGGCGATATCCGAAGGCACGAATTTGATTCGAGCCGGCCCCCGTGTGGAGCCTTCGAGCACCCCGTCCGTCAGAATCGACATCGCATCGCCGCTGGGGCGTGCGATCGTGACCGAGGCTCGAAACTCGGGAGCACCAACTGTGGTGACCCGTGCCGTGCGCCCGCTACTGGAATCGACGCGTCCGAGAATGACTCGGCCGTCCATCACGAGGGCGTCATCAAGGCCGGCTTCAGTCGAGGTCGAAGCAACTGACTCCGGTAGTGAGATAACGACGCCCGACAGCGGTTCGCCGGCCTTCGATGACAGGAGCGGCGGGATCGCGGAATCGGCTCGGCCGCGGGCGAGCACTTCGCAATCCAGCAATGAATAGGCCTCGCTCAGTCCGCGGCGGATCGGCCCCGGCAAGGCGAGCTGAACTCGGAGACGTTCGTTCTCAGCCTGAAGCGCGGCCATCCGCACTCGGAGCGCGGCCGACGTGTTCTCAAAACTTTGCGACGGTACTTCTGCGATCGAAGGTTCGGACTCGGCGCCGGCCTCGGTCGCAACCGAACGCACGATCGCGGAGGTTTCAACGGTCAGTTCAAGCATCGCTTCGGAGATCGCCACACGAGTCGAGTCGGGCACGATCAGAAGACCGCAGCCGCCAAGTAGCAGTGTGAAAGCGGTGAGGCGACTCCAGCGTCGGTCCGCATCGGCCGATCGCCCCGCGCCGCTCACCATGTCGTACCTTCGCGTCATGAATTCGGAATTCTTGCTGTCGTATCAACGCGATTGACGGCCCGCCGACGCCGAGTCGCATCTTCGACTCGCTCTTACGCGGCCGACTCGAAATAGGGTCGCCACTGACGGAAGTGATCAACGCACAGAGCCGTGCCCCGAATGACGACCCGCGCCGGATCATCCACAAGTCGAACCGGCACGCCCAGTTGACGTTCGAAGTACTCCGGCAATCGCCGCAGTTGAGCTCCGCCTCCCGACAGCACGAGACCGACATCAGCCAGATCGGCTGCCAATTCCGGATCGCACGATTCGACGGTCGCCCGTAGCTCTTCGGTCATGATCTGAAGGACCGGAGCGATGGCTTCGCGCACATCCTCACTGGTAATAACAGCTTTTCGTGGAACGGCGCCGGCCGTGTCAATTCCGCTGACCTCGACCACGAGTTCTTCATCGAGCGGATCAGCGCTGCCGATTTCATGTTTGATGCGTTCGGCGGTCCGGCTGCCGACCTTCAATGAGTATTCTCGCCGCAGGTATGCGGCAATCGCCTCGTCGAACGCTTCGCCCGCGACGCGGCGGGCACGCCGTACGACGATATCGCCGAGTGACAGCACCGCGATATCGGTCGTTCCGGCGCCGATTTGGCAAATCCAATTCGCGATCGGCTCAGAAATGGGGAGCCCGGCACCAACGGCCGCCGCGCGCGATTGTTCGATCAGAAAGACATCTCCGGCGCCCGCGCGTTCTGCGGCATTTGTGACAGCGCGCCGTTCAACCGGGCTGATCGCACCGGGAACGGTCATCAACACGCGCGGCTTCAGGCCAAGTTTCGATCGACCCGTCTTCCGCAGAAAGCTGCCCAGCATCGCCTCGCAGAGGTCGAAGTCGTGAACAACACTGCCCCGGATCGGGTAGGCCGCCGTAATTCCGTCCGGCGTGCGGCCGATCATCTGCTTGGCAACGCGTCCGACAGCGGCGCCGCCACCGAGGATCCGTCGCGACTCGGAGTCGACCGCGACGACCGAAGGTTCATCGAGAATGAGGCCCCGACCACCGACGGCAACGCGCGTTTGATGCGTACCGAGATCGATCGCCAAGTCAGGGCAGAGTTGATGGCGCACTTGCGCGAACATGGCCGACGGCAATCCTTTCCGCCGGAGCACCACGTTGATCGGACCGACAGGTTCGGACCGACCCGGGCATTAACCCTCTAGGCCGGCGGGCGTTCCCGAACTGACGCGACGTTGCCAACGGCCGGCGCAGGCAATGCCGACGGAGTGCTCCTTGCGATTGCCGATCGTAGGAGGTGGCTCGACGCGCGACAAGAGCGGTTCAGATCGCTCGCGGCGACGCGCGTTCAAACGCACACGGCACGAGTTAGGTGTCCGGGGACGCCGCTTTCGCCGCCTCCGGAAAGAGAAACCCGAAGCTCGCGACTGCCGAACAAAGACCAAACCGAAGATCAGATCACTGTGGGCGCCGTAAAGACGCCGTCCACAGCCACCCCCATGAACTCTTTAGAATCCAGAGTGCCCCTCGATCGCGCGGCACTTACGGGGCGACCTGCCACTGATATTCGTTCAAGTGCAGGCACAGAAACACGATTCCCGCGATCAACGCACCACACGCGACGAACAGCAGTCCGTCGTAAATACCCGGAGAAGGGGGCGGTCCGGCAGACTTAGAGTTTCGTCGTGACATTGTCCCCTCGCTCAATCGTGACGTTCTTCGGTTTCAAAATGACTTTACCCACGGCTCGATCGGCTCCGACATCGGTCAGCACCACTTTGCCGAGATATTTGCCGCCATCGCTGGCGCGGTAGATGTACATCGTATGCCCCCGCTTGAGGCCGTCGTCGCTGCCCAGCGAGACGTCAACAAACTCGGAGCCGGCCGTCCGTTCGGGGCGAGCGATGTTGAGCACTTTGCCCTCGACGATCGGCGGCGGCGACGAATCGATGCCGTCGTGGTCGGCCGGATCGGTCGAGATACCGAGCGATCGCAAAATGTTTGTCAGGGTGGCGGTCTGTTCGAGCGAATCGGTGTATCGGTCCGTCAGGATGTCGACCTTCCGCTCCAGCGCGAACACGTCGTCTTTGAGTTTGAGACGCTCCGCGTTCAACTGGTTCTTCGCATCGATCAGGCCGTCATTGATTTCACGCAACGTTACGGCTTCGCGCCGGGCGGCTTCGGCCTGCTCCTCGGCGATGGTGGCGAGCTTCGATTTGACGGCGGCCGTTGTTTTTTCGGCATCGAGCATCTGCTGCACCGTGTCGAGCCGGGTCTTCAAATCGTCCCGGTCGCCGGTCAATTCGGCGAGCTTGCCTTCGGCATCGATCGCTCGTTTTTCGGCCGCACGAATCTGCTGATCGAAATCACCCTGGTTCTGGGTCATCTCCGTGTTGAGAGAATCGACCTGAGTCTGCAGAGTCTCGGCGTCTTTACGCCAGTTCAGTTCAGCTGTGTAGACCGCACCCGCGAAAGCCATGAAGCACACGCTCAGGACGAGCTGCACGACGATCAGAATTTTGCCGACAAACGTCATTGATCGACCTCTCGCTAGTCGCCGTTACGAACTTCTTGAATCGAATCGGCCCAGGGGGCTGATATTTTCGCTCGTTCCAGTAAATCAGTTCTGCATAGACGGCCCGTGCTCCATTGGGCGGCGTCCTCTGTTCTACATCGAACGAAACGAGTCCCGCCCGTCATCATGGTCGCCCAATCGACGCGACCGCGGCACCGCCGGTCATGTTCCGTCCGCGTAACCGGCACGTAGCTTTTTCTCCAACTGTTCCTTACGAGCCTCAGCTCGCGTCAAATTTCCTCGCAATCGGACCTGACGGTCTTCAAGTCTTCTTGTTTGCTCGGTAATCCGAAATCGCTCCGCCCGGATTTCCGCAAGAACGTTTTCGAGCCGGGCGACATCGGATCGACGTTGTTCGGCGATCCGCCGAATGCGGTCGGCCTCGGCACCTTTCGTCTTTTGTTGTTCAACGAATAACGCCGCTTCGGAGTTCAACTGAGCCATTGTGGCCTGCAATGCATCGACGCGGGCCTGAAGCCCCGATTCATCGATATTGGCGGCCTGCGTGGCAGTGTCGAATTGCATCGTCAGTGAATTGACGCGGCTGTCGAGCGTTGCCAATTGGTCCTGCAGCCGGCTTTGACGATCCCGCAAGGCCGCTGTGATCGCGCCCGGTAGGGCGGGACTGCTTTGAAGCGTTTGGCCGGTCACGCGATGCGTGATCGTCCATTGGGGGTTCTCGCCGCCGGTATTGGCGAAGGTGTAGTCGTCCATCTTGTCGGCTTCGGCCTGCCAATTGCGACCGCCGTAGGCCGTCACCACGATCAGCCCGAGAAAGAACAGGCTCATCAGAGTGGTGAAAACGACGAGTATTTTTCCGAACGCGGTCATGCGAAAAACACTTCAGGCCGATCGGCCAATGATTTCGAAGAAGATCAATACTTTGACGGCACTACACTTTGAAGGAACTGCTCGCCCGCGGTGTGACAGAAATTCCGTCGACCCTCGGAACCGAAGAGAGAATTTTCGGTCAGAATCGGTCGACGAGCGACCCATCACGTCGCGACGGAAGAACTTTCATCTAAGGACGATACGTTCCGGCTGCATTGAGTGTCAACGAGCGACCGACTCCATTCCTATTCGTAGCGCGACCTCCGTCAAAATCCCGGCGAAACCGAATCGACCGATTCGACCGGTAGAGCGGGTAGAAACGGGCCGCTCAGAGGCCAAAACAATCTGAGCAACCTGTTTTATCAAAACAATGTGAATTATCGACAATCACTTTGGATCACGTTCGCCATCCGGTAGTCTGCGCGTTCGGTGGTGCCAAAGCGGGTCACGACCGAACAGCAGCGTTCGCGGCGGCCGCACTTGCAATGGCGGTCATCGCGATTACGTTTTTCGCGAACCGAAGTTTCAGTTGGCGAGACGAAAAGGTTTTCGGTTCCGGGATCACTGGACATCTCGGCTCGAAATGTTTCGACTCTGGATAGTCGCCGACAGTTACTCAGGTTAGGCGGATCGTGTTGTTTTGACTGAATCTCGACCAAGAACGGCGAGAGTCAGTGCGATGAAGTTCGTTGGACACATTCGAAATCGATTCCCATTCGATTTCGAATAGATAATTACGACATTCTGGAGGGCCGGAGTTTGTCGGCGACGCAGAGCTACTGTCGGTTCGAAGAAGTCAATCGCGACATTCTCCTTGTCGTTCCCCGGCCCGAGCTGAACGACGTGCAATGGGCGGACATCGAGCAGATCGGTGACGGAATCGTCAAGCGGATCAAGAGTCGGGCCCGGCCGAAGGTCGTGATCGATCTCGGTGACCTTAAATACATGGGCAGCGCGATGGTCGCGCTGCTGGTCCGAACGTGGAAAGCCGTTGACGAAAGTCGCGGCCGGATGGCCGTTTGCAACGTCAACGGACTTGTGACGGAAGTTCTCGACCTCGCCGGGTTGCGGGAAAAGTGGACGTTCACGTCAGACCGCGATAGCGCGATTCAATCGGTCGGTGGGAGTAGCTCGGCTGCGAGCGGTTCGGGGTCGGGTGGATCGTCGATGCTGCCGGCAATCGGGGCGATCGTCTCGATCTTGATCGCCGTGCTGGGACTCCTCGGAGTTCTCGGATTGGTCGATCTCGCCCCGCCGGTCTCACTGGCGCTGCTCGGACTCGGCGGAGTGGCAGGAATCATATTCGGCGTCCTCGCGGTCGCGAGCGGCGGCGACTTGGGCAAACTGATCGGCGGTGCGGCCGCCGCCGCCGCCGCGTTGGTGCTCGTCGGTGGATTGGTCGCAATGGCCTACGACAAAAACGGTGAAATCGTCATCGACGACCCATCCGATCCTTCGGAAGAGCAGGGCTTCGAGGGCTTCGAGGGCGACGCGGAAGCGGGGAGCCTCCTCGATGTGCCGGACGACCCTGAAGAGCTGGGCAATCCGGAGGAGGCAGGTCGTTCCGACGACGTTGGCCCCGGCTTTCCGACTGGCACGGCTGAGGAACCGCTCGATACGGATGCAGCCACCAGCCCTGAATAATGCCCGTCGAGATATCGTTGCTGATAACCCGAACTACTCCGCGGATCAACGACTCCGCGACCAACGACCGATCGACCGTATCCTTCACAGTAATTCCTGCACAGTAATTCCTGCACAGTATTTTTTCTGATCAACTCGATTCCCGCTGCGTCTGATCTTTGGAGCGCTATCTCATGTCGACCGACCAGAGCGAATTGAAACCTGCGGAATCGTCCGCCACGCCTCGGCCTCAACCGTCCGGTAGTGGTGCGGGACGTCAGCGGGCGTTGCAGGCCGAGCTGACCGAGCTGGCCGAGGTGGTCGGCCCCGGTCCGCTCGTTGACCTATTGCTGGAACGTGCGTTTCAACTCAATGCGACCGACATCCATCTTGATCCCACCGCCGACGGCTTGCGGGTGCGGTTGCGGGTCGACGGCCTGCTGCATGACGTCCTCCGCCTGCCGACGGCGCTGCGAAGCAATGTCGTCTCCCGCGTGAAACTGCTCGCCGGGATGGATATCACCGAGCGCCGCCATGCGCAGGACGGCCACATTTCGAATTCGGCGCTCAAGCACGAACGGGACGTCCGCGTCGGTAGCAGCCCGTCGATCTACGGCGAGCGACTGGTGCTAAGGCTGATGCCCGACGCGAGTGCGTTCACCAAATTGGACGAACTCGGACTCGATGACGACCAGTCCGAGATTTTGCTCAAGCAGTTGCGGCAGCCCTACGGAATGCTTCTGACCGTCGGGCCGGTCGGTTCCGGAAAATCGACCACAAGTTACAGTTGCGTCCACCTGCTCAACGAACCCGACCGCAGCGTGACCACGATCGAAGATCCGGTCGAGCGTCGGGTTGAAGGCATCAACCAGATTCAGGTCGAGCCGAAGATCGGGTTCGGATTTCCCGAGGCCCTCCGCGGCGTCCTGCGGATGGACCCGAACATCATGATGGTCGGAGAAATTCGCGACCCGGAGACCGCGCACATCGCCGCCCGCGCAGGATTGACCGGGGTCCTGGTCATTAGTTCCCTGCACGCCAACGATGCGATCTCGTCGATCGACGTCCTGCGTGAATTCGGAATCCCGCCGATGTTCATCGCCGACTCGGTGAACTGCATCGTATCGCAGCGTCTGCTCCGCAAAGTCTGCCCGCAATCTCACGAGACGTATCACCCAGACGGGGCCGAGTGCGAATTGCTTGGTTTGAACTACGAAGAAGCCGAGAATATCGAGCTGGTCCGCGGTGTTCCGGCCGAAGTCAATTTTCACACCGGCTACGCCGGTCGTACGGCAATTTTCGAGGTGCTTCCGATCGACGAAGAACTCCGCAAGTCGATCCGCCGCGGCGCATCGCAGGGTGACTTGCGAGAGTTGGCAATCAGCAAGGGGATGCAGACACTCGAGATGTCCGCTCGGAAAAAAGTTCTCGCCGGTGAGACGACGACCGAAGAGATGCTACGCGTCCTGATGTCGACTTGAGCATTCGGGACTTCGCCCAATAAGAAAGCCCACGCGTTGCGACGCGTGGGCTTTTCTATTGATAAACAAACGAAACGGAAGTCACAAAAACAACGCCCGGCCGGACGGGGGAAGACGGCTTCCGTGCCGAGTCAACCATCCCTGGTGCAGAGGGTGGTGCTCGAACGGCAAGGGGGGTGCTGAGTGAGTCGTCGTCCTCAACCCCGCCCGATGGCCGGACGTCGAAGGTGCTTCCTTTCAAAAAGTGACTGATCGTTAAGCAGAAGATCGTCAAACCGTGAGGCGCTGGGCAGGCTCCGTCCCGCCCAATGATTCCTTGAGTTGTTGCGCTGCGGATCGCTTAGGAAGTCATTTCGCGGAAGAGCCCGGTGAAGGCCGGCATGTCTTCGCGAAGTTGTTCCAGCCACGCTTCCGGATTCCATATCTCCAAACAGACAACGGCTCCGACGACAATCACATCACCTCCCGTCGGAACGCCGAGAAACTCTCGGAAACCTTCGGGGATGAGCAGCCGCGACTGATTCGGGTTGGCGAGTTTCACCTCCCGCGATCGTGTCGACAGCATCCGTCCGAGTCGCTGCACGTCCTCCCATCGCTGTTCCATACGTCCGGCTTGAATCTTCTGCCGAACCAAATCGACGCCAGCCTGCTGACGCGAATGCCAATCGGCATAGGGCCACAGACTCAGGCATCCATACCGCTCCTTCGTCAGAATCGATTTCCCATCGTGGTCGCTCGCGCTGCCAGCAAGTTCGGCCGGCAACGACAGGCGATGTCGCTCATCGAGCGCTCGCTTGTATTCGCCGGATAGGAACGTGTCGGTTGCCATGGGTGGCTCGGCCGTCAGATTTGCCCGAACCTCCTATGGGCGGAATTCCCACGATCAGCGATCGCTTCTTTTCCTGATGGGCTGATTTCCCACACAGGAGAGAGAAGAATACGGCGAGCCCAACCAGTTGGCAATCATAATCGGCACAATTCCCACGATTTCCCACAATTGCGGAAGAGCCCTGAAGAGCGGGACACAAGCTCGCAGCGCTAGCAAGGGACGCTATCTCACGCTGACCGATGCGCGAGCAACTCCGCTCCGCAGAAGCGGAAAGCGAGTTAAGGCGCGCAAGCCTATCTAAGACCTGCTCGTCAACCTGGAGTGGCCCGGACAACGTCCGGGCGGCACAGCCGCAAGAGCATTCAGCTACCGACCACAATTAACATTGGGCGCCCGACTGGCAGTGACATCTCTGCCCAAATGCTCTTGTCGCTCCGCGACCCGGACGGCGTCCGGGCCACTCGTCGCCACAAAACTTGGGTCATGACGAGGCCGCACGTAAGGGACGCAAGCTCTCGCTGCCTGATGCTGAAACACCCTTGCGCTGCGAGATGCGATCGCGTGGGAAAGCTGCCCTCAGTCGCGGATGCCCGAGATCGAAACTTTGAGCGAACCGTCGTTGTCGCCCAAGCTGCCCCAGTCATCACTGCAGCGAAGGTAAAGGTGACCCGACTCATCCGCGGTCCAAGTCAAATCCGCTCCGAGTTCGAACGGATCGCTCAGCGCGTAGCTGTCGGGATCGAACAGCACGCCCATCAGCCGACCGCTACCGTCCGCGTCACCGTCTCCGGTCAATTCTGCGGCCTCCTTCGCGGTCTTCCACTGCCCGGTGGTCTGCACCTGATAGCTCTGACCTTCCTGAACCGCCAATCGACTCGGCTGCCATCCGCCGTCCGCGTTGACCCGCGCCACGAGTCGCCGCCCGCGCCGCAGCGGAACCGATTTGACTCTCCAGTTCCAGGCAATGAGGTCGGCTCGCAACCCGTTGTCGATCACGTCGAGAAAGAATCGGTACTCGAATTCGATCTCTTTGGCCGAGTTGCCGTAGGCCTGCTCGAAAGAGTCGGGCCGATCGAGCAGCAGATTCATTCCGAGCGGGCGAAATCGCTTGGAGTAATTGGGATTGTTCGCCAGCAGATGACACAGCGCCCAGCGCCACGTGTAGTTCTGCCAGCTATCGCCGGTTGTCTCGTCGGAGTTCACGATCTCGTTGAAGCTCTTCACCTCGTTCGACTGCAAATAGCGCAGCACGTGTTGCGGAAGCTGCACGCTTTGATCGCTATCGTCCCAATAGGCTCCCATCTCGGCCATACCCTCGCTGTACCAGAGCGGGCCGGTTCGCCCGAACGTCTGCGAGCAATAGGCATGAACGGCCTCGTGCAGGGGCGTCCCTTCGCGCGTCGACGCGTAGACCCGCGCATCGGCATTGAGGAGCCGGCCGGCCCGCCACTGCGACTGGGAGATCGTGATCCCGCCGCCGCTCCGGACCGAAGCCAGACCTTCGAGCGGAATACCTCCCGCCGGCCATTTCGAAACGTCGTCCACCACGTAGCAGTAAATCGTTTTACGATTGGGCTGCCCCCAGTACTTGGAGATCAGCACGAGCATCTTTTCGAGCCGGACGAGAAGCTCTTCGGCCTCATCCTTGGGCAGATCGGTCCGCACGACGAAATTGCGGGACCGATAGTCGGCGACATCAGAGTCGGCCGCCGGGGCAGTTCCGGGAGCGACCCGCTGACCGACTTGAGCTTGCGCCGGTGTCGACAACATGTTGAGCGCGAGCACGCAGAGCGTAAGTACGGGAAGCCGGAGCCGATACGACATCTATTTCGCCTTCGTGCCGAGGAGCCTTTTTGCCGATGAGTTATCTCGCACCAAATAGTCACCAGTTCATCGTGCAGGGTCAACCGGCAGCACAAGCCGCACGATGAAAGTTTTCTGATCGACAATACTGCGGGATGATTGTCTTACAAATCCGACTCGTCCGCGGAACCCGCAACGTCACGGGCGAGCGTCTCGACGAGCGCATCCTATTTGCCGAAACGCGTCAACGAATTCGTGAGCCGACTGCTTCAATTCCACCTTTTTCAATCCCACATTGAATCGAGGCGTTGATCGACCGCGGAACGGACGTTGGCGAGGGGTTCGGTCGACAGCGGCTTTTCCGGCAGCGGTTCGCCGCCGGCGGAGCGTTCGTTGAATCGACTTTGGACGTCTCCGCTGAGAAATCGAGACAGCGGCGTGAAGCCGTACGCGTCACTCAGACCGCGGCGTTTCGTGTATTGGCGTAACGGATGGCAGCAGTAGAGGTGGGTGCGAGCCCGCGTGAGCGCGACGTAGCAAAGACGTCGCTCCTCGTCGATTTTTTCGTCGCTCTCGAGCGACATGTCCGACGGAATGGCCCCGTCGTAGCAATTCATGACGAAAACCGCGTCGAACTCCAAACCCTTGGCCGAGTGGATCGTACTGAGCGTCAGAAAGTCTTCGTCCTCTTCCGGAGGACGACTCGCAAGTTCGCGGGTCGACGTCGGCGGATCGAGCGTCATCTCGGTTAGAAACGATCGGCGATCGGACGAACGAGCCGACAGCACTTCCAATTGTTCGAGGTCCTTTCGCCGCGTTGCCGCATGGTCGTGAACGAACTCGATCAGCCCATCATAAAACAGCCGGACGGCCCGAACCTGCTCTTCGACGCTCATCCAGGCATCGTCGGCTCCGAGCAGTTGCCGCAACAGTTTCACGAAGCCGGGCCAAAATTCTTTCGTCGCGGCGGGCGGGTTGAAGTCGTCCCACGCGGCAAAGTCGTGATCGGCCTCGCGAAGTCGATCGGCGAGTCGGGCGGCCGACTTCTCGCCGATTCCCGGCAATAACGTGAGGACTCGGCGAGCGGACAGGCTGTCCCGCGGATTCTCCGCCAGACGCAAAAACGCCACGAGGTCTTTGACGTGGGCCGTCTCGATAAACTTGATCCCGCCATATTTGTGGAACGGAATCCCCCGCCGGTTCAGTTCAATCTCGAGCGGGGCGCTGTGATACGAACTGCGAAACAACACCGCCTGCCCACGCAATTCAAACCCCTGTTCGGTCAAAGCGAGCACTTCATCGGCAATGAAGGAAGCCTGTTCCGCTTCGTCTTGAGCCCGAACCAGCATCGGTCGCGGCCCATCGGGCCGGCTTGCCCGCAAGTTCTTTTCGAGCCGCTCGGTCGCCCCGCCGATCACGTCATTGGCAAGGTCGAGAATCGGCTGCCGACTGCGATAGTTCAATTCCAACGGCACGATCGTCGCGTCCCCGAACGTGTCGGTGAAATCGAGGATGTTCCGCACCGTCGCGCCGCGAAAACCGTAAATCGCTTGAGCGTCATCTCCCACGACGGTCAGTCCGTCACCATCGGGACGCAGTTGCCGCAAGATGCTCGCCTGCAGCGGGTTCGTGTCTTGGTATTCGTCGACCAGCACATGGTCGAACTGCTTCCGCAGCATCGGCCCGGCTCGCTCGTCGGCGAGCAATTGATCCCAATAGAGGAGCAGGTCGTCGTAATCCAGGACTGCTTCAGCCCGTTTTCGCTCGCGGTAGGAGCGAAACAAGTCGCGAAGTCCATCGGAGAAGTCGATCAGATGGGGATAGTCGTTCTCAAGAGTCTCAGTAAGCCCGACGCCCGTGTTGACGATTCTGCTGTAGACCGCGGTGCAGGTCGCTTTCTTGGGGAACTTCGGCATTTTTTGCGGCAGTTCGAGTTCGCCCCGCACGGCATTGACGATGTCCTCGGCATCGGCTCGGTCGACAACCGTGAAGTCGGGCGGCAGCCCGACACCGGAACCGAACTGCCGCAGCAACCGCGCCGAGACCGCGTGAAACGTACCGCCGACCACTCCTCGCGCGGCCATCCGCGGATCGGAAGGACCAGAGGGAGTATCGATCTTCCGCAGCGACGCCTCGACCCGCTGCAACATCTCCGCCGCTGCCCGTCGCGTAAACGTCAGTAGTAGGATCCGCCGCGGGTCGGCCCCGCGGGCGATCAGCGCCGCAACGCGATGCGTGAGCGTGGTCGTCTTTCCGGTCCCCGCCCCCGCCACGATCAGCAGCGGTCCGCCTTCGTGCGTCACGGCGATGCGCTGATCCTCGTTCAGGTCGCTCAGCAAATTCGGCGGGGTTGTCGCTCCGTCCGTCATCCGGCCCTCATGGCTGCAGTCGTGTGATCTCGCGGCTGTGGGTGTAAATTGCTCGTCACAGCAGGCACCGATTGGTTGCGATTCGCGAAACGCACCGGCGCTGCCTCGGTGGGACGATCCCCATCTTCGCCAGTCAGACCGATCATGCAATCAAGGCGACTCACCGAATCGCGGCTGGTCCGACTCACCGTGTTTCGGCTGCGTCTCCATATCAATCATGAATAATAGCGACATGACACCATTTGACCTGCTGACGCCATCGCGAAAACCGCGCGGGATTTCGGCCGTGCTGATTCCCTTTCTTCCGGACGGTGAGATCGACTGGGACGCCTTCCGCGCCCACGTCGTGCGGACCGCCGACGCCGGGTTGGAGCCGGCCGTCAACATGGATACCGGTTACGTCAATCTCTTGACGGCCGAACAGAAACAGACCGCGCTCGAGCACACACGCGACGCCCTCGGCGGTCGACCATTCGTCGCCGGGGCCTTCGTCGCCGATCAACCGGGAGCAAAATTCGACGCCGACACCTACGGGCGCGAGATCGAACAAATCGAATCGTTCGGCGGAGTCCCCGTCATCTTCCAATCGTACGGCCTGATCGAACAACCGGGGCCGGAGATCGTCACCTCTTACGAAACAATCTCGCGATCATGCGATAAATTCATCGGTTTTGAACTGACACAAGCGCTGGCGCTGTTTGGATCAATTTACGACCTCGACACCTATGGCGGAATGATGCAAATCAAGAAGTGCATCGGTGCGAAGCACTCCTCGTTTGACCGCGAACCCGAATGGGAACGGCTTCGGTTAAGAAACAAACTTCGGCCCGACTTCCACGTCTTTACCGGGAATGACTTCGCGATCGACATGATTCAATACGGCAGCGATTATTTGTTAGGATTAAGCACCTTCGGCCCCGATTTGTTTGCCCGCCGCGACGACTTGTGGGCGAACGGAAACCCCGCGTGGCTACAGCTTAACGATGTCTTACAATACCTCGGCTACTTCGCATTCCGATCACCCGGACCAGCCTATAAACACACCGCGGCTCAATTTCTGAAACTCCGCGGATGGGCCCAGACATCGCAGACCCACCCCAATAGTCCGACACGACCGGAAAGCGATATGGAAATCCTAAAAGAAATCGCCGAACGATTAAGTTTGAAATAATTTTATTCTTCAACAACAGAAAATCGCGGGCCTTCATTTCATTTCTCAACCATCCTCGCGCAACTCTCTTTCATCTATTAGAGGACAGACGGTGCACCGCCTCTACTCACCCCGCTGGTGGGCGCAGCCGTGAGGCTGCGATAACCCCCATGCAGCGGATGTTGCCGCGGCAAAGCTGCGGACGCGCGTCCGGTTTTTAGCTCTTAGCTTTTAGCAATTAGCGGTTAGCAAAAGGATCTAATGGCACAACGGCGGCATAGTCGGAAGAAGCTGATTCAGCGGCTCCGGGGATTCGCAAAGCGGCATGACGGACCGATCACGATGCGGCTGTTTTGTCTGGAAATCCGGACGGGACCTTCGACGGTCGGCTATTATTTCAAACGCGGTTGGCCGGAACTGTGCCGGTTGGCCGACCTTCCGGACGAACCGCCACGGAAGGAGCCGAAGTACTCGGCCGAGCAACTGCTTCGCGCCTATGGCAGCGTCGGCTGGTACCTGCGGCGTTCCCCCACGCTGAAAGAACTCGCCGCCATGACCGGCGTCGCCGGCGACACGTGGCTGAGGTGCTTCCGCTGCAAACGCACGCTCCAAATCGCCTACACCCGCTTCGAAATCTTCAAGAAAGTCCCCGACCCATTGCCGACGCCGGACGAAGAACTGTGGCTGCCCGACTTTCTGATTAAGCACCAACGGCCGGAGGATTATTGGGACGGGGTGCGGGAGTTGCGTGCGGAAGTAGCTGCGCAAGGTGACCCCCTCTCCCTGGGGAGAGGGTCGGGGTGAGGGGAACGCGACGGCGGTGTGAATTAATACCGCGTTTGCGATGCTTCTATCCGGCCGAACGAGTATCAAATAATGCCGGCCTACAAACACCCCCGCGTCCCCTCATCCGGCCTTCGGCCACCTTCTCCCGAGGGAGAAGGGACGCAACTTCCCCCTCTCCCTGGGGAGAGGGTCGGGGTGAGGGGAACGCGGCGGCGGCGTGAATTAGAACCGCGTTTGCGATTCTTTTATTCGGCCGAACGAGCGTTCAACAATGCCGTCCTACAAACGCCCCCGCACCCCCTCATCCGGCCTGTCGGCCACCTTCTCCCGAGGGAGAAGGCGACTTATTCATTCAGATTAAATTGCTCATTGAAGCGATAACGCTCACTCTCTTCATCGTATTCAAGAACCTTCGCTTCGACCAAGGTGGCCAGCATTGCATGAAGGCCGTTCCCTATTGGGTTATTTGACCACCAGACCCACTTCCGCCGGCGGAACTCCTCCCCAGATGGTCCAACCAGCCCGAGTAAGACAGCGAGCTCAAATTCTGCGACATCCGACTCGACCCATTCCTTAAGAGAGTCCTTTAAGGGTTGAAGGCTTTCACTTTCCATGACCGACCACTTCAAACTACGCGTGAGACATGGCTGGAACAGCAGGGCGACTTAGCCAATTCGCTGATGTTGAATTTCGCCAGCGATTTCATGAATTGGACGCACCTCACTGAGTGTATCATTGCAAGCGATGGCCACCCAACTGTCTTCGATCTCTGCAAGCTCCCGATAACACTCCCGCACCTTAATTTGATACTCCAAATTCTCCTCCTGCAAATCGACGGTTAATTCCGTGTAGTCGCGTTTCGCTTTCTTCTCGACCTGCTTTCGCGCGAGGTCGGCGGGGAGGTCGAGGAGGATCGTCAGGTCGGGTTTGGGGATGCCGTAGACTTCGAATTCTAGTTGCTTGACCCGCTCGATGAACTCGGCTCGCTCGTCTTCCGGAACGCGGGCGCCTTGGTGGGCGAGGTTGGAGCCGTAGTAGCGGTCGAAAATGATGTAATCGTTTACTTCGGTGGCGGCTTTAACGACCGGCAGTGATTCGAAGCGATCGCCGGCGTAGAGCGAGGCGGCGAGGAAGGGGTCGACCTGATCGAGGGGGCCGAAGCCGCCGTTTAAGAACTTGGCGACGGCTTGACCGAAGAGCGTCTCCTGATAGCGGGGAAAGCCGATTAGCTCGGCGGTGTGGCCCACTTCGCGAAGCCGTTCGACGAGCAGTTTTGCCTGCGTGCCTTTCCCGGCTCCATCGATGCCCTCGATTGCGATCAGCTTGGCCACGGTTACTCCGCCGCCTCTTCGCCGCGATCTGCGATCAGGAAGTGCCGCGTGACCTCGCGGCCGGTCGCCGAGACGAACTCGCCGAGGTCGGAGGCTGCGCCGGGGAGTTCGACCGGGGTGTAGGTGCGATCGGTGCCACGGACGATGCCGGGTTTCGACTCATGCTCGCGTTCGACCATGACCTCGAGCGGCCGACCCACGAGTGAGCGGTAGTATTCGGTCGCGAGGTCGCGCTCGACCTCGGCGAGGTAATCCATGCGGGCCTTGCGGACCTCGGGCGCAACTTGATCGGGGAAGGTAGCGGCCTTGGTCCCGCGCCTGGCACTGAAGGGGAAGAGATGAATCTTCATGAATTGCGATCGGCGGCAGGCTTCGACCGTCTCTTCGAACTCGGTATCGGTCTCACCGGGGAAGCCGACAATCACATCGGTTGTGAAGGCGACATTGCCGAGGACCTCCCGCATGCGATCGAGCTTCTCAATAAATCGTTCGACGCTGTAACGGCGGCGCATGCGGCGGAGGACCGTTTCGGAGCCGCTCTGCAGCGCGGGGTGGAACTGTGGGCAGAGATGCTCGCAGTCGGCAGCGGCGTGGATAAAGTCGTCGTTGACTTCGACCGCTTCGATCGACGAGAGACGCATCCGCCACTCGCCGGGGATGCGATCGAGCCGGCGGAACAGGTGCCACAGCCGGAACGGCGGCTTACCGCTTTTGCCACGGGTCGTGTCGACGCCGTAGTGGCCGACGTGAATTCCGGCGAGGACGATCTCCTTGTGTCCGTTGTCGACGAGCCGACGGACTTCGTCTTCAATGTCTTCCGCCGAGCGGCTCTGCAGTCCGGGGCGGACCGAGGGGATGATGCAGTAGGTGCATTTGAGGATGCAGCCGTCCTGCACCTTCACATAGGCCCGCTTGCGGCCGTCGAAATGATCGATCCCGCGGGGCAGGTCGCCGATACCGAGGCGTTCGAAGACGTCGGGCAGTTCGCGCTTGTCGGTGACGACCTCGAACACGCCGGGGAGCTGTGCGACGGCTTCAGGATCGCGGGTCGCGTAGCAGCCCATCACGACCGTCTTGGTGCCCGCATTTTGGCGGGCGAGCTTGCGAATGATTTGCCGCGATTTCGAGTCGCCCGTCGATGTGACGGTGCAGGTATTCACAATGCAGACATCAGCCGGCTCATGCTCGGCGGCTTCGCGGTAGCCGTTCTTGAGCAGGCCCTCTTTGACGAGTTGCGTTTCGTACTGGTTGACCTTGCAGCCGAGCGTGACGACGCGGCACGTCGGCGCCGCATCATCGCGGGCCGGTGCGAGGGTTTCGTTCAGAACTGGGAGAAGAGTTGCAGACATAACGGTATCGTAGGGCGGGCTGTGCCCGCCGCAACCGGAGCAACGGGAATCGCCTCCGCAGATTGGTGGGCACAGCCCGCCCTACTCGAAGATTCCTATGAAGGACGTCGGCTGCGACCCCCGCGTCGGCCGCGGCGCGAGCGACCGCTACCCGAACCGCCGGAGCCTTTCGCGCTTCGATCGGACGGCTTCACAAGCAGATCGATGACCTCATCCCAAGTGGGAATATCATCGTATTCGCTAGATGAAGAGGCGGGTGCATCGTCGCTATCGCGATCGCTGTCAGACGACGAATCGTCACCCTCACTTCTCGAACGCGATGAGCGCCGTCCCCGCCCGCCACGGCGTCCCCGCCGACGGCGGCGCGAGCCTGATGAGTCGTCATCCCGCTCCGCCGATTCCTCTGAATCGGAGTCCTCTTCATCCGAGTCTGAGTCGTCCGCTTCGAGGTCGTCTTCATCTTCGGCCGATTCCGAATCGTCCGAGTCACTGTCGTCTTCGGAGCGTCGTCGGCGGCGTCCGCGACCCCCGCGTCGGCGGCGACGGCGACGAGGTCGACGTTCCGAATCATCGCCGTCATCTCCGGAATCTTCCGCCTCATCGGTCGACGCCTCGGAGACGTCGTCTTCTTCTTCATCATCATCCGAATCAAAATCAAGATCGGAGGCGAAATCATCGTCTTCGCTCGATTTACTGCGGCTGCGGGGCTGGTCGCGGCTGCTGGAACGTCGACGACGCGAGCGTTTGCGGTCCGGCCGATCGCGAGAGTCATCGCGATCTTCGGCCGTTTCGCTCGATTCGGCTGCTTCGTCCGAGTCGCTCAACCCGAAGCCGAAATCATCGTCGTTTGACGAATATGCCGATCGAATGTCGTCCTGGTCGTCCGACTCAAAACTCCGTTTGCCGACGTATTTGTCTTTTTGCTCTGGTTCGGATTCCTCTTTGTCACGCCCTCTGTCCCGGCGACTGCGGTCGCCGCCTCGGGCCGAAGGTTTCGAGCGCGACGAGCCTTTGCGATCTCGGCCTCGGGACGAGGGTGACCGCTCCGATTTGCTCGAGGAGCCGGAATCATCCCAGCTCAGTTCTCCCAGCGGATCCCAGAAGGCGTCATCTTCATCGCCCGTGTCGTCATTACCCAAGTCTTCATCAGACTCGGCATCGGGATCGGTACTTGCCGTCTCTTCGATTTTCGTCTCTTTGGATCGATCGGCACCTCCGCGCCGACCTCGTCGGCCACGTTTCGGCTTTCTGTCGCCGCTTTGGGTGTCTTCGTCGATCTCGGAATCATCGGCGATGCTCTCGGAGAGTTTGACGTCGCGGCTATCGTCCTGTTCTATCAATTCCGGGACTGGTTGCGCGGTGTCGGAGGTCTCTTCCTCATCTTCAAAAGAGACATCGGGCTCATCGTCGAATGAGAACACGGGGTCGGCAGCGGATGACGTCCGGACCACCGAAGGCTTCCGTCGCGGGATCGCCGGTTCGGGCGAGTTCGAATCGTCGGTCGATTCTTCGCTCACGGGCGCCGCGGGCGAGACCTGGTCGTCGGGCGACGGATCTGCAGTCGATTCCGCATCAGCGGGCGCGGCCGATTCGGGATATTCGTCGCCGAACTCCTCATCGTCGATCTCTTCTTTTGAGAGATCGATGCCAAACAAATCTTCAGCCAGCGACTCCCACGAGGCTTCGTCTTCGGGGTCGGGCTTGCCGGAAAGTGGTGTATTCATAGGCCGCGACGGTACTTACGTCGGCCCGAATTTTCAAGCCGCGCAGCAATCGGAGTGGCCTGTGATTTCAAAGAGCGGGCGATGTCAGGCAGGCGATCGATTACCTGCGGGTCGGCGTCTGATGACCGACCTGTTTGATCTCCGAGTGCAGATCGCGAGCGTCTTCGAGCCGTTCCCAATAGTCACGCGGACTCTTGTTTCCGACCACCCGACCGAGCAAATCGGCCTCCGGGCTCAGAATGACCGTGCAGGGAATCTGTTTGACTTCCAGAATGTCGGCGATGCGGCGATCAGCGTCGTAGTCGAGATGAACGGGAACAAATTTCTCGCCCACGTAGCCCGACATCGTGGAGTTGCTGAGCGTCGCTCGCTCAAACTTCTTGCAGAAGGTACACCAGTTCGCACCGAAGACGAGCAGCATCGGCCGTCCGGTCTTCAAGGCATCGGCCTGCGCCTCATAGATGTCTTTTCGCCACGCAATCTCAGTGGACGGATCCGCGGCGTACGAGGTCTTCGAGACGGCCGCCGCGACGACCACGAACGACATGGCGATAACAGCAACGTACGGCAGGCGGTGCATCATCCGAACTCCTTCGATCGTGAGAACCGATGCCCAATGCACCGGTCCTCATCGTCGAATTCGGTCGAAAGAGTCGCTCCACTTGAAGCGAACATGCCGGTTGGAACGATTTTCCGAGTTTTCGGCCACGATGCCGCTCTGATCCGGCTCACACCCTAACACGTCCGGTTGCGCCGGAATCGGTCGGGGGTTGAGTCGGCATCACGAGTCGGCGGGGTCACGTTCGCTCGCCTCGCCCTCTTCCTGCGGTCCGTCGCTCTCGGGTTCGCTCCCGTCGGTTTCGCCGTCGTTGGCATCTCCGGGATCAGATTTGCCGTCACCAGATTCCGTGTTCTCAGATTCTGTGTTCTCAGATTTTGTATCGTCAGATTCGTCGCCGGACTCAGCGGGACCGCGGCCGGCTTCGACCGGCGCGGCTTCCTGTTCGCCCTCGTCCGCCCCACTTATCGTGGCAGGAGGCTTGGTATCCGCCTCCGCTTCCTTTTCTTTTTCCGGTTCAGCTTCCGGTTCTGTATCGAGACCGGGCAATTGCAATGAAGGACCGGATGACGTTCCACTCGGCGTCCCGCCTTCGTTCGGTGATTCCGAATCAGCCGGCTCAGCTTCTTTCGCTTCGACGAGATCACCGCGCGACAGTTTGACTTCCTCAAAGTCCTGCGCACTGATCACGTAGTACCAGTCACCGAACCGCGAATTGAGTTCCTCGACCTTGTCGCGAGCCGCCGTGAGTTTGCGGTCGTACTCTGCTTTGGCCGTTTCGTAATTTTCGCGAGCCTTTTCGGCTTCCGACGGTTCTGATTCGGACTCTTCGCTGCCCGCGCCTTCGGCGTCCGCATCAGTTTCACCGGTGTCCGAATCGGGTTCAGATTTTTCCGGAGGAGAGGGGATTTCACCGAGCATGTCAGCCGCGAGCCGGGCCGCGACGAACACGTAGCGACTCTTCAAGGATGACAATTTTCCGTCATCGGACTCGTCGCCCGATACACTCTCGCCGTTCGAATCGTCCGAGGAATTTTCGCCTTTTTCGTCCGACTTCTGATCGCCCGACGCTCCGAATTCGACGTCGAATTCCGTGCCCGTAAACAGGTCGCCGAAGTACACGTCGTAGGCGACGCCGTCGTCAGTCTTCAGGGTGACCTGTCCCTGCTTGGCGAGCAATTCATCTTCGCCGGGCTTCTCGCCTTCCGTGATGATGAAGCCCTTTTCGATCAGGTCGAGACCGATCCGGCTGGCCTCACGCTGCGAGCGCACGACTTGCGGATCGAGTCGCAGGTCGGCCGTCAGTCCTTCGGGCTTGGGCCGGACACCCACGATTTCCATGCTGTTCAGATTGCGGACCAATCCATTGACCGCCGCACGATTGACCTGCTCGGTCGCCTCATCGACTCCCTCAAGCGTCCATGGGCCGCTTGATTCTTCGCGGTCGAATACGAGAAGCGTAGTCGGTGAAATCGAGAGTTCCGGAAACGAGCCCGAGATTTCATAGTCCTCGACGACAAGCTCTTTCACATCGCCTGACTCAATTTCCAGCACGTCGGCGTTGACCCAGTCAGAGAATTTCGTCGACAGGTCGATGTCGAGGTCGGCGATAAACACCTCGTCTTCGTCTCCGCGTCGGAGATAAACACCTTCATCGTCCGGCAATGCTTTTCCGACAATGAAATCGGCCAGCACGTCACCGGCCGCATTCTGAACCGTCAATCGCTGGCCGCGTCCACGAAGCGATTCATCGGCGTCACTGAGCGGATCAATCACGCCGTATCGTTCATGTTCGGCAGAGCGTCGGCTGACGAGGGGGCCGCGTTTGATCCCGACGAATGAGGTCGCCGTATCGGCTAACTTCTCGGCGGCATCGGCGGGATAATCGTGCGGCGAGATTCGAAACAGACCGTCGACCTGCGCGACCCGAAACGTCTTTCGTTCCGTCGTCTCTTCGTCGTAGGTGACGACCTCCAGCGCGGCGGCTTCGAACGGGTCCGAAAAATCGGGGAAGTAGGCTTTGCCGACTTTTTCGTATTCCGGCGGCTCCCCCGGTGCGGTCGCGTAGCTCGCGCCGAACGCCACCGCGATTGAGAGAATCGCTCCGCCCAAGAATGTCCCGGTTTTGACCCATTCGTTCATCGTTTGCCTCCGACATTTGTCGGTTCGTTGTAAGAAGACGATTCGTTGCGCCAGCTCTATTGATTCGGCCAGCTCAGTCGCGGCGGAGACGATCGGGATCGACCGTCTGTCGCTCCGACGTCACTCGGACGATCGAAACGATCAGTCCCAATAAGACCGCCGGCAGAGGCGGAGCCAGAATCGCGACCAACCAGAACAGTTCTTCAGTCTTGCGAATATCGCGGAGAGTCTTTGCCTGCAGCTTTTCGTTTTCGCGTTTGGCATCCCGCCGGGCGTTCTCTTCAAAAACTTCCATTTTCAATTGCTCTTCCGAGGCCAGCAGAGCCAGTTGCTGCTGCTTCTGTCGCGGATCGAGGTCGTCATCCTGTTCGACCAACTCTTTCCGCTTCGCGAAGGTCTCGCGGCGTTCCTCGAGCTGCTCATCGAGTTCGCTCTCGACGCGCTCCTTGTTCTGTTGCAGGTCGTCGTAGAACGTCGCGGTGCGATCTTCAACTTTCGTCAACGTTCGTTGCTTGGCTCGCCGCGAGCGAACGGCCACGAACTCGTCCTGTCCGGCCAGAATGTCGACCGCATTGAGCACAAACGAGACGTTGTCGAATTCGAACGCCGACTCTTGCAGACGCATTTGGAAGAACCAATCGGCCACGCAATCGGCATCGGCCACGAAGATGACATTGGGGCCCTCTTCGCCTTCGGCCGGTTGAATGTGAGCCGCTATTGCGTGGACGTCGCCATCCATCACGTACGTGACATCCTGCTTGAGGCGCTGTGCCGGCTGAAAAGTGAAGGGATTAAACGAGCTTTCGAATAAGTCTTCCCACTGCAGAAGACCCGAGTTCGCGCCGCTGACAAGCAGCGGCGTAAATTGATGCTCGGCTCCTTTCGTGTTTTGCACTTCGCCGGGGTAGGCGACAAGCACTTCTTCAAGCCCCGTCGTGGCCGGGCTGTCGTCCGAAAGGGCCGCGGGGTTCTCCCGCCGGTTCTTCACGAACACATACTCGAGCGGGATCCGCGTGCCGAATTCGGGGTGCGGGTTATAGCGATCCCACAGAATCGAGTCGTGAGTCCACGACAATTTCAGGGTCCGCATCAGCGTCGCGAGCGTCCCGTCGTCCGCCTTCGGCTCCGGTGGTTGCTGCTGTCGATTAAACGGCCCCCCGGGCGTCGGCTTACTGAGCCGCGGAGCGACGGTCACAAATCCGCCGCCATTTAATGTCATCGGGAACGGGTCATCGAACACCAACACCGGTTTGCCCGATTTCACGTAGGTGACGAAATTGTCCATCTGCGGCTGCGTCAGCGATGACGGCATCACGGCCATCAAAACGTCGTACTTTTCTTCGTCGATTTCGGCATCGGGCGAGACCGCCTCGACGTTGTATTGGAGCTTTAGCTCTTCGACGATCTGCCATTCGTTTTGGCCACCGATCACGCCCGCGTCGGTCTCCAGCACCCCGACCGTGAGCCGCTCCTTATTCGCGACGGTGCCAAGGGTCCGGGTCAGTTCATATTCGAGTTTCGAACCCGGACCGACCCGCGAAATCGTTTCCTCATCGTACGGACTGGTGAAGAACACGCCGAGATAAATGTCCTCTTCGGTCTGACGCCCGTCACGTTCCGAGACGACCCGCTGCGGTTCGATCCCGAGCTGTTCGGCCTCTTCCACTTCAGCGCTGAAGGGCTCGACGCTCACAAACCGCACGTCGACCTTCTGGCCGCCCAATTGATCGTACTGCCGCAGCAACCCGAGTAACCGCTTGCGGACCGGTACGAATTCGCGCGGGACTTCTTCGCTGACGAATGCCTGAATCTGCACCGGTTGATTCGGATCAATCTCGTCGAGCAGCGACCGTGTCGCATCGGTCAGCGTGTAGAGCCGCTCACCCGTCAAATCAGCACGCATCGTGCCGTAGTTGGCAAGCACATTGAGCGCCACAAGAATCGTCGCCAGTGAGACCGCCCTGAGCGTGTACTGCACCCCCATCAACGCCGAGACGTCGGCCGCCCAATGCCGCCGGCGGATCACAATGTAGTTCAGATACAGCGTGAAGACGCACAGCGAGGCGAAGTAGAACATCCCATCGGCGGGAATGACGCCGAGCGTGAAGTCACGCAGATTTTCAGAAACACTCAGCGCCGTCAGGGCTTCCTGCGGCAATTCGAACAGCCCGAAGAAGGAGCGCGGCGCCGCGGCGATAAAGACTGGAATCGCACACACGACCGCCCCGAGCACGAACGCCACCGTTGTGCTGCCGGTGATGGCACTCATCAACATGCCCGCGCCGAGCAGCCCGGCCCCGGCAAACCAGTAGCCGAGATAGGTCGTACCGAGGGCTCCCCAATCGGGATTGCCGATCCACTCCAGAAACAGCAGGTCGGTCACCGAGAACGCCAGCACGGCCGTGTAGACCGAGAGCACCGAGAGATACTTGCCGATCAAAATGTCGAAATCGGAGGCCGGAAGCGTGAAGAGAAGTTCCTCCGTGCCGAGCTTCCGCTCATCGGCCCAGGCCGCCATCGTGATCGCGGGCACGAGGAATAAGAGCAGGATCGGGAAGACCTCGCTGAGTTGATCGAGGTTGGCGAGATTGTCCGTGAAGAATCGCTGGCTGAACGCCAATAGCGAAGCCGCGACCACGAACACCACGATGAACAGGTAGCCGATCACTCCGGAGAAGTACGACGCGACGTTGCGGCGGTAAACTGCCCGAAGCGTCGGGCTGCTGACAAATCGCCACAGCGCGACAGCGAAGGGAAGTAGTGCCGCCAGAAATACGAGCAGTCCGATCGCGCTTTGCATCTGTATTCGCTACTCCTGTGCTGCGAGTCGAGATCCGAATGTGTGACGGTCTCGAGTCACAAACTTCCGATTGAAAACGACAAAATCAAAGACGACAACTCGGAGGGACCGTTCTGCAGGTGGTCGGAGCCTCACTACTGCCATGCGATTGGCAATCGCGGAGCGATCTGCTTAGGCCGACATCGCCGGCTCGCCGACCGTCAACTCGCGGAATCGGCTCTCCATCTCCGCGTCAGTTGTCCCCATCTCTGCGACCGCGCCATCAAAGACGATTTCGCCCTTGTTGATCAGAATGACGCGATCGCACATCGCCTGCACCTCTCGCAAAATGTGCGTCGACAGCAGGACCGTCTTCGTTTCGCGAAGTTGATGCACGAGATCGCGGACCCCGTGCACTTGATTGGGATCGAGCCCTCCGGTCGGTTCATCGAGGATCAGCACTTCGGGATCGTGTATCAATGCCTGCGCCATGCCGACCCGCTGGCAAAAACCGCGCGACAGTTTCGAAATCGGCTTCCGCCACACGCTGCCGAGCGAACAGGTTTCGATCACGAAATCGAGTCGCGACGATAACGTCCCGCCCGACAACCCCCGGGCCGTTCCGGCATATCGAAGCAGCCCGTTGGGCGTCATCTCTGCGTAAAGCGGACCGCTCTCCGGCAGATAGCCGAGCGTCCGGGCCGCTTCGATCCGATGGTGAGCGACGTCAAATCCGCCGATCGAAGCGGAGCCTTCACTCGGCGCTAAAAAGCCGGTCAGCATTTTCATCGTGGTCGACTTGCCGGCACCGTTCGGCCCGAGAAACGCCGCGACCTGGCCTTGAGGAACAGAGAACGAGACGTTCCGCGCCGCCACGAACGAGCCGTAAAATTTCGACAAGCCGTTTGCCGAAATCATGGGAGTCCCGGCGTCACCGCCGGTCTCAGATGTTGCATCGGCTTCCTGCATGGGCGAACCCTCCCCATCTATTTGAAGAACGCGTGTGTCGACGCACCGGAGAGTGTCAAATCGATCAGACGCAACTTTCATTCGAATTACGTCGTGCTTTCGCGTCGGTCGACATTCTCATCTGCCTTCGTCACCCGCTATCACGGACTCTCGCAAAGCACCAAATTGCTCAACAATGTCTCATTGAGCGGTCTGACGAATCCGGCGTCAGTCGAAATTTGTCGCAGACCGCTCTGACGAGAGTTACGTTCGGACCACTCCGCGGCGTTGGAATTTGCGCGGGAATCGCGGCAAAAGCAAGCCAGCCGTACAGGAACGACGTTACGAGGCGACGGCCGAATTGCAGCACCGATCGCGACCGGCGAAACGGATTCACGCTTTCGCCGCTAACGGCAATGACGATGCCTCAGTGCGAAATAGTGAGTCCGGCGACCTCGCCCGAAATCCCGCTCTACCGCTGTTGCCGGGCCGCCTCGTTCCATTGAACGTCGTATTTCTCGGCCAGATCGGCCTGCCAGCGGACCATCAGATTCTGGCGTTCACTCCGAAGGATTCCGGCGTACGGCGACATGAACTGGAAGAAGTTCTCGTTCATGAATTCCTGCCGCAACGCTTCCATGTCACCCGCATTGTTGGGTGACCGATCGAGGACTTTAACCACGTAATAGGTCGATCGATCCAGACTCGGAGCCGATCCGATTTCACCGTCGCCCAGTTCTTCAAAGACGGTATCCATAAAGTCGGGGCCGACAGGTTCGAGGCCCGGCACCTGTGAGGGTTCGAGCACCGGCAAGTTCAATCCGAACGTCGGCGCCGTCGACTGTCGCAACCAGGTGAACGGCGGCGTCGTGCGAACGGTGAGTGCTTCACCTTCCTTGTCGCCGGTCACCGTCATCGGACCGGAATCGGTGGCCAACGCTTCTTCAAGGCTCTCTTTGCCCGACTCACGTGCCGCCTCCGCAACGGCCTCGGCACGTTCTCTTGCCAACTCGGACGATTTCACGGCGTACCACGCTTCGGTGACCTGCTCGACGATGCCCTCCTCATCGTAATCCGGAACATAAGCATCCCGATCATCGAGCTTCCAAAAAGCGAATCGGCTCCCCTCGGTCGGATCTTCAGCAACTTGAGTAATCAGAATCCGAACGCCACCGTCGGGTCGATCCTGAAACACCTGAGTGGCCACGTTATTGAGATTACGCCCGAACGGATCGCTTTGAGACTGAGGGTCGACGGCCAACCCGATCGGGTATTCCTCCGACTCGACGAGATCACGGAAGGTGACCAATTTGGTGGTCGCGAAGTTCAAGTTTTGCTCGGTAGCATACTCGCGGAGTTTCCGCACGGCTTCACGTGCCGCCTGATCCCACGCCTCCTTCGCAGCCGCCTTCACGTCGGGATCTTCGGCATCGAGTTCGCCGATGCTCACGTCCGCGAACGTGTTGTCCGTGATCGCCTTCATCTGTTTTTCGGCGGCCTCGATCTTTTCATCCAGAACCTCAAATGCCCGCTCCCGTTTCAGCGATTTGCGAATCTCCTCACGAAGCTCTTCATTCAATTCACGGAACTTCGGAACGTCCTTCGGTTCGATTTTCATTTCAGAACCGGACTCATCTCCCTTTTCTTCGTCCGATTTCTCATCGCCCGACTCTTCATCTGACGTGTTTTCGTCGGAGCCCTCATCGGCAGACGCCGGCTCTTCGCCAGTGTCGGCCTCCAGCGGCTCGGCTGAATCCGGATCGTCCTGCAGGAATGCGAACCCATTGAAGCTCTGCAGTGGAAGCGATGACTGCGCATCGCTCTCCTCCGCATCGCCCGCCTCCTCGTCTGCTTCTGGGCTCTCACCGTCCCCGCTCTCGCCGTCCCCGCTGGCTGCATCGGACGGATCAGCCTCACCGGAATCAGTTTCGTCCGACTCCGAAGAGCTCGGCGCGCCTTCGCTGCTCTCCGGCGTTTCGGTCGACTCCTCCGCAGCGTCCTGTCCGGTTTGTTCTTCGGCTTCGGCCGGCCGACCGGCCTCGGCGGGCGGTGCGGTCACTGTGTCAGAGCCGCTGCCGGTTCCGCCGGTTCCGAACGGATCGAAAGCCGGGCCATCGAGCGACGGAATCGTCAGATCCTTAAGTAGGTCCGACTCTTCGCGACCGAATGCCGGGTTGCGGAAGAGCGTTTCCTTGTTCTCTTCATAAAACGCTTTGACTTCCTTCTCGGTCGGTGCTTCGACTTGATCGAGCGCGGTGAGGTAGTCGGCTTCCAGATAAACGAGTTGAACCTTGCGATCCTGACGAAAACCGGGTTCGCCGGGTCCGAGCTGTCCCGGACGGGCGGCCCGATACTGCTCGAAGAATTGTCGCAGTTCTTCCTCCGTCGGCTCCGGAACGTCATCGCGAAACGCGGCGGCCGGGAGTTCAGCGATCGCCAACGACTCCCGAACGTTCGCCCGTTTGAACAACGTCCACAGTTCGCCCGGAGTAGGAGAAACCGACGGGCTGAGCACATAGGCCGCCCAGCGAGCCCGCAATTCCGAACGGAGTGCGTCGAAGACTTCGCTTTCGGCCGCACGCGTTGCCTTGAGCGCTTTGCGATAACCGTCCGACGTTAAATCGTTTTGCGTGGCCTCTTTGATGAAATCGAGGACGGCCCGGTCGTCGACCTGAATCCCGAGCCGCTCCGCTTCTTTGGTCAACAAAAAGTGATTCAGCATCGCGTCGGGCGTCGGCTCGCCGAACTGCTGCATCCGTGTCCGAGGTTCTTCGCCCGACTCCTCAATCGCCTGACGCTGCGCTGAGATCAGAAAGGCGTTTGCGAGGGAGCGTTGTCGGCCGAGCCGATCCATTTCGTTGAAGGTCAGGCTGCCCGCATTGGTCGATGCGACGACTTGGCCCGGATTCAGGTACGGCATGAAGATGCCGATCGAAGCCCCCAGAATCGCTCCCACTGTGCCGATCGCGGCCCCCTCCCAGCCACTCTTGCCACTCAGAAACCAAAGCGCGGCCCCCAGCATCAGGGCGGCCACGAGCGGCATCATGTTCCCGATCGTGCTCGGATCGGAGAAGCCGAACACGACAAAGGCGAACATCGACAGCCCGATCAGAGGGACCATCAACGTCTTGGTGTTTTTCCGAAAAATATCGAACGGAGAGGACATCGGTGTCGACTCGACTGGACGGGACGAAAGTGGGCTCCGGCGACCGGGGCCCTTGACAGGTTGCGCAGCGATCATTTAAGCATGCCCGTCTTGCGACGGCCTGCGCGGCCGCATTCTAACGCTGCGTACACAACAGGCAAAGCTCGCCGGACGGGTCGTCCGGTCGCTCTCACGTCACCCCCCGACTGGACTTCGATCCGTGGTTGCCAAGGCGAAGAAGACGCTTGTTATCGTGGAATCGCCTGCCAAGGCGAAAAAGATTCAAAGCTTTCTCGGTCCGGGATACGAAGTTCTCGCCAGTTACGGGCACGTCCGTGACCTGCCGTCGAAGGCCGCCGAGATTCCCGAGAAGTTCAAAAAAGAGGCCTGGTCGAACCTCGGGGTCAACGTCGAGCAGGATTACGAACCCCTCTACGTGATCCCCAAGGACAAGAAAGATCGCGTCAAACAACTCAGAGATTCGCTCAAAAACGCGGACGAACTGCTCATCGCGACGGACGAAGACCGCGAGGGTGAGAGCATCGGCTGGCACCTGATCGAGTTGCTCAAGCCCAAAGTGCCGGTCCGGCGGATGGTCTTCGCGGAAATTACCAAAGACGCCATCCAGCGCGCGATCAACGACACGCGTGAATTGGACGAAAACCTCGTTGCCGCACAGGAAACACGCCGGGTCCTCGACAGACTGTACGGCTACACCCTCAGCCCGCTGCTGTGGAAAAAGATCGCCCGCGGGCTGTCGGCAGGTCGTGTTCAATCAGTCGCGGTGCGAATGCTCGTGGAACGGGAATTGGAGCGGGCCGCCTTCCGCAGCGGTAGCTACTGGGATCTCGCCGCGAACCTCAAGTCGGGGGAATCCACGCCCTTCGACGCCGCGTTGCAAACCGTCGGCGGGCGAAAGATCGCGTCGGGTAAAGACTTTGATGAGACCACCGGTCAACTCAAGACCGACGCAAATGTCCTGTTGCTCGACGAAGCCGCCGCGACCGAATTACGAGAACGAATCGAGAAATCGGACTGGTCGGTCGCCGAGGTCGAGACGCGTGACCAGAAACGCAATCCCTACCCGCCATTCACCACCAGTACGCTTCAGCAAGAGGCCAACCGTAAACTGAGTCTCTCAGCCCGGCAGACAATGCAAATCGCCCAGAAACTCTACGAAGAGGGGCACATCACCTACATGCGGACCGACAGCGTCTCGCTCTCAAATGAAGCGGTTTCCGCCATTCGCCGCACGATCGACAAGCGATACGGGCACGATTACCTGAGTCCCCAGACGCGGACGTTCTCCGGCAAATCGAAGAACGCCCAGGAAGCCCACGAGGCGATTCGACCCGCCGGAACGGCGATGCAAACCGCGAAGGAACTGGGCCTCAGCGGCGGTCAGGCGAAGCTCTATGATCTGGTCTGGAAACGGTCGGTCGCCTGCCAGATGGCCGAAGCACGCCTGAAATTCCAGACCGTCACGATCAAAGCGGACGATGCCGAGTTCCGGGCAACCGGTCGGCACGTCGAATTCCCCGGATTTTTTCGAGCCTACGTCGAAGGCTCTGACGATCCCGAGGCCGCGCTCGACGATACAGAGTCAGCGTTGCCCCCGCTCTCCCAGGGCGACCAACTCAATGTCGAAGAGTTGAAGGCGCTGCCGCACGAGACGAAACCGCCGGCGCGATTTACTGAAGCCTCTCTGGTTCGTCGGCTCGAAGCCGAGGGCATCGGTCGACCGAGTACCTATGCCAGCATCATCGGCACGGTGCAGGATCGCGGCTACGTCGAAAAGCAGGGGAGTCAACTCGTCCCGACATTCACCGCGGTTGCCGTGAATCGACTCCTACAACAACACTTTCCGGACCTCGTCGATTACAGCTTCACCGCCGATATGGAGCAGAAGCTCGATGACATCTCGAACGGCGATAAGAACCGGCTGCCCTATCTGAACCGGTTTTATTCGGGTCCGTCGGGGATCGATCAGCAGGTCAAATCGAAAGAGGAGGGGATCGACCCCCGAACTGCCTGCACCTTAAAACTGGACAACCTCGACCCGGACGTCCGCATTGGTCGGTACGGTCCGTTCTTTGAAGTTCAGTCAGACGGCGAACGGGTCACGGCTTCGATTCCGAATCACATCGCTCCGGCCGACCTTACGGAGGAAATGGCCGAAAAATTAATTCGGGAGAAAAAGGAAGGCCCCAAGAGCCTGGGTGCCCACCCCGAGGAAGGCCTCCCGATCTATATCAAGAACGGCCCGTACGGTCCCTACGTGCAACTGGGCGATATCACGGAAGAAACGCCTAAGCCGAAGCGTAGCGGCATACCCAAAAGCATTAATCCCGAAGAGGTCGATCTCGAAACGGCTATCAAGCTCTTAGGCCTCCCGCGACGACTCGGCCATCATCCCGACACGGGTAAAGTCGTTAACGTAGGCATTGGTCCTTACGGACCGTACGTGCTGCACGACCGAAAATATGGGAGCTTCGACAAAAAGACCCACACGTTCGAATACGATGGCGAGTCTTACAATATTTTTAATGTTACGCTCGATGCGGCTTGCGAAATGTTGCGGCAGTCGAAGAGCCGCGGACCTGCCAAACCACTTCGCGAACTGGGAGAACACCCCGAAGATAAAAAACCGGTCGGCATCTTCGAAGGCCGTTACGGCTCTTATGTCAAACACGGCCGCACCAATGCGACCTTACCCAAAGACCGCGATATTAAAGAAGTGACACTCGAAGAAGCGGTCACAATGCTGAATGAAAAGGCCGCCAAGAAGGGCACAAAGAAAAAAGGCGCTAAGAAGAAGGCGACAAAGAAAAAAGCCGCCAAGAAAAAATCCGCGAAGAAAAAAACCTAAGAAGCAAGGCGAAAGCCCACGGGTTGCAACCCGTGGGCTTTGGTGATCGATTCTCGATTTTACTCCCCCCAGCGCTTCATCAGCGAAGCATCGACATCGAGTTGATCGCAGACGCGGGCAACGACGAAATCGATGAGGTCGTCGATGCAGGCGGGTTGATGATAGAACCCCGGCATGGCCGGCAGAATGACGGCTCCTGCGTCACTGAGCGTTTTCATATTGCCGAGCTGAATACCGCTCAGCGGCGTTTCACGCGGGACCAGAATTAATTTTCGGCGCTCCTTTAAATGCACGCCCGCAGCGCGATGGATTAAGTTTGAACTTAACCCGCCCGCCAAGCTGCCCAGTGTGCCCATTGAGCAGGGGCAGATCGCCATACCCGCCGTCCGGAACGAGCCGCTCGCAATACCCGCGGAGTAGTCGTTCCCTGAGTGATAGACCAAGCGGCCCGCTTCGATCGCTTTATCGACTTCTTCCCCAAATGCCTCATCTCGACCGCGTGGCCCGAAATTCGGATTGCGGGCGGCAAGCAAATCTCGAATTTCAAAATTCTCGAGGTCGATCTTGATTCCCAATTCAGCGCGGAAGACCTCCGTCGCGGCGCGGCTGATCGTTAAATGCACTTCCCGACCCGCCGCGATTAAGACTTCAAGCAGCCGAACCCCGTACACGGACCCGCTGGCACCGCAGATGGCAAGGACGATCGGTTTCATGCCGCGGCGTGATCATTAGCGGTTGCGGTTGAGGCATCCGGCTTGCGGGCGACGTAAAGCGTCGCAATGCCGAACGTGAGCGGCTTCCAAGTTGCGTTGGTCATGCCGCACGATTCCATTAAGTCGGTTAATTCTTTCCCGTCGGGAAACTCGCCGACCGACTGCGGCAGATAATCGTAGGCAGACTGGTCATTCCGGGCGAGTAATTGGCCGATCACGGGCAACACGTTTCGGAAGTACCACTGGTACAGCGGGCTGATGATCCTGTTCTTCGGCTTTGAGAACTCGAGCACCAGCACCTGACCACCCGGCTTGGTCACGCGGGCCATCTCTTTCAATCCGCGTTCGGTACTCGTGACGTTCCTTAATCCGAAGGCGACCGTCACCGCGGCAAACGTATCGTCGGCGAACGGAAGTTCCTGCGTATCGGCTTCGATAAAGGGAACACGGTCCGCGGCGGACTTGCCCGCCCGATGCTTCTGGTTCGCGATCTCAAGCATTTGATGCGTGAAATCGCTGCCAACGACCAATCGAGAACCCTTTTGGTGCCGCGCGATCGCCAGGGCCAAATCGCCCGTGCCCGTGCAGGCATCAAGGATCGGTCCCTCGACTTCGAAATCGATCGCCGCGACCGTGCGATGTCGCCAGTAATAGTCGACACCGCCAGACAGGACGTGATTGTTCAGATCATAGCGCGAGGAAATCTCCCCGAACATCTGCCGGATGCGTTGGCCGGACTTATCCACACTCATGCGGTCACTCAGTGAGGCGTTGCGGTTGCGTCAGGATTGTAGCAACCGCAGAACTCCTCGGCCTCTTCACCGGCCCGCCAATGTTACCGCAGGACGGGCGAAATCTGGTGAATGGACCGGCTTGCGCGACCCCTCCGACCTGGCTCCACGCTCCGGGCGTGCGAAAGCCTGCGTGATCGACGGTTGATCGCCGCAATCAGCCTCAACAGCCTTCGATCTGTTCTCGAAGTTCGTCGCGCTCTTTGCGCGTCATATCGAGGTCGAACATCAGGTATTTGATGTCGAGCCGCAGTTGGGCCAACGCCTCTTGGACGAGCGAGAGGATTCGCCGCCGCCGCTTTGTGGCATCGACGACCCGAACGTAGGCGGGTTCGAGTTCCGCCTGATATTCGGCCGGCAACTTCGCAATTTTCCGGGCCATTTCGACCAGTTCGCGCGGCAGGGCTTCCTGATCGGGGTCCGGCAAGCGGGATTCGGTGCTCATGGTGATTCAACTCTTGGTGACTTTTGGCAACGCAACGATATTGAGATGCCCGACGACAAAACACAATCACCAATCACAAAGCTTTCCCAAATAAAGGGTTGCGCCCAATATGGCGATCCGACCCCGGTAGTTTCCCGAGGTTCAAAGCGATATAGGTCCGTCGCGTCAAACTTTGTAAATTTCAGCAGTTACGACGATATCGAGGTCGTGCGGGCCTGTTGACTTTCCGCAACACGGTTCCGCCAGCAAATTTGGTGATTTGAGGCAGGCGTGAACGATCCCATGTCGATCATGCGTATTGGAACGGTCGTGCGGACCGGTTTCTACGCGAAATGCCACAGATTTCGGCGAAACGATGGCCCGAACCGGCTTTCGATGCGGCCACAAGGCCGCCGGGGCCTTCGTGCGCAGCGTTGGTCTTGTTCTCGAAGACTAATCTTCGGGGTGTTTCTCGCCGGAATGCTCGTCGCGGAAGGTTCGAATACCGCAGCGGCGAAACACTACACCGAGAGCTTCGACGACCCGAACACCACGACTCTGACCGCGGAACATCACGAGTCGGACGTGCGGCTGCTGGCCCACCGGCGAAACGATCGTGTGTTTCGCGAAGGCAAAGCCGCTGAGCAGTTTCAATTCGCGACGACGCGAATCGGGTCGATCGTTCAACTCAAACAGGCCCTTCCACCGGCCCGCAGGCTCGATGAGCTCTCAGCCTCGGTTCTGGTCCGCTCGAACGTGCCCGGCGTGACGGCCAACTTGCGGTTGGTCTTTCCCCACCAGATCGATCCGAGCACCGGAAAGAATCTGACGGCGCTCATCAGCGGCAATCGATACGTACGTCCCGGCCAATGGGAGCGGCTGACCAGTCGGACCGATCAGAAAGCGTTGCGAGACGAGTTGCGGCGGATTCGATATCGGCTCGGCGTCTCGAAGATCGATCAGCGTGATCTGTATGTCGACCAACTAGTGATTAGCGCCGCGGCCGGTGGGCCGACTCTCGAAATTCTGGTCGATGAGCTCAACTTCGGACCGATCGTCGAATCGAAAGCGAAATCGGCAATCGAGCAGGTTGCTTATGAAAGCGATGTCGAGATCGATGCTCCGGTTGAGTTCCGCCTTGGGCGATTTCGGGTGGAACAGAAGCCGTTCTTCCCGCGGATGGCTCCCTATCGCGGTGAAGACCCGGCGGCATTTGCCGACGCCGGCTTCAATGTGGCCTGGATTTCCGACTATCGCGACACCGAATTGATCAAACGCCTCGCCGCCCACGGGGTCTGGTGTTCGGCAACGCCGCCGCGGGCTCTGGATACCGAAGGAAATGTGTTGGCCGCACGCTCGGCCGATCTTGTACCGTTCACGGTCGATACGAAGCGCATTCTGTTCTGGAATCTCGGACGTCGCATCCCGGCCACCGCACTCGACGGTCTTGCCGATTGGCGGAAGCAAATTCGTCAAGCCGACCGCGCCTACAATCGACCACTGTTAGGCGACGTGACCGACGGGGAGCACGTCTACTCGCGATACCTCGAAATGCTCGGTGCGAGTCGAACAAGTACGAATACGACGTTCGGCTACCGTGACTACCGGGACTGGCTCGAGGAGAAGCGTCTGATTGCACGACCTGGAACGTATTTCTGGTCTTGGGTTCCGACCGAGCCGGCCTACGGCCTCTCCAGTCGACGAGAGGCCGCCGGGCTGGACCCTGTGATTGTCGAGCCTGAACAAATCCGCTTGCAGGTTTACAGCGCTATCAACGCCGGATGCCGGGCCGTCGGTTATTGGACGTCAGGCCCGATCGACCGCAACGACAACGTTTCGCTGGAGCGTCGGCTTGCACTGTCGGCAATCAATACCGAGCTTTCGCTCGTCGATGACCTACTGGCGGAAGCGGTTGCGGTCGGTGAAGTGCCGTTTTATGTCGATCTTCGCAAGGCTGGGAGTTCAGGATACCGCATCCGATCTTCGAACACTCCGCTCCGTCCGGAAGATGACTTTTCGCCATTCGCGAAAAAGTCGACGGACGCGGGGGCAAGGCAGGCGGCGATGTACCGCACCGGCGGCGGGCTGCTCATTCTGCCGGTCTGGTTCGGTCGCGATGCTCAGTTGTGCCCGGGCCAGTTGGCAGCCTCCGACGTGTCGCTAATCGTTCCGGGTGTGAATGACTCGGCTTCGGCCTGGGAAATCACCCCGACTCGAATGCGGAGCCTGAAGCGGGAGCGCGTTCCGGGCGGCACCAGACTGACGATTCCCCGGTTCGATCAGACGGCAATAATTCTGATCACGAGCGATCGCACCCTCATCGCCAAGCTGCGCGAACGCATCTCCGAGATTTCGCGCCGAGCGGCGGAGACTGAGGTCAAATTGGCCGAACTCAAACTGGAGCGGGTTCGAAAGACCAATGCTGCGCTCGCGGAATACAACGCCCGGCAATCGGACGGACCACAACTACTGGCCCGGTCGGAATCGACCGCGATGCAAGCTCGACAGGCATTGCAACGAGGCGATTACGACTTCGCCGCCGTCTCGGCAAAATCAGTTCGGCAATATCTGCGAATTCTGCAGCGGGCACACTGGGATGACGCCGTCCGCCCGATGTCGACACCGCTGAGCAGCCCGCACACCGCCGCATTCAGCACCCTGCCAGATCACTGGAGACTCCTTGCATCGCTTGGCTTGAGCGTTTCGCCCCCGATAGAAAACTCGAACAGCCTGCTCACCGGCGACTTTGAGTCGATCGATGCCATGTTGACGGCTGGCTGGAAACACGAGCAGAATCGTCTCGAAGGCGTCCGCACAATGGCCGAACTGGTGCCGGACGCAAAAAGCGGCGAACACGCCCTCCGGCTGCTCGCGGCGCCGCAGGTGAAGAGTGAGACCCCACGCTCGATCAACGAGAGCCCGGTCACGATCGAGTCGCCGCCGGTCGATGTCGAACCCGGACAGATTATCCACATCAGTGGGTGGATCAAGATTGAGCGGCCGATCGTCTCAAACCTTGACGGGCTGACGATTCATGACAGCTTGAACGGTCCGTCAGGCGCGTTGCGGTGGAAGTCGACCGGGGGTTGGACCCGCTTCGAAATGCTTCGCGAAGCGTCCAGCTATGAGGTACTGACGGTGACGTTCGCGCTCAATGGATTGGGTGAAGCAATCATTGACGACATCCGCATTATTGCGCATCGGCCCGGAACACTGACGGCAACAAAACCGGAGGAAACCCGCAGCGCACCGGTCCGATTCCTCGACCGGCTCCCCGGGATCAACCGTTTGACCGGTCGACGCGGAGATAGCGATAAGTCGGGCAACGGCTCTGAACGGCGTTAAATCTAGTCGGCTGTCTCAACGTTCGTCGAAGGTGGTTCAGATTTGCTGACGAAACCGACGTTCCACAGTAGGTCAGTTCGCACGTAGCAGAATCTCAGAAGAGTGGCTGTGGACGGCGTCTTTACGACGCCCACAGTGATCATGTTTTCGGCACAGCTCCGTCTCGGAATTCCGAGTTCGAGAGTTCGCATTCCGGGGGCGGCGAAAACGCCGTCCTCGGCCACCCGAAAAGTAGTACGTCTTTCTTTCTGAGCTGGTTCACGAACCGACAATCTGAAGGTTCGCCAACGCGGACGAGTGGCTCTATAATCCCGCGAGATGAAGAATGATAAAGAAGTTTGTGAGTTCATTGATGAACTTGTTTCCGAAGCCGTCTCACTCGCCGCTCGCTCCCAGTTTCCGCTGCACTTCGAACGGTCCGAAAGTAGCGAAGCCGTCTATCTGAGCGTCGCCCGCGACGCACCCGATGCTACGGTGTGGTATGGTTTGCGGATTGCAGCCCATCAGCCCGCCCACGTTTCATCGTTCGATTTCGAGCAATTGATTCTTCCGCAGCGATTGACCTGCGAGAGCCGCCATCTCGCCACGGCACAGGTCGGAACCTGGGTAGCGGACGGCTCGGTCGTTGTTGCTGATCCCCGGGAAGTTGATGAAGCATTGACCGCCGAGGCTCTACAGCGGCGCCGGCAATACGGGCATTGGCGACTTTCGAACCACGAGTTCTGCCAGATTCGCCATCGCGTCCACCTTCGAGCCAAATGGGCGTTCGAGTTGACGCGGGCCTGATATCTCGGATCAACTCACGTCCTCCGCGACCCGCTGCTTGAATGCCCGTGCGGACCGTGATATGACGGACGAAATTCAAATATCCGCCCGACGTTCGCTTCGTCGGGCCTGCTGAGAGGAACTTCCGATGCCGATTGCGACACCGGCCCAATACGCCGAAATGCTCGATGCCGCCCAAGCTGGCGACTACGCCTACCCGGCGATCAATGTGACTTCGCTGATCACCATCAATGGAGCGCTGAAGGCGTTTGCCGACAAAAAATCGGATGGCATCATTCAGGTCTCTCTCGGCGGCGGTAAGTTCGCCTCGGGATTGAACGTCGGCGACTCCGTCTTCGGTGCGATCGTGCTGGCCGAAGCGACTCATCGATTGGCCGAAAAATACGATGTGCTGGTTGGCCTGCACACCGATCATTGCCAGCCGGGCAAAGTCGACGGATTCCTTAAGCCGCTCATCGCCGAAACCGCCCGACGGCGAGAAGCCGGACAGTCGAATCTGTTTCAGTCGCACATGCTCGATGCCTCGGAGCTTCCGCTCGACGAGAACATCGCGCTCTCCAAAGAGCTACTGAAGATGTGTGCCGACAACGAAATCATCCTCGAAGTCGAAGCCGGGGTCGTCGGTGGCGAAGAGGACGGCGTCGATAATTCCGACCTGCCCGATGACAAGCTCTACACCTCTCCTGAAGACATGCTCGCCGTGTACGAGAGTCTCGACGGCATCGGTCGCTACATGTTCGCGGCCACCTTCGGCAACGTGCATGGCAGCTACAAGCCGGGGGCAGTCAAACTACGGCCGGACATCTTGAAGCAGGGGCAGGAAGCGGTCATCGGCAAATATGGCGAGAAAGCCAAGTTCGACCTCGTTTTCCACGGGGGATCGGGCACACCGGTCGAGCAGATTCGCGAAACGCTCGATTACGGCGTCGTGAAAATGAATATCGACACCGACACGCAATACGCGTTCACGCGACCGATCGCCGATCACATGTTCAAGAACTACGACGGCGTGCTGAAGATCGAAGGCGAGATCGGCAACAAGAAGGTTTACGATCCGCGCTCCTACCTCAAAGCCGCAGAAGAAGGCACCGCGACCCGACTCGGCGAAGCCTGCGATGCACTGCGCTCCAGCGGCAAGTCGATCTATAAATAGCTTCGGGAGTGACGTCCCGATTTTGATGCAACCATCACGCCGGCTGCTCGTTCATAACCGGGCAGTCTGCTTTTTTATTCGCGCTAAGGCGTTTCGCCGGCATCGACGCCGACAAGACGAATCACAGCCAGCCGCCGCACCGGCCCGTTGTCGGTTTCATCGAGGAAGAACTGGCCGCCGGCCGTTTGCTCGGGATCGTTCGTCGCCGTAACGATGGCCATCTCGCCGGCATTGAGCGTCAGAGTAAATCGGTCTTCGAAGAAGCGATGGGCTTTTCGCCCGTTGCCCATTCGCCAGCCTTCTTCCGTCGCCACGGGGCGAAGTTTGTCGCCTCCGAAATGGATTTCCGGAAGGAAATCGAGCTCGGCCCATCCCTCCTGCAAACTTCGACAGGTGACCTGCAAAACGGGAGTGGCGCCGACCAGCTCTTTCTCCGGCGTTTGATCAGTCGCGGGCACGGTAATCGGTCGCCCCAGCGGAGCCGTCTCGACTTCGGTCGTTCCCCCCGATCGCAACACGAGTTTCCGGCCGGTAAATCGTCGCTGAGCCGGATCGAGTCCGATCTCATCGAGTTCGCCGAGTAATTTCTGCAATGCGACCGGCGGTCGAGAACTACTGATGCCGATGCGGAAGCCGTCCTGAGTCAGTTGTTCGCGTTTCCCAGGTTCCAACGCCCCGATCTGGTCAATTTCATCCCACAAGGCAGGTCCCAGCAGGGGATCATCAGCCGGACGTTCCAGATAGATGACTTCGACTCGCACGAGATCACCGGCGAGTTCCGAGAGCGGTCGCAGTACGGTACGCGGCCCCGAGACGTCTTCGGAATCACTTTCAATGCCCAATCCCGGTGTCAGCGCAGAGCAACCGGCAACGAACGCGGCAATTGCCGCGCCGATCGTGAGCAGGCTCAAGGCTGAGTGGTATGGTCGCACGGAAGTCTAAGGGCAGAAGGGAATTGGCCCGCCCGGCGGAAGGGAATGGCGAAGGTGTAGACTGCCAAAGGCGTTAGTGTCAATTGCGATTTCCGATTCGAAGCGCCGCCACAACGGCTCGGCGATCACAAACGAGCATCTGCTCATAAACGACGCTCAAAGCGGTCACTAGAGCCGACGTTGCCGTTGCGGGTCATCTGGCCCGGCTTTACCATCCGCGTGAATTCCAACCACCCTCAAATTCCCGCCCCAACTATGTTTCGCGTCGGACTCGGTCAGGACTGCCACCAACTTGTGCCCGGCCGCCCCCTGCTTCTGGGCGGAGTTGTCATCGACCATGAGAAAGGCCTTCAGGGACACAGCGATGCCGATGTCCTGCTGCACGCGGTGACCGATGCGATTATTGGGGCGGTCGGACGCGGCGACATTGGCGAGTGGTTCCCGAATACCGACCCGAGCTTCCGCGGAGCCGATTCTCGACACCTACTGTCTGCAGTGATGCGTGAGGTGACCGCGGACGGTTGGACCGTGATCAATATCGATTGCACGATCAACGCCGAGCGGCCCAAACTCAGTAAACACAAGGCCGCAATTCGCGAAAGCATTGCGGAACTGGTCGGCATTTCCGCAGAACTCGTCAATGTGAAGGCCAAGACCGGCGAAAAGGTCGGACCCGTCGGACGTGAGGAAGCAATGACGGCCGAGGCCGTTGCTTTGTTGGAACGGCCGGATGCCGAAGATTAAAAATTAGCGATCAGCTTGAGCGGCAGGCGCAAGTCGGCCTGCGAGATGTCGCCATCAACTGTTACGTCATGGATTGGCTACGAACGTCATGGGCGAAAGGATCCTCGGCATCGACCCCGGCCTCCAGCGCACCGGGTACGCCATCATCGAGCGAACGCCGCGCGGGCCCCGTCTTGATGAAGGGGGTGTCGTCCGCTCCAACCCGGCCGACTCACTGGTCGATCGCGTGACGGAGATCGCCTCGGGGATCGAAGAGATACTCACCGAGTGTCGGCCCGACCGCGTCGCACTCGAACAGGTTTTCTCGCACGGGCGATTCCCCAAGACCGCCATTCTGATGTCGCACGCCCGCGGCGCGATCTTGGCCGCCATCGGACGCTCGAAGACGCCGCTGTCTCACTACACGCCGACGCAGGTGAAACGGACCCTGACCGGGTCGGGTCGGGCCCCCAAAGAGCAAATGCAGGACGCGATCATGCGCGAGCTGCAATTAAAGGCCATCTTGGAACCTCACGACGTCGCCGACGCCGCCGCGATGGCCCTGTGCGGCTACTACGATTCCGCGAATGAGATTGCCCTGCGGCCCTCTCATAAATCTCCCACCTAAGGCCTCCGAACGACGTGATCACCCGTATCTCCGGTATTCTCAACCGTGTCAGCGACTCCGAAGCCTTCGTGCAGGCCGGGCATTTCGAGTATGAGGTATTAATCCCCGACTTCGTCCGCCGGCAGGTCCAGCCGCTGATGGGTAATGAGGTCCACCTCCGCACGATCGAATATCTGGAGGGCAACCCTCAAAAGGGCCGGCTCACCCCACGCCTCGTCGGATTCTTAAGTGACGCCGAGCGCGACTTCTTCGATTTAATTTGCAGCGTCGATGGAGTCGGCGTTCGCAAGGCGCTGCGTGCGATGGTTCGTCCCGTCCGCGAGGTCGCCCATGCGATCGAAGAGCAAGACACCAAGCAGCTCTCCACGCTCCCCGGCATCGGCCCCGCGATGGCCGAACGCATTGTGGCGAAACTTCGCCGCAAGATGACCCGCTTCGCCTTAATGGCCGACCGCGACCTGCCCGCCGACTCGGAAACCGGCCACGACGTCCTCACCGAAGCCGCCGAAGCCTTAATCGCCCTCGGCCACACCCCCGCCGACGCGTCCGCCAAAGTCGAATCGGTCGTCCAAGGCGGCAAGAAATTTAAGTCCGTGGAAGACCTCTTAATGCAGATTTACCAGCGCGAGAATGGTTGAGTGCTCGGGCCATACAAGCCCGAGGCGCGAGCCGAGGTATTTCGCCTGCTCACCTGTAAATGTGTCGCAGGGGGGATTGAGCGACAACCTCGCCTCTTAATCCTTCCATTCAAAGGGCCGCTGGCTCGCCTTCTCAGCCGTCGGGAAGTCTTCGGGCACGGGGATCGTGACCTTGCCGGTGGCGGCCCATTCGGTGCCGCGGAGAAAGGTGGTGATGAAACTGACACCTTCGAACGCCGGGGTGTCGTCGCCGAGGATCGTGTGGAACACGCGACCCTTACCATAGTCGAGCACCATCAGTGCCGGCTCGTGCTTTACGAACTTTTTGGGCAGTGAAAGATCGAAGCCGGTCGCGAGGACCGTCATGTTCGTCGCGGGGCCGCGCAGGTGGGCATAGCATTCGTCTTGAGACGTCATCCAGACCGCCGGCAGCCCCTGCATGATGGGGTGATTCGGCTCACGCACCGTAATCGGGTATTCATGCTTGCTCCCGTGGGTCCCCGCCTTACCGGGAGACCGGTCCCGCACTTCCTTGCCGCCCTCGAAGTAAACGCGGGGCCCATCCTTCTCGGTCCGCCCGCCCCAGCCGCCGATGCCGATCATCTCGTTGTAGGCGGGCCATTCGGGAAAGGCATTGTTCGCCGCATGGACCACGACAAATCCGCCCCCGCCTTTCATATATTCTTCGAACGACTTCTGCGTCGCCTCCGGCCACGGCGCCGCCTTCCAACCGTGGTTGTTAATGACGACATCGTATTCATTAAACTTCGGTGCGTAGTTCGGGTCGGTCTTCGATGCTTTAAGAAGCTCCTTCTCGCCGACGTCGGCGTGCGGCAGATACTTCCGCTCACGCTCCGCCTTCCACAGGTACTGAGTCCGGGCGACGTCGACGTCGAACAATCCGGTCTCCTCGAGATACTGCTTCATCATGACCGTCGACTTCGGCCAGACGGCGTGATTGTTCTGGCCGTCCAGAATCAACGCTTGCAGCTTCTCTGCGGCGTGTGACGAACTCGCGAGTACGGCCAATAGCAATGTGGTGGTGATGAGAAACTTCATTTTGGTCAACCTGCAATGAGTCACGGGTATTCTTCTGTCAGCGATCTAATCGCCAAGACATGAGCATGTCGACTGGGTCAGGCAAGGCACAGGGACCACTCGAGAAGTTGAACGCCAAAAAGCGAACAGTCGAATCGATGATCGATTCAACCCCCATCTACGCAAGAAAATTCCGAGCCGTCCTCAGCCCGGATGCGCAAACAGCCCCGAGAGCTGTACAACTAGAAATCCGTGGGCGTCAACGGACCCATCGCCCGTGACGGTAACCACCTTGCCGGGAGCTAGGTCGAAGACGGTGCCTGCGGAGTGCGGTAGGACCTCTCCCTGTTGGTCAACCACCTGAATGACGGCGTAAGAGTCCTCTTCCTTCCACTTCCAGCGGCAGAATGGGCAGGTGCTGGGGTCGTGGTCCGGGCCGATGTTGTAGTCCGATTCGGGATAGCCTTCCGAGACATAAAACGTCGCCTGGTCCTCGGCAGACCAGTCTTCGAAGTTGCGATTGCCGACCTTCACGATGAGCGTGACTTCGGGATTGTCGGCGACCTGCCGTCGTGCCTGCTCGATCGTGACCGCCCCCTGCGGCTCCTGCTCCAGCAGCAGTTGCTCGCGAACGGTCAGCACCTCCGGCGGGACCGATTCACCGCATCCCCCCAGGGCCACACAGGCGACCGGGAGGGCCAGCAGCAGCATTGTTGGCAGGGCAGTTCGGCGGCGGCTCACTCTTCCGCCCCGCCGGAGGACGCGAGGTTCTGCAGACTCGAAATGACCGAGTCGATATCGCTGCCGACGTCGTCCCAGGTCTTGCCCGATTCCTTCCCGTGAATCGTCTGGTCGAGTGCCCCGTACGACTCAAAAAGAGTCTCTTGAGCGGTCTCAACGGTGGCCTGTTGCTCTTCACTCAGGCCAGCCTTTTTCGCCAAGCTCACGAGGTCTTCGAGCACGTGCCCCACGGCGTGGACCGGCCCGTCGGCCTTTTTCAAATCGTTCTCCGCGAGCGCCGCTTTGACGGTGTCCCGCATTTCGGTCAGTTGTTCGACGGCCCCGGCGAACGTCTCCGGGTGCTCGTCGGCATGACCGTGATCGTGCCCGTGGTCGTGGTCGTGACCATGCTCGTCATGGCCTCCGCCCTGCTGCGCGGTCGTGTCGGCGGTCGGGGTTCCGTTCGTACATCCGAGCATCAGGAGGCCCGATGCCGCGAATGTGACCGAAAGTAAAAAACTCTTCATGATGGCGACGCTCAATTCGTTAGCAGGTTACATGGAGCACAACGGCTCCGGCAGTCTCGTCCGCATGCAGTACGGTGGAAAAGTCCGGACTGTTGGGGCGGAAGCTCTGGTTTTTGATATCTTTCGAAGACCGCAAGGTGATTCAGTTCTTCCAGTTATGGAGAACGAGGTAAATGTCACGCCGAGCGGTTCTTGTTCCGTCGACTCTACCGTCAGGGCGGTCACATTACCTGCCCCCCGCTCTCATAAGGCAGCTCTATAAAACCGTCCTCAGCCACCATATTGGAATGAAGACATGATTAGCCGGGTGTTATTTCCCCATCACTCCTCACCGGAGTCGGTCGCCGCGCCGACGACCACCAGAATCAGCCCCACGACGGCCATCCCGATGCGGATGCCCCAGCCGATGGTGGGGCCCCAGAGGTCGACCCACATCAGCAGGATGAACTCGAGGCCGAGCAGGTTGAGGATCATCGAGCCGATGCCGAACAGGAGCAGGGTTCCGCCGAGCTTTGCCATGTTTGAACTCCGGTGAGTCTTGCGTTTAAAGCGAGCAAGAACGGCAGGGTATCGTTTCGCTCATAGTGAACAAGTCATCGCGGATCGGCGCATAAAAAAAGCCCACGGGTTGCAACCCGTGGGCTTTGCGATGATTTCTAAACGCCGATGCCACTCAGTGAGAGTGAGCGGGGTTCTTGTCTTTGACGTCGTAGGCGAGGCCCGTGGCTTTGAGACCGCAGATGACCCAGTAGGTGGGATCGAATTCCCACCACTTGTGGCCAGCCCGAGCGTTCGACGGGTGGGCGTGGTGATTGTTGTGCCAGCCTTCGCCGTAGGCGGCGATGGCGACCCACCAGAGGTTCTTGCTCTCGTCGCGGCTCTCGTAGTTACGATAACCCCACAGGTGGGTGGCACTGTTAACGAACCACGTGCTGTGGTAGCCGCAGACCATTCGCAGGCACAGGGCCCACAGGACCATCGGGATGCCGCCGATCGCGTAGAGGATCACGCCGGTGCCGATCAGCCACCAGACGTAAGTCTTCTCGTACATTAAGAGCAGCTTGCGGTCTTTCAGCTCCGGAGCGTAATGATCGAGCAGCATGTCGGCTTCGGCCTGCGGTCGCTTCAGGAACATCCACAAGATGTGAGCCCACCAGGCCCCTTCATTGGGAGCGTGCGGGTCGCCGTGTTGATCCGATTGCTGATGGTGCAGGCGGTGCGTCGCGGCCCAGCGGAGCGGGGTGCCTTCACCGGAAATCACGCCGCAGAAGATCACGAACCAGTCCGCCGGATGCCGCAGCTTGAGTGAACGGTGAGCGAGAAAGCGGTGATAACCCAGGCAAATGCCAATGCTCATGGTCATCCAGTGGAGCACGACGGCCGCGGCCAGAGCCTGCCACGTGAAGAAAAACGGGGCCGCCAAGGCTCCCGCGTGCATGCCGACGATCCACGCCGTGATCGGCCAGTCGACCTCGCTCCATTTTAAGCGATCAGGCGCGAACGAATCGTGGACCGCTTCGCGCTCCAGTTGTTTCTGCGACTTTTCCGGCTTCGGCTCGGCGACGGCGGTATCGAGCGTGTCATTGGTATCGATAAAAGCGTCGACGGACGCCGGTGCTTCAAGTAGGTCGGTAGGCATGGTCTGCTCTCGGTGGGTCTGAGGATCAGGGGCCACTCGGCCGCCGCACCGGGGGATTTCCTAGGTGCGAACGCCAAGGCGGTCGATCTACGTGAAACTATACCGACGCCACAAGAGCGATCGGTCAGCCGACCGTCACGGTACTGTCACACTTGTGTCACAGCCGTAAGCCGTTTCACAAGAATACGTTACGAGTCGCTTCGGGCGCGGAATTTATAGCCTGTTCCGCGGACGGACAGCAGGAACTGAGGATTGGCGGGGTCGGCCTCGATCATGCGTCGGAGCCGCATGACAAAATTGTCGATAGTTCGGGTTGTGACGTCGGAGTCGGGGGGCCACACGTTCTCGAGGATTTCCATTCGCGGAAGGACCCGGCCTTCATGCTGAATGAAGTAGCGGAGGAGTTGGGCTTCGAGGGTGGTCAGTTCATGCTTTTCCTGCTTGTCGGGCCGGTCGATCACCACCTGAAATTGATCGAAATCGATTGTCACGCCGTCGAACTGAAACTGGCCGCCGGGCGTTGAAGACGTCACCTCCGCCTCCCGGTCGGAACGCCGGGCCAGCAGATTCTTCACGCGGGAGATGACCTCGGGCAGAGAAAACGGCTTCGACAGGTACTGGTCGGTCCCGGCGTCGAAGGCGAGGGTGCGATCCTCGGGAAGCTGTCGGGCGCTGAGAATCAGAATCGGCACCCGGCGATCCTGCTTGCGAATCTCCCGGCAAACGTCGTAACCGCTCATGCCCGGGAGCATCAGGTCGAGAATGATCACGTCAAAAGGCGACTTATCGCCGGAATAGTGATTCAGCGCGCTGCGGCCGTCCATCGCCACGGTGACGGCGTAGCCTTCCTGCTTAAAATTGAACGCTAGCCCGGCGGCCAGCGCTTCCTCATCTTCAACGATTAAGAGTTTCATCCTTCCCGCCCCGGCAGTTCGACTTCGAAGATGCTCCCCGGCTTGCGGTAGCGGTTATAGACGTGGATGTGGCCGCGGAGAATGTGGACCAGCGTGCGGACGATGTAAAGCCCCAGCCCGGTCCCTTTTCGAGTGCGTTGCAGTTCGTTGCCGCCACGATAGAAGAGATCGAAAATCTTCTTTCGCTGTTCGGGCGGCACGCCGGGGCCGCTGTCGGCGATCCGCGTGACGACGCGGCGACGATGCACGCGGACCTCCACTTCAACGGATGGTTCATCACCGCCATATTTAACGGCGTTGTCGAGCAGATTACCGAAGATCATCTCGAGCAGCATCGGTCGGGCGTGCACGAAAGCGGGGTGGGCATCGAAAGCGAAGACCGGTTCGAATTCGACCTGATGATGTTTGCAAGCGTTTTCAGCACATTTGCGGAGGAGCGGTTCCAACGCCACATCCTCGGGAGAGGTCTCCTCGCCGAGGCGCTCGAGCCGGCCGACCTCGAGTAATTGATTTATTAATTCTTCGAGACGACTGAGTTCTCGGGCCATGGTCTCATAGAACTCAGTCCGCTGCTCCGCATCGAGTTCCTGTCGCATCCGCAGCGTGTCGATATAGAGCCGCAGTGACGCGATCGGACTTTTCAATTCGTGCGTCACGCTGTCGACGAAATTAATCTGCCGCTGGTGCAGACGGACTGATTTGATGCTCAGCACAAGATAGAAGGTCAGCCCGACCAGAATCAGCGCGAACAAAACCGTCCCGACCGTGAGCGCCGACCATTGCGACCCTTGGGCTAAAAAGATGATCCAGCAGACCATCAGCGCGATATTCAGCGACATCAGAACCACGCTGAGCGTGATCGGCAAGTGCAGCGTTCGCGATTTCCGAATGAGGGTGGGCAAAAGGAGAGTTTAGAGTCTAGAGGCTAGTGTTGAGAGAACCGAAACGCGACCCGGTCTACCCATGGGGAGTCTAATATTTCAGCGGGGCCTTCGTCCGAACACACGTCGACCTGTCGTTAAGTCTCATCTGGAGCACGTTCATCAAGGACCCCGATCTCGTGGTACAGGGCATCCATCAGATCACCAACGACGCGGGCATGTTGAAACAGTTCCGGATGAAGAAGTATCGTCGGATGATCCTCCATGAAGTCTGCCCAAGTATTTCGAATGAGATGGGCACGGTCGAGTGCCTCATGCGCACCGAACGTCCCGGGGCCGAAACTCGATTCGAGCGTCGGCCCCTCGGACGTATCGCAGTGGTTGAATCGAGCTTCTTTCAACATATCAGCGTGATCGTGTAACGCCTCCGCGAGCGTCGACTTGAAGGCAGACTCCAATTCTACTGAATTCATTCAAATCTCCGTAGCTTCATTAACTACCCCTACTGACTGCCAACCACTTTACTTACAACGTCTTTAATTTCGATCTCATTGAAGGAAGTCGCAATGACAGGCGACAACTTGTCTTTAACATCTATGCCTCTGCGTAGATAATGGCTTCGATGTGATTGTCTAATTTAAGAACTTCGTCGAATTTGTAGCCATCGGTTGAGCGGAGAATCCGACCTTTCCAGTGCGAGCCGACGAAGACGCCATCGCCGTAGCAGCAGGCGAGCGGGGCGTTCTCGTTGGGGATTCGCTCCCACGAGCGGCCGTTGGGCGACTCGAGTGTGCCCCCGTTGCCGACGGCTACGAATTTCTCTCCAGTCCAAATCACGGTATTAAAGTGTTCGCCTTCGAGCCCGCGTTCTTTAAAGTTCCATTTCAGGCCGTCCTGGCTCGACATCCGCAAGCCGTGCAGTCCGACACCGACATAGGTTCCGTCACCATAGGCGACGTCGATCAATGTATCGATCGGCTTGGTATCAGGGGCGTCTTCCCACTTTCTCCCGTCTTTCGAACGGGCGATGCGGCCGCTCCCGCCGACGGCGACGTATTGGTTGTCGCCCCAGACCAATCGAAGCAGCCCTTTGCCCTTTTGATCGTCTTTGGTCCAATTCTGGCCGTCGTCGGTGTAGTAAAACGTCGTGCCATTGTAGTTAACGTCGGTGCCGGTGCCGATGAATTGGCCGTTGCCATAAGTGATAAACCCGATGCCGTTCCCACCCTTGGGTAATGATTGAGCTTTCGACCAATTCTTACCGTCTTTGGTGACGGAATAATCATTCTTGCCCGCAGCGATCGCGGTGTTGTTGCCGAAAGCGACCGTTCGGAAGTATCGGCGATCGTCCATTTCCGGCTTCGACCACGTTCTCGCGTCCCGCGAGCTCATGCGGACGCCTTTGTGACCGACCGCGAGGTAGAAACCATTTTTTGCCATGGGACTGAGCTATTTTGATGTGGGAGACAATTAAGGTTCACAACGCGACTCTATCAGAGCGATCCGAATCAGACTGATCAATTCAGTTCAGCATACTCAAGTCCGAACGTATCGGCGACGGCGCGATTGGTGACGCGACCGCCTTGAAGGTTGATGGCCGATCGCAGCGCCGCGTCGGTTTGCAACTGGCCCTGCGCGATGCGCATCACGAACGGAAATGTCACGTTGCACAGCGCATAGGTGCTGGTGCGACCGACGGCGCCGGGCATGTTCGTGACGCAGTAGTGCACAATGTCATCGACAATATAGGTCGGCTCGGCGTGCGTCGTCGGGCGAGATGTTTCGAAGCAACCGCCCTGATCGATGCAAACGTCGACGATCACGGCCCCCGCCTTCATCTCTTTAAGATCATCAGCCGTGACGAGCCGCGGTGCGCGGGCCCCGGGAATTAAGACGCCACCAATCACGAGATCGGCTCGGCGGACCTGATCTCGGATATTGTGCCGATCGCTAAACAGTGTCGTGACGTTGGATGGCATCACGTCTTCAAGGTGCCGCAGGCGGTCGACGTTGATATCCAGAATGACGACCTCGGCTCCGAAGCCGGCGGCGATCCGGGCCGCCTCTTTGCCGACGATTCCCCCGCCGAGCACCACGATCGTCGCCGGTAATACCCCGGGGACGCCACCGAGCAGAATGCCGCGGCCCTCCTGCGGGCGTTCCAGATATTTCGCGCCCTCCTGAATACTCATCCGCCCGGCAACCTCGCTCATGGGGGTGAGCAAGGGAAGATCGCCTTTAACGCCGCGGAGTGTCTCATAGGCGATCGCCGTGATGCCGCGTTGGAGCAACGCCTTCGTCAATTCCTCACTGGCGGCGAGGTGATAGTACGTGAAGACCATCTGTCCTGATCGGAGTAATGGCCACTCTTCAGGCTGCGGCTCTTTGACTTTCACCAAGAGTTCAGCAGCCGCAAAGACGTCTTCTGCCGAGTCGACGATCGTCGCCCCGTTGGCGGCGTAGACCTCATCGGGCAGACCGCTACCGTCGCCGGCGCCACGTTCAACAAGCACCTCGTGCCCCGCGGTGACAAGTTCCTCCACTCCCGCGGGCAGCATCGCCACGCGATACTCGTCCGATTTCACTTCCCGCGGCACACCGACGATCATGGACGCTCCCTTGGCTCGATTCCTCTTACGCAAAATCATACGTTGAGAGGCCGGGATCTGCAGCCACACACGAAGAACCCGACCTTTCAATCAATCGACCGGCAAGTGTGCGCGTTGCCGTCACCGTCGATGTCGCCGAATCGCCAAAGCGCTCACAGGACAACTTCATGCCGACCGTTCACGACCTCCGTCGGGCGCTGGAAACCATCGCGCCGCCTACGATCGCCGAAGACTGGGACAACGTCGGGCTGTTGCTCGGCGATCCCGAGGCGGAGGTGAACCGCGTCTTGACCTGCCTGACGCTCACGCCCGATGTCGCCGCCGAAGCCGTCGAGGACGAAGCCGACCTGATCGTGACCCACCATCCGATCTTCTTTCGTGGGACGAAGCGAATCACGACTGAGACTTCAGACGGGGCGATGATCCTGAAACTCGCTCGGGCCGGGGTGGCGGTATATTCGCCACACACCAGTTACGACAGCGGCCCCGCGGGAATCAATCGCCAGATCGCCAACCGCCTCGGCCTCGACGATGTCCGCCCGCTCCGCGTGATTGAGCCCGCTTCTACACAAGCCCGCAGCGCCAGCAAGGGACCAACAGAGGAATGCCGAGCAGATTTGAACGAGTCAACAAACGAAAATCAGTCCGACCCCGCCGAACTCGGCGCGGGACGCTACGGAGTGCTGAACCCGCCTTTGGAAGTGCATGAATTCCTACGACGGGTCAAAGTCGCCTTCGGGATCGACTCCTTGCGTCACGTGCCGGCTGATACCGAACTGGTCGGTCGCGTCGCAATCGCCTGCGGCTCGGCGGGCGAGTTCCTCTCCGACGCGTCAGCGCACTGCTGCCAATATCTGCTGACCGGTGAAACGAGCTTTCACACCTGCCTGGAAGCCCGGGCCGCAGGAATGGGGCTAATTTTGCTCGGCCACTATCGAAGCGAGCGGTTCGCCATGGACCGACTGGCCGAGATGCTCTCCGGCGAATTTCCGGAAATCTCGGCCACGTCGAGCCACGCCGAAAGCGACCCCATCACCAGGAGCTAAGTGCAATCACCACAAGCCGCGATTCCTGAGAACCGCGGACCGAACGCCGCGTCAAACTTTGAAAAGCACTCTCAAACTGGCAACGCAATCGATCACCGCCAAATAGGAAGCGATACTTTTTTGGAGACCGTTCATTCGATGCTGACTTCTGACGAACTGGTCGCAGCCGACAGGTTGATTGAACTCGCGCTGGCTGAGGATCTCGGGCCAGATCGTGACGACATCACCAGTCGCGTAACGCTGCCGGAAGAGGCGACCGGTTCGGTCGAAATTGTCGCCCGCCAAGCCGGCGTCCTCGCCGGATTGCCGATCGCCGCGCGGGTCTTCGAGCGACTCGGGGCGGAGGTCGCCTTCGAAATGCTGACCCGAGACGGAGCGAACCTCGAACCCGGGACGGCGGTCGCGGCGCTCTCGGGACCGCTGCGAACCTTGCTGACCGGAGAGCGGACGGCTCTGAATTTTTTGACGCTTCTGAGCGGTGTCGCGAGCCTGACGCGGCAATTCGTCGACCGCGTTGAAGGGACGAGTGCGGTGATCCTAGATACGCGAAAGACACTGCCCGGTTACCGCCTGCTGGAGAAATATGCCGTTCGAAAAGGGGGTGGCACGAACCATCGCATGGGTCTGCACGACGGCTGCCTGATCAAGGACAATCATCTTGCCGGTCGGAAGTCGACCCATCCCAATGAGTCTTTAGCCGAGATGTTGCGTAATGTTCGCCGCGAGCTCGGCGCTGAGCGATCGATCGAGATCGAGGTGGACACGTTGGATCAATTGCGTGAAGCGCTGCCGGGGGAACCGGACATCGTGCTGCTCGACAATATGCCCCCCGACACGCTGCGAACCGCGGTCCGACTGCGAGACGAACTCGCACCGGCAGCACTGCTTGAAGCGTCGGGTGGCGTGACGCTTGAGACGGTGCGGGGAATCGCGGAGGCAGGCGTCGACCGCATCAGCATCGGTGGGCTGACGCATTCGGCCCCGGCACTCGACCTCGGATTTGACTGGTCCGACCGGGCGACAGCATGAGCCGAAGATCGATGACCAAGTCAGACCAAATTGCCGCGAGCGAGGATCGTAGTTCTTTGGTTCGGCTGATTCCGATTGCGATCGGAGCCTGGCTGGTACTCGCCGGGATATTGTTCGCCACAGTGACACTCACCAATGCCGGGAGCGACTGGACACGGCTCAAGATCGCATTCGTGCTGCTCGATGGTATCGCAAGGGAACTCCCATCGGGCGTGCAGTTCCTTCCGCAGCGGATCGATCTTCTCCTCACGGCGATCAGTATCGTCGCGGGAGCGTTCGCGATGGGTCGCCTGCTTGTGCGGTCGGTTATCCCGCGAGATTTCGCGACGGCGTTAGAGCGTCAGCTCTTCGCGATCGCGATCGGTTACTCCGCCGTCTCGCTTTTGACGCTGGCTGCCGGACTTGTCGGCGCACTTTCGAGACCGCTTTTCATGGTGGTTCTTGTCGCCGCGGTGCTTGCAGAATGCGCGCTGACGGTGGTCGACCGACGATGCAACAGCGGTACGAAATTGCGATGGCCAAAGCTGGGCCGGGTCGAGATTATCTGCATCGCGACCGCCACTCCGTTTGTGATTCTCGCTTTGCTCGGAGCGATGTTTCCGCCAATGGAATTCGACGTGAAGGAATATCATTTAGGCGGCCCCAAGGAATTTTTCGTAGGCGGAGCGGTCACGTTTCTGCCGCACAACGCCTATACAAGTTTTCCATTCTTCAGCGAGATGCTCTCGTTGTGCGCGATGGTCTTGCGAGACGATTGGTATCGCGGCGCGTTGGCGGGCAAGCTGGTGCTCGCGACGTTCGGCCCCCTGACGGGCTTAGCGATCTACGCGGCGGGCAAGCGATTATTCTCACCGGCCACCGGAGCCGTTGCCGGGCTGTTTTACGTCAGCGCGCCTTGGACGTACCGCCTGTCAGTGATCGCGTACGTGGAAGGCGCGCTCTCGTTCTACGTGGCAATGGCGATCTTGTCCGGTGTCGTCGCGGTCATTGCGATCCGAGAGGGCACCGCGGGTGCATGGAGAGTATCTCTGCTACTCGGACTCATTAGCGGAACCGCGGTCGCGTGCAAATATCCCGGGCTGGTGCAGGTTGTGATCCCCGCGGGTGCCCTGATGATCGCCGCCGTACTCTTTGCTCGGAGACGGTTTGCTCGGAGAAGATCCCACCAACCGGCAGAAGATACCGAATCGACTGAGAGACCGTCCGGTCGTCCGATGCGACTTCTGACTGGTTCCGTCTTCGCACTCGGAGTCTTGCTCACCTGCGGCCCCTGGCTGCTGAAGAACACGATCGAAACTGGCAACCCGGTCTATCCGTTGCTCTTCTCCGTACTCGGCGGAGCAGACTGGGACCCCGAACTCGATGCCAAATGGGGCGATGCGCACTCGCCGCCGCACTTTCGCCCGGTCACATTAGCCACCGAGGCGTTCGGAATTGCTGCTAAGAACGACTGGCAGACTGCTGTGGTCCTGTTGTTCGCGCCTCTCTCTCTCTTAAGAGTCCGAGAGCCTCGGACCGCGATTCTGTGTGGCCTGTCTCTTTACCTTTATCTGGCGTGGTGGCTGCTGACTCATCGCATCGATCGCTTTTGGGTGCCGATGCTGCCTGCGCTCGTGTTGCTGAGCGCTGTCGGATTTGAAACGGCGAGGCGATCAATCGGTAACGCGATGCCGGTCGGAATGGCGGGCATCGCAATCGCCTTCAATCTGGGGCTGATCTTTACTGGCATCTGCGGCCCGGCTGAAGTTCTGGCTGACCTCGACGCCGCCCGAAAATACTCGGAGCGCAGTTCGACCGGCATCGCCGCAGTCAACAAGTTGGTGGAGCCGGGTGACCGAGTGTTGCTGGTCGGCGAAGCGGAGATCTTCGACGCACGATTCCGCCCGATTTACAACACGGTCTTCGACAAAAACATCGTCGAAGAATGGATGGGTGATCGCAGCGGATACCAACCGTTCGGCGGAATGGATTCACTTCCGCCCGAGACTATTGCGAAGACACTCGAAGACCAAGAGATCAAGTACATCCTCGTCAACTGGAGCGAGATCGCACGCTACCGCACGACCTACGGCTACAGTGACTTTGTGACTCCGGCGATCTTCGACGACCTGGTCGCAGCCGGCGTGCTCGGCGAGCCGATTGCCGCGGCGTTTGTCGAACTCGATGCCCTCCCTTCCAATCAGAGGAAGCTCATCGAACGGGAATTCCCGCAATTAATAAAAGAAGGGCGACCGACCGTTTTTCTCGCGGAGACGATCTACCGCATCCGCAGTCGGGCGAAAAAATGATTCAGACTCGCTACTCGGTCGGAAATTGATTCCGCTGCAGTTCGCGATTCGTGCCACCGCGGACGCAGCGCTTGGCGACCTCGGGGATCGCGTAGTCTTCCGGCAGAAAACTGCCGGTATCGACCAATTGACGGTCGTCATCCGCCGCGGTGCCGTACTCCAATGTGCGGTCCTGCGGCCCGGCGAATTCCTCACAATGAGGTTTGAGTTCGTCGATTTCTCTCATCGCTAGGTCTCCCGGGCCCGCACCAAACGAAGCTTGCCGGGAAATGGCCATTTCGAATTCGGCCCTTCCCGACGAGCAGCACCGTTCGCTCACGCGAATGCGCAACGCCAGATTGTGACACGACGGGCGAGAAACTTCAAATTTATTTCGTGCGACAGGCGGTTAGACAGGGAGGATTCCGCTCAAATCGCGATCGCGTGCGGGTCTTCATCGTCCCGTTCGGTCGTCGTTGCCACGCTATATGCGTCACGGTCGCGGGTCGTGTAGGCGACCAGCAATTCTGCCAATAAGCCCAGCGACAAAGCCTGTGCCCCCAGAATGACCGCCACGATCGAATACATCAGCAACGGGCGGTTGCCGATCGGCGTCGGTTCCCACACCCCGAACACATTCATGAAGACCCACTCGACGGCCAGATACGTCAGCCCAGCCGAGCCGATTCCAAAGAAGCCAAGCCCGATCGCTCCCATCAGATGCTGCGGTCGCTGACGGAAGCTGATCAAGAACGCCACCGTGATGAGGTCGAGCAACCCCCGCAGAAACCTGACGACGCCGTACTTGGAATAGCCGTGGACCCGCGGCCGGTGATGTACCGGTAATTCAGCCACGCGAAACCCACGCGAGTGTGCCAGCACGGCAATGAAGCGGTGCAGTTCCCCGTAGATGCGAATTTCCGAGGCGACTTCGCTCGTGAAGAGTTTCAGTCCGCAATTGTGATCGTGCAATTTTAAGCCGGTCATCGCCCCGACGAGCCAGTTGAAGACTTTGCTGGGGTACGTCTTGTGCCACGGGTCGAGACGCCGTTCTTTCCAACCGTTGACGACGTCGAAACCCTCGTCCATCTTCTGCATGAACTTCGGAATCTCCGCCGGGTCATCCTGCAGGTCGGCGTCCATCATCAAAATGCGTTCGCCGCGAGTGGCACGCATTCCGGCAGTCAGCGCCGCGGCTTTGCCGAAGTTACGGCGGAGTCGAATGCCGGAAACGCGATCATCTGCGCCGGCGAGTTCGTCGATGATCGCCCAGCTTCGATCGGTCGAGCCGTCGTCGATGAGAATCAGTTCGAACGTAATCTGAGCGGACTCACACGAACTCTTCACTTGGGTGAACAGTTCGCCGAGGCTGTCAGCTTCGTTCAGGACGGGGACGATGATGGAGAGTTTGGGGCATTCGTCTTGCATGACGACTCCTCAGGGGGGAGGTCGGCTTCCTGCCGAGAAATTGATTCATCCATAGGGCGGGACGCCGACTTGGCCAGTCGGCGCGGGTGGACTGCCATATAGAGTACACCGGCCACGATGATTTCGGTAACGAACCAGACCACTCGGACCAGGACCGTTGCCAGGATCGCCGCCCGAGGGCCGACGTCGGGTTGTAATTTCAGTAGATTGAGCACCAGTCCTTCACGCACGCCGAGTCCGCCCGGCGAGAACACCGCGAGGAATCCGCCGACAGTCCCGATCGTCGATATCTCGGTCCAGACGTTGATGTCGGCCAAGGCCGCATCACTTCCGACGGCCCGCAGGCTCGCCCACAGGCTCAGCCCCTGCAAATACCACGCGACGACAAAACTGACCAAGCCGGCACCAATCAACTTCCAGTCGATCGGTCGACGCAGCGTTTCGGCATCGACACCGGCTGGCGCCGCTTTGACCGCGACGATCGTGAGCAGGCGAGAGATTAATGGCAGAGCGAGCAGGCAGGCCACGAATGTGAGAATCGGGGCGAGGTAGGGCTGCTCGACGAGTGAAATAAGTGACGTATCGGCCAGAAATTTCTGCATCGCTTCGGGCACGCGCGAACCGACTTCGGCGGGGAACAGGGCCGGGGCGAGTGCGACCATCACCGCCAGCCCGCAGCCCATCATGATCAGCGTTTCGTAAAACACCGTCACGACCGCCGTCCGCATTCGGCCGCCAGCCGCGGCACACATCTGCCCGCGAATGATCACCACGAACGCTTTGCCGGGCAGGTATTTGCCCAGATGGCCGCAGTAATAAGCTCGAGCAACCGCTTGCCACGGGATGTGGTCGCCCATCCGCCGCATCAGCCGCTGCCAGAACCAGATCGAAGGGAACCACCCGACCGCGTAAAATAAGCCGGACAGCGCGAGCCACCCGTAGTGCAACTGAATTTCTCCGGCCGAATCACGACCGTCGTTCCAGAGTTTCCAGCCCTGCATTCCGACGAAAATCAGAACGGCAACGCACAGCAACCAGTTGAAGACTTTCCAACTGATGGAGCGGGCTTTGGGGCTGAGCCGAACCGATTTGAACCGTTCGCCGAACGTCATGGCAACTGTATTACTGACCGCCGACATTGTACTCGCCCGAAACCGCTCTGAGGAAAGTCGACGCGGCGGTCACAGGAACTCATCTCCCTCGGCGAGATCCTGCTCCGTCACGACCGTCAAATCTGTCGGCTCCAGCGCCGTCAGCGCCAAGTCGAGGTCATCGACATAAAGCGCGACCGATCCTTGGCCCCTCCGACGGTGCATCAGCGGGTACGCATAATGAATATTGACTTCAGCCCGCAAGAGCGGTCGGCAGATCTCAGTGAACGGTTGCGGATCATCCGGCAGGACAATCCCGATGACATCGTTCTCGAACACGGTCAAACCGGTGAGAGCAAAGATTTCGTGAGCCCGCTCATAATTGTCCATAATCATGCGGGTGACGGCGAAGTCGACCGAGTCGAGAATACTCAAACCGACGACTTTCAGATCATCGCGCTCGATTTGTCGCATCAGGTCGGTCAGATTACCGACGCGGTTTTCCATAAAGACGCTGAACTGCCGCAGGCACGCCCAAGGACGACCGCGCGCGGTCTCTGTCTCCGTTGGTGTCATTGCTCCGTAATCACTCGACATGGCCCGTCCCCGCCCTGTCCGTTACCGATTGCCGACGCATCACGATGAGCCGAGACACTTGTCTCGCCAACGTCGCGAACGCCCGAACTCTTTACCAAGCGGTAAGTTACGAGAAATCATCTGGCGGGTCAATCACCCCGTCAGCGGTCTGCACCGCAGCAGGCGATCGGCATGACCTAAAATGGGCAAGCCTGACGCGGTTGCGATCGGAAATCACTGACCCCAATGATTACTGGGAACCCGGCTTTTCTTTCCGGCCAAATCCGGAGGATCGTCAGCAGTCTGCCGCGTTCAAGAATTGGGCACCAGCGACAATCAGGGAGGCGATTTGCACGGCTTCAAGGATGGCTTCGTCCTGGACGCCGAGAGTTCTCGCCTTCTTGACGTGCCCGGCGACACAGGGCTTGCAGGCGTTGAGATTACTGACGGCGACGCTGAGCAGTTCCACCGTCTGATCGTCGAACGAAGTATTTTGAAACGCGTGCGCCCGCAAACTCACCGGCATGCCTTCGAACACGTCACTCCCGGCGATATCACGAAATTTGAAGAACGAGTTGTACATGGCGTTCGACGCCACAATGGCTCCGATGTCGCCGATGTGCTTTTCGTCGAGACCGCGCGATGAACCCATGTCGGTCAGAAAATCGACGAGGGGAGAACATTCTTCCTTGAGGGCGACCGCGAGCGCGATCGCCGTTTTCGTAGGCGGGTCGAGCTTGCCTTCTTTCACCACGAACTTCTTGAAGTTCATGTAGAAGTCCTGCAGGAACGCCGGCACACGGCCCATGACCAGAAAGACTGGCGGGACCTCGTCGGCGTCCAGCATCTCTTTGATGCGGCCGTAAGTCGTTGCGGTTTTATCGGTCGCTTCGCTTTCCCGCAGTGGCGCAATCCGTTTCATCTCAGCGTTCCTCTCCGAGGAGTTTTGGAGGAGTCTTGATAAAAAAGCCCACGGGTGAATCCCCGCGGGCTTTCAAATTCTTGAACCAGCTCATGCACTAGTTGAGCGTATCTTCGCCCTTTTTCCAGTTGCAGGGGCACAGTTTGTCTGTCTGCAACGCGTCGAGCACACGCAGGACTTCGTCGACGTTTCGACCGACCCCCAGATCGTGAATGGCCATCCAGCGAACGATGCCTTGCGGATCGATCAAAAAGATTCCCCGATAGGCGATGCCCTGAGTTTCATCGAGCACACCGAACGACTTCGACAGGGTATGTCCCGTGTCGGCGAGCATCGGGTACTTCAGGTCTTTGAGCTCAGGGTGCGACTCGCACCAGCCCTTATGCGAGAACACGCTGTCGGTGCTGGCCGTGAGCACCGCACACTCCCGATCTTCGAATTCGTCCAGATTGTTGTTGAACGAGACGATTTCGGTCGGGCAAACGAAGGTGAAGTCGAGCGGATAGAAGAACAGGCAGACCCACTTGCCCTTGAAGTCCGACAGTTTGATGTCCGTGAACTCGGCATCGGCATCGCCGTCTTTGGTGCGATCGTATGCTTGCAGTTCAAAGTCGGGGGCGGGATGGCCTACTCGTGCAAATTCAACGGCTGTGGCAGACGCGCTCACTCTACTGTTCCTTAATCTCAGATGATTCGATTGTCTTCGGGACGGAAAAATGGAATCGGCTCGTGCAGACGCAAAGCCGATATGAGTCGCTATTCAGTAAGGAGTATAGACAGCCCCTTGACCCGTTCAAGCAACGCCGATCTCGAACGGGCCGAGGCCGCTACTACTGCTGAGGCCGCACGGATCAAACCGTATTCGGCTCTCACGACAGTTGAGAAGTGCCCGTATTTCAAAGGCACAAACCGTCTTGGGCGGGAGAGCCGAACGCCTCCCGCCGACCGATCGAGCTGACGCCGAATTACAGTCCGGCATCAATCACGATCAGCGTTCCGGGTGAGAGCGGTTTGCCGTCGCTGGCCTTTTTGCTCTCGTCCGCGGTGCCGACGACACAGACGAACAAACGCCCGTCCTTGTCGAACGCAATCCCCGCCGGTTTATCGAGGCTGAGGACCTTCTTTGTCGTCACTTCATCGCCGTCAATCATGACTTCGAACAAGCCGGCGTTGTCAGGCTCGGCCCAAGCGAAATCGGTGACGTACATCTTGTCGGTCTTCGGGCTGATCGCGAGACCGGCCGGGTCGCTCAGTCCGAGTTCATACTTCTTTTTCAGTTCTTTTGATTCGGCGTCAAAAGCGAGCAGCAGGGCATCGCCCGGGAGATTGATCTCTCCCATCTGCCCGACGTAGAGCGTCTTGCCGTCTTTGCTGAGCTCAACCGGCACGGGAGCATCGACGCCGACCAATTCTTTCGTGGCAATTCCCGGCTTCAGTTCGGTCGGCTTGCCATCTTCAATGGGAATTTCGAGTACCCAGCCCTTGGTGTCGTCGCCATTGGCACTGACGAAAATCGAATTTTCGCCGACGGCCACGTCGTAGAAGTTACCCTCGCCTTTGCCGACTTCGGCATCCGGCTTGAGTGGACCAAGGGTGAACTTGGCGTCTTTGGCCTCGTCCATCGGATTTTCGGCCGGCTCGTTCTTCACCTGATAAATGCGGACGACCTCTTCGTTGTCGGGTCGGCTTCCGTCGCCGACCACGAGCATGTCGGCTCCCATGAAGTCGAGTCCGAGCGGGCCGATGTCATACTTCGGACCCTTGCCGTAGACATCTTTGGGGTAGCCGGCGATCTCAAGCGAAACGGCGTGTCCTTTCGGATCGTAGCGGTAAATGCCGTAGCGGCTGGCGACAAACACGTGGCCGGTCGCTTCATGCACGGCAACGCCTGTCGGCGTTTCAAGATTCGTGACAAGGACCGTCGGCTCAGGGCCTTCCGGCTCCTTCTCGCCTTCTTTCTCTTCGCCCTCTCCGGTCACTTCCTCAGCCGCTTCCTCAACTTTTTCTTTGACTTCTTTTGCGGCTTCCTTGGTTTTTTCAGCCGCTTCTTTGGCGGTCTCTTCGACCGACTCCGCGGCATCTTCGACAGCTTTCTTGGTCTCTTCAGCCGCATTTTCAGCAGCCTCTTTGGTCTCTTCGACGACTTCTTCGGCGGTCGTTTCGCCTTCCTTCTCGCCCTCTTGATCCTGGGCATAGAGCGGCATCGATGCCGCAAACATGAAGAGTGCCGTCAATAGCCAAGCCGCAGTCAATCGAAGGTTCATCGTCGTCCTCAATCCGTATTGTCCGAACGGTTATTCGTATATCCGCGGGATTTCGTCGATCACCCGCAACGCTGAGGCTATCCATCCTGCCCCATTGATTCAAATTGATCCGGAGTAATTCCCGACCAACGAGACGATCACGGGGGTCGGATGAAAGCTTCGTCTACTCCGGTAGGTCAGGTGCGCTGATATCCGGATAGGATTCGCTGCTGAGTCCTTCTTCCAAGAAAATCACGAGGTCGCTCTTCTCGTTCTCCGTCAGGTTGAGTTCGAACAACTCCTCGTCGAGATACTCGTTCTTGATACCGCCCTTGTCGTAATGTTCGACGACTTCCCGAAGCGTCTTGATGCTGCCGTCGTGCATGTACGGGCCGGTCCGTTTGATTTCTCGAAGCGTCGGCGTTTTGAACGACCCGGTGTCGCCACCGAGCCCGCTGACCACGACGCGGCCTTTGTCGAAGTCGGGTTTGTCCATCCCGATTCCGATGTTGTGAAACGCGTTGTCGGTGAAGTTCGCCCCGGCATGACAGGCCGAGCAATTCGCCTTCCCGAAGAACAACTCCATCCCACGCTTCGCCGCGGGCGAGAGGGCCTCTTTGTCGCCATCCTCGAATTTGTCGTACGGGGCGTTGCCCGACAGGATCGTCCGTTCGAATGCTGCGATGGCGACGGCAATTCGCCCTTCGGTCACTTCACCACCGAAGACCTCTTCGAATTGCCGGCGGTACCCGTCAACGGAATTGAGCCGTTCGATGACACCGTCATTGCCTCCCATGGCCATACCCATTTCGATGGGGTTCTGAATCGGCCCGAGCGCCTGTTCTTCGAGCGATTTGGCTCGGCCGTCCCAGAATTGGAAGCGGTTGAATGCCGTGTTGATGACGGTCGGTGCATTGCGACCACCTTTTTGCCCGCCGACGCCTGACGAAACGGGATTCGGATCGGCCCAACCATGTTTCGGATCGTGGCAACTGGCGCACGAGATCGACTTATCCTTCGACAGCCGTTTGTCGAAGTAGAGCTGCTTGCCGAGGCTGACCAGTTCGCCGGTCATCTTCGTTCCCTTGGGAATCGGCACTTCGTCGAGCCCTCCCGGAACCTGCAGAAACGAGTGCACGTCATCGGCTGCGGAACAGATGCCGCAGCAAGTCAGTGTGAAGAGTGCGAACAGGATCGGTCGCATTGGGAACCTCGCAAAAACTGGAACATGCCGTGAGTGATGATCTCCCGTTGTAAATGTCGTTCGAACGCGACACAAGCCGCGTGCGATGTCCACGAGCGCAATCGAGCACAAGCCGCGCACGAAGTAAGCGGGTAAGGGAACACGCCCCACACGCTATCCGCTTACTTCGTGCGCGGCTTGTGTTGTCCCTTCGAATCCCGTGGGCGGCTTGTGCGCGAAATTCGTGGCAGGGATACTCGTCATTCGGAGCGACATTCCATCATTTGCAGGACGCAGCATGACCGCCCTTCCGCGCATCAATCACTTACTCACCTCCGGGAAACCGGGAGAGTCCGTTCGCATCCGCGGCTGGGTCCGCACGCGCCGCGACTCGAAGCAGGGCTTCTCGTTCGTCGAGGTCAACGACGGAAGTTGCATGGGCAACATCCAGGTCGTCGTACCGGGCGAGGTGCCGGGCTACGCGGAGACAATCAAGTCGGTCACCACCGGAGCGAGCATCGAAGTTGAAGGCGAGTTGAAGGAGTCACCCGGCAAGGGGCAGCGGGTTGAGGTCGAAGCGTCATCGCTCCGCGTGATCGGTTCAGCCGACCCGGAGAAATATCCGCTCCAAAAGAAGCGGCACAGCTTCGAATACCTGCGCGAGATCGCTCACCTGCGGCCGCGATCGAATACCTTCGGAGCGGTCGCCCGCGTGCGAAACCGCATCAGCTACGCTGTCCACGAGTTCTTTCAGTCACGCGGATTTCTCTACATCAATACCCCCGTCATCACGACCAGCGACTGCGAGGGCGCCGGCGAAATGTTTCAGGTCACCACCCTCGACCTCGCCAAGCTCGCACAGCTTCAGACGACGCTCGACTTCTCGCAGGACTTTTTCGGCAAGCCGGCTTCGCTGACAGTGAGCGGGCAATTGGAGGCCGAAATCTACGCGACGTCACTCGGTGACTGCTACACCTTCGGTCCGACGTTCCGCGCCGAGAACTCGAATACCGCTCGGCATCTGGCCGAGTTCTGGATGATCGAACCGGAGATGCCCTTCTACGAACTGCCGGAGAATATGTCGCTCGCCGAGGAGTTCATCAAATCGGTCTGTCGGGCCGTGCTCGACGACTGTCAGGAAGATATGGATTTCTTCAATAAGCGGATCGACGACACGGTTCTCGCGACGCTCGACAACATCCTCGCTCACGAATTCATCCGGCTGCCCTACACGGAGGCGATCGACATCCTTGAGAAGTCGGGCCAAGAGTTCGAGTACCCGATCGAGTGGGGCCGTGACCTACAGTCGGAGCATGAGCGCTATCTGACCGAGCAGCACTTCAAGCAGCCGGTGATCCTGCACGACTACCCGCGAACCATCAAACCGTTCTACATGCGGTGCAACGAAGACGGCAAAACGGTCCGGGCGATGGATGTGCTCGTCCCCCGCGTGGGCGAGATCATCGGCGGCAGCCAACGCGAAGAGCGGCTCGATGTCCTCACCGATCGCATGCAAGAACAGGACCTCGACCCCGCCGAGTACTGGTGGTACTGCGAACTCCGCGAATACGGCACCGTCCCCCACAGCGGCTTCGGCTTAGGCTTGGAACGTCTTGTCCAGTTAGTGACCGGGATGCAAAATATCCGCGACGTGATTCCGTTTCCTAGAACGCCGGGACATGCGGAGTTTTGATGATTTCGCGCGAACCTTCAGCCAGCTTGTCCTGTCAGGACCGGAACAAACCGGGAGATCGGCGAAATTCCGCGCGGTACTGTTGCCGATCGCCCCACATCGCCGATAGTATTCCTCGCCCACACATGACGCGGGGTGGAGCAGCCAGGTAGCTCGCGAGGCTCATAACCTCGAGGTCGTCGGTTCGAATCCGGCCCCCGCCACTTTTTCAGTGCAGGTGCCAAGCCAATTGGCACCTGCGACAGAATTTCAGTGCCGGAGCCAAGCCAATTGACTCCGGCGAATCGATCTCAAAGCCCACCGGTTGCAACCGGTGGGCTTTTTGCATTGGCGACATTTCATCTGGCAAAGTGGTCCGTTCGTGTTCTAACTTTCCGGCAGAAGGGAAATTCACAAGTCGCAGCATTCAAGCAGACCCGACATGCCATTTCGCATCCTTTCCCTTGATGGCGGCGGCATCCGTGGCGCCTTTGGGGCCGCATTTCTCGCTGAGATCGAAGAACGGTGCGAATGCCCGCTGGCCGAGTATTTTGATCTGATCGCCGGCACTTCGACGGGATCGATTATCGCGCTGGCGATCGCATCAGGGCTGAAAGCCTCGGAGGTCGTCACGCTTTATGAAGAGCACGGCCATGACATCTTTCATCCGCGGCCGCGATTCGTCCCCCAAAATTGGACGAAGATGGTTTACCCGCTCGTCCGTTTCATCTTTCAGCGGCGCACCGGTTCCGACATCGACGACTTCTTCCGCTCGCTGTATTGCCCGCAGGCTCTTGAATACGCCTTTGAGTCGACCTTCGGGGACCTGCGGATGCAGGATCTCCGTGATTCGCGGGTGATTGTACCATCGGTCAACCTGAGCCGCGGCAAGGTCCATGTATTCCGCACCCCGCACCTTCCCGGCGTGGGTGACGCGGCTGACCTCAGATTGGTCGACATCCTACTCGCGGCCACGGCGGCACCGACTTATTTCCCGCACAAGATGATGCCCGACGGCGACGCCTACTGCGACGGCGGCGTGTGGGCGAACAATCCAGCCGTCATCGCCGTCGCCGAAGCCGTGAAAATTCGCGACTACTACCGCTGCCCCGAAGATACCGCGCCGGTCGACTTGTCCGATGTCCATGTCCTGTCGATTGGCACCGGAGATCTGCGGTACGAACTAACGCCGCCCGGCAGCGACGCCGGCTCGCTGTTCTGGGCGCGACACATCGCCGATGTGATGGGCACCTCGCAGGTGCAAGGTTCGCAGCTCCCGCTCGATTTCATCCTTGGAAATCGGTACGTGACGATCAATTTCCCGCTTGAAGACCCATCGTGGACGCTCGACGCCGTCGATCAGATCGACAATTTTCTCCAACTGGGGCGGGAAAAGGCGAACCGACTGTCCGAGTTTGTCTGCGACCAGTTTCTTGACCGACCGACAGATCGATTCGTTCCCTGTTCAGAGGCGGAACATCGAACCGCGCCGGTCTCGGCGGCGTCTCGTCAATAAGATGATCCGCAGCCGGAGGTATCTCGTTCAGTTCCCACGTGTCGGGATTTCCCCGTTGCCAGTTCGCAAGAGTCGGGATTTCCCCGTTGCGAAGCCCTCTTTCTCCGCGTGGAATCAGGTGAGGCATTTCACCGCAGTGCCTCTTCTTAAATTTCACAAACTTCTTGAATTTCGCAATTCCTGCATCTCGATCCACAATCACCATGTACCGAATTTTCTCGGCCCCCGAGGCGGCAACTGTCTACATCGCCAAGCAAGCGCTGGAGAATCATGGGATCGAGTCAATCGTCCAGAACGATGGCCTCCAGCAAGCGGCCGGCGATCTTGCGCCAATCAATGCGTGGGCGGAGCTCTGGATTCTCGACGAAAGTCGACTCACTGAAGCGTCGGCGGTGCTAAGGGATGCCTTCGAGAACCGTGGCGAGGATGAAAACAGTCTCGGCGCCTGGCAATGCGAATCGTGCGGCGAGAAACTGCCACCGAGTTTTGACGTCTGCTGGAAGTGCGGCGACAACCGGCCGGAGCCGATCACGGGCACGATCAGTTGAAAATAAAAGCCTTCGGGATTGCTACGACGGCGGTTCAGAGGTATTGTCCTGCAGCGATCGTGATCATGATTTCACGATCCACCCACCAACGCGGCGCTGCCGAACGAGAGGCCCACTAAGAAATTCGGGCCACTGTAACGTCGCTTTCTAGACTTTCGGTAAGCTTATGGGGCGATCAGTCGCCCGAGACGCTTGCCACCGCTACCCGCCCTTGGTTCGCTGAACCGATTCGGCCGGTTGCACGCGTTCATTGAAACGCACGATCTCTGCGATCCACTCGTTTGTCGCCGGGCTCAAACCTCGAAATCGACGCGTCAGCAATGTCGCCGACTCGAGGAGCCAACGGCGCGCTTCCGCTCCTTCCCTATCACGGGAATGGTGCTCAAAGCCCGTACGGGCGACATCACGCATCAAATGACCTACCGGACGAGCATTCTTGTCGAATGACCGTCCAACGCTTGGCAGCCGAACCCCTGAAGGGAACTTACGGCTCCGAAGCGACCACCGTTTCTGAAGGAAATACGTTGAAGAATTTTGCAGACTCTCAGTTAATCGCTCCGGTACTTAAAGCACTCGTTCAAGAGGGCTACGAAGTACCGACCGCCATTCAGGCCGAAACGATCCCCGCGGCGATGGCCGGCCGTGACGTTCTCGGCTGTGCGCAAACAGGCACCGGCAAGACCGCCGCGTTCGCGTTACCCCTGCTGCACCGGCTCGGCACCAAGCCCGGCAAGGCAAAGCCGAACCAGCCACGGGTGCTTGTGCTGGCACCAACCCGTGAACTCGCCATCCAAATTGGCGACAGCTTCTCCACGTATGGTCGGCAAATGCATCTGCGGCAGGCCCTCGTCTACGGCGGTGTCGGCCAGCAAAAGCAGGTGCAGGCGCTCCGTCGCGGTGTCCACATTCTCGTCGCAACGCCGGGACGGTTGCTCGACCTGATGAATCAGGGACACATTTCGCTTGATCAATTGGAAGCGTTCGTTGTCGATGAAGCCGACCGGATGCTCGACATGGGCTTCCTGCCGAGCCTCAAGAAAATCATCGCCACGCTGCCCGTTGAACGGCAGTCGCTGTTTTTCTCCGCCACGATGCCGCCGAAGATCGTCGAACTGACCGAGCAACTGCTCAATGATCCGCTTCAGATCACGATCGAGCCCGAACAGGCCGATACCGAGCGGATTGCCCAGCGCGTGTTGTTCGTCGAGCAGAGCGATAAGACCAAAGTGCTCGAAGGGCTGCTGACCGCCGACGATGTCGGCCAAGCGGTCGTGTTTACGCGGACGAAACGCCGCGCGAACGACCTTGCCGCCCGGCTCAGTCACCACGGCCTTGCCGCCGACGCGATTCACGGCAACAAGTCTCAAAACGCCCGGCAGCGGACGCTCGACGCGTTCCGACGCGGCAAATTTCGAGTACTCGTCGCGACCGATCTTGCCGCTCGCGGAATTGACGTCGACGGCATCACCCACGTCATCAATTTCGAACTGCCCGATGAAGCGGAGAACTATTTGCACCGCATCGGCCGGACCGGACGGGCCGGAGCCACCGGCTGGGCGCTGACCTTGTGCAGCGGCGGCGAGCGCGGAGACCTCAAAGCGATTGAGCGGCTACTCGGTAATGCGATCCCGGTCGATCCGGAGCACCCGGCCCGCGGCTTTTCCGGTGGTGGCGGCTCCGGCGAGAAGCCACGTCGCAATCGCCGACGAGACTCGGGTCCCGGCAAACGACCCAAAGGGGGACCTCGTTCAAAGTCGAAGTCGTCGGGTGGTACGCCCTCATCCGGTTCATCGCACTCAGGCTCGTCGAGTTCGGGCTCGTCAAGTTCGCACTCAGGCGGCCCGAAGTCGTCCGGCAAGTCTGATGGCAAGGTTCAACGTCGTCGCCGGAATCGAAGCCGGACCGATCGAAACGCCGCAACGAACATGCAAAGCAGCTGATCGGCGAGTTTGCATCGGCCCCGCAAAGCCCGTGGTGTCGACTGCGGGCTTTCGCGTACTCGGTTTGATTCGGTGTCGCGGTTGATTAGTTTCGTTCAGGCATTCGTCGTTGCGATGACGAATGCCTGTTCGTCTCATTCTTCAAGCTGAACCGCGTGCCCGCATGTCATTCGTTGCGTCGCCAACTCTCTTCGCGAAATCGCTCATCGTCGCCGGAATTCTGACGGTAGCAGCCACCGTGTCGGCTGATTTTAAGGTCACCGACCTCGGCAAGCAATTTTCGCCGAGCGCGTCCGTGATCGTGTCTCAACCGGTGTGCAATACCGGCGGGAACACGAGCGTCCGCAACTTCGACCGCGACAGCATGGTTTGGAAAGACAAAGGCTACTACCAACGCAGTCGCGATCTCGGCCAGACCTTCACCGCCCCGCGCGATTTTACGCTTCAATCAATTGTGCTGAGGACAGGGCCCGCACACTTGGCAGTGCTTCCGGGCACACCGAACGCACCGCTCTTCGTTCAGTTCTTCGAGATCATCGGAGAGCCGGTCATCGACGACAACGGGACGCCCCGCGGAACCAAGGCCAAGCACGGTTTCAGCAAGAATCACCGCTGCGACGATTTCATTGAAGGGATCGAGTACCGCAGCATCGCTGTCGTCAAAGGGGCGGTCTTCCCCGATATGCCGTTGTCGAGAAATGAGCAGGGGGTCACGCTGCCCGGCGACGATGCGAATTTTCGATACATGCGTTGGGCCTTCACCGGCGAGGATCGCCTGTCGTTCGAAGAAGGACGCCGATACGCATTTATGGTCGGTTTTGCCGAACCGGGCGACGGTCGCAATTTCACGCTCGCCAATTCGAATGCCGCGGCTCGACGCGACAAACCGGCAATCAACGGAAAAGGTGACCTTTATGGGGGCGGTTGGGCCATTCGTCGCGAAGGTGACGGCACACTGCCTCCCGACACGGTCCCGGGGGCTGATCCGCCAAAGAACACTGAAGTCCGGAACGAGCTAATTTCGCAATCGCTCTTCGGCGAGGGCGAGGCCCACTACAAGCTCAGCCCCACGACCGAAGGGTATCCCGACGTCGACACCTATCGTGATCTGGAGTTCTATCTCGAAGCGAGCGACGCAGATGGCGAGTAGTTTTGCCGCCGGGCAACGCCGACCGCTGCGTCATCTGCTCATGATGTCGCTCTTGCCCATAGTGGCGATAGCGAATGGCGGTGCCGCCGAGAGCGTAAGCGGTGTTTCGCATGACATCGCCCGGCTGGATTCCGAATTTCTTCCGAATGCCATCCGAGTCCATCCGAGAGTGATTTCGGGCGGAACACCGGACGGCTCGAACGCATTCGCAGAACTTCGCACCATGGGCGTTAGAACGTTGATCAGCGTCGACGGAATGACGCCAGATGTCGAATCGGCGAAGAAATACGGCTTGCGATATGTCCACCTGCCGCACGGCTACGACGGCATCGCCGATGACCGTTTCAAATCGCTGGCTAAGGGGGTCCGCACGCTGCCCGGCCCGATCTACATCCACTGCCATCACGGCAAGCACCGCAGCCCCGCGGCCGCGGCGGCCGGTTGCGTCGGCGCAGGACTCATCTCGAAGGATGAGGCAGAAGAACTGCTGAAATTGGCGGGGACCGGCAAGAACTACAAGGGGCTGTTCGCCGTGGTGCATAAGGCTGAGCCGCTCGACGAAGATGAGATCGACGCGATTCCCGCCGACTTCCCGGAGACTACTGAAATCGCCCCGATGGCCGAGGCAATGGTCAAAATCGCGCAGGCATTTCACAATCTTGAACGATTGCAGGCGTCGGGTTGGAAAGCACCCGCTGATCACCCTGACCTCGACGCCGTTCACGAGGCACTGCTTCTCCGCGAACATTACACCGAGATGCTTCGGACGGACGATGCCCGAAGTCGACCAAAGAGATTTTATCAGATTCTGGCAGAGGGTCGCGATCTGGCTCAGCGGCTTGAGGTTGAGCTCGATGAGCACAGGGCATCAGCGGCGCAGCCGCGAAGTGGCGAGCGACTGCTGACGGCCCTCGGCAACAACTGCAAAGCCTGTCACGTCAAATTCCGCGACAATGCTTTCGCCGATTGAATCGCAGCGGTGGGCGCAGTTCGTCCGGCTTACTTCTCGCTCGATGCTGATCGGGACGCTTCGAGAACCTGAGCCGCTCGGGTAACATCCGGCTTGCCACAACCATCTTGAGCCGACGAGCCGCCTTGCATTTCGACGAACTCATCCATGACCTGCTTGTCATCGTGACCGCAGGATTTTTGGCCGGCTCGGTCTGCCGACGGCTAAATATCTCGATGTTGATCGGCTATTTAATCGCCGGTGCGGTCATTGGTCACGGCGGACTGGGATTCGTTGCCGAGGAAGGCGACGAGTTGGCGCACATTGCCGAAGCCGGCGCGCTGCTGCTGCTGTTCGCCGTCGGAATCGAATTCTCGTTAGAAGAATTAAAACGGCTCAGCCGCTTCTTCCTGATCGGTGGGCCAACGCAGATGATCGCCGTAGCGGCCCCTCTGATCCTGGTGGGGCGGTTTTACGGCTTGCCGTGGAACGCGGCGATTCTGGCCGGAAGTGCCGGTGCTCTCAGTTCGACAGTACTCGTCTTCAAAGCGTTGACCGAACTTGGCCAAACACCGACGCCGCATGGCCGGCGGGCGATCGGGGTGCTGCTATTTCAGGATGTCGCGCTGGTTCCGCTGATGCTGTTGATCCCATTGTTGACCGGCGGTGACGACGGACCGTCGGCCGACCAGTACGGGCGATTATTGGCAGAGTCGGTCATATTTGTGGCTGCCATCGCGGTTCTACGCTGGCTCTTCGCGTCGTTCATGGTGCCGTGGCTGATCCGAATGCGGAGCGTCGAGCTTGTGGTGCTGTTCACGCTGACGCTGTTGGGAGGGATTTGCGTCGGATCGGAATGGATCGGCATTCCCGCCGCCGTCGGTGCTCTGGCTGCCGGGCTTGTGATGAGCGGAAATCGACTCAGCAAACAAATCGATACCGTGGTTCTACCGTTCCGTGAAACGTTCGCCGCGATCTTCTTCGTTTCACTCGGCACGTTGCTCGATGTCCGCACGTTTCTGGAGGCGCCGGTCCTGCTCAGTACCGGCCTCGTCGCGATGATCGCCTTGAAGACCGGCGCCGCCGCTCTCGCCTTGCGCGCAACGGGCCTCAGTTGGCAGGCTGCGTTCGGTATGGGACTAGGGCTGTCACAATTAGGCGAATTCTCTTTTCTGGTGGTTTCCGCCGGCGTCGGCACGGGACTGATCGATGAGGACACGTACCATCGCATGTTGTTCGTCGCGCTCGGAACGCTCATCCTCACCCCTCAATTGCTAAAGATCGGATTGCGTTGGTGCCACGGGTATGCCGATGAATCGCACGACCGCGTTCGATTCGGCGAGGACTTAACGGAACTTCCGCGAGCCTTGATCGTCGGGATCGGCCCGATCGGCAAGGCCGTCGCGTCCCAGCTTGAGACGTCGGGCGTCGACACCGTGCTCCTCGACCAAAGCCCAATCAATGTCTATCCCTTTGCGCAAATCGGGTTTTCCACCGTGGCGGGAGACGCCCGCGATCCGAGAATATTAAGAGACGCAAAAATTGAAGATCGAACTCTAGTTGTCATCTGCGTGCCGGACGACGCGGTTGCACAACAAGTCGTTCGGTCGGTGCGGTCGCTGAACCAATCGGCCTCGGTCTTGGTCCGCTGCCGCTATCAAAGCAACTCGCAAGCACTTCAAAGTGCGGGCGCCGATGAAGTCGTTAGCGAAGAAACGGAAGCGTCGGGCAAACTGTTGGGCCTCTGCCGCGACCTATTAATGCGAGAAAGTGAACACCATGAGCAAGATGAAAGTCTTTAATACCGAACCACCCGAATACGGCAAAGACTACGGGCGCGGATGGATCGGCTTTAATCATGCGGGCTCATGGTTCTCATCGGCGATCGCGCACGTGCAGCGCTGGGACAAGAAAGAGGACATCGACATTTCCCACGTCTTGATCGTCAGCGGTGAAGACGAGTGCATTGAAGCGGCGTACCCGAAAGGCGTTGTTCGCACGGGCCTGACTGAAGGCTATTGGGACAAGACAGATCGCTACGTCGTCTTCCGCCAGCCCAAAGACTTGACGGAAGATATCGCCGATCAATTAATCGAAACGGCCGAGAGAGAGTTGGGCAATAAATTTGATTATTCGTCGGTCGCGAATATGGCGGTCCAGAAGAACTTCGTCGGCTGGATGATTAATAAGATGTTCTTTAACAAGCCTGCGGAACTGGCTGACAAATTAAACACGGATGACGACGAATGGGTCTGCAGTTCACTGGCGGCCTACTGCATGGCACAAATTGATCAATATGAGGACGCGGAATTGCTGCAACGACCGCCCGGCGTGATCTCGCCACAGGAATTGTTCGAAGCGGACGGACTCTTCGAACCGTTTCCCGACGATGACGAGGTCGATGAGTAGCGACCGTTTAAAGGCCGCCGGAGATTTCCTGCCTCGCGTTGAAGCGATTGAAGCCATCTAAGCGGGAAGCCGGGCGATCGGGTCCCTTGCTCGCGCTGCGGGCTTGTGTTTGAAGGCCCCTTGTTCGCGCTGCGGGCTTGTGTTTGAAGACACGCTGGTGCGTGTTTAACGCACCGTAAAGTTCGCCGAATCGGTCGTCACTTTGCCCGAGAGGGTGTCCGTGATCGTCAGCTTAAGAATATGGGGTCCCAAGGCCAGCTTCTGCGGGACTTTTAACTCATAGCTGTGAAAGTAGTCCTGCCGTTGTGAGCGGCATAGATCGACTGTTTCCGGGAAGTCGATCTCATGGACGAGCGGTCCGCCGTTGCCGGAGCGATAAATCTCGATCCGCGACTTAAGCTGGGTGCGATACATCCCGTCAGCCGGCTGAGTCTTACTCGCAAAGTTCTTTACCTCGCAGTACAGCAGCAGACGTTGGCCGGGATTAAATTCATCCCGCTCAAACCGCTCGTAGTTGCCGAAGCTCGCGATTTTGTGGCAGAAAGATAAATTGCGTAGCTCAAGCCGGGCTTTGCCCTGCAAATGTGACGCGGCTTTGCGGAACTGTGAGACCGCCTGTGTCGCGCGATCGGCATGATCGGGCATCGTCCGCGTGTCAAAGTAATTCACCATGCCCCAGATCGCCTGCTGCCAGAACTCCTGTTCCGACGACTCGATGCCGGGGACCGCCAAGACCGCGCGAGATTGATTTCCCGCCATCATGTAAAGCATTCTCAGGTCGACCTGCGCCTTCACATATTCGGCTTTAATTGCCGACGGGTCACCGGTCTCCTGCAAACCGCTCTCGGCTTCGAGGTACCTGGTCCGTGCAGTCTCGGCCCGCTCTTCGGCGAGAGCGATCAGTTGATCGATTTCGTTGTCCCAATCGGAACGTGATGAACCGGAAGCCGGTGAAAGTTCGATCGGAGGCATCTCGGCTGCGTCGACTGGTAATGGTGCCGGAGCCGGACTCGGCGATTTTTCGGCCGACGAGCCGCGGCCGAGAAGGCGGTTGGTAAATCCGATCGGCCCCCCGGCAATGATCGAATGACCGAAACCTTGGTTTTCGGGTTGTCGATTTCCGGCAGGGCGGACCTGCGGATCGGCAAAGGCGATACCGTCCCGTTCTGCCTTCGGCTCCTCGACGACAGCGGGCGTCACAAGCGGATCGGACCGAAACTGCCCCGCGGTCGAGAAACCGTCATCGATCCGCCCCGGGAATTCGCCCCCGGCGAGCTGAATGTGATCGCCCGCCGTCGGGGTCGCAGGGAAAGAACCGTCGGCGATGCCTGTCGATTCGGAATCCTGCATCTGCCTCACCATGCGTCGAATGCGGATGAGCTGACGCACAGCCGGTTCGTCTAATTTCTTCCATTCGGTGATTAACTGCTGCCGTTCGGCGTCACTTGCCTGATCGAGTTCGGATTTGACCAATTCGGAAAAGTCGCCGTCGGTAGCCAAGTCAGCGATTTCTTGAGCCGCAGTGGCGCCCCCGGACTTCTCAGGTTTGAAAGGCGAGTCTGCCCCGGTCAGTTCGATTGCGTCTGGTTCGGCCGACGCTTCGGCCGAATCGGAATCGTCTGGAGAGGCCTCGGCTGCCAACGATTTCGGTCGTTCATCGCGACCGGCAAAAGGCGTCCCGAATCGCGACGAGGCGCATCCCGACAGCGCAAGCGACATCAGCACCGCGTATGCGGCGAATTGTCGATGTTTGCTCGGAGGATTCAGCAGGTTCATGTGCGAAGCGTCAATCGGCGACTTCGACTGTCGGCAAGTCCGGCTCGGCCGTGTCCAATACATTGGGCCGAACGCGCACCGCCGCGATCGTTCTCAGATGGCGGAAAAGCTAGAACAGTCGGCTTGCCACCACAAGATCGGATTTAACACGTGTAAAATGAACAGGTTCGGGCGACCCTCGGCATCGAGTCTGCGGCCTCGCTGCGTTACACTCCCCGGCGGCCTCGCATCCTTATGGCAGACGCGCTCATGCACACCGTTTTCTCCGGCATCGAAAAGCAGTTCGCCGGGCTCGCCAAAGCGAAGGCGTCCTCCCGCCCATTGGCAGCGATGATGTCCGCCATCGTGATCGCTTTCGTCAGCGGCTGCGACTCGACCGAACCGGCAACCAATCCCGGCACTAAGCCACCGGTCATCTCGCCGGAAGTCGTGACGCGGGAATCAAATCAAGATCAGCGGAACATCAAGTCGAGCGAAGACTGGAAGAGCATTTCGGAACTTTCGGCCGAACAAACCGCGGAGCGACTTATGTTGTTTGTCGAGGCCGAAGCATCGACCGAACAGCAGCATCCCACTCTTTCAGACGCACTTTCAGACACATTGGCTTTGATACCGCTGCAATTCCAACATGATCTTGGAACCGTCTGGGACGACTACCAGACGTTGACGCCCCCGGTACGCAAGTCCATCCGCTCCGCGGCGGCTTCGCTGAGCGATCTCATTGCGGAGCAGCAAACGTTCCTCACAACGACTGATCGAATCGAGTTTGGAACCGGTCCGTATCGCGGCGACCGTGAGTCGTTCTTCCGAAACATCCGCACGATCGCCGAATTGATCGCAACCGTCGATCCGGCTTCGCCCTCCGATCGCGATCGTGCCGCCATAAGGCTATTCGCGAGTCCGTTCGGCCCGGCCGACGATTTTGAAATCGTGGGAAGCCGCCCCTCGAACGACGAAGGCGTCCGAGCGCAGGGGGGGAGCGAACCGGAAACGTCGCGCCAACGGGTCGTGCTCATTCTGCAACGCAGGACGAGCGGGCCCAATGATACCGACGAGACTTTGGTGCCCATGATTCGGATCGGAAACCGATGGGTACCGGAACAGATTGCGGGCCGTTGGGAGGGTCTCGTCTCTTCGCTTCGCCAGCAAATCACGCGGTTGAACGACGAGAATGAAACTGAAATCGGATCGACGGTGACCTGGCTGGCACAATTCCGCGATGAGACCGAAAGCCTGACCTCCGCCAAGACGCAGATGGAATTCGATGCGGAGTTGGATCGCATTCGACTGGCGATGTTCGCTCAGCTCGCCGACGCATCGGGAACTGGCGACGAACCAACGACCGCGAACGAGCCGGTCAAGGTGACAGACGAAGAGTCGGTGCGAATCGAGATCGTCGGAAATATCCCGAAACCAATTGCAGCGTCGCTGCTGAAGGCGGCGGCTGACGCGACGGACCGGCCGAATAGTGCCGTCGTTGATGCCGTGACGACTGCGGACCCCGGACTGACGATCTTCGCGGGGCCGATCACCGATGTGCCGACGTTTGCGAATCGGCTCAAATCGGTTCGGGGGTTGTCGATCGATTCCGTTGATGAAAGAACACGTGTCGTCCGTGGGAACTTCTCCACGGACGACACGTGAAACGCTACGGACGACCGACGCAATGGCTCGTGGTCGGAGATTTGCCTGAGGAAATCAGGCGGCTTCGGCGATGTCAGCATCGCCTTCTTCTTCGTAGACGAGGAGGTAGATTTCGTTCGATGCCTCTTCGAGGATTGCGCGGATGTTTTCGCTTTCGACTGTTTCGCTCAGTCGTTCCAGCGCCATGACGACACGATCGACTTCATCACTTTGGATTTCTTCGTATTCGTCGGCAGAGTCAATCTTGAGAATGTTTTCTGACATAGAAGGCGGCTCCTGGGTCGACGGTCTGACCGCCGAAATTGATACAATCCTTGTCCAATCGGGACATTGCCCGGCAAAGGAATTTATCGGAGCTTGACTCGGGCGAATTGAGCATTTGAAGTCTGGCCCCGCAGGGACGGAATGTCCGTCAATGTCCCCCGGTTCGCTCCCTTGGTTACAGTTAGACCCGGTCCACGCTGAATTTTGTTTGAGGCGACCGGCGTTCAAGTCGAGCGGCATGTCCGACAGCGTTGTGGCCCGCCAGACTTCGTTCCGGCCTGACATCGCAGCGGTCACGACTAGCAGTTCCCCTTATGCTCCACCGGTCGAACCGTGATTCGAAGTCCGGTTGTGCGTTCTGGTCGGAGTTCACACAATCCACATCACCATTGGACCCCCGGGGGCCGAGCAGTCGAGAATCTGCGGGACGCCTCGTCGAAATATGTGACTGAAAATGACGACAGCCGAAGTTATCACGCTCGCCCGCTCTCAGGATGGGGGCGAACCATTGCCGGATGATTTTGCCCCGGCTGCATCGGGAACGGGCTCGGCTACTTTGAAGGAAGAGTCGACAGAAAGTGTCGGTTCCCAAGAGAGTCCCGCTCTCTTTGAACAAAATGAGGTCGCGTCGAGTTCGTCGTCGGACGGGACAACGCCACCATCAATCCGGGCGATGCTCAGAGACATCGGGGTTATCTCTACCCAACCATCCAAGTCGGCGAGTTCCTCGTCGCAAAAGCCGGCAGCACGCTCCGCTCCTCCTTCGATCGGACGAATGCTTGCGGAAATACGCGGGGAACAAGCGGTTGGCAATAACGGCTTTGGGAAAGTCGAGCCGCCTTCGATTCGTCAGATGCTGTTGGAGGTCGGCTGCGAACCAAATCGTAGTGCCAAGTCGTCGATTCAGACGAATGAGCAATCTGCCGCCACTGCCGGCAACGGCAGGTCGAGCATTTCTGACGTATTGGCCGCAGCGCGACACCAAGACGCCGGCGAGCCAGCAGCGTCGGCTTCGACTCCGCAACAAAATGAGCAGAAGCCCGCGGGCGAATCGACGCAACAGCTATCGGCGGACGAGTTAGAGGAGCTGCAAGCATTGCCGGTCGAGACGATGCTTACCGCGTTTCGCGATGATGCCACTTACAAAAACTCTGTCCGCGACCGGGTTCGGCGGAATTCGAGGCGATTCCGCTTCATCACGCCTTCGGCTCTGTGGCACCATCTGCTCGGTCGCTGAATCGAGCTTTCGCGACTCCGCTCCAGCGGATTGCGGGGCGGATGCGGCAAATTTGCGGATCGACGCATACCGACCCGCTCGCAAGGATACTGAAGAACTCTTCAGGAGCCTTTTTTGCCATGTGCTCAAGACGACGGGCACTCCCGTTCGCTCTATCACTCACGTTCGTAGTCGGCGGCCTCAGCGGATGCGGCGACGGCAGCGGCGATCAATTTACGCCGAGCGAAGGGTTTCTGAGTCTCCCTGAGATTCTTCGCGACGGCCCGCCTGAGGGAGCGGCCTCAACAACGACAGAATCAAGGAATCTCACCGACCCAAGCCGGACGGTGACCGGACTCGGTCCGCACCTGAATCGGCGATTCGGGACGCTGAAAGATCCCAGAATCTGGAAAGATCTCCCGCTCGACTTCCATACGTTAGAGCAATCGGAATCGGCAGTGTCCGATCACGCGGCTGCGACGGACAATCTGAGCAAGGCAGGAGTCTTGTTTCGCAAGAATTGCGCTCAGTGCCACGGTTCTTCAGGTGCCGGAGACGGGCCGTCCGCGAAGTATTTTTCGCCCCGCCCCCGAGATTATCGGCCCGGCATCTTCAAGTTCACGTCGACCGGCTCGGCAGGTCGACCGAGCCGATCCGATTTGGAAGCGACCATTCGGCGGGGAATTCCCGGGACGAACATGCCTTCGTTCGATCGGCTCGCCGATTCCGATATTCGCCTGCTGGTTGAGTATGTTCGTTGGCTCTCGATGCGGGGCGAACTTGAACTCGCGTTGGTCCGCGAGGTCGAATTCGATTTCGGAGACGAGATATGGAAGGCCCGAATCGCTGATGGTGAGTCGGAAGCCGATCTCAATCAGGAAGCGATCGATTTTTTGCAGCACGATCTTCCATTCGTAGCCGCGAATGCCGAACAAAATTTGATCGAGCGCTGGAGCACCGACGACGTTGACTCGTCAGCCGTAAGCTCCGAACACGATCCGCCGCCTGATACGCCGCAGTCGCGGCGCCGCGGAGAGCTCTTATTTCTGTCCCAACGCGGCAAGTGTGTCTCCTGTCATGGGAAAGCGGGGCGAGGCGACGGGCCACTGACGGCTTCATTTCACGTCGACCCGCGAACCGGCGAAGAGTACCCGCAGCGCGGTCTGCACGACGTCTGGGGCGACGTGATCGTGCCGCGTGACCTGACCGGGGGGGCATTCGGCGGCGGCGACCGTCCCGTTGATCTTTATCGGCGTATCGCTTTCGGAATCAACGGCACACCGATGCCGGCCTATCAACCGACGCTCGACGAGCAGGAGATTTGGGATCTCGTCCACTACGTCAGGTCCTTGTCCGGAACGCCGATACCAGTGTCGCCGTCTGAGGATAACAATTCCGATAAGGGGGAGGGGACATGAGTGCCAATGTGACTGAAATCGCACCAAATCAATTTCGGGTGGTCGACGCAACGCCCGCGGTCGACCACAATGCGGGTGCCCGCGCGATCCTTTCCTCGCCACCTGTCCCCGTTCGAATGCGCTACAAAGCTTGGAATCACTGGATCGCCGTGCTGACGGTCGTGACGTCGCTCTTGCCGATTACCGTCGGCGTGTTGACGACGACGTTCGATGCCGGGATGGCGTTTCTCGACTGGCCGACCTCCGATCAGCAGAACATGTTTCTGTACGACATGCTCAGCGATATCCGGGAAGGGCGAACCGACAAGGTCTTGGAACACGGGCATCGTCTGGCGGGAGCGCTGCTCGGTGTCGTATCGATTTTGCTTGCCGGTGTGCTGTTCGTGAGGGACGAACGGGTTTGGGTCAAGCGGTTGGGAATCCTGGTACTGTTGGGCGTGATCGTGCAGGGTTTGATCGGCGGGTTTCGTGTCCGGCTCGACGAGCGGTTCCTCGCGTTGTTTCACGGAACCTTCGGAGCGATCGTCTTTTCGGCAATCTGTCTGGCGGCGTTGGTGACGTCCCGTCGCTGGCTGTCGTATCGGGTGCCGATTACCGATTCACGACCGCGGGGGCTGATGCCGGTTCTCGTGATAATTCCTGTCGCGATTGTCGTGCAGTACAGCCTTGGTGGTATGGTCAGACATCTCGGACTCGGATTGTATGAGCATCTCGGGATGGCGGCGGTCGTCTGGCTTCTGGCGAATATCGGAGCCGCATTGTCGATTCGCACCGGCGAGAAGTTCTTGATTTCCAACGGTTATCTGCTGGCTGCTGCGGCTACGATGCAGGTGGCGCTAGGCTTTGGCGCGTGGATCGTGAAGTTCGGGTGGAAAGCCCAAGGCTACGTCGCGGTCCAAAATTCCGCGGAGCAGGTGCTTTTCCGGAGCGGTCACACGGTCGTCGGGATGGTCTTATTGGCCGCGGCGGTTTGTCTGCTGGCCAAAGCCGTTAAACTTTCACGTCTTGGGTGGAAACCTGCGGAACGGGAATATTCGAATCACTTCGACGTCGGCGGTGAACCTGCCGGGACTTCGGGCGGGAAATTAGCATGAGTGTTGGCGAAGTCGGAACCGCAGACGGAACGGCCATGGCGCCACACGTGTTTCCGCGTGAGGATGCCGCGCCCGGTCTGCTCGTGCGACTGGCGGATTATCGCGAACTCGCGAAGCCCCGGATCGCTCTGATGGCTCTCATCACCGTTGCCGTCGGCTATTTCGTCGCAGGCGGCGCGGCGGAGCCGTGGCGGCTTCTCGCCACATTTGCCGGGATCGGACTCATCGCCGCCGCCAGCGGTGCCCTGAACCAGTGGCTTGAATCGGATACCGACGCCCTTATGCTCCGGACCGCTGATCGGCCACTGCCGGCAGGTCGACTTTCATCAAATTCCGCGCTGCTGTTTGGAGTCTTTTGCGCGGTCGGCGGAACGGTCTGGCTGCTGGCAGGTGTCAACTTGCTGACGGCGGCATTGGCCGTAGCAACTCTTCTGCTTTACGTCTTCGTTTACACACCGCTCAAACGTGTCAGCTCGGCCAGCACGGCGATCGGCGCAATCCCCGGTGCTTTGCCGCCGGTGCTCGGTTGGACGGCGGCAACCGGCGAGTTGTCGAGCGGAGCGCTCGTGCTGTTCGGAATCCTGTTTCTCTGGCAATTCCCCCACTTCTTGGCGATCGCGTGGTTATATCGCCGCCAATACGAGTCCGCGGGGCTGAAGCTGTTGCCGGGTGGTGGAATCATCGATGGCATGACGGGCTGGATTGCTGTTGTCTACGCCGTGCTGCTGATCCCGACGAGTCTGTTGGCGATTTCGCTCGGCCTTGGCGGGGTAGGCTACGCCATTGTGGCGGGCGTCCTGGGAGCGGGATACGCAGTGTGCAGCGTGGCTTTTGCACTTTCAGAGTCGACGAAGACCGCGCGGCGACTGCTATGGGCGTCACTCGTTTACCTGCCGACCGTGCTGATCGCTTTGACGATCGATGCCTTCGGCGTCTACGGTTAAGCAACACGCCTTCGCGCTCACTCTGCCTCATCGCACCCACATGATCCCTTCGTCAGACGCCATCACCATCAGCGACCTGGAGCACCATTACGGTGAACTCCGGGCGCTCGCGGGCGTAAGTTTCGATGTCCGACCCGGCGAAATATTTGGTCTGCTCGGACCAAACGGTGGCGGGAAGACGACCCTCTTTCGCATTCTGTCGACATTGCTGCCGGTCCAGAAAGGGCGGGCTTCCATCGGCGGTTTTGATGTCGCCACGCAACCCGGTCGGGTCCGCGCCCTTGTTGGAGTGACGTTCCAGTCACCCAGTCTTGATGGAAAATTGACGGTCCGAGAGAACCTTAAACATCAAGGTCACCTCTACGGGCTACGCGGCAAAATGCTGCAGGAACGCATCGAACACGCCACGAATCGTCTGCAATTGAGCGATCGATTGCATGACCGGGCCGATTCGCTATCAGGCGGGTTGAAGCGTCGGGTCGAAATTGCGAAGGGGTTGCTGCACAACCCGGACGTGCTGCTGCTTGACGAACCCAGCACCGGGCTCGACCCCGGCGCTCGGCACGACCTGTGGCGATTCTTGGGCGACCTGCGGGGCGACGGACGGATGACCGTTCTCGTCACGACCCATTTGATGGAAGAAGCCGAGCGATGCGACCGGCTCGGCATCCTGAATCGAGGCGAACTGGTCGCTTGCGACACGCCGGATGCCTTGCGGGCGTCGATCGGCGGGGACTGCCTCACGATTCGCTCCGGGGAACCGGAAGTACTTGCCGAACGGGTCAGAGACCGCTTTCAGGTCGACGTCGGACGGTTGGGAGACCAACTTCGCATCGAATCACAGGACGGTCATGAGTTGCTGCGCGATCTTGTCGCCGAGTTTTCACCGCAAGTCGAAGCGGTCACGCTCGGCAAACCCACGCTGGAGGACGTATTCATCGCACGGACCGGCCACCAATTTTGGGAGGAGGAAAGCCCATGAGTGCTCCCGCCCCTCCTGAAGACGCCGTGGCAACTGTCGATGCTCCGGTTGAAAATTCGAAGACGGAAGCTCCCGAGTACGCGGCCGTTTGGCTCCCGGCGTGGTCGCTGGCGGTCCGTGAGTTGGTCCGTTTCTTCAGACAACGAACGCGAGTAATCGGCGCCGTTGGTCAGCCGGTCGTGTTCTGGATTTTGCTCGGCGCCGGACTTCACGGTTCGTTCGAACCGCCCGAGTGGGCTCCTGCGGAGATGACCTATCAGGAATTCTTCTTCCCCGGCATCGCGGTCCTGATCATCTTGTTCACGGCGATTTTTTCGACCATTTCGATCATCGAAGATCGGCGGGAGGGCTTTCTGCAAGGAGTGCTCGTCGCACCGGTCCCGCGCATTTCGATTGTGATGGGCAAGGTCGGCGGCGGGGCGGCGATCGCGATACTGCAGGCCACGATCTTTCTAATCGTCGGTCCGTTGCTGTCGTTGGTGGGACTGGCTCCGGGCCTGGAACTGTCGGTTTCACTCTCCGTCATTCCGGCAACGCTGGCGATGCTTGTGGTCATTGCCGTCGGATTGACCGCGTTGGGTTATTGCCTGGCATGGCCGATGGAATCAACGCAAGGATATCACGCCGTCATGAGCGTGTTCCTGCTGCCCATGTGGCTGTTGTCGGGTTCGTTTTTCCCGGCCAGTTCTGGATGGCTCGGCTGGGTCGTCTTTCTTAACCCCTTATCGTACGGAGTGGCGGGGCTCCGGCGGGCGATGTACCCGGCCGGCACCCTCGGCGAGGCCGCGGGCCTTCCGTCGGGACCGATTTGTGCCGCGGTCTCGGTCGGTTTCGCCGTCGTCTGCATGGGAGTTGCCGTGTGGCTGTCGAATCGACGCACCACAACTGATCTGCGGTAGAGGTTGATCGCTACAATGTGATGGCTGAACACAGCGTCTAGATTCTCAGCAGCGTTCCGCAAGGATCGAGAACTTTCCGTGAGTATTCCGCAGCAGAGCACTCGTTCGACCGCGCCGATCCGTCGCCCCGCGTTAATATTCGGAGGCGTTCTGTGGCTCGTCGCGTTTGGAGCATTAATTCTTCTGTTCTATAAGATGCCGGAGGGGGCACTGACGTCCGAAGTTCCACCTGTCGAAGAACAGTCGGAATCGATCTGGGGGAATGAACCGATCCGCAATTTCTCGCTCACCGACTCCACCGGGTCGGAAGTGACGCGTCAGGATCTCGCAGGGAAGCCGTTCGTCGTGGGTTTCATCTTCACACGATGTGCGGGACCCTGTCCGAGGGTCAGCGGACAGATGCGGCTCTTGCAGGACAAGATGAAAGCCTTAAAGATCGACGCCCGGCTCGTCACATTGACCGTCGACCCCGATTACGACACTCCGGAGATACTCGCTCAGTACGCTGAAATCTTCGGGGCCGACTCCGAAAGATGGATTTTTTTGACCGGTCAGAAAAGTAATGTCTATCAATTAATTACCGACGACTTCCTGATGCCGGTACAGGAGATGGAAGGCGACGAGCGACAGCCCGGTTTCGAAGTCTTGCACACGACGAATCTGTTGCTCATCGATGAAGACGGCGTCGTCCGCGGAAAATATAACGCGGTGCTGCCGAATGAAATGGAAGACTTGAAACGTGAACTGGCAACGAGGGCTGGCTCCTAAGTGAACGAGCAGCCTGTGAGAGAGATGCTAACTCTCAAATATTATTTCACCAATCGCATTCCCTGCGAACACTGAAGACTTTGAAGAAACTATACAGCCACGTAAACGAAAACCGCCGTGCCTGACGAACTACCAGATTGGATTGCCGCATTGCCCGCGATCAATGCGGCGCTCAATTCGCTCGCCACGCTCTGCCTGGCCGCTGCGTTTATTGCGATTAAGAAGAAGCGAGTTCATCTGCATCGAAATTTGATGCTGACGGCCTTTGGGATCTCGATCGCATTTCTTGCCTGCTACCTGACCTACCACGAGGGCTTGCGACAATACACCGGCGAGGCGGGCCGCGCCTTTACGGGGCAGGGCATCATCCGGCCGATTTACTTCACCATCTTAATTTCTCACATCATCCTGGCTGTCACCGTCCCGGTTTTGGCAATCGCCGCGATTTACCAAGCCTGGCGAAAGAACTGGTCGGCCCACAAAAGCGTGGTGAAGTATGCGTTTCCAGTTTGGATGTACGTTTCGGTCACCGGTGTTGTGATATATTTCATGCTGTACCACTGGGTCGGTCCCGCATTGTGAAAGACCACAAGCCCGCTCTCGTCTTCCGGATGGCCTACACAGCTGCCGGCTTGCTCGTCCTATTCGCGATCCTCACGACCGGTTTTCGGTGGTTTGCGACCGCCGAGCGTGCACTTTCGCTGAATGCGGATCAAATCGTCAAAGCAGAGATGACCGTCTACGACGACCCAGACATCCTGCCGTGGGGCGAATACGAAATCGACCCGGCGGCGGCTCGCCGTGTCTATCACCAATTAGGCAAGAGCGTAACCGGTAGCCCATCGCCTTGGTTTTCCTCCTTCGACATCCGATTTAAGACAGACGACGGCACCGTCGATGAAGTGCAGTTTAGCAGCGAAATTAAACAAGTGAGAGTGAACGGCCGGTACTTTCGAACCTCCGAGTCCGCCCGGGAATTAATTCAAGAGATCTTTCACGAATTAAGCAATCAGAACAAGCAATCTGCTTCGGGAACTTGAGCAGAAGTTATTCCCAGTCTTCACCCACGAGCCAGCGGTAATTCAAGACACGCCGGCCGCCTTCCTGTTCAGCCCGAATCCAGAGTTCTTTACCCCGATGGGCCTCGGCATCGGGGAGCTTGTAAAATTTGGTATCGGTGCCGCTGCCCAGTTTTGTAACGGTTCGAATCTGACGTTGAGAGCCGGGGACGAATAAGCTGCAACGGAAGTCGAGAACCTCGACGGGTGACGTGCGGTTGGTAATTTTCTGTTCGATCTCGAGTAGACCGTCGTTTAATTTCCGATCAGTCACGAGCAGATGCAGGTCGCCGAAGCCGACTTCAAGAGTTCGCCGGACCGTGAATCGGTAGGGGCGATCGCCGACCACCGAGAACTCGAGTTCGACCGGCGTCGTTCCGAGACTGGCGTTGGGCGGCAAAGACAATCCGACGGGCAATCGAAACGCTTCGCCCGGTCCGAGGGAGAACTCCCAGCGATCTCGGTCGGACTCCCACTCTCGTGGTAAATGAAGCGTGACGGTCCCGCTGACTCCCTGATTCAGCGAATTGCGTCCGACGATGGCATCGCGTTGTTCTCCGTGCTGACTCTGCAAGCGTCCATTTTCGAAACGGACGGACGTGCGCCAGCGAGCCACCGCCTCTGAGCCGCCGGTGATGATCAGTGGTTCCGGGCCGATATCGAGGAGCTGACGCCCGGTCGAATCCTTCGGGATCGTCCGCTGCAGGCCGAAGATGTCGATGCTCTTGGCTGTTTCGCCGAGATAAATGATTTCGCGAACCGGCTCATCACTCCAAAGCACGATGCTTGCACCGCTTGCGCCCACGAATACTTCGTTGCGGACGCCGGGGCTCATCGTCAAAGAGCCGAGATGTTCGGCCTCGCGCAGGGCGAGCGCCGTCGTTCTCCAAGGTAGAAACAGATCGGTGGGTGCACCGTCGTCGCGAAGCAAACCATGCTCTTTGTCGAACACGTCCGCTGCAAAAATGAGGTCTGCGCCCGATGTCCGAGCCGTGATCATTCGGCGGATTAAGTCCGCGGCCCGAACGGCGGTTGAATGTTCGCTACGTGGAAGTGGCGTTAATACATCCCAATGGGCGTGCGGACCGTCCCAGGTGGGCGACGTCGAATCGAGAGTGGTCGAATTCCGAGAGAAAACCAACGGAAACTGCGGTGTGATGGCTGCGGTTGGCCGGCCGCCTTCCCAAGGCACGATCAGTTTGGCTTCGCGGCCGACACGTTCGAATTCCGACTTCAGCACCTCGAGCATCGACTCGAAGTCTTTCATTCCGGTGAAGCCGGTATCATTGTCGCCGCCGACCTGCCAATGCCTGACCCGCGACGAATAGCGGGCCACGACCGGCTCGAGCGACGGTAGCCACACGTCGGACGGCAGTGTGAACAGTTCGCTCGCCCCCTTCCAATTGTGGGCAAACTTCGCGCGAAGTTCTCTAGGCGGGTGGTTCAACGTACCGACGGTGCGAAGGCCGGCGGAGCCAAGCTTGTCGATCAATACGGCGGTGCGTCCGGCTGCGATCGGGTCATCAACCGCCTGCTGCCAGACCGGATACTTAATCCAGTTGATCCCCGCCTGTGTCGCCGCAGATGCCAACTCGTCTGCCCCGAGTTTCGTTGGTCGGTCGATGCTCCAACCGAAGTCACCATGGTCGACCGGCTCCACCAAATCCATCACGGCGAACGAAGTCATTTCCCTAAGAACAGGTCGGCCATCGTCTAACAACGTCGCGCGGACTTCGTAATAGCCGTAGTCGAGCGGATCGAGCTTCCACAAAATTTCGCCGGTCTCGTTGGAACGTCCGTCAGCGGCTGCGGAAAGCCGGACCGGCGTCACTTCGAGCGAACCGCGGTCTGTAGCTGCGTAAATGGGCATTCGATCGGATGTGCTGATCGAAAGGAGCGGGTGATTAACCGCGCGGGCCAAGTTCGGCGCACCCAGTGAGAAATCGCGACTAAGAATCGTCTTTTCGCCGGCTACCAATTCGAGTTTCAGGTTGTACTCGTGGCCCGGCTCCAAACCGGAGGCTTTCGATCGGATCTCGACCGGGACGTCACGTCGTCGAAATTGCGAGTGAAAATTGCTGTGAAGTTGCAACTCGGGCAGTCGCCCCAGCCACAAGTCATCGAAGTAGACGCGCCCGGCAAGATCGTGACGCTGCGAACCGACGAGATGGCATCCGATGACCAGAAAATGCTGCTCCGGCGTCGATTTGATCGGTCCGACCGCTAGCCGGACCCAACCGTTTGAGGTCGCAGTGACGGCGCCGCTGACGTGGCGAGAGATGCGGTGACGGCGATGATCAAGGATCGAGACGGTAAACCGCGCCGCGTCGAAGCGAAGCCCCTCGGTCTTCACCCAGCCTTCGAACACGTGTCCGTGAATCCGATCGATGCGGATCGGATCGGAATAGATGGCACACGCCCCGCCATCGGGAGTGATGCTCAATGAGCCCGGCTCCGATCGGCCGACATCGAGATCAAGTTCGACCTCAATGTATCCCGGGAAGTCCGGGCCGCGGCGTCGCGACCATCCGTCCGGAAACCGATCGAAATCGCGATCTGCTTCGTGTCCGAAGCGAAATTTGGTGACTTCCGTCGCCGCCGCGGACATGCGGGCAGACTCTTTGTCAGCAGCGCGCACATCGTCTTGCCCCGCGGCAATGCCGAGCAGGAAGAGAGCCAATGTGCGAAATCCGAGCCGCCAAGTCACAGCGTACCGCCTTAACCACAAACGATATTCGTCGCGCGCGATCTATTTCCATTCTGAAAATTGCGTTGAAATCGAACGCCCGCGTACTTATTGCTTCGGCTATCGACACCGCTTGTCTGCGTGGAAACACGACTTCTGTCGCCGGACACCTCGGGTATTCCGAGTCGAGTCGATTTTGCCGTGAAGTCGACCGCGGTAGAGTGATCCCCTCTCAGACAATCGACTCCCCCCCGCAAAGACACAGCGCCGATTCATCATGCCGGAGACGCTTCTCAAAGCCGCCGTTCCCACGCGTCTGTTCGAAACGGGTATCAAGCAGGCCATCGAAAATGCCGCCACCTTTGGTGTCACTGGCGTGCAAGTCGACGTCCGCAGCGAATTGACGGCCGATGAATTTGGCGAGTCCGCGCGGAGACAGCTCACGAATCTGCTGGGAGATTTCGGCCTGAAAATCGCCGCCGCGGAATTTCCGCTGAAGCGCAAATTTATGGACGAATACGGTCTCGATGAACGCATCGCCGTACTAACCGCCGCCATCGAATTTGCTGCCGTGATGAAAGCGCCGGTGCTCTCGTTCCCGATCTGGGGACTGCCGACGGCCGATCACGATGAAGACCAAAATGAGTACCGATTGGCGGTCGAGTTATTGGCCGACCTCGCCCGTCTCGGCGACCACTTCGGCGTGCTGCTCGCCCCGATGCCGGTGGGCAATGAGGCGTTGCGGCTCGGTCGCATTTTGGCCGAAGTCGATACCGGTCCGACCGGCGTATATCTCGACCCCGCCGCAGTCGCAGTTAGCGGCGACAAACTCCGGACCGTCGTTTCCGAGCTGCACGACCGCATCGCTCAAGTGCGAATCCGGGACGCCGTTCGTGATATGGACGGTCGCGTCCTCGAGGTTCCCGTCGGTCGCGGTGAAGTCGATTGGAGCGAGACGATCGCCGTGCTGCAGGAGGCGTCGTTCGATGGCTGGTATATCGCCGATCGATCCGAAGGATCAGAAAAACTTGGCGACGTCTCGCGGGCACTGAGCTTTCTCCACAATGTCGCGTTCGGATCGTGAGGCGGTGCGATGAATGTTCCCGAGCCGCTCGGCGTTGCCGAATTAACGCGTCAACTCAAGGAACTCGTCGAAGCGAATTTTCCGCACGTCGCGGTCCGCGGTGAAGTCTCCGGGCTGATGCGGGCGGGTTCGGGGCACGTCTATTTCACGCTGAAAGATGAGAAAGCCCAAATCCGCGGCGTCATGTGGCGAACCCGAGCGAGCCGCCTGCGATTCGACCTCGAAGATGGCATGGATGTCATCGCGGCCGGGCCGGTCGAGATTTACGCTGCCCGCGGCAGCTATCAGCTCATCTGCGAAGAACTCATTCCTGTCGGCGTTGGCCCGCTCGAACTGGCTTTTCGGCAGTTGCAGGAAAAGCTCTCGCGTGAGGGCTTATTCGACTCCGAACGAAAGCGACCGCTGCCTCGAATTCCGAATCGCATTGCGATCGTCACCAGCCCGACGAGTGCGGCCGTTCGCGATATGCTGCAGGTGATTTCGCGCCGCTGGCCGGCAGCGCCGATCGTCATTCTGCCGGTTCGAGTGCAGGGGGAGGGTGCCGCGAAGGAGATTGCCGCAGCCCTTGGCCAAATTCACCGACTCCTCGACGTCGACCTCGTGATCACCGGCCGCGGCGGCGGCAGCCTCGAAGACCTGTGGGCCTTCAATGAGGAGATTGTCGCCCGCGCCATCGCGGAGTGTCCGGTGCCGGTCGTTTCGGCCGTCGGGCACGAGATTGACGTGACGATTGCCGATCTCGTCGCCGACCGCCGGGCACTGACCCCCAGCGAAGCGGGCGAACTTGCTGTTCCCGATCGAGCCGAGTGGCGAGCGTTGCTCGATCGCCAGTCCGACCGACTGATGCGGGGACTGCGATCCACAGCCGATCGAGCCCGCACCCGGCTCGAATCCGTCAAGAATCATCGCGTCTTCAACCGCCCCGAGGAGATCATCCGCGAACGGACGCAACACGTTGACCTGTTGCAGGAACGCTTTACCCGCGGCGCCCGCGAACTACTCCGCCGGCAACGCTCGGCCCTTGATGCCCGCGCCGCCGAGCTTGATGCCCTCAGCCCGCTCGGCGTCCTCCGAAGGGGATACAGCGTCACAACTCGCTGTGAGAGCGGGCAGGTCGTCCGCGATGCTTCCTACGTCGAAGTGGACGCCACGATTGAAACCCGGCTCGCATCGGGCAAACTCATCAGTCGCATTGAACAAGTCATCAAAAGCGAGCCGGAAGCGTCAGCGCCCGGAGTTGAGTCTTAGCAACCCGCAATTCTCCGGGCGCTGACGCTTCCGGCTCGCCATGCACCAGTGTTCTAGCCTCTCGCCTTTTTATGCCAAAGAAGTCTGAATCATCCGACGAGCAGCCCAGCTTCGAGTCGTCTGTCGACGAACTGGAGCAGATCGTCCGCGATCTCGAAGAGGGCCATCTCGGCCTGCAGGAGTCGCTGGGACGCTTCGAAACAGGGGTGAAGCTGCTGAAGACCTGTTACCGGACGTTGGAGGACGCCGAGAAAAGGATCGAAGTCCTGGCCGGCTGGAGCGAAGACGGCTCACCCGACCTCGAAGACTTCGACGCCTCCGCAACCGCTGATGAATCGGACAAGAAAGCGGGCCGCAGGAAATCGGCAGGCCGGAAGAAGGCCTCGAAAAAGAAAGCTGAGCCCGAAGAATCCTCCAACGAAGACAATCAACTCTTTTCATGAAAATGCTTACTCCCATGAAACAAGCCCGCAGCGCGAGTAAGGGATATTCTGAGTCGGGTTTGCTAATTCGTGACGCTTCAATTGAGTCCCTTGCTCGCGCTGCGGGCTTGTGTGTCCGCTACAATAGTTGAGTCAGGGCGAACTCCGTTAATCGTTGCCGTGTCGATTCCGAGTCCCACCAGAATATCTGCTTCCCGAGCCCCGCATGTCGCCTTTTCGTCCCGCCGTCGATGCCATCGAGGGCTACGTGCCCGGCGAGCAGCCGCAGGAGACCGGCTGGGTCAAACTCAATACGAACGAGAATCCTTACCCGCCGTCGCAACAAGCGATTGAAGCAATCGTCGGCAAAGCGAACGATCGCCTCAACGTTTATCCCGACCCGCTTGCCCGGGGATTCTGCCAACTCGTCGCGGAGCAGATGGACCTCGATCCCGAGTGGATTCTCCCCGCCAATGGCAGCGACGAAAACCTGACGATTTTGCTCCGCTCGTTTGTCGAGCCGGGCGAGCAGATCGCGTGTCCGTATCCGAGCTACATTCTTTACGAAACCCTCGCGGCAATTCAGGGAGCTGGTACGCAGCGACTGCTTCTCAACGCGGATTGGTCATTCGATTTCGCTGCTGCCGAACGCACGATTGCGAATTCAAAGCTGGTCCTCGTCCCGAACCCGAATTCGCCCTCCGGCACGAAATGGTCGCACGACGATCTTCTTCGACTCGTCCCGCCGAAGGGCGTATTCGTATTGGATGAAGCGTACGGTGCGTTTGCCGACAACCCGCACGATGGTTCAGTCTTACAGTCCGAGGCGGGCCGACGCATCGTAATGACGCGGACTGTAAGCAAAGCGTTTAGCCTCGCGGGGCTGCGATTCGGATACGCGATCGCCCACCCCGACCTCATCCGCGGCATGAGGAAGGTCAAGGACAGCTACAACTGCGATGCCCTCGCGATCGCCGGCGCCACCGCCGCTCTGGCCGATACCGAGTGGCTCACCGAGACGACCGCCAAAATCCGCGCCACCCGTCGACGACTTTCCGCCGCCCTCGCAGAACTCGGATTCGAAGTCACGCCGAGTCAGGCGAATTTCGTGTGGGTCACCCATCCCGACCGGAATCATCAGTCGATTTACCAATCGCTCAAAGAAAACCGCGTTCTTATCCGTTATATGCAATATCCGGAGGCTCCCGCCTTCGGCGCGCACGGCCTCGACGGGCTCCGTATCACGATCGGTACCGACGCCGAAATTGACCGCTTTCTTGACGTGCTTCGAATCGTCCTCGGCCGCGATTCGACTTCCAACGTTTAGCCGCGACCGCCAGGAAGCGCGCCTGATGTGTTTCACGAAGTGAAGAACTCATGCCCCGCACCGCAACGATTAATCGCTCCACCAAAGAAACGACGATCGAACTCTCCCTCGATCTCGACGGGGCAGGCAACAGCGACATCGCAACCGGTGTCGGGTTCTTCGATCACATGCTGACGCTATTGGCCCGACACGGTCTGTTCGATTTAAACGTTAAAGCCGATGGCGATCTTGATGTCGATGCCCATCACACTGTCGAAGACGTCGGCATCTGTCTCGGGCAGGCGATGCGCGAAGCCCTCGGCGACAAAAAGGGCCTGACCCGTTATGGCTCGATTACTCTACCGATGGAGGAAACGCTGATCACCTCCGCCGTCGACTTGGGCGGGCGAATGATGCTGGTCTTCGACGTCGCCTTCGAGACCGAAAAGATCGGCGACTTCGATACCCAACTCGTCCGCGAGTTCTGGCAGGCGGTCGCTTCAAACGTCCCGATGAACCTGCACTTGATCCGGCACCACGGCGAAAACAGCCATCACGTGGCCGAAGGAGTATTCAAGGCGACGGCCCGCGCCCTTCGCACCGCCGTCGCGATCGACCCCCGCGAACCGGGCGTGCCGTCGTCCAAAGGCACGTTGTAGTAAGCGTTTAGCCGCGACCGACGGGGAGCGCTCCCTGTCGGTCACGGCTAACCGATGCCTGCAATCTGGCAATCTAGGCAACCTGCGTTGCCCGCTCCGATTCCGGCGGTTGTAACGATTTTGCTGAGCGCGCCACCCCTTCCGGTCCGATGAATTGATTGGACCACCTTCAAGGGACATGGCTGCGCGATGATCTACGGACTGTATCAATCCGCCCAGGGTGCTGAAGCCCGGCAATTTCAGCTCGATGTCGTGGCGAACAATCTCGCCAACGCCGGGGCGAACGGATTCAAACGCTCACTCGCCGTCTTCGCCGAATTTCCGCCGTACGATCCCGACCACCAGATTCCCGGCGATCCGGGTCACAATTTGAACGAACACTCCGGCGGCATGGGAGTCGTCGGCACGTTGACGGACTTCAGCCAAGGGCCGCTGCAAGAAACCGGCGGGCGATTCGATCTGGCGATCACCGGGCCCGGCTTCTTCGTCGTTTCGGATGCCGAGGGCGACTATCTGACGCGCGGCGGCAGCTTCGCACTTGACCCGTCCGGCCAGTTGGTGACCGCCGATCACGGGCTTCAGGTCAAAAGCGTTCAGGGCCGACCGATCAACATTTCTGCGGACGCCGTCAATGTCTCGGTCTCAGCCGACGGGTCAGTAATCGAAACGAGTTCGGAAAATACCTCGAGTGTTGTGGGGCAGATGGCCCTTGCCGTACCAGACGACTTCAACACCGTCGAACACCTGGGTGAAAATCTCTATCAGGCACGGTCCACATCGCCGCCGGGTCCCGATACCAGAATCCGACAGGGTTACCTTGAGGGTTCGGGCACCAATCCGGTCGTCGAAACGGTCCAGATGATCGAGGCCAGCCGGGCCTTTGAAGCCAACCTCAATATGATTCGCTTTCAGGAAGAAGCACTCGGTCGACTGCTGCAATCAGCCGGCGGGCGATAGTCCACCATTAACGCGACCGAACGGCCTCATTTAATCTGACAGGAAAGGCGACAGCATGAGCCTCAGAGCACTGCACTCGGCCGGCACGGGAATGAACGCGTATTCGTTCAACCTCGATGTCATCGCCAACAATCTCGCCAACGCCAGCACAACAGCCTTTAAGAAGTCTCGAACAAACTTCGAAGACCTTTACTACGAACATATTAAGCCCCCGGGGGCTCCCGATCAGCAAGGACTACCTGCTCCGATCGGCATCGAAGTCGGTCTCGGTACGCGGGTCGCCGGAACTGAAGGCGACTTCACTCAAGGCAGCCTTCGCCAGACCACGCAGCAACTCGATCTCGCAATCACGGGGGACGGCTTCTTCCGAGTGCAGGATCCGACCGGAATCGACCTCTATACCCGCGCGGGAACATTTACCGTCAATGCGAACGGAGACGTCGTGCTTGGGACTGCCGACGTGAGTCGATTACTCGCCGATGGGCTGAACATTCCGCAAGATGCCCTCGACCTCACGATCTCCGGCGACGGTGTGGTGGCAGTTCGAACTGCCGGGAACAACCAGTTGCAACAGGTCGGCAATATTGAACTCACCCGTTTTATTAATCCACAGGGACTGCTTCGCGTTGGCGAAAATCTCTTCCAGGAGACCGATGCCTCCGGCCAGGCCCAGCAAGGCATACCGGGACAGGACGGCCTGGGCACGCTCAAACAGGGATTTCTTGAAGACTCCAACGTCGAACCCGTTCGAGAACTCGTCGACCTCATTAAATCGCAGCGAAACTTCGAATTAAACACCCAAGTCGTCCAAGCCGCCGATCAATTGTTGCAACTGGTTGCCAATATTCGAAGGTTCTAGGGATGAGGTGCGGAACCGATGCCGTTGGTTTCAATCCGTCCGAGATAAAGACCATGAACTTGTACCGCAAGAGCCGACCCTATATCGCCGTGCTCGCCGCTTGCATCTCAGCATCCGGGGCGCACGCGGCGTTGATCACTTTTCATTCCCCGGTCATCGTTAAGTCTCCCGTTATCACCCTCGGCCAGATCGCCGATGTCATCGATGCCGATTCGGAAACGGTTGCCCGACTGAATAATGTGACGCTCGGCCCCGGACCGAGTGACGGTCGCGACAAGCGTTTCGACTTCGAAAACGTCAGAGCGCGGCTCCGGGCCGTCGGAATTGATCTCTCGACAATCGAATTCAGCGGACCGACATCGGTCACGACCACAACCGACGCAAACCTCGCACGCACTCAATATGCACCCAGGCCAACTTCGCCGCCGACCGGCAAGCATTCACAAGCACCGACCGCATCGCGCGAACAATTCGGACCGTCCACGGCCGACACGCGTCTCGCCGAACAGATCGTGGTCGACACCGTAAGAATTTACTTGGGAGCCCGTGCTCCGGCCATCGGTGAGGTCGACTTCACACCGATGTTTAACAGCGAAGACGTCGTCCGCATTCTCGCGATCGGCCGCCGCGGCTTAGATGTCCGCGGTGGTACAGCGCCATGGACCGGGCGTCAGACATTTCAGTTCTCGGCAGCGGGAAGTACGCAATCGACTTCCGAGATTTCGGTGACCGGGCGGGTCGTGCAACGACCTTTTGTTCTCGCAGTCAAACACTCCGTGCCGCGCGGTTCCATTATCACGAAAGACGACCTCGTGTGGGAACAAAGCCGAGAGGATGGTATCTCTGAGCCGGGCCTCGTCATCGGTTATGAAACGACCCGCCCACTGACGGCCGGAAGCATCGTCGCGGCTGACTTCCTGCAGGCCGCCCCGCTCGTGCGTACGAATAATGTCGTGACGGTCACGGTTAAAATGCCGGGATTGGAAGTCAAACGACTGATGCGTGCCCGGAGCGACGGAAAGCTGGGTGAAACGGTCACATTAATGTCTCTCGAAGGGCGCGAGCAAATTGCCGGGCGCGTCGTCGGGTTCCAAGAGGTCGTCGCCGTCACCGACGTCTCCGCGGATTCCGAATCAGGCAAGTCATCCCGACCCGGCGTCATCATCCGACGCGAAGCCAACTCAATATCACGCTGACAAGTCATTAAGAGTTAGAACATTCCGTTCGTACCTTTTGATCACGATCGAGCGAATCGATGACGGTTCATCAATTATACACCGCGACACTCATCGCTCTGGCGGTCGTGTTGTCCCCATTAACAGACGAAGCGGTCGCTCAACAGCAGAGACCGCTCACAGGACAGGTCCCAGCCCCCGGCGTCACTGGGGGAACGGCAATCGTTCCACCACCACCCGCGCCGGGAACACGATCGATCCCGAGTCGGCCATCGCCCCTCGCGCAGGACGCCGGGCGTTCTCCTATGGCAGCAACCGGTCAGTTCCAACCACCGTACAACTCAGCGGTGATCCCCTTCATCCCCGCCATTCCGCGGCGGCGTCCGGGGTTGGTCAGTGAGTACTCGCTCACATTTATTGAGCAACCGCCGCCCCGAGTTATTAAAGAGAATGACATCATAACATTCCTCGTGAACCACAGCTCTGAATTAAGTTCCGATTCACGCTTCAACAGGCAACGAAATGAATCGTTCTCTGCTGAGCTATTGGAGTTCGTGGCACTCGACGGTCTAATCCTTCGCAACTCCGCGGCGACCTCCCCGACGATCGACACATCGGTCCAAAACCGAATTCAAACAACCGGTCAGCTTCAAAACGGGGAAGGTATTAATTTTCGCATTGCCGGGGTTGTGACTGACGTGCTGCCAAACGGCAATTTGGTGATCGAAGCCAGAAAAGTCTTCACCGACACCGATGATGAATGGGAATACCGGCTGTCGGGAATCATCAGCAGTGAAAAAGTGAATAAGGATATGACCGCCTTAGCCGAGGACGTGGCCTTCCAAGGAATTAAGCGATTCCAGAACGGCCGCATCTACGACAGCACAAAACGAAACTGGGGCACGAAGATCGTCGACAAAATATTTCCGTTCTAATCATCTCGCGGCGAACAACATCGCATCAGTAAACCCGAGCTTCAAATGATGCCGACTTCGCAGAACCACTATTCACATCGCATCGCGCAATCGGCGTTCGCGATCGCTGTCGCGATCATCACCGTGTGCGGAAGCGGCTCGGTCTCTGAGGCACGAGTTCGGCTGCAACACATTTGCTCGGTCGCAGGTCAGCAGGAGATTAAACTGACCGGAATGGGACTCGTGGTCGGTCTGGGCGGAACCGGCGACGGAGGACGGAGCCTCCCGGCCATGCAAGCCCTCGCCACGGCGCTTCAAAACAATAACAACCCGGTCCTCTCGCCTCTTGACCTGCGCGACTCGAAGAATGCGGCGATCGTCATGATTGAAGCGACGATTCCAAAGACCGGGTTGCGACGCGGCCAACGCATTGACTGTTACGTCAGTTCCGTGATGGGGGCAAAAAGCCTGCGGGGAGGGCGATTGCTATTCGCGCCCGTCGAAGCACCTTCGGTCACTCGAGATGTCGGCGCGCCGGTTGCCCTCGGTTTCGCATCCGGCCCGGTTTATATCGAGGACGACCTCGTTCAAACGAGCGGCAAAATCCCCGGCGGTATCACACTTCAGGAAGACACTCTCTCCTATTTCATCAATCGAGCCGACGACAAACAGGGAATCACCTTGTTGCTCGACGCATCGCATTCCAGTTTTCACTCGGCCTATGAAGTGGCTCGGGTGATTAACTCGGAGTTCGCCTTTGAAGTCGGTCGGTCGGTTGCCCAGGCGACCGGACCCGGCACAATCAGCGTCGATATCCCGCAGCAATATCATCGCGACCCGGTCAAGTTCGTTGCACTACTGCTCAACGTCGGCATCGACAATCCGCACACGCAGGCGCGGGTCGTCGTCAACGCGAAAACGGGAACGGTGATCGTCACCGGGGAAGTCGAACTGAGCCCCGTCATTATTACCCACCGCAATCTGACGGTCCGCGTCGGTGCCCCCGGCTTCGGACCTCCGCCCGAAGTTCGGTTCAGCGCGATCTCTCCGGAGCCCGATCCGTCACCGAGTCTCGAGCAACTCGTCGAGGCACTCAACCTTTTGCGTGTCCCGCCTGAAGGTGTCATCGACATCCTGAGAGAGTTAAATCGGACCGGAAAACTACACGCCGAGTTCATCGAGTATTAATCGCGGTTCGGCTATATCGCCTTTTCTTCACACTTTGATGGCAGAAAAATTCGATGAATACCAGCAGTTTGAATCCGCAACTCGCAACGCAGCTTGCAACGACGCGGGCCGCCCGTCCGGAGACCTCGAATCTTCCTGAAACTAAGGAGGCCTTTCGAGATTTCGTCGCCGGCACATTTTATCGGGAGATGCTGAAGTCACTACGCCAATCGCACGACAAGCCCGCGTATATGCACGGAGGACAGGCCGAAGATGTCTTCCGCGAGCAACTCGACCGACAAATTGGCGAGCAACTCAGCGTCTCACATGGAGACTCACTCGTCGGAGATCTGTACGCATCTTTCGAGGCGACACAATTAAGATCAACGCGTCTGTAAGGCATCGAATTTAGGTCGCGCGCTCACCTCTCTCAATAATTGATTCTGCCCGCAAGCGTCGCCTGCGGTCATGATCGCGAAGTTCCTGCTCGCTAATGTCGATATAATCCGATAGTCGAATCGGAGACATCGACAGCGCTCTACTGCTACGCGCGCTGACGAATGGGCGTGTTACTAGCGAGCGGGCTAATGTCGACTTCACTACATTCGAAATTCGCTGAGGCGATTGACGGTTTTCTCGACCGCATCGAATCGCGGCAATCCGACTTCTTCACTCACTACGAAGAAAAGGACGCGGCGCTGAAAGCTTCGGACGCAAAGCGTTTGCTCGCATTCGCCGCGCACGAAGAGCAGCTCTGTCATGAGCTCAGGGCATCCGCATTAGAGCGCAATCAGATTCTGCAGGCCGCGCGCGGTGGAAGACTGCCCACTGACTCGCTCAAAGACCTTTGCGAGTCGCTGACCGACGCCCCGGCAAATGAACTGCGGCGCCAGCGCATTGAACGAGTCGGAACGAACGCGGCCCGACTCAGGCAAAAGACATGGTCGCATTGGGTCGTCGCGCAGCGGTCTTACGCCCAGTACTCGGCGTTAATTGACTTGATCGCTCATAGGGGTCGGCAAGCGCCGACCTATTCGGCCGGCGAAGGCGAAGATGGCCGCTCAGAAGGTTCTCTCATGGACGCATCGGCGTAAGCCCGGCAGGAGGCCGCGATATGTCACTTAATTCATCGCTACACGTCGCGGGCCGCTCGCTCGAAGTCTTCAGCGCCGGCCTTTCGGTCGCCGGGCAGAACATCGCCAATGCGAATACGCCCGGTTATGTTCGCGAAGAACTAAAGATCAATGCCAATACGCCGTTCAAGGTCGGCCAGCACATCTTCGGCACGGGCGTGTACGTCGAGGGAATCCAGCAGCAGATCGACCTGTTTCTCGAAACCAGAATTCATACCGCCAACGGTGACCTTGCACATGCCGAAGCCCGGTCCGATATTTTCCTCGCACTCGAAACGACGCTCAACGAACTCGGTGACAGCGATCTTTCGACCGCACTGAGCGACTTTTCCTCGGCGCTCAACAATTTAGCAAACGAACCCGATGACCTCACCCTCCGCTCACTCGTCGTGCAGCAGGGTGAAGAACTTGCCAGAGACGTGACTGACCTTCGTCTTCGGATTGACGAATTAAGATCTCAGCAATCGCTTAACTTGGACAACCTTGTCCAGGAAGCAAATGAATTAATTGACGAAATCGATCGACTCAATCCACAAATCGCGAGGCTCGAAGCATCCGGCCTCTTGCAAAGCGATGCCGGCGCGCTGCGAACCCAGCGTTATCAGGCCCTTGAACGACTCTCCGAAATCGTTCCGGTGCGCTTTCAGGAACGGTCCGACGGGGGAGTCGACGTTTTCAGCGGTTCGAACTGGCTCGTATTGGGAGGCTCCACGCAGCACCTCGAGACGTTTAAGACAGCGGACCGCGGAATCAGCATCACTAGTGTTCAATATGCGACGACGCAGCAAGTCTTAAGCGAAGGGGCCGGCGAGATTCGCGGTATTATCGATGGGCGAGATGAAATCCTGGGATCGTTCGTTGATGATCTCGACACGCTTACGACCAACCTTATCGGAGCGTTCAATGAAGTTTATACATCGGGCGAAGGTCTCGCCGGACATACGTCATTGACCGGGCAGACGGAAGTCGCCGATCCGACACTCGCGTTGAACGCTGCCGGCCTCAGTTTCACACCTCGGCACGGCTCGTTCGAGGTCAAGTTGGTCAACCTTGGAACCGGCGCGATCGAAACGACGGAGATCACGGTCGATCTCGACGGCATCGGCGGCGCCAATACGACTCTCAATGACTTGCAAGCGGCCTTGGACGGCATCATAAACCTGTCCGCGACGGTCGACCCGCTTGGTCGGCTGCAACTATCAACGACAGACGGCTACGAAGTCCGGTTCGCAAATGATTCCAGTGGAACACTGGCCTCGCTCGGTATTAATACATTCTTTACCGGCACCGATTCCGGCGACTTCGGCATCAACGCGAATGTGAAGGCTGATCCGAATCTGCTGGCGACCGGCCGGGGCGGCGGCCCCGGAGACAATAAGAACATCGTCGCCTTGCAAACATTTCTCGAGGACGACCAAATAGACCTCGGCGGACAATCGCTTCGTGGATTTTACGAATTAACTGTCGCCGAAGTCGCGCAGCAATCGGCCGCAGCCAGCAGCCTGCGGAGTGGCTCCGATGCATTTGTCGCCTCCCTTCAAAGCCAGAAGCAACAATTCTCGGGAGTCAGCCTCGACCAAGAGACGATTAAGATGCTCGAGTTTCAAAGAGCTTATCAATCAGCCGCACGATTGATCAGCACGATCGACGAACTCTACGACGTTCTATTAAATGTATGATCGACCAGTATTTATACAACTTATCCGCACCAATATCAGTAGATGAAGTTTTCCGATGCCAGTTAGTCCGATCCTTCCCGGCCGACTTCCCGATACGCTGCGTGCTTCGCGGCTGACGTCGCTAATCGCGCAACAGCAACGGGCGATGCTTCAGTTGCAAGATCAGGCGGCTACGGGTCAACGCTATTTCCTGCCGAGCGAGGCACCGAAGGACTCCATTCGGACGATCTTTTTCCAGCGCGAGATCGAACGCAATTCGCAATTGCAAACGAACGTGCTGACCGATCAATCACTGCTGACGGTGACAGAAACGTCTCTTAATTCCGTCGCGGATTCCTTAAACCGTACAAAGTCGATCATTCTCGCGGGGGTCGGTGATCTGGCCGGCCCGGATGAGAAGGCAGCCCTCGCAGCGGAAATTGAATCAATTCTGTCCGGGGTCCTCAACACTGCTAATTCAACGCACCGCGGACGTTATCTTTTTGGCGGCAGCGAAACTCAGGACCAACCGTTTACCGATCTCGGTGGCGGTCGGATTCTATATCACGGCGATTCGGCTCAGATTGATTCACAGATCGATACCGGTTTCCTCCTCGGCAATAATATCGACGGAGCGACAGCCTTCGCCGCACTGACACCCGCCGTTTCAGCCGATGTCGACCCGGCTTTGACCACGTCTTCGAAGCTCGGCAATTTGTTCAACGGAATCGGCGTCAGCAGCCTGCAATCCATCGAAATTACGCTCGATGACGGAGGAGGGACGAGCGAGACGGCGACGGTGGATCTTTCGACGGCGAAGACGATCGGTGACATCGAAGCTTTAGTCGAAAACGCGTTCACCGGAGCGCTTACGGTCGATGTCGCCGTGAATGGCAACGGTGACGGATTATCGTTGACAGCAACCGGCACCGCCACGACCGTCGCCGTTGCCGACATTAATGGCGGAATTACGGCCCGCCAACTTGGCGTTAATTCCGCGGCGACTGCCGCAATCACCGGGGGCGACCTTAATCCGGCATTAAGTCTTAGAACACCGCTGGCCGATCTGAACGGCGGTGCGGCCGCGACATTCACGGACGGACTCGTCATCACCAGCGGCACGCGATCGGTCACCGTCGACCTTTCCGGCGCCACCGATGTCGAAGACATTTTGAATGAAATCGAACTTCAAGCACGGGCGGCTGACATTCATGTGGAAGCCGGTATTAACGAGCAGGGGAACGGCATCTCCATCCGCAGTCGCGTAAGTGGAGAGCCCTTTTCGATCGGCGAAAATGGTGGGGACGACGCGGCGTCACTCGGAATCCGAACGCTAACCGGTTCGACGTTGCTTGCGGACCTCAACAATGGCCTGGGCGTACCCACCGGCGACGGCAATACGCTCGACATCACGCGACGTGATGGAACCGACGTTTCGATTGACTTGAGTACCGCGGCAACCATTCAGGACGTGCTCGATTTGGTCAACGCCGTCGATCCGGGGGTTCTGACCGCCTCACTCAACTCCGTCGGCAACGGCATCTCGTTCGTCGACGACGATGGCCTCAGCACCGGTGATCTGATCGTCGCTGAGAACGCCCTTTCAACGGCTTTGGGGGTCGCAGGCGAAGAGACCAGTGGCACGACAACGGGAGTTCTCTCCGGCGAAGACATCAACCGGCAAGAAACGGCTGGGGTGTTCAATCTGCTGGTCCAGACCGCCGAAGCCCTGCGGAATGGCGATGATGCGGAGCTGACCCGGTTAGGCGGCCGGATCGACGGCGAGCTCAGCCGATTCGCCGCCGTCCGGAACGAAGTCGCCGCCCGTCTGCAAACCCTCGACCAAATCGAAGAGCGTCTACTCGATACGGAGCTGACGCTCAACCAGTCGCTCTCCGAAACGTTTGATGCCGATTTGACCGAGGTCATCACCAAGGTCACCGAGTTGCAAACCTCGCTGCAGGCGACGCTTCAGATCTCTTCGATATCGATGCAGCTCAATCTCATCAACTTCATTTGATGCGTTCGCGAGATTCGGCGGCGAAACGTCACTGATTCGGCGTGATAGCGTTGAATCGATTCGGGCGTCGGGCTAGACTCCTCGATTCCTTCGCGGTCCGGCCATGGGCATTGTTTTCAGCGAGACGCCCGCTTCTGCCGACCGCCGGCCCGAGATGTTTCAGAGAGTCGTGATGCCCAGTTTGCAAAAATCGCACATGGCGAATGAGTCGACTGTCGAACCGAATTGGTTCGTTATCGATGCCGATGGCCAGATCGTCGGTCGATTGGCGACCCGGATCGCTACCGTTTTGATGGGCAAGCATAAGCCGGAGTACACTCCGCACTGCTTGACCGGTGACTTCGTGATCGTCACGAATGTCGAGCGGGTGAAATTCGGGGGCAAGCAAATGGATCACCCCGAACTGCCTTATTACAGCAAAAAGTGGGACATGAAGTCCTACGATACGTATTCGGGCTATCCCGGAGGCCGAAAGGTCAAAACGGCCTTGGAGACCTGGCAACGACGACCGGAAATGATTTTGCACGAAGCCGTCCGGCGGATGCTGCCCAAGAACAAACTTGGCCGACAGATGATGAAGCGATTGAAGCTTCATGTCGGCGGCGAACACGATCATCAAGCTCAGCAGCCGGAAGCCTTTCCGGATCATATCTGAGTCGATCATTTGCTGAACGAACGCAAAACGTGCCAGGCACGATAATCATCCACCTGCTGCAATCCGACGGAAACCATGGCAAACGATCAGCCCGAAGAAAAACCGACCGAAACTCCGGCAGACGAAGAAGTAACGTCGGCGGAATCTCCGACCGCAGAGACTGCGCCGGAAGAGCCAGCGCTGGAACAGGCAGCAGCCGATGAACCGGCGACGGAAGAATCCGATCCGGTCGCTGCGGCGATTGATGAAGGCGACGCGGCGCCGGCCGAACCGACGCTCGTGACGCCGGAAGAGGCACTGGATGGGACTGATGTCGTTGAAGGGTTGACGATCGGCGAAGGCGGACCGCCGGAGCAACTCGTTCTGCCGGCTGAGTCAGCCATCCGCGGAAAGGTCGATCGTTTCGGCGTTGCCCTCGGAACGGGTCGCCGTAAAACCTCGGTCGCCCGGGTGCGAATCTCGAAAGGGGACGGAAAATTCACCGTCAACGGCAAAGCCCTCGACGAGCATTGCTGCATCGAACGTGATCAGCTCGCAGTGATGGGACCACTCCGTGCGACTGAAATGGAGGGCAAGGTCGACATTTGGGTTCGCGTTGAGGGCGGTGGTCCGACCGGACAAGCCGGAGCCATGATCCTCGGAATCGCCCGTGCCCTGCAGGCGATGGATCCGACGCTGCACCACATATTGCAGCATGGCGGGTTTCTGACCCGTGATGAGCGAATGGTCGAGCGGAAGAAGTACGGGCACAAGAAAGCCCGCCGCAGCTTCCAGTTCTCGAAGCGATAAGTCGCCTCGACTTCTGCAGACAATTTGATGTTCTCTCACGCCTCCGGCTGTTATCGGCCGGGGGCGTGAGTCATTATTGCCGGTATTGAATTGCCCGCTTCGGAGTTGCGCTCCTCTCTCCGGCGGACACTGCCCGCCCCTTGTGCTCCTCGCCGCTCTCACCGCCATGTATCACGAACTTCTGCTGCCCGACATTCGGCAAATGATCGACGAGGGCGATGAAGCCGGGCTGAGGGAATTCTGTGACATCCTGCACCCTGCCGCCGCGGCGGAAGTGCTGCGCGAGATGGATCCGGCTCGAGTCTGGCAGGTACTCGCGTTCGCCCCGATGGAAACACGGGTCGAGATCTTCGAGCACCTCGGGCTGCCGCATCAGGTTGAGCTCGTCGACGAAATTGATCGCGACCGGCTCTCGAAAATCATTGAGGCCATGTCGTCAGACGACCGAGCCGACTTGCTGGGTCGAATGGATGACGAGCAGGTGGAGCAACTTCTCCCGCTGGTGACGAAAGCGGAGCGGGCCGACATCCGGCGGCTGCTTTCTTACCCCGAGGAGAGCGCCGGTTCGATCATGTCGACCGGATACGCTTCGCTTCGAGAAGAAACGTTCGTCCGGGATGCCCTATTACAACTGCGATCGCAGGCGCCAAAGAAAGAGACGATCTACTACATCTTCGTACTCGACGACGGGGGCCGACTCGAAGGCATCGTGACGCTGCGCGATTTGATTCTGGCCAAGCCGGATAAGGTCGTGCGCGACATCATGAACCGCGATGTCATTTCGGTCCGCGTCGACGAAGACCAAGAGCACGTCGCCCGCGAAGTGGCCCGGTATAACTTTCTGGCGATGCCGGTGGTCGACAATCAAAATCGACTGGTCGGAATTGTGACGCACGACGACGCGATGGATATCGTGCGGGAAGAGGCAGATGAAGACGTTCAGCGAATGGGTGCCGTTGAACCGTTGCAAGATGACTACATCGACACCGGCGCGGCGACGCTGGCGTGGAAGCGGGGAAAATGGTTGCTTTTCCTGGCCGTTGTGGCGCTCTTCACGGCCGAGGTGCTCGACCGGTTTGAAGAAACGTCGGCCAAGCACGTTTGGGCGGTCCTGTTTCTTCCGCTGGTATTGGCGAGCGGAGGCAATGCCGGGTCGCAGTCGGCGACTTTGGTGATCCGCTCCCTCGCCCTGAGCCAAGACCGTCGGCAGAATCGCCTGTTGGGTCTACTCGGACGCGAATTAATCGTCGGATTGATCCTTGGCGGATCGCTCGCGTTGCTTGGGTTTGTCGTCGCGGCGACTTGGTTCGAGCGTCCTGTCCTTCAGGCATTGATGGTTGCGATGACCGTGTTTCTCGTCGTGATCTTCGGTACCATCAGCGGGCTCGTGCTCCCCTTCGCGACCCGCAGGGTCGGTCTCGACCCGGCATTGATGTCGACCCCCTTAATCACCGCGCTGGTCGACATCGCGGGCGTGCTGCTTTATTACGGCCTGGCACTTTGGCTGCTAGACGTCTTGGGATGACCCGAGGTCTCGACGGTCCGAAACCGACACAGTCGTCTGCGAAGTGGTATTCATCGCAACAATTAAGCCAGCGTAGTTCTACGCTCGATTCGTGGTTCTCAGGAACCTCGGCTTGTTTGGTTATCACACGAGCCCTTAATTAAGCGTGCCCGTGTAGTTCTGCTCGAACGCGTTCGAGCAGTTTTTTGGTGGCTGTGATGCCCGCTTTTTCGCCGAGGCGATTTCCCTCGTACTCAATGCCGACGTAGCCGTTGTAACCCCAGCCGGTGACAAGGCCCATCATCCGTAGATAATCAATCGTGGTTTCATCGCCAGCGGCATTGAAGTCGTAAGACTTCGCGCTCACCGCTTTCGCGTACGGCATTAACTGGGCGACGCCTTTGTACTTATCATATTCATCGTCGGAGCTGATCTTGAAATTCCCGAAGTCGGGCAGGGTGCCACACCGTGGGTGATTCACGACCTCCATCACCGTCGAGAGCCAAGCGCCGTTCGATGAGAGTCCTCCGTGATTTTCAACAATCACGTTAATACCGTGTTGATCGGCGAACTCCGTCAACCGCCCAAGGCCGTCAGCGGCGAGTTCAACCTGTTCGATGAAGCTGCCGCGACTGGCGGCATTGACGCGGATGGAATGACAGCCCAGCTCTTTCGCCGCGACGACCCATTTTTTGTGGCGGTTGATAGCGGTATCGCGCTGCTCGTCGTCCGGGTCGCCCAGATCGCCTTCGCGGTCAATCATGATTAGGAGCGCCTTAACGTCCGCATCCTGCAGGCGTGACTTTAATTCGGCGAGGTACTTTTCATTCTCAGCCTTGTCGAACATGAATCGATTAACGAATTCAACCGCGCCGATGCCGAGATCTTTCGCCGCCTGCGGGAACTCGAGGTTTGTCATCTCACCGCCGAAGTGGGCTTTGTGAAATGACCATTGGGCCAGCGAAATCTTATAAAGCGAATCGTTGCCAGACTCGTGATGATCGGCAGCGGCACTACTCACCCCGAGACCCAAGCCGACGGCGCCAGCTGTCGCAGTTCCTAAGAAGTTTCGACGAGAGAAGTTCATGTGATGTCCTCTGAGTGAATGCTATCTGTTCAGCAAACCCCTTGCTTGCGCTGCGGGCTTGAATGAGCAATTAAGCGGAGTACTCGCTCCGCACTTTTTTAAGAAGTTCGAGCGTCAGGCGGATGCCTTCTTTCTTTGGGTGATTGCCGCCGCCGAACTCGATGCCGACGTAACCGTCGTAGCCCCAGCCGGTCACGATCCCGAGCATCCGGCGGTAGTCGGTATCAATGTCTTCGCCTTGGTCGTTAAACCGCGTCGACTTCGCGCTGACGCCCTTCGCATAGGGCATCATCTGCATCACGCCCTTATAGCGGTCATATTGCTTACCGTTGCCCAACTTAAAGTTGCCGAAGTCGGGCAGGGTGCCGACGCGCGGATGGTCGGTCAATTCCATCACGGCGCATAGCCAAGCGGCGTTGGACGAGTTCCCGCCGTGATTCTCGACGATCACGTTGATGTCGTGCTCATCAGCAAATTCGCACAGTTGTCGCAAGCCGTCAGAGACGTACTGCATCTGTTCCAGGAACGTGCCCTTGCTGTAGGCGTTGACGCGGATCGAGTGGCAGCCGAGCAGTTTGGCTGCTTCGACCCACTTGAAGTGCTTCTCGACGACCTTGCGCCGATCGGATGGATCGGGCTCGCCGATCGAGCCTTCCTGATCGATCATAATCAGCACGCTTTTGACACCGAGATCATCGCAGCGGGTCTTCATCTGGTTGAGGTAGGCGGTGTCCTTACCCTTGTCGATGAAGAACTGATTGACCCATTCGACGGCATCGATGCCGAACTCTTCCTTGGCGACTTTAGGGAAGTCGAGGTTGTCGAGTTCGCCCCCTTTGAGCAGCGAGACGAGCGACCACTCGGCCAGCGAAATTTTGAAGGGTCGGTGCGCGTCTTTGGAATGGTGATCGGCAAACGAGTTGCCTGCCAAGGCAACCGTCCCGGCAGCGGCGGCAGCGGCCAGAAAGTTGCGACGTTCCAACAGCGGCTGCGATCCTGAATTCATCACGTACCCCGAACGGCTACAGGTCAAAGAATGCTGATAAGTCCGGGAGTATAGGCGGCCTGCGCGGGGGATTACAAACGGTTGCGAATCGTCCCGCATCCAAGCGGCCGACAAGCCGCGCACGCAGTAAGCGGATGAGCGACGATCGCCACCAGCCCGATCGATCAGCTTACTTCGTGTGCGGCTTGTTAAGCGTCTTTCTTCTCCTGCGTCAGCAGCGAGACGACGATCAACGTCAGGAAACCCAGCGGGATCGTCACGATGCCCGGTTGCGTGAACGGGACGATCGCGTCTTCGGCGTTGAGGCCGTAGATGTCTTTGTAGCTGTCGGAGCTGAGCAGAATCCAACTGAGCGAGCTGATCATGCCGACGAGGACGGCCGCGATGATTCCCTGCTTGGTCGTTTTCTTCCAAAACAGCAGCATCACCAGTGAGGGCAGATTCGCCGACGCCGCGACGCTGAAAGCCCATCCGACCAGATAGCCGACGTTCAATTTCTCGAAGAGAATGCCAAGGACGATCGCGATCGAGCCGACGACAACCGAGGCGATTTTCCCGACCCTCATCTGCTGATGCCCGGAGAGCTCGTAACCGCCGACTGCTGTAATCAGATCGTGAGTCACCGCTCCGGCGGAAGCGAGAATCAAACCGCTGACCGTTCCTAAGACGGTCGTGAAGGCGATCGCCGAGATGATCGCGAACAGCAGGTCACTGATGCTCTTGGCCAAAAGCGGCGCGGCCATGTTGCTGTTGGTCGGGTCCATCGCCCCACTCGTCATCGCCCCCAGTCCCATGTAGAGAGTGAGGACGTAAAAGAATCCGATCGTCGCGATGCCCAGAATCGTGCTCTTCCTCGCTGCGACCGAGTCTTTCACGGTGTAGTAGCGAATCAATATGTGTGGCAGCGAAGCCGTCCCGCAGAACAGCGCGAGCATCAGCGATAGGAAGTTGAGCTTCTTGAAGGGATCCTCACTCCGGATTCCGGCGAACTTGGGGTGCTCACCGGGACGCAGCAGGTCCGAACCCTGCTTCAGTTCCGGATAGTAGGCCGTTAGCGTGCGGCCATCATCGGTCGTCACCTTCGACGATCGAGGCACCCAAATCTCCGCTTCGCCGAAAGTGCTGAAGTACTCAACGGGCCCGACCGGGTCTGATTTCTTTCCGGCTCCCGTCTCCAAGTCGGTATCGGGCACGCCGTCCAAGCTGGCAAGTCGCCCCATCGATTTAATCTCGCCGTCGGGTCGACCGTTAATCAATCTGCCTCCCGCCGCCGAAACGATAATTGTTTGACACTCGATCAAGCGGACGGTCGTCGCATCGACCTCACCAATTCGCTTCCAAATTCGCGCGGGGTCACCTTCGGACTCCCTGATCTCGAAGAACGCCGTCTCTCCGCCGTCTTCATCGACGATTGGTGTGATCTCGTGGAGTGACCGCGCCGAATCGACTGAGTCAACAACCTCATTATTGAGGATTGAAACCGTCATCGTTTGGGGCTGATCTTCAGAGACTTCAAAGCCCTGGGCGAGGATCATGCAGACCAGCACAAAGCTGAAGATGACCAGCAGCGTCCCCTTCAGGAATTGCACCCAGGTCGTCGAGACCATTCCGGCTGTGACCACGATCAGGATCACCGTCGCGCCGACCATCACAACGCCGACCCAGTGCGGGAAGCCGAGCAGCGGCTGCACCAGCACGCCGGCCCCGACCATTTGGGGAATTAGATAGAACACGCTGACGGCGAGTGTGCTGATCCCGGCAGCGAGCTTGATGCCGCGGGAATTGAACTTCGCGTCAAGCGCATCGGCAAAGGTAAACTTGCCCATCCGCTTCATCGGCTCGGCTACGACGAACAAGGCCACGACCCAGCCGGCGAGGAAGCCGATCGAATACAGGAAGCCGTCGTAGCCGTAGAAGGCGATCATTCCGCAGATGCCGAGGAACGACGCCGCAGAGAGATAGTCGCCCGCGAAGGCGACCCCGTTGATGGCCCAGGGAATTTGTCCGTGGGCGGCGAAATACCCCTCCGATGATTTCGCCTTCCGGCCGAGCCAGAAGCTCAGAACTAACGTAAATGCGGTGAAGGCACAAAAGACGACGACCGCTAATGTAGACGGTTCGTAAATCATTCGGACGCCCCCGATCGATCATTATTGGCGGCATCGCGGGCCGCGTCGGACGCGTCTTCCGGTCGGCAGGCAAATCCGTAGATGAGTGCGGCGATCAGCGCCGCCACGATCAGGGCGAACCCGTAAATGATCGCGACGTTCAGGCCCCACAGCGGCGTTTGCTCCATCACGCGGGGCGCGAAGGCCGCCAAAAAGACGAAACCTCCGTAAAGCAACAGATATGCGGCAAACAGCGCGAAGCCGATCCGCTGGTTCCGATCCCGCATGGCGACCTCAAGGTGCGAATCACGACAGGTGCTGAAGAAATCGACGTTCGATACTCATGGTGAGATCGAAGCATAACGGCGTGATGATGCGTTTGGGAGTGAGCGCGTTTGCCATCGGTCGAACCGTCAAAATTTCAGCCCGGCGACTTACGATTGGCGTGATGTTCCCGATCAAATTGACTAACCTTCCACAGGCCGCCGCTGCCCGCGGTGGTTGATGTTCCCCGCCATCTTCTAGCCGTCCGGAATCGCTTCTATGGCATTGACGCCACCGCTGTTTGAAGATCAGGAAGACCGCGTACTGACCGCCGACGAGTTGAGCTTCGTGCAGGCCGGCTACGAGCGAGCTATCGACGCTCTGCGTCGAAACATCACCGAGAAGGGATTTACGGCGTGCTCGCTGAACGACAACGAGGTTTACGGCACTGATGAAAACTACCGGGCCGTCTGGGCACGCGACGGGGCGAAGACCATCTGTTGGACTCTCGATTTGGACGACGAAGACATCGTCGCCTGTCAAGATGCGACGCTGCGGACTCTGCTGGCGAAGCAGAGCGATTCCGGACAGATCCCCGGCAATGTGACGATCGATCATGACGAAGCCGAGTTCGGCGGCGTCGGTAACATCGCCTCAATCGACAGCGGATTGTGGGTGATCATTGCCGTATGGGCGTTTTGCTCGACTCGTAAAGACTTCACACTGGCGAAGGATTTCGAGGAGGAGCTCTCCAAAGCGATGGAGTGGCTTAACGCTCACGACTCGAACAACGACGGCCTGTTGGAAATTCCCGAGGCGGGAGATTGGACCGACCTGTTCGCTCGGTCCTATCACGTCTTGTACGACGAAGTGCTGTGGTTCCGCGCACTCGAATGTTTCGCCGCCTTGCAGCGGGAGCTAGGTCACCCTCAGGCCGCAGAACGATTCGACAACATGGCGAGCCGGGCACGGCGGGCAATCTTGCGCAATTTCTGGCCGTCGACCGGTGCGAAGTCTCAAGAGGACGGCCTGCCGAGTTTCGCGGAAATGCAGTTCGGTTTGGGAGATGCCCGCTACCTCGTCGCCGAGGTCTCACCGTTTCAATTCAGTTGGCGGTGCGACGTGTATGCGAATCTGCTCGCCTTTCTGGTCAACCTCGTTGACCGGCAACGAGCTATGATGACGTTCCGCTTTATGTGGGGCAGCGGGGTCAATGAACCGGGGCCGGTCGCGAACCTCTACCCGGTCGTGCAGTCGGGCGATCGCGAATGGCGTGATTATTTCACGGTCAACCTGCTGAACCTGCCGTATCACTATCACAACGGCGGCGTCTGGCCGTTCGTGGGTGGTTTATGGGTCCGCTACATCCACAAGCTCGGCATCCGTGACCTGGCCCGTCGCGAAATGCTGAAACTCGCGCAATTGTGTCATCAGGGCATTCACCGCGAGTGGGAGTTTAACGAATGGCACCACGGCAAGACCGGCCGACCAATGGGTAAGGCCTTCCAGGCATGGAGTGCGGCCAGCTACATCAAGACCTGCCATTCGCTGCACGTTGAGCCCGATTCCATCGAACTCAATTAATGTCTGCGTCGCTCTCGCATGGTATCGGATCGATATGTGCACCGCCGAAGTGGTGATAATTTGTCGCGCGTGGGTGATTCCCCGGCCAACCGGCGTTGAGTTTTTGACATGATCCCATAAGTTCAGGGAGTCGGGGCGGCGGTGCTCCGAAGTTCGAGTTCTACAGGAGAGATGCGTGGCTGCCGCACGACCCACCAAACGGATCATGATGATCTCGACCCACGGCTATGTTGCCGCCGAACCGGAATTCGGAAAGCCGGACACCGGGGGGCAAGTCGTTTATGTGCTGGAATTGAGCCGCCACCTCGCTCGCCTGGGCTATAAGGTCGATATCCTTACCCGCCGATTCGATAAGCAGAAGCAGATCGAAAAAATCGACGACCGGGTCCGTGTCATTCGCATTCCGTGCGGCGGCAAAAAGTTTATTGAGAAAGAAGTTCTCTGCGATGACATCCCCGAATGGGTGGAGAACGCGACGGAATACATTCAGAACAAGAAGCTCAACTACGCTTTCATTAATAGCCACTACTGGGACGCCGGTCTGGCCGGGCAGGGGCTGGCGAATCGACTCGATATTCCGCACCTGTTCACGCCGCACTCGATTGGGGCGTGGAAGCGGGAGAATATGGATGGCGAGCCGGAAGAGCTCGAGAAGAAATACAATTTCGACCGCCGCATCCGTGAAGAGAAAGTGATCTTCGACGAGTGCGACGTCGTGATCGCAACCACCGGCCAGCAGCGATATGTATTGCTCGGCGGAGATTATGACGTCCCCGAAGAAAAAGTCCGCGTCATTCCGCCCGGGTATGACGACACACGCTTCTATCCAGTGTCGAATGCGACCAAGTCGGCACTTAAGAAGGAGCTCGACGCGGAAGGCCCGATCGTTCTCGCTCTGGGCAGACTGGCGCGGAACAAAGGCTACGACTTGTTGGTCGACGCGATGCCCGCCGTGTTCGAGCGCGTCCCCGAAGCGCGACTGCTGCTCGCGGTCGGCTCGAACGAGCTCAACGAAATGGAAGAAGGGCTGATGCAGGAACTGAAGGAGAAAGCCGCCGATCTCGGTATCTCCGACAGAGTAATCTTCCGCGGCTACGTGCCGGACGAACTCTTGGCTGATTACTACCGCATCGCCGATGTCTTCACGCTGTGCAGCCGCTACGAGCCGTTCGGTATGACCGCCGTCGAAGCAATGGCCTGCGGAACGCCGACCGTCGTGACGACCGAAGGCGGCCTCTGGCCGCTCCTGACTTGGGGGGTCGACGCTCTATACGCGAATCCCTTTGATCCGCCGGCCTACGGCCACGCGATTGCGAACATTCTGCAGTTCCCGCGTGTCCACGATCAGCTCGCCAAGTACGGCTCACAAACGGCCCGAGCTCGATTCACCTGGACCGGAATTTCGCAGTCCATCTTGCATCTGCTCAACGGCATTAATCAGCCCGCAGCGTCAGCTCGCAAGACCGGCCCGGAGTTGGCGACGTCGCCCGTCGGCGGAATGCATCCGCCTGGAGAAGATCAATTCGCCGCAACGACACCGTTGATGGAAGCCCAACTCGGAATCCGGTGACCCGCGGCAGAAGACGACAATCGATTTAAGGCCGGACCGAGGTGGCCCGGCCTTTTCTTATAGCGGCTGATCCTCTTCGAGTCGGTCGAGCAGAAATCGATTCACTTCGTCGGCATTGCTGAGGTTGATGAGATGACCGCCTCCGGCAATGACGACATCGGCGTCGCCTGCTCTCACGGGCAAGACGCGATCCCGCTCGCCGTGAATTTGATGCAGAGGTGTCGTCAACTCGCCCGCGTCACCATTGGTGAACGACCATTTTGCGATCCCCTCCGCGGCCCAGCCGAGCAGTTCGAGGTCGGCCTCGCGAGCCATCGACCGGACCAGTCCGATATGCTCCGGCGCGAGCCGATCGATGGCGGTAAACATCGTCGTGACCGGGCCGACCAACACATCGCGGACGATTCTTGCGGGCAGCGACTTCCGCATGTCCTGACGGAGCCGGAACTTTTCGGGAATCGCATCGTAATGCCGAACAGAGCCGACAAGCAGCAATCCGCGCGGCGTCACATTTCGCCGCTGAAGTTGCCGCGTGACCTCGATTGCGACCGGCCCGCCGAATGAAATTCCACCAACGTAAATCGGCTCGTCCTTGTCGATGACGCCTGTTGCTCCACCGAGTCGGATCTCGACCAGGCGATCGGCGTAGTCGGCGAGCAATTCGTTCTCTTCGGGCTGCAGCCACTCCGGCACGATCAAATCGGGGATCGCCTCACGCTGGGGCGCAACCAGTCGTTCGTCGGCACCAGGCGGTGGAAAGAGAATGAGACGAGAACTGGTCATCGAGCGGTCGGGGTCAGCAGCGGAAAATCGAGGCCAGAGCGCGGCCCCATAAGAATCAAACAGGGTTTCGTATTGGGTTCAGCGAAGCAGCCGGGCCGTCTCGACGGCGAAGTAGGTCAGGATGCCGTCAGCACCAGCCCGTTTGAAAGCCAACAGACTTTCCAACATCGCCATTTCGCGATCCAGCCAGCCTCGCTCCGCCGCTCCGGCCAGCATCGCGTACTCGCCGCTGACCTGATAAGCGTACGTGGGCAGACCGAAGGTTTCCTTCACGCGGTATACGATGTCGAGGTAGGGCATCCCCGGTTTGACCATCACCATGTCGGCCCCCTCGGCAATATCGAGGGCCACTTCACGCAACGCTTCGTCCCCGTTCGCCGGATTCATCTGATAGGTCTTCTTGTCGCCCGACCCGAGACTCCCCGCACTGCCGACCGCATCGCGAAACGGTCCGTAGAACGCGGATGCGTATTTCGCCGCGTAGGACAGTATCTGCACGTGCTCGAATCCGTGGCGGTCGAGTACCTCGCGAATGTGTCCGATGCGCCCATCCATCATGTCGGACGGCGCAATCACATCGCACCCGGCTTCCGCTTGCACCAGCGCCTGTTGCCCGAGGGCTTCAAGCGTTTCGTCATTGACGACATACCCCTCTTTGACGAGTCCGTCCTGCCCGTGGCTCGAGTACGGATCGAGGGCGACGTCACAGATCACGCCGATGTCGATCTTCGCCCCTTTGATCGCCCGAACCGCGCGGCAGACGAGATTTTCGCTGTTGTATGCCTCAGCAGCATCGTCGGTCTTCAGCGAGGGATCGGTCTTCGGGAAAATCGCGATTGCCGGGATGCCCAATTCGGCCGCTTCGCCGACGGCTTCCACGAGCAATTCGACGCTCAACCGTTCGACGCCCGGCATCGATGCGATCGATTCTCGCTCATTGTCCCCTTCGATCACAAATACCGGCCAGATGAGATCGTCGACCGTTAGATGATTCTCGGCCGTAAGCCTGCGCGACCAGTCATGGCGTCGATTGCGGCGCATGCGGGTTGTGGGGAATTGACCCGGATTTGAGGGCAGTCGCGGTGATGACATCGGCGAAGTTGATCCACATCTGATTGAGCGATTGAGCAGCCACGGTATCATCGGTTCGTCAGCACGAAAAACGAATCAGCACAATGGAACCAGGCTAATGAGCGATTTCCGCACGGAACACGATTCGATGGGCGAGGTCAAGGTGCCTGCCCAAGCGTATTATGGAGCGCAGACGCAGCGAGCGGTTGAGAACTTCCCGATCTCGGGGGAGGGGTTACCTACCGAACTGATCCGGGCGATGGGACTTGTGAAGTTCGCCTGTGCGACCGCGAACCGCGACCTTGGAAAGCTGACCGGCAGCGGCAAGAACCCTCTGACCGACAAGCAAGTCGATGCACTGCTGAACGCCGCGACGGAAGTAGCCGAGGGGAATCTGGCCGATCAGTTTCCGATCGACATCTACCAGACCGGCTCGGGCACTTCATCGAACATGAACGTGAACGAGGTCATCTCCGCCCGCGCGACGGAATTGCTTGGCGACGATCGCTTCGCCGAGAACAAGAGCGTGCATCCCAATGACCACGTCAATATGGGGCAGAGCACCAACGATACATTCCCGACGGCCATTCACGTCGCGGTCGGGCAGGGAATTCAAGACCGATTGCTGCCGGCATTAAAGCAGTTGCACGAAACGCTCTGTGCAAAAGCCGATGCCTGGGACAAGATTATCAAGATCGGCCGCACGCATTTGGCGGACGCGACGCCGCTGCGACTGGGACAGGAGATCGGCGGATTCGCGCGCCAGTTGGAATTGTCGGTCGGGCGGGCTGAACGCGCTCTGCAGGCGGTACTGGAACTCCCGGTCGGTGGCACGGCGGTCGGCTCCGGTATCAATACGCATCCCGATTTTGGCGCCCTTGTCGCGACTGTCATCGCCAATAAGGCCGGTATTTCATTCGTCGACGCGGTCAATCACTTCGAAGCCAACGCGGAGCGTGACGGTCTTGTCGAGTGCCATGCTCTGCTCAAAGCGGTCGCAACGACGCTGTTCAATGTCGCCAACGACATCCGCTGGCTGGGATCCGGGCCGCGCTGCGGATTTTACGAAGTGAAGATTCCGTCGAAGCAGCCAGGAAGCTCGATCATGCCGGGGAAGGTCAACCCGGTGATGTGCGAGTCGATGATGCAACTGGCGGCCAAGGTCATTGGCAACGACACCGCCATCACTGTCGCGGGGGCCGCGGGGGGTAATTTTCAGCTCAACATCATGATGCCGATGATGGGCGCGACAACGCTCGAATCGATCCGCCTGCTCGCCAACGGCGTAAAGGCTTTCAACGAACTGTGCATTGCCGATCTGGAGCCAAACGAAGAGGCGTGCGAATCGGCGGTCGAGAAATCTCTCTCGATGTGTACCAGCCTCAATCCTCACATCGGCTACGAAAAAGCAGCAGCGTTGGCCAAAGAGGCCTTCAAGACCGGCAAAACGATTCGGGAACTCTGCCGCGAGAAGCAGATTCTGCCGGAGGACGTCTTGGAGGAGGCACTCGACCCGATGCGGATGACCGAACCACAGGGATGAAAGTCGGGAAGGCAAATTCGACGTCGAGCAGCAGCCGTCGTCGAAAGGGTCCAATTCAGAAGCTTCGTCGAACCGAAATGCGAAGCCGCTCCCCTATCGTCCACTAGGGGAACCACGGTGATCCGGCGAAATTACCCTCACACGCGCGACTTAGGCGTGCGACAGATTGGGCCATGACATATACTCGCGAACGCTGATATATCGCCCGAAATCATTTCGGGCTCTTTTTCGGGCGCGGGCAACCAGTTGAATTCTATGCAGAATGACCGGTCCCTTCTGGACATCGGCAGCTATAAGACTGTGCTCGTCGTCGACGAGCCCGGCAACGCGAAGATGCTACGCAGCGCCTTGGAGGCGGAAGGTTTCGAGCCGATCATCGCCACGAACGCCGGCGAAGCCCGCGTGCTGACGCGTACGCGTGAGCCGGCCTTTATCGTGACGGAGCTCGTCCTGCCACGGGAAACCGGCTTCGAGTTGTGCGCCTACCTGAAGGATAAGAACGACACGCTCCCGATTATCATTTTGACGGAAGTCGACCTCGACGCCGCACGCAACCTTTCGATCTGGTGCGGTGCGGATGCCTATTTGACGAAGCCGACCGACGGGAAGACGATCGCCGCGACGCTGCACGAAATCGCCACAATCATGGCGCTTCGCGTGCGGAAAAAGACGAACGTCGAGGGCCGGATCGAATTCAAATGCAATCGCTGCGGCCAGCAACTGTCGGTCAAGCCGGACAATGCGGGTCGGATGGTGCAATGCAAGGGCTGCCAACACATGGCCAAAGCCCCGACCATGAGTATGCAGTCGGGCGGCTACTGGCGTCAGACAGAAGAGGAAGCTGACGGCGAAGCGGACGACGGCGACGGAGGTGGATCGAAAAACCGCGCTAGTTTCTTCTGTGATCTGTGCGGCCACATGCTCGACGTGTTCGACGCGAATGAATCGGGCAAAGTGAAATGTGGCGACTGCGGGAAACAGCACCTCATCCCCCGCTGGATCATTCGTCAGCGAAAGTTCTTCTTCTCTCGCCCGACGGAAAAACAAACCGAAACCATTTCATTCAATCCCGCCCGGTACGTCACCGTCCGATGTGGAAATTGCCAGACGCACTTCCAGTTCTTTCCCGACCGCGAAGGTACCAAAGCCACCTGCCCGCATTGCGACACGGTGCAAACGTCGGTCTCGATCAAAGGCTCCCCGCTATCGCGCGCTGCACTGACGAGTACCGGGCGAATGTTCGTACTCAAAGACGGCCCGATGAAGGGAAAGCGCTTCCTGGTGCCCGAAGACGGTGAAGTTGTGATAGGCACGGGGAAGGGCTGCAACCTCCGATTTCCCCCGATGGAAGGACTCGCCGCGAAACACGCGGCCCTCCGGCACGTCAATGGCATGGTCGCGGTTCTTCCGCTAGACGGTCAGGTGACCATCAATGAAGAAGCCACCGAGCATCGCCACTGGATCAAGCCGGGCGAAAAGCTGGCACTCGGGCCGCTCCACATGAGCCTTTTGGGCAATGTCGATCTCTCCGAGAACCAGTTGCTGAAGAAATCGAGCAAGGCGGCGCAAAAGGCCGGTATTGAAGAAACAGGAGGAGCGGACGAATTTTCCGGCAGTTCGGAGATTGGTGAGCAAGCCGCGAGCATTCTGCAGTTGCATTGGGAGCGATTGCGGAAGAAGCCCGAGCCATCCGATTCAGCTCCGAAAAAGAAACCCGCCAAAATCGGCCCTGCGGCGAAGGCGCCGGACTTAAACCCTACGGTCGCGCCTCCCGCAGACGCACCGGCGGAGAAATCGAGTAGGGAGGATGGCCCGTCCCTCGATTCGCTGACCATGCTCTAGAAGCAGTTTCAATACCAGCCAGAGGCGCAAGCCGATGGTCGATCAACCAGCGATTTTCCCGACGGCTTGCGCCTCGGGCTGGTATCACAAACGAATTGAAACCGCTCCTAAAACATCAGCTATCTCGGTGACGGGGCCATTTTGATTGTCGCTGACGATCCAGCAACTTCGGGTCGGACAAGCGCCGGACGTCACTGTGGACCGTCGCCGTTGGCCGATCCCGACTCGGGCGTTGAGACATCAAAAGGGCAGAAACGAGCCGAAGAATCCGCGGGCGTTGGCGTCGACTCCTCGCGTGTCCCACACATTTGAACCGGCCCCCAACTGCGCGAGAACATACTCGCCGAACGCGAGTTGGCCGATCGCCACATAACCTGTCGCGAATTGACCAAGAGCGAAAATTGCTCCCGCAGCGACCTGGCCCGTCGATGCAGCGCCGATCGCTACTTGCCCGAATGCTGCGATGAGGCCAACCGAGATTTGCCCGACAGAGATCAGCCCGAACGCAAATTGACCCACGGCGATCAGGCCGATCGCGCGGCGGCCGATCGCGACGACACCGCGGGCCGTCGGTGTGCGTCCCTTCTGATTCTTCCCGACCGCGTAGTGTAGGACCGGCAGACGACCGAGCGTCGCCGTGCTTCGGAATTCTCGGTAAACCAATGCCCCCTGCAGACTCATTTCCCGCCAGCGTCCCCAGCGGGTCGACCGTTCATTCCACAGGAACTCGCCCGACTCGATGTCGTCGAGATCGAAGCCGGCCATCATCGCTCCGGGAATGGCCCATTGATCTTGGTCGTCATGCATTTTCGACCTGCAAACCCATTTGTTGCGAAAGGGCCGTTGCCCGAAATCGACGCCGACTCATAACCCTAACGAGCAAGCCACTCAGGCGGTGCAACGATTTCCAACGAATTCGTACGACATTTTTAAAGCCATTGCCCCAACCACCTCGCATATTAAGGGGTGAAGTTAACGTCGCCCCAATCGAATTCCATGCGCTACAGAATCCTCAGTCTCGTTCCTTTGCTCGCGTTGCCCCTTCTCGGGGGCGCGAATGATCTTCCCGATGAGAGAACGTCGCCGTCTGTCTCGGTGGAAATGCGAGAGGCAACCCGCCGCATCGGACGCAGCATCAATCTGGGCAACGCTCTTGAAGCACCCGTTGACGGCGAGTGGGGCCTGACGATCCGGAAGTCTCACTTGGTAAGCATCCGCGATGCGGGCTTCACCGCAGTGCGAATTCCCGTCCGTTGGTCGGCCCACGTCCGACGAACTCCGCGACAGCAGATTGACGAGAAATTTCTCTCCCGTGTCGACTCGGTCATTGATGCCGCTTTGGAGAACGGTCTGGCGGTCATTTTGAACGTTCATCACTTCGAGGAGATGTATCGCGATCCGGCTCGGCATGAACCGACTCTACACGCGATTTGGCGACAGTTGGCCGCACATTACAAAACCTATGATGACCGGCTGATGTTTGAGTTGCTGAACGAGCCGCACGATCGCCTCGACGCACAGACTTGGAACGCCGTCAGCAGTCGTCTCATCCGCACCGTCCGCGAACGCGATTGCAATCGAATCTTGATCATCGGCCCGGCGCGTTGGAACGATCCCGATTTATTTCCTTCGCTGGAACTCCCGCCGGAAGACCGCCGGCTAATTGCGACCTTTCACTATTACAGCCCGTTCGAGTTCACGCACCAAGGTGCCAGTTGGGTCGACGACTCCGAACAATGGATCGGCACGAAATGGAGCACCAACTCTCCGTCAGCCGCTCAGATCAAACGCGACTTTGCGCAGGTCGCTCAATGGGGAAGTCAGCAAGGACGACCAATTCTGCTCGGCGAGTTCGGTACTCGTAGGCAAGCTGACGCTCGATCGCGAATCGCTTGGACGCGGTATGTCCGCCAGATGGCCGAAGAGCACGGGTTTGCCTGGGCCTACTGGGAATTCGGATCGGACGAGTTCGGCATCTGTGAACTCCCCGGACTTCGGTGGGATGAAAAGATGCGGGCAGCACTATTGGGCCATTGAACCGCCGCGACGTGCCCTTGGGGGCGCGAATCATCAGGGTCGCGTCGACTCGCGTGCGAACGACAACATTGACTTCGACGGGCTTTGGATCGGTCAGGTAAGCCCTGCGGGGTCTCGAGGAGAAGCGGCGGTTTCTCCAAACGTCATGATCGCTACCAGCGACCGCTTGCGGAATTCTACAGGCGAAAATGTGGAGGCCGAATCAATGGCGGACGAAGGACCGGACGATGAAAGTTGTGCACGACGGGAACTGCACTCAACGCACCGTCGGCCGTCTCGCCGGGAGGGTGGGGCGAATCGTGAATCGCCAAGACGCGGGCCGGAGGAGGGCGTCCGTCGCGATCCAAACCCCCTCAACTTGCAAGATGTAGGAGTCGAGAAGTATGCGTTTTGCCATCGCTGCGATTGCGATCTTCAGTATGGCCGGCATCAGCGAAGCCGGTTTCATGTCGAAGTCGCCGAGCTGTGCTTGTCCGTGTGAGCCGACCTGTGCCGCTCCCTGTGAGCCGACCTGTGCTTGCCCGTGCGAGCCGAGCTGTGCTGCCCCCTGTGAAGAAGCCTGCCCCTGCGAGCCGAGCTGTGCCGCTCCCTGTGAGCCGACATGTGCCTGCCCGTGTGAGCCGAGCTGTGCTGCCCCCTGTGACGAAGCCTGCCCCTGCGAGCCGAGCTGTGCCGCTCCCTGTGAGCCGACCTGCGCCTGCCCGTGTGAGCCGAGCTGTGCTGCCCCTTGCGACGACGCTTGCCCCTGCGAGCCGAGCTGTGCCTGCCCGACCGCCAAGAAAGACAATGTCTTTCAACAGCTCTGGAAGGCTGAGCAGCGCAAGAACAAGTGGCTCATGGACACTCTCGTTCGCTAGTCGAACGGGAACCTGAGTCGTCTGCTGAACTCCGAAGTGCCGCAATTCGTGGTGAAACCTGCCTGACACGTCCGCCGTCCGATCGGTCCATCCGACGGCGGGCGACAGGCCGGACGAACGGCGGCAACCGAGATCGACGAGGACATCGCGGGAACGAACGTCTGGTCGATCTCTCGCGTCCGAATTCTCTCCCGGACAGCGCACTAACCCTCGGCGGAACCTTCCGCCGAGGGTTTTCTTATTTGCGCATTGATCTTCACGGGACATCGAAAACGAAAAAAGCCCACGGGTCGCAACCCGTAGGCTTTTCGTATGACTCGTTGAGTCTCTGCGTCTTAGTACCGGTAGTAGTCCGGCTTGAAAGGACCATCGACCGGAACGTCGAGGTAATCGGCTTGTTCCTGCGTCAGCTTGGTCAGCTTCACGCCGATCTTCTCGAGGTGCAGGGCCGCAACTTCTTCGTCGAGCTTTTTCGGCAGGACGTAGACCTGCTTTTGATACTTGTCTTCGTTTTCCCAAAGTTCCATTTGGGCAACGACCTGGTTCGTAAAGCTGTTCGACATCACGAACGACGGGTGGCCGGTCGCGCAGCCGAGGTTCACCAGCCGACCTTCGGCGAGAATCAAAATGGCCTTGCCGTCCGGATAAATATACTTGTCGACCGGACCGCCGACATCGGAGTCCTGCTTGACCCGGATCTTTTCGATGTCTTCTCGTTTATTCAGGTAAGCGACCTGAATCTCGTTGTCAAAGTGACCGATGTTGCACACGATCGCGTTGTGCTTCATCTCGTCCATATGATCTCCACAGATCACGTCGACGCAGCCGGTCGTCGTGACGAAGATATCGCCACGCGGCGCGGCTTCTTCCATCGGCAAGACCTGAAAGCCTTCCATCGCAGCCTGCAGGGCACAAATGGGATCGACTTCGGTCACGACCACTCGGGCACCGAGCCCGTCCATTGCATCGGCGCAGCCTTTCCCGACGTCGCCGTAGCCGCAAACGACAACCTCTTTGCCGGCGATCATAATATCGGTGGCTCGCTTGATGCCGTCGGCCAGCGATTCGCGACAACCGTAAAGGTTGTCGAACTTGCTCTTGGTCACCGAGTCGTTGACGTTGATGGCCGGGCAGCCGAGCTTGCCCTGCTTGCTCATCGCATGCAGGCGATGCACACCGGTCGTCGTTTCTTCAGTGATTCCCTTAATCCTTTCGAGAAGCTCCGGGTACTTCTCGTGGACCATCACGGTGAGGTCGCCGCCGTCGTCCAGGATCATGTTGAGCGGCTGACCATCGGGCCAGAAGATCGTCTGCTCAATGCACCAGTCGAACTCCTCTTCGTTCATGCCCTTCCAGGCAAAAACGGGAATGTCCTCAGCGGCCATCGCCGCCGCGGCTGAGTCCTGCGTCGAAAAGATATTGCAGCTCGACCAACGGACTTCGGCCCCCAGTTCGATCAGCGTTTCAATCAGAACGGCGGTTTGAACCGTCATGTGCAGGCAGCCGGCGATCCGGGCACCTTTGAGCGGCTTTGACTCGCCATACTTCTCGCGGAGTGCCATCAGGCCGGGCATTTCCACCTCAGCGAGCTCAATCTCTTTTCGGCCGAGTTCGGCCAGGGCCAAATCCTTGACCTTGTAGGGAAGCGCGGCTGTCGCAGACATGAAAACGAATTCCTCTGAAAATTTGGCAGGGGTGCAGACGGGTTGCGTTCAACACCGTCACGGCTACGGTAGGGTAGAAGGTTCACCCCGATGCGGCAACTTAGATAGAAATTATCGATCACTATTGCGAGTCAAATTGTTACTCTGTCATGGGCGTCTGACAGACGTATGATGCAGAACGGGTTGCCACCAATCGAGAGTGTCTCGCCGCGATCAGATTGGATTTCTTCGCTCTCAGATCATGGCGGCAGACCTGCCTGTAACGACCTGCCACACGATGGAACTGGCAGTACGCCGGAATCAGAATTTCGACTGAATTTCAGAATTCGACGAGAGAAACGGAATGCGTATCGCAGAGATGTATCGAGACGGCGGCTTCGGGTTATCGATCGAGATATTCCCGCCGAAGACCGAGGTCGGTGAAAATAATCTGAAGCGGACCTTGCAACGCGTCCGGCATTTCGAGCCGAAATTCATCTCCTGTACGTACGGTGCTGGAGGGACGACCCGGGGTAAGACGCTCGAGTGGTGTCGGACGATCATTGAAGAGTGCAACTTGCCGGCAACCGCTCACTTCACCTGCGTCGGATCGACGCGAGAGGAACTTCTGCAGTGGCTGGAGGAAGCCGCCGAGGTTGGCGTTCAGAACATCATGGCCCTCCGCGGAGACGCACCGCAGGGCCAGGACAAATTTGAAGCCATCGAAGGCGGATGCGCCTATGCGAACGAACTCGTCGAACTAATTCGGGCAAATCACCCCGAGTTCGGCATCGGCGTCGCCGGCTACCCCGAGAAGCATCTCGAAGCCCCGAGTCTCGATGTCGACCTCCAAAATCTCAAACGCAAGGTCGATGCTGGTGCGGACGCGATCTTTACCCAGTTGTTCTTTGTCAACGACAGCTTCTTTCGCTTCCGCGATCAGGCGCGAGCAGTGGGGATCGACAGGCCGATGATCGCCGGCATCATGCCGATCACCAGTTTTGAGCGCATCAAGAAGATTACTGCGATGTGCGGCGCAATCTTTCCCGTTGACCTGGCGAAGTCGCTCGAGTCGGTCAAAGACGATGACGAGGCGCAATTCGAGATCGGCGTCGATCACGCGATTAAACAGTGCCGCGAATTGATTGAAGCCGGAATCCCGGGCATTCACTTCTATGTGCTGAATAAATCGCAGGCAGCCGAACGCATTCTCGGAGCCCTCGATGTCGCCCCGGCTATCCCGGCCGGAGTCTAAGCGGAGGACCGGCTATGCCTTCACCTTTTCCGGGAATGGACCCGTATCTCCAGTCGCCTCGCCTCTGGCCAGGTTGCCACAACCGACTGGCAGACGAGATATCATCGCTCCTCAACAAATTGCTCCCGGAAGGCTACTACGCCGACATCGAAATGCGCGAAGAGATCGATATCGTTGGCGACATCGGGCCGAAACACTTCGTGGCAGACGTGAGCATTCAGCGTGAGAAAACTTTGGTGGATTCTGCAGTCGCTACGGTGCCACGCGCGGAGACCTCAGCTTGCGTCGAACTCGTGCTGGAAACGGAACCAGTTCGATACGCCAACGTGATGATTAAGGAAGCCGATCAACATGCGGTCATCACCAGTATCGAAATCTTGAGCCCGGCGAATAAGAGGCCCGGCCAAGACCGACAGGCTTTCGTGACAAAGCGAGACGAACTGCTCGCCGCCGGAGTTTCGATTCTCGAAATTGATTTGCTTAGAAATGGGCAGAGGACATGGGATCAACCTGTGTTTCAGCAGGCGATTGAAAACCTTGAACCGCGACCGCAGTACATGGTGACCGTCAGCCGAAGTTGGGACCGCGGTCAGAGATCGAAACTCGCGTTTTACCCTGTGACCCTCCAACAGACGCTCCCGGTTTTGGCCGTTCCGCTTCGGCAATCGGACCCCGACGTCGCCCTCGACCTTCAATACTGCTTTCGCGAAGCCTATGATTCCGGCCCCTACCGTCGCGGAGCGGTCGATTACACGAAGCCGCCCGAACCTTCACTGCCGGAACCGTTGTCCGACTGGGCACGCCGACGGATTGAGCAATGGCGAGATGCCTCGTCCTAAGATTGCCGCCCTCGTTGCGACGCGTTTGCACTTCACTACTAAGATAACCCGCCCACTCTTATAGCAGACTCAGTACACAGGCCATGTCAGTGCGTGCCGAACACAACACATCCGACGTTCTAAAGAACCTGCTCGACGATCGCATCCTCTTTATGGACGGTGCGATGGGTTCGATGATTCACGTGTACGGACCGACGGAAGAGGATTACCGGGGCGAACGTTTTAAGAGCCACTCGATCGATCTGAAGAACGCCAGCGATGTCCTTAATTTCACCCAACCGAGGATGATTGAGGAGATTCATGCCAAGTACTTCGAGGCGGGGTCGGACATCGTTGAGACCAACACGTTCAACGGCAACGTATTGACGATGGAGGAATACGGGCTGGGTGACTTGACATACGAGGTGAATCAAGTCGCGGTGAAGTTGGCCAAGGGCGTTGCGGATCACTTCACGAAGAAGAATCCGGACAAGCCGCGGTTTGTGGCGGGATCGATCGGTCCCACAAAGATCATGCTCTCAATGTCGCAGGACGCGAATGACCCCGGACATCGCTCGCATACTTACGAGCAGATGGTCGACTCGTACTACGAGCAGGTCCGCGGGCTCGTCGATGCGGGAGCCGACCTGCTACTGCCCGAAACGAGCTTTGACACGCTCAATATGAAGGCATGCCTCTTCGCAATCCGCAAGTACTTTGACGAGTCGGGTCGCGAAATCCCCGTGATGGTCTCGGGCACCGTGTTCGATACGGGTACGACGCTACAGGGGCAGTCGGTCGAAGGCTTCTTCCGTTCGATCGCACACTTTCCGTCGCTGACAGTCGGCCTCAATTGCGGCGTCGGCCCGAAGCAGATGAGGAACCAGTTAGAAGCGGTCTCCCGGATCGCCGACCGCCCGATTCACTGCTATCCCAATGCCGGGATGCCTGACGGAATGGGAGGCTTCGACAGCAACCCGAATGAAGTGGCCGAAGAGTTAGAGGGCTTCGCCCGCGAAGGCTGGGTCAACCTTGTCGGAGGTTGCTGCGGCACGACTCCCGAATACATCGCGAAAATTGTGGAGAAAGTCGGGCCGGTCGCGCCGCGAACGATTCCCGACCTTGATCGACGGTCGAACTATTCCGGCCTGGAGCAATTGGAGATTGGTGAAGACTCGACCTTTATGATGGTCGGGGAACGGACGAACGTAACCGGCTCGCGGAAGTTTGCTCGCCTGATTAAAGAGGAGAAGTACGACGAGGCTGTCGAGGTCGCCCGCGATCAGGTTGAGGGCGGCGCGAACATGATCGACATCAACATGGACGAGGGCCTCATCGACAGCGAAGCGGCAATGACTCGCTTCTTAAACCTCCTCGCCGGCGAGACCGAAATCTATCGCGTCCCCATTATGATCGATAGTTCCAAGTTCTCGGTCATCGAGGCCGGAATGAAGTGCGTGATGGGGAAGGGCGTCGTTAATTCGATCAGTCTTAAAGAGGGGGAAGAGAATTTTCTCAAACAAGCCCGACTGATTCGTACTTACGGATTCGCAACGGTCGTGATGGCCTTTGATGAACAGGGGCAGGCGGTCGAAGCCGATCACAAAGTCGCGATCTGCAAACGGGCGTACAAACTCCTGACCGAAGAAGTCGGCTTCCCACCCGAAGACATCATTTTCGACCCGAACATCCTCACCGTGGGCACGGGCATGGAGGAACACGCAAACTATGCCGTCGAGTTCTTCGACGCGGTTCGGCGAATTAAAGAAGAATGCCCGGGAGCCAAGACTTCCGGCGGCGTGAGCAACGTATCCTTCAGCTTCCGCGGCAACAACACCGTCCGCGAAGCAATGAATGCGGCGTTCTTGTACCACGCCATTGAGGCCGGCCTCGACATGGGCATCGTCAATGCCGGCCAGCTTGAAGTCTACGACGAAATCGACAAGGAACTGCTGGGTTACATCGAAGACGTCCTTTTGAACCGCCGGCCGGACGCCACCGAACGGCTGATCGAGTTTTCCGAGTCGGTCAAGGAAAAAGCGGCCGGCGGCAACGTGAAGAAAGACGAATGGCGTGAAGGCACCGTCGAAGAACGCCTCCAGCATTCGCTGCTCAAAGGCATCGACAAACACATCGAAGTAGACACCGAAGAGGCTCGGCAGAAATACGGTCGGCCGCTTAATGTCATCCAAGGCCCACTTATGGATGGCATGAACGTCGTGGGCGAACTGTTCGGTGCCGGAAAAATGTTCCTCCCGCAGGTCGTGAAATCGGCCCGCGTGATGAAGAAGTCGGTCGCTTATTTAACCCCATTCATGGAGGCCGAAAAAGAAGGCGGTGAAAGTTCAAGCCGAGGTAAAGTCTTAATTGCCACGGTCCGCGGTGACGTTCATGACATCGGTAAAAATATAGTTTCAGTTGTTCTTAATTGTAACAACTTCGAAGTCATCGACCTCGGCGTCATGGTACCCACCGACACGATCCTTGATACCGCAATAAAAGAGCAGGTTGATATCATCGGGCTCTCGGGGCTCATTACACCTTCCCTCGATGAAATGGTAGCAGTTGCGCGAGAAATGCAGCGACGACACATGAACCTCCCGCTCCTGATCGGCGGCGCCACCACAAGCGCCCGCCACACTGCGGTTAAGATTGCGCCGGTCTACGACCAACCGACCATCCACGTGATCGATGCCTCGCAGAGCGTCCCCGTCGTCGAAAGACTGCTCGATCCCGACACGCGCGAGAAACTCAACGCCGAAAACCTCGACCTACAGGAACGCCACCGCGAAGCCTTTTCCGGACGCCAGCAAAAAAACCTCGTCTCGTACGAACACGCCCTCGACGGCCGTTTTCAAACAAATTGGGATGAAATCGACATCCCCAAACCGGAGTTCCTCGGACTCCGCACGCTCGAAGACCACCCGCTCGAAGACCTCGTCCCCTACGTCGACTGGTCCCCCTTCTTCCAAGCGTGGGAACTGCACGGTAAGTACCCCCGTATCCTCGAAGACGACGTCGTCGGCGAAGAAGCCCGCAAGCTCTTCGCCGATGCCGAAGAGATGATGGCGCGAATTCTGAAAGACAAGCCGCTCACCGCCCACGGCGTCTACGGCTTCTGGCCCGCCAACTCCGACGGCGACGACATCATCGTTTGGAAAGACGAATGCCGCACGACCGAGCAGTGCCGTTTCCCCATGCTCCGTCAGCAGTGGGAACGCCGCGGCCAAAAAGACTTCCGCTCGCTCGCCGATTACGTCGCCCCGCTCGACTCAGGCCAACCCGATTACATCGGGGCCTTCGCCGTCACGACCGGTCACGGGTGCGATGAACTGGCTAAGAAATTTGAAGCCGAACACGACGACTATTCCAGCATCATGGCCAAAGCTCTCGCCGATCGCTGTGCGGAAGCCTTCGCCGAACGCCTTCATAAAATCGCCCGCGATGCGTGGGGCTTCGGCAAAGAAGAGCAACTTAATAACGATCAATTAATTTCTGAAAAATACCGCGGCATCCGCCCCGCTTTCGGCTACCCCGCCTGCCCGGATCACCTTCCCAAAGGAACGCTCTGGGAATTGCTCCGGCCCGAAGAACACTGCGGAATGACATTAACCGAAAGCTTCGCCATGTATCCCGCCGCCAGCGTCAGCGGGCTCTACTTCGGCCACCCGAAAGCCCGCTACTTCAGCGTCGACCGCGTCACCAAGGATCAGGTCGAATCATATGCCGCCCGCTGCGGCCAATCAGTCAAATATATGGAAAAATGGCTCGCCCCCAACCTCGGCTACGAACCCGGCCAAACCCCAGCCCCCACCGAACCAACCCCCGCTTGAGCCCACCCGTTGAGCCGCGCCCGACAGGAAGCGCGCCTTCCCAAACAATTGAACACGCAATCGCAAATACCCGTCACCGGTTGCGCGGGCACTATATAGATTCGCTTCGCGAATCGGGTGAGCGTTGAGAGTCAAAGGGTTAGAGAAGTTGTTTCTCTCTCACCTCTCATCCCTAAACTCTTAACGGCGAGCGTAGAGCCCCGATCCTCAACCCACCTACAAGCCCAGGCTCCTGAGAGCCGCGGACTGATCGATTTCCATGCCCCCCATCCCGCGGAGGATGCGATTGATCAGACGCCTCCCCCCGCGCTCGATCGGCGTCTCTCAGGAGACGCGGCTTGTGCGACGCTTCTCACAGTTCGCTCAACCCATACGCTCCGAGCATCGCGGCGTCGAGAACATCTTGAATCTCGTTCAGGACCGAGACGAGCCCCTGCTCGCGAATCGTTTTCTCTTTTGCAGTCAATTTCATCTCTACTCCCTGGGGAGAAGATGCCCGCAGGGCAGATGAGGGGATCGCGGGGGCGTTCATCTCGCCGCCATCGCCAAGCGCGTTCTCCCGCCCGCCGCCAGAGCTTCCAACAATGTCGGCGGGATCACCGCCCCCGTAGCCCCTCACCCGGTCCTCCGGACCGCCCTCTCCCGAGGGAGAGGGCACGAGTGCGGCCCCTTCTTCGGTTCGACTTCGCCCCCGGACACCAGCCCGAAGCGCAAGCGAGGGATTCCGCTCTCGACCCCGTCTTACCCAAGGAACCCTCACCGCCGCCGGTCCCTTGCTCGCGCTGCGGGCTAGTAAAACCCTCACGCTCAACCGCCCGAAGTTTTTCGAGGAAGTTATACATCGTTCCTCACGAGCGCCTGATGCTGGGGCACCTCCGCCCGCACCTCGAATTAACCGAGTACTCCGACTGTTGGCGCAACGATATCAAGATTTAGGCCCATTGGGGGCACGAGCGCGAGATGTGTTTTTCAGTCCACTTATGGAGCCTCTCCATCGGGCGGCGAGGGTTCCAGTCAATGGTCCATTCATAGGGAGGGTGGCCATGAAGCCGCGACTGGTAAGGAGCGGATCATCTGGAGGCAGCGATCTCTATTGCACCGATGGCGGCTCGCCTCTGATCCGCTTCCTGCCGGGCGCGGCTGCAAGTAAACCACAGCTATCGTTTTTTGAGAAGTAAGGCACCGCCACACACAAGCTGCCGCAGGCCTAAACACACGAAGTGTGATCCGCTTACTCCGTGCGCGGCTTGTTTGTGTGATATTCAATTTCGCGAAGGCACCGCCGCGCCCAAGCTGCCGCAGGCACAAACACACGAAGTGTGCGCAACCAAGTGGGAAAGGGTGGATAGACTTTTTCTCGAAGAGGGGTTGTGTGTAATGGCTAAACGACGAAATCCGCAGCCGGTCGACTTGCCGACGGAGCGTTTGGAGATCGTGCATCGGCTGGTGGTGTTTGCGGAGGGGCGGGATCCCGCGGACGTGACGGTGGAGCGATTCACGGAGGAGACGGGAATTAATAATCGCCGCATTTACCGACATTTTAAGAGCTGGCTCGACCTGCGGGAGGAAGCGGGGCTGCCTCGGCGGGTGGCCGGGCGGCGGCAGTATTCCGACGACGAATTAATGATCGAATATTACAGCCTGACGCTCAAATTGCGTCGGCTGCCGACGTTTGCGGAAATTAATCAGCACGCGCGAATGTCGGATAATCCGTTTCGCAATCGTTTCGGGTCGATGGACACGATCCAGCGGAAATTCCGCAAGTGGTTGAAAACGGCAAGGAAGGACTTAAATGAAATGGAAATGCATGGGGAGGCAGCCCCGGACGATGGCGGGGCGAGGTTGGTCTTTCAGCGCTGGTCGGCGTTAAAGCCCGGGTTCGCCCTCAAGTCGAGCGAGTATCGCACGGGCGAACGGATCGACCGGCACCACATCGATTTTCTCGTCGTAATGGATCACGACTGGCCGGGCTGCCCGTGGCCGGTCGTGTTGTTGGGCAATGTGTGGCGCGGGCAGGTCGCGTCCGAAGACGACGAGTCGACGCGACAGGGGTGATGATCGCTGCGCCGGAACCCGAATCGTCTTGCGAACAGTAATTGGGGGGCGTAGTTTGGAGTGCCCATTTGATCGGTCTGTCAAACGGGCGGCGTGCGGGGTCGCCGAGCTGCGCACCTGAGTTGAGCGACCGATCCATTCGAACTCTCGGCAGGAGATTTTTCTGATGTACGGCGTGATGCGGTTTGCCGCTGTGTTCTGTTGCCTTAGCCCGCTTGCTCACGCCCAGCTTGGAGGCGAATCGGGAGCGACCGACGGACCGGTCAGCGTGGAAGACGGTCAGGTAATCGATTCGAGCCCGATCCTGCAGGAGCAGGAGAACAATCTCGGCATCTTCCCGAAAGATGATCCGAAGAATAAGAAAAAGGACAACACCGAGCCGGGCGCGTCAGATCGTCATTTCATGTCGCTCTCTGAGGCGGCCGACTCGGTCAAGACTGCGCCGCAGCAATGGGACTATTTTCGCCACGTGAATCTGGCCGCCGATCACCTGCGAGCGGCAACCTTCCATTTGCATCAAGCCGGGCATCACAAGCTGGCCACGGCTTTGGAGAAAAGGCTCGCCGAAGGTGATCTCGATGCCACGCGGGACGGCAAGTCAGGCGATGCCGACGAGAGCGATCCGTCCAAGCCGCCGAAAAAATTGACTGCCGACGAAGCCGATCAGGAGATTCAACAGTTAATCGACAGCACCAAAGGCGACTGATTGTCGATAGCACGGTGATTCCAATCGTCGCCGGACCTGCTGCAACTGTCGCGAATTAATTCGATCTCAAATTAAAACGGGGTCGCCGCTTAATTGCGGCGTCCCCGTTTCGTATTCACCAATAGTCGTTTAACGCACTAGGCAAGCCATGCGGCTTCTTAATTGACCACCGAGTCCGCTTGCAATTATTGGATTCCACCGGCGGTCACGAGCGAAATACCAAGAGCGTTGAGGCCATTGGCCGAACGTTGAACATAACTGGGGAATTTGTTCCGCACAAAAAATCCAGCATCGGGTTTCTTTTGTCGAAAAGAGGCCATTGCTTCGCCCGCCGGTTTATCGTCGGTGCGTAAATAGGCTGGTGCAGTCTTATACTTACTGCTTCGGCTCCAGGCGGTCTCTCCGCCGGCAACAATTTTGATACTGAGATCGTACACCGGCATGCTGAACGTCTCACCAGGGCCATCGGGTCGCGCGAACGAACGGAGCGGAGGCCCGAGTCGGCTCTGAGTCTTGTAGTAGGTCACGTCTTCATTGCCGGCCGACGTCGCGCTGGCAACGACTTGCACATTTGCATTCGGCGTGACGCGGAATCCGGCATTCTCCAAGTTCTCTTTGATCGCGGCTTCGACTGCCGACACCGACTCGGCCGCTCGAACGTTCGAGACGTCGATTGAAACCTCTGACCCGGGTTTCAGTACAAAAAGCGTCGGATCATTGGCCGCGACTTCAAGTGCTTTCAGCGCCGCCGGATGAGGGAGCTTGCCGCCGTAGATCACTTCCGTCTTCGAACGGTAGTCCTTAATTACGAACCACGTCAGCCCGCCAACTGTAAACACGGCTTCTTTGGAGCCGGAGTAATTCCAGAGCGCGATGCGGCTTTCAGTGTCATAGACAATTGAATCCTTAATCATCAGATACCGGTTGTCGAGCATCAAAAGACCCCGCGTCGAGTGATCATCCGGATCAATTGAGGCGACCAGGTCACCGGTCCGAAAATCCCAGATATGCACGTCTCGAACGCCGGCAGCGACAAGTCTTTCCCCAGAGGGAGAAAACGTCAGCCTGGAATTTCCGATTTCCACCTTCGGTATTGAAGCGACTGTTACGCGGCGCTCCAGATCGATAACCAACAGATGCTTTTTGGGCGCCACAACGAGATATCGCCCGCCAGGACTGACCGCAATCGCGTCGCTATCTACTGATGGTAACCTGGCCAAAGGACTAAATTTAATGCCATCCCAGATAATTAGTTCGTTCGCCTTCCCGATCGTCAAAAAGGTGTCCCCGGCACCATAAGCCCCCCATTCAATGTCGCGACGGGTAAAAAGTTCTTGTTGATAAGGTTCGGAAATGAATTCACGCGAAATCTTACTCCCAGAAATATCCCACTGCTCCAAACGGGCCGCGTTGCCGAAGCCCCTTCCTTCGCTGCGGACGAGGATTTTATGTCCGGTCTCGTCGATTGCTAGCGGGACACATTCCGAATCTTCAACTAAGGAACGCGTCATCCGTCCTTCTTTGAGATCGCAAATTTCCAGTCGAGTCGATTTGCTGACACGGTCGGCGAATCCATCATGCGTGTAGCCCAACAGCAATGTCGCGGACTTTGAGCTGATCAGCGTCGCCTGGTGCTTCTCGAAGGCATCACGTCTGGGCGGCGTTGTAATCGGACGACCACCGCGTACCGTCACCCGCGGCTGAGGATCGGGTTCGAGCGACCACCTGGTCTCGATCGGGTCGGTATTGAGTTCGGGCACCTCTTGCAGATCGAATTGAACGTATTTCAGGTCGTTCGACGATCCGCCGGAAGAGTCATTCGAATTACCACTGTCGTCGACGGGGGCGAACGGATTCTCGACCATCGCTTTTGCCGCACGTTCAGCGAAATCGCGGTCCGCAGCACTGAGTTGAGATAGCTTGACTTCAAATTCTTTGCCGGAAGGTTGCTCCAGCGTGACGGTCTGATCGACCAGTTTGACGAACTTGCCTTCCAGATCGAATCGTCCGGTCGCGTCTTTCCACGTTCGCTGCTGGTCGAATTCACCGGCCGCCGCCGGCGTCGCCAATGCCACCACGAAGATGAAAGCGAGCGATGTCGAGAATGCGCGAAAACAATGTGACATCAGTGTTCTTCCAGTTTGTGATCGAAACGAAGTTTGGCTGACCGGGCAAATTAGACCTGAATGGCCCAAATGAACATGACTTGAACGCATTTGACCACCAGTGAATCCAGAGACTAAATAGCGCTGAGCGATCAAGCAACCGGGAGCGTGGCTCGCTTGAAATATTTCGCAGCATCACGGCCACTCGCCCCGAAATCGTGCAACTCGGACGAAAACTTTGCGAAGCCAGTGCCCTCAAGCCATCCGGACACTACAATGCGTCATTCGAGTTGGATCACTAATGAGGAGAAATATAATGCTGCGATCTCTTGTTGCTGCCTGTTTCGTACTGTGCGGTGCCGTTGCGTCAGCCGAAGATTCGGAACTGTTCGACCGAGAAATGGACCTGCTCAACGGGCAGACCGTTGATCTGTCTCGTTTCGAAGGTCGTGTCGTGATGATCGTGAATGTGGCGAGCCGGTGCGGCGCGACTCCGCAATATGAGCCGCTGCAGGCACTTTACGAGAAGTACAAAGACCAAGGCTTTGTCGTTGTCGGCTTTCCCTGCAATCAGTTTGGTCGTCAAGAACCGGGCACGGCGAAGCAAATCCAAGAATTCTGCTCGGCGAACTACGATGTCACCTTCCCGCTGTTCGCCAAGATCGACGTCAACGGAGCCGATGCCGCCGACATCTACAAGCACCTCACGTCCGAAGAAGCCTACCCGGCTGACGCCGGCAAGGTGAAATGGAACTTCGAGAAGTTCCTGATCAGCCGCGATGGCGAAGTCGTCGAACGTTTCCGGACGCGGGTCCAGCCCGATTCGGAAAAAGTCGTCAAAGCGATCGAGCGAGAGTTGGCCAAGAAAGCGTCCGATTCTTCAGCGGAATGACCGCGGTTTATCCGCAGATTTGCAGGCGGGGGAGGGGAGTTCGCCTCCTCCGCCTTTATTCAATGGCTCTGACGAGCCGCTCGCGTGACGTATCTGGCAGGATGGCTGCTTTGGGTGAAACACAGAGACCGGACCCGCAAGCGGGCTCCAAGCGCATCATGCAATTGCGGGGCGAGGTGCCGACCGAAGCCGATCGTGCCAGGGTCGACCTCGCAGGGCTTTGCCGTGCGAGTGCCGATCCGGACGAAACCCGGCGAGAGCAAGCCGTCGCTACGATCGAGAATCTGGGCACCCCGCAGCCGGAAGCGGTCCCGGTGTTGACCCCGTTGATCGGGCCGGACGAACCGGCCGATTCGGTCTATTGGGCCGTGACCCTGCTCGGACGGCTCGGCGATGCCTGCCCCGACGACGCTGCCGAAGCGGTTGCTTCCGCTCTTTCGAAGACCTATTCGATGCACGTGCGGCAGCGAGCAGCGTGGGCGCTTGGCAAAATCGGTATCCGGAGCGACTCGATCAGGGAGTCTGTCGCGGCGGCCGCAAAGGCCGCAGACTCTCGCTTGGCACGCCTCGCCGAGCGGGCGATCGATCAAGGTTGACTCGCACCCAAGGTCGATTCTCAAACTCTTTGGGTGAAAGCATTTCGCACCGCCGTCCCGCTATGGACCGGCCTGCGGAAATTTCCTAGCTTTCCCGCCCCTTCATAAAAAATCGAACCGTCATCGGATGACGGTTCGAATCGCCACCTCGCAGGGATGCGACTCATGCGATCGCACTTCCGTTATCGTTTGACCGCCATCTGCTGCTGCGCCGGGCTGATCTTCGCCCTCGTCGGGTGTGATGCGCAGAACTGGATCGAACAGTTGTCGCAGCAGGCCGAACAGGCCGCGCCGATTCTGTCGGTCTCAGGCGGCGCGGGAGGTTCGAATCCGGACGTCATCCGCATCGCGACGTTCAATATTCAGGTTTACGGTCAATCCAAAGCTGGCAAGCCGGAGGTTATGCGAATCCTGGCCGACACCATCCGGCGGTACGATGTCGTCGCCATCCAGGAAATCCGATCAAAAGACCCGGCCCCGGTCCATGAATTGGTCCGGCTCGTCAACGCCACCGGCCGCAGTTACGACGTGGCCCTCGGACCGCGACTCGGACGGACCTCCAGTAAGGAACAGTACGCGTTCGTGTACGACACGAAGACGCTCGAACTGGCACGCAAAACGGTCTACACCTTGACCGACCGCCGCGACTGGTTGCATCGAGAACCTTATGTCGCCCGATTTCGAGTTCGACGGGAAGATCCGGCCGAAGGCTTCACCTTCTCGCTGGTTAACATTCACACCGATCCGGATGAAGTCGACCTGGAAGTCGACGCCCTCGACGATGTCTTAAATGCGGTCTGGAACGATGGCAGCGGCGAAGATGACGTGATCTTACTCGGCGATTTAAATGCCGCGCCGGACAAATTTGGTGAGTTGGGCCGCGTTCCCGGCCTCTACTGGGTCATCAGTTCGGAAGCAACAAACACGCGACGAACCAAGCTCTATGACAATGTCTTGTTTGATCGTCAAAGAACGCCTGAGTTTACCGGCTCCGCGGGAGTGTTCGACTTTCAAAGCGAGTACCGCTTAAGTCGCGACAAAGCTCTCGACGTTTCCGACCACCTGCCGGTCTGGGCTGAGTTCAGTGCCATCGAAAGCAAGCCGGGCTCGATCGCCACCGCCCCCGGCACTCAGCGACTTTAAGAGCATCTTAAAATCTCGACTCTGGACACTCGACTCTCGACTCTCGACTCTCAAAAAAATTGTCGCGACGAGCTGTCTTAGGTGCTCACCCCCGAAAGCACCGATCGAACAACTCGCCGCGACAAATCTCACGAATCAGTTTGACCGCTTATTGCTCCGTGTCTTCGTAGAGCAATTGCGGCGGCGGGACATTGGCCGCGATTTTGCCGAAAGCGACTCGTAGCTGATCTTCGAGCTCTGCGATCGTCGAACCGCCGGGAGCATCGATCCAGAGGCCGCGGCCGGCGAAGGCCAACGCTTTCATTAAGTTTCGGTCGGCACCGGCTCCCAGGCTCATTGTGTGGACCGTATATCCCGAATTAACGGCCTCTCGCACCTGCCAGAAGACGTACTGACGGTGACGGTTTCCGGTCGTGTAGTCGGCATTTCCGTCGCCGTCGAAGTCGGTCATCTTGTCCCAATCCCAGTCGCTGGGCAGGCTGAAGTCGCCGGGGCTCCGGTTCGCGTTACCATCGGTCATTAAGAGAATCGTCGGCCGCGCGCCGAACCGACCGTGCTCGTCGAGCATTCCGCGGGCTTCTTCCATTCCGTAGCCCATGCCGGTAAAGACATCATAGTGCCCGGCTTGTTTGTGACGCTGAATCGTGTCGAGTGTATCGTAGCTGTTCGAGATCGGATCGCACGAAACATCGACGCCTTCATCGGCGAGATAAAGCTCGGTCTCCCAGCGGGCGTCGCTATCGTAGGTCACCAGTCCGGTGTAATCCCCGAACTCCAGACCTTCCAGAAATTCGTAAAACAGTGAAACGCCGTTCTTCATTGCCGTAAACGGCTGATGGGGCGCCTTCCACATGTCCTGCGTTTTATAATTCTGAGTCTTTTGATCCAAAAGATAATTTACGAAATTTGCCTGCCCGTACTTCCAGTCGTACTCGGCATCTTCGACGGTATCGCTGTACCGGCAGTAGTTGATGAAGTCGCTCCAACTACCGGAGTGGTAGGGGTAGTCGATGTCGTTCAGACCGTACTCTTCGCGAATGTCATAGTTTGTCGCGCCGAACTCTTCGCCGTAGTAGCCAAACCTGTCGTCGTTGTTCCATGACTGAACCCACACGCCGTCGATCATGTCATTGGAATGATCGAAGAACTCGCCCGAGGACACACCGGGCGAATTAAACGAGCGGTAGTTTCCATCCGTATCTCGAAGCCAAATCATGTTGATTTCGTGAGTCGACGTAATATCGACGGAATTTCCTTTGAACGTCACTTCGATATGCGGCGTTCCCTGACTGTTATTTTGCGGCACGCCGACTTGAGTGAAATACTCCGGCTCGAAGGGCAGACTGCCCGTATCGACGCCCAGTGCTTCGATGATCTCCGCCTGATTATCGAGGACGGCTTGACGACCAAGGTGATCAAATCCTCGAAACTGACTGTCGTAGTTCATCGATCGCGAGTAGTCGAGCACGACGACAATGTCGCGTGCCTCGACGAATGCGGCAGCCGACGCGGAAATTTGCTGCGAGTCTTTCCCGAAAATCGGGGCAAAGAATAGTTCCATTTCAGAATCGGGCGCGCTGTGATCAGGATTATCCATCCGGGCGGTCACACCGACGACGTTATAAGGCGTGGCGTCCCACACGACCTGAAATGTTTCCGTCCCCTCGTCGAAAACCCGCTTTCCAAACCGAACGTCGCTGTCGGGATCGACATACACCCCGTTTAATTCCGCGACCTTGGACGCCACTTCACGGGCAGCCGCTTCGGCGATCGAATTGACGTCGGCCGCAGCCGAACCGCCTTCGCCACTCTGACCGGCCGCCTCAACGGTCGCCGTGATCTCTTGCGCCGCCGCCAGCGCGGCCGCATCGACCGCGTTTTGCAATTTCGTTTTCATAAACGAGATCATGGCGATGTCGACACTGAGTGCGACAAAGCCGAGCGCCGCGACCAAGGTCGCCCCCGCGATGACCGCAAAAACCCCTTTGCGCTCGCGTCGCTGCCGCCAAAGTCGGCGGAATTTCTCCCCGAATGGCATCCGATAGTTCTTCATGGCGACTCTCCAGTACTTGTTTCTTGCGAATGGATGCGTGTGGGGGACTCGATTCCAACCCGTCGTTCTTCTTCGTAAATGCTTCCCAATAGCAGGGAAGAAATCGCCTCACCGGATTAACCGGTCCCCTGGGCTCGTCCCGCCCGGAAGGTCATGCTCGACTGAACGCCGTCACTCCCGAGGACCCACCCGTTGAGAAAGGACGACCCTTGCGGAATACCGACTTCGATTGTGAAGAGTTCGAGGTAGTTCTCATCGATCCCGAGTTCAAACGGCTGCCCCTTCTGAGCCCCTTCCGCATGAACAATATTGATCTCCATGTCGTCAGTGGTGATACCGCTGGCGTTCAAGAAATTCTCGATATCGGCTTCGACCTTTTCGTTCGGCGTGGTGCCGTCCGGGAGAACCCCGGACCAATCCATCGACGCCAGACGGCCGCCTTCGCGAATCGCTTGCGAGAGCTGCGTAGTGGTTTGGACGGCTCGAATCGCGTCAATCGACCCGAGAACGAGCGTCAAGAACAGCGGCGCGATGAGTGCGAACTCAACGAGCGCCGCCCCACGCCGACGGTCGTCGCAACGTCGTTTCTTCATTTGGTTTCGTTTTATTGTCAGCGGACTCATGATGGTTGTCCTTCTGTGACTCTTCGTTTCTCAAGGGGAACCGCAATGATTCCGAATTCGTCAGCCCGTCACCGCAATCTCACTCGTGTCGCATGACGCTTTGCCCCGAAAGCATGACGGGTGAGCTTCCACCACCTCCTGTTTTCTTAACAAAGAACGGCGGCAACAAACTGACGGCGTCATACGGAACCTCTGCCCGTACGATAAATAACTGCCGCGGCTCGGCGTCGGAGAGATTAATATCGGAGAGGGCGGAGTAATTCACCGCCGTAGGATCGAGGCCGGGGTTATCAAAGACCGATCCGTCTTTGATATAGACGGTCACCTGGCTGGTATCGATCGCGGCGGAAAGAATTTCGAGCAACCGTTCTTTCACCGCCGTCGTGCTGACATTATCGGAGACGCCTTGCCGGGCAGCCTGCTGACACGCGGCCTTTAGCGTAGAGGAGACCATATAAGCATGGTTAATCTCCATCAGCCCGGCGAGAAAGACGGTGAAGACCGGCAGTACAACGGCCAGTTCCACAAGCGTGGCACCCCGCCGATCGCGGCGGGACCGCAATTGACGATTTCGGCGCATCACAGCAACCCCCATTGAAAATTCACTCGATTAACGGCGCAGTCGTCAAACCATGACCTTGCCCGTTCCATCAACTCGTGATTTCGGGCACTACAGGCGGGGGCAACCTGCCGAGGTCCATCTCGTCGCTATCAAACCATAGGACACGCTTTGCACCTGTGGCGGCGGAGATTTATTCAATCTTGAGGATTTTTCACCTTTGTCGTGGAGGCGCGACTGGTGACGCGACGCGTGTGTGACGATCCGGCTCAATCGTCAAGACCCTCACTGACCGGTGACCAATCGATCGAGAGCGAGGTTTCGCCCACTTACCGCGCACGAAAAAACCGGCCGGGGAAGGTGCCATTCCCCGGCCGGTCGAGAGAGCTCCAAAGGAGCGTTGTCGCTATTTGAGATCGCCGCATAAGCGATGGCAAGAGAGAATGCATTTAGCGTGCCGCCGACTCTTGTTTTTAATTCCACGCAACTATCGGCGGCCGCTTCTTAATAATTGCCAAGCACTTACCTTGATTCTCGATCAGCCGAAGTCGTTAGTCAGCCTACATTAAGACGTCCCGACGTTGCATTGATGCCACACGCCCGATGCCGGTTCGCGACGCCTGTGGCAAGACGGCATCATTTCGCCATTGAACGCTCCGTGCACCGGAGCTAGACTCACACTCAGGTCGAATGCCGCAACACCGGCCGGATCGCAGCCGCGATCAAACGGCGGCTCCCTATTGATGGCGAATGAGAAGCTGCGGCGGCAGATCGTGTTCGAAGCCGCCCGCATGATGTATTCACGGCAGGAGACAGAGTACTACCGAGCCAAGATGAAGGCAGGGCGAAAGCTCTGTCGCGGCTGGGTGAAGCCTTCCGATCTGCCCAGCAACGCCGAAATCCGGCAGGAAATCCAACGCTTCGCCCACCTTTATGAAGGGGAGGAGCGAACCGCCGGCCTCCGCGAAATGCGGCTGGTTGCACTACATTATATGCACTTGTTCGCCGCCTGCCGACCGAAGCTCATCGGCAGCACCCTCACCGGGCACGTCCGCAGAGGCTCGGACGTCGACATCCATCTCTTTACCAATAGCCTTGAACGCGTCACCGGCACGCTCGACGAACACGCAGTCGTCTACGACGTCGAACACAAACGCGTCCGCAAGCACGGCGAAGAGCGGGTCTTCACCCACGTGCATGTGCGGGATCGATTCGATATCGAACTGACCGTCTACCCCACCGACAAAGCAAGCTACCCGTTTAAGAGTTCCATCACGGGGCGGACCATGGACCGGGCAACCATTCCCGAACTGGAAGCCCTCCTAGCCGAGGAAGACCCCGACTTCGATCCCGAGTCGGCTCTGGAGCAATTGGAGAGCGACGTCGATCGCTTTCACATCTATCGCAGCTTGCTGCTGCCCCTCGAAGGCGTGCGCCAAAGCCGCAAGTATCACCCCGAAGGCGACGCCCTCACGCACAGCCTGCAGGTCTACGACCTCGCCAAAGATGAACTGCCATATGATGAGGAATTCCAACTCGCCGCGCTCTTACACGATGTCGGCAAAGCGATCGACCCGCACGACCATGTGAAAGCCGGATTGGAGGCGCTCGACGACTCCATCACCGAACGCACCGCCTGGCTGATCGCCCACCACATGGAGGCCCACCAATTAAGAGACGGCACCCTCGGCACCAGAGCCCGCCGCCGCTTAGCGGAGTCAGAAAACTACGAAGAATTAATGTTACTCAACACCTGCGACAAAGCCGGCCGGCAGCGAAACGTCGCGGTGACCGATGTGGATGACGCGCTGGATGAGGTTAGAGAACTGGCGAGGATGTATGGGTGAGGGCCTCCGTTCAGTCAGACTGATTAACTCTGGTATCTTTCGCGGACCTGAGCGCTACTCGACGTAATCTAAGCCCGTAACCCGATCCAAGTATTACGGCAAAAACTAACGCGACGAGCATCGCCTCTTTATTTGTTCGGAATAGCATTTCAAAAAACAGGATGGTTACTATCGCGACGAACACGCCAACGATCATTGCAATGAAAATCGAGAACACCTGAGTGCCGATGGTCGGGCCGCGAAATTGAGTGCCGTCGTCGTCGTTCATATCACCGAGGTTCCGACGGATGGCTGGAGACGGTCCCAAAGAGCCGCCGTGAACGATCGCGGGCAACGGGGGCCGTCTTAAAATACGCCAGAGCAATGCTTTACCTTGCAGATAGTTAAGCCTCCCCGTACTTGGCCCACAGCTTGGGGAAGCGGCGTTGCAGGTCGTCGCCGTCCTCTTCCCACGGGTCGCCTGCAGGATCGGACGAGTAACTTCGCTGCGGGTCCGGCATCTCCGAACCGGTCTTGTTCTCGTAGGCTTCGCAGGCAATGTAGGCGAACTCTTCAAAGAACGTATCTTCTTCGGCATCAGGGCCGAGATTAATCTCTGCCAACGAGTCCGGGTTCGCGATCGCTTCCTCGTAGACCACGCGCCCCATCGAGATCAGCCAGCTGCGAAAGTCGGTAAATCCATCATCCGAACAACCGCCGCCGATGATGTAAGCAGCCCCCCAAAGGTCCCAGCGATACGCCCGGTCGGCGTACTCCCCGAAGACCCGCTCGAAATCAACGATTTCTTCAGCAGATAGGTGCGATAGCTGACGCCGTAACTCTTCAGCCTGAGCGTCCATGTCGCCATCAGAAGCTGACTTCGACTTAGCGATCATGTCCCAGAATAGCTCATTCGTCATGCGTTTGCCTTTAAGATCAACACATCATTGAAGCCCTGGCAGGTGGCCGAGGAACGGTCTCGAAGAGCCGCCACTAGCGTGCGCGAGGCATCGGTTGCCGTTTATCGTAACGCAATTGCTTATCGGAGCGACCGGTCACGTCCAGGTTCTCAAGGCACTCTGACTCGAACCACCCTATCCAGAGATGAAAATGGCCCCGGCAATATGCGGCCCTCAAAATCCTACGCGATCGTCAACTCTCGTGCATCGCCCGGTTATTCGGCGTAAGGCACCTCCACTTCCAAAGAGTCTCCAATATTCCATCTCGAAAAACCCACGTTGCCACGCCGGACACCATCACGGCAATCGCAACGTTTCCCGCCATGGCCCAAGGATTGAACCACAATACGCCGGCAATCCCGCCCATCTGTTAGCAGCGAAATGGGAAGCCTGCGATTTCGATTCCATCTGTTTCGTATGCCCCACGGGTGAGCACGTAGGGGACGATGTTCGCAACGCCCATCACAATGCCGAACGCCACAAATCGGACGACGCACGCGGTGTCGATCTTGAGTTGACGTGGCGCCGTCATCAATATTCCTCAGGGGAAAGCAGATAGCGGATTAGGCTCCAAGTCCGTTCGCAATAGCGTCACCAAAGCTGAAATCATCGGTGTCAACAAATAATGAATCTTCGACGAGTGACGCTTGGATTGCATCCTCCCAGAAGACTGCTGATCCATCAATCGGGCCGTGTGAAATATCTAGCCGCAAGATGCGATTGTGCCCGCGCCAAGTGAGTCGCAGGCATGGCCGACCTCTGAGAGTTGCTATGCACCCCCGGTTGTCAGCCGCATCGCCGGTTATTTCTCTAAGAGTCCCGCCATGGGCGAGTACCATCGTTCGAAACTTTTCAAACGCGTCATCAACAGTCATTTATATTTTTGGGCCTATAGTCGGCGGGGTGGCTGGGGACGGTCTCGCAGAGCCGCCCCCAGTGAGCGCGGGGTGAAGTTGGCATTGCTTGTTGATCTTAACCACTGGAGGCAGGCGGTCGGCTTGTTCCAGTTAACTCCACGACAAGATCGAAGCCGCAATCTCAGACGCGCCCGTCCTCAGCCACCCGCCGCCAACCCAAAGGAGTGAAACAGTAGGGTTTTTGTTCGGCTTGGAGAAATTACCAATCGTTCCGTTCGGTCACACGGTAGATATAGTCGTTAATTGCATCATTTACGTCGGTATGACATTTTTCGTCAACAATCGAATCATCATTATCCAACGTGCCAACGCACCATTCGCCTCCCTCAAGCGACCGTATAAACGTTGTTCCTGATGACTCAACGCGAACCAATTGTCCGGATTCAGACAATATCCAACGTAAGGATTCGCGGAATTTCTGTGATGGCATTGAGTTTTGAAAAGGCGGGTAAATAGTGTTTGTCAAAAATCATCTTGAATAACGTGCACATGTTATCGTTTACGAAAATCGCCGAGATCGGCCTGGCTCCGCACGCCGCGCCCTCTGCGCTTAAGTATATGTGTGTCGGCCATTACCGTCCGAACATCGCTGCGGCCAAAGAGTTACCGCACTGGTTCGGATGCGGTAGCCGTCTTCCCCGAAGTTAGCGGCGAATCCTCCGACAGTCCGGTCCATGTTTAAGTGTGAACCTCTACCGCCCACGATGTCAATCAATTCGTACAGTGAAAATCGAGCGGCATCAAAACAGATAGCGTGATCGTCGGGCTTGGTCGTCCTTCAACGCCACGCCTGCCTCTACTTGGCCCGTCAGCCGATTTTCAACGCGAAGACGTTCGGTGGCAGACGGATTGGGCTTATTGCCTACAATCCTCCACCCAACCCACCCGGAGGACATCGATGTTCGGACTATTCAAAACCGACCCCATCGCCAAGCTTCGCAAGGAGTACATGCGCAAGATGGAGGAGGCCCGTGATATTCAGCGCAATGGTGACGTCGTGAAGGCGTCGCAGCTCACCGCCGAGGCCGAGGAGATCGGGCGGCGAATTGATGAGTTGGAGGCGCAAGCGAAGTCGTGAGCGCAAAAGGAAGCCCACGGACTGCCCCCCCGTGGGCTTTGAGGGCATTCAAAATGCCCTTTAATTCTCGTCGAGGTTGACGTTCCAGTACGCCTCGCTGAGGAATCGGTCCCAGCTTTCGATACGGACATTCTTCGCCGAGTAAACCGGGTTCCAGGAAGGCTGCTTGGGGCCGCTCTTGAGCGGCATGTGGGCTTCCTTCGGGGTCCGATCCGCCTTGCGATGATTGCACCGCACGCAGGCCAAGACGCAGTTCTGCCACGAAGTGTGGCCGCCCCGCGATTTCGGCAAGACGTGGTCGATCGTCAATTCGCTGGTTCCCGGCGTCGATCCGCAGTACTGACAGGTGAACTCGTCCCGCCGGAACAGGTTCCGCCGCGTGAACGGCACCGTCCGCCGATGCATCTTGTCGTACTTCGTGAGCGAGATCACCTCCGGGACTTTGATCTCGAAGCGGACCGTCCTGACGACGGGCTCGTCGCTTTCGGGCCGCAGGCGCGTCCAGTCATCCCAGGTGTAAAGCTGGAAGTCGCGTGGATCGACGACCCGGGCCGTGTCGTTCCACAACATAACCAGCGACCGGGCGACACTGGCAACGCCGACAGGCTGCCAGTTCCGGTTCAGGACCAGTGTGGGTTGTTTTAATACCGCAGTCGCCATCGTGACGGAAACTCCGTGCGATCGAGGACAGGGGGCCGGCTGATTCTTCCGCTGAAGAATTCTAGCGCCGAGTCAAAGCGAAGACGAATAAGGAATTCGCGAACCCGCGGAAGCCACGCCCCTTCGGCGTCGTCCTCCGTTGCGGCCCGACTAGTCGTCGTGCCGCTGCTTGTCGTCCCGCTCTGTGACGGTGTGGACCGTGTTGGTGCGGTTTGGGTTCGCAAACCAATGCCTTTGGGAGCGAACGGCTGACATCGGCCAGTTGGCGAAGTCAATTCGAACGCGGGGCGGTGGGTTGCACGGGGAGCGTCGGTTGCCCCCGTGGCTCGTTCAAAAAACGATACCCCGCCCGCAACCTCGACGCAACATCCGCAACCGGTCTGAGTCCGACCCTCACACGATATTCATCTTTGTTCGTGACCAGATCAGGGCAAGTTCTGACCGATCGTGACCGAAGCTGTCTAAAGATCAGATACCACGCGCGCGATGCGAGGCAAGTTTTTTGGCCCGTCGACCAAAACGCGACCGCTCTGAAAATTCGCCCGAAGACACAGCGAACAAGAGCGAGCCGCCAAAAAAAACCAAGAAGCCACCAATTCGGAAATCCGATGCGGTTTCTGACTCTCCCGAAGGCGAGTCGGTGCCCAGTCGGAGCCGATTTGCTTGGTTGGGCCCGGCCTTTCTGATCGTGCTTGCCGGAGGAATTTGGTTCGCGCCGGAAATCGTCGCCCGCACCGCGCTGCGCGAAGCAGTGCTGGAGCGAATCTTTCCCGCCGAGGTGCGAAGCCGATTGCAAATCGGAAATGTCTCGGCGGGCTGGCTCAATGGAATTCGAGCCGACCGCGTTCGGCTGCGTGGATCTGCTGATCTTGACGTTTTCCGGGCCGAGACGATTGAACTGCGGCAGCCGCTCTGGAAGTTGATTCTCGACCCGACCGACATCGGAACCGTTGCACTATTCGATCCGGTCGTAACCAGCGCGATCCGTCCCGGCGGAAGCGAATTAGAGGACGCATTGGCGCCTCTGCTGGAAGGGGAAGGGGGGACGATTCCGGCCGGTCGTGTGATCGTCGAAAACGGAACGATCTCGTTGACGTCACGACTCGGGACCCGCGTCACGCAATTGGACGCCATTGACGCCGATTTCACTTGGCCGCGCGGCGTCTTCGATCCGACGCGACTCAGCGCGTCGGCGCGAGTTTCCGACGGCGAACAACATGGCCAACTTAAGATCACATTTCAAGATTCCGAACAGCCGGTTGACACCGCTCAAGATGAATTCCAATTAGTCGGTTCTACCAACGTGACAGCGCGGGCGGCACAATTCTCGGCAGAAGACATTCCGCTGGCAGCCGCTTTGCCAGCGTTCGATCGGCTTGGAATTGACGGTGAGTTGTTTGGCACGCTCGACGGGCGGCTCAGCGGTGCGGCGGTCCCCGCAACAGAGAACACAGCGGCTCAATTGTCGGTCGAAGGACAGATCGACGTTTCACGTTTGATCGCCAGAGGCGGCCCGCTGGCTGAAGGAGACCGACTGACCCTCAGCAAATGCCGACTACTCGGCGAATTAACCGCAAAAAATGGGCGGCTTCACTTCCGAGACGTCGCTCTCGAAAGTGATATCGCCAAATGCGAAATCGACGGCACGCAACAACTCCCGAACCTTGATCCGCAAAATCTCTTAAGAGACCTGCTCGCCAACGCGCCGAATCAGGACTTCAATTGGTCCGGGTCGATCGATTTGGCACGAACCTCCGATATGCTTGGTCGGACACTTCGCCTGAAAGAATCACTCGATTCCGGATCAGTCCGATTCAATTACAGTTCTGAAGAAACTACGAACGGTCGCGAATGGTCGACACGATTGAATGTAACCGACTTGGTCTCACAAAACGGGACTCGCTGGCAAAAGCCATTTGAACTAATCGCCGATGCAAGTTCGACAAATGGGCGATTCTTAATCGACCGGCTGGTTTGCCGTTCCGCTTTTCTTAACGCCGATGGTTCAGGATCGGAATCTGGCGCGACGATTAAGATGGATTGCGACCTGGATCGACTACGTTCAGAGCTCGAACGATTCGTCAGCTTCGGCGACAACCAATTGTCAGGGGTCATCGCAGCGGACCTCGGATTCGAACGCTCTTCTGACAAAGGCGTGACGACGGTGGCCGCCAACGGCATCGGCCGTAACCTGAAACTGGTTTGGGGCGACTTATCGCTTGCCGAGCCGCGGATCGGTTTCGATACAAAGTTCAGCGGTTATCCCGAAGGGCAGAGCTTTGACACTATCGAGTCGCTGACCTGTCGCCTCGAAGCATCCGGAGATGAACTTGACCTGACTCTTCTGTCGCCCCTGACATTAACAGACCGAAATGCCCCGCAGTCATTTCAGTTGAAACTGTCCGGAAATCTTGCCCGCTGGCACGATCGGGCTAAACCCTGGATGCCGGACGATTCCCTAAAGGTAAAAGGAACGGGAGAGCTCACTTCAGAGCTTCGCATTACGCCAACGGAATTGTCCTTGATCGAAGCGAAGCTGAATGCGAATGATTTTGCTCTTGATACGCCCCAACTCGCCATCCGTGATCGCCGTGTTGAAGTAGAGACATCGGCCGTCATCGATCGCCTCACGGGTCGGATTAGAGCCCCGGAAACCGTGTGGATCAGCAGTTCCCTGTCCGCACGAATTAAGAACTTCGAGTATGTCCCTGAGCCGAATGGCGCGCGGGTTGTTGCAGTCGCTTTATTTCGCGGCTCCGTCGGGCGCGTCGGCCAATGGTTCTATACAGCCTCGAAATCACCTCCCTATTGGATTTCCGGCGTTGGGGAAGGGCGAGTCGCGCTCGAACATGATACGTCGGGCCCCGCAATGCAGTGGCAGATGAATGTCGAGAACCCGGTCGTCTCTCGCCTCGCTCAAACCGCGTCGGCTATGCCTGCCGGCAACTGGGAAACCGTATGGAGCGGTCGCCTCGCACAGTTACGTGGGACCGCGAAACTCGTATCGCAAGTCGATTCCGCGGAGCTAATTGACTGTAGCATCGAATTGCCGGAGGGGGCGGCGACGTTCAACGGCATAATTAACGAAGTGTCGGGCAGAGCAATCGCCGACATCTCAGGTCAAGTTAAGTTGGACACTGCGACGCTCGGCCCGGCGCTCTCAAAGATTGTCGGCGGAGAAGTCGCTTTCGTTGGCAGGACCAATAAGCCCTTCTTTATCCGCGGACCGTTGGTTCCACCGGCCGATGCGCTTGTCTCCCCAGAATTGCAGGCCGAAGCCGGTTTAAGTTGGTCGAGCGGACGATTCTATGGTTTGGAAGCCGGGCCCGCCGAACTCGATGTGATATTAAAAGACGGCACGGCATCGATCACGCCGTTCGAAATGCGTTTGAGTCAGGGAAAACTTCTCGGCCGCGGTGATATCGACCTCAAGTCGTCTCAGCCGGTGCTGTCGATGACGCCCGGCCCTCTTGTCGAACGGATGAAAATCACACGCCAGGTCGCCAACGGCTGGCTTAAATATATCGCCCCGCTCGTCGCCGACGCGGCAGAATTGAACGGCAGCTTTTCCCTCGCGTTGGCGGAGGCACAATTACCGCTGAACAATATTTCTTCCGGGCGTGCCGCCGGTACGATTGAAGTGCATTCCGGAACCGTCACGCAGGGAGGCCTGGCGACTTCGCTCTCAAACACCGTTCGCGATGTCAGCCGAATCCTATCGGTCGGCCGGATAAAAGCCGAGCCGCTTCCCCCCCTGAAGCTGCCCCCGCAAAAGGTCGTTTTCCGCCTGGCAAACGGTGCCGTCACGCATGACCGATTTATCGTGCGGGCCGGTGACAATCTCACCATCCAGACGAGAGGAACCGTAACAACTGATGGCCGCCTCGACATCGTCGCGTCGGTTCCCGTTCAGGACCGCTGGGTGAAAGACGACGGCCCCTCCGCCGCACTCAAAGGTCAAACGGTCTCGGTCCCACTTCGTGGTTCATTCTCCCAACCGAGGGTCGAGCCGACGTTTCTGAATAATCTAATGCAACAGGTCGGCGCTCAGAAACTCCAAGAGTCGATCGGACGCGGACTCGACGGCGTGGGCGACGGAATTAACCGTGCCCTCGACGGGCTGTTTGATTAAGCTTCGGAGGATTCATCGGGACTGCTCGCCCCTCTCGACCGCCGTTTCTTGCGCCGCGCCGTCTTTAACCGCCCGAGCAGCCGCTCATAATCTTTCAAACATTCCCGCAGGCCATTTTCGAGATCCTTGAGTTCGCGTCGCTCGGAGAGCGACATCTCCATCAACGGCTTCATCCAGTTTTCCATGAGCCGAAATTGCTCCACGAGCACATTTAACAGCGTCGGCGGAATCTTATTCACAACGGTGATTGATCCACTCGGTGCATCGTCGGCATTGTCCACGACGGACGCCGGCCCCGCCATCGGCTTGGGTGGAGCTGATTTCTCGTCTTCATCATCCGCTTCAACATCCTCGGGCACGGCCGTCGCAACCGCGGCATTTGCAATCGACTCCCGCACCAGTCGAATTTCATCCCGCAGCAGTTGCATCAACTCTTCATTATTGCCGTTTTGCGTAGGGACGGTCGCCGGAGCCGAACTCGCGGTCTTTTCCATCACAGATCCGAACGTTTCGCCGACGGACCGAATCGAACCGTGCAACTGTTCAAGATGCGGCGTGATTCTGGCGTCCCAATCGACCGTCGCGTCCACATCCTCCGGCTTCGCGAGAAGGGCCGCTCCTTCGCCCACCGCCTTTTCTATCTCCCTTAATCCGTCGCCAAGCAACGTCAACTGAGCGATGACCTGTCCCGCGCTGTCGGAGGGATCGACTCCTCGAAGTTTCACATTTTCTTTAAATGTCCGCTTGATGTCTTCCCACCGCTGCCGCTCGTCGATTGTCAGCCAACCCATCAACTCTTTAAACTTCAGAAGGTTCGCCTCGGTCCCGGAGGTCAATGTTTGCGCATCGTTTTGATAATTACTTAGGATTAATGTTTTCATTTCTTCATCGTTCATGACCGCCGCGATCTTTTCAGCGATGCGGTTCATATTGCGATAGGAACCCTGCAGCAGGAAAGGAGGCTCCGTCCGATAGTCATCCGCCTGCGCAGCCGATCTGATATATTCCTGATTGACCTTGAGCACGACGTCACGCACGCGAAGCAGTTTTCGCATCACGCCAACATATTCGTTAAGTTCGGAAGGCGAGAAGTTTCCTTCGAATTCAACGCCGTCAGCATTTCCGCGGTCGGCCACCCGCATGATGCCGTAGATGTCCTTTCGAGACGCCGTCGCTAGCGGAGCAAGGGTAGGATTCGATGTCAGTGAGTTCTCAATATAACTTGACTCAAAAGCGTCGCCGTTGTCACCGATAATTTCGCCGAGGTTATAGATATCGGCCCGGTTGGCGAGCATGTCGGGAATCTTGAATTGCTCACCACTCTCCGTGTAGGGATTGCCCGCCATGACAACGGCGACCTTCTTGCCGCGAAAATCGTACTGTCGGCTCTCGCCCTTCCACACGCCTTCAATTTTTCGCTGAGCGTCGCACAAGCTGATGAATTTCTGGAGAAACTCCGGGTGACAATGCTGAATGTCGTCAAGGTAAATTAAGATATTGTCGCCCATCTCGAATGCGAGGTTGAGTTTCTCCAGTTCCTCGCGTGCTGCGGCATTGTTTGCCGACATCGGGTCGATTGCGGTCACGCTATGGCCGAGTGCCGGGCCATTAATCTTCATGAAGATGATGCCAAGCCGATTGGCGACGTACTCCATTAAGGTCGTCTTGCCATAGCCCGGGGGCGAGACAAGCAGCAGCAACCCCATGCGGTCGGTCCGCGTGTCGTCTCCAGCCGTGCCGATCTGTTTGGCGAAGTTGTCGCCGATCAGCGGCAGATATACTTCGTCCAGCAGCCGGTTCCGCACGAAAGACGTCAACACACGCGGCCGGAATTCTTCCAACCTGAGATCATCCCGGTAGGCGTCTACCAAATCCTTCTTTTGCTCACCGAATGAGCGAAACAGCGGGGCGACAACATTGGAATGCTGCTCAAGTCGCCGCACGAAGTTATTATAGTGAAATTGATACTCGCCGCTTTCGATTAATTGATGAGAACCGACCAGCCCTTTGACCGTCGCGGCAGGATCAGCATTAATCACACGATCGGCGATGCTCCCCGGCGCGCCTGAATTTAAGAGGAGCAGGGCGGCTTCTTCAACAAACTCAAGTCGCTCGTCTTCTTGAAGAGCGAACGCCTCGACCCAATCGAGCGTTAGTCGATAGAGGTCAGCAACTGACTTCTTCAGCGGATCTGTCGACGCACGGAACTCGTCTTCGGTCCCCCGATGTCTGAGGGACGCCTTAAAGTGTTCTGCCAGTGTTTCGGCTCCAGCCGCGATTGCAAACGGTCGCCCCGCGGCAAGCACGTCGACAAGGTAATCGATCGCTTCACTGCGATCGTGGCCTTCAATCGCGAGAAATTCTTCCAATTCTGACAGCGCCAACGCCGTATCAAACACCTCCCGCACAGTGTCGCGATAGGCGTTCTGTTTACGGGATGCGCTGAAGGCTCGATCGACCGTTCCGACGCCCTTTAACTGGGCTTCGGCGCGCAACCGGTCCCGCTTCGGAACGAAGAACTCCCAGACGAGTTCAGCCACGGTTCTGCTTCGACTGCGGTACCTCAAAAGGTCAAGGTGCCGCGCTGTTTTGAAAAACGTCTCAAGAACCAGCGCCGCGTCTTTGTCATGCACGCCTTTTTGATAACCCTCGCTGTAACGCGGCGCCATAAACTTCGCGACACGCTCCACGCGGTCTTCGTGCGTTTCGTCGAGCACCCTACGCACGGCGTCCTCGCCCTCGGCGGTTAACTCACCCGCCATCAAATACGCGAGGAATTCCGCTCGATAGACGGTTTTCGTTTCAGAGACGGTGTCCTGCCCCCACACGTCACGGGTTTTGAGAAAGTCTTCATCATCAATCGGTTCAAAAAAGCCTGTCCCAGTCAGATGCAATTGCATCTGATCGTCTTTCGGAACGATCGTCAAATCGAGCGGCTGCGTATTGACGCTGAAGCGATGCCGGCCAAATCGGATTGCGCTTCGACCATCAACGAACAATTCCTTGCGGTCCTTTAATTGCCGGACGGCATCCTCTTGAGCACTCTTCAGTTGGCTTTGGATGTCGCCCGATTTAACCGCATCTCCCAACTCACTGAGTTGCTTGATGACATCTCTGACCTTGCCAACCATTAAGTCGGACGCGAAATAGCCGTTGATGTCGGCAATCGAATCGAAGCTGTCGGATTTGTTCTTTACACCTTTCAGTATCCGATCGGCGGCTTCCGCCAATGAATTTGCCCGACGGTTTCGAGCCTCGACCAGCGACAGTTTTCTCGATTCGAACGCATCATAAATCTCTTCCCGCTTTAATGAGATTTCGCCAATAAATTCGGGAAACTCGGCGAAGCGGCCTTCGAGTTCTTCTAGCTGCACCATCAGTTTCGTCAAAAACTCGTCACAGCGTTCGGGCGTGTCGGCGACGTCGAGATAGCCCGCCACCGACTGCGAGATTAATTTCATCTGCGAGGCGAACTCAGCCCGCCCCTCGACTGAGGCCAATTCCTGCCGGCGGTTTTTTAAGCTCGACCGCGTGCGATTCACCGAAGCAAAGACCGATGAGATATCATCGATGATCTGCGTCCGCTTCGTCGCGTCATCAATGTCGAGGTTGCTGACAACTTCGATCAGCATCTCTAATTCAGAAGCCGTCTTGTCGATTCGCTCTCCGAGACTTCTTGCCGCCGCAACGGTCTCAAGCTGCGGAACTCCCTCAGACGCCTCTTGGATGGCGGCAATGAAGGGCTTGAGTGCATCGTCCTTCAGCAGGAATTCGACCGTTCGCCGAGAAACGCTTTCTGCCTGATCGACGAGTGACCGCTCCAACTCATCGACAAGATCAAGTTCGACATACTTAAGATCGCGGAGCCCGATGACCTCGCCGCGGGCAGCCCGGAGTTCGCCGAGCGTGTCGACGAAATCCTGAATCTCATCAAAGCGTCGCCGACCGATCGACGAGCGAATCTGATCGACCTTCTGCCGCGCCGCCAACGTCCGCTCTTCGGTCGTCCGGCGAATGCGAACAACCTTTTCGTATTCATCGATCGCCGATTGGGCGGCATCTCGAACTCCGTCAAGCGGTACTCTTAAATCAGCCGCTTCTTCGCGTCCAATCCAGAAGTAAGAGTCAATAATGTCGGTCGTGGTTCGAACGAGATCGACATAGAGATTTTCGTAACTGTCGTCCTTGTCGAGCAGGCTGAGTACTTCCTGGCACTCGCCCATGCCACGGACAAGGTCCCGGTTGCCGATTTTGCCGAGAAACGATTCGGTCACCTCGGGCGTCGAAATCGCTTCGGACGAAAAAGGGGTCTGCCAAATTTGAATTGCGTGATGCTTCTGCGGCTCTTCGTGTGCTTTAAAGCAAATCAGTTCACCGCCATCGAATACGGTAAAGCCGTTGCAGATTAAAGGCGTATCGACCTGTTGCGCGATCAGATTGTAACGCAACAGCACGTAGGTTCCGTCCAGCGGCTCATAAAAGACATAGAGGAAGTCCTCACCGTTTGGGGACAAAATCCGCTGCCGGTATCGCGTCCCCGAAGGAATACCGTCGAATGTCTTGTAGTCGCCGGTCTGCAAATAGTAACCGTTCGGGAAGATCAGGCCCTGATCTTCAGGAAGCAGTACGCACGCATTGGCAATCGCATCGATACGGGTGACCTGCTTCTGCTTGTCGTTAAAAACAAGATATCGAAACTCCTGCTCTTGATACGGTCGCACACGCATTAAGATCAGATTTCCGACCGTGGCGTAGTGTATTTCCGCGTCGTCGAGAACTTGGTCAGGGTTATCGACCGGCTCCGCGTAGATTCCCTCACCGCTATCGGTATTGTCTTCGACCTTAACCGTTAGGTCACCACCAACTGTCTCCACAAAGACCCGATCAAGAATATTAACGTGCGGATGGAGCCCGTGAATGTGCTGTTCCCGCGTCGTCCGCTTCCACTCGAATTCGTGCTGCGGCGGGTCCTTGACCTCGTGGTCGCTGCGATTGTCGAGGTAGCGAAACTCGCCCCCGCGATTGAGCCACTTCAGTGTCTTGAAATCTGTCGCACTCTTGCCGACCTGCATTTGCAAGAAAAGGTGAGGCCCCTTTGTGACGAAGCGTGCGAAGCGAGCATCTTTGTAATAGCGATAGATGTCGCGGAAGTCTTTTGCGAAGTCGTCGCCGGAGAGCAGAGACAGAGACTCGGTATGAAAACCACCCTCACGGAACTTATACTGCGCGAAGACATCGACGAGATTGCGTTCGGTCTTTAATCCGAAATGGACGTTGTAACCGAACAGCAGTTGATCGCCGATCGCGACGATGTCACGGGGAAAGCAATTGTGGTCGGTTGTGATCCGCTCCGTGCCGACCAATTCGACATCGACCGAGCCGAAGATTTCTTTGCGGCGCTCGTTCAGAGTTGCAAGCCGCTGCCGCAGTTCTTTCCCTTGCGCCTGCAGCCGTCCCCGCAGGATCTCGTAAGTCCCGCGTTCGAGTTGGCGTTGCGGCTCGTTCGTCGATTCGGACATGTTTCACGGCTGTCGGCTATCGGCGGTCGGCTGTCTGCAAACGATCGCGATGATAGCCGAAATGACTCAGACTCGTTCGCGCTAAGGATGAAAGCTGATCGCTGAGAGCCGATGGCCCTCAACTGACAGCATCCAAGATCAGTTCTTGTTATCGGCGAGCCCCAGTCCGAGTGCCGCAACTTTCTTGTCTCCGTCGCCGGAGCCACGGACGGCGTCGAGGATATTTCTCAACGCACTCTTATCATCGTCCGACTTGGCCCGTCCGAGCAGATCGAAGATCAACGCCGACACCGAAAGGTCTTTAACGTCCTCGAAGCTTACATTGAACTTCTCGACAAACTCGCCCAGTCGCTCAGTGAAGTAGTCCGGGTTGCCGTTGAAAAACGTATTCTTAATATCGCTGATCGTTTCACTATTGTTGACGAAGCGATCAACGGCCTTTCCACTCTTAATGCTGTCGACGATCTTATCGAAGAACTCGGTCTCGCCGCCGACGATATCGATGCGGGCGGTGCGGAGGGCTTCGCTGACGATCTTCGATTGGAAGTCGGCGATGCGGGCTTGAGCATCGATCGCGGCGATTTCGATATCCTTGTCTTTGTTAAGCCGCAATTTGAACTCTTCATGTTCGCGACCGACGCCGTCGAACAGTTTCATTGCTTCCGCCTTCTGTTCGATGCCGGTCGCTTCGGCCTCGAACTTCTGCTGCATGACGGTCGCCTCGGCCGTACCTTCTTTCTGAATCGCATCGGCCTTGGCTTCCTGGCCTTTAGCTTCGGCAACAGCTTTTTTCTCGATGACCGATGCCTCGGCCAAGCCGTCTTTCTCCTTTGCCGTCGCTTTTGCCGAAATAACTTCGGCCTCAGCCAAGCCAGAAGCGGCTTCCTGCGCTCGCGTCGCTTCGGCAAGCATCTTCGAAGATTCCATCTCTTTCTCGGCACTTTTCCGCTGGGCTTCGGCCTCGACGACGATCTGCTCGGCCGTCTGTTCGGCCGCCTGCCGCTCGGCTTCGGCTTCCTTGACCCGCTTGACTAAAGATTCCTGAGCTTCCTGCTCGGCGAGCGTTACGGCCACTTTCTTTCGACGATCAGCCGTCGCGAATTCTTCGGTGTCTTTAATTCGCTGCTCTTCCTCGACCACCGCTCGCTCAACGACCACGCGCTCGCGGATGACATCTTGAATATTACGTTTTTCGACCTCGATCGCCTTCTCTTTTTCGATATCGGCAAGGCCCACGACCTTCTCGCGCTCGGTCTGCTCGAGTTGCTGATCTTTCTTAACTCGTTCCGATTCAACAGCGTCAGTCCGCTCCTTGCTCTTGGCAGCGACGATGGTCTGACGCATGCGGTTTTCTTCCGCCACGTCGATTTCCTGCTGTGTCTTAATTCGTGCCGACTCGGATCGCAGGCGTTCTTCTTCCTCAACCTGTTTCGCTGCGGCTTCTTCGCGGGCGGTGATCGACGCGATTTCCCGCTTCTGCTGCTCTTCCGCTTCGACGCGTTGGCGTTCAAGCTGATAGATCGCCTCAGATGCCTCGACATCCTGCTTCTTGATCGTCTTTTCTTTTTCGCGGGTGATGCTGTTTGAAAGGACGTGTTCACGGGCCGTAAGGTCCGTGATCTTCTTAATACCTTCGGCATCGAGAATATTTTGCGGATTCAGGAACTCGACCGGAGTCTGCTCCAGATAATCGATCGCGCAGTCGTCGAGAATATAACCGTTGAGGTCGGTCCCGATATGTCGGAGGATTTCTTCTTTGAATTTCTCACGCTCTGTATAAAGCTCGACGAAGTCGAAATGCTTACCAACTGTTTTCAATGCTTCGCTGAATTTTGCGTCGAACAGTTCGACGAGAGCCTGCTTGTCGCTCGCCCTTCGGCAACCGAGTGCCTGCGCGACTTGCAGGATATCTTCCCGCGTGTTGTTCACGCGTGTGAAGAATGCGACCTCAATATCTGCCCGCACATTGTCTTTACAGATTAGACCCGACGCACCTTTTCGCGGGATTTCGATCCGCTTAACCGAAAGGTCCATGTGCTCGGCCATGTGGAGCACGGGAATGACCCAGATGCCCTCGCCCGTGGCAGACTTCAGACCGCCGCGGCCGGAGCGGATGATCGCCTCTTCGGGTCCTACCTTGCGATAGAACTTTGAGAACATTGAGAGCACGGCCATGATGCCGATGATCAGCACGAAGAGCACAACCAAACCGGTCACCAAGGTGCCCGTTTCAAGCCATGCCTGGGCGAACGTCAGGTTCGCGAGAATTGTCGAAAGCATTAGGAGTTCTCCGGTTCACCCTGAGACGCAGGCCCGTCGTTCGGTTTAAGCGGTACAGGTTCGATCCAGTAAAGTCGCTGTTCGGGGTCGTAGTCAACAACAGTCGCCGCGCTACCTTTTGCGATCGGCTCTCCATGCGTTCGTGCATTGAGCATTAGGGGCGCTCCGTCTTCATTAATGCGGATGCGACCGAAGTCGCTATCTACTATTGAGGTCTCCACCTCGCACCGCCGACCGATTAACTTTCCGGCGTCGATGGTTTCCACCTCTTTGAATTTTCCTCGCAGCGGCTGGGTCATCACCTTGGCGCCAACAACGCCGAGCGCGAAGGCCCTCGCAATCGCTCCTAAGATCGGAATCCATGCGAGGTCATAATTCACTCCCTGATCAATCAGCATCGAAGCGGTCCAGTACGACAGACCGAACGCGGTCAGCCAAATCATCAGCGGAACATCACCAATATTCAGAAACTTCAGCGAGAGCGCGCCCCAATCCGCGACCGAGGGGGCCGCCTGTTCCGCATCGAACTCAAGGTCCAAATCGAGATCAAGATCGATGTCGAACATGTCCAGGTCGACCGCGCCGACAATCACGAATGACCAATAAGCCAGGCAAAGTCCGAGCAGGACGGTTCCGGGCAGCGTGGCCGGCGAGAGTAGGGCGGTGAGGAACTGATCCATTTTCGATCGGGGACGCGTATCGGTGTCGGCGCGAATTCAAGAAAACGCGTCTCCACGTTGCGATTGTGGGACACGCGTGAGCTTGCACACTCACCGAACGTCAATCCAGCCTGATCGGATCACAAAATTTGCGCAGCGGGCACAGAGTATTCCCCTCAGCGTGAACGCAACAACATTGCCGGTTCCCGCGATTATGCGGCGGATGTCATTGCCCGCGGATCGCGTTGATCGAATGGCCATCGATTTGCGAAGAAGAAATTGACTTTGGTCAAACACACTCGTGCCGAGTCAATGTTGCCGAAGTGCGTGCAGCCGCACTCCGTTTTGAAGAAGAGGGCTCGCTCAAGCCTAAAAAAACGGCTGGGCCCGCTTCACCAATTGCAGGCAGATGCCCCAAGGATCGCGGAGCATTGCAATTTCGTCGCCGTTCGCAATCGTCGCGGGGGCGGCGTGGACCGTTGCGCCCGCGGCGACCAATCTGTCGACATCGGCGGCAAGATCGTCAGACAACCATGCCAGATGCACAACGCGCGGGTCGGCAGAGCTGTAGTCGGGCGTGGGCACGTCTTCGAACGAATATAGCTCCAACAGCACGGTCCCGCTTTCGTCAAGCAAGAATTGTCCGAAGGGCTTTTCAGTGGAATTGACTTTGAATGTCAAACCGAGATGTTCCGCATACCACCGGCCCATCGCAAGAGCATCCGGCACCTGCAGCGCGACATGTTCGAGTTTCATAAATTCGTTCAGAGTTAAGAAGAACGAAGAGTCCTTTTTAGACTCTAACTTGCCGACCCGAATCACTAAACCGTAAAGCCGTAGCTCCGACGGGCCGCGAGGTGAATAGCGGACTCATCAACGGTCACACCAAGCCCCGGTGCGTTCAAGGCAGGAGCGATGCCGCCGCGGCCGAAGGTCAGGTTTTCGTTGACCAGAGGCGTTTTGACGAGATATCGGTCAAAACTTCCCTCTAAATAGCGGATTCCGCCGACGGAGGTCGCGAAATGGCGCCCAGCGGCGGAAAGGATCCCCGTCTCGCCGACCATACAACCGAGTTGATAGGAGAGCCCGGCCCGATGCGCAAGCACGGCGAGCCGATGACTTCTCAGGATTCCGCCGCATTTGGAGAGTCGAATATTAAAGACGTCGCAAAGTCCATCATCAATCGCGCGGCGGCCGTCGCTCTCACTGCACAGCGATTCGTCCAACATGATTGGTACCTCTGTCTGTCCGCGAATTTTACGCAGCCCTGCAATTTGATCATGGGGCACGGGTTGTTCGACGGCGGAGATTCCGGACTCTCCCAGTGCATTTAAGTGCGGCGCGAGATAGGCAACGTCCCACGCTTCGTTGGCATCCACACGAATATCGATCGACGGACCGATCCAACGCCGCACGCGTTGAAGCGAATCAATATCGTCCACGCCGGGCAAGCCAAGTTTTAATTTGCACTGCTTGAACCCATAGAGCCGGTAGAGCAACGGGTTGACGCACTCCTTCCATCGATTCATCGCCGTAATGACGATACTGTAACGCACTTCATCGACCGACGTGCGAATCGGTTCAGTCACGCTATGTGCTTGTGTGACGGCGCTGAAGGGAACATTAAAGCAGCGGCAAGCGGCGTCGAGAAAGGCGATTTCGATGGCGGAGCGAACCGAATTGCCGAAGCAGTCGCGTCGGCCCGGCGGCGCGACGGGCAGCTCTATCAAATCGACCTGCCCAATGGCATCCGCGAGCGATTCGAAGTCACCGGTGAGCGGTTTCACGTTGATTTCTGGAAGCATCGACCAAGCATCGTCGATCGACTCACCGGTTACGTATGGTCGCGGCAAGCCTTCACCCCAGCCGACCGTGCCGTCGGAAAGTTCGGCGCGAACGATCAGCGTATCGTTCTCACGCCGAACATATCCGGCATGTCCGATCTTTTTCTTAAGCGGAATGCGAAGGTGAAAGGCCTTCAGGGAGCGGAGTCGCATAAATCGCAAAGACCTTAAGCGGCGACGGTCTCGGACTGAGGCTCGGCCGTCCGCTGGTCACGGAACCACGCAATCGTTTCCCGCATCCCCTGTTCAAACTCCACCGCGGGCGCATAGCCGAGCTGGCTCTTGGCCTTTTCAATGCTGAAGTCGAGATTCAAACCCAAAAATTTGTACTTCGCCAATGACAAAAGCGGTGCTTCTTTCTTACCGAGCAGTCGCCAGGCACCTTCCATCCCCTTCGCCAACAACTTTGCGACGCCGAGCGGTACGTGCTTTTGCGGCATCTCGTAGCCGGCCTCTTTGCAAATCGTGCTGATGAATTCCGTTTTCGATACGAGGCGCTGGTCGGTGATATTAAACACCTCGCCGACGACATCATCGGACTCGATCGCCAACATCACGGCGGCGACGAGATTCTTCACGTTCGTGTTGTTGAGCAGTTGATCGCCGGAGCCAAGAAAGGCGAACTGACCGCTCTTAATTTTCTCCATGATCCGCGGCAGCACGGTGCGATCGCGGGGCCCATAGATAAAGCCGGGACGCAACACGACGGCTGGCAGATCGCGCGATTCGACGTGTTCGAGAACGAGTTGCTCCGATTCGAACTTCGTCAGCGTATAGCCGTCGATTCCCGAAGCGTTCGGCGGGGTTGATTCATCGGTGCCGTGATGGTCACGGGCCTCGTAAACGCCGAGAGAACTGATCTGCACAAATCGCTTGAGTGCTTCGGTTTGTTCGGCGAAGGTCAGTAACTTTTCCAACCCACGCACATTGACCGCCCGATAGTCTTCGACCGGTCCCCAGTCGCCAACTTTGGCGGCGCAATGAACAATGACCGTGACATCTTTCACGGCGGCTTGCAGTGCGATGGGATCGGTGAGATCACCCCAAGCCGGTTCGACACCCCATTCTTCGAGCAGGGCGACATCGGCGGACCGCCGGACGAGTGCCCGCACGGCGACGCCGCGCCGGCGAAGCGCCTCTGCCACATGGCTTCCGACGAGTCCGGTCGCACCGGTCACGAGGACGAGGTCGTTTTCGGTCAACGTCACAATCCACTCCGACTAATTCGATTCTCGATCAGAAATCTATGCCTCTGATTTTTTCATCGGGTGGGGAACTCAGAGAATCGAGCCAGAACGCCGAAGGTCGTCACTGCCGCGGCGATCAAGAACCATGATGTGTCTCAATCGACAGAACCCGTTGGTGGCTGGCGGCGGGAGGCTACCTGACGTTCGCGACGATGAGCGTGCGGTCGTCGGACATCGTCTCTTCATCGGCATATTCGGCAACATCCGCGGCAATGTTGTCGGCAATCGCTTGCGCATGCTCTCCGCAACCGACTTCTAGCAGGTGATCGAGCCGTCCGAGCCCATAGAGTTTGCCATCGGCATTCATCGCCTCGGTGATTCCGTCGGTATAGAACACGACTCGGTCGCCGGACGAGAAATAGTGCGTGCTGTTCGCGTATTCGACATCGGGCATCAAACCCAGCGGAATGTTCGGGTCGCCGTCCAGAGAACTGACCTCGGACTGTCCGCATCGCCGTAATCGCGGCGGATTGTGACCGGCGGAGGCGTAAACCAGTTTGCGGCTGGACGAATCAAACACGCCGTAGAATGCGGTCACAAAAGCTCCGAACTCACCGGTATATCGCTTCGAAAGGTGCTCGTTGATGAACTGAAGCATCTGGCCGGGATCGACCGACTCCGTCGGAAACATGTGCGCGATGCTGTGTGTGATCGCCATCACGACAGCGGCGGGGGTGCCATGACCGCTGACGTCGGCAATCAAGATTCCCCACTTGCCATCACGCAGCGGGAAGAAGTCGTAATAGTCGCCACCGGCTCGGTGTGACGTCCGGTAATAGGCGGCGACCTCCAGATTTTTGATCTCCGGCATTGCTCTTGGCAACAACGCTTGCTGAATGTCGGCGACGACCTTCAGTTCTCGGTCGACGATCTCATAGGCCTCACGAAGCTGATCGTTCAGCACCAGATTGTGAGTCGCCCGACCGAACAAATTGGCCAACCAGACATGCTCGGGAAAGTCCTCTCGATCGAACGCTGCTGGCTCGTCCCGCGCCAGCAGCACCATGTTGAGCGCGGCGCCGCGATCGAGCATCGGAATCGCCATCAGTGAACGCTGTCCATCGAGGAATTCCGCCGCCGGGTCGTCCGCATCGACATCCAGTTCGTCGATTACGACCGGATTTTCACCGTAAATAAGGTCAGCGAACAGGCCGCCCTCGAGTAACGGCAACTGGTCTTTTTGCTTCCACGGATTGACTTCTTCTTCCCACTCGCTGAATCGCGTCACCCGAACATACGGCTCGTCCAAGCCGCGCCGGCTCAGTGAAATTCTTCGATTCGCGGGAAAGACTTCCGCCATCCGCCGGCCATAGGCGCGGACCATCTCCTGCGGATCAGACTGCCGGCTCATTTCGCGCATCGTCTCGACAATATGGTCGAGCCGTTGCTGCCAATTCGACTGAATCCACTTCGGCCTTTGCACAGCAGTGGTCTCGCCGACTGCGTCGTCGGCTGAATCGCCGACCGTAGATGTCGAATTCATTCCGTCCCCTCGTGATGGTTATATCAGCGTAGGGAGCACCGGCGCGATCGTAAAGCGCCGGAAAACGTCGCCTTGCCCGAAAACGGACAGGTTTAGGTCTGCGTCGATCTGATCGAAGACGAATTGTGGACGAAACGGACGTCAGGTCGTGGGCCGGTGCAACCACTCGGAGAGTACGATGCGTGGGAAAACGCAGGCATCGCGAAAGTATCGTTTGAATAATCGGCGAGGCTCCGACGCCAGCCGATGCAGCCATTCCATTCCGATCCTTTGGGCCCAGCGTGGCGCCCGCATTTTTTCGCCGGCAAGAAAGTCGATCGTCGCCCCGGCGCAAAGCACGGCCTTCGCCTCAATGCGGTCGCTGTGGCGGGCGACCCAAAGCTCCTGTTTCGGAGCCCCGAACCCGACCACGAGGACATCCGGTGAGACTTCAGCAATTTTCTCGACAATCCGGTCGCTCTCGGCTGTGGAATGCTCGAATCCGAGGGGAGGGCTGTCGGTCCCCACGACGGTCACGTGAGGCCATCGAAGTTCAATTTGCTCCGCCGCCCGCGCGGCCACACCGGGAACTGCCCCGAGCAAAAACACCGTTATGGATCGTTCGATGCTTGCGCGATCAAAGATCGCCGGCACAAGGTCCGATCCGGCAACCCGTTCGGGAAGCGGTCGACCCAGCAAGCGGGCGGCGAGAACGAGCGGCGCACCGTCCGCGGTGACCAGTGAGGCGGTACGATAGGCTTCGTGGAGTTCTTCGTTCTCCCGCAGCATCACGATGTGATCAACGTTGGGAGTGACGACGAATCGCGCTTCGAACTGTGATTCGTCGAACCATCCGACGACATGATCGGCAGTCTCAGCCAATGATGCGGCGGCAATGTCGATATCGAAGATGCGGACGTGACGCAGTCGCTGGGGAGCGATCGTGGCGGTACTCATGGCGAGGCTTTCGTGGAAAGGCGTGAGGGCGAACCGGATCGTGCGGTGCGGACCCAGGAGGTTTGCCCGCGGCCGAGGAAATACCCCGCGTAAATCGGCAACTTCCGCACGATGTACCACGGAATGCCCAAGATGGTCTTTAACGGCACTGTGCGGCGGCAATACGCGGCCCAGCCGCAAAGAATGGTGAAGGCGAAACAGACTCCGGCGGCGGCCAGCACTGCCGTCCCCAGCCACGCGCCGCTTAAGACCGAGATCAACAGGTTCAGCGCGAATAGAGCTGCACCGCCCAGCACGAATAGACTTAAGGGCGGGATCGTCAAATCCAAGCCCAACGCAACCAGCGACAGACTCCGGCGTAAAAGACCGGCGACGACCAATGCGGGAAACAGTTTTGCGGTACTAAGATGCCCCTGTTCCCAACGAGTCCGTTGGCTGCGAAACGCTTCGCCACCGGCTGGCAAACCACTGGCAACCCGAGCCGTGGGGCAGAATAGCGTAGGCAGACCGGCTAACGCGAGGTCCACTCCCAGCTTCATATCTTCCGCAAGCTCACCACCGAGCGACGGAATTTTGCGAACGGCCGACCAAGGCAAAGCCATACCCGTTCCCATTAAATGGCACGGCAGTCCCATCGCATTAAGGCCAAGCGGTCGAATTAAGTTCTTAAACCGTATTCCCAATTCTGAAACCGCCCCGCTGGCAGATGTCTCGCCCGAGCGGCACAAATTCAATGACTGCACGGGGCGGCCCGTTTCGTCAGCCAGACGTGGGGCATCAATGAAGGTAAACCGTCCGACGCGACAATCAGCGTCCAGCACGAAGACGACGTCGGGAGGATCAGCCGAGAGATGCTTAAAGCCGAATTCCAACGCGTAGCCTTTGCCTCGAAGCTTCGCATCGCTGCGTTCGATCACTTCCGCCCCAGCGTTCTTGGCCAGCGCTGCCGTGTCGTCTTCGCAGTTATCGGCAATCACGACGACCCGCCCGTTGCCTGCGAGCCGATCAATCACATGCCGAGCCGTGCGTTCGATACAAGCCTCTTCATTATGTGCTGGAATCAGCACCGCGAGAGACGGCAGTGAAGCCGCCTCATCCCGTTGCCTGCGCTCTCGGATGCCCCGTTTCAAGTCGCGTCCGAACAGCAACGCCGCGAGCGATTCGCCGCAAAACACGAACGCAGCGAAAACCCAGGGCAGGCTCGCGAGAATTGCGATCGTATTCAATATGATAATCGACATTTCAATCTAGTCCGGCTTCCTAAAATGTGCAGGCTTCACTCATCATCTAAAGCGTCATTTCTTTTTCACTCACAGTCGCCGCTCAGCGGAACGACATGCGGTCCTTAATCGGTCTCAGTAGCGCCGCGGTGTTTCGTGCGGGTCGGCCGATCGACGAGGACTTGATGAAATGGCCGATCGCTTTTCCCGCCCGATGAAATGCGACTGAGGCCGCAGTCGACCGCAGCACGCCTTCTCGGACATACCCAACCCTGTCGCCGAATTCATGTTTAAATCTTGTATCGTCTTTTCCGAGATCGATCCGATGGATGCCAAGCTCTTCGCACCGCTTGGCGGTCTCCAGCAAGAGCAGACAACCCGGCGAATATCGGCGATACCGGGTGTTGTAGGACGGAAACCAATAGTGGAGCACTCCCCCGCAGACAATTCCGAAGTGAGCAGCCACCAGACGATCCCCGGCAAATAATCCGCTGACACAACCGCGCAGGTCCCCTTCACTTTGCACAAGCCGTCGGGCCAATTCTTTCGTCCACCCGAACGAAAAGATGTCCGTGTAACCGGTCCGAGTATATTGTTCCGATTTCCAACTCATTAATTGAGAAAGAATACCGTCCGGGCTTCCGCATAGCGTGAAATGAACGGGACCGAGCTCACGGACCATTTTCCGCAACTTCTGAGCCGACTGCTTGACCGTTCGGCAACCGCGATCTTGAATTCGTGCTCGATAGGCGTCGTAGCCGTCTTTCAGGTCGAGCGATCGCACCCTCATTTCAGATACAACACCTCGATCAAATGTAGACTGCCGCCCGACCAGATGACTAAATTCAACTTTCTTCAGCCCGCAAGCCCGCAAGAGAACTCGCCAGTCGCAGTTAAAGTCGGCAGACGCGACAATCCCGTGACTATCATTAAGCCGGCCTCCAACCGGTCGACCTTGTCCGAACAGACTTCGCTGGAACGGAAAGAATGCGACAGGCTGGCCGTACCGCTCGATCACGGCAACGAACACATCCGACCGGACGGCCCCAACGGCCTTTGTAAATTCGGGATGGAAATACGGACTGTCAAACTCATGAGACGAAGAACGGATCGCGTTCCACGCCGCGCAGTGGTCGGCATCAAGATGCCGTGCTTCAATGATTTCGATTCGCGATAACATGCGAGGGTCACTTGCGCCGACTTCGACGGTGCTTTCAGACTCTTAGAAAGATGCCAACGATCTCTTTAACTTTCGGGCGTATCGGACGGGCATTCGCAACGGCTGCGCAATCCGCATCGTGCGGGCCTGTGTCTTCACCAGCTTCCAGTTCCGCCGGAACGCTGACAGCACCGGCCTTAGGTCAACCCCCCCTTCGGCCACCGCGATCGAACCTGAGGCAAAGCTTGCCTTGTATTCTTCCGGTCCTTTTCCGAGCTCGAACCGCCCAAAACCGAGTTCGTCGCAAGACCGCGCGATCTGGATCGTCAACATATGCCCCGGGCAATACGATCGATAACTGCGATCGTACGACGGGAACCAAGAATGCAGTACGTCTTCGGTCTGCATCCCCAGATCGACCGCAATCGGTCGACCGTTCAATCGAAGAACAGACATCCGACCGGTCAACTCACGGCTGTTCTCTTTAAGAACAGTCTGCAGCAGCGAGACGGTCCAGGGCCACTGAAACAGATTGAATATATTGGTCCGCTCGAACTGGTCGCTCTTCCAACGGATCAATGTCTGAAACAAGTCTTCATCGATTTCATTAGGCAAATATTGAACTTCGCCGTGCTCTCGCACGAGCTTCCGCTGTTTGCGGTCGATGCTCTTAATTCGATTCGATCCGGCCGCCCGCCGCTCGGCTCGGTACGCCTCGAAGCCGTTTGACAGATCAAGATAGGGGGAGGGCTGCGTGTCGACGTGGTGGGCTTCAAGCCAGGACTGCGATGCGATGAGGTGATCAAAGTCAAATGCCTTTAATCCGCAACCACGCAGCAGTTCCTCGGGTGTGATCTGCAAATCGTTGGGAGCCACGATCGCTTGGAAATCGGACATCGGCCAACCGACCGGCTGACCGACGCGACGTGACCGCCCCAGGTATTGAAACGGGAAAAAGCCGACCGATTCGTTTCCCGATTTCATAACACCGACAGCCACGCCACCGCGCGCCTCGTCGACTAATTCGGCGAACCGGGGCGTCAAGAACGGATTACACAAACCGACCTCATCCCGCAGCAGTCGCATCCATGTCGCGCGATCGCGGGGACTGAGGTTGTGTGGTCGAATCACGGTAATCTTCATAAATTCTCCTCATGCCTGCGCGACATGATCTGAGGTCGTCTTAGGAACCTCTCCGATGAACGATGAAAACAACAATTGCCAACCGTCTTCGAGGACATCCCGCGCGATGCGGAGCCGACAACGCAGACCAAGAATTGTCTCTGCATCGCCCTGAATTTTGGCAAGCAACAACCGCGGCCACAAAACCCCGAGATATTGCACCCAGCGGGCGCCATAGACCAATGGGTACATTAATTCGCCGCGTGAGGTCCGCTCGTCCTCGGCCATACCGACAGCCATCCGAGCAGACAGGTCTAGCAAGAACTCTCCGGAGAGTCGCTCCGGCGGAATAATGTGATGAATGACGGCTTCCGGAGAGTACCATCCGGTATCGCCCGAGCTGTGAATTCTTAAATAGAGCTCCGTGTCTTCCCCGCGACCGTTCGGCTGCACGCGGAATCGCCCGACGTCATCAAACACGTCGCGCCGAATCATTAAGTTCCCGGCCCCCGGTGTGATTGAAGGGGAATACGGTCGCTCCTTCTCAAGGCCAACGGACTCGCCCAACAGCATCCGGACAACCGGATGCAGCTTACGATCGCAACCTTCGGGCAATCGCAGCACGACTTTCCCGCCGACGCACCGCGTCGCCCGTCGCTGTGTCAATTCGAGGAGTTCAAGTAACCACGCTGGGTCAGCTGCTTGATCATCATCGAAGAATGCCAGCCAGTCGCTACCGCATTCGGCAACAGCCCGATTTCGCGCGTGCGTCACTCCCGGTTGATCTTCGCGGACATACCGAATCGGCACGGCGGATTGAGAACTGAGCTCTTTCCACACGTCGTGCGTGTGGTCATTTGACCCGTTGTCGATAATAAGAATTTCGAATTCGAATCTGTCGTTGGTTTTTAGTTGGCAGAGGCTACGAACTGCGTCGCGGAGCGCGTCAGCACGGTTTCGCGTACAGACGGCGACGGTAATCGTTGGTTTCATAATAGAATTGGAGGTTTCGCTCATGCGACATCTCCTTCAAATGCTGACGAAGCTTGGGGGTCTCGGCTTTGAAAGTCATCCTCCGCGAAAAAGGACAGATGCAACATGCCGGTGATCATTAGGAAGGGAATATACAACGTCATCGCCATCGCCGATTCGGTGAAAGCATTAATAAGACCGAAGACGAGCAGGGCGAAAAGCCAGCCTGCCAACGGATGCTTCGATCGCACATAGAGTCGACCGGCGCGGGCTAAGTGAGCAAGCAGGGCTGCGACTAACAGCGACAGTCCGATCACCCCGACGCTCAAGATCGTATCGAGATAGGCCGAATGGGCCTCGCGCACTCCCCATTGCACTTCTTCGGAGACATCGGCGATATGAGTGGGGGTCCAGAAGGAGTCATATCCGAAACCGAGCAACCAGTTTTGTGCGGCATACGGCATTAGTTCGGTCCAAATCGGCAGGCGTCCGGTCAGCGACTCCGCCTGTTCCTTTCGTCCCATTAATGCCGCATCAGAGACCTCACCGGCAAGATCGACGCCAGCGAGCAGCAGCAATACGACGATCCCCGAGAGCATCCAGCCGGCCAGCGCGATGAGAGTCAATTTGACGCTCAGACGTGTGCTTAATGTCCAGAGCAACGCGATCGCGAAGACCAGACCGGCGGCGGAAGTTCTTGATTTGGTTAAAATCAGAAAAAAGACACCGACACCGCAAATGGCGAAGAAGTACCAGGAACGCCGTGATTCGAATCCGAGCGCAAGGGATGCAAAGCAGAGGGAAGCGATCCCCAGCCCGGTCGTGTTGGGGTGCTGCGTGCCGCTGAAGCGGTATTCGCCGGCCCACGGCCGGAAGCTTCCGAGAGCAAGTTCCGCCAGCACACCGATTATTAAGAAGATCAGCGGTGCATAGATTGAGAGCCGCACGATTTCTCGCCCGCGGAGCATTCGGGCAACGCCGAATGCACAACCGCAAAAGCAAACGAAGGTCGCGAGCCGTCGAGCCGTCATTGAGAATTCATGCGACCACAAAATGCTTGCCAGGCAGAACAGCCCGTAAAAGCAAAGGAGCGGTCCGCCCATACCGTCAATTCGAAATCGACGTCCCGCGCCGTAGCACAGCCCGAGAATCCCGAGCCCGCCCATCATTAAAAATGCGACCCGCCTGAGGGAGTTGCCACCCGACGCCGTCGCCTGCATCTCGTCTGCTGACTGCGTAAATGCGTCCGACAGTGACGTATCGAAGGAATGCTCGGTGATAAAGAAAATGCCGCCTAAAGCGATCGCGATCCACCAGAACGCGGGTCGCAAATTAATCGCTGGCATTTCTGTTGCCGTAGTGAAAGTCGCACTAGCCATTGCGCGCTCCTTCCTGCCGTCTTCGGTTCGCCACGGCGACCCGCAGGATGGCGAAGCGGATGACACAGTCTGCAACCCCCGAGGCGAGCAACGCGAACGCCGCCCCCGCAGCACCGAACGGACCGATCAAGGCGACCGTTGCGATGACACCGACAACGATGGATGCGACATCAGCACGAAAATTAGCCGCCGGCTCATGCATTGCCCACAGGCCGTTACCGGCGGTGATCGAAAGGGCATTGGCGAACATATTCAGTGAGAGAATGGCGATAATTGGCCCGGCCACCGCAAAATCGCCGCCGTAGACGAAGGCCGCCAACACGTTTCCGATACCGAATGCACCAATGCAGAAAATGCCGAGTACCACGATGAAGAGCGTCACTGTGTTTTTAAGAACTGCCACCAATCGATTGACACCACCTTCGGCATAGGCCTCGGCGGTTTTCGGTCCGATATAGTTCGCCACACCAATAACGAACATATTTGCGATGCCGACCAAAGTGCTGCCGGCGGCAAACACGCCGGTCGCCGCTTCACCATGCGTCAGGACGATGATCCACGGGGCAACAAAGGTCATTGCCGAGCCGAGAAGTTGACTGGCGACCGCCCACTTGGCGAAGAACCAGTTTCGATTCCAGTCTTTCACGGACCGCCGAGCATTGAATCGGAACCGTGAAGCTCCGGCGATAAGCCAGACCACCGTGGGCACAAAACAGGCAATCGCCATTGCGGCCAATGCCGTCACAGCCGTCAGGCTGTTCCAATAGAGCAGGGTGGCTAACAGGATCAGTTGAAGAGCTGTCGCCGCTCCGTCGAGCGTGATCGCCCGATAAATCTTAAAGTGGGCAAAATCATAGTGCCTCGCGAATTCCCGCAGTAGCACGGCGGGAATCGCTAAAGTCAATATCGCCAGCACCGATACCATCGGGCTACCGGGACTTTGCCACAACACAACGGGAATCGCGGCTGACAACCCCGCGATTGATAGAAGTGAGAACGTGCCTTGGTGAAGCAGACTGCTCCCCGCATAGCCGGCAAGTCGTCGCCCCGTTTTACGTCGGCAATAAATAACGTAAGGAGCTGAGACGACCTGCTCCTGCACGCTGCGGAGAAAGAGCGTTAAACTCCATGCGAGCGCATATAACCCCAGCATTTCTTTCCCGCCGTATCGTCCGACGAGCACGCTGGTCACAAAACTCGCCCCGGCGACAAGCCCCTGATCAAAGATTGACAAGAACGCGTGATGAGTGGCGAGACCCTTCACCCGTTCGATGATCGACACACGTTGCTGAAGAGCGATTTTCTCCGGCTCAGGAAGACATTCCTGCGACGGACAGCACTCTTGAGCCTCAGCAATATCTGGATCGGAATTCACAGACCGACTTGGCGGGGGTGCAACAACACTCATGAGTCGCCCCCCGTTTGAGCGACATGAATCGGCCCAGTGTTCTTAAAGCCTCCGCGTACGAAGTGCCAGCTTTCTTTAACGACTTCGTACCACCCACTTAACTTGGCAGCTAAAGTCGCGCCGTTATCATCGGCCTCGGCCGTAAAGCGGCCCCAGTCGAAAGGGGTTCGACCCCGCGGTACTAATTCGTCTTCGGTCGTCAGCGCGCACCGCATTCCGGCCCGCTGGGCGATGTCTGCGAAGACGGGTCCCGAGAACCCTGTGGCTTTGGTCCCATAGGGGAAGGCGAACATTGGATCGGCGACGCCGAATTCTTCGTTGAGAATGTCTGCGTTAATCTTCAGGTCAGATAAGAGATCGTCTGGACGCCCGCGAAAATCGTCGTGGGTGTGCGTGTGACAGCCGAGATCGATGAGCGGATGCGATCCCAGCGCTCGGCATTCCTCCGTCGTTAAGGGTCGCCAAGCTCGCTTCGGGACATCGCTTCGACCGGCGGCTTCCCAATCATCGCTGGGAAAGGGTTGGTCGCTGTCCAGATAGGCCGTCGAAATAAAGACCGTCGCCGGAACATCGAGCGATTCAAGGATCGGTAACGCCTCGAAATAATTGTTCGCGTAGCCGTCGTCGAATGTCACGACAAACGCATTGCCCGGGACCAGAGTTTCATTCGCGCTCGCATCGAGTACGTCGCAAAGCCGCCATGGCTCGAAACCACGACGAATCAGTCCTGCAAGTTGCTTGCGGAATTGAGCGGGTGGAACATTCCAAGTCGGCTCAGTCACACCCGGCACCGAATCGGTCACCCGGTGGTACATCAAGATACCGAAGCCAGTAGCTCGACGGCCGAACGAAGCCGCAAGCGGTCGTGAAAGCTGCGCCGCGACTTTAGCCTTCCAGCGCGAAGCTGTCGGCCCGGATGGTCGTTGAATCTGCGGCGCGGCAATCATGTTTCAGCGATAACTTGAGTACAAAGCAGTGCTTAAGAAGTGGGGAATTCGAAGCATCAGCGGCCCGACATCTTGTTGCGTCCGATCGAGGCACATCGAGACAGCCGCGCTTAATGGCTTCCACGATGAAGAATGACTGCGAACGCGGTTCGGATGATTAACGCGGCATCATTCCACAGCGAGCGGGCACGAATGTAGCGGATATCCATTCGCATCCATTCCTTAAACGGCACTTTGCTTTTGCCATGGACCTGCCAGATGCACGTCAGCCCCGGGGTAATCCAGCGACGGCGACGCTGCCAGACTTCGCATTCGGCCGCTTCGCGACTGTCGAGCGGCCGAGGACCGACCAACGTCATGTCGCCTTTTAATACATTCCACAATTGAGGAAGTTCGTCGATACAAGACTTACGCAGGAAACGTCCGATCGGCGTGATTCGAGGATCATTGGCCATCTTAAAGGCCGGACCGTCCTGTTCACTCTGCGCCCGCAACGCGGCTTTCCGTTGCTCCGCATCGCGGTACATCGTGCGAAATTTTAAGATCGAAAATGGCTTGCCACCCCACCCGTCCCGCTTTTGAAGAAAAAAGATCGGGCCGGGCGAAGTGAGTTTAATCAATAATGCCGTCGCGAAGAGCAGCGGTGACAGGGCAACGATCCCGACCGCGGCACCGACGACGTCAAGCGTTCGTTTCCAGCGGGGCATCGGATTAAGCAGTAGCTCTTCGAGGGGACGGACCGGCATCGCCCCGTCGGAGTCCGAGTCGTCCGAGTCTTTGGTGCCACGCTTATTCCGTACACGATCGAGGTCTACCGGTTCTCCACTGGGATGCGTGAATAGTTCGACGGCGGGCAGGGGGCGGATCGGACAATCTTCAAGGACCTGATTGACAAATTTGCGGGCCCCGTCCTCATCCGTATTCCACAGCACCACGCCGATGCGTCCCCCACCGAGACAGCCGGCATGATCGGTAGCACGCAGACGGTTCAATATATATTCGGCGAAGCGGAAATCAGCCGGCGGTACTTGCTCGCGACACGCCACGGTGTCAAAGACGGCCAGGCAGAATTGGGATTCGCTGCGATCGGCGCGCATCAATTCAACCTGCACGATGCGATCAAATCGATCGGCTGCGGGAAGTACGTCTTCGGCCTTCGGGGAGTTCGTTTGGCGACCAAAAAAACTAGCGACCATGAAATCATGCCTCCTGTAACGTCGTGCGCCGACGCGGGATTGAAACGTCTGAAGGAAGTCGGACGCCCTGCGGAACGAGTCGTGGCCAGTACTCCAGTCCGAGGGCGGTCCCGATAGCTGCCAAGACTGCAAAGATGAAACCGGCTGCGAAAATCATTTTCTTCTTCGGGCTGATCGGTTTCGTTTCAAGCGTCGCCGTTTGATAGACGTTCACGTTTGAAATGCTGTCATCTGCCAAAGCGGTATCGATCCGGGCCTGCTCATATTTCTCGGAGTAGGTCCGGAAGTTGGTTTCGAGAATGTCCCGACGTTGCTCGAGCATCGTGAGCTGTGATTCGTGAGCGTTAAGGTTCTCGAGTCTGGCGGTCGCCTGCAGGAATTGTCGGTTTAATGCATCTCGCCGTGCGAGGAGCGAATCGGCCTTCGTTCTCTCATCGAGCAGCCGCAGCGAAATCTGTTGGTGGCCGGGGTTTACAGCCGCGGTTTCCTGAGCGTCCGTCGAATCGAGGCGACTCAATTGCTGCTCAGCCCGTTCGACCTGTTCGTTGACCGACAGGATCGCCGGGTGTGTGGGTTGGAATTTCGCGAGCAACGTTCGCTCGCGAATTCGCATTTCACTAATCTGCCGACGAATCTGATCGGCGGCCGAGTTCGGGGAACCGGTGATCCGCGACGTGACCTGCTGCTGCGGGATTTCTTCCAATACGCGTTCCATCGATGCGATTTGTGCCTTCGAAGTCGCGAGAAGTTTTTCCGTCTCCAGGATGTCGGCTTCGAGATCATTAATCTGCGATTCGATCGCGGAGCGTTTGCCGTCGAGCGTGACCAGGTTCAATTCGGTCTTCATCTCCTGGACTTCGCCGGCGGCGACCTCGAATTGATTCTTAAGCAGTTCGGTTTGCTTCTCGAAAAACTCCTGAGAACCGTCGGTGCGGTGAACCTGCATATGCTTACGGCGGAACACGTCGACAATTTCCGCAGCGATCAATTGAGCCAATTCGGGCGAGCCGGCCGTGGCGACGATCGAGACGACGCTCGATTTTTTACCGGAGCTGAATTGCACGTTTCGGCTCAGCATCTGCACGGCCTGTTCCTGTTCGCTGACGGCGTCGGACAGCCCGATCGTTCGCAGCAGCGGTCGGACCAACTCCATCGGCGACCAGTCGAAGGTCGCTGCGTTGGCCTTGTTGTCGATGGCGACGAGTTCACCCGCTTCGTTTTGAATCGGAGCATCGTGCAGCAGGACGTCGGTTCCGATGCTCGCGGCAACTTCTTCGAGCAGAATGCGGCTGTGGAGCACATCAAGGACCGAGTTCAGTTCGCTTTCGCGTGACTCGTACACCGAAATCGTTTGAGCGGTGGTCGCGGTCGGATCGAGCTTGATGCTCTCACCGCCGATGCGGACGAAGAGCTTGGCTTCGGAGCGATACGTCCGCGGGGTCACCATTACCGCGAAGACGATTAACCCCATCAGCGAGGCGAATACGATGAGTGACTTAAAGCGATGACGCCACACCGCTGCGGCGACATCCCAAGCGATACGGACGATCTGCGGGGAGTCGTCAGACCGTTGGCTCGGAGCGATCATGGTCAAGGCCAGATGAGGGGGACGAAGTTCCTGCGACTACCACGGGAGGAACCGTGGCATCGTTCGAACTCTACGTCACATCCGAGTGCGGTCGGACCGAACTGTAACCGATCCCACAATTAAACCGTTCCGATTTTGCCGGTCGTACGGCCACGTGAGGCAGGACGCCAAACGCCAACGTTTGATAAGTCGAAAGAGACGAGTCGGGTTTATAACGACGAATCGTCCGAGGTGTTGCGATTCGGAAACAAATACATGCACACAAAAAGCCCGCGGGAATGAATCCCGCGGGCTTTCGATCTCACATATTCGCTGCGAAGTATTTAATTACTTTGAGGGACGCCGTAGACAACCGTATTAATGCCGTTTCGTGGTTCGTCGCCCTCGGCCCGTTGCCAATCAGTCCCGTTGAGCGAGTACCACATTTTCCCTCGCCATTGGGTTCCGATTCCGATTTTTTCGTCGGCGTAAATGATCGAGCAGGGGATTTTGGCCGGAAATTTCAGCCAATCGATACCATCTTCGGAGTAATAGCTATCTCCTTGGCCGCCGGCGACAAAGGCTTTGCCGGTCCACACGACATTGCGAAAATTCTCTTTCAAGGCGGGCGTGCCTTTCTCCCAATTCTGGCCGTCTTCGGAGTACAAACGAAGTCCGTCTTTACCGACGGTGACGAATTTACCGGCCCCGAACGTCAGGTCGCTCATCGGGTCCATCTCGCCTTGGAAGTGGGTGATCGTCTCACCGTCCGGGGTCGTCGCGACCCAGTGAATCGAATTGCCGGGACCACCATTGCCGGAGATGACGAACACACCGTTGCCGAAAGCCCCGCGGCGGCGCTGCATTCCGCCATCGTAGGGCCATTCGAGCTTCGCTCCCTGCTTCCATGTTTCGCCATCGGTCGAAGACGCGAGATACGAGAAGCTGCCTTTGCCCCAACCCCCGCCGGGCATCCCGACGACAAAGCGATCGTTTCCGAACACGACGGGAATCACCCGATTATTGAGTGCGTCGTGTTCCACTGCTTTCCAGTTCTTGCCGTCGCGTGTGACGAGGATATGCCCTTTTTGAGTCTCGCGGCTCCAACCGCCGCCGCCGGTCACGACGAACATTCCATTCCCGAAAGCGGCCGACATCAGGTTGTCGGAATCGTCTCCGCCCTCGGCTTTCCACTCCTGAATGTTCTCCCAGTGGATTCCGTCGTTCGACGACATGCGACGACCACCATAGCCGACCGCGACGAACAGCCCCTCCCGTTCGCTTTGTGCGAACGCGGCTGAGGGGGGAAGAACACAAGCAATGACGAGCGACGCAGAAAGGAAGCAGCGGGCGAACACGACGGAATCTCCTGAACGCGAATATTGTCGACAGAAGCCGACTTTACTCGGCCGAGGCAGGCGATTTCCAATGCGGCATGGCTCGATCAGTCCAAGTCGTCCAATTTCGCTGCGACTTCATCGACATGGCCTTTGACTTTGACCTTGGGCCAGACAGCCGCAACTTTGCCCTGCTTGTCGATCAGAAATGTGGCTCGCTGCACTCCGAACGATTTCTTGCCGTACATGTTCTTCTCGGCCCACACTCCATATTTTTCGCAAATGGCGTGGTCTTCGTCCGACAGCAGCGTGAAGGGAAGCTCGTACTTCGCGGCAAATTTCTCGTGCGATTTCAACGAGTCGGTACTGATTCCGAGGACGGCGGTGTCGGCATCGTCAAATGTCGCGATCGCGTCGCGAAAGTCACAGGCCTCGGTCGTGCAGCCGGGCGTCATATCACGGGGATAAAAATAGAGAACCACGTTTTTTTCGCCCTGAAAACTGCTCAGCCGGACCTTCTTTCCTTCGGGGAAGGCGGGCAGATGAAATGCAGGGGCTTTTTTTCCGGCAGCGGGCAGATCGGCCATCTTCGGTTGCTTTCTCGATAGGGTCAAAACTGTCAGCCAGCGATTCGGCTCATTTCCCGATCGCTCACTCTGCGAATGAGTGTAGCTGGATTCATCCCATTTTCGATGTTTCGACCGCAGGATGACCTGGGGCCGCTTATCGGCACGACGGCGGAAGCGGAGGTGTCACCGCGGCAGGTCTTGCAACCGAACGTAAGGAACGCCAGTCTGCCGCCCGGCAAAGCGGTATCCGCAATCATCAGCGAGGCAGGGCATGTCAGCCGGCGACGAGCAAATTGATCCGTTTCATGGAGAACTCAACCGCGTTCAGCGGCGGATATTGGGGACGCTCTCTGAGAAAGCGTTCACGACGCCGGCGCAGTATCCGCTTACTCCCAAAGCGCTGCTGACCGGGTGCAACCAAACGAGCAATCGCTCGCCGGTCACCAACTACGGTGAGGATCAAGTTCAGACCGCGCTGGACGAACTGCAGGAGAATGGGCTGCTCGCCGTCGTGCATACCGAGAGCGGACGCACCGAACGATATCGCCACTATTTGCGCAAGCGATTCCCTCTTTCCGAACCGCAATTGGCCATTTTGACGGAACTGCTGCTCCGTGGGAGGCAGACGGTCGGAGAGTTGCGTGCCCGAGCCGCGCGGATGGTCCCGATCGAAGGGCTTGGCGAGCTGCGAACTGAATTGCAGGGAATGATCGATCTCGGCTACGTCCGCTCGAGTGGACCGCTTGAACGCCGGGGCGTGGAGGTTGATCACGCACTGTATACCGCCAGCGAGAGAGCAACGTCATCGATGGACACCCTTTCCGGAGACGTCGATGAAGCCGCATCGGTCGAAAACGGAGCATCGCCATCACCAGATTCCAACGCCGACCTCGATCAACTGCGTACTGACATTGAGAAGGTCAATCGTCGAGTCGAACTGCTCGTTGAGGAATTCGAGTCTTTGTCGCGCGAATTCGGCCGTCTTCGCGATTCGTTGGGCGGATGAGACAAAGATGGGATCAACCGAAGGTTGCGGGGCGGATGACAGCCGACCGGCTACCGCGTAGGCTTCCTCAACTGACGAAATGACAAATTCATTGGTTGCTTTGATTCGGCAGCGGCGACCCCATTGAAAAGGGTTCGCAGCGGATGAATTCATAATCTCAAACGCTTTGCCCTCTTTGGGTGAATCACAAACTCGACGGAGTTCGATCGTGCTCGACTTTGGTTTTTCGCGAATTCAGCGGACCTACTTCCAAGAATGCTTGCGGGCCCGATCGCTCTTCTCGCTATTGGCATTGGCGGCCGTACTGGTTTTTGCGTCATCCGGGTGCAACGAACCGACATCAGTCGGCGAAGAAGATTCGACGGTCGAGAACGGTTCGTCTGCACTCAGACCGGGTGCTTCGCTGGTACCTGCCTCCGAGCAACAGGGGTCTCGTCGTGAGACCGTTGCGGGAACCTGGCAGTTTCTCTTTTACAATTCGGGAAGCGGCGAGCAACGAGTCGGGCGCGACATCAGCGGCGGATTTATCACATTTGAGAAAACGGACGACGGATACCGCGCCAAAGACTTCAAATCGAACTCGATTTTCAGCGATGCCGAACTCGTCGACTCAGAAGTCACCGCTGAAACGGTGAAATTGACGTTCAAAAACAACAACACTTTCGAGTTCGATGGTTCGCTGTGGGAAGACGGAGTCATTCGTGGCGGAATGCAGTTCAATTTTCCGATGCACTTCCTCCTGCGGTTGGTGCCGCACAGCGGCGAAATTACCGAGGCAGATTTGAAGCCCATGTCGGTCGGCATGACTGATGGATTCGGCCCGGCGAAGATTGCCTACCGATCGGGCGATCCGGTCGATGCGTTTACGAGTGTGCTCGAGGAATACCCGGGCAGTCCGGCCGGATTTGAAGCGGTCGATGACTTCCTGTCGGACATCTCCGAAGTCAAAGCCGTCGATAGCAACGGAGTGCGGGAAATCGGCGACGCACTGGTCGAGTTCGGCAAGCGATGGTCGCCAGCGACGGCGAACTACGCCCGAGTGACCATAGCAACCAGTCTGATGTCGCAGGGCTACCAACTCGACATCGCCGATGAATTTCTGGCGACTGCCAAAGAAGAATCGTCGCCCGAATTCTGGTCGTACTGGGAAGAGGTGATCGACAGCTATCGGGACTTCGCGATCATTTTGTCGGCCCGGCGCGAAATCAAACAGGCTGCCCGCGCTATCGAGTCCGCTGATGACTCTGAGGACTTGGAAGTGGTCCGAAGCATATATGGCAAGCATCCGTATGACCCGATCGTCATGTACCGAGCGGCCGATGCTGAAACGAAAGCGGAGAATCTCGAGCAAGCCGCGGAGATCCTGGGACAAATGGTGGCTCTGCCCGGTCTCGAATCTTCGATCTTGCAAAGCAGCGTTTCGGACGAACTGAGTTTTATCGCGCCGAAGGGACGACTCGGCGGTATCTGGTCGCGGCTCGACCGTGAAGACGATGCGCTCGATGACTTTCTCGACGAATTGCGCGAGAAGCATTTGTTCTACTTTCTCGATAGCGTCGAGGTGCCCTCACTTAATAGCGACGGACGCACGGTTCTCACTGAAATGTTCACCGGACAGGGTTGCCCGCCATGTGTGGCGGCCGACCTCGCGCTCGACGGTGCCCAGCAGGCCGTACAGGGCGATAAACTGATTTCGTTGCGATATCACCTGCACGTTCCATATCCCGATCCGTTAACGAACCTCGACTCTCAGCAACGCTCTGAATACTACGGCGTTCGCGGGACACCGACCGTCTTTGTGAACGGGGTGCAACCGACCGAACCGCTCGCCGGCGGTTTCACGAATGCTCCCGACTCCTACGAGCGACTGCTCGACGCGATCTCAGCGGAAAATCAGCAGACGGCAAGCGGCATTCAGTTGCAGGCTAATTCTTCCGTCGGCGGTCAAACTCTTCATGTCTCCGCACGTGCGACTGCGGAAAAATCGATCCCTTCGTCAGTCCGATTGCGATGCGTGATCGCCGAGCCGGAGGTCGTATACGCCGGCCAGAACGGAATCGTCGAGCATCGAATGGTCGCTCGACTAATGCCCGGAGGGCCGGACGGCGTGGGCGGTCAGGACAACGCGATCAACTTCGAGACGTCAATCCCGTTGAGCGACATTCCGAAGAACACGAACGAGGCCCTCGACCAGTATGAGCAAGCGGTGACGGCCCGCAGCGAGTTCCAGTTCAAGTTTCTCGTTCGCCCGCTCGAGCTCGATGAACTGCGACTGATCGCCTTCGTACAGGACGACGAAACAAAGGAAGTACTCGCAGCGATCGAAGTGCCAATCACCGGCGAATACGACTTCGCAGCCGTCAGTGAAGAGCACGCGAAAGCGAGCGACGCTGAGGAAAATGCGAACGCCGGCACGGAAGAAAGTGGCCCGGCGCTTCGACCGGCCAATCAAAGTGACTCAACGGAAGACGGCGATGAAGCATCGACGTCAGACTCGCCGCAGGAAGCTGGCTCCGCCGAGGAAGCGACTCCGACTGAGTCCGACCAGACGGACAACTCTGAAGAAACAGGCGAGCCGAGCGAGAGCGGTTCGGACGAAGACTGATTCCCTGGAAGCGATTTCAATACCAGCCAGAGGCGCAAGCTGATGGTCGATCAACCAGCGATTTCCCGACGGCTCGCGCCTCGAGCTTGTATTCCGAACGATCTGCGATCGCTTCTTTTGCTTAACTACGGTGCCACATTCAATCCGCCCGCTGACGGCTCAATTGCTCGCGGACGGCGATGACTTCGCGCGCGATCCCGCTGATGATGGATTGCTCGGCGGCGGGTGCCTCGGCGCGATTCATCACCGGCCACGTGTAGGTTTCGATTTCGAGGTGCGGTGCGTACTCAAGACCATCGATCGCCAGCAGGGCTTCATTGAGTTGAGCCCGCGTCGTCGAAAGGCATCCCAACTCCTGCGCATCGACCGGCACATGAAAGTGAATCCGCCATTCATCCGCTTCGGCGAAATCGGGCGACGGCTCGTGACACAACTGCGAGGTTAGGTCGTCCGTGCGACACACGACCCGTCCCGATTTTGCTCCGAAGGTTTGATGCAGGTACTTCGGCTCGGCGAATGCCGCCAGTTCGTCTCGCGCTTGTTTGTTCGACGGGTCTTCGAGCCGAATAGCGCAACTGAGTTGAACCTTATTAAGACGAATGCCGGCTTCGGCGACGGCACGAATCGACTCGGTAATGTCTTCAAATTCGACCGCTTGGTGGCACACATCGTAGCAGAGCCCGATGTGTTGACGGACGACCGCCTCAGCGTCGCCCGCTGAGTCGAACAACTCTCCGAAGAAGGCGACCGCCTGCGGTGTCGTTTCGAGAACGCAAAACGGTTCTGGCTCGATCGCAAGCCGCACGACCCTTCCGGTTTCGTCGTGTAGTTCGTCCAGGAACTGCGCGGTCTCGATGATTTGTTGTCGACAGGTCGCCATGAAATCCGGCGACGGCTCATTCTCCGAGTAGCCTAGCGGGACCGTCGACACGCTCCCTTCGACTCCCTCCGGCATCAGGTCGGCGAGGAGGCGTGCACAGTCTTTGGTGAATTGCAGTCGCTCGGGGGTTGTCCAATCGGGCTGATAGACATCGTGCTTGACGCGTTCGGCGTGAAAGTCACCGAAGGGGAAAGCATTGAGCGTGTAGCACGAGAGCCCGGCGTCATCAATCACCGGACGCAACGAAGCGGCCGCGGTCTCGTCGTCGAGTAGTTCGGTCGCAACGGGGCGGGCCAACCACAATCCGACTGACAGGTCTCCGCCGACCTCTCGAGAGATTACCGAAGAGTACGTGCGCAGCCCGGCGACGACTTCATCAACCGATCGACCCGGATGGACGTTGGCACAATATGCAAGGGGCAGGGTGCTGATGGACATTCTCGCAGCGGTACCTTGGTGGAATCAGAATCGGTTCAGCACGCCGGCCTCGGACATCCGCGAGGTCGTTGACCGCTCGCGTGGGCGTTTGTTCGGCGCTACAATGGATTGACGGAGAATTCGCAACCTACGCCTTCAGACGTTTGACCGAAACTCTGGGGCCGGGGCGGTGTTCCTTCTCTCGGTGTCAATCTTGTAGGACTGACTTGTGGCTGTGGCGGAAGCGGAATCGACCAAGCCGGCGCGGATCACCGATCCAGACGCGCAGCTGATGATGCGCGTCCGCGACGGCGATGAAGAAGCGTTCGCCCAACTCGTCAGCGCTTATCAGAATCGATTAATCGGAGTCTTTTACCATATCGCGGCAACCCGCGACGAGGCGGAGGATTTGGCGCAAGAAACATTCTTGCGCGTTTACCGAGCCCGCGGAACTTACGAACCGACGGCGAAATTTTCGACATGGCTGTATCGCATCGCGCAAAACCTAGCCAGCAATTCGCGTCGTGGAGCCGGTCGTCGCAAAGAAGTTGCCTATGGCGGAAACGAATCGGGACCGCTCGGGCCTCGTCCTGCGGAAAACGTGGCGACCGAGAAGTCGGCCCTCATGCCCAGTCGCATGCTCGCCAAAGCCGAAGTTCAAGATATCGTCCGCCTTGCGCTCGACGAACTAGGAGAGCGGCAGAAAATGGCGGTGTTGCTGCATAAGTTTGAGGGGATGAGTTACGCCGACATTGCCGAATCGATGGAGATGTCGATCCCTGCTGTGAAATCGCTGCTTTCCCGAGCTCGCGAGAAATTACGTTCCCGATTGGAGGCCTACGTCCGCTAGTGCAAGTCGAATTGATCAGAGGGCGAGGGGTCCGCGGAGCATGATCTCGCGTCCCCAAGCCTGACCGATTTCACGAACCGGATGGTATCGACCGATGCCGAAACTCAGACGCCTCACCAACGAAGACCGAGCCGATCTCACCGCCTACCTCGACGGCGAGTTGGGAGAGGACCGCACGCAGCAAATCGACTCGCTCCTCGCAGAGAACGACATCGCCCGTAAGGAAGTCGCCCGCTTGGAGCAAACGTGGAACCTGCTCGACACGTTGCCTCGCACAACCGCCTCACCGGAGTTCACGTCGCGTACGGTCGCGTCGATCCGAGTGGAGCGCAAGCCGCCGCCGGCAGCACTCGTCAAAGCGGCCGAATATGGTCGACGGGGACTGCTGACCTTAGTCTGGATCGCGTTGATCTCCGCCGGCGCGGCCGCGGGGTATCTTGGCGGCCGGGAATTGGTCCCTTCGCGACATGACGACTTAATTCAAGACTTCGAACTGATCGACCGCATCGATCTTTATGACGACGTCGGTGACCTGCAGTTTCTGCAGACGTTGCACGATTCGGGCACGCTGAGGAATTGGAATGCGAACAACGCCGCGTCCGAAGACGGGAGTCCCTGATGACCGATCTGCCATGCGGCTATCGTCAATCACGCCTGGGCCCTGTCGTTTGCCTTGGCGCGGCACTGATCTTGTTGCTGGGCGGCGATTCTTACGAAGCGGCTCGTAGTCGAATCGAGTCGATGACCAAGGCCGAACGTGCCCGTCTGAAGGTGCGATACGAGAGTTTCCAGCAACTCTCCCAAGCAGAGCAGGCTGAGATTCGAGCGATTCACACAGCCGTCTCACAGAACTCCGCCCTGCTGCAAACGGCCCGCACTTACCGAGAATTTCTCGACGTGCTTCCGACCTATCGTCGCGAAGAACTGCGTCAGGAAACGGACCCTGCGAAGCGGCTGACCCTCATCCGCGAGTCACTGGACGATCTCAACGGGACCGGACAGGACCCCGGCGGTGACGTTGACGACAATCGCCGTCGATTCAATCGGCTCGATACCGATGAACTCAATGCGGTCATGCTGGCGGTCTCGCGGGGCCTCGAATTCACGCCCGACGAGCGAAAAAAGTTCGCCACAATGCCAACCGCCGCCAGAAACGCTTGGATCGTAAGTCGCGCGATCCAGTCGGTCGAGAATCGCAAGCCGTCGGCGTGGGCATGGCTCGCCAAAGACGCCGACACGATCATCGCCGCACTACCGGAAGATCGGCGGTCTCGCTTGGAGTCGGCAACACAGGATGAAGGCCAGATGCGACGGGCGCTTGTTCTCGGCTTCCTGATTTTTGACCCGCTGATGCAGCAGTGGCGCGACTATCTCGAAGGACTCGTCTCGGAAGAGGATTTGGAGAAATACGTGACTGATACGAACGATCTGAAACTGTTGTCCGAACTTATCCGCGATCCCGACAACGTCCGTCGCGAAATGACCGCGGTCTACCTGCGCGAAAATCCCGAAAAAATCGGAATCCCGGCTGACGATCTGACCGTACTCCGCGACGCCGCCCGCTCGATGCGACAGTTTCCCGGAGACCCTCGCCGCGGTGGATTTCGTCGGGGCGACGGCCCGCCCGGCCGGCCCGACTTCCGCTTCGGAAGAGACCGTCGTGACGACGACGATCGGCGCCCGCGCCCCGATCGCCGAGGCCCGCGGGGCGGCGGCTCACCTCCTGAGAACTGAGAATAACTCGGGGGAGTGGTGCCTGAGCGGATGAGCCGTTACCTTGCATCGATCGACCGCATAGGGAGACGGTCGGCGTATCGGTACAGGGACGGAGTCCGATGCATTTCGAATGGGCCCGCGATTCTTTCGACGGCTTCGGTCCGAACCCCTACGCCCCAGGAGGACGTTCGGGGAAGGCGTTTCGCGTTGATGGTGCGTCCGGGGCCACGTTGAAAGCCGGCGTCCGGCGGTCATGTGAGAATCGCCCGGGTGTGTATGGCATGCTCGACCACAACGGTCGGCTCATCTATGTCGGGAAGTCGATCAAGCTACGAACGCGATTGCTCAGCTACTTTCGCCGCAAGGTCGCCCGCGAAAAACCGGGACAGATCGTCCGTGAAAGTCGGTCGATCATCTGGGAAACCGGGCCGAGCGAGTTCGCCTCACTGTTACGCGAGTTGTATCTGATTCGCACGTGGCGACCTCGGTGGAACGTACAGGACCGGCCGCGCAACGTCCCGCCGAGCTACCTGTGTGTCGGACGCGCACCGGCGCCTTATCTCTACGTCGCCCAAGGACCGCCCGACTCGGCCGATGCGACCTACGGGCCGTTTTCGAGTCGCGGCCGGCTTTCTCTCGCAGCCGAAGCGCTCAATGAATACTTCCATTTGCGCGACTGCACGCAGCGTCAGCGGATGACGTTTCGTGACGACCGCGATTTGTTCGACCCGCCTGAAAGCCTGCGTCCCGGATGCCTGCGGTTTGACCTTCAAACCTGTTCGGGCCCCTGCGTCGCGGGCTGCAGCCGACGGGAATATGCGGCTCAAGTGCGTAAGGCGAAACGATTTTTGGATGGAGAGGTCGAGGGCCCCCTCGCAATGTTGGAGCAGGCGATGGACCGCGCTTCGCAGGAGCAACGTTATGAAGCGGCCGTGCGACTCCGAGATCGAATCGACGCGGTCGGTTGGCTGATAGACCGCCTGGCTTACCTCCGCGAGGCACGACGGCGGTACCACTTCGTCTATCCGATCACGAGCGGCAGCGGTCGCGTGCTGTGGTACCTCATCGACCGCGGCTCGGTTGCGGGGACGGTCCCGGCTCCGCGGCGAGGACGGCCCTCGAAATCAGCAGAGGCAGCGCTGCGGTCCTGGTTCGAAGATGGAACGGCCCCTGAAACCAAAGACGCGACCGCCCATCCGACGATCACCATCCTCGGCCGATGGTTCAGGAAGCACCCGCAAGAACTCAAGCGAGCGATCGATTTGGAAAGTGCCTTTTCGCTCGCCGTCGGCGAGACGATGGAGGCCGTCGCCTGAGTACAGCTTCAAGACTGTCGGCTCCGATCGGGCAGCTGATCGCATCGGCGCCTTGCGATTGGTCGGACCAATGGGAAAAATGAATTGATTCCTCAAAGACGCTCCAATGCCTCCCTCCTCCACACCAAATAAGTCAATGAATCTGACCTCGCTGCTTCGAAATGCTTTGCTCGCCGGTTGCCTGCTCGCGGTCGTCCTGCTAACGACCGTCGCTCGCGCGGCCGATCGCGAATTCCCGGCGTTGAAAGACGCGAACAAAGAGCCCGCGGCAACGCTCAACGAATTGCCGCTAAAATTCTTTGCGGACTTCGAAGAGGGCGATGCGGCGAAATTCCAACTCACCGACACGTCGGCTTGGAAAGTCACCAAGCAGGACGGCAACTCGATCTTCGCACTGACGAAGCGCAAGAGCGATTACAATCCGCCGGTGCGTGCCCCATACAACCGTGCCCTCGTGAAGGATCTGGATGCCGGGTCGGTCGTGGTTGACGTTCGGGGTCAATCCACAATGGAGCCTTACAACCACCGCGACCTGTGCCTGTTCTTCAATTACGTCGATGAAAGTCATTTCTACTACGTGCATTTCGGCCAGAAGGCCGACCCGCACGCGAACCAGATTTTCATCGTCAACGACGCACCGCGGAAGATGATCACGACCGACAAGTCGGACGGCACGCCGTGGACCGATGACTGGCATCATCTGCGAGTCGTCCGCGATGCCGAGTCGGGCAAGATAGCGGTTTACTTCGATGACATGGATGAGCCGCACATGCAGGCGTCCGATAAGACCTTCACCAGCGGCACCGTCGGAATCGGATCCTTCGATGACACCGGCCACTTCGACCGCCTCGCCGTCTACGCGGAATAGGCGCTGGTACCGGCATCCGTTGGCGATCACCTGCTTCGCACTGTTAATCGGCGTCCATCTGCTCTTCACGCCGCTGGTTCTAGCGCTCTTAGAGCATTGGGCTCTCGGCACGGATCATGTCGAAGACTTCTGTCGCACGCTGGGGATCCACGGCTTTCTCAGCGCAATTTATCGACCAGTGATTGGGTTCTTGGACCTTTGAAGGCTCTCCATTGGCTCCGAATTCGATCGACCCAGTGAGATCGGGCTAGAGTCAACGAGTAGGAATCGAATTACGCGGTCAATCGGAGCTGCCGAAGTTGCAATGGGACTCCAACCGGTTTCAATTTGGTATCAGCTACTGATCACGACCGGTCGGCAACTTTTGCAAGGAGCCGTGATAGCAGCGCTCGCGATTGTCTATCTCGTCTACACGCCTTACATCGTTGTGCGAACAGAGCACTTGGCATTCGGGACAATGCGAACCGCGGAATGGCTGGTTGAAGCCGGTGTTCCGCCGTGGGTCGGTATTTTCTGGAGGCCCGTTGATGAAGCGATTTTCGGTCGCCCCGATTCGGGCTATCGCGCCGGATACGATGACCCGGTCGACATCACCTGAATCGTTCACATTCTTAGCACCAAGCGTTTTGTAAGTTCGGATTGCTCCAGAGTGGCACGGACATCGTCCGTGTCGCGCAGCGACCAGAGCATTCAGCTCACTGTTTGAAGCTTGTCGGGGCGCTGACCATTATTGAAAGAGTCAGCTGGATACTCTTGCGGCGACGCCGCCCGGACGGTGTCCGGGCCACGCTTCAACTCAAGCACAGTAGGTATCCGCGGGTCTGTTATTTGGTCCCTTGCTCGCGCTGCGGGCTTGTTTGGCTATGTGATTCGGCGGTTCAGCCGGACGCTGCTGAAGAGGTAGTAATAGACGTAACGCGCGATGACAGCGGAGACGGCGAGGCCGATCGGCGCCGCGTAGACCGTCAGCGCATCCTGGCCGATTCGTCTCAGGAAGATCGTCAGTGCTGCGTTGATGGCGACGTCGACCGTCGCAACCGGGACGAGGCACATCACGCGGAAGGCCGAGCGCCCCAGCACGTCGGCGGCGTGTTCCGGGGGAGGGAAGTTGGTTTGTCGATCAATCCAGCGCTGCCGCAATCGATCGCGTTCCTCCGGAATGACTTCGCCCGAAAGCACAGCCCTTGGAGCCCCCACCCCGGTGAGCAGCCGCGGGACGTTGTCGAACCCTCTGACGGCTTCGTAGATGTCGAATTGATGGCCCTCGATCGTTTGCACATGAAGACAGCGAGCCGGTCGCCCGAAGAACGCCCCGATCGATTCGCGCACCGAAGAAATCAGTCGCACGGGAATGACGCGACCGTTCGTCGAAAGCAGTGGCTCGTCCGATTCGGAAACAGAAAAGCGGACCGAGCCGAAATGGAACCGGTGCAGCCACGTCGACCGGATCAGCATCGCGATCAGAATGGAGTAAAGCCCGGCCGCAAGTCCGAGATGGACCATCCGACTCAAATTGCCGTCAACGGCGGGCCACGAGCCGACGAACAGGGCCGTGACGATCAATGACAGCAGGACCGTCGAGATGTATTCCGGTAGGTAGACGCTGTTGTAGCGAAGTCGAATCGAACGATGAGGCACGGCGATCGGCGAGGGTTCGAACCGGGTGAGCGATCTATCTTAGACGGCAACCGCGACCTCGGACAGCAATGCGGGGTCGTGACGGCAATAGTACAGCGATCGACCTATCTTGGCGGAGGATCATCTCCCGAAAGGATGCGGACATAGCTGTCGTATCGCACCTTGGGGATCATCTCTTCGTCGACCGCTCGCTTGACCGCACACTCGGTTTCATGAGTATGCGAGCAATCGGGGAAGCGGCAAGACGGCACGAACGGCCGGAACTCGGCGAAGTAGGCTTCGATTTCGCCCGAAGACACATCCCACAACTCGAACTGCCGCACGCCTGGAGTATCAATCACATCCCCCCCGAACGGCAGCGGCAACAGAACCGCGCGGCGGGTTGTGTGTCGGCCCTTCGACGTCCATCCGCTCACGTGAGACGTTTCGAGGCCGTAGTCGGGATAGACGGCATTAAGCAACGAACTTTTCCCGACGCCGCTCTGGCCGGAGAACACGGTCGTGCGATCGGTTAGCAGCCTTTTGAGCCGATCGATGCCGAACCGGTCGGGGACACTTGTGATCGCGACCGCGTAGGCAAGCCGGGCATAGATGGCGGCGACAGCTCGCAGATCGTCGATCGGGACAAGGTCGGCCTTGTTGATCACGATCAACGGGCGGATCGATTCGCGTTCGCAGGCGGCAACGAAGCGGTCGATCAGGGCCGGTTTCAGCGGCGGCTCATTGGCCGAGGCGATCACCGCAGCCTGATCGACATTCGCGGCGATAATGTGTTCCCGCTCGTTTTGCCGACGCGATAGGGCGGACGAGCGGGGCTCGACGCGTTCGATGACACCTTGCTCATCGTGTTCGTCATTGGCGGGGCGGACGAGAACTCGGTCACCCGTGACGACGACGTTTCGCGTATCTCGTGCGAGAGTGCGAAGTACCCGCCGGACGGTGCATTCGAGTCGGCGTCCGTCGTCGAGATGAACCAGAGAATTCAGTCCGATCGCCGACAACACGCGGCCGGGAACGCAGACCGATTCGTCGACTTCGAGCCGGGCGTCGTCGCCTTCGCCTTCGACGATAATGGTCCGCTTGCGGTTGAGGTCGCCCTTGCCGGAAATCCGCTCGGTGCCGGCAGTAAAGTCGTCGGCAGTCGTCGCGTCGACCTCTCGCGTCAGATCGTTGTTGCGTGCCCGTCGTCCCCGGTTCTTATGAAAGTCGACCCGAACTTTGCGACGCTTCTTACCCACGCGGATTACTCCGAGGGAGAGCAGGCCGGAGGTCGCTTATGGTCGATTCAATCATCGAGCAGCCTGCGTATTTCCTCGTCATCGTCACCCCAGGAACGAGACATCGGATCGCGCTCGCGGGTTCGTTCGGCTGGTCGCCCGGACCGCGAAGGCGAACGCCGTTCGATCCCGGCCCGCTCGATCAGACTGCGTTCCTGATCGTCTTGGGGATCCTGCGGCCGCTCCGAACTCATCGGCTCATACTGAATTTCGTACGTGAACTTCCGGGCGATCGTCAGCGTGTCACCGGGCATCAGCCAGTGTTCGTCGATTCGCTCGCCGTTGACCTTGGTCCCATTCTGACTGTGATTGTCGCGGGCTTTCCAATAACCGTTGATGATCTCCAGAATGCAATGCTCTCCGGAGACCTTCGGATACTCGAGCACGATATCACAGGTCCGCCGTCGCCCGATCGTCAACTCTTGTTTGACGAGCGGGACGGGATCACCGCCGCCGATGGGAATCAGTTCGCCGTGCATGATCGTGTAGAACCTGAGGTTAACTACGTGTGTCAAGCCGTGGGAAACATGGGTCGTGGATCAGTTTCGAAAGAAAGTTTTGCTATTTCCTGGGTGGCCGGGGACGGCGCTTTCGCCGCCCCCGGAACGCGAACTCTCAAATCAGACCGGTTGACGAAGGAGTCGCCGGAGACACGTTCCCTGTGGGCGTCGTAAAAGCGCCGTCCACAGCCACCCTCCCGAGCTTCTGATCCCTGCGAACTGACCCGTTACAGAAACTTGCGTGCCGCCGGAGGGCTCCCCAGACAATCGCGGCTTTGTTCCTTCGATCAGTTTGAAGATAGACGCGGCGAGCGGTGCGGTCAATTCGCGGTGCGAGTTGATCGCGGCCGACCGGAAGGCATTCACGTGGGCACGTTGCCATTGAAATGACGACGGAGTGCCCTCAGACGCGGGAACGTGCTAAATTGCCGATTGCGGAGTGGGCCGAGCGGTCGCGACCGAATTCGCTTCGTGCGAATTTGATCGAGGAAAGTCCGGGCTCCACAGGACAGGGTGGTGGGTAACGCCCACCGTCCGTGAGGACCGGGAAAGTGCCACAGAAAGCAAACCGCCGAACGGCGCGACGCTTCGCAAGAGGTTCGCGCGCGTGGTAAGGGTGAAAGGGTGCGGTAAGAGCGCACCGCGGCGCGGGTGACCGGGCCGGCAAGGTAAACCCCACCCGGAGCAAGACCGAGCAGGGGGGAAGGGGGCTTCGGCCCGCTGCGGGTTTGTTCGGCCCGTCACTACCCCCGGGTAGGTTGCTGGAGGCGGCGGGCAACCGTCGTCCGAGAGAAATGACCGCTCTCGACAGAACCCGGCTTACAGGCCCACTCCGCATTTTTTCCGCATCGGTCGAAACCATCTGCAATTTACGGCACGACCGCCGGATCGCCGGGCGACGTGTTCGAGGTCATTTCGCACGCTTTTCGTCCCGAAATGTGAGTGCGCATTCTCCGGCAATTCGCGCGCGGCGGATTCACCGGACCATTCGGTCCTGTCGAAACAAGAACCAAACGGGGGACCTCCGATTTCTGATCACGTTTTCCGGTCGGACTTCCGATTAAAACCGATGCAGTCGTTGCCTTCGGCAGCATCGGAAACCCCTTCGGAATGCTGTCAGGTCAGAGTCGTCTAGTCGTTGAAATGACCGACCCGCTTGTGAATGAGATGAACCTTCCCTATCGCTCGACTCCCGGAGTCCTGTTTCTGTGCGCAGCTGCGGCGTTTGTCGTAGTGCTGCCCGGTTGCGGGGCGGTCCGCGCGGTTTTGGCCCGTCACTCCGATCGTGGCTTTGAGTCACCGGCAGCGGATCAGACGTTTTTCGTCGACTCCGACATTCACGCCGAGCATCAACCGATTCAGACGGCTTTGGCGACCTCCGAATACGCTGGGGAATCCGCTCTGCCCTCGTTCAACTCCGATCACTCAACGGTCGCGAGCTTTGAGGTCGTCACCAAAACCGAAGACGCTGCATCGCCTGCTTACGACTGGAGCAATTGGCTGCGGCGAATCACGCACTCATCGGGATCCGATGAGGCGGTGCCCAAGAAGTCGATCCCACTGCCCCGAACCGACGGATCGTCGAATGGGATCGGCGGTTTGGGCGGCGGATTATCTAGTTTCCGCTCGCTCTTTTCGACCGAAGACGTCGAGTCTTCCACGCCGCCGGAGTTCACCGAGGGAAACGATTCCAACGAGTCGAGTTCGAGCTTCATCGATGCGAGTAGTAACGCCGAGAGCGAAGAGTTCGGCAAATTTTGAGCCTCCGGTCGCCGGCTGAGCAGCAACACCGGGCTGAGACGCTGCGATAATTTCGTGGCCGAAGACCGTTCGGTAACGAGACTTCAGCACCCCATTCTCGCCGGACGAAACTCGACGCTCGCATCTCGATTGTGCGACACCAAGAGGCCAGCCGAAACTTCGCAACGTCGTAGGTTGATTGCAAACGCCCGTGGGCCGACTACAATCGCCGATCCGATGGAAACCGGCCGGATCGACGCGAGAAATTTGCTGGAGCAACCAGGGTGCAAATCGAAGTTGCCGTTCGTCACGGAAGCCTTCGTGATGAGATCCGTGATCTCATTGTGCGAAAGTCTGAAAAACTAGTCACCTACTTCGAACGGGTCACCGCGATCAACGTGACCGTGGAGTTCGCTGGCGAGCGGGTGAAAACCGAACTGCTCGTCGACGCCGAACACAAACACGATTTCGTCGCATCGACTGAGGGCGACGAAATTGTGTCGACCTTCGAAGCGACGCTGCACAAAATGGAGCAGCAGATCAGGCGATACAAAGACAAGATTCAGGATCATCGGCGCGATAAACCGACCAGCGAAGTCGTCACGGACGGCATTGACGACAGTGAAGAATAGTCGGAATCTTAACTTCAATTACTAACGCGATTGACCGGGCGTCGCGGCACGGTTGATCGTTAGGCAGGTCGACCAGAACCTGTTCGACGGGAGATATTGCGACGATGAATTTGAACGATTTTGTGATCTCCGAGGCGATTCTCCCTGATCTGAGCGTCAGCTCGAAAGAGGATGCGATTCGCGCCATGGTCGGATCACTTCGCGAGTGCGACGCGATTCAAGCCGACGATGAAGACAGTATCGTTTCGGCGATCATGAAGCGGGAAGAACTCGGGTCGACCGGCATCGGCAACGGTGTGGCGGTTCCTCACACAAAGCATCCGTCGGTCGATCGCCTGATCGCAACCGTCGCGTTGGCCCATGACGGTGTTGATTTCGCCAGCCTCGACGGCGGCGACGTTTACATTCTGTTTTTGCTCGTCTCGCCGCCCGATAAACCGGGCGACCACCTCCGCGGGCTCGAGAACATCTCGCGGCACTTGCGAAGCCAGAACTTCTGCAACTTTCTAAAGCAAGCAAAGACCCGCGAAGATGTGGTCGATTTGCTCCGGGAAGCCGACGAAGATCAGTTGAACTGATTTTCGGCGGATCGTCCACCCTCGTGTGAAGTCGTCAGCACCACGAAAATGCAGGTGACCGACCTCGCAACCGGATCGGGTCGGCCCTTATCTGATTGCCCCCGCGGGTTGCTCTCGGATATTCTGCAATAGTGCTCACGACTTGCTGCCGGGGCAGGCTCTGCCCCGTGACTACAAATTTCGCCGTCAGCCCGGCGGAGTTATTTGCTCTCGATTCAACATCCGTCGAATTCGACCATGTCGTGCCCGACTCCGGAATTTTGCACCACGGTCGTCATCGAGAACGATGAAGGATTTCATCTGCGCCCGATTTCGATCGTGGCAAAAATTGCCTACCGGTATCCCTGCGAAATTTTGATCGGTCGTCCCGGGCACCTCGTCAACGCTCGGCAGTCGCTGGAGATGATGGGGTTGGGAATCGAAAGCGGCGAGACGGTCGAGATTCTCACGCGCGGCGATCAGGCCGAACAGGCCCTGAATGAAGTTCGCGAGCAATTCCTGAATCGGTTTCCCAACTGAAGTCATTTCCTGCGATCTACGGCGGCGACCAGACGCGTGGGGCCTGCGGATCCGAATTGATTTGCCGACCGAGTCCGCTACTCGCTCATGGCATTCGCATTTGCCCAGAGATCGAAGGACTCGGCGATCGCGGCTCAGGTTGTCTCATTGCCCACGCTTTAAGCATCGGGCCAGAAATAAAGTGACCCGCATTGATTAGTCGCCAAATCGATTGGAGCGGAGCGTCATCCCCGACTAAACCAGCCCTATTGGTCCGCGGCGACCGAACGCGCTACTGGCAGGATCACATCCGGGCGCTGAGAGTGCGAAATCACCTGAATCCTGTTATCCTGTGGGGAAAGGGCATGATGATTGCACGACCACCTCTCATGGGAACATCGATCTCGTCGAAGCCGCCGTCGGCTCCGTCGGTTCGACAAACCTGTTTGAGAAAACTGATCACTCAACGATGTTGATTAAACGGGGAATCGCCGTTTCGCCGGGCACTGCCATCGGGCAGGTGCTCGTGCTTGGTACCGAGACGTTTCGCATCCCGTCGCAGTTCGTCAGTGTCGACGCGGTCGATACGGAAATCGCTCGCTTTCACAGCGCCGTCGATGCGGTCTGTCGCGAAATCGGCGAGAACGAGCAGATCGCATCCGACCATCTCGGCAAGCAATACGGCGCCATCTTTGCGGCGCACCAGCAACTCATTCGCGACCCCGATCTGATCGAAAAGATCGAGTTCCTCATTCGCGATAATTGCTACGCCCCCGAGTTTGCCGTCTCGAAAGCCATCCGGCACTACGCGCGGATGTTTCAAAGTCTCGGCAATCGTTACATGGCCGAGCGTGTCAGCGACCTGTTCGACCTCGAAAAACGCATGCTGCGGCAATTGCTGGGGCAAAGTCGCGAAGAGTTAGCGAATCTGTCGCACCCGGTGATCATCCTCGCCAAGAACCTCACGCCCAGTGAAACGGCCGCTCTCGACAAACGACTGGTCCTCGGCTTCGCGACTGAGGCGGGCGGGCGAACGAGCCACACGGCAATTCTGGCCGGTGCGCTGGAGATTCCGGCAGTGGTCGGCATCGGCCGATTTATGGCAGACGTTGCCGGCGGCGAGACCGTCATCATTGATGGCGACTCCGGCGAAATCATCATCGATCCGTCGGAAGAGACACTCAAGGACTATCGGCGGCGGTTTCGCGAGCAACAAACCGAAGCAGCCCGACAGGAGACGTTCGCCGACGTCGAGCCAATTACAAAGGACAATGTGCGGGTCTCCGTCATGGGCAACATCGAGTTTCCGACGGAGGTCGAGCATTGCGTCAGTCGGGGTGCCGACGGAATCGGGCTCTATCGAACCGAATTTCTATACTTGCAAACCGACGTCGAGCCGGACGAGCAGACGCACCTCGATGCGTATCGAGCCGTGTTGCGTGAAGCCGGCGGCCAGCCGGTCATCATCAGAACGCTCGACCTCGGAGTCGACAAGGTGCCGCCGTCGTTGACGCGAGGTTACCCGGAACAGGCGGCCGAGACGCATTCGGCACTGGGGCTGCGGAGCATTCGATTGAGCCTGCAGCACCTGCCGCTGTTCAAGACCCAGTTGCGGGCGTTGCTCAGAGCTTCGGTCGACGGTGACGTCCGGATTATGTTCCCGCTGATTTCGACGCTGATGGAGTTCCGCAAAGCGCGGATGATCTTCGCCGACGTCATGGAAGATCTGGAGGAAGAGGGCGTAGACTTCCGCCGGGACATCCCTTTGGGCATGATGGTCGAAACTCCTTCAGCCGCTTTGCTGGCCGAAGAGTTTGCCAGAGAAGTCGACTTCTTCTCGATCGGCACGAACGATCTGATCCAGTACACGCTGGCAGTCGACAGGGCCGAAACCTTGGTTTCATCGCTATACACGTCAGGGGACCCCGCGGTGCTGAGGTTGATTGACCGCATAATCAAAGCCGCCGTTGCCGCCGATATCCCCGTATCGGTGTGCGGGCAAATGGCCTCCGACCCCGATTACGTGCCGCTGTTAATCGGCATGGGGTTGCGGCAGGTCAGCGTGACCCCGCACGCGATCGGCCAAGTGAAAGCAGCCATCCGTCGAGTTTCGGTTGAACAGGCCGAAGCCATCGCGACCCATGTATTGAGTTTGGAAACGGCTCGCGATGTCGAAAGTTATCTGCGCAACGTGCGTCGTCGGCAGGAGTCTGCCGCATGACCTACGCTGTGAATCAATTCGATCTGCATCACGATACCCGCGAGTTCGGCGTTGCCGATCAAGTTTCCGAACAGTCGCAACCAGATACAGCTTTATTGCCGATCAACCTATCGCCACCGAATGAACCAGGCGGCGAAACGGCATCGGCCCAAACAGTCAATTTGTTGAAACAGGATCGACCCGATTGCGGCGATCCCGACCTGTCGGCGAATGTTGTCGATGGCGTCATCCAATCACACGTCGAGTTCCTCGACACGAACAGCCTGCTCCCCGAGAGTCCCGCGGGTGGCTTGTCAGATTCGACCGGTCACGCTTCTGAAGCAATACCGGAGACTGTCACAGCTATCCCCACTCGATCGATGGTCTCGATTCGCTCTTCTCTTCCCTCTCGTCGATCCGTAAGTAACCGATCAATTGACGGTGCGGACATACGATCGCTTCGCTCAAATGAGCCGCATCGTCACGACGTGAGCGAGTTCAAAGCGATCGAGCGGAGGGCGAACGAATATCGTCGCCAAGCCGATGTCATCGGCATTGATCAACTGCTCCCGGGAAACAGGCCAATTTCGTGTCCGGACCGATCAACCGATCGAAGGACACCTGATGAAAAAAGAAATGCTGGTCAACGTTCTCCAGCCCGAAGAGTGCCGCATCGCGGTTCTCGAAGACGGCACTCTGGAAGAACTGTACTTGGAACGCAGCAGCCTCGAGAACTTCTCGGGCAACATCTACAAAGGCCGGATCGTCAACATTGAGCCGAGCATTCAGGCCGCGTTTGTTGACTTCGGCGTCGGACGCAACGGCTTTCTGCACGTCAGCGACGTCGAATACCAGTACTACAAGCACCTCAGCCCCGACGAAGATTCTTCGGGCAGTAATGGTCGCGGACGTGGTCGCAAGGATGATCGCCGAAACCGCGACAAGCCGCCGATCCAGGAAATCTTCAAGCGCGGCAGCGAAGTCCTCGTGCAGGTCATCAAAGAGGGCATCGGCAATAAGGGGCCGACGCTCTCGACCTACATCAGCATTCCGGGTCGCTACCTGGTGCTGATGCCCGGATTGGGGCGTGTCGGCGTGAGCCGTAAAATCGAAGACGACGACGAGCGGCGGAAACTCCGCTCGATGCTCAATCGCCTCGACCCACCCGATGGCCTTGGATTCATCATTCGAACCGCCGGTCTCGACCGCACCGACAAAGACCTGAAGCGGGATCTGAACTACTTGATCCGGCTTTGGAAAACCATTTTCAAGCGGCTCAAAGAGAGTAACGGCCCCGGCGGAATCTACGAAGAATCAGATATGATTCTGCGGACGATCCGTGACATCTTCAATTCCGAGATCGATGCCATCTACATCGACGAGGAAGCGGCCTACGAGCGGGCCCGCGAATTTATGAAGGTCGTCATGCCGAAGTCGGTCAGCCGAATTCATTACTACGACAGCGCCGAGCCGTTATTCGAGAAGTACAACGTCGAAGAAGAGATCGCGAAAATCCAATCGCGTCAGGTGCCCCTCAAAGGGGGCGGCTCGATTGTCATCGATCAAACTGAAGCCCTCGTGGCGATCGACGTCAACAGCGGCAGCACCCGAGCCGACGACGATGCCGAAGCGAATGCCTACCAAGTCAACCTGCGTGCGGCCGAAGAGATCGCCCGGCAGTTGCGATTGCGTGACCTCGGCGGAGTGATCGTCAACGACTTCATCGACATGCGGGAAGAGAAGCATCGCCGCGGGATCGAAAACGCCCTTCGCGATGCGATCGTTCGCGACCGCGCCCGCACCAAGATCAACCGCATCAGCATGTTCGGATTGATCGAGATGACTCGGCAGCGCATCCGCCCTTCGTTGCGACGCAGCGTTTACGAAGATTGCCCCTGCTGCCGGGGAACCGGCTACGTCAAGACTGCAGAAAGCATGGCGATCGAGGTCATCCGGATGCTGCTGAACGTCTCACGCGGCTCAGACGTATCCCGCGTCACGATCGAAATTCACGACCGGGTTGCTCATTACGTCTACAACAAGAAACGCCGAGAGCTGACAGAAGTCGAAGAACAACAAGAGGTTACGGTCTTGATCACTTCCCGCGGAGATGTCGGACCCGAGCACATGGTCGTCAAGTGTGAAGACGACAACGGACGGGAACTGAAACTTCTCACTGCGAATGCCTCGCAGTCCGGAGTTTGACGGATTATACTCCCCGACCCGCCGAAATCGGTCTTATGGCCGATGGGATGCTTATTCGGAGACTTCGCTCCGAACATATTCTAATTGAATCTCCTACCGCAGCAGTCGATCGAGTTATGTTCGCGATTATCGAAGACGGAAGTCGTCAATACCGTGTGGAGCCGGGTCGCCGGTTTTCGATCGATTACCGCGACGGTTCCGAAGAAGGCGGCACGATCACCTTCGACAAGGTCATGCTCGCCAATGGCGGAGCGGCCAGCGTCATCGGACAGCCGTTGATCGAAGGAGCGACGGTCGTCGGCGAGATCGTTCGTCCGGAAGAGAAGGGCGAGAAGCTCGAGATTCAAAAATTGCGTCGCCGAAAGAACTCTCGGCGTCACACCGGCCACCGGCAAAAGTACACGTTGGTCTCGATCTCGGAAATCAACGTGCCGGGGCTTGAAGTCGTGGAGCCGGACGACGAAGAACAGGCTCCAGAACCTTCCGCGACGGCAACCGAAGAAGCGGACGCCGAAGAGTAGATCCGCGGTCTTCGCTTCCTGACTTTGCTACCAGTCTCGGCGATCAAGCGCACGACGCCTGTAAAGCGACAAGAGACGACTCTGTCATCCGGCTCAATGACCGGGACAGTTCGATCCGTCAGATTCACTCTTCGTCGGTATCGGCATTGTCGTCAGGGGTTTCCATCGCCTCCTGTTGTGACGGCGTCCGCCGGAAGACGGCGCACACATCGTCGATCGGCACGACGAACAGCACGTTGTCCGGCTCAAGATCGACCGGAATCGCCCGCTTTGGATTGAACAGCACCTTGTCGTACTTCCGCACGGGGAAATCTTCATCCCGGTGGATCTGAGCGCTGATTTCAACGACCCGGCCGGTGATCGTCGGTATCTCGGCGTCATCGGGTAGGACGATCCCGCCGCGCGTTTGCTGGCGACTCTCGTCTTTGCGGATCAGAATCCGCATCCCGAGCGGTTCCACAAAATCATCCAACGGCAGACCTCCACTCCACAACAAATGACAAGAAGTGCTTTCCCGCCTCAGCATTATGCACAGGGGGAAGCATTACGAGCTTTCAACGTCCCCGTCCGGGTTCGCGTCGCGAACCACTGCAATGCCGGTTCCCATCGTACGCGACCGGTCAACCGCCGACGAGACTGTCGCCGACAAATGCCGTTTGAACCGAAGATTAACGCGGCAATCAGTTGAAGCCGTCGCCGCCGTGTGTCCGCGATAGTCACCGCGACCACTGAAGTTCTAGCCTACTTGTTCGGTGCGGCTGTGAATCCTTCGAGCAGTTCCTCGTCCCATTCTTCCAGCAGCGGCCAATCGATCGCGCAAGTGCCGAAGTCGGAGAGGTGCAGGTAGCCCTCGAGCCGCTTGATCGCTTGGTCGAGCAGAGCCGGATCGTTGCGAAAAATCGGCCCGTGACTCGGCAGGAGCCATTGAATGTCGCTGTCGCGAATTCGTTTGAGCGAGGTGATGAAGTCGGGAATGTCGGAGCCGTGATGCGCGTCGATATTTCCGACGCCCCCATCACGGTAGATGTTATCGCCGCTGAACAGCAAATCTCCCATGCGGAACGAGAGCTGGCTGTCGGTGTGACCGGGCGTATGCCAGACATCCAATGACAACGAGCCGAGTTCGACGGCATCGCCTTCGCCAATTGTTTCGTCGAACTTAATCTTCGGCATGTCGATCGAAAGCTCCTGAGCGGGGATCTCCGCATAGGAGGTGATGCGATCGCCTTCGGCGAGTACCCGACCGGCGCTTTCGTGCCCGATCACCGCGGCCTGCGGCATCAGTTCCTTGAGCCGCGCCAAACCTTGGATGTGATCGACATCCGCGTGGGTGGCGATCAGGTATTTGCAATTGGAGAGAGCAAAGTCCATCCGCCGGATCAGGTCGATGATCTCCGGCACCGTATCTTCGAATCCGATGTCGATTAGCATCCAATCGGGGCCGTCGAAAATCAGATAGACGCAGCATCCTAATCGTCGCCGCGCCTGATAATTCATCTCAATTACTTGAGGAAAGACTTCCAATCGGTCGAGCATCGAGCAAACTTTGTAAAACGTCACTGGGGATGGCGAGCGGACTCGCCTGCCTGGCCGCCAGATTTTAGCGCGGGCTGACGACCGCCACAACCTGCGCAGTTCCGATCCGTTCGTCTCGCTCCGGTTGCGTCAGCCGCGCGAAGGCGAAAAAATCAATTCTGAGAGCCGATTTCCGCCGCCGGCGCTTCGCCGGGACTCCCTGAATGCCGCTGGAGAGATCTCGCGACTTATGACGATTGAGTTTGACTGTCCCAACTGCGGCGTCGCAATCCGGGTCGACGATTCGGCCGCGGGAAAAAAGGGCAGTTGCCCCAAGTGCCGCATGAAGCTGAGGGTCCCGGCGATCGCCCCCGCCGATGAACCGCCCGAGCCTGATCCGCCGACCGCGCCCCCTGCGGCAGTTCCGGATCAGCCGGTCGCAGCCGCGCCCGAAGCTCCGCCCGAGCAGATCGCATCACCCCCGGTGCCACCGACAGAGACTCCCGCATTCAACCCGGCAGAATTTCTGACAGTGGAGGAAGAATCCGTCACAGGCCGAACGACAAAGCACCGGCGGAAGCGTGGCCGAGGTCGGTCATCGGGACTGATTTTCAGCACGGTCGTCGCGGTCGTTTGCGGCTTGATGATCGCGGTCGTCGTCTATCGGTATGCTGTCGACACCGGGCCACGGCTGACCGGCGAAGCCGTGGCCGCACCATCGGCTCGCGCGGCATTGCCACCGAAGTCGATCGTGCCTCCGGCGGCGGGCCTACCTGAAGAATCGGTCGCGTTGGTCATGCAAGCGCTTCAGCCGCCCGGCGTTCCGTTTAAGAGTCGGCTGATGGAATTGCGATTCGTCGCCGCGGAGAACGCGATTCTGGTTTCAGTGGCCGAGTCGAGCGCAACGACGCTGTTCGCGGTTCCGCTCGGACAGGAGTCGAAAGTGGCGGCAATCGTCCGCCTCAATCGCCAGCAAGTCGCCGCCTTGAAATATAAAGAACGTCGGGATGAGGTCCTGCAGTTCTTTCGCGTCTTCAGCAATACACTGCGCAACGGAGAAGCCATCGTGCCCGACGATCAGGGCTTTCGCGATACCGTGGGTCTCAATGCACTGACCGGTGTGCTCGGGTATTCGGTCGAAGCGGTGGCCGAAGGCCGCGTTTATCGCTGCGTCTATGAGGACGAGTCCGGCCGAATTTATTTTGCATTGCCGGAATTGACGACCGAGTTTCAAATCCGCGGCCGCGTTCTTCCGGACGGTTCGACACCGATTCCACTCGACTATCAAGTGACGGTCGCCGAGCAATCCCTTGAACCGCCGCGCGTACCCGAGCGATCAGAATTAATCGATTCCGAAGCCGGCGACGTTTCGGAGGCGGGGTCTGTATTCGGCGAGGCAGAGGATGCCGCTTCGCCAGCCATGCCCCAAGTCATCGATTGATCCGGCTTCACTGTGAACACGCTGCACCTTGTTAAGCGGCGTCTGCTCGTTTGCTAAAGCAGATCGGAGACGACCGAGTCCGCCACGAAGCGCCCGGCATTGGTCAGACGGATGCGGGAACCGCGTTGTTCGAGCAACTGCTCGCGAAGCTGATGCTGAAGCGTCGCTCCTCCCAGTTCAATCAGATCGAAGCCGGTTCTTCCGCGAAATTCGTCGAGGTCCAGGCCGTCGACCATGCGCAAACCCAGCATGATTAATTCGCGGGCCGCCTGCTCAGGTTTTAAGCGTTCCTCTTCAGCGACCGGCGAGTGCCCTGACTCCATTCGCTTCAACCACGTAAAAACGCTGCGATGGTTCGAGCGGCGAACCCCATCAATATAGCTCGCCGCTCCCGGCCCAAAAGCCAGGTAAGGCTTTGCATTCCAATATCCGAGATTGTGTCGGCATTCGAATCCCGGCTGAGCGAAGTTCGAGATTTCATAATGCCGATATCCCGCTTCAGTCAGTTGACCGATCGCGTGGGCATACATCTCGCGCTCTAATTCTTCGGGCACCGGCGAGAGCGTGCCTTTCGCCCGCCGCGTCCAAAAGCTGGTCCCTTTTTCGAATGTAAGGCCGTAGGTGGAGAGGTGCCGCGGTCGCAATTGCACCGCTTCGTCGAGGGTCGACTTCCAATCAGTCAGTGTCTGTCCCGGCACTCCAAAAATCAGATCGAGAGCGACATTCGGGATCGATTCGCGAATCGCAGCGGTGACTTCGCGGACGATGCCGCCGTCGTGATCACGTTCTAATATTGAAAGCTCGCTCGAGTTAAATGATTGAACACCCAAGCTAATACGATTAATGCCCGACCCGGCCAGCGACGTCAATTTGTCTGCGTCGAGCAAGTCGCGGGGATTGGCTTCAATGCTCCACTCATACCCGGGAGCAAGCGAAAAGCGGGACCGGAGGACACCGATCAACTCACACAGTCGCTCGTTCGGCAAGTGCGTCGGAGTTCCCCCGCCCAAAAACATTGTATCGACTTCAATCGGCTTATCGATCGACTGCAACTCTCGCTTTAAGGCTGAGAGATAGTCGCCAATAAGATCATCGCGACCGGCAACGAGTGTGAAGTCACAATATCCGCAGCGGTGCCGGCAGAACGGAACGTGAATATAGACCGAACGCGGCAATGACACGCTCAATGAGACCGGCCTATTCTGCATCGGGCCGCGGCGGATTTTTCCAATGTCCGCTCGGATCGGAACCCGAGACGATCACGCCCTTTTCATTCCAGTCCATTCCGGCGCGGACATCAGCTGCCGCGTATCGCAGCGTCAACGCGCATCGCCGGCGATCCGATTCGTTCGCTTCCGATCCGTGAAGAAGCAAGTCGGAATGAATGGAACACTCGCCGGCCAATAGGGGATCATCGACCGGCGTCCCATATTGTTCGGGATGATCAATCGTCTGATTGAGGACGTTTTGCTCATGCGAGCCGCTGGGGCGAAAGGTCATGTGGCCATAATGATGACTTCCGGCAATAAATCGCATATTCGCATTCCCGGCGTCGGCATCATCAATCGCGAGCCAGACCGTCACCGCCTTCGATGGTGACAGCGGCCAGTAGCTGGCGTCCTGGTGCCACGCCACGCTCTTGCCATCATGCGGCATCTTACAAAAGAAATGCGACCCCCACCCCACGACATCGTCGCCCAGCAGGTCTTTCACGAGTGCGACGATCTCCGGCTTCTTTAAAATGTCATAGACGCGGCCATGCTTTAAATGCGCGGTGCTAATCGAATAACTATCCTTTCCCTCCGCAAGATATTTCTGAAGCAATTCGTCGAAATAGGATCGAATCTCAGAAATTTCATTTTCGCCGAAGACCCGAAAAGGACGCAGATAACCCTCGCGGTTGAACCGCTCGATTTGATCTTCGGAAAGTACCGTTGGATCATCATTTCTGATTTTGTGAAATCGCAAGTCGCGTTCCATTGTCGCGAGCGCGTCACCGTCGGGAACTGCTTTGAATTCTTTGTCCGATGCCATCGCGAAGTCGCCTTTCCTCGCTCGTATTAATTTCGAAAAAACTGATTTTATTCGCCATTGCTGTCATCGCCACTGTCGTCACTGGCACCCAGATAGTCGCTGAGAATCTCATTCGGTGGAGGAGCAAACCAGTGCTTCGGCGTCCCTTCCTTGAGTTTCACGACATCGTGCGTGATGCCACCCTCGACTGTTTCCTGACGTAATTGATCCACATCGACATCGAAGTCATATTCGACGAGCTTGAGCATTGCGGAAAACGGGTACTTATACCGTGCATCTTTGTTCTTACGAAGAATATCATGGTACTTCGCCAACGGTCGAAAATCCTCTGGCAACTCATCGCCGTTGTTCTGCATGTAAAAGACAAGTAATTCGGCCGACCAAGCCATCGCGTAATCCTGACGCATGATCGTTGTGGCGCGACCTGCCAACCAAACCAAACCAATGCAGATCGCAACGAACACGAGAATCGCCACGAGCCAGCGTCCGCCGGACCGTTTCTTATTCGGCGATTCTTTATTTTCTAAGCTTTGATCAGATGAAGTCGTCGACATCGTCTCGATTATTCTTTCCGAGAGTATTTAAATTATCCAACAATAAGTGATTTAAAATCGCCCGGCATACAAGCCGTCGGGAAAATCGCTCGTTGATCGACCATCGGCTTGCGCCTCCGGCTGGTATTGAATTCGATTCTCGATGTCCGTCAGGACTCGCGAATGACGGGATTTATTAATTCGCCGATACCGGCGATCGAAATCTTAACGGCGTCGCCGTCCTGTAACGTGAAATCATCCGGCGGAATAATGCCCGTACCGGTCAACAGGACCGCACCCTGCGGGAGCGCGTATTCCTTACCGAGCCAGGCGACGAGATCGGTAAATGAACGGGCCATCTCCGAAAGTCGCGTCTCATCATGAACGACTTCGGTGCCGTCGCGTTTGACAATTAATTCAATCGTAATTTCTTCGAGCGGCAGCGGCTGATCGGCCAGTTTCACATACGGGCCGATCGCGCAGCTTTGATCGTAGACTTTCGCTTGAGGCAGATAGAGCGGATTCTCACCTTCAATATCGCGAGCAGAGACGTCATTCCCGACGGAGTATCCGACGATTCGCAAATCGGGGCTGACGAGCAATGCCAGTTCCGGCTCTGGCACGGACCACTTACTATCGGAGCGGGCTCGGATCGGTTCAAAAGGATGCACGACCCGCTCGGGGAGGGACTTAAAGAACAATTCGGGCCGATCGGCCGTATAGACACGATCGTAATGCGAAGCGCCGCTTTCCGATTCTTCCATGCGAGCCGTCTGGCTGCGTTTATATGTCACTCCGGCCGCCCAGACCTCCTGTCCATTGACCGGCGCGAGCAACCGAATATCGCCCAGCGGCACCGGCGGCAGGTCATGTTCAAGAAGCGATTCGACGAGAAGAATCGGGTTCTCGTCGTGCAGGATGTCAGAAAGCGTCTCCACGGCCGGGCCGCGACCGCGGTCGAGTAGACGGACTGATGCGCCATCGACGACGCCGATCGCATCGTCATCCAACGAAGTTTGCAAACGGCAAAGCAACATGATGATTCTCCTCCGCCGAATATCTTACCGCTTGGCCCGGTCGGTCGTCACGGCTTCGCGGACCCCGTTTTGTTCGACAATCCAATCGCGATTCGATCACTAGAATTACTGCTCGGCACCGGTCTCACCAGCCCGCAGCAGGGAAAGTAACTCCATAAAGTCTGGCGGCAATTCGGCCTCGAATGCAACACGCTCTTCACTCACGGGATGGCTGAATTCGAGCCGACGAGCGTGCAGACACTGGCGTTTGATGACGGGGGCGTGGGCCGGCTCCAGATGAAATTCACTCCGTTTGACGGTCCCGCCTCCGCCGTAGACTTTGTCCGCGACAATGGGATGCCCGAGGTGCTGCATGTGAACGCGTAATTGGTGAGTCCGGCCGGACTTCGGTCGCAGTCGCATCAATGTGTAGCCGGCAAATCGTTCGATTACCTCGTAAAAGGTAGCCGCTTCGCGGGCGTCGCCGCCGGGGCCGGACACCTGCATTTTCTCGCGCTGTGCGGAGTGAACGCGAATGTGTGTCTCGATCCAGTCACTATCGAATGCGACCGACCCACGGACGATGGCCCAGTATTCCTTTGACACCTCGCGGCGTTCAAACTGTCGGCTGAGTCGATGGTGCGTCTGATTGTCTTTGGCAACTACGAGGACGCCGGTCGTGTCGCGGTCTAATCGATGCACAATTCCGGGTCGGTGCACGCCGCCGGCGTCACTGAGCCGGTCGAAGTGATATTGCAGCCCGGCGGCCAGTGTGCCGGAGGGATTTCCGCGTCCCGGATGAACGATCACGCCAGCGGCCTTGTCGAGGACGACGAGAGAGTCGTCCTCGTGAAGGATGCTCAGCGGCAGCGGTTCAGCGGGAATGGTCGCCGCGGGAGGCTCAGGCAACGCAAGGTCGATTTGGTCGCCCGATCGCAATCGGTGTCCGGGCTTCGTTTTTTCACCATTGAGCCGCACGTTCGAGTCGCGAATCGACTTTTGCAGCAACGATCGACTGAGATCGGGATACCGGCTCGCCAGAAAATGATCGACGCGACTTCCGGCATCGGCGTCTTCGACACGATGATGATGCCGAGGTTCCGCACCAGCCGTGTCCGACCCCGGCGATTGCGGCGGTACTATCGGCTCAGACATGGTCGATCATACTCCCGCAACTCGCAATCGGCCTCAGAGTAAACGACCCATTCTGCTTCAGAAGCAAAATCGTTCGCCCTTGCCGAATGAGGACCTCTAAGACCCGGTCGCAGACCCGGCTTCGGTCTCCGGCAGTGGCGGGAACTCGATTTCCGAGGCCCCGGACGACCCAGCGCCACTTCCGCTTTCCGTCGTAGGTGCGGGAATGTCGGGGAATTCAATTTCAGGCAGGTTCGGACCTTCGTCCGCCGTTCCGGTCGTTGAACCCGCTTCGACCTCGCCGGTCGTGCTCTCTGCCGGGGCTGGCAGGGGAAGGCTCGGGCCGTCCTGCGGTGTTTCGAGGTCCGCCGGCTTCGGATTCTGTTCGGCGTACCACGCGTAGAACTCTGAGATTGATTTGTTTTCCAGCGAAGCGACCCGCTCTTCAGATATCTGCTTGTAGACCGACTCCGGGTAGGTTTCGATCAGTTCCTCATAGCGACTGATCGCCCGGGTCATATCACCATCGGAAGTCGCTTCCAGCACGCGGGCCGAGCCGAACAAAGCCCGCTCCCGCGCCATCGGCGGTGCCGAACGATCGGCAAGGATTTGCTCATATTGCTCGCCTGCGCCGCTCAGGTCCCGCAAAGCACCGTCACGGTCTGTGAAGATCAGATCGAGGCCGCTGCGAAGCCGGGCGTCAGCCGCATTGAGCTGTGCCCAGACCGCGACCGGAGAACCGGGATAGGCTTCAGCGATATTCTCAAATTGCTCTGCGGTCGGCACCTGCGACGTCAAAGCGGAGGTCAGTTCCCCCCACTCGGTCGACGAAGCGGCGGCTTGCGAACGGAAAAAATAGATCGCAAGGGCCGTCACCAGCAGCAAACCGGCGACGACGACCGCCACGATGTTCCAATATTTTTCGGCAACGGGACGCACCCGTTCGGTCAGCTTTTCGAGATCGTTCTCGTGGAGCCGGTGGCGTTCTTCCGCATTCATAAACGAGATCTCCCGGATTGCCTTCAGGGCATCCTTGCAGTCGCTCGGGACGCGTCGCACGAAATCGAAGCCGAGCGAATGAATGACCCGGCAGCGTCAAACGGCGAAAAGCGATCATTGCGGCCTCTTGAAATGGCACGAGCCGCTTCAAAAACCCGCTGTCGAACCCGCGAGTATAAAACCGCGAAAAAACGACGGCAAGCCGCTCGCCGGAACAACTCTCGAAGTCGGCTTCGGCATCCAGACGTCAAATGGTCTGCCGACGCTCACTTGGCAGCGACTTCGACGCAACACATTAAATCTCGCTTCACGTGACGTTATGGATGAGCATCAAATCGTGGCCTTCGGTTCCCCAGTCGGTGCTGCCGACCATCACGGCATGGTCTCCGGACTTCACAATCCCATGCTGCTTTGCCCAATCGATCACGATTCGCATCAGCTCACTTTGGCGTTCGTTGACGGCTTCGGAAACCGCCGGGATGACCCCCCAGTACAGCGCCATACGGCGGGCGATCGCTGCATTGTCGGTGACGGCGAGGATCGGAAACGAAGCGCGATATTTGGAGACCGCCAACGCCGTTCGTCCGCCGTGCGTCGTCACAATGACCATGTCGGCCCGAATTCGCTCGGCCGCGTAGACCGCACCAACGGTGACCGCTTCGGTCGCTTCGAGGGTTCGGTTCCGTGTCGGGTCGGTCGGCTCATTAACACCGACCGCATTCGACATGGCTTTTTCAGCTTCTCGGGCGATGCGAGCCATCGTGCTGACGACCCGGTCCGGATGCCGACCGATCGCCGTTTCACCGGAGAGCATGACCGCATCGGTCCCGTCGAGCACCGCGTTACACACGTCGGTCGCCTCAGCCCGGGTGGGGAAGTCGGCGTCGATCATACTTTCGAGCATCTGCGTCGCAGTGATCACCGGGATGCGGCGCTTGTTGCACATCTTGATGATCCGCTTTTGCAGGATCGGAACCTTGGCGAGATCGGCTTCGACACCCAAGTCACCGCGCGCGACCATCACGCCGTCGGTCTCGGCGAGAATCCGTTCCAGGTCGCTAACCGCCTCGACCTTCTCAATCTTTGCCACAATTTGGGGCGGATGAGCCGGGTTCAGCGCGGTAATTGCCTCCCGCAAATCAACGATGTCTTCGGCCTGTCGGACGAAACTGAGGCCGACATAGTCGAGTCCGATCCGGCAGGCGAACTCCAGATCGACACGATCTTTCTCCGTCAGGCTCGGCGTGCTGAGCGTTGCGCCCGGAAGATTGACCCCCTGTCGACTGCGGACACAGCCCGCCTGCTCGACCTTGCAGACGATCCGGTCGGGATGTTTCTCTACGACGCGGTTAATCACCGAACCGTCGGCGAGTACGACCAGATCACCGACTTCCAAGTCGTCGATCAGTTGCCCGTAGGTGCAGGTCAATTTGTTGGGATTGCCGGGCACCGCTTCGCGGACGAACTCCCAAGTTCCACCTTGAATCCAGCAAACCTCGCCGCCTTCGATTTCGTTGAGGCGAATCTTCGGCCCCGACAAGTCGCCCAGCAGTGCGATCGATGCCTCAAGTTCCGTTGCGGCCTCTCGGATTACGCCGACGACCTGCTCAAGCCATTCATGCTTCCCGTGAGCGAAATTTAGGCGAAATACGCTGACGCCCGCTCGGATCAGCTTCCGAATCATCTTCTCGGATGCGGAAGCCGGCCCGAGGGTGGCCACAATCTTGGTCCGTTGAGGCGGGGCAGCAGCGGTCTCTTCATTCGACATCGGTGGTTCTCGCGGCGATTGGATGCCGCCGGAGAATAGCCGTTCCGTTTACGTACCGGTAGACGCCAAGACCGCGTTCGCAGAGAATTCACGGGGAATCCGGCGATCCATCCGGTCGGAACGAGGTCAGTTGCCGATTGACACGGCAATCGTGCTAATTCGACTGGCGTTCTCGCGCCGCTTGCGGCCGGAAGAGCTTGTCGTTGATTGGCCGGACTTTCTCGCCGGGGCGGGCGACCGAGATCGTTCCGTTGAGGCTCTTCGTTTCCGGACGACGACATTCCTGATCGTCGCAAGCCTGATAGCGGACTCCGACGGCAATCGTCTCTTTCTTGCCCGCGGCATCGGCCGGAATTTTCAGCTTGCCGAACAAAATGACCTTGCCGTCGTAAGTCATTAGCGGCTCGTCGATGCCGGCGACGCGGATCGGTTCGCCTTTTGGATACTTCATATCAGCCAGTTTGGTGCCCAACTTTGACTTAATGGCGATGGCCGTGGGCACTAGAAAAGCCGGGCTGGCCGGGTTCGCGTTGATATGCCATCCACGATCGATATCGAGAACGACGGCAAACGGGACGGTTTGACCGGCAGGCAGTCGATCGGTCGACAGGAAGACCCGGCTCGTTACCAAGCCACTATCGTCGCCCGCTGCCAGAACGATCGAGTCATCTCGGTCACTCGAAGTCTTGTCGTCGCGCTGGGCGTTGGCGTCGCTTCCGACGGCACAGCCGACCGCGAGGCCGATCAGCCCGACGTAGACAATCCGATTACTGAATGAACGCATTGAGTTCTCCTGAGTCTCGTTAAATCCGCAAGTGGCCCGCTCCTCGAGAGGAAGCCGCTTAACTGGGGACGGCGACCTCGTCGAGGATCTGATGGATGATCGCCCGCGACCGGTCACGCTGTCGTTCGCGCAAGATGCTCTTACAGACGATCCGATGCGCCAAGACCGGCACCGCAAGTTCCTTGACGTCGTCGGGCGTAACGAACGTCCGACCTTCGCAATAGGCATATGCTTGCACCGCGCGGTACAGCGTCAAGATGCCGCGGGTACTGACGCCGAGTTGCAACTCGTCGTGGTTCCGCGTCGCTTCGACGATGTCGAGCAAATAGTCGTTGATACTGTCCTCGACGGTGACGTCACGCACAGCGGCTTTGAGCCGCTGCAATTCGTCGCCGCTGATCGCAGGTTCCACGACTTCGACCGGTTCGCCCCGTCGATGCTGCTCCAACGCCTGCTTTTCGAATTGGCGGTCGGGATAGCCGATATCCGTACAGATCATGAATCGGTCGAGTTGGTTCTCCGGCAGCGGATAGGTGCCTTCGGACTCGAAGGGATTCTGCGTCGCGATGACAAAGAACGGGTCTTCGAGCGGGTATGTCCGTCCTTCGACCGAGACCTGATGCTCGCTCATCGCTTCCAGCAGCGCGCTTTGCGTCCGCGGCGTGGTGCGATTGATTTCGTCGGCCAACAACACATTTGTGAAGATCGGTCCGCGGCGGAATTCGAATTCCCCCATATTCGGCATGAACAGGCTCGCCCCCAGAATGTCGCTGGGCAGCATGTCGGGGGTAAATTGCAGCCGGGTGAACGTGCCGGCGAGCCCTTTCGCGATCGATTTCGCCAGCGACGTCTTACCGACGCCGGGCGAGTCTTCGATCAGAATGTGACCGTCGGCGAGCAGGCAGACGACCGCCAATCGAATCGGCCGCGGCTTTCCCAACAGCACGCTGGCGACGGTCTCTTCGAACTGTCGTAGCGGAGAAGTAAGTTCGGCAGTCGACACAAGAGGCCCGATCAATTGGTGGCAGGTGGTCTCGGCCGGTTGTTCTTCCGGCGATTCAGCCGGTCTGCATGCAGACCGTTCCATCTAAGGTTATCGCCGCAATCGAGTCCCGCCTCAACCATGGACGCTAACGGGCAAGCTGCGTACGAACTCAGTGGTGACACGCAGAGCGACGACGCCCCCGTGTGACGAACTGACTGTTTGACCGTTGCGTGGGGTCGCTTGATAATGTTCTGACACGTAAATCCGTCTTCATCTTGAAACCCGCCATGTCCGCTTCGACACCCGTCGCGACTCCTGCATCCTCCGCCGTGCCCGATGCGTCCGGTCGTTTCGGCGAGTACGGCCGGCGTTTTGTACCTGAAACGCTAATGTTCGCCCTCGAACAACTCACCGAGGAGTACGCCAAAGCACAGGCCGATCCGGAATTCCAAGCCGAACTCGATGGCTTACTCAAAGACTTCGTCGGACGGGCGACGCCGCTGTATTTCGCCGAGCGGCTCACCGAAAAGTGCGGCGGGGCGAAAATCTGGTTCAAACGCGAAGACCTCAACCACACCGGCGCCCACAAAATCAACAACTCGCTGGGGCAGCTCCTGTTGACGCGGCGGATGGGCAAGAATCGCGTGATCGCGGAAACCGGGGCCGGTCAGCACGGCGTCGCCACCGCGACCGCCTGCGCCCGTTTCGGCATTCCGTGCACCGTCTTTATGGGGGAGGAAGACGTTCGTCGGCAAAAGCTGAACGTCTTCCGAATGAAACTGATGGGTGCCGAAGTCTGTCCGGTCACTTCCGGTTCCAAGACGCTCAAGGATGCAACTAACGAAGCCATGCGCGATTGGATGGCGACGGTCGAGTCGACGCACTATATCATCGGCTCCGTCGTAGGGCCGCACCCGTTTCCGATGATGGTCCGCGACTTTCAAGCGGTCATCGGCCGCGAAACACGCGAGCAGTGCCTTGAGAAGTTCGGTTCACTTCCGCAGGAAATCGTCGCCTGCGTCGGGGGCGGATCGAACGCGGCGGGAATCTTCTATCCGTTCGTTGAAGACGACGACGTCAAATTAACCGGCGTGGAAGCAGGAGGTCGAGGCATCACCCCCGGCGAACACGCCAGTACGCTCAGCTTCGGCAAACCGGGCGTGCTGCACGGCAGTTTTTCATATGTTTTGCAAAACGACGACGGGCAAACGTCCGACGTGCATTCGGTCTCCGCCGGGCTCGACTACCCCGGCGTCGGCCCTGAGCACAGCTACTGGAAGGACACGGAGCGGGTCGATTATTACAATGTGACCGACGCCGACGCGTTGGAGGCCTTCCAGCAGTGCAGCCAACTCGAAGGCATCATCCCCGCCGTCGAAACCGCCCACGCCATCGCCCACGTGATGAAAGCCGCCGCGGAACGCGGCCCCGATGAGCACGTCGTGCTGTGTTTGTCTGGTCGGGGGGATAAAGACGTCAATGAAGTGGCCCGACTGTTGGGGCAAGAAATTTAATAACTCAGGCGAGCCGCAAGCATCAGCGCCCGGAGTTCGACAGTGCCTTCTTTGAATCCAGCAACTCTGATTTTGAGCTGGCTCTTTATTGCGATCTCAACAGCGCAAGCCGGAGACCTCGGTTTCATCCCCGGCGATGCAGTGTTCTTCAGCAGGCTCACCAAAGACTTCATTAATAATTTAGAGCCCGACTCCGGTGAAATCAGCCTGTCTTACGACTCACCGCTCGAACCCGGCCTTTGCGGACATGCCGGCATTTGGAAGCTCAAAATCACCGACTGCGAACCAGCACTCTATAACCGCTTGAGAGAAGCCTCGCCGGGGATCCGAAACTTCGTCCGTGCGGAAGACGGCACCGAATGGGAAGTCAAAGCGCCGCACCTGTTCGCCTATCCAAAATCGTACGAGCCTCATTACCCATTAGGCTTACGCTTCAACGAAGGCTGGCCTGATATCGAAATTGAGGTCCCTAAGCTGTTCGCAAAAGATCGTTGGGGAACGGCTCGCCTGGGAAGCCGATCATCTTCCTACCGTGGCCACCTTTCCGACCCGGACGCAATCTTATACGAATGGGCTCACGCAAAGTCAGTTTCGCCCTTACCAGTGAGAATGCCGGCTGACGTAAACTGGAATCGATTTGCTGATCCAGTTGAGGAACCGGCTACGGTTCGGGCCGATGACATTCGCCTGTTCGTGATCGAAGACGGGGCTTTGCTAAAGCACTATCGGCGTGAAATTAAGAATGGAGCGGAGATTTCTGACCTGAGTTTAAAAGTGCTCGGAAATGAAGAGAGCCAGGAATTATACTGGATTCCCGGCGGAGAATTGATCAATTGGAAAGAATACGAACGCCGCGAGCTTGATGATTCCGGCCGAATTGATTGAGCGAGGAGACGAATGATGAGCACGGCAATCGAAACCTGCGAAGTCGATGAGTTCATCGCCTTCATTCAGAACGTCGTCGGCGATCGCCGCAAGCAATCGACGCCGGAAAAGTGCGTGAAGGCATTTCGGCGGTACCAAGAGATGAAAATCGAGCTCGACGAAGCAGCCGAGCGGCTCGATCGGGGGGAGGGAATTCCATGGGACCCGGAGAAATTTAAGGCCGAAGCCCGAAAACGACTCGCCGAGAAAGGCATCTTTGACTGATGGCATCAGTTGAACTTGATCCAATCGCTCAGGCCGATATCGACCGAATCTATGACTATCTCGGCGACGCGTCTCGCAGTCCTGCTGCAGCCGATCGACTTGTCGACGATATGACGCAAAAGTCGCAAATTTACGCCGAGAATCCCCTCCTCGGTACCGATCACTCGGACTTGCGACCGGCCCTACGCTCCTTCACATTCGGCACACCGCACAACCGCAACGGCTGGGTCGCGTTTTACCGCACGATTGACGGCGGCATCGAAATCCTGCGAATCTTCAGGGGCACTGAGAGTTACGATTCCGAATTTTGATTAGCGCCGCCGCATGTCGTCGACCATTGCTGAAACTTTCAAATCCGCGAAGCGGGGGAACCGCCTCGCCTTCATGCCGTTCGTGACCGCGGGCGATCCCGATATCGGGACCACAATCGACGTCGTGCGGGCGCTCTCGGAGCAGGGAGTCGATCTCATCGAAGTCGGCTTCCCCTACAGCGATCCAATCGCCGACGGCCCGGTGATTCAGGCGTCCTACTTCCGCGCCTTGGGCAACGGCATCACGATCGATCGCATCTTCGACGCCTTCGCCGAGGTCAAAGATGAAGTCAAACCGGTCCGGGTCTCGATGGCTTCGTTCTCCCTGATGCACCGCTACGGGTTGGAGAAGTTCCTCAGACGCGCATCGGAGAGCGGATTCAGCGGCTGCATTATTCCCGACCTGCCGGGCGATGAATCGGCCGAAGTCGCCGAGAGAACGAGGGAAGCCGGGCTCGACCTGATCCAACTCGTCTCGCCGCTCACGCCTCCGGCGCGTGTGGAACGCATCGTCAAATCGTGTAGCGGCTTCGTCTACTGCATCTCAGTAGCCGGGACGACCGGAGAGCGCGACGGACTTGATCCGAAACTCGCCGGTCATCTGAAAACGCTGCGTGAGAAGACTGATGTGCCGCTCGCTGTCGGCTTCGGCATCAGCAAACCTGATCAAGTGGCGATGCTCAAGGGGCAAGCCGACGGTGTGATCGTCGGCTCCGCCATCGTTCGCCGCTTCGAGAAATTTGACGGAGGCAATCGCGACGTTGTGCTTGAAGAAATCGCTGACTACGCGAAGTCGATGGTTGAGGCGTGTCGTGATTCCTGACTTTGGAACCTTGAGAGCATATCCGCTTACTTCGTGCGCGGCTTGTTTGTAAGTCTCTGCGAGAACGTCGTCATGAGAGTGCTTGTGATCGGAGCGAACGGCCGGACGGGCGGGTTGTGCATCAAGCGACTGGCCGAATCGGATCATCAGCCCGTGGCAATGATTCGCAGGCCCGAGCAGCAAATCGCTTTCACCGAGGCCGGGATTCCGACGGTGCGAGGCGATCTCGAACACCCGATCGACGAGGCGGTTCAAGGCTGCGACGCGGTGATCTTCGCAGCGGGCTCCGGCGGCAATACGGGCAAAGATAAAACCGTCTTGATCGATCATCTCGGCGGAATACGTGCAGCCGTCGCCGCGGCGACGAACGGGGTGAAGCGGTTCCTCATGCTCAGTTCGATGAATTCGACACCGACTGCTCAGACGCCGATCAAGCACTACCATCGGGCCAAGGCCGCGGCCGACGACTTTCTGATGAACATGGACCAGGTGCTCGACGAGCCCCTCGATTGGACGATCGTGGCTCCCGGTCGGCTCAATGACGACGAGTCGACCGGCTTTGTGGAAATCCGTTCGGAGATCACCGGTTCCGGCTCAACGTCCCGAGCCCATACGGCGGATGTCCTCGTGGCCTGCCTCGACCTGCCGAATACTGTCGGCAAACGCTTCGCCGTCATCGATGGAGCCCAACCGATGAATGAAGCCCTCGCCGATATTTGAGGTATTCCACTGCTGCAATCGGGAAAAATCGTTGCTATCGGGAAAACACCGAGAAATCGTGACGCGATAAGCGGTCGGCTCAATGGCGGTTTCAGACCGTTTGGCTTAATCTAGGGTCTGCCTCGCGACGCACACCATTGAGGATCCCGCCATGATGATGTTTCGAACGGTTCACGACGACCATGAGCAGTTGTTCGAGGTCAAACGCCTGTTCGATGCGTATGATGGTCGAATGCTGGGCTACTACGTTGAGTTTCTGGTTGCCGGCGAATTATTTTTTCGACGCGGCGTCCTGAAAGACCCCGAGAGCGAAGGCACAATGGTCTTCGGATCTCCGGATGAAGCCCGTAGCTTTGCACCGCAATTGATCATCGAGCAGTTGTCGTCCGACTAATGCGACCGAACCCGAAGCCGATTCGGCACCCGCGGTCGTGACTCGACGAATACGCTACGGCCCTGCGCTCACCACATCCTTTTCCGAGAACAATCCGCCTCCATGTCGACGACCGCCCCGAGGAAGACGGGCTCTGCTAAGAAAATCGGAAAGTACACCGGAGCCGATATCGAGGTTCTTGAGGGCCTTGAAGCGGTCCGACGACGCCCGAGCATGTACATCGGCGGTGTCGACAATAAGGGCCTGCATCACCTGATCTGGGAGATCGTCGACAACAGCGTCGACGAATTTCTCGGAGGTCATACCGACCGGATCGACATCACGCTGCATAAGGACGGCCAATCGATCACAGTTCGCGACTATGGTCGCGGCATCCCGGTCGATCAGCATCCCAAGCTGAAACGGAGCGCACTTGAGGTCATTCTCACCACGCTGCACGCCGGCGGAAAATTCTCCGATAAGAACTACGCTCGCAGTGGCGGCCTGCACGGCGTGGGTTCGTCGGTGGTCAACGCGCTCTCATCGCAAATGACCGCCGTCGTGCACCGCGACGGCAACGAATGGACGCAGGAGTACGAGAAAGGTCTTCCCACCGGGCCGGTCAAGAAGGTCAAACCGTTCCGCGGCAACGGCACGACGATCACATTCCGCCCCGACAAGAAGATATTCAAAAAGACCCATTTCTCAGCCGACCTGATCCGGCAGCATCTTGAGGACATCGCCTACATTCACGCCGGGCTGAAGATCAAATTCGTCGATGAGACCGTCAAGGGCGGGCAAATCGATGAGTACGTCCAGCCGGAGGGCATCAAGGCCTACCTCGAAAAGGTGATGAAAGACGGCAAGAAGCGACCGGTCCACGAGCCGGTCTTCTATGTCGAACGCGACGAAGCGGGCGTGAAGGTCGAAGTCGCGCTGCGCTGGACCGAATCGACCGACGAGCAGGTCCGCAGCTACGTCAACGGCATTCGCACGCACGCGGGCGGAACGCATGAAAGCGGACTTCGCTCCGGCGTCGCCAAGGCCGTTCGCAATTTCATGGACGTGCATGACGTCAAAGTCAAAGGGGTCTCGATCGGTAACGAGGACGTCCGAGAGGGTCTCGCCTGCATCCTCTCCGTCTTTCACGGCGACCCGATGTTTCAGGGGCAGACGAAGGAAAAGCTGAACAATCCCGAAGTCTCTGCCGTCGTCGACGGGTTGGTGCGGCCGAATCTCGAAACCTGGCTCAACAACAACAAGTCGGTCGCCGACGCGATTATCGGTCGGATCATCATTGCCGCCCGGGCACGAGCGGCCAGTCGTGCCGCTCAACAGGATGTGCGACGCAAAAGCGGCACGGGAAAGAAAACGAACCTTCCGGGAAAACTGCTCGACTGCCGCAACAAGAGCCGCGACGAGTGCGAACTGTTCATCGTCGAAGGTGACAGCGCCGGCGGTACCGCCGCGATGGGACGTGACGGAAACTATCAGGCCGTTCTGCCGCTCCGCGGAAAAATTCTCAACACCGAGACGCTCGCGCTTCCCAAAATCTTGCAAAATGCGGAAATCAAAGACCTCGTCGACGCCATCGGCACCGGCGTCGGGCCGAGTTTCGACATCAGCGGGCTCCGCTACGATCGCATCATCCTGCTGATGGATGCCGACAGCGACGGGTACCACATCAGCACGCTGCTGCTGACGTTCTTCTTCCGGCACATGAAAGAACTGGTCACGGCCCGCAAGCTCTACATTGCTCAACCGCCGCTCTACAAAATCACGATCGGCAACAAGGTCGAGTACGCCCGTGACGACGCGATCAAAGAAGAGATTCTCGAAGCGGCGCCGGCAAATCGCAAAGTCGAGGTCCAACGGTTCAAAGGCCTCGGCGAAATGGATGCCGAGCAACTCCGCGAGACTACGCTCGACCCTAAGAACCGAATCCTGCTGCAGGTCGATGTCGAGAGCCAGGTCGAAGCAGACGCGACCTTTGCCCAACTGCTTGGCAAAGACGCGAGCGAACGCTATCGCATTATCATGGACGAAGCGACATTAGCGGACGATCTGGACCTTTAAGTCGAGGTCGTCACGCCCTGTCCCTGAGACCTTCGACATTAGCCCCTCGACTCAATTCACGTCCTGCCAGGCGTCGAACGCGAGGTAGCCGAGAATTCCGGCTCCGACCAGGAACAGGATGTCCATGAGCATCTGCCCGGAGAAGGGGATGCCGAGAACGAGGTCGAGCAGGCTGAGCAGGGCAACGAATCCCGCCACGGCCCAACCGAAGATCGCAGCTCGTTTTGTCAGTTTGACTTGGGACATACTTGAAGAGCAGGGAGCGAGGAGCAGGGAGCGAGGAGTCACCGCGGACGCCTTAACTCGTTGATTTCTCTTCGGCAAGCATAGCTTCTCGTCACTATCATCCGCCAGCTACGGATGACTCCTGATAGCCGCATTTTCAATTCGGCCTTGGCCAAGCCGCACATCCTGACCCCATACCTGCTCCTCGCTCCCTGCTCGATTATCCCGAGCACAACTCCACCACGTGCCCGTCGGGGTCGGTGACGAAGACCTGACAGGCTCCGTCAGGCCGGAGTTTGGGGGGATCGAGAAACGGGACGCCGGCGGCTTCGAGTTCGGACGCCGCCTCTCGGGCATCGGGGACGCTGAAGGCAAGATGAGTGCAGCGGCTGTTCTTGTTGCGGCCATCTTCATTCACACCGGCGGGTCCAGATCGTTCTGACTCCAAGATCAGGTGGATCAGCGTTTCCCCGGCACGAAACCAGCTTCCGGCAAAATCAAAGTTGGGGCGTGGGACGACCTCCATCCCGAGCGTATCGACATAAAACTGCCGACTCGCTTCCAGGTCTTTCACCACGAGGGTGACGTGATCGATTTGCTGCACTCGCATGTTTCTATCCGTTGAGCCACCGCCGCCATGGCGCGCACTCGAAAGGTGATTTTCAGTTCGCCGCGGGGCGCTCCCTGCCTGTCGCGGCTGAACACGAGGTCGCATTCACTCTTTCGACGCCCCGTGATTCTCCAACCATGTCCCGTATGAGTGCCGGTGGCTGCCGACGTATTCGTAGGTGTCGAATATCCAGCCGCGGCCGAGCATCCGGGGGTCGCCTTCGTCACGAAGCATCTCTTCCATTCGGCTGCCCAGCTTCGCTTTCGTATTGGCCAATTCGGCCTTTTCGGTCAGATTGTCTACGCACCGCGGGTCTTGGTTGATGTCGTACAACTCCTCCGCCGGACGTTTGCCGAAGGAAAGTTGATAGTATTTATTGTAGTTGCGGATCAGCGATTGCATCGTCGGTGACCAATCGCAATTCGGGTAATTCGTTTCGGGATTACAGGCCGGCCAGCGATCGGGTTCGTAGTTGCGGAGGTAGAGGTAGTCCCGCGTGCGAATGCCCCGCGTCGGATACCCCCAGTCGTGAGGCCGACCGAGGTCGTGCCGTTCCTTGCCGACGAGCATCACGTCGCGTGACTCGTCGATCCAGCCCGACTTTTTACTCTCCAGAATATCGACGAAACTTCGCCCGGTGACGGTTTCGGGAACCTCAACCCCTGCCAATTCGAGGTAGGTCGGCATGAAGTCGCGGACGTTGATGAAGTCTTCGACGACACGGCCGCCGGTAACTTTGTCTTTCCACATCACGGCGAGCGGCAGGCGGTAGCCATCTTCGTAAATCTGCCCTTTCACCCGCGGGAAGGGGCAACCGTGATCGCTCGTGACCACGATCAGCGTGTTCTCCATTTCTCCGGAACGTTCGAGGATGCCGAGCGCGTCGCCCAGAACGGAGTCGAACCACTCGACTTCGATCGCGTAGTCGAGAAAGTCGCTGCGGATGACGCTGCTGTCGGGGAAATAAGGCGGAATCACAACATCCTTTGGATTTCTGCCCGATCGGCGTCCCGCCCCCTCTTCATAACTGCGATGCGGCTCGTAGGTGCCCAACCAGAAGCAGAAGGGCTGCCCGCCCTCACGTTCTTCAAGAAATGTCGCGAAGTTAGCCGCGTAGTCGATCCGACTCATCTCCTCATGCGGCGGAGAGAGTTTTTGCCTCTGATAGGGCTTTCCGGCGGGCGTCGTCTCGAACCCGATCGCTTTGCCCGGTCCCCAGCCCTTGCCGGTGTATCCGACGTGATAGCCGGCCTCGGTCAATATCTCGGTGTAAACGGACCACTTCTTTTCGAACTTGCCGAAGTGATTGCAGGCTTCCTCCAACTGCCAGGTGTTCCGCCCCGTCAGGATCGATGCCCGACAGGGCGAGCATTTGGGGTTCGAGGTGTAGCAGTGTTCGAACCGAACACCCTCATTGGCGACGCGGTCGAAATGGGGTGTCTTCACCCAGTCGCAGCCGTAGACTCCCGCGTGCTCCCGCGACCAATCGTCGGCGATCATAAAGAAGATGTTTGGCCGCTCGGCAGCGATCGCAGGCGAGGCCAAAGACAGCCCGAACAATAGCAGCGAACAGAGCCGGAGCGTCATAACAAGTTGGTGTTCGTAGACTCGGAAACACTCGGATCAATACATACCGAGCAGTCAGTTGCCCGAGAGCCTGTTCGATAAACCCGGCCAAAACAAGTCCGCGAAGTGTGGCCCAAGCTTTGCGATCAAAGTGTGGCGAGGATCAGCAGTAGGAGTGGAGCCAGCAGCGTCATCACGGCGACGATGAGGAAACAGTAAACGAACACCACCAGACCCGGCGGCGGTTCCTTCTTCGCTCGCAGATCGAGCCACATAATCCAAGCGACGACCGACAATCCGAAGCCCGGCGTGGCGGCAAAAGCGATCGCCGCAGCAGCAAACCAATGGTCTTGATCACCGAGCATCACGAAACTCACGGCTTCAGCCAGAACCACAGGAAGACCGCCACGGGGACCGGTCCGGTCACGACCCACGCGACGGCGGCCAATCCGTACAGTTCCAATAGCCCCGCCTGCCGCGACGCCCGATTACGGACCTCATTCGTCATAAAGACAAGGAGCCCCGCGATGAACGTCGCCGGCAGGAGCCCGATGGCGATGATCAGGATGACGGTCGCGTTGATCATTCTAATTGCAATCCGGGGAAGGGGACTCCCGATTAACCGCCGCCGAGGCCGATGATCTGGTCGCCATCAAAATAATAGGTCTTCCGCGCCGGAACGTCGGCCCCGCCCGCGGTCTCCCACTTCAGGCCGGTGTCGTCGAAGAGGAAACCAGTGTCGATAAGATCACCCCGCGGGAGATTATGGGCACTCGATCAGAACTCTTGAGTATTCAGCGCGCTGACGTAGGTTCTGGCGCCCTATCGCGAATTGCTTCTCACCCAGAGTGAAATGCGACCGCAGCGGCGTCAACCGCCGCGCGGGCGGAACGGATAGAACCAGACACCGTACGGCAGGAAGCGGACCTTCAACGGCTCGTCGAGCGACACCGGATCAGCCACTTCCCAGGCATACTTCCCAGCCAACAAGGTCGGCGAGACACAGGCCGCCGGCGCATCCTCGACCGCAGCGGGTCGGCAACCGACCAAGCGTACCGTCCCCACAATTCGCCCGAGGGTCAGTGCGGAGACATCGATCCGTCGGGTCCGGGCAGCCTCCTTGGCGGCGGGAATCGTCGCAATCTTCTGCGCGGCGTAGATATAAATCAGCCCACGCATCCGCGTCGGTTGCGACCGAATCTCCAACGATTTCTCGCCCCGGACGAGCAGCTCCGCCCAAGGTTGCCGAACCCCGAGCGCGGGAACAGTCGGGTCCGGAGAATGACTCGGCACGATGACAGTTGCCTCAATATTGATGGACCGGCCGGTAGCGAAAAATTGATCTCGCTACCTGAATCCTACCGGCTGTGACCGACGCGACGATACTCCGCGAACGGGCCGACAATTGGCGCGTTGGTCGACACGTTGACCCGGCGAAAATCAGACGGTTACACTGTCGAGTCGGCGTCCGTCGCTTTGCTGGAGCGCGGCGGACGCGATGAATCGGCTCTGCCGTCATTGTGGAACCTCGTTGTGCCGTATCTGGTTGTTGATCAGGGGGCGACCCCGGGACATATCTTCGAACTCGATCGTGAGACGACGATCATTGGTCGTCATCCGACTTGCGATATCGTCGTTGAGAATGCCGCCGTCAGTCGGCAGCACGCCGCCGTCGCCGAAACGCACGGCGAATTTCATGTCGAGGACCTTCGCAGCCGGAATAAGACGTTCGTCAACGGCTGCCTGCTCGAAGGCACAGCGGCCCTCGAAGACAATGATCTGATTCAGATCTCCGACCACCTGTTCCGCTACCGCGTGGCGAAGCCGGCGACGGGCGACGCGGCTGACACGGACCCGAATCTCAATGCTCGCGGGCAGATCTTCTCGCTCGACGAAGACACCCTCGACGAAGGTCCGACACATTTCGAATCGTCTTCGGTCCTCGGCACGCTCAATCTGAGCGATCCGCAGGCCGTCAGGCGTGCCGATCCAGAGCAGAAACTGCAAGCCGTCCTCGACATCGGACGGTCGCTCGGCAATTCCCTCGACCTCAGCGAATTATTGGCGTCGGCACTCGATTGCCTCTTCCGCGTCTTCCCGGAGGCCGATCACGGATTCGTTCTGCTGACGGAGACCGATCAGCACAAAATTCGTGTCCATGCCGCGAAATCACGCGACGGCAGCGAAGCCGATCCGCGTGAGCACGTCAGCATGACCGTTGTGAAGCGAACATTGTCGACCGGTGACGCGGTCCTCAGCGCCGACGTGGCCGACGACACGCGGTTTCAAAAGAGCGAGAGCATCGGCGAGTTGCAGTTGCGATCGATCCTCTGTGTGCCGTTGACCGATCCGAACGGATCGACGTTCGGCGTCGTCCAACTCGATACCTCTCAGATCGAACGGCAATTCGGGTCCGAAGACCTCGACACACTCGCCTCGGTCGCCTCGCAGATCGGATTGGCCGTCCAGAACGCGCGGCTGCACAAAGAAATGCTCACGCAGCGTGACATGCAGCGCGACCTTGAGTTCGCAATGCAGGTGCAGCTCGGCTTCCTGCCGAGCACGCGGCCGAACACGGACGGCTATGAATTTTATGACTATTATGAAGCCGCGAAGCGGGTCGGCGGCGACTACTTCGATTACATCCTTCTGCCGGGAAACCGCATCGCCGTCACGATCGGCGATGTAGCCGGCAAGGGAATGCCCGCGGCCTTATTAATGGCCCGGTTGTTCTCATCGGCCCGGTACCACCTGTTGACGAAGCCAACGGTCGAGAGCGCGCTGACCGAGTTGAATCAGGAAATCGCGGCCAGCCGTTTAGGGCATCGCTTCATCACGTGTCTGTTCGCAATTGTTGACCAAACCGCAAATACGATTACAGTCGCCAGCGCCGGGCATCCTGGAAGTCTGATCCGCAGCACCGGCGGCCAAGTCGAAAGTTTTCCTGTGAAATCTCGCGGCTTGCCGATCGGCATTTCTTTGGATCAAACATTCGAGTCGGTCACTCGACCGCTCGACGTCGGCGACACCTTCGTCATCTTTACCGACGGCATTACCGAAGCGATGGATCCCGAGAACGACCTGTATGGAACCGACCGCCTCTCCGCCTACATATCGAGCGGTCCGGAGTCGATTGCCGACCTGATCGAAGGAATCGTCCAGGACGTCGACAAGTTCGCCAAAGGGCAGGGCCAGCGCGACGATATGTGCCTGGTCGGATTTCGAAGAATTCAATAATGATCGCAGCCGCGTCATCATTTCGAGCTGGTGAATTGAATCATCGCTTTGAGCAGCTTGGCAGTGAACGGCGTCAGTTTACTCTTTTGATATTGATCCCCTAATTTACGGACGGCTTCAGCGCGGGTCGGGTAGGGGTAGATCGTTGCCGCGAACTGACCGAGGCCGATCCCGGATGTCATTGCGAGACTGAATTGAGAAATCAATTCTCCGGCGTGCTCGCCGACGACCGTCGCTCCGACAATTTTGTCCGTTCCTTTTTTGACATGGACCTGGACAAACCCGGCGGTCTCTTCTTCAACAATGGCACGGTCGATATCGCTAAATTCCTGGCGAAACGTCCGAATCGCCGGGCCGTTCTCGACTGCTTCGCTTTCGGTCAGCCCGACATGAGCCAATTCCGGTGACGTATATGTGGCGTGCGGAATGGTTAGCGCAGAGGCTTTCCCCCGCCCCCAAAAGAAAGCATTTCTGATGACCGTGCGGGCGAGGAAGTCAGCGGCATGGGTAAATTTATATTTTGATGCGACATCGCCGGCGGCATAGATTCGGGAGTTTGAGGTTTGCAATCGGTCACTAACCTGAATGCCCTGACGCTCGTCAAATTCGACACCCGCCGCATTAAGATTTAGATCGATATTCGGCACCCGGCCCACCGCAATCAATAGCCGGTCCGCCTGAATTGATTTCTCATCCCCGTTCGACTGATACCACACAATCGTTTCTCCGCCGCGCGACTCGACCCGTTGAACGGAGCTATTTAGTTTCAGGTCGACCCCGTCTTCAATCAAAGCATTTTGTACGACGGCGGCGGCCTCGGAACTCTCCCGCGCCAGCACATGTGCGGAGCGCTCAATTAGAGTCACGTCGCTACCAAATCGTGCGAAGCACTGCGCTAATTCACACCCAATAGGCCCGCCTCCCAAGACGACGAGCCGCCGTGGTAGTTCGGTCAACGAGAATACCGTTTCATTAGTGAGGTAGTCCGCATCCACCAAGCCGTCGATTGGTGGGGCCGCCGCGCGACCGCCGGTGGCGATGCATGCCTTGGAAAACTCGAGTCTGGTTCCCTCGACTTCCACAGCATCTTCGGCAACGAACTTCGCCTCGCCAAGGTAAACGTCGACTCCGAGCGATCGAAATCGCTCGGCCGAATCGTTGGGGCTGATATCGGCCCGCAACCGCCGCATCCGCTGCATCACCGCCGGAAAATCGACGATGAGTTCTTGCCCATTTGCGACAATACCGTCGACCGCTCGACGGCGCCGGGCGGCCGCGTGTGCTGCTGAAAGGAGCGCCTTGCTGGGAACACATCCGACGTTCAGGCAGTCGCCACCCAACAGCGATTTCTCGATGAGTGCGACTTTCGCGCCCAAGCCCGCGGCTCCCGCTGCGGTGACCAAGCCGGCCGTTCCGGCACCGATGACGACCATGTTGTACCGGCCCTGCGGCGTGGGGTTTTCCCAAGTCTCCGGTCGGACGTTTGCCTGCAATCGAAGATTATGGTCGATCAATGGCTCCAACGCCGTGATTCCAGATGTCATAAACTCGCTTTCACAGGCTTTGTTAATTGCACCGAATTATTCGATTGATAAAGTCGCTCTTCAATCGCGATTATAGATTAAATCGGGCGTTACTCGAACATCAGATCACCGGGCCATCGTCCGATAGTTCACAACACTGACTGTGTATAGCGACCGACCACTGTAAGTGAAGGCGAAAAAACGTCTCAACGTCACTCTCTGTTAGCGTCTTTTCTCGTCGATTCATGCGACGCATCGGGTGCTTCCGAAGCACGTTTGGCAACGTCTGGGGCAAGTTTCTTAATTATAAACCGAGCGAATAGGGGAAACAGGCCGAGGGCCGCAAACGCGATTAAAGTCGGCCAGGTGAGCACACTCGAAATGCCCCGTTGGGCCAATACTTCCAGCGTGGGAACCTGCGCCCCTGCCAGAATATAAACGACCGTCCCCGGCAGCATCCCTAACTGGCTGACCCACCAGAATGTCAAGACGCGGATCGGCGTCAAACCCATGACCGCATTGATCACAAAAAACGGGACCGCGGGGATTAATCTCAGCGTGAACAGGTAAAACGCACCTTCATCTCGAAACGCCCGATCGAAGCGCTCCGCATAGCGAGGAAAACGATCCCGTATCGTCTCACGCAATAAATATCGGCTGATTAGAAACGAGATGGTAGCCCCGGCCGTCGATGCGAAGCTGACCAGAATCACTGCCGTCACAACCCCAAGCCCGCCGGGCATGAGCCGGGCAAAGAGCCAGCCGTAAAGCAGTGTCACGGCCCCCGCGGCCGGCAGCGACGCCGCGGTGATCACGACATAGGCGGCGAATGCAATCGCGATCATTGCCGCAAGATTTCGTCGACCGAAATCGAGAAACGTCGACTCATACCCCGCTAATGCCGAAAGTTTGAACAAGTCGCCGAACGCGAGGTAGAGTCCGCCAACTGTGACGGCCAGAACGGCAATAATGAGTACCCGCTTCCAGAGCGTTACGTTTGAACGTTCTTTCGAAACATCTTCGGTATGGGATTGACTCCCTGCTTGATCATCGACCATCAACATCGCTCCGGAAGTGCTGGGCGACGTTCGTCCTGCCGCTTCAAATTAATAATAAGATCACCTCACGCATCTATGGCGAATTTAATAGTTCAGCGACGACGCCGTCGCCCTGATGCCCCGGCTCGAACTGACTTTCTCGAACCGGGAGCATCGTCTTCGAGTTCGGAAATATCTTTCCGAGCATCGGCGATGGTCGGAGCCCCCGAGTCATCGGCCAGTTCTTTTAATTGACTGAATCCACCACGAATTTCTTTATTGGTCAGCAATCGAATGACCAACGGCACCATCCCCACGACGGCAAGACTCCCCCACAAAGCAACGCTCTCGACTGATTCACCGGGACCATTAAGCAGCAATGTCTCCAGTGAGGTCAAATCGGCCCCCGCGCTGGCATAGATGAGATAGATCGGCAGCAGTCCCAACACGCTGACGAGCGTAAATGTGATCGTGCGGATCGGACTCAGTCCGATCACGAGATTCGTAATCAGATACGGCATGCCGGGAATCAGCCGCAACGAAAACAGGACGAAGGCCGCCTCGGATCCGAAGATCGTGTCAATCGCTTTCACCCGCGACGGATTGACCCGCTTGACCATATCGCGGAGGAACCAATGCACGAACCAGTATTGCATCATCGCACCGATCGCCTCGCCCGCGGCCGCACATAAGACCGCATAGATAACGCCGCTATCGTCATAAACCTGGTGAAATAAATACCCGTACGCTGCCACCAATGTGAGCCGAACCGGCAGACCGATCGCCGCCGCCATTAGTGAAAGGCCAAAGCAGATGCAAAGAAGTCGGAATCCGTCCGCGTGGCCGTAAGCGACGTAAGACGCTTCGCGTTCTCGCAACTCGGCCAGATCGGCGGCCCGCGCCTCACTGGCTTGCGTGATTTCAGAATTAATCCGTGTGACCTCGCCGCGAGCTTTTGCCTCGGCATCGGGGCTCAGTCGAGCGCGCTCTCGCGCCGCAGCCGCCTCCATCTGCTGTTGGAGGTCCGTGATCTTGGCATCGTGCGCGGGCAGCCGATCAGTGGGGAGCAGCGCCTGCCCGTTCCAGTAGATCAGCGCAACGCCCGCGTACAAAAGCAGCAAAATCACTGCTTGGATGAGCAGCGTCGTCGGCGAACTTACTTTCAGCGTCGGCGGTTTTTCTTTCACCGCACGGCGAACAGCGGCGCCGCGAGGGTTCGACCGCTGACGGCCGCCGTCCGACCGAGAACTTCCGTATGACATCGATCAGAAAACTCCGTGGCTGTGTCAGGACGACATCAATTGGATGGCCGCGATCGACCGGTCATGACGCACACGCGGTCATGTCCCCGAGTCGATCGCCCCCTGACAGCCGGAACCCGCACCTGCCATGCAACCGAAACAATGTCGGTTCACGATCACCCGTCGGCCCGCCACCGCTGGTCGGTCCTCCGCAACCTCCGGCTGATCGAGGTCGCGGATATTGTTCGGGATCGAGGCGTCGACTTCCAGACCCAGCATCTGATTGAAATCGCAGTCGTACAGCCGCCCGTCCCACCCAACGCTCAATGTATTGCGGCACATCAGCCCGTCGACGGCCGCCGGGTTAAATGCACGCACAAGTTTCATCAAATATTCATCGAAGCGACCCTGATCGACGAGTTCCTCCAAGAACCGACTGATGGGCATATTCGTGATCGTAAACAGCCGGGTGAATTCGACACCGAAGCGCGACCTAAGCTCTTCGCGGTAGTCGGCTTCGAGCGATTTCTGCTCGGGCGGCAGTGAAGGACCAACCGGATTGTAGACAAGCGTGAGCGACAGTGGTGAACCGGGCCAGCCGTACCCGAGTTCGTTCAGCCGGAGCAGCGCCTCGATCGACCGTTTGAAGGTCCCGTCGCCGCGCTGCTTGTCGGTGTTTTCTTCGAGATAGCAGGGCAGCGACGCGACGACCTCGACCTGATTCTCAGCCAGAAACTCCGGCATGTCGCGGAACTTGGGCGTGGTGAGAATTGTCAGATTGCAGCGATCGATCACGTGCACCCCGAGCTCGCGGGCCGATGTCACCAAATGGCGAAACTGCGGATTCATTTCGGGCGCCCCGCCCGTCAGGTCGAGCGTATGCACGCCACCGCGCTTTAAGACGCGCAGGCACGCGTCGGCCGTCTCCCGATCCATCATCTCCCGCCGATCGGGCCCGGCGTCGACGTGACAATGCCGACAGGTCATGTTGCAGAGCTTGCCGACGTTGACCTGCAAAATCTCCACCGGCCCCGCCGTCAATGGCCCGAGGCCGTGCTGTTCGAGATGTTCCTCGAACGTCGAATGCTGCTCCGCCTCAGACAGCAACCGCACCTGCGCCTGCCCATCGGCAAGTGCATGCCCCCGTCGGGCCAGCGACTGCGTCGGTCGATGGAGTTGGACCAAGTTCATCGGCAGATTCTTCGGGATAAAATATCGGGTGGCCCGGCCGAACATCGGCCGGGTCGCGCAGCGACAAGATGCTGTTCGAGAAACTTTCGCATGTTCTACAAATGCCCAACGCTTCAAGCGATTGATTCACTGCCGAAGATCACTCAAGACTATCCGGCCAACCAATCGGCACGCCGACCGAACGTCCTAACTCGTACCAACCCACTGATGACCAACGCCAGTCGGTGGCTCGGTCAACCAGCCCCGCTCGAACAGGATTCAAATGCATGTAGTTTAATTTCTCCTCGGCCTTCGCAATGTTCAGCACATTGAAGTCGTAGTACCGTGCCTGCCAGACTGTTTTGTCATCAAGACCATTCCAGTATTTGGGCATCCATATCTCATAATGTCTCGCAATCAATGAGGATGTCTGCATCTTCCAGACATCCATGAATTCACAGAGTTGCCCCGGCGTCGGAAACCACACCATCGCATGCACGTGATCCGGCATGAGTACAAATCCGAGGCATAATCCGCTTCTGTCGGAGAGGCGTTGGCCGAGTTGGCCGAGGACGATCCGACATTGCTTGTCATGCTGAAGAAGTTTGCGGCGTTTAAAGCATGAGAACGTAAGAAAATGGACCGTCGGCTGGTCGTCGATGACCTGGCGGTGAGACATCTTTAAATCAGGTCACTGTGACTGGCGAATCGGTAAGGTTCTCGAAAAGCATCTTGTCGCTGCGCGACCCGGCCATGAAAGGCCGGGCTACCCGTTGGTTTCAACAACACGCCCCGCCGTCGCAGCCCTCCGTCTCTGCCTCGGTCGTCGCGTCGTAATCCTTACCCTTCGTTTCTTCCGGGTGTCGCCGTGCGTTCTTTCGGCAGTCGTATTCCGCAGCTTGTTCGAGCGGGATGTTGTGCCGCGGTTCGACCGGTAAGAACTGGCCTTCGTACGGGCCTTGTTGCAGCAGTCTAAAAGTCTTGTCGCAGACGGCCATGCGTTCGCCGCGGTAGTAGGTGTGGCCGTCGTCGTCGGTGACGTGTTGAAAGGGGCCGCGGTAGATCATCGCCTGATTACGGTCGAGGCACGGGCCCTGTTTGCCCTTGTACGCGACGACGGTAACAGAGCGGAATTCGATCCCATTGACCGTCCGCCAAGGTTTTTCTTCGCGTTTTTCGATCGCAATGCCGTGGAAGCCGGCCGCTTCGAATTCCTTAAGGAACTGGTCCTCCCGCCAAGCACCGGAGATACAGCCGGACCACAGCTCGGGATCATTGCGCATCTGTTCGGGGACGTCTTCATCGCTGACGATATCACTGATCGCCGCTTTGCCGCCTCGCTTGAGCACGCGGAAAATCTCAGCAAAGAGCTGCCGGCGGTCGGCTGGGCGGACAAGGTTGAGCACACAATTGGAGACGACACAATCGACCGAGTCGTCGGCGATCATCGGCTCCTCGCGGCGGATACGATCTTCGATCCGCCGGGCTTCGAGGATGCCGTCGACTGTCGAAACGTCGACATCGCTAAGCGATTCAGCAAGCTCTTCCAAATCGATCGCGAGGTCCTGAATTCGGCCGTTGCGGAAGTCGACATTTGAGAATCCGAGTTTGTCGGCCATCTCGCCGCGATATTGGCGGGCGAGTCCGAGCATTTCGCAATTGCAGTCGACACCGATGACCCGGCCCGACTCGCCGACGACCTGGGCGGCGATGTAGCAGAGCTTGCCGCCACCGGAGCCGAGGTCGACGACGGTGTCGCCCGGTTTCAAGAAGGGGGAAGGGTCGCCGCAGCCGTAATCGCGCTCGATGATTTCGTCGGGAATGATCTCCAGCAGCGAGCGGTCGTATTCAACGGGGCAGCACAGCGCCTCTTCCCGCTGTGTCGCAGCGGCGGAGTAGCGTTGCCGCACCGAGTCATCTTCCGTGAGAACCTGCAATCCCTTTGAGCTAACGGTGGCCATCGCGTTCCTGATGCTGATCGATTTCTGTTGGATCGGCGTGACGTGCCAGCCGAACCTTCGTGCTTGTTGCAACAAAGATACGCATCTTGTCAAACGTCATGCTGTGATGCATCCCACAAAAACTGACACGCGCTGGATGCGGGCGACCACCGCCGGAACCGGTAGAATCGGCACATCTGTTCGGACTGATCGCCGACAGTGCTCAAAAGTGCGAGAATCGACAATGACCACGTTTCGATTTGACAGCGCACCGGTGCGACCTAAGTTTTCGGCGAATCGCAACTCAACGACGGCGATGACCATCTCCAAAAGCCGTCGCAAATTCATCCCCGGAAAGAGACAGTCCCCATGCGGTGCCCCAACACTCGTCGCCAGCGACGCGGATTCACGCTCGTCGAAGTCTTGATTGTCGTCGTGATTCTCGGAATTCTGGCCGCGACGGTTCTGCCGTCGTTCACCGATTTCAGCGGTGACGCCCGCGAATCGGCACTGAAGCAAAACCTTCAGATGCTTCGGAGCCAGATCGAAATGTATCGGCTCGAACACAACGGGAAATTCCCGGCCAATGGTTCGACGACAGAGTCCGATTTCATTGAAGCCTTGACGCTTTCGAGCGATACCAACGGCACCACTGGTGCGATCGGGACGAAGCCGCACGGGCCGTACATTGTTGGATCGGTCCCCGCGAACCCGCTCAACGGCGAGAACTCGGTTACGATCATCGCCACGTCGGTTTCGGCCGCCACGCCGGATGACTCGACCGGCTACATTTACAACCCCAGTACCGGCCAAATCAAAGCGAACAGCACCGGGGTTGATGCCGACAACGTCGACTACGATTCGTACTAAGTCGGTGCCGGGTGATCCTCGGGTCGAACGACAGGTCATCCACGTTTGACCCGCACCTTTTCAAATTGAACCGGCAACCGCTTGCGGTTGCCGGTTTTTTCGTGCGCCCTATTGTGGCACTGTCCTCTGATAGTCCGCCCCCCAAACTTCGCCACGCTTGTCGGATGAGCCTGCCGATCGACCTTCCCGTCCTGCAGAACTGGAGTTGCCACAATTGCGGCGGCTGCTGCCGACAGCACCTCGTCGAAATCACGGCGGCCGAAAAAGACCGAATCGAGAAGCAGCGGTGGGCCGACGATACCGCCCTCGGCCCCGGGACACCCGCGGTGGTGCCGCTCTCGCCGAGACAAAAGCGTTGGCGATTGAATCAACGGCCCGACGGCGCCTGCGTGTTCCTTGATGAAAACGGCCTGTGCCGAATTCACGCCAAGTTCGGGGAGGCGGCCAAACCGCTCGCCTGCCGCGTCTATCCGTATGCGTTTCATCCCGCGGGCAAAAATCGCGTCACGGTCAGTCTGCGCTACAGTTGCCCCTCCGTTGTCGGTAACCGCGGGGCCTCCGCCAAAGAAAGCGCTCAGGAAATACGAAAGATCGGGCGGGAAGTTGTCCCGAAAAAGAAGCAGGATTACCCGGCGCCCCGAATCTCCGCCCACGAGAGCGTTGGCTGGGAGGATGTTGGTCGATTCGTCACCGCGCTCGACGCGACCTTCGATCGCGAGCAACCGGTCTTGCACAATCTCCTGACGGCCGTGTTCTGGATGAGCATCGTCGATCAGGCAAAGTTCGAAGACGTCCGGGGCAAGCGACTCGAAGAATTTCTCGATCTGATCATCGCCGGAGCGGCCGCCGAAGTGCCCGATGACCTCGGCGAATTCGATCCGCCCTCGCGGATGGGTCGGCTGCAATTTCGCATTCGCCTCGGATATTACGCCCGCAGGGATACCGCGGCGATGATGGCCACGGGGCTGCGCGGGCGATGGCGTTTACTCTCGGCCGCGCTCGGCCTAGCAAGGGGGAAGGGACAGCTTCCGATGCTGCGGGACGATCTGCCGCGAGTGCCGTTCGAGGCCTTGGAGCAATCATTCGGGCCGCTGCCGGAATCGACCGATGCCCTCTTCGCCCGCTACTTCCGAACGAAAATCACGGGTATGCACTTCTGCGGCCGGGCGTACTACGATCGCCCGCTGTGCGAGGGGCTGTTCTCGCTCGCCCTGGTTTTTCCGATCACGCTCTACCTGGCCCGCTGGATCGCCGCCGCCGATGGCCGGTCGACCCTTTCGGACGATGATCTCGCCCATGCGCTCACGATCGCGGACCACAATCACGGGTACTCCGAGGCGCTCGGCTCAACCTTCGCGACCCGGCAAGTCCGTCAACTGATGACACTGGGTGACCTGCCGAAGCTCTGCGTGTGGTATGCGAGGTGAGTTGAGTGTTGAGAGTCGAGAGCTGAGAGCTGAGAGTCTCACGAATCGGATTTCATTTTTGGCCGTCTGACTGCTGAATTCGACGTACTCAAGACAATCGTTGGCTTCGTCGGTGCGCTTTAAGACGCTCAGCGATTCGCTTAAGCTGGGGGAACATTCGTACCAGAACGGAATCGGACATGTCGACATCGCCGAACGGGTTGTTTCGCGGCTACGAGGACGACGAAGCGGACGATATTCAGAGTCTGCCGGTCTCGATCCCGCTTGAACTCGTGGTCCGCGATCACGAAGTCATCCGCGAACTGCTCCAACATTCTGAAGGTCGCGACCGGGACGATTTTGCCCTCTCGGCGCTTCGGCTCGGCGTTCTCTCGATTCGACAGGCCTCCGGCGAAATCGACTCCTCAGCCGTTCGGCGGGAAGGGGAGCGACTGATCGAGGGTGTCGAACAGTCTCTTTCCCAACACAAAGCACTGCTCGAATCAAAACTTCAGGACACGCTTCGCACTTACTTCAATCCTGAAGATGGCCATTTCACCGAACGGGTCCAGAAGCTCGTCGACAAAGATGGCGAATTTGCCGGCGTGATCGAACGCATGGTGACGGGCGAAGGCTCCGAACTGGCCCGCCGGCTCGATCAACAGTTCGGCCCCAATAGTTCTCTTGCCCGCATGCTCTCGAGCGATCCCGAAGCGGGGGACGGCTTCCTTTCGGCGCTGCGACGGACGATCGAGGGAGACGTCACCCGGCAGCGGGAAATGTTGCTTAAGGAATTTCAGATCGAGAATGACCAGTCGGCTCTGTACCGCCTGCTGACACATGTCGCCAACAAGAATAAGGAACTGCGCGAAGGTCTGGCTTCGGAGGTCACCAAACTGACCGACGAATTTGATTTCGGCCGTGACGAGTCGGCGATTTCACGCATGAAACGGTCTCTGGAGCAGACACAGTCGAAGATCGATCAAAACCTGACGCTCGACCAGGAAGACAGCGCCCTGTCGCGGCTCAAACGAGAGATGTTCGAACTGCTCAAGGAACAGGGCAAGTCGGCCAGCGAGTTTCAGGAGGAGATCAAGAGCACGATCCGAGAACTGAAAGCCCGTGAGAAAGAACGAGCCGCCTCAACGCGACACGGCGACGACTTCGAGGCCGATGTGCTCGCCGCTTTTCAAACGGCCGCCGAGCCATCGGGAGCGATCGTGACCCCGTGCGGGAACACGACCGGCAGCATTCCGTACTGTAAGAAGGGCGACATCGTCATCGAACTCGGTTCCGATCACGCGGCAGCCGGAAGCAGAATCGCGATCGAAGCCAAGGAAGACCGGTCTTACTCGCTGAGCGCCGCGCTGGCTGAGATCGAAGAAGCGCGGAAGAATCGCGGAGCCGAGGTCGGCATTTTCATTTTCTCTTCGAAAGTAGCCAGCGAAGACTTCGAACCCTTCTCGCGAATCGGAGACGATCTGCTCGTGGTGTGGGATTCGGAAGACCCTGACGATCAGCTCAAGGTCCGGCTCGCGTTCAGCGTGGCCACGGCGCTGTGCACTCACAAAGGGGCACAGCGAGACCGAGTCGAAGTCGACTTTACGGAGATCGAAACTTCAATCCGAGCGGTCGAGAAGCAGGCCGGCAGCCTCGACGAAATTCGCAAATTCGCTGAGGGCATCGAGGATCGGGCGGGCAAAATCATTGCCAAACTCGATACCCGGCAGAAGACACTGCGTCGGCAAGTCGATCGTCTTGACGATCAGGTCGAGGAGCTGAAGAACGTATTCAAGACCGTGGCCGAGGATGCGTGATCAGCGACGATTCCAATCCTGATTCCGGTCGAAAACCAAACAATCGCCAAAGTCGGGCGTCCTTACTAGCACGAGCGACGGATGCACATTAGGGTGCCGATCTGTTGGCACAATTCAGTCGCAACAGCGGCTTGAAACGTCAGTTTTACCTCACGACCTTGGAGCATGACGTGGCAGACGAAACGACGAATGGCGATGCGGCCGATGACGGCAATCCTCCGCAGCAGCAGGTCAAATTCAACGTGGATGATTCGAACGTCCACGCGACCTACACCAACTTCTGCCGGGTCAACAGCACTGCGGAAGAGTTGATTCTCGACATCGGGCTCAATGCTAATCCCGCGACCGCGCAGGAAGGCAACGTGCGGGTCGATCAGCGGGTGATCATGAATCATTACACGGCGAAACGACTCTTGGCCGCGCTTTCGATGGCGGTTCAGCGACACGAGCAGGCCTTCGGTGCGATCGAACTCGACGTTCGCCGTCGGGTCCAGGCCATGCCGCCCGCGTCATCTTGAATTCCAGCTGGCGTTGGCCGCGCTCGCTAAATCGATCATTCGGACGTTCCGATGCCCGACGTTCGCCGAATTGACCAACCCCCAGAGCCCCCCGATCGTGAATCGGGGGGGCACAAGGGGACGTTCGGTCGCGTCGTGGTCGTGGCCGGATCCCGCGGAATGTCAGGAGCGGCTGCGCTTTGTGGCTTGGGGGCTCTGCGCGGCGGAGCCGGGCTGGTTTTTGTCGCGATCCCCGATCGCATTGTCGAGACCGTCGCCTCGGTCGAGCCGGCGCTGCTGACGGTTCCGATACCGGATGACGCGACGGGGCGATTCACGGCTTCGTCACTTCGTCCCGCACTCGACGCGATTTCCAAAGCCGACGCCGTCGTGCTTGGCCCCGGCATTGGTCAGATCGATGAGAGTCGCCAATTCGTGCGGTCGGTCCTTGACGCATTCGAGGGACCGCTCGTGCTTGATGCCGACGGCCTTAACGCGGTGGCTTCGAGCGGTCCGCCGTTCGACTTTGGCCCGGGACCGCGAATACTGACACCTCATCCGGGCGAATTTTCTCGGCTGACGGGGCGATCGATTCATGACGTGCAGGCGAGCCGTGAGACCTCGGCGATCGAGTTTGCCAAGCAAACCGGGGCGGTGGTCGTGCTGAAGGGAGCGGGGACCGTCGTGACCGACGGCGAGCAACTCTTCGTCAATTCGACTGGCAACTCCGGTATGGGAACGGGCGGAACCGGTGACGTCCTCGCAGGACTTCTCGCAGCGCTCCTCGGGCAGGGGATGTCGCACTTCGACGCGGCCTGCTTCGGTGCCCATTTGCACGGACTGGCCGGCGATCTGTCCGCGGCGGAACTGACCGAGCCGGGAATGATTGCCACCGACCTCGCGTGGTTCCTCACGCGGGCTTGGGAAGTCGTGCTTGGTGAGGAAGGGTAGCGGAAATTGAAATGCCGACGCAGGGACCCACGGGGCGGTGCCCGTGGGCTTTGCGGAGGGACTTTTTGCTATTCGATGCGCAATTGGAACGGGACGAATGTGAGGACGCGTTCCTCGGCGAGCTTGTTGACGATGTCGAGGTGACGCAGTTCTTCGCGAACCGTTTGGGGCAACAGCCTCATCGCCTCTTTCGCTGTGGCTTTCGCTCGGACCTCTTCGTCGAGCGAACTGAAGAGCGATTCGAACGGGCTCTTGGCCTTAGGCAACTTCAGGCGTTCGACGCGATCGCGCTCGCTCGCCTTCAGGGTTCCGGCTTTGATCGCCAGTTCCTCGGCCGCCTCAACCGCGTCGTCGAGCGTGCCGATCTCGTCGACCAACCCGAGTTCTTTGGCGATTAACCCTGTATAGACGCGACCGCGGGCGAGTTCCTCCAACTTCTCGACCGGCATGGCTCGACCGGCCGCCGCTTTCTCGACGAACAGTTCGTAGGTCTCGTTGAGCATTTGCTGCACGGCTTTACGTTCAGAATCGCTGAAGGGCGTTAACAGACTGAACGTGCCGCTATTCTTGCCGCGGGCAACGATGTCAGTCGTCACGCCGACTTTATCCATCAATCCCTTCACTGCGACTTTGCCGCCCACGACTCCGATCGAACCGGTCAGCGTGCCCGGCTCGGCGAAAATCTTCTCGGCTCCCATCGAGATGTAATAGCCGCCGCTCGCCGCGACGTCGCCCATGCTAACGACGAACGGTACTTCGAGGGTCTCCAATGACCGCCACATCAGATCGCTGGCGAGAGCACTTCCGCCGGGACTGTTGACCCGGACGACGACCGCTTTGACCGTCTCATCCTCTTTCGCTTTCTCAACCGCTTTAACGAACGTCTTGCTTCCCAACGACTCGCCGCCGAACAGGTCGGACGAGCTCTTGCCGTCCATAATCGCCCCGCTCGCGTAGATGACGGCGATCTTCGGACGAAATGTCTTCTGCTCGACGGTGTCTCCCGAGAGCAGATTCATCAGCTTCACGAATCCGTTGAAGCCGCTGAAGTCTTTGTCGATATCCTCTTTGCCGAATTTCTCGGCCACCTTCAGTTCGTCAACCGTATCGATCGCCTCATCTCGGGCGGCGAGGTCTTCCTTGATGTAAGCATTCAATTGATCGGCATAGGCGAGACGATCAACCAGCCCCAGCTTCTGTGCCGACTTCGCCGTGTGGGGTCCGGAATCAATCGCGGAACGCACGGCGTCTTCGGTCATCCCGCGTGACTCGGCGATTCCGGAAACGGTGTAGGCGTAAAGGCTGTCGAGCAGCGTCTCCATTTCTTCGCGAAAGGGTTCGCTCATGCTGGTGCGGGTGTAAGGCTCCGCCGCCGATTTGTACTTGCCGACGCGAAGAACCTCGGGGTCGATGTCGAGCTTGTCGAACATGTTCTTGTAGAAGGATATCTCCGCTCGGATTCCGAGAACGGTCAGCGAACCGCTTTCCGGAATCACAATCTTGTCCGCCGCGGACGCGACGACGTACTGGGGTAGATTCGCCGAGTCGAGATAGGCATAGACCGGCTTTCCCTTCGACCTGACTTCGCGGATGACCTGCACAAACTCATGCACCTTGCCCCAACCGAGGGTCGGCGAATCAAGCTTCAGAATAACGGCGTTAACGCGTTGGTGGTCGCCGGCTGAGCGAATACGGCCGAGCACGTCATCGAGCGTTTCGCTGACTTCGCCGAACAGTCCCGGCAAAGGTGCTCCTTCGCGGTAGGAGCCTTTGAGCGTGATCTCTGCGGCAACCCGCGAAATCTCTTTACCTGTATTCTTTTCGCCGCTGTCTTTGTCTTTCGCCAAGGCAATTTGAGGAACGCTGAGCGTGAGTGCGCAGCCAATCGCGAGGGCGGCCAGCAATGCGCGTCTCGCCCGAGGCACATTTCCCGTGAACGTTGCGTTGTCCGTGAACATAGAGCGGTCCGTCGATCGTGGGGGGAGTTTGATATGATTGAGCCCGGTGAGAACTATCTGACGCCGTCGGCAGAACATTGATTTTGCCAACACGCCGTCGGGAGTCGCTCACGCAAGTTGTACCGGTTGAAAATAGGATAGCGGGCCCCGCGTCATCCGACCAATGCCCGCACTCCCGGCAGGATCGCTACGATCCGATCGACGCCGCACGATCGGGCTGCCTCACCTCCCAAAGTCGAGCGTTATCGCAGTTGAAGTTCCTCGGGCGCGCGGCGACACTTGGTGACCTTCCATTTCTCGAAAAGGTATCGCCGTCCTCATGACGCACACCCTGAAACGATTGGCCCGCGGGGCATTCTTCGCCATTGTCGCCGGATGTTATGCCGCAAGTCCTGCCGCGGCGCAGGGGTTGATATGGTACCCGCCGAAAGAAGACGGTGCGGAGTTCCGCTACGAAGGCACGTTCGAACAAACGAACTTCGAACCGAATAGCGTCGAAGACACGTTCACGTGGGATCGTCGGCTGACGATTCGAACTTTCGGGCCGGTCGATGCGGATTTCGACGGCAAGACGCAACCGTGCTGGTGGCTCGAGTTCAAACTGGAAACCGGAAAGATCTCTGAGACCGGGATCGACACCGGTCCCGCCGGCCCCGTCCTTTCCAAGGTTCTGGTCCCCGAGTCGGCAATTCGCGACCAACCGGTTGATGAACTCGGATTGCCGGTCTCTTTTCTGCCGATCGTCCGCGGTTACATTCGCGTCGGAAATGGGCCGGTGCAGGAGCTTGAGGCCAAAGCGTTTCAGGTGTTCCCGCGATTGGCCACTCTCAGGCACTATCGGCCGACGGAACTGACTAAGGGTTCGGAGTCGACAATCGACACGCCGGCCGGCTCATTTACGGCGACGGAGTATGAAGCCGACTCAAACGTCGAGAGCCGAGACTTTCAGGTCAAGAATCAGGCGACGCTATTCGTCTCACCTGAAGCCGGCGTCGGCCCGGTGCGTTGGTCGTCAAGGACCGAACGCTCTCGGAAAGAGAGCACGCAGCCAAGGGCGACGTTCGAACTGAAGTCGCGCACAAGCGAGACGATGGAACTGCGAAACATCGGCACGGCGCTGCAGAGCGAACTGATCACGCCGGGCGAATGAGATTCGAGTGGCCCGGGGCATTTTTTTCGCCACTCCCGGACGGAGAAATCTTGAATTCGCAATTGCATCAGTGATTTATGGTCAACACCGAGTTGGCGTCGGGATCGGAACGATGACTCTTGCCGCCATCGCCGCGTGAACGAAGCAACGCAAACTACCGCGACAATCGGCTGTGGCGGTCGACCCACGGGTCGTTGAGGTCACGCAGTTTCTGATCGAAGAAACCGGTGATGCGTTCGACGATCTTCGTCGAGCGCGCGACCTGCGGTTGAAACAGGTCGGTACCGCGTTGGCCGACGCCGGGGAACTCGCGCAAAAATGAGTTCATTTTGCTTTCCGGGACGTTCTGATATTCGGGCCAGCCGGTGACCTTTTTGAACGCTCGATCCGCGGCGTTTTTGTCCTCTCGATCCTTTTCGCCGACGAGGATAAAGAATGAGACCCCGAAGGCTGGAACCGACAACTCCCGCACCGCGTTGTTCATGGGCATGCCGGGCGCACCTTCCGATGGCGAAAGCATCACGATGGCCCGCACATCCCGGCCGCGCGGCGTGCGTGTCTCGAAGGTCGGGGCATCGGGATAGGGCTTCTTGTACCAGTCACGCAGGGCGAACGTGACTCCGACGGCGCACATCGTATCGGCGCACACGATGCCGGTCTTACGAACGTTGAGCCGCTCCGCGTGATGCTCTTCCATCAGAAATTCTTTGACGGCTTCCAGATCCTGCGCCGCCATCGCGCGATAGTCGAACGGCGTCAAACGCTGCCCGCCGCGCTGATTCTGAGCCGACTGGCTTTCGCCGTGCTTGCGTAAATCAACGGCCACGACGGCATAGCCATTGTCATGCAGATGCTCCGCCAACGGCTTCCACAACACGCGGTTTCCGTCTTTGCCATGCACAAGCACGACCGCCGGTGACTCTTTGCCGGCACCGGAGCGATAGTAAGTGATCGGAAGAGTCCACCCATCGTCGGTCTGCACGGAAGTCGTGATGACCTTCTTGTCGTCATCCTGCGCAATAGCCGGCGAAACGGCAGTGACGCACAACGCAAAAGCGACGGAGCAGGCGACGCCGGTTCCGATCTGATAACGTCCGGGCATGGCTCGTTCCTCGACTTGTTGAAAAACAGTGTTGTTTCCGCAGTGATGTTTCGATCCGAACGCCGTTGTGACCGAGGCGTCGATCGCAACGACGATCGGTCTATTCAACGAAGTTTTTGAAAGCGGGCGATTGCCCATCGATCCTGACAGGAAAGACCGCGAGTCAATTCGCTGTCCGCCGACGCAAGACCCGCACGGGGCGATCAGTCACCCGGCAAGAAGGCCCAACGGCGGCTCCCGCGATCCTATCTGTTGACGCGACGGTTCGCAGCGAAAAAACTGCGTTTTAGGTAAGCCCCATCGAACAGAATCGTCTCACCAGCAGTTTATGAGGCTCACGCATCCGTGGTCAATTACGACCGACCTTGCGGCTCCGAATGATTCCCCGAGTTCGACTTGAGTACCGCGACAGCTTCAAGCAGTGACAAGCTGATGCCGACTGACCGCCCGATCGTCACACTGATGACCGATTTCGGACTGCGCGATACCTACGTCGCTCAGATGAAGGGCGTCATGACGTCTCAGCGACCCGGCGTCAACATCGTCGATCTCACCCACGCGATTCCACCGCAGGATATCGTGGCAGCCGCGTTTCAATTGGACGATGCGATTGATGCGTTTCCCCCGGGAACGATTCATCTCGTCGTTGTCGATCCGGGCGTCGGAACCAATCGCGACATCCTCGCGGTGCGAAGCGGCGGCCAGTTCTTTGTCGGACCCGACAACGGAATATTTTCTCGCATTCTGCGGCGTGACCAAAGCGCGATAGTGATTGCCGTTGATCAGTCGAAATTCAAGCGGAAAGCCGGCTCAGCCACGTTTCACGGGCGCGACATCATGGCACCGATTGCTGCCCGACTGGCGACGTTCAAACGAGAAGTCTCCGAAGTCGACCTTCTCCAACTCGGGCAACCGACTCGGCCGATGTTGCTCGACGCCACAGCGGACATCGAACCCGATCTCTTCGAGAATACCGAAGGGCGGGTTATCTGGTGTGATCACTTCGGCAATTTGATCTCGAACATTAAGGTCGGTCAAAGATCTGACTTACCCGAACGCGCTGACGTATCGATCGGCGAAACGGAGGAGATTCCTGTTGTTCGCTGCTACGCAGAAACCCCGCGAGGTTCCCTATTGGCGTTGATCGGCAGCGCCGGGCGACTGGAAGTTGCGGTCAACGGAGGGAACGCCTCGGAGCGTTTGAATGTCGGCGTGGGTACCTCCATCACTCTGACCTGCACTCCGACGGAGGCAGCGGACCGATGAGTGTGAATCTTGCATCTGAAGCAGTTGCCAAACCGGCAACCGGGCTGTTTGTCGTCGGCACCGACACTGACATTGGAAAAACGTACGTCACATGCCTGATTGCCCGCCAACTCGTTTCAGCGGGGAGCATTGTCGGCGTCTACAAGCCGGCGTGCAGCGGAGCGATCTCCTTACCGGACGGCTCGCAATCGTGGGGGGACATCGAAGCACTTTATGCCGCGACCGATGGCCGGTTCGAACGATCGCTGATCTGTCCGCAACGATTCGTCGCCCCGTGCGCACCTCCCGTGGCGGCAGCAATGGAGGGCTGCCGAGTCGATGATCAGCGCCTGACCTCCGGATGCGAGCTTTGGCATGACCGCTGCGAAATACTGTTGGTCGAGGGAGCAGGGGGCCTTTTGAGCCCGGTCAGCGAAGAGTCGACCGTCGGTGACGTAGCGGGTCGGATCGATTACCCCCTGCTGCTGGTGGCGGGAGCCGGGCTGGGCACAATCAACCACACGCTGCTCACGATCGAAGCGATCGAGCGTCGCGGCCTCAAATTGGCCGGAGTCATTTTGAACGAGCATACCCGTTGCGAGGACGACCAAAGCGTCGCCACAAACTGGCAGGAGTTAGCCAAGCGAACGAACGCCCCGATCCTGGGACGCATTGGGCACGGAGGAACCGAGGTCTTGCGGGACGACGGCGGCTCGGCGAGAATCGACTGGCTCAACATTGTCCACTCTTCAGGTCACTCAGCCCGCGAGTGAAGATTGATGCAGCGATGACGATTCGAGTCTGAGTAACACCGGGCATTGACTCGTTGTCTGCACGCGATGGTTGGGAATTTTCGGGGACCGTAACCAGTGTCGACGAATGCGAATTTGCCGTCATCCTTCGTGATCCGTTGCGGTTCGTGTGGCGAGAGCGTGCGTATCACGCTGACGAACGATGAGATCGTCTGTCCGCATTGCGGGTCGCGGTTGATGATTCCCGACGAGCCGGACGAGTTGAAAGACGAGCCACTTCTGGCCGTCCGACCGGTCTCGCAAGATGCCGAGACCGTTCCGATCGACCCGCGGACTGATGTCGACGACTTCGATGACCAAGGCGAAGACCCGCCCCAAACCAGCCCCCTCACCGCCGACGACGTAGCAGCCGACGACAACGACGACGGTGAAACCGATTTCTCACTGGATCAAACGATGAACGACGACAAGCAGACCGACGAAGACGGCGCAAAGCCCGGTGACGCCGATACGGTGGCTGAGGCATTCGACTGGCCCGATACCGAGACGCCTGACCTCGGTAATCCCGACACGACCGAGACGGTCACCATTCCTTCGGGCGCCCCCTTGGTCGATGAAGATGCCGAGACCGCGGAATTCGTGATCCCCGCGATCGATACGTCGGCCGATGATTCGCCGGCAACGCGGTCACCGAGCAAGCCGTCCCGATCGCGGAAAAAGAAACCCGAGAAATCTGCCGAGGACGGCGAGACGGTATCACGTCAAAAATTTCTCCTCGTCCTGATTTACGCCAGTGCGGCCTCAGCCCTCTGTCTCGTCTTACTCTATCTGCAGTTGACGGCGCGGACCCATCAGCTCGAGTCCCTTCCTGACACCGTCGTTCCCAGCGTCGATCAAGACGGAAATGTGACCCGCGTGCGGATTCCGCCCAGTTCTGAGTTGCCGCCCGGACACACCCTTGAGTTGGGCGAGTCTCAGCGTTTCGGTGACCTGCGCGTCACGCCGCTACGAGTCAGTCGCGGGCCGCTCCAATTCACGCACTATTCGAACGGCACCACCCGCACGGAGGATGACTTATCGACCCTGAAACTCTCGGTAAAGTTTGAGAATGTCGGCGATGAGGCATTCGTTCCGCTCGATGCCGACCTGCTGTTCTATCGCGCGGTCGAAACCGGAGGCTCGGAGGGAATCTTCCAATGGGCCAACAATTTCGTTCGGGAGGCGGGGGCCGAATCCGGATGGGAAGACGTGTCTTTCCTGTACGATCACGTCACCACCGGCGAATGGGATCTCCAAGACCAAAAACTGGGCACAAAACTCGAACCGGGCGAATCGATCGAGACATACATCCCGATGAATCCCGAAGCCGCTTCGGATGTGAATGGCCCGCTTTTTTGGAGAATCCACCTTAGAAAAGGAATTGCCGACAACGGCTGGGGGATCACGACTTTAATTGAAATCCCATTCGACCCGGCGAAAGCGACGCCTGAAAGTCAGTCGAAATCGAAGGAGTCGCAAGGCCCCGACGCATAAAGATGTTTTCTTCGTAATTAATTTTTCGGCGGCTCAGGCGCCGTCAGCAATAACTCCGGAAGTGAACTACTTCTGGTTTGAGGCAGCGGCGAATTATTGAACGATCGAAACGTGAACACGGCCGAAAACTTTGGTTCCTCGGTAAAATTTCGAGTCGCCGCGTGAAAGAGACGGGCGTGAAAAAATAGCACGTCGCCCGGGTCGAGCTCCACGTCGACCGCATTGTCGATTAGTTTCGTGTTCGCCTCGAGATCGGGGATTAAGAATTGTTCGGAATCAAACTGTTCCGGCTGATATGAACCGCGGTGCGAACCGGGAATGACTCTGAGGCATCCGTTGCGGCGATACTCCGGGCCGAGCGCCAGCCACAGGCTGACGAGATCGGGCTGAGAAAAGGACCAATAGCGAACGTCCTGATGCCACCCGGTGTCGCTGCTGAATCGCGGCTGTTTCGTCATCAGGCAATTGTGATGCGATAGCGGCATCACCACGGGTGGATCGAGTAATTGCTCCAATCGCCCGCGGACCCCGCGTGAGACGATCCACTCCATAAAAATCGCATTGCGACTGAGCGCCGCCTTTAATCGCCGGGCCGTCCGTCCGCCAGTGTCGGTCATCGCGGACGGAGCGCCGGGGTAGTTTAATTCGGCTTCATATTCGATGGGCTGAACTTCGCGCCCCAAATCATCAATCGCGACTTGCAGAATCCGCTGCCAGATCGATTCTCCCACCATCCCCCGCACGACGACGTAGCCGTCTTCCTGGAATTGCTGAAGTTGCCGCTCGGTGAATCGATCTTGCACGTTTAAGCCTTCCTTCCGTTTTATTTGCCGCCCCGCGATCCGTTACTCATCTGCCGTTGTTTCCGAAGTGATAAATTGCGACATGAGTACGGTCGCGTAGCTGCCGGGGGGAAGCATAAATTGAAATTTCGTTCCGTCCGAGACCGGTTCGATCTCTAAATCCTTAACGCGGACCATCAATGGTCGGCGAGTGCCGGTCGTTAATTTCGGGAAGCGGCGAAAGTCTTCGCTGGTGAGCCCGAATTCATCCAATACAGCAGTTTCCAGTGTCGCCGCATCCGATTGCGGGGACCGCATTTTCGGCCCGGAGATCGGCCCCGTCGGCACGATTTCGCCTTCGTCGAACCGATGCTGTTCTGCATCCACATCCTGAACCACGAATGGCCCGCCGGAGTCGACCTTTGCCGCTACGTCGCCGGAGATCAACCTGTCGAATCGCCCGCTTCGCATTCTGATCGCGACGACCCGGTTGAACAGGGCCGATTGAACCGACGAAAGAGCCAGACGCAGGAGGAACTTCCGTCGTCGGGGCGGAATTGCTTTCTTGGTCGTTCGCCCTGTTAATAAATTGAGACCGAGTTCAAGCGTCGAACCGTCGCGGCCGAATCGCTGCGGCCCAAAGAAATTCGGCATCCCTTTCGACTTCAGCAGTTCGGATGTCGCGGCGGCGGTCAAGGTCAGTTGATCCGGAGCGTCTCGAACGACGATCTCGAAGCGATTGGCCTTAAGATGCCCCGTCCTCAATTTATTCGTATGTCGCTTGGCCGACAGAACGGTGATCCCGCCCCCGTCAATATCGGCGATCTGTTCTTCGCACGAACCGGGTACCGAAAGGAACTGACGGGTGACAGCGAACCGGTCTTTCATGCCGGCGACGCCGACGTCTCCGCGGGCAATATTCAATCGGCGGGCGACCTGATTGACCAGCTCTTCGGCGGAGACGTCACGTTTTTCGACCTCGATAAAGAGGTGGTCCCCCTCACCGCATGGCTCGTAGGCGGGAACTTCAGTCACTCGAAAGTCTTCGGGGCTCGCTTTGAGCCGACCGGGGCAGGGAGCAGTGGCGCCGATGATGCGAGGCTGATCGAGCGCCGCCTCCAATATGGCCGACTTGAGACCGGTGAAGTCGTCCTCCGGCCCGACCTCCGATTGATCTTCCCCCACCGGAACCGTTGTTCTAGATTCCACGCCCTCTCCTCAGATTCCCAAATCCTATCTTAGTCACCCCGTCCCGATGCTCTGTAGAGCCGGCACGTCGCACGTTGCGCTTTTGGCGACCGTCATCCTGATTGGATGCACGGCTGACGGTAACGTTTCGCGCCTTGAGCACCAGCTTCGGCGACAGGAAGACGTGATTTATTCGCTGGAGGAAAGCCTCGATCGCGCCCGCAATGAACTGACCGTCACACGACGCGAAGTCAACGAGTTGCGGACGCAGGTGGCTCAGGACGGGCCTCCCGCGATTCTCGCCGAACAGGCAGATGCACTCTACCGCGTCGAAGAGATTTCCATTTCGAAGATGCTTTCGGGAGGGCTCGACACCGACGACCGGCCCGGCGACGACGTGCTGATCGTGCATCTGGCACCGCTCGATGCCGATGGCGAGTTGATCAAACTTCCCGGCGACGTCGAAATCGAAATGCTCGATCCTCTTTCAAGCCGATCGGACCGCACGATCGGGCAATGGTCGTTTACGGCGGAAGAATCGCGTGAGTTCTGGCAGAACGGATTGATCGCAGCCGGTTTCACCCTCCGCCTGCCGTGGCAGGGCATTCCGCAAAGCGACACGGTCGTGATCAATGCGAGATTTCGCTCCGCCGATGGTCGCGAGTTTCGGACAACCGAGACAATTCAGGTCGATCCCCCACGCGAAGACCTGATTGCCGTTCCGGCGGCCCCGGCCCCGCGTGCTCCTGCCGCACTTCCGTCGGATACCGACGAAAACCCGTTCGCCAAAGTGAGCGATCGGGAACAATCCGGCGCGACAAACCGAAATTGAGCGTCGACTTCGCATGCGGGCATTGAGCGTCGCGCAAAATCGGTAATTTGCCCGGCTGCGACTACTCGACCGTTCGCGGCTACCCGCCCATTTGCAACTGCCGGGCATGAGCCATCGCATCTTCGGCTTCGGGGATCTTCCCGCACCGTTGGCAGATCACAGAGAGCTGAGTGAACGAAAACGGATCGTTTGGTTCCAACTCGGTCACCTTCGTCGCGTGAGCGAGCGCCTCATCGTGCTGTCCGAGTTTTTGCAAATGAACGGCCAGCGCCGAATGCGTCAACGCATGCTCGGGCGCGAATTCGAGGATCGACTTCCATTTGGCCACGGCCCCTTCGACATCACCCGATTCCTTAATTGCCATCGCCTGATCGTACATGGCGTCGGCATTGTTCCCTTCGCTCATCGATTGCTCCTGATTTCATTCTTCGCGGAAGCGACCAGCCGACATCCCGTCGACGGCGTCCGCATTGCGACCCGTTCTCGAATTCACCACGATGCGACTCTAAACCGTTTCCCACTCCGATGGAATCCGCCGCGGGCCAGATATGCCGCGCTCCCCCCGCAATTCCGGCGGCCGACGCAAATCGCGAGAGAATTCACCAACGCCGGACGCAGTCGTTCGCGATCGTCCGTCGCGGAGTGAAGTGCTGCTGGTACTGGCCCTGACGCTGTGCGGCATCGCGATTCGTCTCGCGTTCCCCGGTCGGATGGCGATCGAGCACTACGATGAGGGCATTTACGCGTCGAACATTTTTTTCGGTCCCGATCAGGGGGGAACGCATCCGGCTCTTGGCCTGCACGCACCACCGGTCGTGCCGTTTCTGATCGAGATGTCGTTCGTCCTGTTCGGGATCAGCGATTTTGCCGCGATGCTCCCCGCGATTCTAATCGGCTCACTGACCGTCCCACTCGTCTGGAAGGTCGGCCGGGATTGGTTCGGACCGGGAGCGGGACTGATTTCGGCGGGCCTCATCGCAACGAGCGATATCCATGTGCTCTACAGCCGAACCGCGCTGACTGACGTGCCCGCGGCATTCTTCCTGATCGCCGGAACCTGGGCCGTCTGGAAGGCGTTGGTCGTACCCTCGGCACGTTCGGTCTTAGTCGCAGCCGTGCTGATCGCCTTGGGATGGTCGACGAAATACACGGGCTGGTTGCCGATCGCGATCGGTTGGTCGGGAGCAATCGGCTACTACGTTGTCGAATCCAACCTGCGAAAGAGTTCTTGGCGACCGTCACTGATATCAATGGCCGCCGTAACGGCACTCGCGATCGTTTGCTGGCTCCCGACACTCTATTGGACGCAGCGATTCGGCGGGATGTCGGCGGTCTCCGGTAATCAAGCCGGATACGTCGTGGCCTATTCGCAATGGGTCGTCACTTGGGCAGCGCAAGTCGTCAACCAATCTGTCTTGGAAAGTTCCGTCTCTCGTTTCGCGATTTGCGCGTCGGTGCTCGCCGCGGTGGTGATTGTCCCGGGGACGCGGTGGCGAATCGCCTCCGCCCTCGCGGTCGGCTGCGGATTGTTGATCTTCGTGATTGCGACCGGCGTCACGGCAGCGTTGTTCTTGATCGTTGTCGGCGTGTTTGGATCGGTATGCCAATTAGCATTTCCTTCCAGCAAGGAAATTCAGCGAAGCGAATCGGCCGCTGTTACTACCGGGTCGGGTACGCCACCGGAACGGCTCGCGTCTTGGATGCTCTTGGCATGGCTCTGCGGATTGATTCTAGCCGTTGGTCGCTACACGCCGTATCCACGGCTAATTTTGCCGCTGCTCTGCGCGGCCTGGCTTGCCGCAGGGCCGACCTTCATAGCCGTTGGTCGCGTGCTGACTCGTTGCGGGGACCGATGGTCAACCGCGAAACTCTTCGCGTTCGGTGGTAGCGCGCTCGTGTTGGCAGCCGTCGGATTCGCCGTAATTCCGACTACCAATCATCTCCCTCTTGCGGTCGCACTTCAGGATCGCACTGGAACCCGTCTCGCAGCCGAAAAAGTCATTGCCGATTGCGACGGGCTTCTCGCCGCCTCGCAAGGCTCTGTCGACTATGTCATCGCGACACGCTCCGACCCGGCACTTTATTTCCACCTAATGTGCAGCACTAGAAACCGGCCGGATGTCCTGATCGGACTCAGTCCGATCTCCGCAGTCGAGCGAGTCGCGGCCCGCGGTGTTCCCGCGTACTTCGCGCGCGGGATTCATTCGAGCCAAGAGACAGCACTCACTTCAGAATTGACGAAAGCCGGTGCAGCCGCCGTCAATCTCCCGAAAATCGACTGCTCGATCAGTTCGTTCGTCGCCCTGAACTACGAGCCCGGTCTCCGCGATCCGGACCGGCAGGGCACTGTCAGTTTGCTGAAGTTTCCTCAATCACCGTGAGCGACTTCGCCATCTTGCCGAACCGGCACGATTGCGCGAAAAGGCCGGACCGTCGCACCCGTCCCGACACGTCTGCCGGTCGTGCGGTTCTCACGTCAAATCCTGATTCCTCGGACTGATCGGTTCGATAATCTGCGTAAGCCGACGAACGCGCCGGGCCGCAATGGATTGCAAGCCCGATCGGAACGCAGGAGCAAAGTCATGGATGATCACGGTCAGCAGTCGCAGGATGCCCACGATGACCAAGCACTGACGCCAATGCGTCGGCTGGGGCGAGGATTGAACGCCCTGCTTGGTGGCGAAGAATCCACCGAAGGTGCCGCTTCGGTCGGTGGGGCCACAGTGGAATCGAACCACATCCACGTCGAATTGATCGACCGGAACCCGTTCCAACCGCGCAAAGACTTCGGTGAGCCGGAGATCATCGAACTGGCGACGAGTATCCGGCGTCACGGCGTGCTACAACCCCTTCTGGTCCGTCCGGCCGAAGGCCAGTACCAACTGATCGCCGGAGAACGCCGCCTGATGGCCGCCCGGCAAGTCGGATTGGAAACCGTGCCCTGCCGTGTGCTGGAGGTCGAAGATCGACTCGTCTGCGAAGTCGCGATCGAGGAGAACCTCAAACGCAAAGACCTCAACGTACTCGAAAAAGCGCAGGCTTTTCGCGACTATATCGATCGTTTCGACAGCACTGTCGAGGAACTCGCTCAGAATCTCGGTCTGAATCGCTCGACGGTCAGCAATTACATCCGGCTGCTCGATCTGACCGAGCCGGTGAAACGGTCGATCCGCAAAGATGAAATTTCGAACGGTCACGCCAAGGCGTTGCTGACGCTCGATGCCGACGAACAGGTCGCCCTGTGCAAACAGATTGCGAAAGAGGGACTCTCCGTCCGTGCGACCGAAAAAGCCGTCCGAGAGTTGCAAGGCCGCGGCGAATCGGCAACCGAAGCACAAACGGACGAAGCCGCGGCCGGAGTCGAAGGCGAAGAGCCGAACCCCGATGTCCTCCCGATGAATCCGGAGGGAGCCGATGACCCGCACATGACCAGCCACGTGCAATCAATCGTCGATCAGCTTCGCGACATGCTCGGAACGAAGGTCGAAATCAAGATGCGCGGCAAAGACGCCGGCAAGATCATGATCGACTTCAACACGAGTGAAGAATTCGAACGAATCGTCGGGCACCTGCGGTCTGCTGCCTGACGCCGCTGACAACGAACTGCGGGACGTCGTTGCGAAAACAGCCGGTCGCCTCAGGCGACCGGCTGTTTTATTTGGGGTATGACATCGGGATGAAGATATTCCCGTCTTTGCGGAATCAGCGAATGCGTCGATTCCGCTTGGGTGGGAGTCCGACAGAACTGGTGACCTTCGCGGGCGGCAGGTCGACCGTGTCTCCGTCAAAGCCGTTGATCGCCGCAACGCCGCGGAAGCCGGGATTAAAGAACGAATCCCCGTTCTCATCGACAAAGTTTTGCACCGACCCGTCGGCCATCAGCAGATTCAGCGACTTCTTCGACCCGGCCCCGTGCCGTGCTGCCCAGCCGCGCGAATCTTGAAGCAAGTGGTCAAGACTCTGACCATTCACCGTGCCGGGATTGGACACGTAATTCGTCATCGACGCGTCGACGTTTTCATCGTCGATGAAGCCGTCCGACTCTGCGGTGAGCGGTACTGCCGTGCCGATGTCTTTATACAGCCCGGCGACCGTGGAACCGGTAACGTAAGAGGGTCCCATCGTAAAACTCTCGGCGAGTTCACTTCCGGAATCGAGGAAGCTCTCGTTGCGCTCATCGGTCAGCCCGGCCACTAGAGTCACGAGGGTGTTGTCCGTCGCTTTCATCTCCAGCGCCTGTGCCGGGGCTCCGCAGCCGACGAACGGCAGCGTATTCGAAAACACGCCGGAGTTGTCCATCAGCAACGTCGTCAGTGGACCGCGTGTTGCGTTCAGTGCGATCGAATTGACCGCCGTCTGATCGTCATCGATCCGCTCCAATCCGCCACGGACCAGAAACCAACTGGCCGTGTAGTTCGTGTTGTAACCATCGCGAAGAATCGTTTGAGCAGCGGCCGGGTCGACCGAACTGCCAACCGTCAGATCGGCCCCGGCTCCGACGTCGCCGGCACTGCCGACCGTCGTTGCGATCGTGCTCGCGCAAATTCCCGATTGGAGTTGCGACTGATAATCCTCGTCTTCGTCGGCCGCCCCCATCACGCCCGCCTCGCCGTAGTACCAAAAGTCGGATGAACCTGCCGATCCGTTACCCGGCGCGGGATCCCCGAGCAAATGCGCCAGCGTTTCACTACCAACGGCGGTCGAACCGGGGCAGAGCATTCCGCCCGCGTCGACCGTGCTGCTATTGACCACGTCGGCAATCCATCCGTAGCTGTCCGGGCAGCCGTCAAAATGAAAGTCGGAAGCACCCGTGCAAAATCGGTTACTCGGATCGCCGGTGGCAAACGCGTGCAGCGCGATTCCAACCTGACGCAGGTTGTTTTGGCACTCCGCTTTCCGCGCCGCCTCACGAGCGGCGAACACAGCGGGAACCGAAATCGCGACCAGGATCGCGATGACCCCGAAAACGGCCAGCAGTTCGATCAGCGTGAAACCACGTCGCATTGAAATTCCCGCGAATGAAGACATTTGATCCGAAAACGGCCAGCGGTTCTCGAGATACGAGCAATCCGAAAATTCTTCCGATCCGGATCGCGACCGCGCCACCTAGATTACGCGGAACCGGCATTCGATTCGCCCGGTCAGTACGAAATTCGCGAAATCCTCATAATTGAGAGGCTTTCCGCCATATTCGACGAGAAAGAGAGTTCGAGGTGAGTACGCGTTACCCTGAACCAATCGCCAAAATGACATGTCATGATGTCACCGCTTCGGTGACCACAGATTGCAACGATCCCGTGGCTCATCTACGATACGCTAACTGAAAGACAAACTCGGGGCGTAGCTCAGCCTGGCAGAGCGCCTGCTTTGGGAGCAGGAGGCCGCACGTTCGAATCGTGTCGCCCCGATTTGAAGTTTCCCGGTTTGGGATGAATGCCGCGGTGCGGTGAGTTCTCCGCTGGAATGCGAAGACGACCAGCATCAGCCGATACAGCGCGGCGGCCGACGAACATTGGCGGGTGGCTTGGGACGGTCTTGTAGAGCCGCCCACACAGGCGCGGCCGGCCGATTATAGTTCTCAACAGCGGCGGTCGCGGCGTCCGTAGCCCCGCCGACTTTGGCGATTTCCGTTCCGAATAACGTGCGCACGTTATTCGGAATCATTCTTTGTAAACACTAGTTATCTGCTAAGCATCTCATCATGACCAAATGGAACCATCCCGACCTCGGCGACTTTAAGTTCGACTGCACCGGATGGGCAAAGCAATATGACTTCGCGGCGTTCAAGCCATTCATCTATCGGTGGCACGGTCGCAACGTAGGATGCAGCAAGATCAAGCTTGAATTTGAGGCCGAGGACGAGACAGAACTTCCGTCAAAGCAAGCCGTGACCGTCGCGCGACGCGTCATCAAGAATCAAGAAACGCTGGCGAAACGGATTGCCAAAGCCGTCTGGAATGATCTCCAAGGCAAAGGCGAAGATTCAGGCATGTGGTGGCACGGAGACACAAACACAATCAACGAGATGATTGATGCCGGCTTCAAAGATCGCAAGCGTAAACCATTTGACAAGCTGGATGACATTTATCATTTGATTGGCGGTGCATCCGTGTGGATCCGGGAGTCGATTTGGCTTTACGAGAAGCCTTCGGCAACAATCACGTTCGAAGCCGCGTTTGACATCGAACACGGCTTGGGTGTTCTAACGGATGGCAGTCGCATCTTGGGTACGGGCTACCAAACGTCCGTCACTCCATATTTCAAAGAACAGTTCCACAAGAAAAGCAGATAACAATTCAATGCACCGGAGTTGCCGTCCGGGCTGAATCTGAAATCAACGTCGCTGACGGCAACCCGGTGATCGTGGTCGTTATGCTTAATTGAGACATGCCGAGATCACACTGGAAACTGCACCTTAACTCCGATAAGGAGAAAAACGCTACGGCGACTGTAAATCGCTGCACAAAGCTAATTAACCGCCCACCTATAGAGTCAGAAATTAAGGAGTATTCTAAGGGTGGTTTCATAGCAGATTTACAGCTCTTCCACGATGAGGAAATGCAGTGGTCTGAAGTGGTGCTAGAAGTAATAAGATTTGGAGAGTGTTTAGGTAGTGGATGGCTTTTGACCGGAAAAATATCGGAGAACCCATCCGGTGTACTGAGTAGTCAATCTCCCTCTACCACGATAAAGGAAGCAGGACTGAATTGGGTATTGTGGGAAATCGAAAATTAAGCATAACAAGCGCATGCAGTTCGACCATCTCATTCGCTCCGCGAATGATCTTGCGGATGATGCGAGGCGTTATGCGTCAATGCTGTCAGGGGCCGATTTCCTGACTAGATGCTCAATGGCAATCAGGGTGTCCGTATCGAGCCAAGGCTGCCGCTGCAGCAGATAGTTCACAACGGCTTCGGCGTGCTGGGGCTGAAGAAGCAGGCAGCGAGTAATTCAAAGGCGTATTCGCCAACTCGCTCGGCGGGTGGCTGGGGACCGGCTCGTAGAGCCGCCCCCAGCGAGCGCGGGTTAAGGCTGCTGTTGTTTTTGAATCCCGGTAATTGGCATCTCTTCTCCGCGCATCACCTGGCGATTGCTGCTCTGCTAAATGTCGCTCAACGGTCCGTCACTGTCGACGAATGAATCGACAGGGCAGCCCGCGATTTGAGCCATCCGCACGTAAAGGTTGGCCAGCGGTTGTCGCCCGCTCGCAGCGTAATTGCCCGGGACGCCGATGTTGTCATAGTCACGAAAATCGACGTGACGATCGGGCGACAGTGCTCCACCGCCGTGTCCGGCCAGAAGATTGGCGAGATGGTCGCCGTCCGGCTCGCCCTCACCGTGCCGTGAACCCATGCCCGCGCCGTAGTGGACCATGCTGTGATAGAGCAGGTCGTGGCCGCCCTCGTCCACGTTTCGCATTTTCTCGAGCAGGTAAGCGAAGTGGTCGACGCGCTGCCGGTCAACCGCGACCATTTTGGAGCGTGCGACCTCGGAGCCGGTCGCACCGTGAGTATAGCCGTGATAGCCGTCCGGGCAGCCGATCTCCGGATACTGGCATCCCATTTCACCGAGCCAGAACGTGACGATCCTTGTCTGGTCGGTCTGCAGGGCGAGCACGATCAGATCCATTAATGTTCTGACATGCTCGTTCCGTGATTTCGGCACCCCCTTCGGCGCGGTCGCGCCGGCAGGCGCGGGGACTGGTCCTTTCGAAGCCCACTCACGCTCGATCGCGAGCCGTTGCTCGACTTCACGAACCTGAAACAGGTATTCATCGAGCTTCTCGCGATCGGACTGACCGAGGCGCCGGTTAAGGGAACTCGTCTGCTCGGACACGCTGTCCAAGATGCTTTTATTGCGACGATGCAGCGCTTCGAGCTTCGCGAGCGAATCTTGACTGCGTTCACCGAACAGGCGATCGAAGATGATTTCCGGGCGGTGCTCGCTCGGTGACGCCGAGCCGTTTTCGCTGAAAGAGATGGACGACCTGTTAATCGAAAGATTTAAGGTCGGCAGCCGAGTCTTATCGCCGATCGAGCGGCTCATCACCTGATCGATGGAGACGCTGTTGCGAGCGGCGACCCCCGGGATGCGGCCCAAGTCGGCCGCCGTCAGGTGACATTGATTATCTTGCGAATGCCGATTGACGACCGGATTGCGTTTAAAAGCGTTGGCGTGACGCAGGCCCGAAAGGACCGATACGTGCGGCTTTAAATCGGCTAACGGTTCGAGCGTGGGTGACAGCTCCCACTGTGATTTTGTCCCGGTTTTGGCGGGAGTGAATTCCTCCATCCACACGCCGCTTTGCGTGAAGAGGAACACAGACCGAACCGGAGACTGCTGCGATTCGGTCCCGCGGTCCGCACTGGCCAAGCTGTCGAGCAGGGGCAGAGCGATAATCGAGGACGAACCCCGCAATACGGTGCGTCTCGAGATGGAATGATTCATGGGGAGACCTCGTGATATTAATCGAGTATTTGTTGATGAAAGGTGTTCATTAAATATTTTTTATTGTCACTCGCAACGAGTCACCGGATTCGAAGGAGTTAACGGGTCCGAAAGGGTTCGGACAGAACCACTTCGCGGATGAGTGCGTTAAAGCGATTGTCCTGTTCTCTAACACCTTCGACAATTTGCTGGACGGCCTCTTCATCGGTGACAAGTAACTCACGGCCGATCGCGTAGGTCAGCATCCGCTCGGTCAGGCCGAGCAGAAACCGATCTTGGTTTGAGAGCAGGTGGGTTTTCAGGCCGCCGAGTCCGGTGAGCGGCTCACCCGATCCGAGTGTCGCGTCGGATGCGACCGCAAACGACTTTTTGCGGCGTTTGTAATCGGGTTTCGAGAGGTCGTCCCAATGGATGACGATGTCTTCGTCACGCCAGCGTCCGATGGGATCGAAGTTTTCCATCGCCAAGCCGTAGGGATCGATTCGTTGATGGCAGGACGCGCACGCGGGGTTCTCCCGGTGGGCAGCCAGCTTGCTCGACACGGGTCGCAATTCGTCGGTCTGCTGTGCCTCGAGCGATCCCGCGTTCGGCGGCGGCGGGTCGGGCGGGCGATTAAAAATTGTTTCCAGCAGATAAATTCCGCGCTTGACGGGCGACGTGCGAGTCGCTTCCGACGTCATCGTTAAGATTCCCGCTTGCGTCAGCAATCCGCCCCGCGGACTGTCATCGGGCAGGTCGACTTTGCGAAATGCGAAGCCTTTCACGCCGTCAATTTGATAGAGTTCCGCCAGCGGGGCATTAATCACGACAAAGTCGGAGTCGATAAAATTAATCAGGCTGCGATTCTCTCGCCGCACGGTATCGAAAAATTCGCTCGGCTCGCGAGCCATCGAGTCGTGCAGGGCGGTCGAAAAAACGTTCTTAAATAGAAACGGTTCGGGCATGACCCCGCGAATTCGATCCGCACCGGTCCAACCGACGCCGAACCCCTCGCTCAGCTCCGCGGCTTTCGGATCGGCAAGCATGCGTTCGGCCTGTCGCCGGAGTTCTTCGGGCTTGGACAGTTTTCTTGCGCGGGCGACGGCGAACAATTCTTCATCCGGCATCGTCGACCATAGAAAGTAGGAGAGCCTGGACGCGAGCTCGAAGTCAGTGAGTTGATAGGAGCCTCGTTCCGCGTCCGAAGGCGGTTCTTCGACGAGATAGAGAAAATGAGGCGAGTTGAGAATCGCCGCGAGTGTTAAACGCAGTGCCTCCGTTCGGCTCGCACCGTCGGCACTGGCTGACTGCCCGATCGCGACGTAATGCCGAATCTCCGCGTCGTCGACATCCCGTCGGAAAGCGAGGGGAAGAATCCGATTCACCAGTTGTTCGATGGAGAGATTCGAGAGCGATTCGGAACTAATGACAGATGACGTTGCGTTCTCAATCGACCCGCCCGTTGTTCGCGGCCCCTCCACCTCGACTTGAACGTAGCGGAAGTGGGGCCACTCAACTTCTTCCGGCCAATGCGTGAACGCCCGCCCGCTCTTAATTCCCTGATCCCGCGCAAGCTTGCTGATCTTGTAGTGAACCCGTGGGATCGTCGCCCGAATTCCGTTGCGCCACGTCAATTCCGCCGTGTTCAATTTCTTATTATGAGGAACGAATACCTCGGTATCTAATAAGACTCCGTCTTTGAAGTCTTCCTCGGTCAAATCGAAGTCGGCGACCTGTCGGTTATTCACCGTAAATCGAAACGAGAGCACTCCGTCGTCGAGATCGACCGGACGACAACGGACGATGAAACGGTAATAGCCCGAGGCGGGGGACCGAAATTGGACATGAAACGGGCCGTCGATCCAGTAGTGGGGCGAGTTCTTCCCGTCCTCGCCGACGGCGATAAAGCTGTTGCCGTTACGAACCTTAATCGGCCCGTCGACCTCGAACGGGTTGCCTTTATAGAACTGATAATCGAATGCCGTCGTCATCGGGGCGGGAGAGGTTTTTTCGGGAATCACTTCCTCCGCGATCCGTTGAGAAGCGCTCAGAAAACTATTGATATGCGTCGGTGATACCGACAGGCTCTCGCCGATATTATCGAATCCGTGAAATCTCGGCTCCTCCGGGAATCGCGAGGCGAACGGATAGTCAATCCCGAACAGGTCTCGAATCGTATTGTTGTACTCGCGGGCATTCAGTCGACGCATCGCCCGCGGTTTTTGCATCGCCAGAGCCTGATCGACCTTGCGAATGCTGACCTTTAGCGAAGCAATGGTCTGCTCGTACTCCGCTTGCGTAGGCTGTTCGGAGTCGGCTGGCGGCATCTCACGATGGATCAGCCGCCGGAGCATCGCCTTCCAACCGTGGATGTGATCCGCATAGCTCGCCGACCGCCCCAGCTCGCTTAGGTTATAGCTCGCCTCGGCATCAGCCCCGGAGTGGCAATCGAGGCAGTACTTCTGATTGAAGGTGAGGACTTCATCCGCGACGGGCACCTGCGGAAGTTTAAGATGGTTCGACTCAATATCGGCGGCCTGCGACAGACGGCTGGCTGGCAGCAGCAACGCAAACAGCAATGCCGTTCGTACCAAGTAAGACGGCCGAAGTGATGACACCTTAAACGCCAGGCGAATCGGCTTCCCAATAACCATTTGTGAATTTGGTCCACTATTCATATTTGTAATGCCGGGGATATCGAGTTGCCCGCCCTTTTTCAGCGTCAGAATTAATCGTCGAGTATCGAACCATACCGGGCGGAAATGTTTTCCGTCGGGTGCGCGTCACGTTCTTCATGAAATGCGGAGATGCGGCCGAGCAAATAGGTCCGAATGGCCTCGGGTACGCGTTCGAACCCGCGGTCCGAATACGGCTGCGAAAGGGCACGCCGCATCATGTTGTGCATCAGGAAGCGGCCGGGGCCATAGGTCATATGAATATCGTCTCGATAAAGATCATTCAGGTTCTCGACGGGTCGGTCGCCAGCTTGCAAATCCTTACCGATGAATTGCAGGATTTCGGTCGAGTCGGTCGACACGATCCGCAGGTCGGTGAAAGTCTCGTTTAATCGCTTCGAGAGGGCCGCAAAGTAGACCGGTCCGTGGTGCATGCGATCATCGACGGTTGACTCATACTCTGCGTCACGAGCTTGTTTCGTCGCCCAGCCCTGATGAAGTACCAGCACGCACTCGGGTTGCAGGCGAATCCAAGCCGAGATCACGCGAACGTCCTGTTCCAGCGTCGTACTGCCGTGGGGCTGCACGCAGAGGTAATTAAAAATTTCGGAACGCAAAGTCTTCGGCCAAAGCACTGACGTTTTTACGCAGGGTTTTTCGGGCGAGTCATGAAGTTGTTGCAAGGACTTTCCGCACCCCACATGCCACGTGACATCGCCGTCGAGGCGTGACGGCACCGTGTCCCAAGTCAGCGAGTTACCGATCAGATAGGTTCGCGGTTGCTTCGAATTTTCTTCGGCGCGCAGCAGGTCGGTGCCGGAAAACAACAGTGCCGGCACAGCCAACGCGATGAGTGTGACGCGACGGCTTAACTGGCGATGTTTCAATCCCGAAAAGCAATAGTTCATCGGCGGCCTTCGAGTGGGATGTCATGCCACGGTTTGTGAACCGTCGACGGTGGCGGTGAACTGCACTCCGCGCATGGGACGACGTTCGCCTTGGACAACAGCATGTCGGCGTGGATTATCCCGGCGAAAAGCTGCTGCTCGTCAAAAAAGTTCAAGCTTTCGCTCGACGATCCAATTTCAGGGATAAGCCGCACCACGGGCGTAAGTTGTTTCACAGAAGTGTTTTGTGGGGTGCGCGAGGACCGGTTTGTTGCGTCGGGTGACGCGATCTGGTTGCGTGAAATGTTTTGCGTGAGAAAAGTGCGTCCGTAACGCTGTCTTTTATCTGACACCCGCAATTTTGTAGCCACGTTGCCCGCGCAGCCAGCGGTTTCGGATATGCAAAGCACCAGAAATCAACAGGCGATTTTTGCTGATGAGGTGCCGAGCGTGAAGAGTGCGTTGCAAGCGCAGATCTCCCGAACGGCCTGCGAACTGAAATTCCCCGCTCGGGAAGTGCGGAGACCAAGTCGCTTTGCCGGAGCCTTACGCTCCATTGCGGCAGTCCTCGGAGCCTGCACGATTATTGGAGGCTGTGGTGGCGACCCGCAGAAGCCTGATCTCGTTTCAGTCTCCGGTCAGGTCACTTTGGACGGTGACCCGCTGACGACCGGTGTCGTCCTGTTGCAACCTTTAGATCCGACAGTCGTGTCGCACACGGCGAACGGACTCATTGATAACGAAGGACGTTTTAATTTGGGAACTTTCGAACGTGGCGACGGCGTGGCTCCCGGCGAATTCGCGGTCGCCATTATGTCCTACGAAATCGACCCCGAAACCGGTGCCGAGGGGGACTTACTAATACCCCGGCGGTACACCTTCGCCGATCAGTCAGGTCTGTCGGCAGAAATCCCTCACGACTCCGTGGGGACCGAACTGGCTTTTCATCTCAACAGTGATTCCGTCGACTCTGGTTCGACAGCGCCATAAATCCGTTCCCTTCACTTCTCGGAGTTCTCATGCGGCCGACCGACCCCCGAAAACGCGGCTTTACACTAATCGAATTACTTGCGGTCATCGCCGTGATCGCCATTCTCATTGCACTTCTGTTGCCGGCGGTGCAACAGGCACGCGAGGCGGCTCGGCGGTCCGACTGCAGTAATCGAATGAAGCAGTTGGGATTGGCACTGCACAACTACCACGACACGTTTCAATCGTTGATGGCCGGTTCTCATGATCGCGTTCCCCGGCCCGGTGGCGGTACGACGGCCCTGAGCTACAACTGGGGGGTGCTGGCTCTTCCATTTATCGAGCAGGGGGCGCTTCGTCGGCGGATCGACATAAGCCAACGCATTTCAAACGGATCGAATAAGAGCAACTTGCAGTATCAACGCTGGCCGGTATTTTCCTGTCCCACCAATCCTTACGCGCATCTATATGCCAAGCGCGACGGAACTAATTTCGGTTATATGGGGGGCGTGCAGGCCCAATGTTACGTTGCGTGTGTTGGCCGGATGAACGTCAACGGCGGAGCGACCCACGATTGCTCCTCGAAAGGAACCTACTGCCTGGGTCCCGACGGCAACCTCCGGCAGAAGGTGGGGATTATGGGGCCTTGGGATTTCCAGAACGCCACCCAAACGTGGAAGGGCGTACCGCCCACGAAATTTCGGCAGGTGACCGACGGCCTCAGCAACACCTTTATGCTGGGCGAAAAAAATAATGAGTCGTATCACAATGGAGCCCTGTTCTGGAATCAGGCCGGTATCGCCCGCACTTCGCTAAAGCTGAACAGCCCTTCCATGGTGTTGCCGGCCGCCAGCAGCGAGAGATCTCAGGGCGGCTTCTCAAGCCACCACCAAGGGGGGGCGTTCTTCACGCTTGCGGATGGGTCGGTGCGATTCATGTCCGAAACGGTCGACTTTCTCTTGTATAACTCCTTGGGCGATATTGCCGACGGTCGGACCGTCGGAAAATTCTGATGAAACTTAAATTGTGACGTTACGGCGTTCAATGAATATCAGCCGCACTTGATGGCTCACCGATGACTTCATTTTTCAGTTCATCCGATCACGATGACTCTGAATTCGTGGTTTTGATTACCAAGTCACAGCGAGCGATTTATGGATATATCCTGTCACTCGAACCGAATCGGAATGCGGCGGATGACATTCTGCAACGCACGAACGTCGTGCTATGGCAGAAACAGAATCAATTCGAGCGAGGAAGCAGCTTTCTCGCTTGGGCCTGCCGAACAGCCTACTTCGAGGTACTGGCATTTCGTAAGGAAGTTGCGCGGCGGCGCGTTCGTGTTGACGCCACGCTTCTGCAGCAGGTCGCCGATCGGTCTCTGGGCATTGCGGAGGAATTGAATGACGCCACAGAGCGGCTGACTCAATGCGTCGAACGATTGGCGTCGAAAGATGCCGAGCTACTTCGTCTGAGGTACACAGAAGGACATTCGGTCAAAGAAATTTCGACCATCGCGGGCCGAACCGAGAAAGCGATTTATCGAGCCTTAGCGTCAATACATGCCCGACTACTTCGCTGCATCCGTGTCGGCGTCTCCGACGGCGGGCGCAATACATGACATTTGGGATCAATTCATTGTCTGAGACAGATTTTAATGCTGTCGACGAACTGCGAGCTCGAGTTGCCGATTCCTCGGCAACCGAGTCCGATGTCGTCGCGCTGCAGGAATTATTATCCGACCAGCAAAACTTGGAATATTACTGCGGTCTCGCGGTTCTGGAATCACACCTGCGTTATGAGGGCGCGTCGCCAGGCGAATTGGCGGGGTTGATCCTGCCTTCTCAGTCGGAAAGTCATTCATCAGCATATTCAATTAAACGCTCTCGCTTTCGTTTAGTGACGGCCGGCTCGGTCGCACTCGCAGCAGTGGTCTGCATCGTGATGGCCCTTGTGTGGACGATGCCGCCGGGAGGTCAAACCGCTTCGCCGCTCGCGACGGTGACGGCCGCTGAGCATTGTCGCAGCGTCGCGGGCCGGAGCGTCCACCTCGGCGATGAATTCGGGACCGAACGCATCGATCTTGCCGAAGGGCTGTTGGGTCTCACGCTTGCCGGTGGCGTCGAACTGTTGCTGGAGGCCCCGGTGCAATTGCGACTGGAGAGCGCCCAACGTTGTGTATTGCTCGACGGGTATGTGGTAGCGAAGGTGCCGGAGCAGGCGATCGGATTCGAAATTACGACTCCCGATGCCACCGTGGTCGATCTGGGAACGGAGTTCGGCGTTGCCATCGACTCCGACCGTCGGACCGTCGTGCAAGTATTCGACGGCGATGTCGAAACGCACTTCAATCGTGAAGAGCATCAACCGAAGCAGTATTTTCAGGCCGGCGACGCGGCGGTGCTCTCCGACAACGGTTCCACCGAGGTAGAGCGAATTAAGTTCGATCCGAATCGATTCGTCCGGCGGTTCCCGCTTCCCGAAAGCAGGGAAGGGGATGAATTAAGCCCTTATAATACGTCAAAACTTAAGTCCGTCACCGTGGCGAAAATCGAGACCCCGCTTCAAATCGATGCGGACCTGTCCGACTGGCCGAGCGACTCAACATTCTCGGCCCAGTGCGACCCTCCATATGCGAAAACATATCGAGTCGTCGGTCGCCTCGGCTATGACGAGAATTTCCTCTATGTCGCCGCCGATGTTTCAGACCCGTTTCCGTTAAGAAGCGTCATCACCCCGGACGGTGATCCGAATGTTGTCTGGCGCGGGGGCAGCGTCCAACTCCGCATTTCCTGCGATCGCGCCATCGGCTGGCCCGTCGATGCTCACATCCGACGGCACGACGTTCCATTAAATCCCTCCGAACCGCGGACCCGGCTCGGCTATCGACCGCAGGATGTCAATCCGAAGCTGGCACACCTCACCATGTGGCATCACCAACCGGCCGGTAAATCCTGCCTGCAGATTGCCTACGGCATGGATTTCACCAACGTGAATAGCCATCCGGCTGGCTGGCGAGGCCGATTTCGACAGAAGGAGCAGGGCCGCGGCTACCTGATGGAATATGCGATTCCCTGGGAATTACTTAACGCGGGCGACGATCCACCCCAAGCCGCGGATGTCCTGGCCGCCAACTGGACCGTCCACTGGAGCGATGAAGGCGGCCGTATCTGGCGAGGGCATCTCGTCGAAGTCACCAATCCCGATGAGCCCGGACTGACCTTCCATCGCGCAGCGACCTGGGGACAGGCGATCTTCGAGTAGCTTCGACGCTCGATATCACGCGACTGCCAATCGCGGCCTATTCGCAGTCATGACTTAACATTCCGCCGCATTATTAAAGATGCGTTTTGTCTGTGCGGACTCATATTTTTATTCTGACAACCACAACTTTAGGCCTGACGCATATGCACCCCCATTGTTCGATTGCGATGTCCTTAGTTCTTCTTGGCGTTGCAAGCACATTCAGTCACGCGCGTGCGGAGGATGACCCGTCATCGAAATTGCTCCCCCCGCTGAACTGGCAAGAGTGTGATGATTGGATCAACGTGACTACCGACCTCGATCCGCCCGCGCTAGGCGACGGTCGTTCTGATGACACCGCTGCGATTCAATCGGCGCTGGATCAGATGCACGGACTCGGAGGCGGTCCGAAGGTGATCTACCTTCCGCCGGGGACGTACCGTATTACGAAAACGCTGGTCATGCCGAGCAGTGTGAGTTGCCAGGTCGTCGGTCACGGTGGAGAAACACGCATCCTCTGGGACGGAGTCGCATCGACGGCCAAGAATTCGCCCAGAATGTTTCTCAGCAATGGATCGGTGATGACCCGTTATACCGGAATTATCTGGGACGGCAACGACCGTGCCGCGACAGGAATTCATCATCAATCCGAGGACCGATTCGAGAATAAAATTCTGCACGAGTACGAGGCATTCATCAATTTTCGCGATGCGGGTCTCGCGATGGGACCGGCCACTCGGTTCGCCTCATCGGAGAGCGTACTCCGCAACTGCCGCTTTATTAATTGCGACACCGGCGTGCGGATCGAAAGCTTTAACTACTACAACGAAGTGGTGGAGCAGTGCGAATTTATCGACTGCCGGGTGGGGATTAATTGTTTCAAGTACGGCGAAGTGTTCGCGCGAAATTGCCTGTTCGAGCGGTCGCGTGCTTCCGACATTTGGGCGGGCGAGTCGCACGGGCATTCCGTCCGGTGGTGCGTATCGCGGGGCTCCAAGCAGTTCTTTGCAGGGCGGGATACCGTCATGCAAGGATGTCGCATCACCGATTGGACCGGCGACGGGGCCGCGATCAAAGTTCCTCGCAATCGCACGAAACCTATCTTGATTATTGACAATATCTTCGAGAAGGCGACTTCCACAACGCCGCCGATCGCGATTGGTGATCCGAAGCTGGAGGTCATCGCAGCCGGCAACGCCGACTCGGCTGGCAATCCGATCTTTGAAGGCGGCGAAGGCGTGCTGAATTTATCGGCTGTCGACCCGTCGCTCGGCGTCAGTCCCGAGTCGGACCAGCGATTCTTTGACGATTCCCCACGCATACCCGGAAAGGTGTTCGATGCCGTGCGTGATTTTGGTGCGGGCGGGAAGGATTCGACCGCCGCTGCTCAGGCGACAATTGATGCTGCCGCAGCTCACGGGAATGATGCGGTCGCTTACTTCCCACCGGGTCGATATCGAATTAGTCAAACGCTGCAAGTGACCGGCGGTAATTTCTTTTTGGCGGGGACTGGTTATCACTCCGAGTTTCATTGGACCGGTGAACCGGGCGGTGTGGCGATGAACGTCCACGACTGCGAAGACGTCGTCCTTCGCGAGTTTCATATCCTCGGCCACACCAAGCCGAAGGCGTTCATCGCAATTGTGCATCGCGGCGGATCGTCCAAGACAGCAGTAACCTACGACCGGCTCTATCTCCCGAAAGGTTGGCAGCCCGACTCGCAAGAGCAGGTCAGAGGAGTCGTCTTTAAGAATTTAACGGAAAGAGATCATTTGCGTGTCTTGAGAATTAACGGCAGTGGCCAATTCCAGAATTGCAACTACTCAAACGTGTTCGTGAACTTCTGGGACGGGGCTTCACCGTTGGTTGTCGAGGGTGATGCGAATGGTGACTCGCCGCTATCAATACTTAATGTGAACTGCGAGCAACTCGTTTTACGCGACGGACCGAACATTGTGATCGGCGATCTTTACGTGGAGCAGGCGAAACAGAGCGTGTTTAAGGTGACGGGTCATTCGGAAGCGAATGAAAGCCAAATTACGATCGGCGCCGCCCGCATGCACGCGTGGGAAGAAGCCCGGCCCTTCGCGCGGTTTGACGGCTACAAGGGACAGTTTTCCTACTTTAACCCCCACGTCACCGTTCATGATCGCGGGAAGAAACCATTTGAGTTTGAGATCACCGGTAACGATCCGATGACACTCCTGCTGGCCGGCTTGAGCAGTCCCGACGTCACCGTCCAACCCGCACCTACCGCGAATGTCGTCTTACTGCAGAATCGCAAGCTGGAGAATTCTGGTTCCAATCGGACCGAAGCTGCCGAGGCCGCCATTAATCAGTTCCGCACACTCGGTCGCAGGAATCTAGATGTACTCCGCGCCGGGCACAATTAGCCAAGAGTGGAACGCTCTATAACGATTAACGAATTGATCAAGTTGTTAATCAACCGATCACGCGTTGCACGAGCTTGCGTGAACGCCGGACGAAAGTGCCTCTTTGTATTTATTCTCCTCTGAATTGGTACGGAGAGGTCGTTCAAGACTGCCAAAGTTCGGTACGAGGTGCTGCTCGCGTTGGCAACGTGCCCGCTCTCAACATTGCCCGACGCCTCACGGACCTCACAAACTTTGTGATCGATCTGGTTGGTACCGGCGAAAATCCTGATCGTCACTCGGCGATATGGGTTTTGCTCGCACAAGTTGCGACTGAACCAGTAGCATAGTTGGGCTGTCGATCCTTCGACGCGATCGGTTCGCGTTGCCGAAGTTCTTGCAGTCCCAACTTGCGAATTGACGTGCTGCTCACTCTTTCGACCACGCACCAACCAGCCACCGACCTCGGCTATCTGCTCCACAAGCATCCCGATCGGGTCCAGACTTTCCGGCAGAGTTTTGGGAACGCAGTCGTCTACTATCCCCATGTCGCTAACGACCGCTGCGAGGCGTGCCTGCTACTTGACGTCGATGAAGTCGCACTCGTGCGGGGGAAGGGAAGGTCGGCCACGAAATTCTTGTCCGACAATCAATACGTCAATGACCGTCCGTACGTGGCGTCTTCCTTGATGAGCGTCGCGATCGCCGATGTCTATCGCACGGCGCTCAACGGAGCCTGTAAAGATCGCCCCGAACTTGTGGAGACCTCGCTGCCACTTAAGGCTCGCATTGACGTCCTGCCGATGAGAGGCCCTGAGAAGTTTCTGAATGAAGTTTTTGAACCGCTGGGATACACGGTCGAAGCCGAGCGCAAACCGTTGGACCCTCAGTTCACGGAATGGGGTGACAGCCCCTACTTCTCCGTCACACTCACCGGAACAAAGACTCTTGTCGATCTTCTGAAGCACCTCTACGTGCTGATTCCGGTCTTCGACGGGCGAAAGCACTATTTCATTAGTGACGATGAGTTGGACAAATTACTCACAAAAGGCGAACACTGGCTGGCGGCGCATCCCGCAAAGGAAACGATCACGCGGCGCTATTTCAACAACAAGCCGAGCCTCTATCGGCAGGCGCTGGCCCGACTGGTCGAAGAAGAGCAATTAGATATCGACGAGGCGCAACCATCGCGGGCCGAGGAGTCGCTCGAACGAAAGTTAAGCCTGAACGAGCAACGGCTCGGCACTGTGTTGTCGGCTTTAAGATCCAGCGGAGCACGCAGCGTTGTCGATCTCGGCTGCGGAGAGGGCAAGCTGTTAAAAGAATTGATCGAGGATCGTCAGTTTCATCGCGTTGTCGGCGTCGACGTTGCCGTCCGTTCGCTCGAGATCGCCTCTCGGCGATTAAAGGCTCACCGCCTGCCGCTGTGGATGGCGGAAAAACTCGAACTCCTCCACGGCTCCCTCATATATCGCGACAAACGATTGGAGAACTTCGACGCCGCCGCCGTGGTCGAAGTCATTGAACACCTTGATCCGCCGCGGTTGAAAGCCTTCGAGCGCGTGTTGTTCGAGTTCGCGCGCCCGAAGACGGTCGTCCTGACGACACCGAACCGCGAATATAACGTGATGTGGGAAACCCTTCCCGAAGGAAGATTGCGTCACCCCGACCATCGCTTTGAGTGGACAAGGGCAGAATTTCAGGAATGGGCCGACGGCGTGGCAGAACGATTCGGCTATCAGGTGCGTTTCGCGCCGGTGGGGCCGGTCGACGAAATTGTCGGTTCACCGACACAGATGGGGGTGTTTACTCATGACAAATAAAGTCCACCTCTCCGAGTCGCTCATTTATTCCAGCGGGTCCCAAGTCGTCACACGGTCTGACGTCGTGGGTCCGTCCGGAGTTATTCTTCATCCCGCCGGTGCCGTCGGCGTGGTGGTGAAGTCGCCGCCCGATCTGGATCATCATTATCGTGTTCGGTTCCCGGACGGCGTGGAGGAGTCGCTGAAGCCATCCGAATTAACGCTGCTCGCAAAATATAAAGAGGGCCGCATCGGCGAAGGTGCCGAAGGACTGCACGACGGCGACCTGTTCGACCGTGTCATTTTTCGATGCGTGATCGGCTCGCAAGCATACGGCCTTGACGATGAAGCGTCCGATGTCGATCGCCGCGGGTGTTTTCTCCCGAAGGCGGAGCGACACTGGTCGCTATTCGGCATTCCGGAGCAACTCGAGTGTCACGAGACGCAAGAGTCTTACTGGGAAATTCAGAAGTTTGTCGTTCTCGCCCTGAAAGCGAACCCGAACGTGTTGGAGTGCCTCTACACACCACTCGTGGAGAAAGCGACGCCGCTTGCCGAAGAACTTCTGGCGATGCGGGAGTCATTTCTCTCGCGGCTCGTCTATCAAACTTACAACGGCTACGTGCTATCACAGTTTAAGAAAATGCAGGCGGGTCTCCGCAATCAGGGCCGGGTTAAGCCGAAGCACGTGATGCACTTGATCCGCCTGTTAATCTCCGGCATCGGTGTGCTCCGTGACGGTTTCGTCCCGGTTCGCGTCGATAAGCACCGCGACGAACTGCTCGCGATTAAACGGGGTGAACTGCTTTGGCAGGAAACGGAAAAGTGGCGGACGCAACTGCATCAAGAATTCGACGAAGCACTACAACAAACATCGCTACCGGAGCGGCCTGATTATGAGAAGGCAAACGCCTTTCTGGTCAAGGCAAGGCGGGCGGCAATGGCGAAAGACCTCCCGTGACCGACGATCCCCGGCTGACTCAACAAGTCGAAGACCATCCCTACCCGCTACTGTTCGCCACGATCAGCGGGGCGCATCTTTACGGCTTTCCCTCGCCCGATTCCGACTATGACCTCCGAGGCGTTCACCTGCTGCCGCTCCGGGATGTGATCGGTTTAAAACGCGGTCAGGAGACCGTCGAGCGGTCCGGGGTGCATGACGGCTTGGAGATTGACCTCGTTACGCACGACGCAGCCAAGTTCTTCGGGCTCATGCTGAAAAAGAACGGCTACGTTCTGGAGCAGGTGCTCTCTTCGCTCGTCGTGCACACCACGCCCGAGCACGAAGAATTAAAGGCAATTGCACGGCAATGCGTAACCCGTCACCACGCCCACCATTACCTCGGTTTCGCCGCCACGCAGTGGAAGCTGTTTAATAAGGAGGACCCACCACGTGTGAAACCGCTGCTGTATGTCTATCGCGTGCTACTGACCGGCATCCATCTGATGCGCACCGGCGAAGTTGAAGCGAACCTCGTCCGGCTCAATGAAGTGTTTCAACTGCCTTACATCCCGGAGTTGGTCGAGCGAAAGACGCAAGGCACGGAGAAAGGCACGCTCGACGATGGGGACTTGATGTTGCATGAGCACGAGTACGAGCGGTTGCGGGGAGAGTTGGAGCTGGCTCACTATGCTAGTGCGCTACCGGATATAGCAGAGGTCACGGAGCCGCTGAATGAACTCTTGATCCGCGTTCGCCTTTCCCAAACCTGACTCTTATCCGTAGACGTTTCAGATTGTGCAGTGAAGATCAACGTCCCCAAACTCTCTCTCGTTGTCCTCATCGGCCCCAGCGGGTCGGGGAAGAGCACGTTTGCGCGGACGCATTTTCTGCCGACGGAGGTGCTTTCGTCCGACTTCTTTCGTGGCTTGGTCAGCGATGATGAGAACGATCAGGATGCCACGCAGGATGCGTTTGCTCTGCTGCATGAAGTGGCGGCGACACGGCTGAAGCGAGGGAAACTGACGGTCATCGATGCGACCAACACGCAGCCGGAGGCGCGACGGCCTTTGGTGCAAATCGCGCGAAGGTATCACTGTCTGCCGGTGGCGATCGTGCTCAACCTCCCCGAAGCCGTCTGCCGGGACCGAAACCGCGATCGCCCTGATCGCGACTTTGGGCCGCATGTGATTCGCAACCAGCGGTCGCAATTAAGACGGTCACTGAAGTCTTTAAAACGCGAAGGCTTCCGGCACATCTTCGTGATGGACTCTGTCGAGAAGGTAGACGCGGCGACGGTCGAGCGCGTGCCGCTTTGGAACGATAAAACTGACGAACACGGGCCGTTCGATTTCATCGGTGACGTCCACGGCTGCGCCGATGAACTTGAGACCCTTCTGTCCGAACTCGGCTACGAGAATACGAATGCCTCGGACCTCGGCCCCGGTTGGGGAGACACGCGCTATCGGCATCCCGAAGGACGCAAAGCGGTCTTCGTGGGTGACCTTGTCGACCGTGGGCCGCGGATCGTCGATGTGTTACGGATTGTCCGCAATATGGTCGAAGGTGGTTCGGCGATTTGTGTGCCCGGCAACCACGACATGAAGCTGCTGCGAAAATTAAATGGTCGTAATGTGCAGGTGACGCACGGCCTCGCCGATTCGCTCGCTGACATTGAAGCATTGCCCGACGCCGTTCGCGAGTCCTTCGTTGAAGATCTTAAGACCTTTCTCGACGGACTCGTCAGCCACTATGTCCTCGACGATCGCCGCGTCGTCGTCGCACACGCGGGTATTAAAGAGTCAATGCAGGGGCGCGGCTCGGGGAAGGTCCGCGACTTCTGCCTCTATGGAGAGACGACCGGCGAGACCGACGAATTCGGCTTGCCGATCCGGCACAACTGGGCCGCCGACTACCGCGGCTCGGCAATGGTCGTTTACGGACACACGCCGGTTCCGGAGCCGGAGTGGCTGAACGAGACGGTTAATATCGACACCGGATGCGTGTTCGGCGGCAAGCTGACGGCGATGCGCTATCCCGAGCGGGAATTTGTTTCAGTTCCTGCACAAATGATGTACTGCGAACCTTCCCGCCCATTCTTGACGCCTGACGTCGAAGCCCTCTCCGCGCAGCAGCGGCACGATGACGTGCTTGATGCCGAGGATGTCATCGGGAAGCGGATCGTATCGACACGGCTGCAGCGGAATATCACGATCCGGGAGGAGAATGCGACGGCGGCCCTCGAAGTGATGAGTCGCTTTGCGGTCGATCCGAAATGGCTAATTTATCTACCGCCGACAATGTCGCCGTGCGAGACCTCGTCGGAGCCCGGAATGCTGGAGCACCCTGCCGAAGCATTCGCCTATTACCGCAATCAGGGCGTGCCACGGGTGATCTGCGAAGAGAAGCACATGGGCTCTCGGGCGGTCGTTGTATTGTGTCGCGATGAAGAGGCTGCGGTAGCGCGGTTCGGCATCGACACCGGCGAAACGGGGATCGTTTATACGCGGACCGGTCGACGGTTTTTTAACGATCAGACTTTGGAACGACAATTCCTTAACGTGCTGCACGGTGCAATTAATGACGCCGGGTGGTGGGAGCAATTCGAGACGACGTGGGTTTGCCTCGACTGTGAATTAATGCCGTGGTCAGCAAAGGCGCAAGAACTTCTGCGCTCGCAGTACGCCGCGGTCGGAGCCGCAGCCGGCGCGGCTTTGCCTCGCGCGGTGACTTCGCTGCAACGCGCTGTGGCTCGGCTTAGCGGCAGTGACGAAGAGACGGCCACGGCTCTGGTGGATCGATTCGCGCGGCGGTCATCCGCGGTTGAGAAATATGTCGCCGCCTATCGGCATTACTGCTGGCCGGTCGCGTCGCTGGCCGATCTCAAGCTCGCCCCGTTTCACCTGCTCGCCACTGAGGGCCGTGTTCACATCGATCAGGCCCATCCCTGGCACATGGAAACGCTCGCCAGCTTAAGTCGAAACGGTAACGGGCTGATCACCGCCACCGATTGCCAAACCGTTAGTCTGACTGATGTCGACAGCGTTGAGGAAAGAGTGCGGTGGTGGAATGAAAAGACCGCGACCGGCGGCGAGGGAATGGTCGTGAAGCCGACCGACTGGGTCGTCCGCGGCAGGAAGGGACTGGTTCAACCGGCCGTGAAGTGCCGTGGCAAAGAGTACCTGCGGATCATCTACGGCCCCGATTACGATGCGGAGGAGAACTTGTCACGGCTCCGCAATCGCAGCCTCGGTCGTAAACGATCATTAGCACTGCGGGAGTTCGCCCTCGGAGTCGAATCTTTGGAGCGATTCGTTCGGCAGGAACCTCTGCGACGCGTCCACGAGTGCGTTTTCGGCGTGCTCGCGTTGGAAAGCGAGCCGGTCGATCCGCGGTTGTGAGAGTTTCCGGGTAAAATCGCCCGATCAACAAAAGGCCGGTCGACCGTTCTTCCGGCGAATCTCAATCAGTCTGGACCGCAGGCGACCGGGACGGATCTCGCGAATTGGTCGAAATCGCCAATAATTCTTGGCCGGTCGACAGTCCCGCATCCGCTGAGTGAGAAGGACGGTCCGCATTTGGGCGATTGGCCCGGCTTTTCATCCCCTTTTTGAAACAGAATGAATTCTCGAAGCAACGCTTTCACTGACTTTTAGAGCGGGAAGTCTCATGATTTTTGAGTAAAGCGCCCCATGGACTACTCACCCTGCCACTTTTGAATCGATTAATTTCCTACCGCGCCGCTCGCCCGATCGCCAACTGCCGTTTCCGCTCATCTCCGTCCTGGGAGTCGCACCGCGGGAACTGCGTTCACCACTTGAAATCTCTCGACGGACCGAGCCACGTGCTCTCTCGAAGCCAACGACAAATCGCACTGCTCGGTGCCGCCTATGTGGCCGCGGCGTTTCTACCGGACGTCGGCATTTGGCTGCGCGGAGAATGGTCTTTTGAATTGGCCGCCGCGCCGTTCACGTCTTCGCCGGTCCACTTTTTGTTGGCGTTTCTGCTTTTCAGCCTCGGCATTAAGTCGGGCGGGAATTGGCTCGCTCAATGGCGAAAATTACTGCGGGGGTTGGCTGTGTTTTGGACGATTCGCACAGCCGCGGTGCTTGCCATACTAGCGGCGATGTGGAGTTACACGATCATTGTCGGCCCAGTCGCCGATGCCATTAGTCTGCTTGCCATCGGGATGCTGCTTGCAGTGACATTACCAGCGGCAGGTTCGTCGGCCGGTTGGATCGTGCGTGCCCATGCTGACGCACCGATGGGGGCTGCGGTCGTGGCGGGTTCGACTTTGACCTCTGTGGCCATGACGACCGTCTTGCTTTCCTTGCCGCTGCCGCAACAAACAGAATCCTCGCAGGTCTTCTCGGCAATCCATTCCGCCTTCCAACCCGACTTCGCCATCGCGTGGGTCTGCCTGCCGCTGCTCGCGGGAATGATCGCACAGTTTCTGCTCAGACGGTCGGGGCGCGACATCAAGAGTCGACATTTCGATACGCCGAGCCTAGTCGCACTGCTCTTGCTCAACTACGCGAACGGAGCCGTTTGCCTCCCGCAATTGTTAGCTCGCGGGCAATTCGGAGCCGTCGTAGCCACCGCGCTGGTCGCCCTCGTTGGCACGTTCGCCCTGCGCGAAGCAGCGGACCGGTTCGCGCGACTCTACTTTCCTGACCGGGCTGCGGCGGATTCGCTCGGGATTACAACCGCGATGAGCAATACCGGGCTCGGACTGATAATCGCAACCACCGCGGTTCCAGACGAACCACTCGTTCCGCTGGCGTTAATCGGATTTACATTCGGCCAACATGCGGTCGCGGCTTGGCGGGCCGACCCTGTTCTTAATGAACCGAGCGAGGACTGACGCGACGTCGCTTTCGATTTCAATCAATATCGATTGCAGCGCGTGATTTCTCAGCCGATTCGGAACTATCGATGAGGACGACACCCCATTGCGTGTTGGCCAACGTCCACTCCCGGCCCTCGAGAAAGACCGGTGCAAAGAGCGCCGGTCCGACTCTTCCGGTGACCGGATCGGAAAATTTTTCGATCATGTGCAGCGGTGTTCGCCGCAAGCGTTGCTCTTTATTCCACTGCCGCTCAGTCTTTTGAAATAACTTGTCAACGGCCGTCACCAATTCCTGATCGACCTTGTGAATCTTAGGGCTGTGAACGGCATCGGAGTGGTGCAATATCCACCCACGCCCGGCCGAAACCTCGTCGATTTCGTTTGGGCGAAGATCGATCACTGAGACGCGATGATTGCCCGACAATTGCTCTTTTAATTCGCCGAACTCGTTGACGCCGATCGACAAACCTAACACCCCTAAGAACTGACGACCATCGGTGTCGTCCCAAATGGGGGCGGACAGCGCGACCTTTAATTCCGACGTGTTCGAACTGCGATAAACCTTCGAAAGGTTCGGCTGCCGGATGTATCGAATCGTGTCGGTCGGCTCGTCTGAACCCAGCCCGTGGAAGTAGTCGCGATATGCGTAATTGTTCTGCCCGACTGTCTCCTTATAAGGAAATCGACCGACCTGAAGACCATCGGCCCGACAGATGAACCAGCTCAGCGCGTTAGCGGCACGATGTCGGGCAACTCGGTCTCGAAAATACGCATCGAGCCGATCGAGCGTCTCAGCGGATATCGATTCGCCTTCCTGATTGGCCGCCTTCATTAGCTTTAAGAAGGCCGGGCGAGACGTCTCCATTTCGAGAATTCGGAAGCGGTCGTTTTGCTTTAATGCAATCGTCTGCGCCGTCATTCGGGTCGCGAACTCCATCGACTCGTCCCGTGCGACACTGGCGGCCAAGACCGCCGCCTCCGCCGACTGCCGGGCCGTTGACTCCGCCTCGGCCTGCTCGACGCTCCGCCAGGCAAACAACGAACTGAGCACCGCGAGCACGACACAGGCCGCTCCCGCCGTGCGCATTAACCCGTAGTGGTGACGCATCCACCGCGAAACGCGGTGCCCCATTGTCTCATGCATGGCCTCCGTCGGTTCGTCGGCCAGATAGCGTTCGACATCCCGTGCCAGATCCGCTGCGGTTAAGTATCGCTCGCGATGTGACTGATGCATCGCTTTCAGACAGATCGCTTCTAATGAACGATGAACCTGCTTACGGACCGTTCGCGGCTTCGGATAATCGGCGGCGACGGCAGCTTCGCGGATCTGCGAAAATCTCCTCATCCCCTGAAAGGGACTCTGGCCGGTCAGGATGAAATAAAGCGTGACGCCGAGAGAATAGACATCCGCCGCCGGCCCAAGGCTCGGGTCGTCCGTACACAGCAGCCGTTCCGGGCTCATATAAGGCACGGTGCCGCCTGGGTCGGAGCTGAGCCGCTCCGGCACGGGAGGGTCTTCCGAACGTGGCAACGTCCCCTCGACATCGCCTGAGTAATGCGAATCACGGCCGGTAATCAAGGCCGAACCCCAGTCGCTGACGAGCGTCTCGCCGAAGCGACCGATTAGAATATTCTTGGGTTTAATATCGAGGTGCAGCACGCCGCGGGAGTGGGCGTATTCGATCGTGCGGGCGGCCGACATAAAGGAGTTGAGCAGCCGGCGAAAGTGGATGTCGTGACGGGCCCGCTCACCCCGATCCTGGGGTTGATGCCGATAGTATTCATTGACGGCTTCGTCCAGCGTCCCCTGCTCGAGATAACGCATCGCGTAGAACGGCTGACCGGTCGAGGCGTTGCGATCGCGTGCATAAATCGGCACGACGCCGGGATGATCGAGCAGGGCGGTGATCCGCGCCTCCTCGACAAATTGTTTCACGGCAAGTTCGGTGTCGACGTGATCCTGTTTCAGGAACTTCACCGCGACGGTTCGACCAAGCCGAATATCGGTCGCTTCATAGACTTCGCCCAGCCCGCCTGAACTGACAAGGTTTAAGTTGGTCAGACGGGTCGTGAGCTCAACATCTTCCATATTTTCGCTCGGCGGCGCCGGCGTCGTATGAGCCAGGTTCGTCGGCTGTTCCAGAAAGTCGTTGGCCCGTCGGAGTTGCTTGAGCTTCTCTTCGATGACCGGAATCGCCTCCGGGCAATCACGACAAAGTTGCGACGAACTGAGAACGACGCCCCTATCACAAGCGGCCTCCCACTCGTCGAGCAGGCGGTCGATCAGATCGTCGGGAGCTTTCGAATTATCCAACTCTTGCGAATTCTCGGAGGGTTCTGAGATCATTTCGGTTTCCCGGGCTGCTCGGGCGCCAAACGCCCTGCCAACTCCAATTTTGCTGCCCGCCACCTTCGCCGGACTGTCCGAGCCGACGCGTCGAGCACCGTCGCGGCCTCCTCCTGAGTCAGCCCATGGTAATACAATAGATCGAACATCTCACGGCTGTCGTCGTCCAACCCTTCAACAAGCTGATGAAAATCGCTCCACTCGGCCAATGTATCGGGACGATGTGTTTCCGATCCACCTTCATAAGGGAGTCGTGATTCGCTATCGCCCCCGCGGCCAGCGGCCTGAGTCTGGTGTTGGCGAGCCGCTCCTTCCGGACCGAAATGATGCCTGGCCATGTCGATCATCGTGCGCCGCACGATCAGCGCGGCTGAGCGGTAGAAGTGCCGGGCGTCGACATAATCGCGACTGCGGACTTCTTCGAACAACTTGATCGCGACTTCCTGAAACACGTCCTCGGTCTGCTCCCAGCGATCGAGCCTGTCATAAGACAGCTTCACCCGGCGGACGATCGCCATCAGACGACGTTCGCACAGCCGAAATAGCTTATCGTCGGCACCTGGTTCCCCGCGCCGGGATTCCGCCAACAGGCTTTCGATCTCTTGGGATTCGGCTTCCATGGGCAATGGGGGCGACGTGGCGTCAGACGGAACTGCAGGGGGTTTCTCAAAGGCTGACCTGTATCTCATGTCCCGGATCGATCACGGTCAAGGAACTGACCGGGCTTTCTGCGAAAATTGATCAATCGACTGTGGAGAACCGAGGCTGGTGAAAATAGCGAATTGGGTACGGTCAGACAGACGAGACCGTCATTTCGTTCGGAAACCGGAAGGCAAGCAGAAGGTTTGCAAGAACCGAACTCGGCCCGTATCGAGCGGCAACAATAAATGCCTCACAATGCTCTTCAGATCGCGACCGACCTGCGGCAAAGTACGATTCGCAGTCCTCGAGCAAGCCTTTTCTGCCGAATGATCTTCGCCGTTGGCTTTCGGCGTCACCGGGCAACATTATGGCCAAGCGTGGGTTGTCTTACTGCACCGCCACAATCGACTATAGAACCGGGTATCTGCCCGGTCGCATCGGTGTTTCTACCCGGTACTGTTCAACGGGCGAAATAGAAATTACCGGGCGAACCGAGCCTCGACCCGGATTCTTGGAGCGAAACAATACGCGAGCGCCGCCCGTCTTAAAATCGACCTGTGCCCGCAGGGCGAAGATATCCGCATTGCTCGACGGAACGGCAGTGCCGTCGAGCAACGCGTGAATCCAGTTGAATTGAAACTTCGTGTGCTGATTTAAATACCAATTCAAGCCGACGGTCGTGTCGGTTAACCGATTGCCGGTCACGGGGTCGTCGTCGAGATCGATCCACGACAGCCGACCGGCGAGTTCCCAAGCTCCGAGCCCTCGGCCCCATCGAAACGACTGACGGGGCACAACGGCTCCGAACACGCCGGCCGCACGTTGATAGGGCCGCACCTCACCTGTTAGCAGCCAAGCAACCTGTCCGTAGGCAGACCAGAATTCGTTTGTGTCTCCGCCCAATTCAAGTACTGCGCGGCCGAAATGACCTCAAAGTCGATGTCGCCAACCGCCGCACATTTATCAGCCTATCGCCTCAATCGGAATAATCGCCGCGACCGCTTGAGATCGTTTGATCGGTAAAGGTCGCCCAACCCCCACAATTTGACCACGGCCGCGGGATGACCTCTCGGGAACCCTCTAAACATGCTTTGAGAGTTTTGGCTGCCAAACCTCATGACGCGCGAGAGAGTCGGTCCCTTCAGGACGCTCTTTCTGGCTCAGCCAAACCGGGCCAATGGGCCGCCTCGGCGATGCCGATGAGTCCGGGACGATTTCAGGTTGAGGATTCCAAGGGATCGATGTCACAATGCGTTCGCCCCGTCGTGTTCCAAGAGGTCATTCGATGCGTCACCCGCGTTTCGCCTTTTTCCCGGTCATTTGTCTGGCTGCCTGTGGTGCGGGCCTGCACGTCACGAAAGCGTTCGCGCAAGACCGATACGCTGGCGTCCGGGCTGAAATGGTCGCTGAATTCATTGAAGCGGAGGGCATCGACAATCGCAGGGTGCTGGCAGCGATGAGGACCGTGCCGCGTCACCTTTTCGTGCGTCCGCCGATGCTTTCAAGGGCATACGAAGATGCTGCGTTAGCGATTGGTCATCGCCAGACAATCTCCCCGCCATTCGTCGTGGCCTATATGACGCAGTCGATCGACCCGCAGCCTGAAGACAAAGTCTTGGAGATCGGCACCGGCAGCGGCTATCAAGCGGCCGTGCTGGCCGAATTGGTAAACGAAGTCTACACGATCGAAATTGTCGAACCGCTCGGCAAGAGCGCCGCCCGGGTGCTTAAACGGGTGAAAGCCGACAACGTGAAAACACGAATTGGCGACGGCTACAAAGGTTGGCCGGAGGCCGCGCCGTTCGACAAAATTATCGTCACCTGCTCGCCCGAGAAAGTGCCACGACCGCTCGTCGATCAACTGGCCGAAGGCGGCCGAATGATCATTCCGCTCGGCGAGCGGTATCAGCAGGTGTTCTACTTATTCCGCAAAGAGAACGGGAAACTCGTCTCTGAAAAACTGATCCCCACGTTATTCGTTCCGATGACCGGCATCAGCGAAGACAATCGCGAGCAGAAGCCCGACCCCGCCAATCCGAGGGTCGTCAACGGCAGTTTCGAGATCGATGCGAATGATGATGGGAAGGCCGACAATTGGCACTACCAACGGCGGACCGAACTTGTCGATGAGGGTGCCGCCGAAGGCTCGAGGTTTTTGCGGATCACCAACAGCGAACCGGGGGAACTCTCTCAAGCGCTGCAGGGAATGGCGTTGGACGGGCGAGAGGTTCCCGCGATTCGGCTTATGGTCAAAGCGCGACCGCAGGGTGTGACGGCCGGCCCTGATCGCCGTCGCCTGCCCGGCCTGTCCGTCGTGTTCTATGACTCGATCCGCAAGGAAGTCGGCAGCGTCGCCCTCGGCCCGTTCGGCAGAACGGAGAGCGACTGGCGCACCTACGCCAAGACATTCCGCGTCCCCGCGAACGCCCGCGAAGCCATCATCCGCGTCGCCTTAAACGGCGGAGCGGGGACGCTCGACATCGATGCGATTTCGCTGGAGGCGGTGCGTTAGGCTTCGTTCGGCGCATTCGGAGTGATGTCCTTGGCCTCGTTCTGCCTGAAAAGAAGCTCGTTTCGGAGATTTTGGATCGAGAAATCGTCTGCCCAACGGTGGCGATCTACAGCGTAATCGCCTTCGCCTCGCTCAAATTGAGCCAGGAAGCGAAGCATGCCTCCTTGCCCAAGCCGCTCACGCAGGGCTTCGAGCCCTTCGCGTCGAATTTCTTCTTGCGTCTGCATCTTCGGTCTCTAATTCCGGCCGGATCTCGCCTCAGGTTGACGCAGGATACAGCGATCTCGTCGAATGTAGTTCGGAAAAATATCAGGTCCTTTCGGACGAAAAAGCTATGTTGGATGCCAATCAAGATGGAAGTCCCGTTGATGGAGTCGATTGCGCTCAAGATCACACCCTCCTGTTCGACTTCCCCAACCGCACCCAGCTTCGGCTGACGGGGGACGATCGGGCGAAATTGCTGCAGAATCTCTGCTCGAACGACGTTTCAAAGTTGCAGCCGGGGCAGGGGTGTGAGGCGTTTCTCACGAACGTGAAGGCGCGAGTGCTGGGGCATATCTTCGTCTACGCTGCGGCAGACGAACTTTGGATCGACTCCGCCCCCGGACAGGAGGATGCCCTGTTCGAGCATCTCGATCGATACGTGATCACCGAGGACGTGACGATCGAACGGATGACCGAGAGCCGGGGCGATCTGCTGCTCGTCGGACCGCAGGCGGAGTCGTTGTTGACGCAGTGCGATCTGATGCCCGCGGAACTGGAAATCGGCCATCACGCGACACTCAGCGACGAGCATCACACGCAAGTCCGTTGCACCGGCTGGCTGAAGCAGCCGACCTTCGTCATTTCGTCGGGGACTGCTGGTTGTGCGGCTATTCGAGGTCGACTGACGGAAGCTGGCGCCAACGACGGAGACCCCAAAGTCTGGGACATCCTCCGCATCGAAGCTCTGTTCCCTGAGTTCGGGCGCGACATCACTGAAGACCGCCTCGCACCAGAAGTCGGTCGAAATGATCTCGCCATCAGCTACACGAAAGGCTGCTATTTAGGGCAGGAGCCGATCGCACGCATTAAGGCACTCGGCCACGTGAACCGTGAGCTTCGGGGCCTTCTGATTGAGGGGCAATATGACGAACTTGCGGATGCACCGATCCTGGCGGATGGCAAGGAGATCGGTCGCGTCACGTCGTTCGTCGCGGTTCCGGGAGAAAATCGGACCGTTGCCTTGGGCTACTTGCGAATGAAATGGGCGGGCCCCGGCACGACTGTCGAAATCGGAGACCAAACGCAAGCGATTGCGGCGAAAGTGTTTGCAAACGAATAACGCACGCCCACGGCCGTTCAAACCGTTCGCCGATTGTCAGCAAGAATTCGCCCGTCGTCTGGTCGCGACGCGGCAACCGCGCGGTTACGATGGGTGAGATTCATTCCACCCACTTCCGCATTATTTCAGCGCCGCCCTCGCCATGAGTCTCGGTCATAAATTGCAGCGACCGTTCCGCGCCGTCAGCCGTGCCGGTTTCGATTTCATCCATCCGCGGATTCTCATCTACAACCAGTGTTGGGAAGATCCGCGTCTCGATCGCAAGGCGTTGGAGCTCGGCCCGGACGACTCGGTCGCGATGATCACGTCGGCCGGGTGCAACGCGCTCGACTACGCGCTCGTCGGCCCCAAAGCGGTGCACGCGATCGACATGAATCCGAATCAGACGGCTCTGCTCGAGCTCAAGCAGACCGCGATTCGGAATTTGTCCTTCGAGGATTTCTTCGACCTGTTCGGCAAAGGGTCGTCGCCGCGTTGGAAAGAGATATACCGCGACACACTTCGCCCCGAATTGTCGGAACGCGCTCAGAAAATCTGGGATCGCCAAGGCAGCTTTTTTGAGGTCCGGCGCAGGCGGTCGAGCTTCTACTTCCGCGGCTCCTCCGGCACGTTCGCGTGGATCGTCAACATGTACATCGACCGCATCGCCAAGGTGCGGGACGTCATTAACGAATTGCTCGAAGCCGAGTCGGTCGAGGCGCAGACCGAGATTTATCGCCGGCACCGCATGAACGAAATTTTCTGGAAGCCGATGCTAAAGTGGATGCTCCGTCGTGACGCGACACTCGCAATGCTCGGCGTCCCGCAGCCGCAGCGACGAATCCTCGACCAAGGATACCCCGGCGGCATCGTGCAATTCGTCGTCGATCGCGTCGATGAGGTCTTCACAAGACTTCCGCTCTCGGACAACTATTTCTGGCGGGTCTACTTAACCGGTTCGTATTCCGAGGACTGTTGCCCGGAATACCTGACACGAGCGGGCTTCGATCAACTTCGAGACGGCGCCGTCGACCGGGTGCATCGCCATACCACGACCGTGACCGACTTCCTGAACGGACACGACGAGCCGATCTCACGTTTTGTTTTGCTTGATCACATGGACTGGCTCAGCGTGCCGAAGCGCAAGCACCTGCTCGACGCCGAATGGCAGGCGATCGTCGACAGCGCCGCGCCGAACACGCGGCTGCTGTGGCGCAGCGCCGGACTTGATGTCGACTTTATTGATCCGATCGAGGTGACGATCGACGGCGAACAACGACGCGTCGGCGATGTGCTCAACTACCACCCCGAATTAGCAGCCGAGCTTCACAAGATTGATCGAGTCAACACGTACGGCAGCTTCTATATCGCGGACCTAAATTCGTCGGCTTAAGATTGGCGCCCCCTATATGAACGCGACCAAACAAGCCCGACGCCCAAGCGAGGGACGCGAGGGAAAACTCACGAGTCTCTTCCGCGATTGACCGCCAACCGAAATTACTGATTCGACTTCGTTAAGACCATTCTCCATGTCTGCTTCGGCCGGAATTTTTAACGACCTGCGCATCCTCTGGCAGCTCACGTTTAATCGCGTCAAAGGTGATTCCCACGCCGAGCGGCTCGAAAGTTTCTACCGGCATCAAGCCTCTGGGTATGACGCCTATCGCCGCCGTCTGCTTCACGGTCGGACCGACATGATTCAATCCCTGCCCGTCGTCGAAGGCGGTACGTGGATTGATATGGGAGCCGGCACCGGCGAGAACGTCGAGCACATGGGCGACAACCTTTCGAAATTTGGGAAGGTCTATCTGCTCGATCTCTGTAGGCCACTACTGAAAATCGGAGAGGAACGGGTTGCTGAAAAAAATTGGCAGAACGTCGAACCGGTCCACGGCGATGCCACCGCGTGGACGCCAACCGAAGGAGCAGGGCAGGTCGATCTCGTCACGTTCTCCTATTCATTGACGATGATTCCCGATTGGTTCGCCGCGATCGAACACGCCTACCGCTTACTCAAGCCGGGCGGCACAATCGGGATTGCCGACTTCTACGTCGCTCGCAAACACGCCGGCGAATCCGAACGTCGCCACGGCTGGCTGACCCGCGAATTCTGGCAGACGTTTTTCGCGGTCGACAACGTCTTCTTAAGTCCCGATCACCTGCCTTATCTCAAGAACCGGTTCGAAACGGTTCAAATCAAGGAACGTTTCGGGTCCGTCCCCATCGTCCCTTTCCTGTATGCTCCGTACTATATTTATCTGGGTCGAAAGCCCGATGACGTCGCAGCCCCGGAGTAACAGCCGTGCGCAATTCCCGACCGAATCCGTTCTCTTATTCGCAGGAAATTGACGGTCGCTGGAAACGGGTCCTCGCCCGGCAGGTGGAGAACCTCTCAGGTCTGCGAAAGCTCGGCCGGGTCTACGAAGAAGAGCGTCGCGAGGCCGACCGCTACCCCAACCCCTGGGCAGTCGCACTGGGGGCACTTGATTTGCGAGTGCATATCAGCGGGCCCGTCGAGGACATCCCACGCCAAGGGCCATTAGTCGTCATCGCCAACCACCCGTTCGGCGTGGTCGACGGCATGATCCTGTGTGATCTGATCGCCCGCGTCCGACATGACTACCGCGTGATCATTAACCGCGTCCTCGAATCGGTCGAAGACATCCGGCCCTACCTGCTGCCGATCGACTTCACCGGCACAAAAGAGGCCACGCGGGTTAATCTGGAGTCACGCAAACAGGCTCGCCAATTCTTAAAAGAGGGCGGCTGCGTCATCCTGTTTCCGGCCGGCGGCGTCTCGACCTCCAAAGGCCCCCTCGGCCCCGCCGTCGACCCCGAGTGGGGCACCTTCGCAGCGAGACTGATCTTACAGAGCAAAGCCGACGTCCTACCGGTCTACTTCCACGGCCAAAACTCCCGCCTCTTCCAAGTCGTCAGCCAGTTCAGCAAAACACTAAGGCTCGCCCTGTTGGCCCGCGAGGTGCGCAAAAAGGTCGGCGAGGCGGTGGAGGTCACCGTGAGACCAGTTTGCCATTTCCGCGACTATGCCGAAATAAACGACGCGCAAACGCTCACGACAACGCTTCGTAGAGCGGTTGACGGAAAGTCGACTTGTTAGACGGCAACAAAAAACGCCCCGACGTTTCCGTGGGGCGTTTGCGGGTTATCTATCTGCAACTTCTTAAAACGCACCGACTGTTTGCCGGTCCTTACGATTCAAGAGCCGTTGAAAGACCGCCGAGCCATTAGCCGTTGCATCCTGCCCGGGATTCTGCTCAATGTTCTCACTAATGAAATGCACCGAGCCATCGGCTAGAACGAATTGAACGCCACCCGAATGCGGACTACTGAAACCCATATAAGGGCTTCCGCAAGTTGGGTCGTTTAATTGGCACAGCGTGTTCGAAGCGATGACCGAATTTGCGTATTCTTCGCCTTGATCAATCCGAGTGGTATTACCGACAGCAGGAGTGCCCAGGGCAACACCCGCGCCAGCCACCGTGCCATCTCGGAAGGAAAATATCCGCTCACCGACCATAATCGTATTGCTCGTTCCATCAGCCACGTTTTGGAAGGCAACCGACGCGCCGAACACTAGCATACCGTCGATCCGGCCATTCGTAACGACGAGTTCGACATCCGAGCCGGGACCGGCGGTTGCGACGTTGTGATCATCTTCATCCATCACGCCGATGTAGTTCGACGTTGCCAGCAAGAAATCAGTTCCGTCATTGAAAGGCCGCTCATCATTCAGTTGCGGGCCGGTATCGGACGGGCATCGAAATCCGGGAAGAATCGATTGAACCGCAGTACGATCGGCGTCGGCAATCGTCGTCTGCCCGACCTGTAACCGGTCATAGAGCGGCTGCTGATCCATTTGAGCCAGAATGCGAGCGCCCCAAGCCCAGTGCCCCTCAGTATCAGTTCGGTTCCCAGTCGAATTTACCGATACTCCGATTGGCAACATGTCGTAGACGTCGTGATAGTTGTGCAGCGCCAGCCCGATCTGTTTCAAGTTGTTCTGGCACGCATTTCGCCGCGCCGCCTCTCGAGCCTGCTGAACTGCTGGCAAAAGTAGCGCGATCAAGATCGCGATGATCGCAATCACGACCAGCAATTCGATCAGTGTAAATCCGCGAGCGCGAGATGATTTGTGCGACATGATATCCTGAAGTGTTAAGTTATTTGGCATTTCGCCAATGGGCCGAATGAAACGAACACCTTTTAAAAGGCTCCAATTGAATTACCGTCGCGACGATTTGCGAGACGCTGAAACACGCCGGAGTTGGCATTTCGACCGTCCACGCCGCTGACGAACTCAATATTTTCGCTGATGAAATGCACGGAGCCGTCGGCCATGACGAACTGCATGCCGCCAGCATGAGAGCTCGCGTAAGTTCGGCGGAAACTATCATCTGAACTGCAGTTAGCCTCGACCGGGTTGAGAGGACAGCTCGTGGCCAGATTCATGACTGAGGTCAGTCCTGTCCAGCCATAGCCCGTTCCTTCAAGAATCGAAGGCGATGCATAGATCAACGCACCGTTCTTGCGTGGCGTGTAGCCGTCTCGATAGGCCCAGACGCGTTCGCCGAGAGCTATCGTGTTACTTGTACCGTCGGAAATGTCTCCGGTATTAAGAGATAGGCCAATCCCGAAGACGCCGTCGAACGAGGTTGGTCGTTTCTTCTGCGTCTTTTTGAACAAGGCACGCGGCGTTGTATTCCCTTCGTCCTGCTCTTCGAAATAACCCCGACTCGTCGACGTATCTTCGAAGTTCGCCACGTAATTACTAGAAGCGTGCGAATCGCCGTTAATCTCATTTGCACTATTAAGTTTCGGCATCTCATCCGACGGACACAGAAAGACCGGCAATGATGTTTGGAGTGCCGAGAGCGGCGAACTCGAAACGGGAAGCACTGTCATTTCGAGTTGTTCGTATAACGGCTGTTGATCGAGGAACGGCAAAATCCGCGCCCCCCAAGCCCAAACACCACTGGCGTTTTGCAATGCGTTGTAATTCGTAGTCGAATTATTGAGCCAGGCGTTGTTCGGCGTTACGCCGGGCGGAAAAGCGCTGTTCGCGTCGTGGTAGTTATGCAGTGCCAGCCCCAACTGCTTTAAGTTATTCTTGCACTGACTCCGACGCGCGGCCTCTCGAGCCTGCTGAACGGCGGGAAGCAACAACGCGATCAATATCGCGATGATTGCGATGACCACCAGCAACTCGATCAGAGTGAAACCACGTCTTGTCCCTAATTGATCAGTCATTATTTTCAACAACAATTAAAGGATCGGCTCGTCAATGAAATACTTGCCATTACTCTCGCCAGCACTAGAAGGCTCCCACCGTGTTACCATCGCGACGGTTCGCCAAGCGTTGAAAGACGCCCGAGTTCGCATTACGACCGTCGAGACTCGTCGAGAAATCAATGTTCTCGCCGATAAACTGAACTGAGCCGTCCGCCATCGCGAAGTGGACGCCCCCCGCGTGAGCGCTGTGATAAGTCCAATCATAATCTTGAGAACAGGTGGCCGCGGTCGGATTGAGGCCGCATCTGGACGCCAGACCGAAGACCGAAGACCCCGCGGAATCAGTCTGAATGATATTGTTCCCTTCAAGGACCGAGCGAGCCCCATAGATTGTGCCAGCCTCTGCGATTGTACCGTCTTTTAAAGCCCACGCGCGTTCGCCAATCGCAATAGTATTGCTCGACCCGTCCGAAATATCGGTCACTTTAATCCCGACTGAGTAAACGAGCACCCCATCTTGGTTTCCGTTTGTATCCAGCTTCGCACCCTCGGCGTTGGCATACTGCCGCGTGTCATCGAAGTTTCCGACATAGTTCGAAGTAGCGACCGAAATCGTTGTCCCCCCACCGCCACTTGCGGTATTGAATGTACGGCCTGAATTGACCTCAGGGGCTTCGTCCGACGGACAGCGGAAGACGTCTAGACCTCGCTCGATATCATCACGATCAGCGACGCGGCTCAGAAAATGAACATTGTTGATATTCAATCGCTCGTACAACGCTTGTTGTTCCAAGAATGGCAGCAAACGAGCCCCCCAGCTCCAAAACCCGACATCGGGGTCATTTCGGTGATTTGCTGGGACCGAGGTTGGATTAACCATTCCGATCGGAAACATGCCGTTGGCATCATGGTAGTTGTGTAAAGCAATGCCGAGCTGCTTCAGATTATTCTTACACTGGCTCCGACGCGCGGCCTCTCGAGCCTGCTGAACGGCGGGAAGCAACAACGCGATCAATATCGCGATGATTGCGATGACCACCAGCAACTCGATCAGAGTGAAACCACGTCTGCCGGAATCTTTAATTGTTCGTCGATTATTGACCACTGTTTCCCCTCGATGAGCTTGAGCGATTGACTTCGTTCGTATCTGAAGAATTAGAACTTGCCGACGGTCATTCCATCCACTCGATTGACAAGCCGATTGAGGACACCAGAGTTGGCAAGCCGAGCATCGCCTGAGCTTCCGCAGCAGGTGAAGGAAATGTTTTCACTCAGAAAATGGACCGACCCGTCACCGAACACGAACTGGGAACCACCGGCGTGCTTGCTGCTGAATCCATTGCCAGCAGCACGGCGTGCCTCGGTCTCATTGGTGTCGAAGTCGCCAACACCGGCCCCGTTGATGCCGCCATAGCCCAGCGTTGCGAACGCTAAATTGATCCCGTTACTGTCTTGCGCCCCGTTTAGCCGACGAGTGGCATAAGCAAATGCCCCGTATGCCCGGTTCGGATAGGAGGTGTCGACCTGAAAAGCCCGCTCGCCGACAAGAATGGTGTTACTCGTACCGTCTTTAATCATATCCAGGGTATAGGCGACATCGATTCCGAAAGCACCACTAAACTCCTCCCGGTCGCCTATGATCCCTGATCCGCCCCAAGTATTTTGTCGCAAGATATCACTCGTACTGGAGACGTAGCTCGAATAGGCGGCAGGAACGTCATTGTTGAAGTCTTGAAACGGGTGAATCGGATCGACTTCGTCAGCCGGGCACCGATACTCCGCCATCGGAGTACTGATCAATGCGCCAGCCGCTTCAGGGCTCTGTCGTCCGGGTGAAAATTGATCGTAGAGTGGCGCCTCATCCATATACGGCAATATGAAGCAACTCCAAATCCAGTGCCCCCGCGTATTCGTGTAGCTCCCGTTGACGTTCGCCCCATACAGCCAAACCGATGCTCCGGTCGGCAGGTAGCCGAAGGTGTCACTGTAGTTATGCATCGCCAGACCAATTTGCTTCAAATTGTTTTGACAGGCACTTCGCTGCGCGGCGGCGCGTGCCTGCTGCACGGCTGGCAACAGAAGGGCGATCAGGATCGCAATAATTGCGATGACCACCAGCAATTCGATCAACGTGAATCCACGAACCCGATCATGACGCATGAGCTAACTCCAAACCAATTGTATGAATTCAGTACGAATGCCTTCGACGGCAAGAACCACTGAGGTGTTTCCGCGTTAGAATTTCCCGATGGGCTGACCATCATTCCGGCTGCAAAGCCGTTGCAAGACGCCATAATTTCTTGACGAAGGCGCACTGGGGGTGCCCCCAAGCGTCGGGTCGGCATCGAAGTCAATATTCTCACCCAAGAAGTGAACAGAGCCGTCGGCCATCAAAACGAACGCGCCCCCCGGATGCTCGCTTCCGATCGCCCCCATCGTGTTCGGGTAACAGTTGCGGCGCTGCTCGTTATTGTCCCACGAGTCTATACTGTTGATTGGCCGGCCTCCTGTGGCAAGAACGGCGCCCTGCGTTCCCGAATGCGTGTAAAGTGTTGAAGTTGAGCACTGCGTTCCGGTCCGCCCCAGGTTCGAAAAACCGAGAGCAATTCCAGCCGCATTCCCGTAAGCCGGCTTTTGCCAACTCGCCAAACCGACTTGAACCTCGGGACCCCATGCCGCCTCGGCCATCGCGATCGTATTGCTTGTCCCGTCCGTGACGTCGCGTAACCGGAGAGAGGTATTAATTCCGAACAACCCGTCAAAGTTCGTCGACCCCTCAAGCGGTAAAGACCGGAATGCGTTAGAGTCATTCATCGCCCGATAGTTCGATATCGCCAGAGCATAATTTAAGATGCCCGAGTGCTTAAGCCGCCGGGTGTTCAACTTGTCGGCACTCGTGCTCGGGCACCGAAATGCGGGAAGAGCCTTCTGCAATTCATTCTGATTATTGCTGAGAGCCTGTTGAAAAGTCCGGTCACCCGGTTGCAGTGTTTTGAATAGTGCTCCCTGATCGAGGTAGGGCAAGATGAGCGAACCCCAACCCCAGTAACCTTGGCTGCCCGATTCGGTATCGCCTGAGCTGTTGTTATTGATCGCTGCGTTCGGGTCATTGGTGTGAGCGGAAGCCCCCATCGGAAACCGCGACAGCGCCTCATGATAGTTGTGCAGAGCCAACCCGATTTGCTTCAGATTGTTCTGACACTGGCTCCGCCTGGCCGCCTCGCGGGCTTGCTGCACGGCGGGCAGCAGCAGGGCGATCAGGATCGCGATGATCGCGATCACCACGAGCAGTTCGATGAGCGTGAATCCGCGGCGCGAGGCGCGAAGGCCGGCGTGGACCTGCATTCCGTTCTCCAATGATCAGAGTTTTCTGTGACGATGCACCCGGCTCGTGAAATTCTGCCGGCACATCGCGATGCGGGGAAATCCCGCAAGAAATTTTGAATTGTCTGCCCGATTCCACGTAGCGACGGGGGAAGTGAATACGCCCCTACGAAGACATACTACCTGCGACTGGCCCTCTTATCAACACGTGCTGATATACTTCGCCCACTGAGGTAGCACCTGTAAATGCCGATCTCGCAGAAATATTCTCAAGAAATCTGGTCGGATTGATAATTTTTGCCCAATTGACGTTCGACCAGATTCTGCGACGATGCCGCGAACCTCATGATTTCTGAGTCCCCTCCTGCCCAACGCCGAGGACACCGATATGACGCAAACCGCATCCAAAAAACGAGTTATGATTTTCGCCGGGGCTGATTACGAGGACCTTGAATTGTGGTATCCGAAGCTCAGGCTGGAAGAGGCGGGGTGCGACGTTGTGCTCGCGGGAGCGGCTGCGGGCGAAGCATTTCAGGGAAAACACGGCTACCCCTGCCGGACCGATGCCTGCGTTGATGAGCTCTCAGCGGCCGATTTCGACGGCCTCGTCTGCCCCGGCGGGTGGATGCCCGACAAATTGCGGCGGCACGAAAAAGTGCTCTCGCTGACTCGCGACTTCCATGAGGCCGGCAAATTGGTGGCTGCGATCTGTCACGGCGGGTGGATTCCTATATCCGCGGACATCTACGAAGGTGTGCGCGTTACGGGATCCCCCGGAATCAAAGACGATCTGGTCAACGCCGGAGCCGCGTGGGAGGACGCGTCGGTCGTCGTCGATCGGCATTTCGTCTCGAGCCGACGTCCTGACGACCTGCCTGATTTTATGAAAGGGATTTTCGAAGTCATTGGCTGACGGTTATGTTGATCAGCCCGGCACCGCTTGAATCACTGAGATCAGCAGCGGTTCTCGAACGTCGGGAACAGCCGGTGCTGACTCATTTCGCGTGATCGAGGAAAACATCGATGGTCCGAAGTCGCGTCCGCTCTGCCTCTTGCAGTTGGGTGGTCTTGCTGTTGGTTTTCGGTGTGTCGTTAGTTTCAAGCGCGGCAGAGCCTGTTGAAGCCCGGCACCCGTTGCGGCCGATCGAACGGCTGCTGGTTGAGTTGGCGTCCCCTGACTTTGCCGTTCGCGTGGCCGCCGAGCAGGAACTGGTAGCCCACGGCGAGCCGGCCATCGAACCGCTCGCGAACGTGATGGATGAGAAGTATCCCGAAGTCACCGCCCGCGCGCTGGCCGCAATGACCGAGATCGCGTGGGCCGCCCGGGACGACGATCGCTGGGACATCGTCGACAAGGTCATGACCTTGCTCGAAGACGCGGGCAAAACGGACGACCCGCTGGTCGCGATGATGGCCCAAGGCCGACTCGATGAGCAAGAACCGCTCGATGAAAAGAGGATGGTCGCCAAGGTCCGTGAACTGGGCGCGATCGTTGAAATGATCGAGGACAAAACTCCGGACGCTAACGGCAACCGGCAGAACGCCGCGCAGATTCAGCACGTCTTCCTTGGACATCGTTGGAAGGGTGGCGAAGAAGGGCTGCGTTACATCGGCCGTCTCGCACCGTTCCAAACCCTTTATTTCACGAAGAATGCCAAAGTCTCCGAGCAAGCGTTGCTGAAGTTAAGGCAGTCCCGACCGCAAATGACATTGCAGCGTCGAGGACCGACCAAATTGGGCGTGTCCGCCGACCCGTTTGCGGGCGTGTGCCGTGTGGGCGAAGTCACTCCTGATTCTCCCGCCGACCGGGCCGGGATTCGATCCGGCGACGTAATCACGTCGTTTAACGGCCAGGAAATCACCACGCTGCAGTCTCTCGTTCTGGCCATTGAGGACGTCATTCCGGGCGACAAAGTCGACGTGATGATTCAACGCGGGTTTACCGACGTGGAACTGGACGTCACCATGAGGCGGTGGGGCGAATGAGTGCGGAAGAGGAGCCGTCAGATGGTGGACGGCCGGGACAGATCGTACTCGCTTCGAGCTCACCGCGGCGACGGGAATTGCTCGAACTGATCGTCGACGCAAGCCGAATCGAAGTCGTTCCACCTCCCGATGCCCGTGAGCAATCACTCGATCACCTTCGATCGGTCCCGGAGATCGTTCAGGGTGTTTGCTCAATCGCCAGTCAGAAGGCCCGCAGCGTCGGTGAAATACTCGGCAGTCGCAACGATGTCGCGGCGATCGTGGCGGCCGATACGACGGTCATCGTTGATGACCGCGACCAAGCCCGCTCGCTCGGAAAACCGGACGGATCGTGCTGGCGTGATCAGGTCAGCGAGTGGTTTCGGCGATACTACTCCGGGCAAACTCACTCTGTGGTCACGGGTGTGTGCGTGATCGCGGCGGGAAGGCAGTTCGACTTTTCGGTGACGACGGCTGTCACAATGGTCGACGATCTGGATCGCCATCTCGAATGGTATCTTGCCACCGAAGAACCACTCGGAAAGGCAGGGGGATATGCGATTCAGGGTGCCGGTGCGACCCTCGTCAAACGAGTCGACGGCAGCCTGACCAACGTCGTCGGGCTTCCGCTGCGCGAACTCAACGATCTCTTTGGCGAGTTGGGAATCGATGTCGGCTGACCTGGCTACGCCGCCCCGACCCGGCCTCCGGATCGGCGACCGCGAACTCGCAACACGATACTTTCTGGCCCCGCTGGCCGGATACACGCACCTTGCCTTCCGGACGGCGATTCGCGAACTCGGCGGTCTCGGCTTGGCGACAACCGACCTGATTCCGGCCAAGCACGTGATCCGCGGATCGCGAAAGTCGGATCAGTTGTTGGAAACGTCTCCCGAAGACAGGCCGCTCACCGTGCAGATTTTCGGCCGTGACGCCGCAGAAGCCGCTCAGGCCGCGCAGGTTCTCGAAGACGACGGCTACGGCGGGGTCGATCTTAATATGGGTTGCCCCATGCGAAAGATTAATAAGTCGGGCGGGGGCGCCAAATTAATGTGCGAGGCCGACAGCGCCGTCAATATGGCCCGGACTGTCATCGCGGCCGTCTCGATCCCGGTCACCATTAAAATGCGGTTGGGCTGGGACGCCGATTCCATCACGGCTCCGCAACTGGCCCGGATGTTCGAACAGGAAGGCGTTGCCGCCGTCACCGTGCATGGTCGAACCCGGGCACAGGGTTTCTCCGGAAGCGTCGATCTTAATGGCATCGCGGCCACTGCCGCGGCCGTCGACTCAATGCCGATTATCGGCAATGGCGATGTTAGAACACCCGAAGATGCACTTTACATGCAGCAGTTCACTGGTTGCGATGCGATCGCAATCGGTCGCGGTGCGATGATGGACCCGTGGATATTTCGCAAGCTCGACGACATCGCCGCGGGGCGTGAGCCTCACGAGCCAGAGCCGGCCGAGATCATCGCATTCCTGCGTCGACACTTCACCCTGATGACCGAGCAGCACGGCGATTACTCATGCACGCTATTCCGCAAATTCGCCGCCTGGTACGGGGCGAAGCTCGGGGTTCCCGAAGACTTGGAAGACCGACTTCGCCTGATCGGATCCGTCGAGACCTTTAACGAGATCGTCGACGAGATTGAGCAGCGACACGGCGAACGAGAGTCATCGATCCCGACGGCATTGGTTAAGGTTCCGAACGGTCCAGTGGAGCGGTGGTAGCGTTAGCTTCCGCCAGTGCGAACATCTCGCAGCAAGCCTGGTGTTCCCTTTGCCCCGCGGGACCAGATCGCTGCCAGGAACGGGCCGGTGATGTTCATCATGGTGGCGAAGATCACCGGGGCAGCTCCCATCGTACCGGCTTTTCCGATCGAGGCGGCCAGCGCCGAGGCGAGGCCGCCGTTCTGCATACCCACTTCGATGGCGACGGTCCGGCAGTCTTGCTCGCCGAGCCTCAGCAGTCGCGAGAGTCCGTATCCGAGGCCGAACCCGCAGACGTTGTGCGTGGCGACGGCCGCAATTAAGAACAGGCCTCCGCTGGCGATCGCATCTCGACCGAGAGCCGTGATGATCGCCACCACGATTGCGATCGAAGCCATTGAGACGATCGGCAAAACCTGATGTAGGTATTCCGCTCGTTTGCCGAGGATCGCGTTGAAAACCAGTCCCCCGGCAATCGGCAGCAGCACGATCTGCACCATGCTCCACATCATCGCGACGGCATTGACCTCAATATAGGCCCCCGCGAGATACTTCATCAGCGGCGGTGTGACGAATGGGCCGAGCAGCGTCGCACAGGAGGTCAGCGTTATCGATAGAGGAACGTTCGCCTTCGCGATGTAAGTAATGACGTTTGAGGACAGCCCGCTCGGGCAGCAGCCGATGAGGATCAGACCGGCGGCGATCTCATCGGGAAAGCCGAACGTGCGGGCGAGCGTCCAGCCCAGCAGGGGCATGATCGTGAACTGGCAAATCAGACCGACAAACACGCCCCAAGGCTGCGTCGCGACTCGGCCGAAGTCGCGCCACGTCATCGTGGCCCCCATGCCGAACATAATCACTTGCAAAAGGGGCACGATGGTCGGCTTGAGTTCGATGCCGAACGGCGCGGTACACGGCCCCGGAAACACGTACCCAAGCACGGCTGCGGCCACGACGGCGAGGGCGAAGGCGAGATGCTGCATGTCGGCAGGTTAGCGACTTGTGACTGAACCTGCGAAAGCAAGCACTCTTCGCTTTGCGGCCAACACCGCATACCTACGGACAAAGGCAAGTTCGCTCTGCCGGCTACGCAGTCGGCGGTCCGAAGGTGATCACGCTGCCGCCGAGGCCCAGTTTCCAGGCAAGTACGATGATCCAGTGAAACAGCACCGGTGCCCAGACCGATCCGGTCCGGCGATAAAGATAGGTCGCCCCAACGCCGAGAATCGCCGCGATCACCAGAAAATCGAGTCTGAAGAACAGCGGCTTCGTCCACGGTGCAAAGAGCGCCGCATTCATCGGGTGCCACAGCACGAATAGTATCAGCGAGACGGCACAAGCAAGACGTAGTCGCCGCTCGGAGACTCGCTCCGACGGGTGCGGAATAAATAGCACCCGGAAGATCGTCTCTTCGATCAGGCTCGGCAGCACGAACGAGGCGGGGATGTAGAGCAGCAGCGTTGAAATCGCGTCGGCCGGCGGCGCAAGCCGGAGCAATCCCGTCGCCAGACCGAGCGGAACGGCAATGAGGCTGAAGCCCCCGAGGCAGCCGGCCAGTTGCAACAGGTCGCCAAGCGTCAGCCCCGACCGAAAAGCACGGATGAACCGACTATGGACAAGCTTCAGCGGCTTCATTCATCACCACCGTGCGACGCCACTATCCCCGGTCGGAATCGAACCGACGCGGACGCGTCTTATAAGGACGCCGCTCTCACCACTGAGCTGCGGGGGCGCGATCGTTGTCGCGGCCCCGTATTCGTTTGGCCGTTTCCATTGTAGTGCCGATCAGGCCGATTTCGAAATCGAAGTGATGGCGTCCCTCCAAATTTCGTCAATCCATTCGAGGTCGCCGTATGGGACAGTGCGGCGGACATCCCAGTCGGCATCCGCCAATTCGAACTGCATGGCGTCGGCTGCGGCCCGGTTCGTCGAGTGGATTATGACAGGGCAAATCGGCGATCGGTTCGCGAGGTACTTGCTCACGTCGCGCCCGCTGCCGAAATCGTCGACGTGATCGCCGTGCGTCATCAGCGGGAGGTCGTGATCGAGGCAAATCAGGTCGAGTTGCTGCCACAGCAACTCGACAATCTCGATGAACGCCGATGAACGGTCGGAGTCGACCAGTTGATGCGCTGGGAAGTGGGACGAGACTACCGGCCGCATTCGTTCGAGCCGAGCGGCTTCGTCTTCGAGAATGGCGACGCAACGTCGAGCCAACATCAGCACGCACCTCAGTCTGCGGCACTGTCCGTCAATACTTAACCGACCTCAAACCTTGATGGCGTGACTCAATATTCCCCGCAATCCTGCAGAGCTAGTCGACAGTCTGCACGACTTTGCCATACGGAAAAGCGCCCTGCATGAGATCGTAGAGTCGGTCTTTATCCTCATCCACGACGCTCCGATACTTCTCAATTCGTGCAAGGCATTCGGCCAGGACTCTATTTTTTTCAGCCTGAGTCAGCGGCGGCACGTCTTCGAACGGGTCATCGTCTAGTTCGTATTGCAACTTGATCGCAGTTGCCGAAGCCCCTTCGCGATGGAAGGGGCCTTTTACCAATTCGTTATTTTCAAACTTCGCGCGAACCGCAGCTGCCAAGCTGTCGAAGTACCAGTTAAAAACCGCCGCCATCGACTCCGGCGATTCGAAGAGGGCGACAACCAACTCGTGAGAGTCACGCGGTGCGGCAGAAGCATAGGAGCCGTAAACGTGATTATGAAACACGAACTGAAGGTCGAAATAAGGATGGTGCAGCGCGAATGGCTCTAAACGATGCCGCTGATCCGGCGTCAGGGCAATCTCAAAGTACCAGCCGTTATCGGGTTCGACGGTACGGCGAAGTGACGTGGCAATCGCCCAGCCTTTCGGCTGCTTAGAGTCGACCTGAATGATTACCTCCTCGACACGGTCGGTCGGCCACTTTCGCTGAGGATAGCTTGCGCCCACAACGATGGTATGCAGGATGTCGTCCTGGACCGAACGTCGACCTTCCCGACTCAACGACCTCTCCCACCGGACCTCGAACAGAGACTTCCGACCTCCTGCGGGATCGCTATCGATGCGCACGGCGTCTTCCGGCATTACTGAATCGGCGGCGGCAAGACTCGCGGTAAAGAGCTTTCGCAACGACGGATCAGCAAATTCGTGCTTCGAGAGGTCAATCCGTCCAGACGTGTGTGTGACGTATTCAGAGGCTCCGAAGATGGTCGTGGCGATCAATACGCACACCGCTATCGCGGGTGCAAGTCGCCGGCAGCGGATTGCCGACGGCCGTTGTGGAGTCTGTCGGGTGGTATTCATTCGAGTTTTGGTCTCAATTACGTCCTCTCGAACCCAATAACCCCGTCCTCCGGGCTGCTCGCGGTGGCGTAGAGCTTCTTTGGGATCCGCCCCGCTTCGAATGCTTCCCGACCTGCGAGGCAGGCGTGTTTCATGGCGGACGCCATCTTAAGCGGGTCGGTGGCGCCGGCGATGGCGGTGTTGAGGAGGACGCCGTCGCAGCCGAGTTCCATCGCCCCGGCGACGTCGGAGGCGGTGCCGACGCCGGCATCGACGATCACCGGGTAGCTCGGGTCGCCCTCCTTCAGATACTCAAGGCAGATGCGGATGTTGTTGGGGTTGAGGATGCCCTGGCCGCTGCCGATGGGGCTGCCGGCGGGCATCACGCTCGTCGCCCCGGCGTCTTTGAGTCGCTTCGCGGTGATCGGGTCGTCGGTCGTGTAGCAGAGGACTTGGAAGCCGTCTTTGACGAGTTGCTCTGTCGCTTTGAGCGTGCCGACGGGGTCGGGGAGCAGCGTCCGCTTGTCACCCAGAACCTCGATCTTGACCCAGTTCGCACCGGGGTTGTCGAGACCCTCCAGAATCTCGCGGCCGAGCCGGGCGACGCGGACGGCGTCCTCCGCATCGAAGCAGCCGGCGGTGTTGGGCAGGATCGTGTATTTCGCGAGGTCGATGTAATCGAGGATGTTCCGTCCCTCGGCATCGACCAGCCGCTCCCGCCGCACGGCGACGGTAATCACATTCGAGCCGGACTCTTCGAGGCAGTCCTTCATCAGTTCATACGTGGCGTACTTGCCCGTACCAACGATCAGCCGGGAAGTGAGAGTGTGCGTGCCGAGTTGGAGAGACATCGATTTGGTTGATTGTTGAGAGATGAGGGTTGAGGGGCGAGTTCGAAGTCAGAAGTCAGAAGCCAGAAGTTAGAAGTTAGAAGTTAGAAGTTAGAAGTTATTTAGCCGACTTCCAGCGTAACCGAAGACGAGCCGCGCACGAAGCAAGCGGATGACGGGGTTGAGGTACATCCCACTCGAGGGCTGGAAGGGAGGAGCGGGGAGCAAGGAGCAGGACGACGAAATTCGGCGAACGGGTCTCCGACCCTCGCCGCCGATGCGGGGAGCGAACGCGTCTCTAAACTCGCTCGGCACAAACGCGGGCTGTGCCCGCTAGCCGCCGCCAACCAACGTCACGATCTCCACGCGATCCCCCTCCTCTAACACGCACTCGGCGTGACGGCCGCGGGGGACGAGTTCGCGGTTGCGTTCGACGGCGAGGTACTTGTTCGACTTGCCGAGGAGTTCGAGCAGGCCGGCGATGGTGGTGCCGTCGGGCAGGTCGTGGGGTTCGTCGTTGAGGGTGATTTGCATGGGACGATCAGAGGCTAGCCGCGGACGCCAGACTGCGGGTCTTTGAGCTGTGGCCCATGAACCATATCCCCCCCATTTGAGCGTGTCTATTGGCGGCGACCTGAGGTGGAGAGTGGCCCGCACATCGTCCGGGTCGCGTAGCGACTAGAGCACTCAGCTCAATGCTTGAAGCGTTTCGGGGCGCTGCCCATCATCGAAAGAGTCAGCTGAATGCTCTTGCGGCTCTGCCGCCCGGACGTTGTCCGGTCCACTCTCCGAAACGCTAGCCCGCCTCTTTCGCCACGCTGGGGGCGATCGTTTTCTGATTCCCGCGCTCCCGCTTCCGCTCGCTCAGGCCTTCGCCGGAGATCAAGTGGACGACGTCTTGGGCGAGGGCGTCCATGTCCATGACCAGCGAGTCGATGCGGCCGGCGAGGTACATGTAGAGGATCAGGCTGGGGATCGCGATCGTCAGGCCGAGGGCGGTTGTCGAGAGGGCCGTGACGATGCCGAAGGCGAGTTCTTCGGTGCGGTTCGCCCCGGTCGGGGCACCGGCGATGTCGACAAAGGCGATCATCATCCCGAGTACCGTGCCCAACAGCCCCATCAAAGGCGTGACGGTCGCGACGCCGTTGAGTACGCGGAGGTGCTTTCGCAGTTGAGCGACCTGACGTTCGCCACCGTCGATGATCGCTTGTTCGACCTCGACCGAGGGCTTGCCCCATTTGCGAATGCCATGCGCAAAGACGTGGGCGACCGGACTTTGGTTCTGCTCGCACAAGTCGAGTGCCGACTCGGCATCGAGTTCGCCCTCGCGTAGCAGATGCAGGAATCGGCTCACGAACGGTTTCGGTATGACCCGGCCACGGCGGAGCACGACCATGCGCTCGATGCCAAACCATAGCGCGATCAGCGAGGCGATCGCGAACGGCGCGGCGGCCAACGCGATCACGATCGGCGTCGCCTCCGTGAGTTCGGCGAGCGATCCGAGCGCGTCCTGTCGGTCGATGGCCGAATTCGAGACATCGTCGGGGCTATCGTCCGTCGCGTCGGATGCCGTTGACGAGTCGACGGCGGTCGCCGCACCGTCCGTCGCTTCGACCGCCGGGGACTCGCCCTCCGACGGATCCTGAGCGACGACCGCCGAGGAGACGGCGAGGCAAAGGGCGAGGGCGAGCCACATCTGATGCGGCAAAGCTAAGCGTCCGGTCATCCGTTTCGGCCGCAATTCGAGGTCGTTCGCTTAAGATTCTGATCGAGCGCGTGGGCAAAACGGTAACGACCGACGAACCGATGGTCTATGGGAATCGGCCCCAGGCGCGGGGCGGAGACACAATTTGCGGTCGAAACCGGTGCGCAGCTTGCCTCAATTACTTGAACCGTCATTCAATTCTTTCAGACGTTTGGACGCCTGTTCGGCAAAGACGGTGGACGGGAACTCTTCGGCGACCGAGGCGTAAAACTCGCGGGCTTCGGCCGTATTGCCGAGTGCTTCATCACAGCGGGCGGCCATCAGCAGGGCAGGGGCCTGGACGTCAGGGACCTCGTAAATCGAATAGGCGCGAAACGCCGCATCCCAAGCGGCCTGCCACTTCTCCTGCAAGAAATAACTCTGGGCGATGCCGTATTGGGCACGTGCCGCCGTCGCAGTCAGTTTTGCATCGGGATTATCGAGGACCTTCTGAAACGAACCGCGAGCCTCATCGAATTTCGCTTTCTTCAGCAGTGCTTGGCCGAGCAACTGATCGGCCTGATAGACAATTTTGGGGACCGGATCGAATGCCCGAAGCTCCTCCACATAGGACTTCACGGCGGCAACATCGCCTTTTTGTCGCTCGACCTCGGCCGAGAGTACCCATGTCCGCGGGAACCATTCGGACTCGCGGGCGGCATCAGATTCGGGGGTCTCGCGGACGGTTTTGAGAATCGGGCGGGCCGCGTCGAACTCTTCGAGTTGAATCAGCGCTTCGGCCAATTGATAGCCGATCGCCGGTCGATCGGGCGCATTCGGAAAGGCCTGAAGATACTCGGTTCCCGATTTCTTGACCGACTCCCAGTCATTGCTCTGCCCGGCGATTCCGACCATGAGCGCGAGCGACCGCCGTTTGACATCGGCGTCAGATTTGGCCGACGTGGCCAGTTCGCTGAGCATTTCACTCGCTTTGTCGAGACGACCGGCGGCGATTTCACTTTCGGCGAGCGAGAGTCGCGCGTTATCAGCGACAGGGCTGTTTGGCCGTGCCGCGATCAATCGCACAAAGAGTTCGTCAGCCCGGTCGTAGTCGCCCGCCTCGTAATGCAGCAACGCCCACTCGTCGAGGAGGCGATCCAAATTGCGAGGTTCGGGAAAGGCGTCGAGGACATCTTTATAGGCTTCGGACGCGTCCTCCAACTTGCCGGCGGTGCGCAGGTTTCGCGCCAATTGAAGTCCAGAAAGATAGACGTTGCGTAAGGCCGTATCCTGTTCGAACTCCGCGGGCGCCGGTTTCTCCGGCCGGTAATTTGCGAATGCTTTTTTGTACGCCTGCCGAGCTTCGTCCGGCTTCCCCGCTTCTTCGAGCGACCGCGCGGCCATGTACGCGGATTCCACGGCGACCGCCGGTTGCAACTGCGCCGCTTGCACCGCCGCTTCAAATCGTGTCGCCGCGTCGGCATATTTGCGGGCTTCGAACATCGCCCAACCGGCCCCCGACAGCAGCCCGGCCTTCGCCTCTTCATCGGCCAGATCAGCCGCTACGCCGAAGAGTTCGGCTGCCTCCGCGTAAGACTTCGATGCGTAGGCGCGCTCGGCTAAATCGGACGTCACCCCGGGGAGCAACTTCGACTTGGGATAGTCGTCCCGCAGGCGATTCCAATCCAGCATGGCATCGTCGACTCGACCGGAAGCCATGCGACTGATCGCTCTGGCGGCGAGCGCGGCGTCATCGAGCGGCGAGTTGCCCGACAGAGACAGATAGGCATCGGCCAACTGATCCGCTCTGTTCCAATCCTTTTCGGCAACCAAGGCCCGTGCGGCAAATACGAACGACTCGGTAAATGCTCTCAGCGATGCCTGTTGATCGGGCTCCGCGGACGCATAGGCAGCTCGAATTTGTTCGGCGGACTCGGCCGCAACATCAGAATTGCCGAGCCGTTCGGCCAAAGCGGCGCGATAGTAATGGGCCTTCATCCGTGTCGGCATTTTCGCGTCGGACTTGGTGACGACCGTGTAACGATTGATCGCTCGGCCCAACTCTTGTCGTTGCGTTGCCGAAAGGTCTCCGTCTTTGGATTCAATCGACGCTTCCAGCAAACGGGCCGTCAGGATCTGATTTTCTTGCGATAATGATCCTTCAGGAAACTTCTCCGCGTATGCGGAGGCGATCGAGTTCGCCCTTTCCAGTTCGCCTGCGAAGAATGCCGCCTGCGCGGCGAAAAAGGTCGACTCTTCCGTTCTCGGGCCGTCAGCAACGAGCTTGAAGGATTGTTCGAAGGCTTGGCTCGCCTCGGCATATCGGCTTGCGCGGTACTCGATTTCGCCGAGCCGATACAGGCTTTCCGCCCGCAGCTCTTTGTCGCCCTCGGACGAGGCGATTGTGCGGTAGATTTCCGCGGCCGCTTCCGGCTTCTCCTGCTTTTCAAGCGACAGCGCCGTCCAGTATCGCGCGGTTGGGAACTCCGGGGATTTATCCTCGACCTGCGCGAATCGTTTGATGGCCTCGTCAAACTGACCCTGACGGTAAAAGGCGAACCCGGCATTGAGCCGGGCCGTGGTCGTCACCTTTCCGGGCGGTTCGAGCTTCGCCGCTCGATCGAAGAATTCCGCCGCGGCGGCGAAGTCGTCTTGTTCGAATCGAATGGAACCGAGACTGACCAGCGCATCATCGAGGTACGGGCCCGGTCCGCTCTGGATCAGTTTCGTATAGGCCGAGGCCGCTTCCTTGGGTCGATCGAGTCGCTCCAACGCCCGTGCGAGCCCAAATTGCGACTCGTCCGCGAGGGAACTATTGGGGAACTGCTTCAGCGCAGCCTGAAAAATCGGCTCGGCCTTGCCCGGGTCCCCGAGCCGCAACCGCGCGTCTCCCAAGTAGGGCAGGGCCCATTGGCGCAGGCTGTGCCGGGGATAGGCGGTTAAAAACTCCGAGAGCTGCTCCTCCGCGGCTTTGTAGTCCCCGAGGTAATAGCTGGCTTCTCCGATGCGGTACTTCGCGTCGGCGAGATTTTTGCTTTCCGGATAGCGTCGCACGAAATCTCGAAGGACGTCGCGAGCCTGCCGCTGCTGATTCAGATTGATCAACGTCAGCCCATAGTAAAGCTGAGCATTCTCGGCTCGCGGATGACGCGGGTTTTGCTGCAGAAATGCCTGAAACCGCTGGGCTGCCTGATCCCAGCGCGATTTCCGGTACAAGGCGACGGCGAATCCATAGTCTTCGTTCGGACCGCTCGACGCGACCGCGGCAAATGTCGCCAGCATTGCGCAGGTGAGAACGCCGATCGTCAGCCTCCGCATGAGCGATGAAACCGGTGATCGATTCAACGTCCGCGGAACGGGGCGGTTGAAATCCGTTGTCGAAGGCAAAGCTTACTCCGCAGCGGTAAAGTTCGCGTCTGCGTGCACTGGGGACGCGGCAGGGAATGCATGAGTGTATCTCCGCCTAAACGAACCCGACAACCCGCGGTCCGTTCCCAAGTTCAGATTCGCCGGGGAACGGCTTCCGATCGGCGCAACAAAAAACCGCACCGGAGTGACTCCGGTGCGGTTTGGTCGAATTGATTTTCCGGCGACGACCTAAATCGGGCCGATCTGACCGGCCGGCGGACCGGCACAGCGAATCAGGTGGTCATGGTCGATGTAAACGACTTCGGTCGTCTCATCGGTGAATTCGTGGGGCACCGGCCAACCGGAGCGGATCGTCTTATCGTAGTAGACGGTGCACTTATAGTGGCATTTGTGAAGGCGGGCCGGCCCGACAAGCGGGTAGAAGCGGCACTCTCCGACATCGTCGACCATCGGCTCGACGACCATCCGCACGTTGTTGCGGAACGACTCGGCGACGAACGGGATTCCGCCGCTGATGTCTTCCGGTAACGCCCGGATGACTTCATCCGGCGTTGGCGGATCGAGACAGAACAGCGGGGCAAACTCGCCCTCGACCGGATCGAGGATCGGCGTGCGGCCGTAACGCTCTTCTTCCCAGAGCGTATCTTCGATCTGGTTGCTCATGTAGGAGGTGACCGGAATTAACCCGGTCGTTCCCCAGAACTCGCTGAGTGTCCACGTCACTTCGGCGAAGCCGGTGACGATCCTCAGCCCGTTGAAATACGTGCATCCGCTCATCGAGCCGGTGAGACACGAGAGTACGGCAAGTGCCACGATTCGGCGAAGCAGACGGCTGGGCGTCTTCCAGAGTTGCATCTTTGCCATCCCCTCAAGGTCGTCTCGGAAATCTTGACTGTCGCCCGACAACCCGGACGCGCTGTTTCCTACTGGGTTTATCGTTCGTTCGGGTTACGCAGCTTGTGAGAATCTTGCTGTTTTTTCAGTCTCAGTACGATTCGTGCCTTCGGACCGGGTCGCGCGCTCCCTGGCGGTCGCGGCTAAACAGCCCTATTGCTCATGACGCGTCGCTCATTGCTTTAACGCGAGGCATCAACGCGAAAAAGCGGGTACCCGATGAACGGGCACCCGCTTGGCCTCTCGCGTCACGTCATCCGACCCAACGGGCCGGCCATGCCGGAATCGTTACCAGTTCTTCGGGCTGAGGAACCACCACCAACGATCGGTCCGGTCGTTGAAGTCGAGGTACCATTGGCCGTCATCCCATTCGAGCGTCACGCTCCGCCAACCGAGCGGAACCTGCGGATAGGGATAGAACGGTCCGATGTAGGGCCAGGCACTCGCGGAGTACTGCTCCGGATAGGTGACGGCCGCGTAGTTCGGGTACTTGGCGTAAGTCGGCCAGGCGTGCTCCGGAACGCTCGGGTTGTTGTAGACCGGCGAGGCCATTCCCGGCGGCACGAACTGAGCCGGAACCGGACCGCCCTGAGGCGGCATTCCCATTTGCGGACCCATCGGCATGCCTTGGGCCATGTAGTTCGTCGGCGAGACCGCCTGGCCGCCCATCCCGGCCTGAGCGGCCGCGTAAGGATTGCCGTACGACTGAGGAGCTCCCAACTGATTGTTGACCGACTCGACACCCGGAGTCGACGAAGCGGCCTGAACCGCCGCGACGATATGAGCCGGCGAAGCGACTTGCCCGCCGAGCGTGCAAACGCCGTTCGAGTAGCGGATTTCGATGTCGTAGCCGCTCAGCCCTGCCGACTTGAGCGAGGTCGCGACCTGTTCGGCCACTTCCTGATTCGACAATCCGCCGTTGTTGAAGTTGCCGACCTGACTGACCGGCGGCTTAGCGGCACCAAACTGCGGAGCCGGGGCCGGGGGTGCCGAGGGGTAGTAGGTCGAATCGGCCGTCGGTGTCGCAGCGACCGGCGTCGTATTCACCTGCGGTGCGACGGGGGGCCGTTGTTGCGCTCGCGGCGTGTACTTCGGCTTGGGCTGCTGCCGCGACTCGGTCCGCTTAGGCTTGTGGGCCGCAACGGTTTCGATCGCCGACTTTTCACCGAAGGGCGACTGGAAGGCGGCGTTCTGAACCGACTTCGTGGGAGCGGCAGTGGTTTCGGCCGAAACCTGACGGATCGGCGAGGCGACGGTCATCTGGTTTGTGACGCCCTGAACGCCCGGAACGCGCGAACAAACCGAGCTGGCCAGAGCTTTCTGCCCCGCGTCGGAGACTTCTCCGACCAGAGTGACGACGCCGTCCTGAAATTCGATTTCAATGCCCCGGCCCTTCAGTCGGGCGGAGCGGAGGGCGTCGGCAATCGCCTCGGCCATCTCCTGATTGTTCACGGCGGGGGCAGCCGAGGCTTGCTCTCCGCGACGGAACATGTTGAGCGGGTTCGACAGACCGAACGGTCCGGCGAGGGCCAGCGTCGGGCTCGCGACGAGTCCCAACGTCAGGACCCATGAGGTCATCTTACGCATCGGAGTTACTCCTTCTGACGTCTTGCGAGAGGCGGCGGTCCGGCGACGGGCGTTGCCCGCGGCGTCGACGGAATCCCGTGACGGCGAATTCCTGAATGTCGATCGCCGAGCGGCGACGCAAAAAACAGTTCATGCGCCCGCCGACCGCCGAGGGTGAGCGGACTCACTGCCCTCTACATCGGACACGTCGGACCGATTCGGTGAACTTTTCTGGTTGGTTCGGTCGAATCGGCCGTATCGAAGTTGCCGCCTCTAAGGCCGCCCGGTCGCGGTACGGTGGAGGATTCGCGGGGGCCACGTTATTCTCTTCCGCTTCGGAACTGAACGATTTCATCACCCCCTCGATTGGGCGGGGAGAGGACTTATGGCACGTAAAACAAAGAGCCGCGTTGACTTACGACGCGAAGCCGAGGCCGCTGAGGCGATCGACGCCGCCGACGAGAAGTCGGGCGTCAAGAAGAAGAAGAAGGCGACCCGTAAGAAATCGGCAAGCCGGGCACGAACAAAAAAAGAGGCGCCGCGAAAACGCCTGATGTGGGCGATCTTCAACGGCAGCATGAAAGAAGAGGCCCGTTTCACCTACGGTGAGCGGAAGCAGGCCGACGAAAAACTGGAGCAATTGCGGGCCAAAGCGACCAAGAAGCTCTATTTTATCCAACCGCTCAAAGTGTCGCTCAGTGACTCGACCGGGACCCTCGAAGTCGAACTCGACGACGAGATGGATACCGACGATGAGCCTGTCAAGAAGAAGGCGAAGACCGATTCGGACGAGGAAGAATAAGCTCGAGCAGAGCGATTTTCGCGACGACCGAAGATAGTCAACGAAAAGCGGGCGGTCAGAGTGATCTGACCGCCCGCTTTCTATTTCAATTGATTCGAACTGATTGCAGTTCGGCAGAATCCAAGCCGCTGGCAGGACTACTGTCTGCTCTAATTGCCGCTCAGTCGGCTCAAGCGTGCGCGACGTTCCGCACGTCGGCGGGCTCGGCGATTTTCGTCGCTGGGCTTCTCGTAATACTCGCGACGCCGCATTTCCTTCTTGATCCCGGCGTGTTCGACCAGTTTTCGAAACCGCCGAACCGCGTCGTTGATCGATTCATTCTCACGTAACCGCAGCCGAACCACGCAAATCTCCCGTGAATTGTGCAAATATCGGACGGACCGGGCGAAAGCTCGGTCAAAATTTCAGCCTACAAGCTAACAGTCTCGCCGTCGTCTGCAAAGTCAATCGTCTGACGTCTCGTCGGTGAGTAACCCAAGTTTGACTAATTTCTGGTGACACTCATCTCTTTCCCGGCAGCGTTTCAGGTCGCGCCACTTGTCATCCTGGGCTGAGAGAAACGCGTCAGCCCCATAGGGAGGGGTATGACCGGAGGCAGCCAGACGGGTGATGACCCCCCGATCCTGATTGGTCAGGAACATCGATCCGAGCCGGTAATCCTCGAAGGCCTCCCACACGACCGGAAACAGAGGTTTGACGATTTCCTCCCCGATCATCGCGGCGTATTCACGAATCTCAAGTTGCGCGTGGGCATCCATTCGCAACGCGAGGAAGTGCAGCAAATTGTGCAGGTCAATCTTCCAGTAGGCTTCCGTGTAGGTCGAAAGCGGAAGGTCTTTGCGGGCCTGTTCGCGAGCCACACCGGCTTCAAGTCGCTGTTCATACAGGTGACGGGCCGCGGACTGAAATTCGGTCTCGGAGTCGGTCAGCGCGCCGCCTGCTTCGGTGGGGAGAAACCCTTCGCTTCCCTGTCGGTTACTTTGAGCCTGCGAACGCCAGGCGTCCGGCGGCGTTGCTTGAGCCGCGTCGATCGCGACCGAGTAGCGTGTGCTGTACTCGTTGACGTTCGCGGTGCGATGCCGAATCCATTGCCGCCACGTATCCATCGGTACGCGCACCAGCAATTTCACTTCCGCCATTTCGAACGGTGTCGAGTGGCGGTGCCGCATTAGATATCGGATCAGCGTGCGGTCATCCGAAACCTTTTTGGTTCCCTCGCCGTAACTGACGCGGGCCGCCTGAACGACGGCGCCATCGTCACCCATCACATCGACGAGACAGACGAACCCGTCATCGAGCACTGGAAATTTCTTCCAGCGTAAGTCGTCAAGAAATTGCTGTCGCTCCGACATGAACAAAACCGCGGCGAGGAACTGGGCGCTGAAAGTCTGGGCGATCCTAGCGCGGAGGTCGCCGGGCGGCAATCGAACCGCGGCAACTGGCGGCCTCAAAACCCAGGCCAAGGCTCTTCGTTGCGGTGATAACGGCCGTATTCAAACCCGTCGAAGTAAGTCGCGATCAACGGATGAGCCAGCGGATCGCCCGCGTCATCCATTTCCAGATTTTCTTCCGCCGGATAGGTGCATTCGGAGGTGCCGTCGACCAGCACATGATACCAAGGCTGATCACGGGCCGGCTGCGTCACGTTGGCGAAATACCACGCCGGGTCGGCCTTGCAATGACCATCGACCGAGACAATGACTCCCCGATAACCGTAGCGACGATGTCTGACGATATGCCCGACGGCGAAGATCGGTACGCGATCCGGTAGAGGATCGACGAGGAAGTTCGTGTTCACACTAATCATGTAACTGCCTTTCGAGGCCCACCGACCTATCAATCCCTACCCGGTCTGTGCCGGACTCGCAACCACCGTTTTTGCAGAAGCGGGTAAGCAGATCGGGATTCGGCAATCTTTTCTCAGGACTCCGGGCGGAGGCGACGACGGCAGGCAATGTCGGTTAGACTTCGCCACTGGTGACGTTCAAGAACTTCAACGACAGTCCGGCGCATCAGTTTCAGGGCGGTATCCGTGTCGAAATTTGCGAGCTTTGATACCGACCTGGCACCCGGCAAGCCCGACGGTGTTCGGGCATGGGTTCGGGAGCGACTACGCAAAGACCTGATCACCTATTTGGTCGTCGCTGCGGTCCTGCTTCCGGTGGCGATGGTCGCAGCCGGGATCACATACGCCGTTATCTTTGCCGTATCCTACTTTCTTTTGGCCGTCTGGCTGGGCTTTTCGATCCCGCTGTACGTCCTCCACATCATCGCCTCGGTCGGCCTTGTCGCCTTGTTCTGGCTCAACAAGCGGGTGGAGCAGGCGGCATGGGCGCCGGTCCGAATTCGCAATGAGGTCGTGAATACGACAGTTCGGGTCTCACAGATGACCGGTGCCGGCTGGCTGCTGCTCCTGCAAAGCCCGCGCGACATGAATCCGGTCCTGCGGGGAGCGTCCAATCTCTTTTTGTTCGCCCCGCGCCTGTTCGATTTGTTCGGGGCGATCATCGGCCGGGTTTGGAACATGCGGACGATCGACGTCGCATCATGCGGACGGGCCGTCACGCTTCTGCTCAACGCCCGCGGAAAGGTCAATCTGGCAGAACTCGTCAACGAGTTTCAGCAGCACGACCCGCAAAAACTGGTGGACGATCTCGCCGCAGTCGATGGCGTCGTATTCCTGGTCACAGATCCGCCCGGGGTCACGCTCTCCCCGTTGGTCGCTGATGAATACAAAGCATGGCGCGATGCGAAACGCGGGCAGACGACGTCCACCACTGATTAACGGGGCTGCCTCGTTACTCGTTCTCGTTACCTCACGGAAACCTCTCACTCATACCATCGACCGTGGCATTGCAATCGACCGACGACCGGCCCGACCCGGTATTCGAAATCGTTCCGGCCATCGGGGCCGCTCCGATTGAGCAACTCGTCGCTGCGTTCTATCGGCGAGTCGCCACCGATGATTTGTTGCGACCGATGTATCCGGACGAAGCGCTCGACGAAGCCGAGCAACGCCTGCGTGACTTTCTGATCTTCCGCTGTGGCGGCAGCGAGGCTTATTTGACGAACCGCGGACATCCACGCCTGCGGATGCGGCACGCGCCGTTCGCGATTGACCAAGCCGCGCGAGATCGGTGGGTCAAACTGATGGACGAAGCATTCGAGGAGGTCAATATCCCCGACCCGCAACGTTCGACGCTTCAAGAATTCCTCAGGGCGACAGCGACGTTCTTGCGGAATCGCGAATAACCAATTCGACGCCGGATCGACGGACCAAGGGCGTCGCCTAAGTATTACAGGTCGTCGCTCTTCTTGATCGCTTCCCGTGCGGTCGAAGCCGCGTACCGGACCGAAGACTCTTCGTCCTCGCGTTGAAGCCGCGTCATCTGTTGCACATAGCGGCTCGCTCGCGGTCCGAGGCTCTCGATGCTTCGAATCGTTTCCACTCGGACATCGGTCTCGGAATCGTCAAGCCCCGCTTCCAAGGCATCCAGTGCGCGATCGTCATCAATCGCCATATGCGCCAGCACCCGGACCGACGTCACCCGCTCTTCGACGGAGCTCGATGTCGCCAGCACTTCCGTCCAATGACTTCTGGTTTGCTGATAAGCCACTGCCGGGCCGCGGAGAGACCATATCCACAGGCAAAGGATCAGCAGCAAGGAACCCGCTGCCGCGATCGACCACGAGGGAAACTCGAAGCGGGTGGGGAATCCCGCGTTTGTGCGGCCCGTCTTCGTTGATCGTGTCGACGTACTTCGACTCGAACCCCGCCGCACCGGGGCGGTCACGGTCGCTTCAGGATCGGAGTCTTTCGAGGCCGCCTTCTTTGATCGTCCGGTGCGTGAGACCGGAGCCAGAAATACGTCATCCATCCGGTCGAGCGCACGGGCCACTTCGGTGGCTGACTCGGGGCGGTCTTCGATCGCCTTTTGAAGCAGGTTATCGACCACCCCGACCAGTTCGTCAGGCGCGTCGGGCACGACCGACGACAGCAGCGGCGGTTCTTTTTTCAGATGCTGGTTCAGGACGTCAGCCGGGTTATCCGCTTTGAATGGGGGCTGCCCCGTCACCAATTCGAACAGAACCACGCCGAGCGCATATAAGTCGGTCTGTGGACATGGCTCCGGGCGACCGCGGATCTGCTCCGGGGCCATGTAGCGAAAGGTTCCCAACGTCCGCCCGGCAGCCGTCAATTTTGAGGCCGCGTGCACCGTTGCGAGGCCGAAGTCGGCAAGCTTCAAACGGCCCTTGGACGTGAGCAAAAAGTTGCCCGGCTTGATATCGCGATGGATGATGCCCCGCTCATGGGCGAATTGCAGCCCGGCACACATTTGCCCGGCGTACAGAATCGTCAGGTCGGAAGAAATCCGTCCCTTGTCGCGCAACTGGTCATCGAGCGTTCCCCCGTCGATGAACTCCATCGCGTAGAAGCGACGATCGCCTTCACAGACGCCACCGAAACTCGACACGATGTTCGGATGCTTCAGACCCTTAACGATCTCAATCTCACGCTCGAAGCGGGAGAGGATCGTCTGATCGCTAATGTCTGTGGGCACTAACTTAACCGCGAAAATGCGATCGTTCTTGACGAATCGAGCCTTGTAAACGACTCCCATGCCCCCTTCGCCGACTTTCTCAAGTAGCTCGAAGGGCCAGAGCCAGCGGTTTTCGATCATGGCCCGATCAGGAGAAGAACGTTGTGGGCATTAAACGTCGCAGTTGAACGTCGAGACTGACAGGAGTCTGAGAAACCGTCCGCCAGCCGATCGACCGAGAGTCCGAATCGATCGTGGATGGTCACAAAGGTCTATCGTAATTGACCGGATGCCTCCGACGCAAAAGCACCACTTTGTTCACGACTCTGTGCGGGGAGTGATCCTCGAATCGCTAGTGGGTGAAAGCGTGTTTGGGTCCTCTGTCTCAGTCTTCGAACGAGGGCAGCCTCATCTTGAACTGGTCGACCAAAAAGGCGAGTTCATCGGCCGTTTCCTCGATGATTTTACTCGTCGGTTTTCCCGCCCCGTGGCCGGCTTTCGTTTCGATCCGAATCAGCACGGGGGCATCGCCGGCATGAGTCGCTTGCAGGCGCGCGGCGAATTTGAAGCTGTGACCGGGCACCACGCGATCATCCGTGTCGGCCGTGGTGATCAAAGTGGCCGGGTAGCGCGTCCCTTCCTTCAAATTGTGATAGGGGGAGTAAGCCAGCAGGGCTTTAAAGTCTTCGGGGTCGTCCGGGGAGCCGTAGTCGTCGACCCAATAGCGCCCCGCCGTGAAGCGGTGGAACCGCAGCATGTCGAGCACCCCCACCGCAGGGAGGGCGGCCCCGAACAGTTCGGGTCGCTGGGTGATGGCCGCCCCCACGAGCAGCCCGCCATTGCTGCGGCCCTGAATCGCCAATCGTTCCGGCGTCGTATAACCCTCGTCGATCAGCCACTCGGCGCAGGCGAAAAAATCATCGAACACGTTCTGCTTTTGGCCCTTGGTGCCGGCACGATGCCACGGTTCGCCAAACTCCCCGCCGCCGCGCAAATTCGCCATGGCGTAAACGCCGCCGAGTTCCAACCACATCAACCGCGTAATCGAGAACCGCGGCATCAACGAAATCTCGAAGCCCCCGTAACCATAAAGTAACGTGGGGTGAGAGCCGTCGAGTTCGATGCCGCGCCGGTGTACGACGAACATCGGCACCCGAGTCCCATCTTCACTTTCACAAAATACCTGTCGCGACACGTAGTCGGTAGGTTCTATATCGATGTCCGATCGATTGAGCAACTCGCTCTCGCCCGTGTCGAAGTCATAACGATAAATGCTAGGCGGCGTGATCATCGACGAGAACGAATAAAAGGTCTCGTCGTCGGACTGACGGCCGCCGAAGCCTGCAGCCGTGCCGAGTCCATCGAGCTTAATTTCGTCGCTTGGGGTACCATCGACCTGATACAGCAGCACCTTGGACCGCACATTCTCCAGGTATTCGCAGATAAACTGACCCGCGACCAAATCCACACTTTCGAGGACCGAAGCCGCTTCGGGGACGATCTCGGTCCAGTCGACTTCGGGTTTTGATACATCGACAGAAATCAACCGCTTCCGCGGAGCGTCTTTCGTCGTGATGAAGTAGAATGTCGACTCCCGCGCGGCAACAAAGCTGTACTCAAGATCGAAACTGTCGATGAGTCTGCGGAAGCCAAAATCTGGCGCAGCCTCGTCGCCCGAATTAAGGTCTTTGTAGTAAACGCGATAGCCGTGGTCGGTCCCCTCGAAGATCGTGAGGATGAGATATCGGCCGTCCTCGGTCACGTCACTGTAAAAGCCCCATGTCGGCTCATCAGGGCGTTCGTAGATGAGAACGTCGTCGCTTTGTGGCGTCCCAACTTTGTGAAAAAACACTTTTTGATTCAGGTTTAAGTCCTGAAACGCGGCTTCCTCATCGGGCTGCGGATAGCGAGAGTAATAGAAACCCGATCCGTCGGGCTTCCATGAGATGCCCGTAAATTTAATCCACTTAAGTTCCTCATCAAGCAGCGAACGATCTGCAATATTCATAATGCGATAGGTTCGCCAATCAGAGCCCGCTTCCTGCACGCCGTAGGCCACGTAGCGACCGTCATCGCTGAAGGCGGTTCCCGCGAGCGCGACGGTCCCGTCTTTTGACCACTCGTTCGGATCAATTAAGACCTCGGGCTTCTCATCGAGCGAATCCTGCACGTAGAGCACGTACTGATTTTGAAGCCCATTATTCTTGCGGAAATAATATCGTCCGCCGGCCTTGAACGGAGTGCCGAACTTTTCATAGTTCCAAAGCTCAGTCAGTCGCTCTCGAATTGGTTCCCGGCTTTCGATCTGCTCCAAATATTGAAACGTCACCTTGTTCTGAGCCTCGACCCACGCGGCAACCTCTTCGGACTCTCGCACGTCGGTCTCAAGCCAGCGAAAGGGGTCCGGGACGTCCCGCCCATGCAACCGGTCAACGACCTCAACCCTTTTCGTATCCGGATAATTAATCATGTTGTTGTCTTCAGCCGGGCAGTCCTGAATAAACAGCAGCCCCACGCCAATAAGGATAGTTAGGTTTGCGAAATAACGTTTACGAATGCAAAAACTCATTGCAATGACTCATATGACAATAAACTTACCCAAATCCAATTAGCCGACAGGTGCGAACCGCCGGACCACCTCTCGTGCCGATCTCAGCCCGTCGACCGCGGCGGTTACGATTCCGCCGGCATAGCCCGCCCCCTCACCGATCGGGTAGAGGCCGTCGATATCCGGACAGACGCGTGACCGCCGGTCACGGTCGATTCGAACCGGGCTACTCCCACGCATTTCAGGCCCCACGAGCACGGCGTCCTTAAGAAACTGGCCGCGCCATTTTTCATCCATCACGGGCAGGCCCGCTCGAACGGCATTCGCGATGACGGGTGGCAACACTTGTGACAACTCCAACGGCGTGGAGCCGCGGCGATAGGAACAGTCGATCGGGCTGCCGGTCGCCGGAGCGCGACTGTTGACGAAGTCGTCCGCCCGCTGAACCGGGACCTGATAATTTCGTCCGGCCAATTCAAAGGCAGCAGCCTCATATTGACGTTGGAGTTCAACCCCGGCGAGGGGATGACTCGCACCGAACTCGTGAGGTTCGAGCGTGACGACAAGGCCGCTGTTGGCCCATTCGGTATCGTGCCGGGAGTTGCTCATTCCATTGGTGCAGAAACGCCGCGGCTCCGAAACACTCGGAATGATCCATCCGCCTGCGCACATGCAAAACGTATAAAGATCTCGCCGGCCGTTCGCGACGAGCGAGTAATCGGCCGCGCCCAAAATATCGAGATAGCTCTCGCGCCCGTATTTGTGCTTATTCACGATCTCTTGCGGTTGCTCGATCCGCAGCCCCAATTGAAACGCTTTCGGCAGCAGCGGCACCCCGGCGGCGAGCAGCATCTCATAGGTGTCTCGGGCGCTATGTCCGATTCCGAGCAACAGTTGATTCGTTTTCACGTAACCGCCGCTGGTCATGGCGCCGCGGACCCGACCATCAACGATATCGAGGCCCTCCAGCGTCGTATCGAAGCGGTACTCGCCGCCCAAAGCTTCGATCTTGCGGCGAAAGTTCCGGCAGATCATCGGCAATTTGTTGCTGCCGAGGTGTGGCCGATGCTCGTAGGTCAGCGACTCGCGGCCGCCGCATTCGACGAACCGCTCCAGCACGTAATCGACATCGGCCCCGGTCACGCGGCACGTCAGCTTGCCATCGCTGAAGGCACCGGCCCCGCCTTCACCGAACAGGTAATTGTTCTCCGGTTCGAATTCGCCGCCGCCATCAAAAGCCCGAATGGCGGCGACACGTTCTTTGACGGGCCGCCCGCGTTCGATAATCAGCGGCCGATATCCCTTCCTGGCGAGATAATATCCGGCCAGGAGGCCGGCCGGACCCGATCCGACGATCAGTGGCCGATCGTCGGTCGGTTCCTGACCCGGATCAGGATCATCAAATTGCGGCGGTTCAAATGCCTGCACCGCTCCCCGCTGTGAGACGCGAAATTCCTCCGGTGCTTCGACGACCGCCGTGTAGACAAATCGCAAGTTCGACCGCTGCCGGGCATCCAGACTCTTTCTCACGATCCGCCAGCGCGGCAGATCGCCCGGAGCGCATCCGATCTGTTTGGCGAGAATCCTTGGGACAGACTCCTCGGGTTCTTCGACGGGCAGGGCGAGGTTCGGGACCTTGAGCATCGCAACGCATCTGAAAACGGAACAAGCCGGTTAAGACGGGACCAACAATCGCGTGCCGAATGCTACGCCTGAGCGGTCGCGGATAAAATGGCACCGCATCGACACCGGCCGACAAGTCTGTCGATCACTCTCGAAATGCCAATCGCGCTGCAGCGGCGATCGCCGCCGTTTCGGTCCGAAGAATATGCGATCCCAAGCGGATTTTCGTGGCCTCAAGCTCTTCGAACAACTTCAGTTCCTCGTCGCTGAACCCGCCCTCTGGGCCGATAAACGCGGTCGTCGTTGAAGTTTCTTTGATTCCGACAGGATCAGTCGATCCGTGCGGATCGAGCAACACGATTTGCTCTTCGGATGCCTGCTTCAGCAACTTCGGCAAGGCGATCGGTCGATCGATGACCATCAGTCGCGAGCGGCCCGACTGCTTGCAGGCGGCGATGACGTTCTGCCGGAGTCGTTCCAGTTTGCTGTCGCGCGGATCGACGACACTGCGTTCGGTAATCAGCGGGATCACGCGGGCCACCCCGAGTTCCGTCGCCTTTTCGATGAGCCAACGGAACCGATCTCCTTTCGGCGGGGCGACCGCCAGCGTCAGACGCGGTTCGGGTTGCTCGGTCAACTGAACCGACTCAACCAAAATTCTGACCGACTTCTTCGAAACGTCGGTGACATTTCCGAACGCCTCGCGGCCGGTGCCATCGAAGAGTTGAACAGTGCTACCGACGGTGCCGCGCATCACGGTGGCGAAATGCTGCGACTCGCCTTTGTCGAGCCGGATTTCCCCGACTTCCAACTGCTCCACAAAGAATCGTTCCGACACACTTGCTCCGCGCGCAGAGGATAAGCGTCTGATGACGCCCGCATTGTCTGCCGATAATAACATAAGCGCATTTCTTCGCCGCGCCGTTCGGCATCCCCATCTCGCAGCCGAGGCAGCCTGTGTATCGTCAGCATTGGTCCGTTCAAGGCTCTCCGTTCGCGGACCGGCCCGACCCCGACTGCTATTACGCCGGCTTCGGCCACGACGAAGCGATGTCGCGGGTTCTGTATTGCATTGAAGAGCAGCACGGCGTTGCGGTCATCACCGGAGCGGCCGGATGCGGAAAAAGTCTGCTCCTGACGATCTTGGAGCAAGGCCTCGGACGGACCCGCAGAACCGTCTGCCGGCTCGGCGCGATCGGCGAGGGCGGTTTGATCGATGATCTGACCCGTCGCCTTCTCCCCTCTGACGAAGACCGCAGCCATCGCCGCCTCTATGAGGAATTGGCAACGCGGAGCGAGGCTGCCATGCACACCGTCGTCCTGATCGACGACGTCGACCGCACTCCCAGTTTCGCCCGCGAAGCCAGTTCACTGATCAGGCTGCTCGAACAGTTCTCGGCGCGGATGACCGCTGTCGTGTCGGCAGCGAATGCGGAGGCGCTGCCGACTTCGCTGACCGCGGGTCGATTGAAAATCGAGGTCGGCCCATTGGCCGCGCACGAGATCGAACCTTACGTTCGACAGCAGCTTGGAGACGATGCGAACGGCGAAATCTTTACGCCGGAGGGCTATCGGGTGATCGCCGAACTTTCCGGTCGCGTCCCCCGGACAATCAACTCCCTGTGCGAACTTGCCCTGATCATCGGCGCCAATCGTCGGGCCTTAGCCATCGACGGCGAGATCGTCGAAGCCGCCGCGAAGGAACTGCGTTTATCGGTGACTAGTCACGAGTCGGCCAAACAACCCGCATCGCCGTCGCCCGTCAGCGAACAACGCCGGGTGTTCGTGAATTGACGTGCGCTCGGTCATCCTTATCCGCTTACTACGTGCGCGGCTTGTAGGTCCGCGGCTTGTTGGGCTCGATTAACCAGCCATTCGCGGTGCGGGGGTTCGCTCGCGGGTGGGCAACCAAATTGGCTCGACGCCCCGGGATTGGAACAGGTGCGCGAGGTGCAGGTGACACGTGAAGTACAGGACCTGCCGACCTTGCCGGGCGAACTCGATGATCGTCTCAGCGGCTGCTTCGGTCCGCTCCTGATCGAAATTGACGAACACGTCGTCGATCAGAACCGGTAGTTCGATCCCTTCGTCCGCGAGCGTCGCGACGAGCGCGAGTCGGATCGACAGGAAAATCTGCTCTCGCGTTCCGCCGCTGAGACAATCGAGCGACCACTCCTCACCGCGGTCATCGGTCACCAAAATATCTTTCGTGCCAATCGGCGATCGCAATTGGTGATACCGACCGCGTGTCATCTGCGACAGTAGATCAGAGGCCGCGGCCAGCACCGGCGGCTGACAGTTGCGCTCCAACTCACTGCGCATCGAGTTGAACGTCCGTTGGGCGAGGTTCGCGGCGAGGTAGTCTCCGGCGACTTGGTCGAGTTGATGCTCGACGCGGGCGAGCTCGTAGTCGACTTCGCTTCGGTCATCGGCCGAGGTGAGCGTTTCAAGTTCGCGACCGATCTCGCCCCGGCGTTCCCGGGCTTCTTCGATCTTTGTGGATAAGTCTTCGAGTTCCATCGTCAGCAATTCGATGGCTTCGCTATTCTCTTTGGAATCGAACCGCTCCAGGTCTTCTTCGACGATGGCCAGTTGCGGCTCGTCGGAAGCAGCCGCTTCCAATTCTGCCTCGGCGATCGTCAGGAACTCTTCGGCCTCCTGACGCCGTTCGGCCAGACGATAGAGATTTTCATATTCTTCGCGGGTTGCAACACCCGCTTTGGTCAGCAGGACCTGCCGCTGGCGGGAAACCTCTTTGGCCCGCGCTTCGCAATCGGCCGATTCGTCGGTCGCCCGGCGATATTCGTCGAGCAACGTCTGTCGCCGGTGAGCGTGATCGCGTGAGGAGGTCAGTTGTTCGGCCCAGCGATCGAGTACTTCGACCGGTCGAGTTCGATCCACATTCCAAAGATGCAATGCCCGTCCGACTCGTTCCAACTCTTTGCCGAATGACTGCAGAGTCGCGTCGAGCGATTGGTGGCGCGACTTGGCTTCGGTCCAATTTCGCAGGGCAGCGGCAGCCGCCGAAATCGTTCGGCAATGCTCGAATGCCTCAGACGACTCGAGTGTTTCGGGAATTCCGAGAGACGACAGCGTTTCGCACCACGTGCGGCGTTCATCGTCCGATTCCTGTTGAATCCGACGATATCGAGCGCGCGCTTCGGCGAGTTTGCGGCGGCTCGCCGTCACACGTTTTTGCAGTTCCGGCAGGCGTTCCAAATCGGCCAGCCGGCGGTGTTCGGCGCGGATCAGCCCGCCCAAGTCGATCGATGGGTCGTCGAGCGACTGCAACGAGCGGCCTTGGGGAGTTCGGAAGAATCGTTCGATTTCCATTCGCAGTTCACGCTGCGAAACTTCTTCGCGACGCAAATCGTCATAGAGTCCGTCGGTCACTTTCCGCACGGCTTCTTCGTAGTGCAGCTTCATTTTGAACGCGAGGCCGCCGCAGGTGATGCCGAGCAGCATGTAGATCAGTCCGACGACCACGTTGGTGCTGAAACCAAAAATGGTCGTGCCGTTTTCTACGAACTGGGTGCTGATCCAAGCGATCAAACCCATCAGCACGAAGAAGGCACCTCCGGCAGTAAATAGGCCGAACACCCAGTACATCCAAGCCGGAATCTCCAGTTCGGCCGCGAGTCCCTCGACCTGATCGCGGATCGTGCGGGTCTTGAGCAGTACGCCGTTTTCTTTGCGCTGAAGGTCGGCCAGCGCTTCGAGAGCGTCGATTCGCTGCTTCGTGGCCTCGACGGCTTCGTCGGGACTGGTGGTGCCGAGCGATTTCAGTCGTTGTTCCAGCGAAGCCTCGCGCCGACCGACCCGTTCTCTGAGCCGTTTGTAACGTCGACGGTAACTCGTCAAATAAGTCACCGAGTTCGTATAGGCTTCCGAGGCCTCTGAGAGAGTGCTCAGGCTCAAAGCTTCGTTATCGAGGGCGGCGAGTCGATCTTCTCCCCACTGCCGGGGCGTCCCGACCCGAGCGACGTCGTAGCTGCTGCGGGCCTGCTTGAGGTCTTCGGCCGCGGCATCCCGCTTCTCCTGCGTGCTCGCGACCCAGCCGCGAAATCCGACCATCAGCCGAATCGTTTCGCCGTGTTTTTCGATCTCCGCATCACCCGACAATTTGTCGGCCTGTCGCTTCAGGTCAGCGGCCCGAGCCTTAAGTTCATCTCGATCACGCGTGAGCGTTTCCAGTTCTTTCGATAGCGCATCGAGTTGTCGAAGCCCGCCATCGGGAACGCCGGCGGAGCTCTTCAATCGATTCAGCTCATCGCGGTATTGGCGAACCTGCTTCCAAGGGCGGTAGACCTTGTCGAGGAAACGATGCCCGGACAATTCACTTCGGATTTCGCCCTGTCGTCGACGGTCACGCTCCAACGCGGCTTCGATCTGATCGCGCTCCGCCGTCAACCGCGCGTATTCCGTGCGCGAGTCGGTCCGCACGAACCGTCGTGACTGCAGGTCACGTTCCTGCTTCAGTAATTCAATCAGGCGTCCGGCCGGCTGGGAGCCCGGTGTGATGATCACACTGCGGGCACGCTCGGAAAGCGATGACGCGTCGATTAGGCGGCGACCCTGATCGCCGAGGGAAAGGCCGTAGATTCGATCGGCGAAATCGGCCTCTTCGAGCGTTGCCAGTTCTTGGAGTTCGTATAAATCGATCGCGAAGACGGCTTCGTAGACCTCGCGAGAGACATTCCCGAGAGACCGATCGAGCCAACCGGCGTCGTGTGATCGGCCGTGCTCGTCGGCGATCACGATTCGATCAAAACCGCTCGAAGCATCGGAGCGGCGGATCGTGTGAGTCGAGCCCCCGGTGCGGAGCCTGAGTTGTCCTGAGCCCGGTTCCGGATAGGGACGGCCCCGGCGATCGGCCGACGGAAAGCCGTACAGCATTCCCCGGACGAACCGGCTGAGCGTCGTCTTTCCGGCTTCATTCGGGCCGTAGATGACGTTGACGTCTCCCTCCCGTAGCGACAGGGAGAGATCGCTCCACGCTCCGTACTGCTCGACATCGAGATTATTCAGTTGCATCCGTGCATCCTTGATGTGCTCCCGACGGGAGCGATCGACTGTGTCTTACGGGCGTGCGATCAAGTCAGTCTGTCAGTTTCTGTACTGCATTTGTGCTGCATTTGTTCGAGCGAAACTCTGGTGCGAGCGAACGCTCACGCGGCCTTGTATTCTTGCTCCAAGAGGTGAGCCATCGCGCCGGCTCGCGATCGAGCGGTGTTCGGATCGACCGATTGAAGTAGCGTCCGAATCCGACGTTCGACGGCAGGGTCCCACCGAACCTCGCCGAGCAAACTATCGATCGGGTCCGAAATGTCGTCGCTCGAACTGTCGCGAACTAACTGAGCGAACTGCCGCACACTTTCGGCACTAGCCCGATCGGCCAACATCGCCAGATCGCTCTGCACGGCGATCTCATGGGCTATCAAACGCGGGCCGGCTGGAGCATCCAATTCAGCCAACTCGCGTTCGAGTTTTCGCATCAGCTTCGAGGATGACCAACGCCGTGTATCTGCTTCGGACGAGCGAATGGTCCATTTGATGATCCACAGCTTCTCGAAGCGTTCCGATCGCCATTCCGTCAGGCGCTCCATGGCCGTCAGAACGACATCATCGGTCGTCGAAGACTCATCAACCTGAATCGACACTTCAATTCGCCGAACGGCCGAAGCTGCAATGAAGTTGATTTTCGGGGCGGACTCGGGACGAAGTTCCACGAGGCTCACGCCGCGCGATCCGTCTTGCTCCGGCTGCCAGGGAAGCACGGCTCCCGGCGTATGCGCGGCAACCCGGCTTCCTCGTCGCACTGAGCGATCGCCGGTGCGATCGGCGGGAAGGACGAGGTAGTCAGCGGCCAGGTCGTCTGCGCGGACGGCATTCTGAGACAGCTCCGAATGCTCCTCGCCGAAGTGAATATCGGACAGCAAGTCCTGGCGATGACTCCCCTCCGAGTGCAGGCAGATGATGCGGGGAATACGGTAGGGATGGGAACTTCGCTCGTGTTGAGTCCGGTGATGGAGCCGTCCCGCCGCGTCCGATTCGATCGACGCGATCGGACGACCATCGGCCGAGACATCGAGAACGACGCCCGGCTCGTGATCGAGCACCGTCAACCCGTCGATTCCCAGCAATGCGGCGGCGGTCTCGGATTGAGCCGTCTGTGTCGTCCAGACAACCGACTTGCCGGCCGCCCGCCACTGCTCGAGGCAGGCTCGCAGCCGAGTTTCGTCACCGAGCGACCAATCGGCCGGCACGGGCGAATCGGTCACCAGCAAAAAGTCGGCCGATTGTTGCTCGGCCACTTGGAAAAGGTGCTCAAAGACTTCCCACGGGGCGGCGTGAACGATCTCACGCCCCTCTTGCGGTAGTTCCGGCAGGCTGTGGAGCCGTCCACCGGGAATTAAGCCCGATACATGGAGAAAGCGAACCGATTCGCGGTTCATGGGTGGGAATCCTTTCCCTCCTGTTGCTCAAAAACGGCCGCCGGGCACTCGACTCGCACGCACGACCGATGTGAATGTGCGCGGAGTCTAGAGAGATCGTAAATTTTGCAAAACCCCGAAATCGGTCGAGGCGGCTGATAAGCCGAAAGCCGTGACATCTCTCGATCACCTTAGAGGTCGGTTGCGACCGCCACCCGACTCGGGGCATAGTCGGTTATGACTGAAACGTCGCCAAAGGGTCTCGACCTCAATCCCCGGCTCGTCGGGCTGATCGCCCTCGGTTGCCTGCTCGGCGCCGGCGGAAGCTACCTCTTCCTGCCGCATAAGCCCTCGTTATACGCGGGCTTCATCCGCGTCGGACTGTTGATGTCCGCCCTCTGGCTGGCATTGCCATCGAAGAACCGCGAAGCCGCGTGGGCAAGGCTATCGCCCTTAGGCGTAGCGATCTGGGTGGCGACGCTGCTGCTCGTCGCGATCAGCCCGAAGCTCGGCGTGCCGCTATTGATCGTGCTGATGGTGATCCGCTTCATCCGTCGCCCGCTTCGCGGCTCCGCCGCAGCGAAACGCAAGAGCTCCGACGAAAATCGGCCGGACGATCAGCGCGGCTCTGAGACGGCCGTACGCACCGGCAACTCTTGATAGCTGGAGAGGTCGCCCTTGCGCTGCATCTCGTGGACATAGACGCGGGCGGTCAGCTTAACCAGTTCGGGCTTTCGCTCTTCCGGCACGCCGTCGAGTCGCGAGGCGATTCGCTCGACCCAGCCCGGTTGCCGCTGCATCGCCAGGTTCATCATGTGAACGAACAGGGCGACTTCGCGAAAGTTTCGATCGACAACGTAGTTCGTCACCGGCGAAACCAACTTCGCCGCCGTTTCCACCGCGCCAGACGCGAATGACACGAACATCGAACCACGGCACCGCACGACGGTCTTGCCTTCGTCGTTTCGCATCAATCCCGTTTCGAGGTGGAACAGGGCGGTCGCTCGGATCGGCTTGACCAGCAGCGGGTGAGAGAACTGTCCGGTCCCCAGCACAAGGTGATCGGCCTCGCTGTGGAAGAGCAGTTCGAGATCGCCGACGGAGCCATCCCCGATGTCGGTGCGGTACACGCCGTCTTTTACTTGCGTCAGCCGCACTTTGGAGACACCCATCGCCCGCCACACGCTGACGGCGACGTCGGGATGCTCCAGGAAATAGCGATAAACTTCGGGATCGGCCTCGAATTCGATCAGCGGCAACCGGCGAAACATGCTGACGTCTCGCAGCACGCTATCGACCCGGCTGCGATTGCGTCGATCGAGCCGCTCGAGCGGCAGGCCTCGCAATGCCTGGGCTTGCGTCGCTTTATCGCCGTCTCCCTCGCGGATCACGTTGACGAGGTCGTCGATATTTCGCTGATGCGAATCCGACTTCCCGCCCACCAATCGCGTGGAAGCAGGAGGATTGTTCCGACGCTGTTCCGAATCGATTGACAAGACTTGGGAGAGCGACGCGGCGAATCCGGGCAGCGTCGCTTCGGACGCCGATTGTTGATTCGCGTTCGCAACAGTCTTCGAACTCGGCAAATTGCTGATGGTGTCGCCGATCTGCGAATCGATCGAAATCGGCTTGGCATCGGCAACTGCCTGCGGCATCAGACGCCGGGGCGGCGCAAATGTCTGATGCAGCGACTTCGCCGGCGCGGGCTCTGCCGGGCTATCATCCCCGCACGCGACCACGCTTACCGACAGCACCGCGAAGCACAGTGGTATCCGGCCGAAGAATGATTGTTCGCCGGTCATACCATCGACTCCGGAGCGGGACGCGATGGCGATTCCGTCCGACCTGCGAGCGTCCCTGCCGCAAACCGACCCCGTCTCCGGATACATACCTTTCTACGATCGGCATGAGATGGCGTCCGACGACAACGGTTTTTCAGCCTTTGACGACATCGCACAACTCCGCAACTTCTGCGCGTGAAACCGGCATGAATTCGGCCGCAAATTCACCTTGCCGAGGCCTTCTTGGCGACCGAACATTCGGAGGTCGACGATTCGCGACCGGAGCATCTCGCACGCGCATCGGGGGCGATTGAGCCATCACTTCCAACTCGATTTGATCATGAACCGATTCCTAACATCGGGTGGCCGGGGACGGCGCTTTCGCCGCCCCCGGAACGATGAATCTCAAAGGCGCAATCGCTCAAGCAAGGTGCCGTCAAGGGCGAGTCCGCTGAGGACACTGTAGGATTACCGCCCTCAGACGCTCGACGGGCGCGAGCAGACTCCCGCCGCACACTCTAACGAACTGCCATGAATCACAACTCATTTCCGACAGAGTTGGACAACCTCGCCGCAAACCTCTTGGAAGCACTCCGCGGAAGCGGGGATCGCCTCGTCCTTGCGGAGAGTTGCACCGGTGGATTGATCGCGACCGCGATCACACGGCAGCCGGGTGCGTCACAGGTTTTCGCGGGATCGGCGGTCGTCTACCAAGAGGCGACCAAGTCGGCCTGGCTTGGTATCGCCCCCGATTTCATCGACAGCCACGGGGTGGTCAGCCGGGAAGTCGCGCAGGCGATGGCCCGTGGCGTCTTGTCCTCAACCCCACACGCGACGGTGGCGCTGGCGGTCACCGGTCATCTCGGACCGAATGCCCCTGCCGGGCAGGACGGAGTTATCTTCATTGGAACAGGTTCGACAGACGGGCAAACCGCCGAGCGGTATGAGTGTCGAAGCCTTCCCCAAGACGATCCGCTTCAATTACGGCGAGACCGCCAAATCGAAGTCGCCGCGGCGGTGTTGAGGCGAGCCCGTTCGACGCTCGTGTTGCCATGAGCAGCGGGTCGTGGCCGGCGCATAAAGAGAGCCCTCGAGGGCAAGCGAAGCTGGGTCATTGACGGCAAGATGGGGAGATAGCGGACTGCAGAGTGGGTCAGGCTGCAATCAGTGGAACCTTCCTCAGCCGGTCAAACTTCGCCTGTCAGCCCGAGGGCTCACTGGGTCAACCCGCAGAGGAGGAAATACCGTTCCGCAAACCCTGAGACATAGGTCAGAATCGCAAAGAATTGTGATAAAGCCGTATTCCCCCTGCTTCAGGACAACCCAAACAACCCATTCAACCCCGTCTGATCAGCAATCGCTTGTATGCCTCTCCCGATTCGGCGCCGACAATTGCTTTTTCGGCGCCGAGGCGTCACGCTGTTCGTATTGTCAGAAACGTGTCGGCGCCGATCGGCGCCCCTTGACGGTCGATCATGTTTTCTCGAAGTCGACTCTGGATTCTGTTGCTCGCGCTGGTGACCCACGCCTATGCGATCGCCGTCTTGATCTACGTGGCATCGACGCCCGACATCCGGATTCGTTGCCTGTTGGTCGACGATCAAGCGGAGCAGTCGCCCGGCGAACAAGCCGAGGGCGTGATTATCCGCGGAACCCCCGGCTTGGCCGTCGCACTTCCGGACGCCGGCAGGCCTCAACCGGGTGATCGCCTGCTCTCGCTGGCGGGCGTGCCGACTTATACGTTGATCGATATTTTCGAGGCCAATGAACGAACATTCGACATCAACGATCGCAAGAGTTGGCCGGTCGATGCTGAGACCGAGGAGGTCTGGGCGAAGTTCCTGATCAACCCGATTGTGGTCGAAGCGAACGGCCCGCGGATGTGGGTCCGCGCAAAGTACTTCTCACAGGCTGAGCAGCGGACGCGAACATCATATATTGAGGTGCAGTCGACCCCCTGGACCGACTTCGCCTTCACCCTCGCGTGGCTCATCCCGCACCTGACGCTCTCGGCAATCGCAGGCCTGGCGTGGTGGAATCGACCGTACGATCCGGTCGCCCGCATGTTCTTTCTAATGCTGACCGTCACGCTCGGAGCTTATCTCGGCGGCTTTCACTGGTGGACGATCGCGAACAGCGTCTGGCTCCTCGCGCCGTTCGCCGTCTACGGGATGCTTCTGCCCGCGGTGACGCTCCATTTCTTCCTGACGTTCCCGCAGCCCTATCCGCCGCTTCAGACTCCCGCCCGACGATTACTGGCGATTCCGTACGTCGTGGGATTGGGTGGCGCGTTCGTGATTGTCGCCGGGATCATTGCCGCGACGGTCGCGTCGGGAGCGGATTCGACGACCGAACAGGTCACGCAGAATGAGTACATCCTGAGATTGCTCCGCACGGGAGTCGAAGGCTTCCTCATCTTCGCCGGCAGCCTCTATCTGCTTAGTTGCGTGGCGCTCATTCGCGGTTTCATCCGCACCTCGGAGTCTTCCGTCAAATCGCATTCCCGGCTGATCTTGATTGCCGCGGCTTTCGGTCTGATTCCGTTGGCCTACGTCATCGGACTGGCAGTCTTCGACCGTCCGACATTCGCCTTCGGCGGCGCTCGCATCCCCATGCTGCTAATCGGACTAGGATTCAATATCGCGTACATTGCCGGAATCGGGCAGGAACGACTCCTGGTCATCGACGAGATTTTGGGCCGAGGCAGCCGCTATCTCGGCGTCACCGCAGCAATCAGCGTCGTGTTCGGACTGGTGATCGGCTTGGTCAGCATGACCGGACATCAGGAGAACGCCGGCGACACGACCGAAGCGGCCATCCAAACGTCGTTGGTTGTGGCGGTCGTCGCGGTGGCTTTGCTTTGGATTCGTGACCGCCTGCAGGGCATTGTCGATCGACGTTTTTATCGCGATAAATATCAATTGGATGAGGCGATCGGCAACGTGAAAAGAGCCTTCGCTGGCGCGACCGATCCGGAGTCGATCGGTACGCAAATTCTTAAGTCGTGCCACGAAGGACTCGGCGTCTCGTCCGCGGCCCTTTATCGTCGGGATGCGTCAAGCCCGTACAACTACAAGCTCGCCGCGCAGAACGGCGTTCGTCAGTTTGCCTCGGAAGTCAAAGTGACGCCGCGATTCGTGAGCGAATTGCAATCGGGAGCCATTCAGCGGGTTCCGGCCGCATTAAACGACCCGACTCCTGTTCAAGCCGTCTTGAAGCAAATCCCGGCCGCCCGACTCGTGTATGGCCTGCCCGATTCCAACGGCGTTGCGACATTCGTTGCTCTGGGCGGCAAACCGAACGGCGGCTTCTCGGCCGAAGATTTAGCCTTTCTCGATGCGGTCGGGCAACTGACGTCCGCTCTGTTCGCGATCCGACTGCAACTCGATGACGAACTCGATCGACGTGACGAAACCATCGCGGTTCAAGCCCGGCAGATGGCCGCATTGCGATCTGAACTCGAGCTCTCGTACGGACGCAGCCTGATCGTGGATCGTCAGGATTCCGAATTCCGACGCGACGTCATCCGTGGCGACAGTCCCGCGATCGCGGAGGTTTTAAATACGGTCAAAAAAGTTTCGCGGACAAATGCGACCGTGTTAATCCGCGGTGAGAGCGGCACCGGCAAGGAATTGCTCGCCCAGGTCCTGCACGAAAATAGTTCCCGCAAAGATGGGCCGTTCGTGAAGGTGCATTGCGCATCGCTCGCCCCCTCGCTGCTGGAGAGCGAACTATTCGGTCACGTCAAAGGCGCTTTTACTGGGGCCCATCGCGACAAAGTCGGACGCTTCGAATCCGCTGACGGCGGGACGTTATTTCTCGATGAGATCGGCGACATCTCCTTGGAAACACAGGTGAAGCTGCTTCGAGTTCTGCAGGAACGCTGCTTCGAGCCAGTCGGTGGGAGCGAATCGATCCGCGTCGATGTGCGGCTGATTACGGCGACCAATCGCGACCTGGAATCGCTGATCGAACTCGGGCAATTCCGAGATGATTTATATTACCGGCTTAACGTGATCAGCCTCACCGTCCCGCCGCTCCGCGATCGCAAGGAAGACATTTACGAGTTGGCTTATACCTTCTTGCATAGCACCGCCCGAAAGAGCGGGCACGCGGTACGAGGTATTTCCGAAGCGGCGTTTGCGATGTTGATGCGGCATGACTGGCCCGGCAACGTGCGGGAACTTCAAAACGTCATGGAACGCGCCGTTGTCCTCGCGGACGGAGACGAAATTGGCCCCGCCGATCTTCCGGCCGAGATGGCCGCGCTGTCGCGACGAAATCGGATCCCGGCCCAACAACGCTCACTCAAAGTCGCTCGGCCGCCCGGTCAGCTCGAACATCGTTTCGACTCGACTGCGAGCCCGGCGAAAGAGGACGACGCATTACCGCCGACTGCGAGTTCAGACAGTGCAGGGGACACGTCGGAGCAGACTCAATTGGTCGAGGCACTTGAGGCTACAGGGGGGAACAAATCGGCCGCCGCCCGTCGCCTGGGCATCCCGCGCAGTACGTTCTTCAGCAAACTGAAAAAGTACGACATGACGTAATGAGAGCGGTCGACGCCGACCAAACAGCGTTGACCGAATAAGGCGACACCGCCACTTGACCAGTGATGGTCAAGCACTGTCGGCCGACCTTGCATTAGAAGTTCGGTCCGCTGCGGGCGGGAGCACTCTGCGAAGGAGCACCGGGGCCGATCATCGCCGGTCCCGACAAATTCCCTCGGCGGGACGCGTACCGGACTACGAAATCGGGCATCACGACCTCCGACGGGTTAATATCGACGGCGGCGCGAGGCACCTGCCAATCGACGGCCGTTCGTCCGTCAAAAATGCGCCCGTTGCGCGAGCCGAACGGCTTCTCCGTGAGGTATTGGAAGAAGCCGAGAAATTGACGATCGGGCGCGGAGATATCGAACAGATTCCGCCGCAGCGGTTCGAACCCAAGAAATCGTTCCGGAAAAGGAGAAACGTGTACGGCGATCAGCAGCATGGCCGCGACGAGATACCCGGTCATCAGTCCGCCCACCCAGCGAATTCCTTCGTGGGCATAGGCGTGAACGGCGACGAAGCGGGGCGAAAGTGAATCGGCGGCGAAGCGGAATCCGAACGCCAGTCCCGCGAAAATACCGAGCAGCGCGACCATATCGGCCTGCATTCCGAGCGCGCCGGATAGCGCCCCGGCGATCGGCTCAAAGAAGTTCATTGCGATGATCGCGGCGAACAGCGTGCTGAAAAACGTCGTGACTGCCCCATGGGCACCGCCTGAGGCGACACACCAGGTCACCCCGGCAATCACGATCACAATCAGGATGTCGATCATGGACGAACCCCGCCGATCCGATTCGACGTGCCCGAATTGCTCGGACACAAGTTGTTATGAAGCTGAGGAAGGAACCGAAACATGGAAGCTATTTGACCACTCGCAGCAATTCATCGACCGAAGTGACTCCCCGCACGATCAGCCGGAGTCCCTCTTCCCGCATGCTGAGCATCCCGTTCTTGCGGGCCTCTGCTTTAATCGCATTCATTGAGGCTTTCTCGCGAACAAGATCGCTCAGTTCGTCGCTCATCTGCAGGAATTCGTAGACACCGATCCGCCCTCGGAACCCGGTGCCGCCACAAGTCTCGCAGTCATTCTCTCCTGCCGGCGGCTTGTAGAAGACGTCGACCTTCTTTGGTGGTATTCCGACTTTCTGCAAGAACTCCGGCTTCGGCTTATACGCCACCCGGCAATCGGGGCAGAGCCGACGCACCAAACGCTGACCAATCAATCCGCTCAACGAGTTCGCCACCATGAACGGTTCGACGCCCAATTCCAGTAGGCGGAACAACGCCGTAATCGTGTCGTTGGCGTGGATCGTCGAGAGCACCATGTGTCCGGTATTCGCCGCCTGACAGGCGATCCCGGCCGTCTCGGCGTCACGAATTTCACCGACCAGCACGACGTCGGGGTCCTGCCGGAGCACGCTGCGAAGGGTTCCGGCGAAGGTCTGTCCCGCCTTCGTGTTGATCTCGATCTGGTTGACACCCTCCATCCGATATTCGACCGGGTCTTCGATCGTGATGATATTTTTGCCGTATCGATCAATCGAGTTGATGCCCGCGTAAAGGGTCGTCGACTTACCGGCACCAGTCGGGCCGCAGCACAGCATGAGGCCGTGCGGCTCACTGATGACGTTGCTGATTTTTTCGTATAGCCCTTTACGCATCCCAAGCTTCGCGAGTTGCGCGACCACGTTACCTTGGTCGAGCAATCGCAGGCTGATTTTTTGGCCGTAGCGGGTGCCTTGAGTGGCAGAACGAAAGTCGACGAAGCGATCGGCGACCTCGGCCCGGAAACTTCCGTCCTGCGGACGACGTTTCTCGGTGATGTCCATCGCGCCGAGGACTTTGAAGATGTTGATAACCGCGTTGCCCGTTTCCATGTCGAACGGCTCAGCGGGGAACATGACGCCGTCGATTCGCAGACGAATCGCCATTTCGCCGTCGGACGGCTCCAGGTGAACGTCGGTCGCGCGTCGTTGAATCGCGTCGTAGACCAGTTCTTTGGCAGCCTGATAGCCTCGAGAACTCTTCACCTGTCGGGACCGATCCTCTTCGCGATCGCCACCTTGCGAACTCTTGCCAATAAATTCGATGGGGACGTCGGCGAGGTCCACTCCCCCTTCACGCTCACCGAAGTGGACGCCGAATCGACCGAGCGTTTGATTGGCGACTTTCTTCAAGTGCCGCGGCGTCATCACGCGCCCCGACGCGGGAACCTGCGCATTACGTTCGACGATATACATGCCAATCGGGACGCCCGCCACGATCAGGCAGGCCGCGCCTCCGAGCAGGATCGCGGGCATGATCAGGGCCAGAAGGAACGCCACCAGACCACTGACCACCACGATCGAATTCCAGAAATCGCGACGAACTTTGAGTGCGTCGGAATCTTCGTCGATCCAGGCGCTCAGCTTGACCCACAGGAAGAACAGCCCGAGGACCGGGATGAACGCAAACAGATTCACATAGAATCCGTTCAGACCGGGAGCATTGCCCCGGTAGAAGGCGGCCGGATGAGAAAGGGACGGTGCTTGCGGCGGCGGGGCAGGGGCCGACACTCCCGCCGGGGCGGGTGCGGGTTGCTGTGCGAGTGCTGATGCAGGCATCGCAAAACAATGCACGACGCAAACAAGCGTCAGGCAGATCGCAAAGAACGTCAGCGCGGTTCGGGATTTCGTCATTTCAGCAGTGCTATCGTTTTCCGGGTTCCCTCGCCGTCCGCATCCACGCAGTCACGGCCCGTTCACACACTGTACATTGCAGAGCCGACCGTCGCGAGCCGACCCGCAATCCTAAAATAGCGGGGTCCGACCCGTCATCCGCCGCCATGCCGACAATTGACCGAGATGAAACGCATAATGGGAGGTCATCAGGTGAGCGATCATGGTCCCGGCGGTCGGGAACGCATCTTCGAGCATTTCCCCCGACCGGACCCGAGCTAATTCCGGCCCCTCGACGGCGTCGAGAGCTTTCACCGCGTTCGCGTGGCAGCGATTGAGCGTCTGGAGTAATTCCGGCTTGTCCGGCACCTCGTGGGAGTACTGCCCTGCCGTGGAACCGGGCCCAAAGTTCTTGAGCCAGGACTCTTCGAGAATGCCTGATTGCCCCAGTTGCTGTGGAATGAAGTCAGCGCCGATCGCCAGATGTCCCAAGATCCAGCGGGGCGGATTCACATTGGCGATCGGTTGCAGGTCGAGTTCGTTCTCTTCAATTCCCTCGGCGAGCCGCTCGGCCAGAGCGAGATTGAAATCAAAAATGTGCCGCGGAAGTTCAAGCATGACAGCACTGCCGCCTTGAAGAGGTTACGAACGTTTCTGCCCGACCCATTCTTCGACGAGTTCGGGTGGGAATAGTTCCGCGACCGGCGGTCTATTCTCGAGTGAGAAGATAAATTCGAAACGGCAAAACATTGACCCACTAGCTCGACTTCGTGGTGATCCCTTTCATCCACATCTTGAGTTGTTCGGGGTTTGGTGAGATTTCGAAGGCGGCCGCCCGGCTGACGATGTCCTGATCCAAGAAGTGTTGCAGGCTGTGGTTGAAGGCCTGCATCCCGTCTTCCCGCTCGTAGATCACGCTGTAGAGCTTCTCGTCTTCCTGCTCGGCGACGAACTTCTTGACCGACGGGTTGAACCGCATGATTTCGACGATCGGGACGCGGGACGGTTCATCGACGATCGTTTTGAGCAGCTTCTGGCCGACGATCGCCCGCATATTCATTGCCATCGTGGCGCGAATCGCTCCGTGCATCATCGGAGGAAACAGGTCGAGAATACGGGCGATCGTACCCGGGGCGCTCGACGCGTGAATCGTCCCGAACACGAGGTGACCGGTCTCGGCCGCGTGAATGGCGGTCTCGAATGTTTCCCGGTCACGCATTTCGCCCACGAGCATGATGTCGGGGTCTTCACGCACGGCGTGCTTCATCGCCACGTGAAAGTCGATCACGTCCATGCCGATCTCTCGCTGATTGATCAGGCAATTGTCGGACGTGTAGACGAATTCGATCGGGTCTTCGATCGTCAAAATATGCTTGTTCATATTCTGATTGATCCAGTTGATCATCGACCCGATGGTGGTCGACTTGCCCGACCCGGTCACGCCGGCGAGCAACACCATGCCCTGGTCGAATTTGCACAGGGCCTCCATCACGGGGGGCAACCCGAGTTTTTCGAACGGCGGAATCGACCGCTCGACCTTTCGAGCGACCATCCCAACCTTGCCCATCTGAATAAACAGGTTGACTCGAAATCGCCAATTCTCGCCGTCAATCTCGACCACCTTCGCGTAGTCGGCCCCGCCGTCGCGATGAAAGATGTCGAGATTCCGCTGGTCCATCATCGGGAAGGTCAGCTTGGTCATCGCGTCGTCATCGATCGGCGGCATGTCGAGCGGCTTGAGCCCACCCTTGATGCGAAAGATCGGCGGACTGCCCACCTGCAGGTGGATGTCGGAGCACTTCAGCTTGACGGCCGCTTTGAAGATCTTGTCGATTTCGATCGGCTTGCCGATCTGGAAGGTCGACTTCGTCCACTCTCGATAATGGGGCATCGCGTGCCGCTCCCGGACGGGCTGAGGGATTCAGGGGTCGTCTTGCTAGGATAAGCTAGTCGAAAGGCGTGGGGAAGTGCGTCGAGAACGACACAGCTCCGGAGTTGAACTTCCGCGGATTTCGATCATTTGGCCTCAGACAACATGAGCGAGGAGAAATACGAATGCGTTACGAAGCGATTTCGCGGTTCAATGCCGTATTCCTCTTGATGATCGGAATGGCCACCGGGAGCGCCGCGAACGATCTCGTCCCGCTCGCCAATTCAAAAACGCTGTCGAGCGAAGAGCTAGAAGATTGGCTGAAAGACAATCCGACGCCGGAACAAACGCAATCGCTTTCCGAGAATTCGAGGACGATCCGAATCAAGGTGCATCGAAAACAGTTCTTCCGATTGAGCGGCGACGATCGTGCGCAACCTGATCAAGGTCATCGAAAGCTGATCTCCGACATTTCGTGCGGAGGATTCTTTCAGGTCGGAACCGAAGGCTTGGCCATCGCGGAGGTCAATGACGCCAAACTGATCATCCGAGGCAAGATTGTCGAAGAGAAAAAGCAATACGTCTTCGACTATAAGATATTCTTCTTTCGAACTTCAGTCGCCTTCACAGAGTCTCACCAGAGGCAGGGCCGCGTCATCCTGGAAAACGGGAAAGAGCACCAACTGACAAAAAGTATTGGGAAACAAAGCGGGAGCGCTCGATCCTCCCTGATGCATCTATCGCTGCAGGCCGATTGGACCTCGGATGAAGCAAGAACCTTGCCCAACGATTAAATTTCATTTGACTCGCGCACCGCCACACCGCGCTCGGCCAGATACCGCTTCACGTCCGGGATGGGGTGTGTGCGATTTGAAAGAAGCGATGGCGAGAGTCCGTGAGCAAATCCCTTGCTTGCGCTGCGGGCTTGTGGGGGCGACGCAATTCGATTTTCTAACAAGCCCGACGCGCGAGCGAGGGATTTCCTCAACGACTCTCCCGAACAAAAATTTCGCAATCCTTTATCAGCAGAGCGTGCGACTTGAAATGAGCGATGGGGAGATTACGAGCGGAATCCCTTGCTGGCGCTGCGGGCTTGTGTGATGCGTCATTGCCCGTCACGGACGTAGCGGATCGCTGCTTCGAGGTGGTCTTCATCGTTGATGAACCGTCCGCTGCCGCCTTCGGTCCACCAATTTGTGCGTTTTGCGTCAAACTCGGACTTCAATCGCCGCGTGCACCACGCCTTGAACTCTTCGCGCACCTTTTTCGGTGGCACGGCAGCCGCGGTCACCACGACATGCGCGTGATTCGAGCGTGCGTTGACCGCATGCAGCATCCATTTCCGATGGTCGCAGTGATCACCGATCGTCCGCTCGATCAGCGCTCGTTGCGATCGCGAAAGCAGCAACGGTTTCTCTTTCAGCCGAGCCGAAGAGTCTTCTCGCAGAATCGGCTGCGGCTCTTCAATTCGGAACACGCCTTTGTCGACCCATCCCCGATCATCCCCCGGCAGCCACGTCCCGTAGGTCGTCCACGTGATGAGGTACGCGAGTGCCTCACCGTGCGAGGGTATCGACATATGAGGACTCTTAAGACAAAGAAGACGTCACACAAGCCCGACGCGCAAGCGAGGGATTCGCTCATGGGCTTGCCCGCCACGGGGCACTGTACATTTAAATCACCATTGTGGCAAAAACGCAATGTTATTCGGGATTCTAGGAGCGAAATCCCTTGCTAACGCTGCGGACTTGTGAGGGGCATTTATGACGCGACGGGCATCCGCACGGCGACGCCGCGTTCGGCCAGATACCGTTTCACATCCGGGATGGGGTGCGTGCCGTAGTGGAAGATGCTCGCCGCCAGCGCCGCGTCGGCTCCGCCATCAGTCAGCACGTCGTAGAGGTGTTCCGGGGCACCAGCTCCCCCACTGGCGACGACCGGGATCGTCACTGCCGCGGCGACGGCTTTGGTCATCTCGATGTCGTACCCGTTTTGCGTGCCGTCGGCATCCATACTGGTGAGTACGATCTCACCCGCCCCAAGTTCCTCCACGCGCTCCGCCCACGAAACTGCCTCCAACCCCGTCCGCTTTCGCCCGCCATTAATGTGCACTTCCCATACTTCGGGCAGCTCACCATCGCGGACCTCGTCCGTGCTCTCGATACTCGACTCTCGCTTCTCGACTCTCTTCGGATCGATATTCACCACGATGCACTGGCTGCCGAACCTGAGCGCCGCCTGCCGGACGAAATCGGGATTCTTCACGGCTGCGGAGTTGATTGAGACCTTGTCAGCCCCCGCGTTGAGCAGCCGACGGATGTCGTCGAGCGTGCGAATTCCGCCGCCGACGGTCAGCGGCATGAAGACCTGATCGGCGGTCCGCTCGACGACATCAAGAATGATGTCCCGCTCTTCGTGGCTCGCCGTGATGTCGAGAAAAACGAGTTCATCCGCCCCCTGCTGCTCATAGCCGGCGGCGACCTCCACCGGATCGCCCGCATCACGCAGATTGACGAAGTTGATGCCTTTGACGACCCGCCCCGCGTGAACGTCAAGGCAGGGAACAATGCGTTTGGCGAGCATGTGCGAGTCGAGTGTCGAGAGTCGAGAGTCGAGGGACCGACTCCCCCGGGAGGCCCATCATAGTTTAGCCGCGCCCGACAGGAAGCGCGGCCGCCTACTCATCCGACTCCTCCTCACTTTCCGGCATCCAAAACGCAATGGTGCAAAACGCGAGGATCACGCTCCACGTCAAAATTTGAACGGCGGCAAGCAGCGTCAATTCGGATAACAGAGGTAAGACTGATCCGTACGGCACTCCGAACGCGACAACGAACATCGCGGTGCTGATCACAATCCCCGAGACAATCACGCTCCAGGAATTCAGCAATCCGAATCGGCTCAGCACCCACGCCGTCGGTATGCCGATCACCCACAGGCCGAACATCGACGGGAAGATTCCGATAAAGCCGAACATCATCCCGAAGAAAATGGTCTTTTCGGCATCGAATGCATCTGCGAGGCCGTATTGCTGCCCTGTACCAACACAACTCAACAGAAACTCGCCAGCCGCGATGATAAACCCGCCGCCAAAACTGGCGAATGGGGCGACCCCGAACGCACCGTAGAGTCGAATTCGACTTGTTGCCGCCATGGTTGCTCAGTCCGAAACCTGGACGCGATGAGAGGGTCCACCCAATTTGATACGCAAATGGACCTGCGATTCAACGAATGGGGTCGGTTCGTCACGATTCGCCCCTGTCCGCCATGCTTGAGGCGCGGCGAACCCTCAGCCTACCTTTCGCCTCTGAGGTATCGGCAGATATGATACCCGCAACACGCCCCCGTAGCTCAGCTGGATAGAGCAGCGGACTTCTAATCCGCAGGTCGTAGGTTCGAATCCTACCGGGGGTGCTTGCAGAGGTGAGGGTTGAGTGGTGAGAGGTGAGGGGAAGAAGGGCGGCTGCTTTCGCCTGCTTATCGGTGACAGGACTCGGGGACGATCGACGGTTCAATGCGTATCGCGATCGTGACTGCGGGTGGGGCCGGGATGTTTTGTGGGTCGTGCATGCACGACAACACCTGGGCGCGGGCCCTACGCGATGCGGGAGAAGATGTCACGCTGATCCCGCTTTACACACCGATCCGCGTTGATGAGGAGAACCTCAGCACCGACCGGGTCTTTCTGGGCGGCATCAATCTCTATCTCGACTCGCAGTACCACTGGTGGCAACGCGTGCCGCGCTGGATGAAGGGGATGCTTGACTCCCCACGGCTGCTGAACTTCGCATCACGGCTCGGCGTCAGCAATGATGCGAAACAGCTCGGCGAATTGACGCTTGTGACGCTGGCCGGCAGCGAAGGCCCCCTCAAGCGGGAGATCGAACCTTTCGTCGATTTTCTCATCCGCGACATTCAGCCCGATGTCGTAATTCTGAGCAACGCACTGCTCGCCGGTGTCGTCCCGGCACTGCGTGAAAAATATAAGGGCCGCCTCGCCTGTGTCTTGCAGGGGGATGACATTTTCGTCGATGCGCTCCTGCCCGACTACCGGTCACGCGTGCTTGAACGACTAGCTGAACTCGGCACCTATTTCGACCTGTTCTTCACGCACAGTCGCTACTACGCCGACTACATGGCGACTTACCTTTCGCTGCCGCGGGAGAAGTTTCGGACGCTGCCATTGGGAATCGATTTGTCGCCCCATCACGGCCTGCCGCGCGAGCAGCCGGGAGAACCGTTTACGGTGGGATATTTCGCGCGGATCTGTCGGGAGAAAGGCCTCCAAAATCTGATCCCCGCCTTTCGAGCGTTTCGCGAGCAACATCCGACCGCACGGCTCGTCGCCGGGGGTTATTTGAATCCCCACGACAAACCGTTCTTCGAGTCGATTCGCAAAGACGCCGCCGACCTCGGCGATGCTTTTCATTACGCCGGATCTCCTGAGACGCTGGCGGAAAAGATCGAGCTGCTCCGGTCTTTCGATGTGCTGTCCGTCCCGACCGATTACCATGAGCCGAAGGGGCTTTACGTCATCGAAGCGTTGGCCAACGGGGTTCCGGTGGTCCAACCAAGGCACGGCGCGTTTCCCGAATTAGTCGAAGCAACCGGTGGCGGACTCCTCTATGCACCGGGCGATCTCGAAGAACATGCGGCCCACCTGAGCCGACTCGCTTCCGAGCCGGAACTCCGCCACGGACACGCCTCCCGAGGCCACGCGAACGTCCGCGAACACTACGGGCCGGATGCACTCGTGCGGGCAACGCGCGAGGCGCTGAGCCAATAAATATCGACCACGACAAGCCGCGCACGTAGTAAGCGGATCGAGCGCGGGTTGATGCCCGCTTGGTTGATCCGCTTACTACGTGCGCGGCTTGTTGAGTGCGCGTCCTTTATGGGCTTGAGCGCTCGACTGCGACGATCTCACCGAGAAGTTCGGCCATCCGCCGGTGACCTTGGGGTGAGAGATGAATGGAATCGAGCGTTGCCCCGCCGGAGCGGAGGATCGTCGCGAAGTCATGCTTTGGGATGAGTCGGGCACCATACCTCGAGGCAAGCCGACGTTGGCTCCGCCCGTACTCGACCATCAGCGGCGGGAGGGGGAGTTCGAACATCAGAATCTGCCGCCCATCGGCGACGCACTTCGCCAGCAACAATTCAAGATTTCTGTCAAAGTCGCTCAGCGTTGTACTGCCGAGCAGATCGTTGCCTCCGATCTCAATCACGACGAGATCCGCGTCTTCAATGCCGTCAGCTTGCTCGATCGCCAATTCGGCGGTCGCGCCCGCTTGAGAAAGATTATTCACGTCCAGTCGCGTCGACCCAGCGAGTAACTGCGGCCAGAGGATCGACTCACCTCCGACCCCGGCGGTCACGGAATCACCTATGATTGCCACTCGGCTTCCGTGGGGAAGGGCCAGCGCAGGTCGCACGTGATAGGGCGCCTCGACGGCAATAAGCACGACCCAAAACGCAGCGAGCAGCATCGTCGAATGCTTCGGACTGATCCGTCGAGCGATAAACTTGCGAGTCCGAAAGAACGCCCACAGCAGCGTGAGCAGACCGATCATCCAACCGGCGTACAGAGGCGTCGGCGTTGAACTGAGGGCGACCAGCAGTAAACCGATCACCGCAAGCAGGCCGACCCATCGATTGACGATCGATCGCTCGGAGCGGGAGGCGCCGCAGGCCGCGAGAATCAGGGCCGCGCCGACAAAGAAGATTCGGCCACCCACAATCCAAACGATCAACCAGTCGCTCGCCACGTGATCGCGTTCCCGCTGGTCGCTCTATTGTAGCGCGTCACAAGCCGCGCACAAAGTAAGCGGATCGAGCGCGGGTTGATGCCCGTTTGGTTGATCCGCTTACTTCGTGCGCGGCTTGTCAAATTTCCCTCGAAGAGATCTATCTTACTCGACTTCGAGATCACGCAGGGACACTTCGCGATCGCCGGCGGCATTGCGATCGATGGCGGACCAGTCGCGCTCGGCGGCGATTTCTTCTTCGGTCAGCCCCTGCTCCTCGATCATCCGCTGGGCTTCGACCGAGTAGCGGGTGAAGGGGAGAGCTTCAAGCCGGGCGATCGGGATCGGTGCCCCGGTCATTTCGCAAATGCCGTAGCGACCGAGCTGAAACTTCTTGACGGCCGTCTCGATCGCGACGATCTCTTCGCTGTGGTGAGCGGCGAGCATCGTGCCGAGTTCGGCCATCGAGTTCGAGGTGGCGACATCGCCTTCATCCCCGCTGGAGTCGTTGCGGGTCTCGTCGTTGGCGAGCATCCCGCGGAGCTCATTGCGACGGGTGACCAGACTCCGTCGAAGCCGTTCCAACCGTTCTTTCCGAGTCATAATCCCACTCTCCGGCTGTGACTGTTCGCGGTCGAGCTATCGTTTTCCGCCGAACTGAATTGTCTGACTGATCTGCAACAAGGCACAGCCGATTCCGTCGTTCGAACGAACTCCGAACCGATTGAATTCGAAAAGTCCGGAAAAGTTCCCCCGACCGGCAAAGGCGGAGAGGGCCTCCGAGCTACCTACAGGGCAATCCCTGCTATTGTGCCACCCACGTTACGTCAAAACGCTCAAACGTGTTGGCAAGTTTTGATCGGTGCGGCACAAAAGTCAATCCGGGCAAATTGATCCGGAGCTCGGCCAACACAACCGTAAATCAAATAGAGATAAGAGTTTACAGCTTAAATCTGATCAAAGACCGAACGAGAGCACGTACAGAATCAGGAAGACACCGACCATGAAAATCATTGTTTTGACAAAAAACGACAGGGCCCGTTTGAGAATGACATTGGGCAATTCATAGCGGCTCGCGTTGTAGACGAGACAGATGGCAGCCGCGAGCGGCAGAAGATAGATCAATTTATTGTCCATTTGGTCTCATCCCGAAGCGGAATCGGCCGTTGCCGGCTCCGCGGCTGATTCGGAATCGTCCGGCTCATCTCCATCGGACGACTTCGGCTCATCTTTTTTGGCTTTGTACCCGGGCTGAAGCTCTGGCTCGTCACCGCGTCCGTAGGCGGGACCTTCGAAGGCATCCCAGACCGCGAAAATGTTGAGCAGGCCCGCGATCCACGTAAATACGAACGCGATTTCGAGGCCGCTGCCGAATCGCAGATGGAGCCGGTCTTCAAGCTCATCGTCGAGCGGGACCTGATACCAATTCAAGATCGACCGCGGGATCACGCCGTCAAGTTCGACCTTCCGAACGTTCGGCTGCTCCGCAAAAGTGCGGGGGACACGCAACTCGATCTCACGATCGGCCGATGCCCGGACCGGTTCCTCGAGCCGTTTCAGCCCGTCGAGCGGAATCTCGATCGGCTCGCCCTCGGCATCGAAGCCGGTGAACACGCCTTTCTCGCCTTCGAATCCGAGACGAATACGTCCTCGGATTTCCGCGCCGGTCGATTCTTCTCCGTCGAGAAAATCGATGTCGATCTCCCCGCGGAACGGAGCATCGATCGGATCAACGAGCACGCTTTGAGGAATGTTCTCTCGGCTCACGAACCGCCGCTGCTGAAGCATTGCCCCCCAGGCGGGAAGCCCCGCGAAGAACTGGGCGCCGTAACCTTGCAGCACGCGTCGGCCCAGTCTCTGCCGCGGTTGCAGCTTCATTACGGCTTCGGTGCTGTCGACGTAAACGATCTTCCAACCGCCGAGCGCCTGTCCCCACAGGAACAACGTCATGATGCAGCCGCAGTAGACGGCCGCTTTCACGAACCGCCCCTGATACAGATGCCCCAGGCCCGGGAAGGCCAGCGCGAGCAGCCCGGCGAGCCAGCGGTTTTTCAGATCGACCTTCCGGTCCGTCTCGGTCATACGATCGGGTGCAAAGAGAGCGACTGTCAGGGTGCAGGAAGAACGGTCACCGGGCGAGCGGTGCTGTGCGGTCGAAGCCGGGCCGCATCATCCTTCGCGACCGACCAGTGGGGCAGTCTAAGTGGAAGTGAAAGCAGAGACTAGCCCACGGCATCAACGTCGTTGGGGAAGGCTGTTCGGATTTGAATATCTCGACGATAGCAATTGCCCGGCACGACGTTCTCGCATCCCTGTTCGCTGGGAACGACGCGGCGCTGGAAAACCAAGTCAAATCGGCCGGGCAATTCAGAACGACCAGTACAGTACGACCAGATCAGAACGGCCAGTTCAGAACGGCCAGATAAATGGCGTCAGCACGAGCGTGATCGCAGCCACGATCAGCGACAGCGGGCCGCCGAGCCGCAAGAAGTCGCTGAATCGATATCCGCCGGGGCCGAACACCATGAGGTTCGTCTGATAGCCGATCGGCGTCGCGAATGTCGCCGCGGCTGAGACCACGACCGCGATCGCGAACGGCTTGTGACTGACGCCAAGCCCGGTCGCCCCGGCCATGGCGATTGGGAAGAACAAGACGGCTGCCGCTTTCGCCGTGATGAGGTTCGTGAAAATCATCGTGAGAAAATAGACGATCGCCAAGACCACCCACGGGTTGTCGCCAGCCGCTCTAATCAGCACTTCCGCGATCACTCGGGCACCCCCGGTCTTGTCGAGGGCCGCCCCCAAACCGAGACCCGCCGCCATCGTGATTAGAACCGACCAATCGATCGACCGCCGGGCGTCGGCAATCCGGCAGCACCGGAACACGACCAGCAGACCGCCCGCCAGGAGCGCGGCGGTCATCATGGGGAGGAGCCCGGCCGTTACGACGGCCACCATCGCAACCATCACCAGCCGGGCCAGCCACGCCTTGTCGTGTCGTGGAGGAGTGGAGTCTTCAACTTCACTGACGAGAAAGAAATCGCGACTATTACGGCGGGAGGTCAGAAACCCCGGCGGCGCCTCCAGCAGCAACGTGTCGCCCGGCAACAGCTCGATGTCCCCGATCTTCTGACGCAGCCGCTGCCCGTTACGAGCCACCGCAATCACGACCGCGTTGTAGTGCGAGCGGAACCGCGCCTCTCGAATCGACATCCGCAAGAAGGGACAAGTGTTGGAGACGACGGCTTCGACCATGACCCGTTTGTCGGTCGGCGCATTCAATTTGAATGTCTGATCGGTTGCCGGAACGAGACCGGGAATTTTGCGAAGGTCGACCACCGAATCAACAATCCCGACGAACACCAATCGGTCGTTGGCCTCGAGGCATTCCGTCGGGGCGACCGCGACGAGCGTGCGGTCACCACGCTCGATCTCCGAGAGATACATTTGCGACAGGTGCCGCAGGCCGGCTTCTTCGATCGACTTGCCCACCAGCGGACTACCCGGCTCGACCGTCATTTCAACGGTGTATTCCCGCGGGTCATCTCCGAACGTGATCGCGGGACGACGTTCGGTCAATATTTTCTGACCGGCGAACAGGAGATACAGCAGGCCAAATATCGTTGCCGGAAAACCGACCCAAGCGACCTCAAACATCGACAGACCGGCGCCGGTCCCGAGGTCGTTAAGCCGCTCATAGTCCCTGAGCAGTCCATGCACAACGAGCGTGGTACTCGTGCCGATCAGCGTGCAAAGCCCGCCCAGAATCGCCGCGAACGACAGCGGCATCAGCAGGTAAGTCACGCTGATCCGATTCTTGCGGGCCCAGTCGGCAACGATGGGCATCATCATGGCCACGACCGGGGTGTTATTCAAAAAGGCGCTCATCACCGCCGAGGGCGTCAGGATCCGCAGTTGGGCCACGATCAACGAGGTGGGCCGACCGATCCATTGCTGACCAATGAAGCTCAAACCGCCGGTCTGCTTAAGCCCTTCGGCCACAACGAAGAGCGCCGCCACCGCGATCAGACCTTCATTGGCCATCTCTTCGAGGGCGTCTTTCGGGGCGATAACACCGCAGGCCAGCAGGACCGTCAGACCCGCCGTGAGTACCGCATCGGGCGCCGCTCGCAAGAACGTGAGCGCGGAGACGACCGCCGCCAGAACGACGAAGACCGCCGGAATATGGAACGCCTCCGGAAGCATCACACGCCCGCCTTACGCACCGCGGCCAGTACGGCTTCATGAGCGGTCCCGTTCGACGCGACCACGCCGCGATTGGCCGAGAGGCCAGCCCCTTTCGTGAAATCGAGAGGCTTGCCGTCGACATCGGTCACGGTTCCCCCGGCTTCCTCGACTACAAGGACGCCCCCCGCGTGATCCCAAATTCGTTCGACGTATCCGGGCCGCGTCGGCAATCGAAGGTAGAGGTCTGCCTCCCCCCGGGCGACCGTCGCGTACTTCGCCTGACTGTCGAGCCGCACGGGATCGGAGCTGATTCCGAGTTCCTCGGCGATCTGCGCCGAGTGCCCGTGCGAACTGTGACCCGACTCGACCGATTCACAAAGTCGAAGTTGAGAGGTCTCCGAAGTCGACGAGACACGAACGTCTGCGGTCTCGTCGGAGTCGATCGCCATTACCGAAATGCCGGCTCCGCGTTCGGCCACAGAGATCGCGCCGACCGGTCCGTCCGCGCGGTCTGGATCGAACACCAGATTCGGGCAGCCGAGCAACCCGAGGACGATCTCGCCCTCCACGATCAGAGCAAGGGCGACCGCATATTGGCCACCGCGCAAAAACCCCTTTGTGCCGTCGATCGGGTCGAGCGTCCAGAACCGTGGTGAGAATTCGGTCGCGTGCCCTTCGTCGATCCACTCGCAAACCTGTGCGGCATCGGCTTCGATCCCGACGGCCGTCACCTCCGCGGCGATTCGGCCGCGGAACTCAGCCATCTCCGCCTTCTGTAACGCCGCCGCGTCTTCTTCGGCGATGATCGGATCGTCGGGAAATGACCGGCGAATCGCTCGACAGACGATGGCCTGACTGGCGAAGTCGGCGATCGTCACCGGGCTGCGATCCGATTTATCGAGCTTTGCCGGATCGACGGCGGAACGCACATTTCGGCAGGCCAGGCAGGCCGTGCGCACAGCCTCGAGCGCTACTTCTCGCTCGCGTTGATAACGACTCGACATGCTTAGTCCGTGACTCGAAATGGGAAGACTCGCGCGAAGTGTATCCGATGATGCCGCCGATGTAGACCGAACGTGAGTGGCGCTGCGAAAGCGGATGACACATCGAAGTTGATGATCGTTCGATCGCGCGAAAAATGACTAACGCCGTTGAGGAATCAAGATTTCTCGTTCCGGGGGCGGCGAAAACGCGGTCCCCGGCCACCCGCCGCCGGCGACCGCCGAAGTGGACGACGCACTTCGAAAGCCGAGATAGCTCTTAGGCTGCGACTCTTGACTGCGGTTGCATTCCGCCAAGCCGCTCGAGAATCGCATCGGCCGCCCGAGAGGTCGCTCCCGGTTCGGCGGCGCCGGCGGCAAGCTGACTCAGTTCGCGCCGAGACCGGTCGAGGTCCTGCGGACAGGCCAACCAGCGATCGACCGCGTCGGCAATCACTTCGGCGTGCCAATTATCGTCCGAGGCGAAGCGGAACTCCGGCATGACCTCCCGGCCCGCGATCAGATTGACGAGCGTGATAAACCGGCATTGCAGAAAGATCTTGTCGAGAACGGCCCACAACATGTTGTACCGGAACACGACCACCGCCGGTGTGCGACGGGCCATGACTTCGAGACTGACCGACCCCGAAACGATCAGGCAGCATTCCGCCAGTTCGATGATTTCGGATGTCTTCCCGACCGAAAATTCGACCGGGAACGGATTTTCGAGGTCTTCGTAGGCCGCCTGACAGATTGTGCGATGTTCCTCGCGATAGTTTGCGACTCGGAAGTTGACGTTGGGATGCTTCGCGGCGAGCCGCTGCATCACGTCGAGCATGATCGGCCAATTGCGTGCAATTTCCTGCCCCCGCGACCCCGGCAGGATGCCAACGGTGCGACGCTCGTCCGTGGAGCGCTCCACCAGAAAATCCTCATCGAGTTGCTTCTCGGCGACAGCATCGAAGAACGGATGTCCGACGAAAACCGCATCGACGCCGCGATCCGCATACCATTCGGCCTCGAATGAAAGCCCGCAAAGCACGCGGTCGACGGTGCGGCGAATCTTGCCGATCCGCCAGCCGCCCCAGGCCCACATCTGCGGCGGCATGTAATAAATGACTGGAATTCCGAGCTTCTTCGCCGCTTTGGCCACCACGAAATTGAATCCCGGAAAGTCGACCAGAATTAGGGCGTCGGGTTTTCGCTCTCGCATCAACTGCTTCGCCAGCCGGGCAAGTCGGATGAATTGCCCCAGCAACGGGATGATTTTGAACAGCCCCATCACGGCGAGATCGGTCAGTTGAAAGTCCTGCCGCTGCCCGGCGGCGGCCATCTGCGGACCTCCGTAGCCGGAGAATTCCGCATTCGGAACCCGCTTTCGCAGTTCAGCGATCAGGTGCGCGGCGTGTTCATCGCCGCTCGGCTCGCCGACCGAGAAGAAAAAATGCATAGTGCCATCCATGGCAGGGCTGCGACCGCGGTCGCGGAAATCTCCAAGTCGCAATTCTCGACAACCGCCCGAGTCGGTCAATACCAGCCCGCGGGAGGAGCCAAAAGAGTGGCCCGGACAACGTCCGGGCGGCGAAGCCGCCAGAGCAATCAGCGGAGCCGGAAAGGCTAACTCATACAAGCCGCGCACGAAGTAAGCGGATCAACCCGTGCGATATCCGCTTACTTTGTGCGCGGCTTGTCGAGCGGCGAAACAGCAATCGCAGCCTAGACATCGTCCAGAAGTCTTTTCACATCGCCATCCGGTGTCATGAAACAAGCGGCAGGGTGGCCGGGGACGGCGCTTTCGCCGCCCCCGGAACGCGATATCTCAGACTCGTGATTCCAATAGACAAGCGTCGCCGGAGACAAGCTCGCTGTGGGCATCGTGAAGACGCCGTAGAAAGCCACCCGTTCGGGGTCCTGATTCACTCAGACTGATGTACTATCCGAAATAGCAGGGGGCCAAATCAATATTCGGTCGATCAGCTACTCTCCGGACCGCCGCCTACGCTTCAGGCTTGCCGATCAGCCGAATCGAATCCGCCTCATGAGAGTCGCCGCTACGAACTCTCGGCACCGCACAGTTCGGGCCGGGGCGACGCGTCAGAAGCCTTTTCGAACTCCTCTTCCGCTTCGGCCGCCTCGCGTTCGCGGAGGGCTTCCATCTGGTAGTAGGACAGGTCGGTGTCCTCGACCTTCGCGCCCGTGAAGAGATAGACGATCCCAGTGCCGAGCGAGAGCGTCGCCGCCAAGGCGAAGGTTTGCGTGAACCCGCCGCCGGGAAAGAAATCGATGAGGAACCCGATCAGCGGAGCGAAGACTAGCGTGCCGGCTTCGATGCTCCCCAGCGCCATGTTCGTTCCGGTGCCCCGAAACGGCTTCGGGTAGGCCTCGGTAATCATGGACACGACGGCCGGGAAGAGCAGGGCGTGACCGAAACCGGTGAAGACGGCCGGGATCAGGAACATCCATTGATTGGTCACGAAGATTAGCGTCGTCTGCCCGACGGCATAACCGGCCAGTCCGTACAGAATCATGCGGTGCCGTCCCATCGATCGGCTCCAGCGCCGAGTCAATACCCGAAAGGCAAAGGCCGACGCCGCGTATCCCACAAAGAACGGCCCGATGCCGCCGAGGTCGTAGAACGTCGCGTAACGCGTCAGGAAGACGGTCGTGATACAGAACGTCATGCCCATCATCAGGGCGACCAGAGTCGTCGACACCGGCTGGTACTTGAAGACAAGCCGATAGGCGGGCAGCGTCTCATGCGGTGGCTCATGCACATCCCGCCGGGTCAGCAGGGCGACCGTAAAGACGTAAGTCGCGGTGAGGGCCGTCGCGATTCCGAACAGCAGGGCGAAGCGGAATCCGCCATCGAAGCCTTCGAAGACGAAGTCGCCGATCGTTGTTCCCAGAATCAGCCCGAGAAAGCCCGATGTCCCGAGCGTGCCGATCGCTTCGGTCCGGCGGTGAAAGGGAACCTGATTCTGAATGTGGACGTTCGAGCCGGTAAAGGCCCCGGCGAGTCCGATCGAGAAGAAGATGCGGGAGACATAGATCGGCCAGCCCACGCTGTTGGAGAGCAGCAGCCCTAACGCACCCACGAAGAACGCGATCGCCGTGGCAATCCAGACCCGGCGGAGCCCGAAGTGATCGATCGCCTGCCCGAGAAACAACCGTGACAGCAGCGCCCCGGCGAGTCCGACACTGACGATATTACCCGCCGTCTGATCGGTTCCGCCCAGAAAGACCACAAGCTCCGCGAAGCGAAACGTCACCGCATTAGCCGTCACGACCGTCAAGTGGCCGATGTACGCGATCCAGAACGTGCGCGTGTAAATCGACTCCTCGGCAGCGAAGCGATCAGCAGGTTCGGCGGCGGCAGGTGGGGCGGACATACGTGGTGGAGGACTCAAGGAGGGACCGCGAGGTTCGCGATGAGTCCGATTGTAGAGGGAGGTCGGACCGCAGCACAGTTTGCTGCGTGACAAATCGCTGGGTTCGACTCATATCCATCGACGCCAGCGCGAGGCAAAATCACTCAACCGCCGAACGCACCATACCTTCGGACACCGGCAGCGAACACGATTCGATTCAGGACCAGCAGCCCGAGAAACCAGCCGAACGCGATCGACAGTTCGAACCACGCCTCTGCCGGAGTGAATTTGCCGAGCATGATCGCCGCGGGCGTGTAAGCGAGGTATTGAAGCGGGAAGTAGCGGACGACCTGCTCGATCGGCCCCGGGAGCCAGTCGAGCGGGATCATGTGACCCGAAAGGAAGAAGTTGAACATCATGTAGATGAACAGCAGCGAACTAACTTCCAGAAACCAGAACGAGATCAGCCCGATCAGCGACTCGATCAGAAATCCGATCAGGAACGCCAGAATCAGCGAGCAGACCCACGCCGCAATCAACGCGGGCTCGGGCCAACCGGGCAGGTAGTCCCGCATCAGGTAGAACACGACCGCGAACGGAATGCCCGCCATCACGTAGTAGACCAGCTTGTGCGCGACGCGGTGCCAGAAGAGGTACCCGATCATGTCAATCGGCTGCGTCAGGTACTTCTTGATTGTGCCGTCCCGCACATCGCGCGCAATTCCCGACGCCAGCCCCGGCATACTGCTGAAGGCCCGGGCGACCATCGCCAGCAGGTAGTACGCCACCATGTCGCGATAGGTGTAACCGTTGATCGATCGCCCCGGGTCGGCGCTGCCAACCGTCACACCGTAGACCGCGCCCCACAGGAAGATTTGCGTCACGATCGGCAGAAAGCGGACGAACGTCGAGAAGATAAAGTCGGCCCGATAGACGAGCCGCTCCGAGATGCTCGTCTGCAGAATGAACCAGTTAACCCGCAGCGTTCCGAGCATTGGATAAGGCAAGAGTCGAGGGGCTAGGGGCGAGAGAAGAGAGTCGAGAGAACAGAGACCATTCAGAGAAAATCACCCATCACGCGACAGGGCGAGCCGGGCGTCGTCCGCCCCCGGAGGGCCGTCCGATGGCAACACATCCGCGGCGTCATTCGGTCGATCATCACTGGCAAACAACTCGGCGATCACGTCTTCGAGCGGGCGTTCGTTGACGCTGACATCATCAATCTGCGCCCGATCGAGCAGGTCGGACAGCACCCGCGCGACATCGGCTCGTTCGACTTCAATTTTCACCCGCGGCGGTGTCGCCTCAAGGAGCGTTCCGTAGCGGGACAGGTCGCCCGGAATCGGTCCACCGAACAGGACCTCAACCACCTTGTGCTTGCTGAAGCGATCCACAATGTCGGCGATCGGACCGTCGTGCTTGATGACGCCCTTGTTAATGACAATCGCCCGCTTGCACAGCGCCTCGACGTCTTTCATGTAGTGACTGGTCAGCAGGACGGTGAGCTTTCGCTCGGACTGATAATGCTTGAGAAACTCCTGGACCTTCCGCTGCGAAATTACGTCGAGTCCGATGGTCGGCTCGTCCAGCAGCAGTAATTCGGGACTGTGCAAAAGAGCCGCGATCAGCTCCATCCTCATGCGTTCGCCGAGCGACAGCTCGCGCACCGGCTGCCCGATCAGTTCACGGACTTCCAGCATCGCCGTCAGCTCATCAACGCGGCGGTCGAAGTCCTGAGTGGGGATGCGATAGATCTCGCGGTGCAGCCGGAACGACTCTTGGGCGGGGAGGTCCCACCAAAGCTGATTCTTTTGTCCCATGACCAGCGAGAACCGGCGCCGGAAGGCGACCTCGCGCTTCCAGGGGACGTGGCCGAGGACCGTGGCCTCGCCGCCGGTGGGATAGATCAGCCCCGAAAGCAGCTTGAGCGTTGTCGTTTTGCCGGCACCGTTCGGGCCGAGGAACGCGACGAGTTCGCCCTTCTCGACGGTCAACGACACTTCGCGCACGGCATTGACGGTGCGATACGATCGCCGGAACAACCCGCCGACCGAGGCGAGCAGCCCTTCTTTCTTTTGATAAACCCGGTACTGCTTCTTCAGACCGCGGACGTCAACTGCGTTCATAGCCGCAGTCTAGGCTCGACACGTAAGCGGGTCGAGCAACGCCCGCCGAATGTTCGGCGGGCGTGATCTCAAATCGCGATCGCTCAGCCATTAGTCGTTCGCTGGAACTCGAACGTTGGACTGAACCGTCTTGGCCGGGTTGAGCAGGTCGACGTAGTCGACGCCGATCTGCAACACCTCATCGTTGTAATAGCCGTCGGGAAAGATCGGCTTGTCAGAGCCGGTGAGCTCTTCGTCTTCCGACTCTTTCTCCTGATCATCTTCGCGCTCGTCGGCCTCACGCTCGGCTCGGCGGGCCGCTTCGTTGAGAGAGGCCGTCTTCCGATTCTTCCGGGCTTCGATCCGGTCGATCCTTCGCAGCAGCTTTGCGAATTCAGGATCGGCGGCGACCCGTGCCTGGCTTCGATTCTTCAACGTTCCGATCATGTCCCCGCTGACCAGCCCGAGCGACTCGGCATCGGTATTGGGATCGATCTTGCTGAACGCGAGTGCGTTGTCGAGGTATTGCTCGCCCAACTCCAGGTGATCGAAGATCGAAGGCAGTACGACGTCGGACGGAATGCCGCGGTTCTGAGTGCTCGCGCCGTTGACGCGGTAGAATTGCTGGATCGTCAACTTAAGCGCACCGCTTTCGTCCCGGCTGAGGAAGCGGAACAGCCGCGGCGGGACCGGCATCACGTTTTGAACCGTTCCCTTACCATGCGTCGTCGTGTCACCGACCACGATGCCGCGGTCGTAATCGCGAATGGCCGCGGCGAAGATTTCAGAAGCCGATGCCGACAGCCGATTCGTCAGCACGACGAGCGGGCCGGCATAAGCAACGCCCGGGTCGACATCTTCGTGCGACTTGGTCGGCTCGCCCGGCTCTTTGACCTGAACGACCGGGCCTTTGTCGATGAACAAACCGGTGACCTCGATCGCCTCGGTCAGCGCGCCGCCGCCGTTGGAACGCAGATCGACGACGACCAGATCGACGCCACCTTGTTGATCAAAGCTGTTCAAGACTTCTAAGACGTCGCGAGACGTGCTCTTGAAGCCGTCACGCTGAGCCTGAGCTCCGCGGAAGTCGCGATAGAACGACGGGATGTTGACCACGCCGACCTTCACCGATTGGCCGCCCAGCCGCTTGCCCGTATCGATAATTTCACCGCGGACGGCAGCCGATTTGATTTCAACGGTCTGGCGAGTCAGGTCATAGGTCTCGATTCCGCCCGACTTCTTTTTAACCCGAAGCCGAACCACCGTGTCCTTCTTGCCGCGGATCAATTTCACGACCTTGTTGAGCTTCATCTCAACCACATCGACGAACTCATCCTCGCCGCCTTGGGCCACGCCGATGATCTGGTCTCCGGCCTTGAGGCGACCGTCCGCAGCGGCGGCTCCGCCACCGATGATTTCCGCCACGGTCGTGTAGCCGTCTTCGTATCGCAGCGCCGCCCCGATCCCTTCGAGGCTCAACTCCATGCTGATGCGGAAGTCTTCCAGAGTTGCCTGCGACATGTAGCTGGAGTGCGGATCGAACGCGTGGGCCAGAGCCGACAGATAGGACTCCAGAATCTCTTCACGGTCGATCTGCCCACGTGTGACGAGCAGATTGTGATATCGCTTCTTGAGACGGTCACGAATCTCCGTCTCATCGGTATCTTCGAGCTTGAGGATCAACACGTCCTGCTTGACCCGCTTTCGCCACCGCTCGTTCAGTTCCGCGGGAGAACGGGCCCACTCGAGCGCGTCAGGGTCAATGATGATCGTTTCTTCTTTCGTGAAATCGAAGTCGGACTCGGCCAATTGCTCCGCGTAGGCGACACGATTCTTCATCCGTTCGAGGAACCGGCCGTAAACGACGAACGCGAATGACGAATCGCCCCGGCTGACGAGATCGTCGAGCTGAGTGCGGAACTTGCCGAATTCATCGATGTCCGATTGAAGAAAGTACGACTTCAGCGGGTCGACCTGATCGATGAAATGATCGAAAAACTGCTTCGATGCCTCATCGTCGATTTCGGCCCGCTTGATGTGGTAGCGTTCCAACATGCTGGCCACGAGCTTGACGGTCGTCGTCTCGTCGCCGCGATTGCCCTGTGCGAAGATCGTTGTGGCCGTTGCGACGATCATCGCGACGGCCAGCGTCGCAGCGATTTGAGCTCGAAACTGAGATTGCATGTCCGATTTCCTATCCACGTTCGTGCGGCCGCTCGGGCGCGTGTCCGTCCACTGAGGCGATTTAACGGGAAGTGTTTTTGCAGAAACCCGATCGAAGACGAACCATTCGAGCCGTCAACGAAAGGCACCCTGCCACGGCACCGCGAGGCTGCAAGAATGCGTGCTCCGCGGGAAAGCACCGAGTACTGGGTATTTCAGTGAGTCTAGTGACGTAGGCAAAATTCGACAATATCGGTCCTGCGTCACCCATTCGAAGACCAGAGCGTCAGACTTCTCAGTCTCGAGGGATCAATTTGGCAGAATCGCTGCCGTTCCATTGCTCCGCCTTGAGTGCTGAAGTCGTGACGAAATCCATCGAGACTTCCCGACGGCACCCCGTGCTACGTTCAAAACCGACGGACCGTTGGCTGCGGTTCGGCAGCCGACAGAATCATCGGCCTCCAATTGAATTGACGCAGTTGCGCGATTAGCTACGGCGTGGCGACCACCGGTCGACTGCCGTCGTGAAGGTGAACGAGGTTCCGACCGCGGCGTTCAGATCGCGTGAGCGCCTCAATCGCGCGATCGATCACAAGGCGGGCGTTCTCGCTTGGCCGACAGGGACCGTAGCCGAAACTGGCGGTCGCAAAGACTTCGGGACCTTCGGCCCCCGATCGAAACACGCAATGTCGGACGGAGTCTCGAATTGTCGCCACCCGTCCGGAGACTTTGTCTCGATCAAGACCGCCGAATAACACTGCCAAAGTCAGTCCATCGAATTCGAACACAACATCCTCGTCGCGGACCGAACGGATCACAGCGCGACTGAGCTGACCAAAGACGTATCGCACCCCGGCGTCGCCCAGCCGTTTCGCTAATGAATCGGCACGATCAAGCCTGACCAACAGCAGCCCGGCTTCGGCATTTGCCTCATCACAGGCTGAGACCAACAAGCCCAAGTTGAGGTCGAAGGTCTCCCGCGAGGGAAGTTCATCCCCGGCTGACTCCTCAAGCTGCCATTCGATTTCGATCTCTCCCGGGGCGTCCGGTTCCGGCTCTGCCGGAGCTTCGGCACCGATACCCAGGCCGGTCGCGGCCCGCCCCATGGCCGAGATCAACTCGGTCCGCGCGGCCTCAAAGCGATCGACTTCCGGCGAACCGGCGAATAGATCGGCGTGCTTCGTCAACGCATCACACGCCGCCCGCGCAGAATCGAGCCGCTCAACCGCCAACTTGCAAAGGCGATTCAACTTCTGCGACGTTTTCAGCAACGCAGCCAACGGATCTCGCCGCCCCAGCAGATAGCCGAGGGAAAAACCGGTCGCGGCCGACGTGAGCACCGCCACGCCGAGCGCCACGAGTGCGGCACCGGTTCCGATGTGTTGGAGATCGGCGAATACAACCGTCACGGGATTGCACGGACTTGGAGGTTTACTGTCGAGATATGGGAGGCGGTCGAGTCTTTCGCGACGCAACGCGCAGGCTCATCGCATCAGAAACCTAGCTCGGCAAACGGGCCGACGGGTACACATTGGCCCGACGAAAAGCTTCTTAGGAATTGCGGTCGCATCGATTGAACCGATCGCAGCATTATTGATGACTCGGACTCGGGCGCAGTTACCGGCACAACTGGTCGGCTACGCCCGCGAATCGATGCAGTTCGCGATCGACGGGGGGCTTAGCGAAATTTCAGCCCGTCGGTGAATCGATTCTCGGTCTCCGCAAAGTCGGCCCCGGTCTTCTGATCGACCGAAAAGAGCAGGGCGACCTGCCGACCGTCCGGAGCCGTCAGCATAACGTAATTCCAGTTCATGGTCAGTTCGCCGACCGTACCCGTGGTAGGAACGCGAATCGCCTTCACGCCGTCGGGGCGGGTGTAGGTGGTCACCTCGCCGAGCGAGCCGAGCCGATCACCGAGTGCTTTTTGAACGTCGATCACAAATTCATCGGGCGAGGTCTGCGTTCCCGATTCGACCTTTCGCACGCCAGAGATATTGCACTGGGCGTCGAGCGATCCGTCTCGCAGCAGTCGCACAATGACGACCCCGGACGCCGAATGAAATAACCGCCAGTCACGCTCGCAGCTCAGTCGCGCCTCGGACGGGACAGCCAGTTCAAGTTTCACCAAGTCGGCCGGAGGATTCAGCGGCACCTCGGCGGCAGGAGCCAATTCGACCGATTTCGAACGGTCTAGCAGAGACTGAGTGAGAGTCGCCTCGGTCGTGACACTCATTCCCGGTGAGACCGGCCCGATCTCACGCTTCTCCGTCCGCGTGATCACGGCGGACCGCACATATTGCCCGGTGAGATCGAAATCGAATTTGCCGTGCAAACGGACGTCGCACCCGGCTCCGCGGTCCGCTCCTTTGAGTCGGCCGGCGAAGATCACCTCCGCAATTCCGCCTTTCACGCCGCGGAGTCGGCAGCGGACATTCCCTTCGAGAACCGCTTCGATCCCAACGAGACTCTGCGTCGCCCAAGGCTCGGGCGTCCAAGACTCGCCGGGCGCGACCTCCTCGCTGGGCAATAGGGCCAACAGCGCGAGCCCGTCGAGCGGGGTGCGGAGCAGATCGGCCTCACCATGGGTCAATCGGCCTTCGGGGCTGTATCCGAGAATTCCGTCCGCCCGCAACTGGGCCACGATCGGACGGCGGTTCTCCCGCAACGATGTCTTCGTCGACTTTTCGCCGACTTTGACCGTCGAAGCTGCTTGATCAAAGAGCCGATACGACCGAAGCGAGAGCGCGTCCCGCCCGGTTCCGACAATGCGTCTTTCCCCATAACCGAACGTGGCGCTGAGGGTCATGGGCAGCGTGCCGTCATCCCCGCCGGCGGTTTGCAGATCACCGCTGATCTCAGTCTTGAGTTCGACCTGCCAGCAGCGGTCGTCGTTTTCGCGAAGTTCGAGGCGGACCGGCTTCGATGGTTGCGTCGGACCCTCGTCGCCGAGGCTCAAATTGGCGTTGCAACACGCCATCACAGCGATTGAAGCGAGAACGGCCGACCGGCCGAAGTTGAAGCGGAATGACATCGAACTTCCCCTATCTTATTGCGTCCGATCAGGTTCGCTAATCGCGCCCGCTGCCGATGTAAAATTGCAACGGAGGCGAGGTATAGCGAAATACATACCGGTACGGCAGACGGATTTTCGATTCGCCCGTCCCCGTTTCGAAACCGCGCCGAAGTCGATACCGGGTATCAAATCTGCGATCGACTGCTTCTTGACGTATTGACGGAACCTCGATACACAAAGAGAATTGTGTCGATGCGTTCGTCGGACGCTCGACCGCGGCGCTCGCGGTACCATTATCGCGACGGACGGGCTGACTGTTTTTCAAATTCGGATTTTTCCGCAGAGCCGATGTCGGCTCCCCGGGTGATCCGTTCCTGTTTCGAGGGCGAATGAGGCTGGATGTCGAAAGGTACTCAAGAGAATCAAGGACAACGACTGAACGATCAAATCCGGATCACGCCGGTGCGGGTGGTCGATCAGGATGGCGAAATGCTTGGCGTGATCCCGACTGAAGACGCACTGCAGCGTGCTCAGGATGCGGGACTCGATCTGGTCGAGGTCGCTCCTGCGGAGCGGCCGCCGGTTTGCCGAATCATGGATTTCGGCAAATTCAAGTATCAGCAAAAGAAGCGGCTCCAAAAAGGTAAGACCACCCATCACGGTCAGATCAAAGAGATTCGGCTCCGTCCGAAGACCGGTCAGGCCGACATCGATGTCCGCTTGAAGCGGGCGGTCAAATTTTTGGAAGATCGCGACAAAGTCAAAATCACGATTATGTTCCGCGGGCGCGAAAACGCGCACCACGACCTTGGTCGCGATATTCTGCTCGGGCTGATCGAGCAGCTCAATACCGTCGCAAAGGTCGAGAAGCCGCCGGGGATGGAAGGCGGTCGAATGATGTCGACCGTACTCGCCCCGAAGAATTAGACTCACTATCAGCGGTAGCAGGGCCATTGGAATCGCGGTTTGACGCGACCGACGGCGTTATAACGATCAGACGAACGAATTTTTGGGCGCGGCTCGCTGGCATCAATGCCGTGGGTACCGATATACTTCTCGCCCTTCCTTCCGGAAATACTGAGAGAAAGCGTTCCCGCCCTTGTGGCAGGATCGATTGCAATACCGATGCACAAGCGCAAAACCCACAAAGGCATGAAGAAGCGGTTCAAGGTGACCGCTTCGGGCAAGCTCAAACACCGCTCGGCGAACCGCCACCACCGCATGGGTAAGAAGGCGGGCGAGCGGAAGTTGCGGCTGCGCCATGGCGAAGTCGTGAGCGGCCCGATCGCCAAGAAGATCGTCGAAGCCCTTCAACCGGGCATGTAGGTTCATCTCCGACCCGAGGATTGCTCCGGGTCGCGTAAATTCATTTTGAGATTCTGGAATCGAGTAGCGTTATGCGTGTTCGGATCGGCAAAGCACGCCGCCAAAAGAAGAAGCGGCTGTTCAACGAAGCCAAGGGTAACCGCGGCGGACGCTCGAAATTGCTGCGCACCGTCAAAGAGACGGTCATCCGTTCCCGCGCTTTCGCCTACCGCGACCGCAAGGTCCGCAAGCGAGATTTCCGTCGGCTCTGGATCACCCGCATCACCGCCGCAGTCCGCATGCGGGGTATGAGCTACTCGCAGTTCATCTACGGCTTGAAGAAGGCCGAAATCGAACTCGACCGCAAGAGCCTCAGCGAGTTGGCGATCAACAATCCGGCGATCTTCGACGAGATCGTGGAGATCGTTCGCTCTGCCGCTAAGCAGGCGGCGTAATTCCCGCCGAGGCAGGAGCCTTTCGCGGAGACGGCGATGGACATTGCGGCTTCCTTCGATGAATACGAGCAGGCCGCACTGGCGGCCATCGCCGGCGCCTCGTCCACCGACGAGCTCGAGGCGGCGCGTGTCGAATTCCTCGGTAAGAAAAAAGGCCGGCTCAAAGACCTGCAATCGGTGCTCGGCAAAGTCGCCCCCGAAGACCGGCCAGCCGTTGGCAAGCAGTTCAACGAGGTCAAGCAGCGAGTCAGCGGGCAGCTCGAAGCCCGCAAGGTTGAACTCGCAAAGCCTGCTGCGGAGGTCGAAGGCCTCGACGTCACGCTGCCGGGAAATCGATTATCGCGCGGCTCGCTGCACCCGCTCACGCAGACGATCGAAGAATTCAAAGAGATCATGACCCGGCTCGGGTTCTCGGTGGTCGAAGGACCCGAACTCGAAGACGAGCAGCACAACTTCGTCGCCCTGAATATCCCGCCGGAGCACCCGGCCCGTGACCCGCTCGACAACTTCTATCTGGCGACCGCCGAAGCCGCCGCCGGCGGGCAGACGCTGCTTCGCAGTCAGACCTCGACGGTGCAGATCCGCACGATGGAGCACACGCCGCCTCCGGTGCGGATCGTCTCGATCGGCCGCGTCTATCGACCGGACGAACACGATGACACCCACCTGAGCATGTTTCACCAAATGGAAGGGTTAATGGTCGGGGAGAGCGTCACGATGGCGCAGCTCAAGACCGTCCTCTCCAAATTCGCCGATGCTTACCTCGGCGGCGACGTCGCCGTCCGCTTCCGACCATCCTTCTTTCCTTTCACCGAGCCGTCGGTCGAAGTCGACATGTACTGGGACGGCCAGTGGATTGAGATCGGCGGCGCCGGCGTCGTCGATCCAAACGTCATGAGAGCGGTCGGGTACGACCCCGAAGCCGTCACCGGTTTCGCCTTCGGCCTGGGCGTCGAGCGCTTCGCCATGCGACGCTACAACGTCTCCGACATCCGCCAGTTCGTCAAAAACGACCTGCGATTCCTCGGCCAGTTTTAGGGCGCGGGAAGGGCGAGACGGGCGAAGAGGAGAGGTGAAGGAGCGGGTGCATTAGGGTAACGCGGGTAGCCCGGCCTTTCATGGCCGGGCTACCCGTTTAAGAGTGGCCCGGACATCGTCCGGGTCGCGAAGCGACAAGAGCACTCAGGCAGAGATGTCCTTACCAGTCCGGCGTCCAATGTTAATTGTGGCCGGCAACTGAATGCTCTGGCGGCTGCGCCGCACGGACGTTGTCCGTGCCACTCGGGATTTATTAATTGCACTCCCGTCGTCGGCCTTCAACGATCTCATATTGTTCTCAAACAGTAAATCAAAGTGTGGCCCGGACAACGTCCGGGTCGCGCAGCGACAAGAGCATCTGGGCAGAGATGTCCCTACCAGTCCGGCGTCCAATGTTAATTATGGCCGGTAGCTGAATACTCTGGCGGCTGCGCCGCACGGACGTTGTCCGTGCCACTCGAAATTCATTAATTTCACTCTCGCAGTCGGCCTCCAACTCTCTCTTAATGTTCTCGAACGGCATCTTGTGCCTGTCGGCACCCGGCCATGAAAGGCCGGGCTACCCAAGTCTTGCTGGTAGCTGACAGCCGATAGCTGACAGCTCTTAAAAAAAAACGGACGCGCGCCCGGCAGTTTTGCCGCGGCAACATCCGCCGCATGGGGATAACGCAGTCAGATGACTGCTCCCACCGGCGGGGCGAACAGAGGCGGTGCGCACCGTGTGTTCCTCCAACCATGGAAAGATGGTTGCGCAGCTCTACAAAATATTGCCTGACGCGTAACAACCACAGCCCGATGGTTGTTGTCTCAAAAATTAACCGTCGCCATGTCGGGTCGCCTTCTCAGCTGCATACACCCGCAGCCGGTCCTTAAAGGCCTCCAGCAGTCGGCTTTGAAATCGATAGGGGTTCCAGACCGCCGCAATCGTTCGGGTCGGCTTCTTTCCGCTGAGCGAGCGGTAAACACGACGTCCGCTCCCATCAACATCGCGGGCCATCGCCGGGATCATCGAAATGCCGTGCGACAGCGCGACCAGCTCTTGCACCATCGCCAATTGGCTGGTCCGCTCGACCGAGACGGGATGAAAATTCCGATTTCGGCAGAACGAGACGATGTTGTCCGACAGGCAGTGCGCTTCGTCGAGAAGCACGAAGGGAAGCGGTTCAATATCGGTCAGGCGAATACTTGTCTTCTGAATTAAGTCATGACCGGGCGGCAGGACCAGAAAGAGTTCTTCGGCAAACAATTCTTCGATTTCGATGTACTTAGCCGGGAAGGGTAAGGCGACGACGGCCAAATCGACTTCTCCCTGTGTGATCGCTTTAAGAAGTAAGTCAGTCGTCTGCTCACGAACGATCACTGAGGCCCCCGGAAATTCTTCCGCGAACCGGCCGAGTAATTCCGGCAAGAAATAGGGCGCGATCGTCGGAATGGCCCCGATCCGAATTCGACCACTGCGCCCGTCGTCGGAGATTTCAGCTTTCGTCTCATCGACTAACGTTAATACCTGCCGGGCCCTTGACTGCAAAAGTTGCCCCGCATCGGTCAGCGTCACTGCTCGGGCTCGGCGATCAAAAAGCGGTTGGCCAAGTTCTTCCTCGAGCTTTTGAATCGATCGGCTCAGAGCCGGCTGCGAGATGCCGAGTTCAGCCGCGGTCCTCGTGAAGTTCTCCCTCGTCGACAAGGCCAAGAAATAGCGAAGTTGATCAAATTCCATGCTTCCACTCGCCCACACCTATGCATGCAAAACATTCGGCACACTATATGAATGCACTGGAGATATCGAGCACCGATGGCATAATGATTGATCGAACGACTAAACTTACTTGCCAAGATGTACGCAGAGAAATACTGATCAGATCAGACTTCGCACGATTTCAAGTCGGCCCGACGGCTATTATGACCCGGCTTCCTCATGAAGATTTCTTACCTCGCGCCACAAACAAGATCGCTCGCCCATGTTTCGATCGCTTTGCCTAATTGCCGCTTTGGCCGTGATGCTTCCGCTTCCCGTCGACGCGGCCGATCCCAAGCCCAACTTTGTGATCATCTTCGCCGATGACCAAGGTTATGGCGACCTCGGTTGTTTTGGTTCCGAGACGATTCAGACGCCGAACATCGATCGCATGGCTGATGAAGGCCGCCGCTTCACCAGCTTTATGGTCGCCTCGCCGGTCTGCACGCCGTCCCGCGCGGCACTGCTGACCGGCTGCTATCCAAAGCGAGTCGGGATGCACCGACACGTGCTGTTCCCACATTCCGCGAAGGGGCTGCATCCCGATGAATACACAATCGCGGACCATCTCAGCGGGCTCGGTTACGCCACAGCCTGCTTCGGAAAGTGGCATTTGGGCCATCACCCCGAAACGCTGCCGCAGCAGAACGGGTTCGATACGTATCTCGGCATTCCTTATTCGAATGACATGAATCATCCGGACAATAAAGGGAAGCCGAAATTAAGTTCGGATGAACTGTGGCGAAATCAGTCGACTGCCGTCACGAAATGGAACACGCCCTTAATGCGTAATGAAGAAATCGTCGAACTGCCGGTCGACCAGCGGACCGTCACGCGGCGTTATACCGACGAAGCAATCGACTTCATTACCAAGAATATAGATCGACCGTTCTTCGTTTATCTCCCGCACACCATGCCGCACATCCCGCTCTACGTCCCCGAGGACGTCTACGATCCCGACCCGCAGAACGCTTACAAGTGTGTCATTGAGCATATCGACCAAGAGGTAGGCCGATTGATGAGCCAACTGCGCGATCTCAGTTTGTCGGACAACACCTATGTCATTTACACGTCGGACAACGGCCCTTGGCTTCAGTTTAAAAATCACGGCGGATCGGCCGGACCGTTAAGGGCGGGGAAGGGGACCACCTTCGAAGGGGGTCAACGGGTTCCTTGCATCATGTGGGGACCGTCTCGAATTCCGGCCGGCACAGTCTGCGATGAACTGGTCACGACAATGGATCTGCTGCCGACGATCGCTGCGCTAACCGATTCCACGCTGCCCGAGGAGAATAAAATTGACGGCCTCGACGTTTCGGAAACTCTTTTTTCGGATTCAGCAAGTCCGCGGACGGAGTTCGTCCATTATTCGTCCCGTGGAAATATCGAAGGCCTCCGGCAGGGCGACTGGAAACTTCTCATCAAGCCCGCTAAGGGCAAACAGAACTCGCTGAAGTCACCGAACGTGATGCTGTTCAACCTGTCCGAAGATATCGGCGAGCAGCACAATCTCGTCGCCGATCACCCGGACATCGTCGCCCGGCTAAAAAAGCGAATGCGCGAGCTCGATACCGAAATCGAAACCAACGCCCGCGAACCCTGGCGCCTGCGGTCACCTTAATTGGCATTTCAACTGCAGAGCCATAAACCCGCGAAGGCATCTATTACTAATTCGTTTCGAACGCACCAAGCGGAGACCTCAGTAACCGGTCACCGCGATGTATCGAGGCGGAGGTTTGGATCGTACTCGAGTCCGTTTGGCGGGAGATCGGGCACCGGTGAGGCTCTGGATTCCGAACGCTATAGACTCTCTGCGAGCGATTTCGCCTTAGAAAGCAAATTGAGCACATTTGGCCCCGGCTTCTCGATGGCTTCAATGTCGCGCCCGACCGCCTCCAACTGATCGATCTGCTGCTTGGAGCGATCGCTCAGTTTCGGATGCGAGTCATACACGAGTTGAAACCCGGTATCGGTATTATCCCACGCCCCTTGAGCATCGCTTTGGTACTGTTGCACATAGTCAAGTACCTGCTGCTTGGTCGCTGCCAAGTATTGTTCGGCCGTATCAAAAGTGGGCGTAACCGGAACCTTCGAGGTGTCATAGGGGTCGGGACTTCCGTCGCAACCCATGGTTCCGCAACTGATGACGGAAAGAAGCAATAAACAAACCATTCTCACAGCGACTTGTCTCCGGCGTCTTTGGAACGAAGTGGGCGAAGCGAATATACGCGTGCGTATCTCCAAAAGAAATGAGGACACCCGACTCGATGTCGAGCGTCCTCGTTGAGTTTCGAACGAGTGGGCTTAGAAATCTCCCACGCTATTCCCGTCATTCATCAGGGAAAGGTACTGATAGACGCCGAGACCGTTTAACTCTCCACGCAGTGCTTTCTTGTCGTACGTGCCTTTATCAAAACAGTTGTCGCCCGCATCCCAGAATTTTGCTTCGTCAGCAGAATCGGGTTCAACAGATTCGATGTTGTCGGAAATGAAATGGACCGATCCGTCGGCCAGGACGAACTGGGCGCCGCCGGAGTGGTTGCTGTGAAACGAATAGTAATTCGGATCACGGATCGTCTTTAATTCTGCGGCCGTCGGTGGAGTTGCGGAGGCGTCCCACCCGCTGTCAGTCCATTTCACCGTACGGACCGTGGCATCCGGGTTTGGTGGATAAAACGCGATTCGTCCCAATTGCCACCCGGTATTGTTTGTTCCGTCAGTTCCGAACGCCCGCTGATGGTCCGAACGTTCCCAAGTGACTTCGCCGACGAGCAGCGTGTTCGAGGTACCGTCGGTCATATTCTCCCAAGAAACTTCGAACGGTCGTTGCTTGTGCTGATCGACAGCCGGGTTCGCATAAGGGGAGTAGGCGGCGGCGGAAGACATGGCCTGTCCCCAATGGGAACTGCAAGCCCCTTCCTCGCGGTTGACGCCAGAGGGCCATGCCCCCGCATTCATGCAGTAGCTGGAGACGGTGTGTTGATAGCTGTCTCCCGGCGTGACATCAGTCTTAGGCGCGATATCGGACGGGCAGCGGTATGTCGGCACAAATGCCGTTTGCAATTGGTTAGGCCACTGATCGAATCGGTCGGACAGATTGACCTGCGATGCAACAGCCGCCTGGTCGAGATAGGGCAGTATCTCGCCGCTCCAGCCTACGTTTCGGCTGGCATCGTTAAGGCCGGGGGCCTCACGAATCTTTCCGTAGGGGAGCCGATTCTTGACGTCATAGAAATTATGAAACGCTAGACCGATCTGCTTGAGATTGTTCTGGCACGATGAGCGACGGGCCGCTTCCCGAGCCTGCTGAACTGCCGGCAATAACAAGGCGATCAAAATGGCAATGATCGCGATGACCACGAGTAACTCGATGAGCGTAAATCCCTTTCGGGTTTTGCGAGTGTTCATTGTCCGCTCCCTGAGCGATTTGAAGTGACTGGTCCTGATGCTGCCACAGACGGTACCGGCTTAGAATTTTCCGAGCGGTCGACCGTCATTTCTTGCCGTCAAACGCTGATACACACCCATCGCGGCCTCAAAGTTGGCGCCGCTGTCCCAAGTTGCGGGGTTGGTGGGATCGTTACTGCTTTGGTTATCGTAAATGGTGCCAAGAGAGAACCCGGACACTGTCCCATGCGCCGATTCCAAACTCCTCAGCGAATCGTCGATGTTTTCATTGAGAAAATGGACCGAGCCATCGGCGATGAGAAAATGTGCTCCGCCGGGATGCACGCTTCTCCAACCCATCTTGCTTCCCCGGTACCCATTCGCGGGCGCGTACCAGAATTCGATCACGTTGAGACCATGGACGCTCCCCCCCAATACCTCGGGGGCATCAATGTTTCCAAGATCGGTGTAGGTCAATCCGTTTTGGCTGCGGTACGAAGCAGACCCGTACCATCTTGATCCCCCTGACGTTCGGAAGTCCGTTTCGCCGACGGCAATGGTGCTCGATAAACCATCCGTAAAATCTCGAATTTTGATCACGTCGTTGAACATGAACATCCCGCACCATCGCGCGTCCGACTTCTTCGCACCGAATTGGCGGTCCGGTTTCGGGAAGTTGTAGTCGCCTCCGAAACCGATACCAAAGTTCCCGCGGTAGGTGGCCACGGCTTCGTTTCCGGCCGTCGTCTTCTTGGGAGCTTGCGTCGACGGGCAAATTACGGTTCGGATCACCGTATCGGTCAGATCGGAGTTGTTCGGATGACGGGGCGACACATCGAAATCCAATTGAACCGCCAGAGCCTCCTGCTCGAGATAGGGCAGGAGGCCGGCACCCCAAGCCCAACCGACCGCGCCGCCCGAACCGACACCGTTCTGGTTGTAGTGCGTTCCCTGGCCCTCAGTAATGTATCCGATCGGGAAGGAGCCGTAGACATCGTGGTAGTTGTGAAGTGCGAGACCGATTTGCTTCAAATTATTCTTGCACTGCGAGCGCCTTGCGGCTTCCCGTGCCTGCTGGACCGCGGGCAAAAGCAGGGCTATGAGGATCGCGATAATCGCGATGACGACCAACAACTCGATCAGCGTGAAACCGCGATGTTCGCGGCTCGTGCCTGAATGACAGAGCATCTTCGGTCTCCGAGTGATATGACTGACGGTCACAGACGACCGCGGATCGAATGATCCAAAATGAATGCCCAAGCCTGCGCCGATAGAATTAGCACACGCCGAGACTAAGTAGAAATACTCGTGAAACGCGGCAGAAAGCCCCGTCGTAATGTGTGACTGGCTCTACATTTCATTGTTTAGACGGGTCAGCACATCAGTATAATCTTATGAAACTGGCTTTCTCATCAATTTTTTACAAATTGGCAAGATTCGGTGATTCCCCCGGAGAGGTGTGAACGCACCATCACATCACTTCTCGAAATTTAAGTGAAATACCCTAAACCCTCTCGGCGAGACAGTGTAACTTGGCCAGTGTAGACCTCTCGGCCCAGCCAGAGATAGTACATTGATGCGAGCCGTGCACATCGACGCCACCGCGTCCAGCAATCCGCGAACGACGTACGCCTTGGCGTTTGCCACCGGCCATCCGGTTAATCCACTTCTGTGATCCTCAAACCAGCTTCGACAGCAGCAATGTCGCCAGCCCCAGTACGAAGAAGAAGCCGCACATGTCGGTGACGGTGGTGAGGATCGGGCCGGAGGCGACGGCGGGGTCGACGTCGAATCGCTTGAGGATGAGCGGGACGAGGCCACCGATGCTGACGGCGACAACGGTGTTTAGAAACAGGGCTGAGCCGACCACCAGTCCCAGGAAGACATTCCCCTTCCATAAATAAGCTACGATTCCGATTAAGAGTCCGAGGGCGGAGCCGTTAATTAAGCCGACGGCGAGTTCTTTCCCCCACACCCACATTAATTCGGCCGGGCGGACGAGGCCGAGCGCGAGTTCGCGGCCGCTCACCGCGACCGCCTGATTCCCACTGCAGCCGCTCATGTCCGAGATGATCGGCAAGAAGACCGCCAACGCGATCACCGAGGCCAGCGTGTCCTGATAGAGCGCAATCACACTCGCCGCGATGATATTTAAGAAAATATTGACGCTCAGCCAGGCGAGACGCCGCGATGACCGCCGAAACAGCGGCATCGAACGGACTTCTTCTTTAATCAGCCCCTGCGTATTTAAGTAAGCGAGGTCCTTGCGTTCGCCAAGACGTTCTTCGACCGCAGAGGCCCGCACGACCCCGAGCATCCGGCCGGCCCCATCGACGGCGGGAACGCCGATGAAGTTATGCTCGTCGAAAAACGTTTCCAGCTCTTCCAGCGTCATGTCGTCACGTACGGCGAGCGGATTCCGGATCATCAGATCGAGAACCGGTTTCGCTCGCCGCGACAGCAGCAGATCGCGCAGGCGGAGGACCCCCGTCAGTCGCTCGTCCGCGTCGACGATGAAGGCGTACTGCACGTCATAATCGCGATAGCGGTCGGCGTTCTCCCGCATATCGTCGATGACGTCCTGCACCGTCGAAGACTCGTCGTAGCGGACGAGTTCGGTGATCATCAAACCGCCGGCGACGTCATCTGAGTACTGGGCCAGCTCGCGGGCCGACTCGGCTTCCTCAGGATCCATCTCCTCAAGAATTGCCTCGGCGTCGTCCTTCTCCAGCTCATTAATGACGTCGGCCCGGGTATCGCTGGGCAACGCCTCCAGCAGGTCGGCGGCGAACTCGGGCGGCAGCCCGGCCACGACATCAACCGTCTGCTCCCACGGCAGCCGTTCGACGAACTCCGCCGCATCATCGATGTCGAGGCCGCCAAGCACCTCGGCCTGCTGGTCTTCCGGCAGACGGGAAAATTCGAGCCGGGCGTCTTCGGGCAGCGGCTCGGCCACAACGGCGGCGGGCTCTTCGGTCGAAGGATCGAGAGGCACGTCAGAGTGATCGTAAGACATAAAGGCGATTCGGTCGGAGGTCGGTGATCGCCAAAGTCTACCGAATCACCTCACAATGCCGAATCAGCGCGCCGAATCATTATCGCGAGAAATCGTTGTCCGGCGGGAAAGGATTCGAGCGTCGCGGCCGGGACTTCAATGCCAGCTCGAATTTCAGTTCGGCCAAGTCGCTCCTGAGGACGGCAATATGGTCTTCGATTTCGATGTCGGCGAACTCTTCTTCGAGGCTTTCAGAGCGGAGCTCTCTTTGGGTCGTCTGGAGTTGTTCTTCGTAGGCCCGCGCCTGAGCCTCCATGGCCTGAACGTTTAATTCCGCCTGATTCGCCAACATTTCGATCCTGTCGATTTTGCTTGGCTCACTCCATCCACTGAAATCTGACGGACGGTCGGGTTCACGTGCGTTCGACTCGTTCTCTCTTGCCGCCGCAAGGTTCTTCCTTACGCGGATCAGTTCTTCCTCAGCTTTTCGCTGCGTTCGAAGTGATTTCTCGACGTCTTTTCGAACGCGGTTCAGCTGACTCTCTCTACCCTCGTTCGCGAGTCGCCGTAGCTCCGCTCGGATTTCCTTCCGCCGCTCCGCCAGTTCAATCCGGTGCTGCAGTAGTTCACGGCGTTGCTTGAGACGAGCGAGGTAGAGCTTCTCAGACGAATCGATCTCAGTCCGTTCTTCACCCGCGACGGAATCGTCGGCCAGGAGTGGTTCGGGCGGTACGACGCAAAACCCGACCATGAGCACCGCAATCAAGCCGCTGCGAACAGAATGCGAGCGCAGTATTGGGACGACAGGCATCGCCGGAATCCTCTGGTGAAGGGAAGGGGACGTACTTTGCCGAGAACCGGCACCGTCCCACGCTACCCGATCTCTGAACGGATGCCAAGGTTGAGCCTCGAATAATTGAGCTCATGGCACGCAAGCGAGGTGACGTGAACGTCGCTTGTCGCGATTCCTTTGAGCCGATCACCCACGCCGTCTACACTCCGCAAACCAAATTGTTTCCCGCGCAGGATGCCGACCGATGCCCAAAGCTCCCAAGAATGCTCTCCCCGTCACGCGGGAGCAGAACTATCCAGAGTGGTACCAGCAGGTGATCAAAGCCGCCGACATGGCGGAGGCATCGCCGGTGCGGGGGTGCATGGTCATCAAGCCGTGGGGCTATGGGCTGTGGGAGAACATCCAGAAGGCCCTCGACGCCAAGTTCAAAGCGACGGGGCACGTCAACGCGTACTTCCCACTGTTCATCCCGATGAGCTTTCTGGAAAAGGAAGCCGAGCACGTCGAGGGCTTCGCCAAGGAATGCGCGGTCGTCACACATCACCGATTGGAGCCGAAGCCGGACGGCAGCGGCGTAGGAGTCGGGAGGGGCGTCGGGGAAGTCGTCCGGCATGCCGCAGGTCTTCAAGGGGCACTAGTGGTCAGCGTGATCTTACCGGGTCGCGACGTTCGTCCAAATGACGAGACATCGCGCATAAGAAAGCCCACGGATCGCAATCCGTGGGCCTCGACCCGCCGCGTCAGCTAATAGTCACCGGAACGTGTTAAGCGTCAAAAAGTGCACTCAAGGTTCCGGGTCGAATTCGGTGGTGCACCTCTCAGTCTTCGTCTTCCAACTCAATTAAGTCCAATCGCAACTCGGCGACGTGCGCGTCGCGTTCCGCCGCGATCAACTCGACTTCGAGCTCGCTCGCACTTCGCTCCTGTTCCCGCTCGACGAGTTCCATCCGGGCCTCGATCAATTCGGATTCCCGCTCAACGACCTCCGATTCGGACGCGGCACCGCGTTCGTGAAGTGACCGCGCCCGCCCGAGTTTTTCCTGCTGTAATTGGACGCGTTGCTCCAACAGTTCGAGTGTGCTCCCCGCAAACTCGCGTCGCAGCCGAAGCAGCTCAATTCGAATCTCTGCTTCGCGCTCGGCAGCATCGATCCGACGTTCGAGGAGTTCGAGTCTTTCTTCGATCCGCTCGTCCTCGAACTCATCCTCAAACTCGTCACGCTCTCCGTATTCCGACTCAAGCTCTCGTTCGCGTTCGTCTATCTCTTCTCGCTCTGAGTACTCCAACTCGCGTTCCTGTTCCCGATCGTCTTCTTCCTCTCGCTCTCCGTATTGCGACTCAAGTTCTCGTTCGCGGTCGTCTATTTCTTCTTGCTCTGCGAATTCCAATTCACGTTCTTGCTCGCGATCGTCCGCCTCGAGTCGCCCCTGTGGTCCAAGCAGGACGCCGGTGCCCAAAAGGGCGACCGCGGCCATCGAGGCGAAAGAAACGATTCCGAATCGACCGACTATCATGGCATTCTCTCCGTGAAATTTGGCGACGAGTTTTGTTCGGTCACATCAGCACATCGTACCACGACTTGTGCGGAATGCCTTCACTTTTCTGACCCCTCCGCCCAATTCGTCGCCTGTTCGATGAACCGCCGAGGGCCTTGTCCGAGGTCGCCGTTGTGAGCCGATTCTGATCCGCCTAGACTCTGCGATCTAGTCGCTGAAAACGGATCACCCCGACGGACCGACCGATGCCCAAAGCTCCCAAGAATGCTCTCCCCGTCACGCGGGAGCAGAACTATCCCGAGTGGTACCAGCAGGTGATAAAGGCCGCCGACATGGCGGAGGCATCGCCGGTGCGGGGGTGCATGGTCATCAAGCCGTGGGGCTATGGGCTGTGGGAGAACATCCAGAAGGCCCTCGACGCCAAGTTCAAAGCGACGGGGCACGTCAACGCGTACTTCCCGCTGTTCATCCCCATGAGCTTTCTGGAGAAGGAAGCCGAGCACGTCGAGGGCTTCGCCAAAGAGTGCGCGGTCGTCACGCACCACCGGTTGGAGCCCAAGCCCGACGGCAGCGGTCTGCGGCCGGCTGGGGAATTGGAAGAACCGCTTATCGTGCGGCCGACGAGCGAGACGATCATCGGCTCGATGTATGCCAAGTGGGTGCAGTCGTACCGCGACCTGCCGATCCTGATCAACCAGTGGGCCAACGTCGTGCGCTGGGAGATGCGGACCCGGCTGTTCCTCCGCACGGCGGAATTCCTGTGGCAGGAGGGGCATACCGCTCATGCGACCGAAGCGGAGGCCCTCGAAGAGACGCGAAAGATGCTCGACGTGTACGCCGACTTCGCCGAGAACTGGATGGCAATGCCGGTCATCAAGGGGGAGAAGACTGCCGATGAGCGGTTTCCCGGGGCCGTCAGCACGTTGTGCATTGAAGCCATGATGCAGGACCGCAAAGCGCTGCAGGCGGGAACGAGTCACTACCTCGGGCAGAATTTCTCCAAGGCGCAGGAAATCGAATTCCAGAATGCCGAGGGCGAGCAGGAATATGCCTACACGACGAGTTGGGGCGTCTCGACGCGGCTGATCGGCGGGCTGATCATGACCCACGCCGACGATGACGGCATGGTACTGCCGCCGAAGTTGGCGCCGTCGCAAGTCGTGATCCTTCCGATCTATCGCAGCGATGAGGAACGGGCAGAGGTACTCGACTATGTGAAGTCATTGGCCGAAGAGTTGCGACAACAGCGTTACGGCGATGAACCCATCCGGGTCGAAATCGACGATCGCGATCTCCGCGGTGGCGAAAAGAAGTGGCAGTGGGTGAAGAAGGGTGTGCCGATTCGCTTAGAAATCGGGCCGAAGGACATCGCGAAGAACGCGGTCTTTCGCGGCATCCGCGACACCGGCGAGACGGCGGGGGTCAGTCGTGACGAATGTGTCGCCACGATCCACGGTACGCTCGATGCCATCCAATCACGCATGTTCGCCAAGGCACTCGCCTTCCAAGAACAAAATACGAAAACGATGACCGACCTCGACGAATTTAAGTCCTTCTTCAAAGGAGACGACGATTCTTCGACGGTCGGCGGCTTTGTCATCGCCCACTTCATCGAAGGCTGCCCGGTGATGGAAAAGATATTAAAAGATTTAAAGGTCACACCGCGTTGCGTCCCGCTCGACTTCGAAGACGAACCAGGCCAATGCCTCTTCAGCGGCGAGCCGACGAACAAGCGGGCGATCTTCGCGAAAGCGTATTGATTGGGAAGACGGAAGATGGAATTCAGAAGACAGAATTCAGAAGACAGAAGACAGAAGTTGGAAGTTAACAATTAAGATTTAGAAGCCGAGACTTCGGCGTCAATTAAAAACGACTGGGTCTTCCGTTTCTCGATGAATCGCTATAACTATTTTGTTTACCGACTTCTAACTTCTAACTTCTGTCTTCTAACTTCCGACACCCCCCACCCACCAATCACCTCTAACCTCTCACCCCTCATGTACCAATCACTTGAATCGAAAACGATGGGCGACGTCGATGTCGTCTATCACAACGGGCTATATCACCTGTTTCATCTGGTGCTGCCGAACCACGATTTTATCGCGCACGCCGTCAGTCCCGATGGGCTCAACTGGAAGCGAATTCAGAACGCGATCTTTATCGGGCATCCCGGCAGTTGGGATGATCACATGCTGTGGACGATGCACGTGACCCGCGACCCTTGGGACAAAGATAGCTGGCGGATGTTTTATACGGGGCTCTCTTCCAGCGAAGAGGGCAACGTGCAGCGGGTCGGAATCGCCCGCAGTCGCGATCTCGTCCATTGGAAAAAGCTGCCTTCGCATTGGATTCCCGAGGTACAGGGCTGCGGCGATGAAGATGCCGCGGAGGCCCCGGCGATGATTCAAGGCGGCGTCGATCAGGACAGCCCGATCCCAATTTCAGCGCAGTCGCCGCATTATGAATCAACGCTCGAAGAAGGCCGCCGATGGGTGAGCTTTCGCGACCCCTACTTCGTTCAGGAAGGCGATACCGGGCACCTTGTCGTAGCCGCGCGCGTTCCTCACGGCCCGGTGATTCGCCGGGGTTGTGTCGCGCATTATGTCGAGGTCGCAAAGGACACGTTCGAGCCCCGACCACCATTGCACCATCCCGGCGTTTATGACGATGTCGAGGTTCCAAATATTTTTAAGCTCGGCAAATTCTTTTACCTCGTCGGCAGTATTCGCGAAGACGCCAAGGTCCGCTACTGGTATTCGGAATCACCTACCGGCCCGTGGAAGAACTTTTATGACAACGTTCTTTTGCCCGGCGGCAACTACGCCGCCCGCATCAGCTTCGATAACGACGGTCCGATGGTCTGGAATTTTTTCGCGAACGACGAGACCCGAAAAAAAGCGAACTTAATGCCGCCGCCGAAACGCATTCGACAGGCAAAAGACGTACAATTAAGAATCGAACCATTCGAAGGATTTAATACCCGAGTCGAAGAAGTCGCATCTGCGAAAGAGGTCTGCTCCATCCATCGAATGACGAAAGACAAGAACGCCTCTGCGGATATTGATGACGACGGCAAGGGAATGTCGCTGCAATCGACCTCCGGTTTCGAGGCGTTCTTTATCGATGGCGAACTGGAGTCGTTCCGGCTCACCGCCGACCTCACCCTCGACGGCGACGGCAAGTGCGGGTTCCTGTTCCGCTTCGATCAGGAATCGTCGAGCGGGTATCACCTCTCGCTCGACTTGTTAAAGGGCGTCGCTCAACTGCGTCGCTGGGGAGTGAATCCCGGCGGATTAACAGAACATGCCTTCCGCTTCTTTACGATTCAAGCAAGCTACTGGCGCACCTTCGAGAACAAGTCGTGCTCTGTGATCTTAACTGTGATGCAGAATTACATCGAGTTCTGCATCGACGGCAAAGTGCTGCTCAGTTGTGCCGATCGTCTTTATGACAGCGGCTCACTCGGCATCTATGTCGAGTCAGCTTGCCTGCGGGTCGACAATATCAAGCTCGAAAGAATCATCCCCCCCTCAGCGCCGACTGACAATCTGGCTGCAACGTAGTTCGACGACATGGCGAGCCGGAAGCGTAAGCGCCCGGAGAATCGTCGCTTGCCACTGTGTCGTGATCTCCGGGCGCTGACGCTTCCGGCTCGCCGTTACTCAAGTGAAACGCCCTCGCTCTGAGCACCAGACGACCAGTGGATTGGGCTGCTTATAGAGCACGTAATTGATCGCATCCTGAACGGCTTTCGCGTCGTTCAGTTTTCGCTTTGAACCTTTCGTCGTCCACCACGTGTCCGACTGAGGGCGTTCATAGTTGGCGTTGAGCTTGCGACTGGCATACGCCTTGAAGTCGGAGAGCAACTTCTTCGGATCAGGATCGTTCTCGACCTGTACGACGAGATGAAAATGATTCGGCATGATTGAGGCGGCGAGAAGTGACCATGCTCTGTAAGCGGCCGTTTCCTGAAATTGGGCAAGAATCAACTCGGCCTTTTCACCATCGAGCAGGATCGGCGGGCCTTTTAAGTTGTCCATTGCTGAGCGGTATAGCCCGGGAAGGTCACGATCATAAGGCCTCAGAGGCTGATCGTGCTCGCGACGTGAAATCGAAGGCGACTCCCCCGGACGACGATCACGGACACTGGTGACAAAGCCGCGCCGGTCGCCGGGGAGCCATGTGCCGTACGTTGTGTTGGTCAGGAGCCAGTGGCGCATGGGGATCTCTATATTTTATCTCCGGGCGCTGACGCTTCCGGCTCGCCATTCGCATAGAAATTTCCAAGCGAGCCGGAAGCGTCAGCGCCCGGAGCTTAAATCTTCCCCTTTTCAATTTCCTCGACGACTTTCGCCAGTACGGTGGGGTCGTCGCTGGCGACGACGTGATCGATGCGGCTTTGCGGGACTTTGAGCCGTTCCATCACCCCGGTCGCCGTCTCCCACGACTTCGCCCGTTTCTTACCGGTCGCCAGATAGAGCGTCGTCACCAACTCGGCCAGCTTTTGCTTATCGATATCTTCGCGGTTGTCGTAGTATCGCTGAATGACCTTCTTTTGGTGCTTAGAGTATTCGCGATCGGCCATGATTTTTTCTCGGGTAGTTGCTTCTTTTCGCGGGAATATACGAGCGGAATCCCTTGCTTGCGCTGCGGGCTTGTGATTATCTCCCCAGCATTAATAGTCGCGGGGGTTGATACGGCCTTGCACGCGGCTGGGGAGGCCGACGATTCTTAAGAAACCTTCCGCATCGGTTTGATCATACGAGCCGCCACCTTCCATGCTGGCAATCTCTTCATCGTAGAGGCTGAGCGGGCTGCTGCGGCTGGAGGCGAGGATGTTGCCTTTGTAAAGGTTGACGGTCACTTCACCCGTCACCGGTTTTTGGGCCTCTTCGATGAAGGCGAGCAGGGCGTCGAACTTAGCCGTGTACCACAGGCCATAATAGACCATCTCGGCGACTTCCGGCGCGATGCGATCGCGCAGGTGGGCGAGGTCGCGATCGACGGTGAGCTGTTCCAAGAGGCGGTGCGTTTCATAAAGGACCGTCATGCCCGGGGCTTCATAAACGCCGCGACTCTTCATCCCGACGAAGCGGTTCTCGATAATGTCGATCCGCCCGACGCCGTTGCGACCGGCCCGTTCATTAAGAACTTGGACAATCTCAAAAGCTGAGAGCTTCTCGCCATCGACCGAGACCGGCACGCCCGACTCGAAGCCGACGGTGATCTGCTCCGGCTGATCGGGCGCCTCCTGCGGCGAGACGGTCATGCCGAAGTCGACGACCTCGTAACCGTCGACGGTCAGCTCTTCGAGTTTGCCGGCTTCGTAGCTGATGTGAAGGCAATTTTCATCAGAGCTATAGGGCTTCGCGATCGAGGCCTTGACGGGGATGCCTTTTTGTTCGCAGTAGTCGATCATCTCCGTCCGGCCGGGGAACTTCTCTCGGAAGGCTGGAATTCGCCACGGGGCGATGATTTTGACGGCGGGGTCGAGGGCCTCGGCCGCGAGTTGGAAGCGACATTGATCGTTGCCCTTGCCGGTCGCTCCGTGAGCATAGGCTTCGGCTCCGACTTCGCGGGCGACCTGCAGGCAGACCTTAGAGATCAGCGGCCGGGCGATCGAGGTGCCGAGCAGATAGATGCCCTCGTACCGCGCCTGCCACTGCAGCACGGGGAAGGCGAAGTCGCGGCACAGTTCCTCCTGCACGTCGACGAGGCGGGCCGACTTCGCGCCGCAGTCGTGAGCCTTCTGCATGATCGCCTCGCGATCTTCACAGGGCTGACCGACGTCGACGTAGACGCAATGGACGTCATAGCCCTCATCCTGGAGCCAACCGAGAATGACGGACGTATCGAGGCCGCCCGAATAGGCGAGAACGCAACTGGGCATCGTAATTTTCCTTCAGAGGCAGCAATCAAAGAGCGGGCAGTATATCACGATGAGTTCGGACTTCACTTGAATCGACCGAATCGTTTGGACAGGATTGTCGTCGATCGATGGGAGGCCTCCCCCGACGCACGAGTGAGGCAATGCCGGAGTGGTTCACCAGAGAGTTCGCACGTGCCAGAGTTCATATTCCGGGGGGTGAACCCCGACGGTCGACAGGTCAAAGCCAAGGCAAAAGCGTCGTCGCGGCAGTCACTCAAAGAAAAACTTGAATCCAAGGGCTGGACTCAGGTAGCCATCAAAGCGAACGAGACGGTCCCGTCGCCGCCAAAACCTCGTCCGAAGCCCGTTGCGGAAGATGACCCGTTCGGCGATTTTAGTTCCGACGACCTCTACGGCGGCCCCGCCGATGTCGCCGAACCGCCTTCCAGGCAGCGGCGCAGTAAAAATCAGCGCAGTGAGGAGGGACGCCCTAAGAAGAGAAAGAAAAAGCGAAAATCGTCGGGAGAATATGCGTCGTGGGGAGCCCGGTTCATCGCCTATTTTATTGACCTGTTCCTGATCTACATTCTGATTTTCGTCGTCTTTTTCGGACTCGGCATGATTGCCGGAATGCTGGGCGACGACGAGAACGCCGTCGATTCATTGATCGGAGTCATCGCAGGCTTCGGCCCCATTGTTATGGCGTGGCTCTACTTCGCGGTGCAGCAAGCCTCGGAGGTTCGGGCCACATTAGGCAAGCGGTGCCTCGGCATTCAGGTCGTGAACTCCGCGGGCGGGACGATCACCTTCGGACAGGCGACGGGCCGATTCTTCGGCAGAATTCTGTCGGGATTCTTTATGATCGGCTATCTCATGCCGCTGTGGGACGCCGACAGCCAGTCGCTGCATGACAAACTCGCGAGCACTTACGTTGTCGATAGCTGACGTGCGATGGTGAGGGCGAACTCGGCTGCCTATACTCCAGGAGCTTGCCGAACGCTGCCCTCCGCCAAATCGATTTAGCCCGCCGTCCGCCTTTGTCCTGGCACCTGCTTTACCCGCTGCTTAGCAGTGTGCTGTACGTCTTCGCGACGCTGTTTATCAAGCGGAGTGGCGATCTCGGCGTCGGCGTCATTCGGGCGACGGTCGTCACCAATGTTGTCACCGGCGTGCTGGCGCTCTCTTTGATTCCGCTGGGAGGGACGATTCCCAGCCTGCTGGCCTTGTATCAGCCGCTGACGGTCGCAGCGCTGTTCGTCCTTGGGCAGGTTTTGATCTTCTGGTCGCTGCAAATCGGAGACGTTTCGGTCGCAACGCCGGCGTTGGGGGCCAAGCCGGTTCTTGTGGCCCTCTTGGCGGCGTTCGTGTTCGGTCGCGAAGTCGGCTGGCAGATCTGGCTCGCGGCGGTGCTCAGCGTAGTCGCCATTTCTCTGCTTTATGCGGTCGGGCGCGTGCCCAAGCGACGCATCCCCGAAACGCTGCTGCTTTCACTCGGCGCGGCGGGGGCCTATGCGATGGCCGATGTGCTGCTGCAGCAGTGGGCCCCGGCGTGGGATGGAGCCGGCCGCATTACGCCGATCCTGTTCGGCTTCGTCGCGCTATTGTCGCTTCCGGCCCTGCCGTGGATGAAGCCGGTCAAGAAAGATGAATTCGCAGATTATCGCCCCTGGTTGATCGCCGGCGCGATGTTCTTCGGGGTGCAGGCGATGCCGCTCACGTACGCGCTGGCGACGTTCGACGATGCGTCAGCGATCAACGTCGTTTACAGCGCCCGCGGGCTGTGGAGCGTCGTCTTCGTGTGGATGCTCGGGCATCACTTCTTCAACGATGAACGCGGCCTGGGCATGGCGGTCCTGCAGTCGCGTCTTGCCGGGGCCGTGCTGATGACGGTCGCAGTGGTCCTGGCGCTGTTTCGCTGAGTAAACTCCGTGAGAAAGCGGCCGCACAGCTCGAGCTTCTTCAGTTGGCAAAACACGACATGACCGATCTTCCGAAGTCCGTCGGCATTTTAATGTTCGCAGCGGTTTGCCTGGCAGGCACGCTCGCATCGGCAAGTGAACCATTTCTCCGGCAGCAAAAGCTGTTTAAGGAACAGCAAGGGGGCTACTACGCCTACCGCATCCCGTCGTTGCTCGTGACGCGGTCGGGTGTCGTGCTCGCTTTTTGCGAAGGCAGAAAGATTGGTCGCAGTGACGCCGGTGATATCGACCTGTTGCTGAGACGATCGGAAGACAACGGCCGCACGTGGTCACGACCCGAAATCGTCTTCGAAGAAGGCGGAGATTTGCCGATCACGATCGGAAACCCGTGCCCCGTCGTCGATCAATCGACCGGAATCATTTGGCTTCCGTTCTGTCGCAATAACGAACGGGTCATGCTCACGCACAGCACCGACGACGGACAAACATGGGCAAAGCCACGCGACCTCGGAAGCGAGGTCCTACAAGAAGACTGGAAGTGGGTCGCGACCGGACCCGGCGTTGGGATTCAACTCGCTGCCAGTCCTCACGCCGGTCGAATGCTCATTCCCTGCGACCATCGGGACCGTGTGCGGGTGCCCGATGACACCCGCACACGAAGTTTCAGCCATGCCATGATCTCCGACGATCACGGCGAGACGTGGCGGTTGGGCGGGGTGACTGAAAGTGGTCCGAATGAATGCCAAGCCGTCGAACTGAACGATAGCCGAGTCCTGCTGAGTGCGCGGATGGCTCAAAAGCGGACGGGTTATCGCGGCATCAGCTATTCGAAAGACGGCGGCGACTCGTGGTCAAAAATTGAATATGACCGTGAACTACCCGACCCGGTCTGCCAAGCGTCGATCATTAGAATCTCGCCGCTCGATACCGATGGCGACGCCACCGACGAGGTCGAATTGCTGTTCTCAAACCCCGCCGTAGTGCCGCCGACCGGTCGATTACATCTGCCGTCACGAAAACTCATGACGGTCAGATTATCGCGAGACAGCGGGGAGACTTGGACGGAATCGCGTGTCCTCCATCGCGGCCCGGCGGGTTACTCGTGTTTAGCCGAGCTGCAGGACGGTTCGATCGGTTGCCTCTACGAAAACGGCGACAAGCATTACCGCCAACGGCTGACCTTCGCTCGTTTCAACCGCGATTGGCTGACCGAGTCGGAAGACTCTGTCGAGTAATGGGCATCACTTACTCAGGCGAATGAACGCGAGCAGCGGCAAAGCCAGCAGCGACACACCGCACATCGTGGCTATGCCGATTGGGGGGGCAACATCGTCTGCCGGCGAGCGGAGGAAATCGAAATGTGAGTTCCGCCCACTCGCGTCCAATTGGGATGACCGCAGCCCATCGTTGGGTTGAGTTTGCATCGGCGACAGTATGATGGTGCCGCAGTTCATTCCCAACGTCACCTGATCTTAACGGCCCCACCTTTGGCATGGATACGCTCAATCTCGCCGACTACGAGTCGGAAATCGTCGTCCGGCAGATCACGATGGACGATTTCGACGCCTTGGTCGATATGCAGCAGCGCTGCTTTCCGGGCATGAAGCCTTGGACGCGGGAGCAGCTTGAAAGCCAACTCCGCGTCTTCGCAGCGGGGCAGCTTTGCGTCGAAGTCGACGGCAAGGTCGCCGCCTCCTCGAGCAGCCTGATCGTTGACTACAGCCCGTCGATGAAGTGGCACGACTGGTCGGCCGTCTCCGACAACGGGAACATCAGAAACCACGTAAAAAAGGGCGATACGCTCTACGGGATCGAGATCATGGTCGATCCCGAGTTCCGCGGCATGAAGCTCTCTCGCCGGCTTTACGATGCCCGCAAGGAGCTTTGCCGGGAGTGGAACCTCGCCCGAATTTTCATCGGCGGACGGATTCCCGGCTACCACGAACACGCCGACAAACATTCCGCCCGCGAGTACGTTGAACGCGTGATGAACGGCGAGTTCTTCGATCCGGTCCTCACGGCGCAACTCGCCAACGGCTTTACGCTGAAAGGATTAATTCCGAATTATATGCCGTCCGACAAAGCCTCGTGCGGATACGCGACGTTCCTCGAATGGCCGAACCTCGATTACGAACATGGTGCAAAGCGTCGCTATCATCACGTCGTCGAACCGATTCGCATTTGCGTGGTGCAATATGAAATGCGATCGGTCAAGAGCTTCGAGGAGTTCGCCCAAAGCTGCGAATTCTTTCTCGACGTCGCCTCGGACTACCGCTCCGACTTCATTCTGTTTCCGGAGTTATTTACCACGCAACTTCTCTCCTGCGTCGAAGCAACCCGGCCGGGGCTCGCGGCCCGTAAACTCGCCGAATTTACGCCGCAGTATCTCGAGTTTTTCGGCGAGATGGCGATTAAATATAACTTAAATGTGATCGGCGGTTCGCAGTTCGTCGTCGAAGACGATGTGCTCTATAACGTCGCCTATTTGTTCGGCCGCAACGGGTCGATCGGCAAGCAATATAAATTGCATATTACGCCCAGTGAGCGGAAGTGGTGGGGCGTCAGTCCCGGCGACACCGTCGAAGTCTTCGAGACCGACTGCGGGCCGATCGCGATTCAGGTTTGCTACGATATTGAATTCCCCGAACTGGCCCGCATCGCGGCCAAGAAGGGGGCTCAGATCATCTTCGTCCCCTTTAATACCGACACGCGACACGGCTATTTAAGAATCCGCAATTGCGCGATGGCCCGCTGCGTCGAAAACCATGTTTACACCGCGATCTCCGGCTGCACGGGTAACCTCCCTTTTGTGGAGAACGCCGATATCCACTACGCCCAGTCGGGTATTTTCACACCCGCGGATGCCGAGTTCGCCCGCGACGCGATTGCCGCAGAGTGCAATCCGAACGTCGAAACCGTGATTATCCACGACCTCGACTTAGAAATGCTCCGCCGACATCGTGAATACGGCTCTGTCCGCAATTGGAACGACCGGCGCGGCGATTTATACAAAGTTCGCTACTGGGAGAACGGAGTGGAATCGGATGTTTAGGCCGCGTCGATTAACGCCGCCTCAATCGTCAGTCCGGGGCCGAAGCCCAGTGCCACGATCGGCCCGGTCCGGCCCTCGTGACGCATGCGGTCGAGAATGAACAGCAGCGTCGGCGACGACATATTGCCGTGATCGGCCAGCACGCGCGCACTTGTTGCAACCGCGTCCAATCCCAGCCCGAGCGTCTCAGCAGTGGCAGCGAGAATACGGGGTCCGCCGGGATGGACGGCCCAACCGGCGATTTCATCTCTCGACACTCCTTGGCGGCCGAGCCACTCATCCATCCACGGCGCTAAATGACGACCAATCAGGTCGGGCACTTGCGACGAGAGGGTCATTTCGAATCCGAAGTTGCCGATCTTCCAGGTCATCGCGTCGGCGGTGTTCGGGATGACGAAGGAGCCGGACGAGCGAAGTCGCAATTGCGTGAGGCCGTCGGACTGTTTCGGCGACCCCGCGGTGCAGACGACGGCGGCGGAACCATCCGCGAATAGAGAATTGGCGACGATCCGATCGGGGTTCCAGCCGTATTGATAGTGCAGGGAACACAACTCCGTCGCACACAATAACACGACCGCTTTCGGATCAGCCGCCGCGTAGGCTTGCGCGGTCCGCAGCCCGTTGAGCGCTCCATGGCAGCCCATAAAGCCGAGGTGCGTGCGGGCCACGTCGGGCGGCAACGGCAATTCATTAAACAGCTCAAGATCGAATCCCGGGGCAGAAAATCCGCTGCATGAAACGGTCACAAGATGCGTGATCCGCTTCGGCTCGATCCCCGCCGCTTCAAGGGCCGCCCGAGACGATTGCGTGGCTAAGCCGACCGCCTCCTCGGCGTACCGCTGCATCCGTTGCTCGGTGCTCGGACCGTCGAGACACTGTTCCGACCTCGGCGGGAGAAATTCCTGCAGTTCCTGGGTCCCTTCGCCAGTCGTTCCGAGCAGCACGCTCCCCCGGTGCTCGACACCCGACTTGCGATAAAGTGCAGCGAGGACGCGCTCCTGACCGGCACGCTCGCAGGAAATCCCCTTCGCATATTCGAGCGCGGTCTCTTGTGAGGCGCTGTTGGGAGGGACGGCGGTACCGAAGGAAAGCAGATTTAAAGTCATAGCGGCGGGCAATCGAACCGGAAGGCGAGGAGGTTCCTCAGGAACCGACCGCGGGTGCGGCCGAAAGCTGAAGGTGTGACAGCAGAGGCTTCGCAACCTGCGGAAAACTGGAAAGGAGTCGAACCGAGCAGCCCGTCAGCCATGGGCTACGTAGTCCGGTGGCGATCGGATGACACAATCGCTGCTTCGACACGACCGCGCGGCGATAATCCCGGTGCCATCGGCTGGCCAATTGGCTCGACCACCGCTCGCAGGCATCGTCGACCAAAGGGGCGACCGCTTGACCGGATAGAAGCCCCCAGCCAATGCCCTCGCCGGTGAACGGCTCAATATAGCCGGCCGCATCGCCGACAATGAAAACGCGTTCGGCGGCAACGGGCCGCAGCGTTCGAGTCAACGCGGGTGTCCCCGTCCAATCGGCGGAGAGCAGGCACTGCGGATCAATACGACCGGTCCGGTCCGCCAGCGTGGCGATTGCTGCGGCCATGCCGTCGCGTTTGACCGATGTCGCGTCGACCGCCGCGGCTGCGTGAATTGCACCGTCGCCGGTGCGGACGAGTCCGCAATAACCTTCCGGCCCCGAAAGCATCAGCAATCGCCCACCAACAAGATCGCAGGCATCGCTCGATGCTTCCGGCGCAAGGATCGCCCCGGCTCCGAGCCGTGACTTTGGGCGAACCCGCAAGGCAAATTCGTCCGAGGGAGGGCGGGTCACTAGTCCGGTCGCCAAGACCACGGTCGAAGCAGTAATTCGCTCAGACCCGGACGGCGACTTCAAAGTGACTTCCCGAACGTCACCTGCGACCGGTCCGAGTGTCGCCGACGTGCCGTCGCGAAACTCCACTCCCGCGTTCACAGCTTCTCGCACGAGAAGGGCATCGAGTTCCGATCGCGCGATCGACCATCCGCCGGAGGTCGCCAGTTCCAATTGAGAAGTCCCGTGCCGCAATTCGTAGGATGTCAGCCGCCGGGCCGTGCCTGCCTCATCGAGAATGTGCCGCAGCCCCATTGATTCCAAGCATTTCACAGCGGTTCCGCTCAGGCAGGTGCCGCAGACCTTGGGCCTCGGAAACGCTTTTCGTTCAACCAGCAAGACCCGGCGTCCCCGCCGCGCGATCTGAAGCGCTGCGGTCGCACCAGCCGGACCGGCGCCGATCACCACAGCATCCCAAGCGGAAGACGATCGACCATTTGATCGACCATTCGACTGACCGTGGTCGCGACTGCCCAATGCGTCGGTCATGTCGATGCCCCCGCCGTCCCCGGCCACGTGAGAACGAATCGCTGGGGCCACACTCGACGAACTTGATGCTCGGTGATCCCGGCTTCGGCGCACAATTCGGGAAGCTCCGAGAGTTGAAAGGCCGCTTTGACCGACAGCGGGCCGTCGTTATGCACGATCGGCGATCGCGACAGAATCCGCGTGCCCGCCCAGGCGAGGGCGTAACCGAGCCGGCTGCGTCGCAAGTCACACACGATCACCCGTTGCCGGGCCGCCGCCGTCATGGAGCGCATCAACTCAACGGCGCCGGGTCGTTCCAGATGATGGAGAAACAGGTTACAGGTGATCACGTCATAGCCGGTCGGAAACGCGTCGCCGAACAGATCGCAAACGAAGAAGTTGATCGCCACGCCGCGATGCTCGGCCGATTCATTCGCAAAATTGACGGCGGTCAGGCTGATGTCGCATCCGGCGACGTCGATGTCGAGCGACTCCCGCCGGGCACGCTCGGCGACGTACTGCGCGAAGTCACCGCCGCCACACGCCAAGTCAAGCACCCGCAATCGCTCGCCATCGGGCAGGGCAGTGGCAGCCGCTTTGATCTGTTGCCAAACCGCTTGTCGAGCGCGGCTGAAGCGGTTGATCGTGGCCAGTCCCCGGAGCGCCGCGGCATGGTCCGATTCATCCAGCCCCGGCTGATCCATCACCTCAGCCTGGCGGTCACGTCGGTCGAGCTGAGGGAGGATCGGCATCCCCCAAGCATATCGACTTCGCACGATCCCGACACTCCCTGCGGAAAAACCGTCGCCGGGCCGTAACGCTTGGTGAACCACTCGCGGCGAACATGCGTTGCGATCAGCAATGAAACCGAACAAGGTAACCCAGTCACCGGAGGCCAAAGCGACCAGCCACATGAACGACCGATACGATGAGCTTGCCGATCGAAAAATCATTCAGACCGTCGAGCGACTCGAACTGCGGATCGCCGACCGATTCCCGAAATCGGGAATCCGGGCAGTCTGCGGTCGATTGCTGGAAATCTCGCAGCAGGCTTCCGCCCGCTGCCGCAAAATTCGCAGCCCGCTCTGGGGCATTCGGCTGCTGATCGGCACGTGCGTGTTGGCGATCATCGCGGGGAGCACCGCCGTGTCGATCTACCTCATTCGTCCGCCCGACGGAGGTCGGTTCGGATTTGCCGAGGGCGTGCAGATCTTCGAAGCCGGGATCAACGACTTGATCCTGTTGGGCGCGGCGATCTTCTTCCTGACGACCATCGAAGCCCGCATCAAACGCTCCCGCGCACTGCGGGCCCTGCACGAGTTGCGATCGCTGGCGCACATCATCGACATGCACCAGTTGACCAAGGACCCGGAGCGGACGCTGACCGCGACGGGGCGGACGAAGCACTCGCCGCAGTCCCAACTGACCGCCTTCGAGCTGAGCCGCTACCTCGACTACTGCAGCGAGATGCTCTCACTGATCGGCAAGAACGCCGCGCTGTATGCCCAAGGCTTCAACGACGCCCAAACCGTCGCCGCCGTCAACGACATCGAATCGCTGACCTCCGGCATGTCCAGAAAAATCTGGCAGAAGATCATGATCTTAAACACGTACCGCCAAGGCCCGACTTCAGCGAGCAGTTCGCCGGCGGAACAGTCCGAACCAACCCGCCCAACCAACCCATTCGAAGCAGCCCCGATCGATCTGCCGGGGAAGCGGGAGAAGGAATAGAATCAAACCGAAGGTGGCCCCCAGGTTGCCACCTCCGGGCGGCGGAACCGCAAGAGGTTTGATGTTCAATTCCATCGGCTGCGGGATGGCACCGAGTCCTCGTCGGCCTTGGCTGAATATTAATTATGAACCGGCGCTTTGCATTGAAAGCCCGCCCCAAAACCTCTTGTCGCTTCGCGACCCGGAGATGTGATCTCCGGGCTATCTGCGGCTATCCCAACAAATTTAGAATGAATATAACAAAATAAAATAGACCGCTTGCACAGGTTAAGGCGAGTGGCGTAATGGTTTTTCGTTGAGCATACACGACTACAAGAATTGATATAGCCATGGAAATAACTCCGACTGGTATTCCGGTGACAATCACTATCGACCACCTGGCGGCAAGCGCTTTGTAGTCATATTCGGCTGTGCCAACCGCCGTATCTAACGAGAAATCGTAGAAGAGAAGCCCAAGTGGCCCGAGAAGATTAATCAAGATGCTCGTCAATGCCATGATCCAAGCAATACGAATGAGAGTTGTCACGGTATTTCCTCTTGCTCGATGACGTAGCATCTTAAATATTCTGTAAACAAGTCTAATCTACGTAGTAGCCAAGGCCACGGAACGTGGCCATGGACGAGGAGCCTCCATGCGGAGTGCCCCGAAGGTGACCACCTCCGGGCGGCGGAGCCGCAAGAGGATTTGTGTTCGGTTCCATCGGCTGCGGGATGGTACCGAGTCCTGGTCTGCCTTGGCTGAATATTAATTGAGAATCGGCGTCGTGCATTGAAAGCCCGCCCCACAACCTCGTGTCGCTTCGCGACCCGTCTGTCGTCTGAAAGGCAATCGTCTGAATTAAATTTGCTAAGTCAGATTAATGTTACGTTCGATAACTACCTCACTCGGCTCTTCTCCAAATCCTCGAAAGAAGATGCGATTTTCGACGCAGCAAGCTAACAGCTTATCCGAGAATTTTTTTATTGCAGATATAAACTGGCCGATGACATCCAATTCAAGCCGACGCAATTCCGCGACGAATTCATCGTCGCTTTCAGAATGATCCTCGGCAATATGATAGTACTCGTCTTGCACCCACTGAAGGCGAACACTCCAACTATCGCGCGGCGATTGGTCGCTATCCCCCGGAGCCAAGAAAGCAACCGTAAGCATTCCCGTCCCGCTGTAGCAGACAAAATCGACTGCGATGATTTCTCTTCCATTGGAGCCACTTGCAAACGTATCCACTGAGAAAACGAGTAAATCATCTAGCACTGCAACAGCTTGCTGGCGACTCTGCAGATTCGTCATCCCGATATATGTATTGAACTGCTTACCAGAGTTTTTTTGCCAAGTGATCATAGTAATAGTCTCGTTATTTCTTGCAATTGGCTTCGCGAAGGTGCGCGCCCGCTTCCAGGTCCGCGAGGAATGATTCTTTCGCCTCGTCTTGCATCGAACTCTGCCAACATTCTGCCTACGCGTATCCCGCTGAATTTTCGATCACCCCGGCTGCAAATTCCAGTCAGGACTTCGATCGGTCGGGTTTGGGGGCTTCTCTTTTGCCGCGAGGCGGTTAACATCTGCCAGAAGCCTGTTGTCACAACCTTTTTCTTCAGGGACGCACGTTATGGCCGGCGAACTGATTTCTGCGTATGAACTTGGCGATCTGACCCTGAAGAATCGCATCGTGATGGCCCCGATGACCCGCGGACGGTGCGGGTCGAGCGGCGTTCCGGGGGAGATGAACGCCACCTACTACCGGCAGCGAGCCGGGGCGGGGTTGATCATTACGGAAGGGACTTTCATCTCGCCGCAGGCCAATGGCTGGGTCGGGGCGCCGGGCATCTTCTCGCCGCAGCAGGTCGAAGGTTGGAAGCCCGTCGTCGATGGCGTGCATGACGCAGGCACGCCGATCTTCTGCCAGCTTTGGCATTGCGGACGGGCGTCGCACAGCACGTTTCAGCCGGGCAATCAGAAGCCGGTGGCCCCGTCGGAAATCGCGATCAATTCCGATTACATCCACACTCCCAATGGAAAGCAGCCGAATGAAACGCCGCGGGCGCTGACGACCGAGGAACTCCCCGGCATCGTCGAGGACTACCGGCTGGCCGCCCGCAACGCCAAAGCCGCGGGCTTCGACGGCGTCGAGATTCACGGGGCAAACGGTTACCTGATCGATGAGTTTCTGCAGACCAAAACGAACGAGCGGAGCGATCAATACGGCGGCTCCCTTGAGAACCGTTTTCGATTCCTGAAAGAAATCGTCGAAGCCGTCACTTCGGTCTTTCCGTCGAATCGCGTGGGCGTCCGGCAATCGCCCAACGGCGTCTACAATGACATGGGTTCGCCCGACTATCGTGACACGTTTTTGTACGTCGCAGAGCAATTGGCGAAGTTCGACCTCGGCTATTTGCACGTGATGGACGGCCTCGGCTTCGGGTTCCATGAACTGGGAGAACCCGTCACGCTCGGCGATTACCGGAAAGTGTATCCCGGCACGTTGATGGGCAATTGCGGTCACACCAAAGACGATGGCGAACAACGCATTGCCGACGGTGTGGCAGAGTTGATCGCGTTTGGTCGACCGTTCATCACTAATCCGGATCTCCCAGCCCGATTCGAGAATGGCTGGCCGCTCGCGGACGATCCGCCGCAGGCGATCTGGTACTCGCCGGGCCCGGAAGGCTATATCGATCAGCCGGCCCATTCGGCGTGAAATGGAGTAACTAGCGCGACGCCCGAGCGAGGGGGATTTTTACGCAGGTCGACCTGCGGCACGCTATCACCGGCAAGCCAGTTGCGAGTGGCACGGACAACGTCCGTGCGGCAAAGCCGCCAGAGCATCTAGCTACCGGCCACATACGACATTCGATGCCAGATTAGCAGGGATATCTCTGCCTGAGTACTCTTGTCGCTGCGCGACCCGGACGCTGTCCGGGCCACGCTTCAACTAGATTTTCGCACGCCTTTTGGACGGCACCTTGTGCTTATTGGCATTCGGTCAAGAGAGGCCGGGCTACTCGGTTTGCTTTGCTCAGGGAGATAGGGCATTCAGTTATTACGTCCCTTACCTGCGCTGCGGGCTTGTGTGGCGTCGTTGCGGAACGAATCAGCGCGGACCGTTGCGTTTGGTGCGGAATCTGTCGACACTGGCACGCAAGCGATCCACGCCGAGTATCAATTTGGAGCGACCGATGAAGCTGCCCGTTTCCCGTCGAGACTTCCTGCAGACGACCGCTCTCGGTGCAGCGGCCGTTTCCGTTTTGCCGAAACCGCTGTTCGCGGCGGAAGCTGGGGGCCGGTTGAAGGTCGGGTTTATCGGCACGGGCAATCAGGGCATGGGGCTGATCAAAAGAGTCCTGAGGTTTGACCTGGCCGACATCGTCGCGGTCTGCGACGTCAACGAGGGTAGTCACGGCTACCGCGACCCCGGTCACTTCTACGGACGCGAACCGGCGAAGAAGATGGTCGAAGACCACGGCAAGCGGCACAAAGGTAAGGCGGCCCATGAGTGCAAAGCGTACGCCGACTTCCGCGACCTGCTCGCCGACCCGCAGATCGATGCCGTCTTCGCGATCGTGCCCGATCATTGGCACGCCCCCGTTTCCATTCTCGCCGCGAAGGCCGGCAAGCACGTTTACTGCGAAAAGCCGCTGACGCTGACCGTGGCTGAAGGTCGGGAGATCATGGCTGCGGTCGATGAAGCCGGCGTTGTCTTCCAAGTGGGAAGTCAGGAACGTTCCAACCCGGTCAGCCAGTTCGTATGCAACTCCGTCAAGAATGGCGCGATCGGCGACGTGACCCGCATCGAAACGGTCGTCGGTTACAACAACAAGGTCGGCCCCGGTCCCGGTTGGTCGGCCGATCCAGTACCTAAAGAATTCGATTATAAGATGTGGCTCGGGCCGGCTCCGCAGGTTCCGTATCACCACGACCGGTGTCTCTATCGATTCCGGTTTAACTACGATTATTCTGGTGGGCAAATTACGAATTTCGGTGCGCACTCCAATGACATGGCTCATTGGGGCATGGGAATGGACACCTCCGGTCCGACCGAAATTCAGTGCAATCATGCCGAGTTCCTGCCGGAGGGCAGCCTGTTTAATACGGCGACGGTCACCAGTTATCGTTGCAAGTATCCGAACGGCGTCGAACTGGTTTGCAAGTCGAGCGAGGAGAAAGTCCAGACGCGGTTCGAAGGCTCCAACGGCTGGATGCAGACCGGTTACGCGGGCACCACGGCTTCTAGCCCGGAGTTGTTAAAAGGGCTACCGGACAAGAACGGTCCGGACGGAATCGACCCTCACTCGGCGCACATGAAGAACTTCGTCGAATCGGTGCAGGGCGATGCGACGGTCAATGCGCCGCTCGAAGTCGGCCATGCCTCCGCCGTGCTGTGCCATATCGCCAATGCGGCGATTCGTCGCTATCCAGAACACGGCGACGAAGTGCTGAAGTGGGATGCCGAAGCGGAACGCTTCACCAACAGCGACGGCGCGAACGATATGCTCGCCCGCCCCCGCCGGGCACCTTGGGATGACTTGGCTTAAGGATCGCTCCTTTAGCGATAGCCCGTCGCGCCAGCGAGGCCGTCACTGGCGGACGATGGATCGCGCTAGTGCTGTGGGCTCACCGCCTTCGGCTAAAGTTCACCCTCGCTTGCGCGTCGGGCTATTCTCGTTGCCGGATCGATTCGCTTGCTTGCAGAGCTATTCGCGGTATCGATCAATTTCACCGTCACGGCGTGTCGGGCTTTCACCAGAGCATTCAGGCAATAGTTTACCCGTCGAACGGGCATCAAATTTTAATGTGGTCGGTAGCTGCATGCTCTAGCGGCTGCGCCGCACGGACGGTGTCCGTGCCACTCGCATTTGGTAATTAAGGCCCGTCGATTAATTACATCGATCTGCTAAATTCATTTCCCCTATGCATTAAGTCGATAGCCCGACGCGCAAGCGAGGCCGTCACTTTCGGACGATCGAGTGCGCTAATGCTATGGGCGCACCGCCTTCGGCTAAGGCTCACCCTCGCTTGCGCGTCGGGCTATCTGAGTTACGAAACTTTTCGGTCGCGCATCGGCTGCCAGCAGTACCGCGCTGATGCTAAGCTCGAACTAAAGCGCATCGATCAACTGCATGATCTTGCCGAAGTCGTTTTCGACCTGCGTCGGCGCGTTGGCGTGGGGGAACTCGGTGACGTTGCTGAATTTTGACTGCGTGGCAAACTTCTCGGCGTCGGAGCTGTGATAGGCGACGGTGGCGTCGGGGTCTTTCAGTTCGTGTCCGGTAAGAATACAGACGACGCGGTCGGAGGGGGCGATCGTCCCTTCACGGCGAAGTCGTTTCACCCCCGCGACGCTGGCGGCTGACGCTGGCTCACAGCCGAAGCCACCGGCCCCGATGATCGCCTTGGCATCGAGGATCTCCTGGTCGGTGACTTCGGTCACCAGTCCGTCGCACACTTCGAGAGCACGCAGGCACTTGTAAAGATTGACCGGTCTGCCGATCTGAATGGCGGTCGCGAGCGTATAGGCTCGGCGATCCTCGGCGTCCATCTCGCCGTAGAACTGGCCGATCAGATTTTCGTCGGGCCGACCGTCGTTCCAGCGGAGGCCTTGTTGCCACAATCTGTTGAGCGTATTCGAACCTTCGGCGTTAATCACCGCGAGCCGCGGGACGCGATCGATCAGGCCGAGTTGCTTCAGTTCCATGAAGGCTTTGCCGAACGCGGAACTGTTCCCCAGGTTGCCGCCCGGGACGACGATCCAGTCAGGAACTTCCCAGCCGAGGCCCTCGAGCACGCGATACATAATCGCTTTCTGCCCCTCGAGCCGGAACGGGTTCACGCTGTTGCACAGGTAGATGCTTCCTTCCTGACAGACGGCCCGCACCTGTTTGAGGGCGTCGTCAAAGTCGCCGAGAATTTGGATCGTCTTCGCGTCGTAATCGAGAGCCTGGGCAAGTTTGCCGAGGGCGATCTTGCCGGAGCCCACGAACACGATCGTCTTGAACAGCCGCGAGACGGAGGCGTAAATCGCGAGGCTGGCCGACGTATTGCCGGTGCTGGCGCAGGCGGCGAATTTCGCTCCGACCATGCGGGCATGAGTCGACGCCGCGGTCATGCCGTTATCTTTGAAGCTGCCGGAGGGGTTCATGCCCTCGTACTGCAGATAAAGCTGCCCGGAGTCCATGCCGGCGTAGCGGCCCGAATAATCGTTTTGCTGCAGGATCGTCTGTCCTTCACCGATCGTGACGATCTGTTCCGGCGGGGCGAAGGGGAGCAGTTCCCGGAATCGCCACACGCCGCTGAAATCGAGAGGATGACGCCGCGTCGACCAGCGTTTCTCAAACTCCTTCAGCGAGGACGGAACCTCAACTCGGTCCCAGTCGTATTCAATGTCGAGCAATCCGCCGAGGCCTTTGACCTCCGGCAAAACGGACCCGAGATCAAAAGTGGAGGCGTCGTCGGGATCGAGCGCAGATTGAAAGGCGATATCGGTGGCGGAGACCATGGAACTGATCCGGTTGGATGCGTAGAGTGTCGGCGCGTGGTCAGGTCGTCGGAAATCGGAACTTGCCGCCACGACCGGACCAAACGCAGCCCGATTGTCCTGAGTTGCCCGCATCCGGGCAAGCCGCGATCCTCGATTCGCCTCGCATCGCAACGGAGTGTGTCCGAAATGAACGCTCGCAAGGCCGCTGAAGAACTTCTTCAGCAATGGTTGGAACAGGCGGACCCGACCGATCGCCATCGCCTCGCGTCGGCCTGGGAGTTGCGGCGTGGTCCGAAGCCGCTGGCGTGGATCGTGCGGCAGGACGAATGCGACCGCGGGACGGCGATGCTCATCTATTGGCGGGTCGCCGCGTGGTGGGCCCGGACGCGCAACGACGGTCGCTGGCTCGACTTGGCAAAGAAGATCAATCGACGGGATGACGAGGGCTTCTATTCACGTGCCGAGTTGGCGTTCGATCCCGCGACCGTCGAGGGGGCCGACCGCATCAAGGCGGAGCCCCGGCTGAGCGAGCCGGTGGCGGGCGCGTCAATCGAGCCCCCCGACGACTTTCTCGGCGGCGTACCACCGGAGGTGCGTCAAAAGGTCCATGACCTCATCGCCGAGGTTCCGGCCGAAAAGCACCGGCTGTTCGCCGATTGGCTGCGGAGCGCCTCGCCCGCTCAGTGGCACAAGGTCGCTCGTGGTTGGAACTGGCAGGGCGGGATTCGCGAACTGTCGTGGATCGCACGACAGCCGACTTGTGATCGGGCTACGGCGCTGATGATCTTTTGGCGGGGTTCGCCTCGCTACTTCGCCCAATTTCATTTCGCCGATGAGGTTCCGGAATCGCGATTCGACGAGTTCCAATTGCTCCGCGACATCGAGCGGCGTTACCTGAGCGGGTTTTACGAGCAGTGCCGTTTCACCTACGACCCGCGGGGCGACGCGGGGCACGATTTGACGACGGAGATTGAAGTCCCGCAGCGACACGTGATTTCGGAGGACTTGTGTCTGCCCGCGTGGGGCGACGAGGCTGCCCCGGAGGAGAACTATCCGAACGGTATCCCTCCTGAGGTCGCCGAAGCTCATCAGCAGTTTGAGCGAGAGATTGCGGAACATTACGGCTTCAGTGATGCCGTTTTGAACATCGACGCCGAAGTCGTCTCAATCGGATAATGATCAGCCCGCCGCTGATCCGAGAAGAGCGATATCGGGCAGGAAGTCGGGTTTCCCCAAGTGGCGGCTTCGTGCTAAGAGTCGACGGCGTGCCCGCAGGTGCTTCCTTGCCGACGCCGCCGGGCAGAAAAGATGAGCCTGAGTCGCAAATCGCACGAGGACGGACTGATGCCGCTGTTGGAATGCACGGGAATGGTGAAGGTCTATCCGGGCGGCAAAAGAGCCGTTGACGGTATCGACCTGTACGTCAATCCCGGCGAAATCGTCGGTCTGCTCGGCCCGAACGGTGCCGGCAAGACAACGACGTTTCGGATGACCTGTGGGATGATCGGCCCGACGCAGGGCAGGGTGATCCTCAGCGGGACCGATGTCACCCGCTGGCCTATGTACAAACGGGCACGCTGCGGTATGGGCTACCTGCCGCAGGACGACAGTGTCTTCCGCAAGCTCAGCGTCGAACAGAATCTCTACGCCGTCCTCGAATTCCTTAACATTACCCGTCGCGAACGCTACGAGCGAACCGACGAATTGCTCGATCAGTTCGGACTGGACGAAAAGCGGAAGCAAACGGCCGGAACCCTCTCCGGGGGTGAACGACGTCGCCTCGAGATCGCCCGCTGTCTCGCCTGCCGACCTGATCTGATTCTGCTCGACGAACCCTTCACAGGGATCGACCCGGTCACGATTCACAGCATTCAGGACATCATCCGCGACCTCCGCGACTCCGGAATCGCGATCCTGCTGACCGACCACCGCGAGCGGGAAACACTCACGATCACCGACCGCAGTTACGTCGTGTGTGCTGGGCGAGTGATTGTCTCCGGCGATGCTCAGACGGTCTTGAGCGACGAGACGGCCCAGTCGCTTTACTTCGGCAAACGCTTCGACGCGACATCGATTATCGAAGGTCGCCAGTCCTTCGATATCGGCCGAGCGGCGTAAGGCTATTGGATCGTCGCTCGCAGATATTTGTTACAGCGTGAGCAACTATTCTGCGGACGCCGCTTCCTCGCGCCGCGTTTTGACTTCGTCCCAAATTGGCCCGTAAACCTCCTTATCGAACGGCGGGCAGCCGGTCGGGTATTGGCCGAGCGGGTGGTCTTTGGCCCGCATCAGGTTCGTGCAATACGAGAAGGTCCGGCAGACCGACTTGCGGCGCAGAGAACCGGTTTCGCGCAACGTTTCAGCGAAATCGGGATGAGACAACGCGCCGCGACCGATCCCGACGATCGCACAATTCCCCGCGGCAACGTTGGCCGCCCCGGCGTGGGGCGCGAAGTCCTGCAGCCAACTGTACCCGCTGCCGATCACCGGGATGGAGACTGCCTGCTGAGCAGCCCGGGTGAGGCGAAAGTGTCGCAACACACCAAGTAGCGGATGCTCCGGCGCATCGTAACCATCGACCGGTGCGAACTCGGCGGGGCGAACGTAATGCGGGGCCGCGTAGGGATTGCCCGCGGAGACGTTCAGCATCGTCACGCCCCATGCCTCCAATTGCCGACAGAGTTCCAGCGGCTCCTCGGATTCTTCGCTTTCGGCGTCGTCGATATTGACTCCGAAACCGGCCTTTAACGGCAGTTGCTGCGGAACAGGCACGCCGGTCCCGTTCGAATCTTTGACGTAAGGCACGCCGTCGTAGAGATTGACTCGAGAGGCAATAAGCAGGTCGGGCAACTCGTCGCGGATGCGGCCGACGACATTGCGAATCAGGCGGGTCCGATTCTCAAAACTGCCGCCGTATTCGCCCGGCCGATTCTTAGCGCCGAGCAACTCCGAGAGCAGATATCGATGGCATTGTTTTAAGTCGATAAAATCGACGCCGATGCGAAACGCGAGATGGGCGGCCGACACGAATTGGTCCTCAATTCGCTTCAGGTCGTCATCGGACAGCAACGGGTAATCGCGGCCGACTGCCTTGCCGGTTGATTTGTCGATCGTGTGTTCGGCGAGTGCCGGGTCGTTCATTGCCAGAAGTGGTTTGCGAAAGCTGTAGCGCCCGGAATGCGTCAGTTGCAGGCCGAGAACCAGATCGTCGTCGGTGCCGCATTGCTCGCGGTGTCGCCCGCGGCAGTCGAGCAGCATTCGGTCGAGATCGGGCAGATTCTTTTCATTAATCCAAAGCTGCCGAGGATTCATTCGGCCTTCGTCGGCGATCGCCGTCGCTTCGCCCCAAATGATCTTCGCACCGCCGGCGCCGAATCGTTGATACCGCCGATAGGTGAGCTCGTCCGGCCGGCCGTCGAGGGTGCCGTCGCAACCCTCCATCGGTTGGATGGCGAGCCGATTTCCCGCCGTGCGAGCGCCGATCTCGACCGGCTTGAACAGCGGTGAAAAATCTTCGGTCAACTCGATCGCATCGCCGAGTTCTTCCGCGGCAGCGCTGAGGTCACTGAGCGACTTAAATTTGAAGTATCGAGCCACAGATTGCCGTCCTCGCTCAGGCGAACTCATTCGCCTGCGTCTGTTGTCGGATCAAGGTCCGATTATAGCGAGGGTCGTCTCGGGACCGCCATTGACTCAGATCGTGTCACCACAAGTTGCGAAATTCCGCGGCGAGGACATCGGCACTTCGGCCCGCTTCATACCGGGCCGGCGCCTCCGCCAATATTCGCAGCCACACCTGATACCCTTGATATTGCCCGATCACGGCCACGTTCGGTCCGACTTCGTCGCCCTCACCCGCTTCGACCGCTTGCCACCCGAACGATGCGACTTCCGTCATGATGCCGCGGAGTTGATCCAGATCGAGCCAGAACCGGCTGGCTGTATTGCGGCCGTCATCGGGGCCCCCAATGATTTCGGTCTTCGCGGCGAACAGGGTGATCTCCCATTCGTCGCGCAGTTCGTTGTGACGATAGTGACAACCGAGGGGAGCCGGGACATCAATTCCAATGATGCTTTCGACGGCAGATGTAACGAGCTCCTTCAGTTCTTTGGGGAGCTCTCTCGAAGATGACATATCTTACTTGCCGGCACGCTACCCGGGTCGGTAACACAGCGGCCCTCAGGAGTGCGGCGGCCTGCATTGCTTCAATTCGGCGAGGCTGGGAATGGCGCCGTGCCGGAGAACAATCGATTCGATTGCAATACCGATGCCGCTTCGCAGAGTGGTGGGTTTCCGGAGTCAACAGACCGCTAAAATCGTTCCATTGATTACTGACGTAAGGGAGAACCCCGGCAAAGAGGTCAGCGTGTTAAGATTGGCGATACATTCGTGAAACGCGGATGTTTCAATATCTTTACAAGTTAACACCGCGTTCTGCGCCAACTCCGACCCGAATTAAGTCGTGAGCAAGCCGTCGATCATCATGATTGCGGCCGGGCCAACGAGCACGACGAAGATGCCCGGGAAAATGAACAGCACGAGAGGAAAGATCATTTTCACCGCCGTCTGCTGGGCCCGCTCTTCGGCAAGCTGGCGACGTTTGACCCGCATGCTGTCCGACTGCACCCGCAAGGCCTGCGCGATGGACGAGCCGAATTTGTCGGCCTGAATCAGGATCGCGGCGAGCGCTTTCATATCGTCGACGCCGGTCCGGATGCCGATGTCGTGCAGAACTTCACGACGGGGACGCCCCATTTGCAACTGCATATTGCATAGGTTCATTTCTTCGGTCACGGCTTTGTGAGAGTCTTCCAACTCCTCGGCGACTCTTCGCATGCCCGCATCGAGCCCCAGACCCGCTTCAACGCAGACGACCAGCAGGTCGAGCACGTCGGGAAGGCCCAGAAAGACCTCTTCCTGACGCTTCTTGACCATCAGCATCAAAGCCAGTTCGGGCAGATAGAATCCCGCACCGCCGCCAATCACGAACGACACGAGGCCATTATAGGTCAGCCCGAAATTCGCCAATCCGTAACCGGTGCCGATCACGCCGCCCGCGACGAGCATCATGACCTTGATCGCCAGATACAATTGCGGGGCGCCCGGTGAATTGAAGCCTGCGTTCGCCAAGCGAACCTTGAGCTTATCCTGCTCAAGGTCTGTCTTGGGTTGAATCGCCTTCGAGATCGTCGGGGCCGCTCTGTTGAGCATTCCCTTCATTCCGCCTTCTTCGGGCGCGCCGCCAGTGCCACGACGGCGGGAAGGGTCGCGCAGTTCGTCGAGCCGTTCGTCGGCCCGCGTTCGGTCCTTCATCAGGACAGCCGCGATCGACCAGACCAGAAAGGTGATCAATCCGAAGATGGCGTAGGGCAGCAGATCGGTAAGTGACATATCGAAGCTCTCGGCGGATGCTGCGAGGGTTGAGCAGGTTGAGACTTAGCGGAAAACCGGCCGCGTCGGATCAGATCTTAATGGCCACAATCTTCTTAATCACCACGGCACCGAGGACCTGCAATACGGCGGCGACCGCGATCATCTTCCGCCCCAGTTCTTCGGTGAACAGCAGCATGACATAGTCGGGATTGAGGTACCAAACGGCGACGAAGATCGCGACCGGCAGAATCATCAGCACGACGCCGCTGATGCGGCCTTCGCCCGTCAAAGCCATCACCTGGCCCATGATCTTAAATCGTTCGCGAATGATGTAGCTGATTTTGTCGAGGATCTCGGCCATATCGCCGCCGGCCTGACGTTGAATTGCGACGGCGGTCACGAAGAACTTCAGGTCCATGTTCGGCATCCGCTTGAGCATGTTCTTAAGAGCCTGCTCCAGCGGGACGCCGAGGTTCTGCTCTTCATAGGCATTGCCGAATTCTGTCGAGATCGGGTTGGGCATCTCCTGCACAACGACATGCAGGCCGGAGGCGAGACTGTGTCCCGAGCGCAACGCCCGCCCGACCAGTTCCAACGCGTCGGGCAATTGGGCGGCAAATGCTTTGAACCGCTGTTTGCGGCGATACATCAACCACATCAGCGGGAGGAGTGCGGTCAGCACGGCGGCGAGCGGGACAAGCGGCAGCGGTGCTTGAAAGGCGACCGCCGCGACGGCACCGACCAACGCACATCCGCCTGAAATCAGGAAGAACGTTTCCGGCTTGATCGGAGAGTCGGCCTGTTCGAACAGCAGCCCCAGAGAGTTTAAGCGATCGCTGAACCCGCGGAAGATTCCGCTCAGGCCGTCCATCCCTTCCTTGACGATTTCCTCGCGCATCGCGCCATCCGACTTGCGCCCGGTGAGGGTCGCCAGCCGGTCCTCGGCGGTGCTCGTTCCCATTTCACGAACCAGAATCATCACCGCGGCAACCAGGGCAGCGGCCGCGCAAAAGACAGTCACGCCGACAAGGAGCGTCGGGTTGATTCCGCCGGTGAATTGACTCAGTTCGCTGAAGATTGCAAACAGGGCGTTCATGTGCGAATGCTCAAAGTTTTCGATCGAAAGAAATGTCGCTGTGATGCGTCAGATCAGCTTCCAAGGGCACGGGCCGAGAAGAGGTTCTGCGGCAGTCGGACGCCGGCCGATTCGAGCCGGTCCATAAAGGCCGGGCGAACGCCCGTTGATTCGAAGTGACCGAACGCCTTGCCGTCTTCGTCGATGCCGTCCTGCACGAACAGGAACAGGTCCTGCATAATGATCGTGTCCCCTTCCATGCCGACGACCTCAGTGATGTGTGTCACCTTCCGCGGGCCGCCCTGCAGCCGGTTCGACTGGATAATGAGGTCGACCGCGGATGAGAACTGGTGTCGCAATGCGCGGATCGGAAGTTCGATGCCGCCCATGCTGATCATCGTTTCCAGACGACTGACGGCATCCCGCGGCGTGTTGGCGTGAATGGTCGTCAGCGAGCCTTCGTGGCCGGTGTTCATCGCTTGAAGCATGTCGAGCGATTCAGGGCCACGACACTCACCGATGATGATTCGGTCTGGCCGCATCCGCAGGGCGTTCTTCACAAGGTCGGTCGCATTGACGCGGCCTTTGCCCTCGATATTCGGCGGTCGGGTTTCGAGCCGCAGCACGTGCGGCTGCTGCAACTGCAGTTCGGCCGCGTCTTCGATCGTGATGATTCGATGGTCGGGCTGAATGAAGCTCGACAGCGTATTGAGCAGCGTCGTCTTACCGGAACCGGTACCGCCCGAAATGATGATGTTGAGCCGGGCTTTCATAGCCCCTTCGAGCAGCATCACCATCTCCGGCGTGAACGCGCCGAAGTTAAGCAGCTTTTCGAGTGTAAGCGGGTTCGAACCGAAACGACGAATCGTCATGCTCGGCCCGTCGAGCGCCAGCGGTGGGATGATCGCGTTTACACGCGAGCCGTCCGGCAGGCGGGCGTCGCACATCGGGCTGGTTTCATCGATCCGTCGGCCGACCTTCGAGACGATCCGGTCGAGCACCTGCATCAGGTGATCGTTATCGCGGAAGGTCACTTTCGACTTAATGATCCGGCCGCCTTTTTCCAAGAAGATGTTCTTGGGGCCGTTGATCATGATGTCCGCGACGTCTTCTTCTTTGAGGAGCAGTTCGAGCGGACCGAAGCCGAAGGTCTCATCGAGAACTTCTTCGATCAAACGCTCGCGTTCGCTGCGGTTGAGCAGTGGGTTTTCGGTATCGCACAGGTGCTCAACGACGAGGCGAATTTCTCGGCGGAGCGTATCGCCTTCGAGCGCACCGAGTCGCGACAGGTCGAGTTTGTCGACGAGCTTGCCGTGAATCAGCCGCTTGAGGTTCTCGAAGTCGAGCTGCTGGTTTTCCATGCCGCGTCCGAGGGCGCGGGCCGTTGTACTTGGGCTGGGCATTATCTCTTCCGCTATCGAATCCGGAGGGGGAGAATCCGAGGTCTGACGGGATGTCGTCTCCTGCGGAAACCTATCTCACGAATCCGCCCGATGACGGCGGACTTTTTCGATTCGTTGCGAAAAGGCAGCGCCGCAAGCGAAGTGATTTGCCGAAGTTTCTCCGGTCGCGCCGGTCGTTACGAAAGAAACGATTTTGATGTCGCCACCAGCGAGCAACGACCATCCACCGGCGATGGCGCAGGCTCAGTTTCCAACCGAAGCACGCGAATGAAGAATCTGTGAAATCGGGCGGACCGGCCTATCCACGTTCAGACATCGCTTGTCTCGCATGCCCGGCTGAACTATCGTGCCGGAACCAAGGACAAACCGTCCCGCATCGCCGTCATCGAGGTTGATGAATGACCGAACGCGTGGGTGAGTCGGAGGTCAGGAAGACCTTCGTACTCGATACCAACGTCATCCTTCACGATTCCGACTGCATCAGGAACTTCGAAGAACACGACATTGCGATCCCGATCACCGTGCTCGAAGAGCTCGATCGGTTCAAGAAGGGGGGCGAGGATATCAATTTCCACGCCCGGCACTTCCTGCGGGTCATCGACGAGTTGACCGGCGATCTGCTCTCGCCCGAGGGCGCCCCACTGGGCGAAGGGCTCGGTCATCTCAAAGTAGTCATCGGCGGTGAGTTCCGTAGTGAACTCGCCGCCGCTTTCGTTGAGGACGCCCCCGATCACCGCATTCTCAATACCGCCCTGACGGTGCATCGCGAAGACCGGAGGCTGCAGCGCCAGACTATCTTCGTCACCAAAGACGTCAATCTGCGGATGAAGGCAAAAAGCTTCGGCCTCATTTCCCAAGACTACGAGAACGACAAGATCGAGTCGTTTGACGCCCTCTATATGGGCAAACGGATGTTTGAAGGCCTGCCGTGCGACCTGATCGGTCGCTTCTATCAGGACGACTATCGCGCGGGGGTCGAAGCCGAGCGATTCGACATGATCAACGAGCCGGTGCCGAACGAAAACTTTATCCTCCGCAACGGAACCTCGGCCTCGGCACTGGCGACCTACGATCATGTCGGTCAGCGATATCACCGGGCCGAAAAGGTCACGGCTTACGGCATCACGCCCCGCAATGCCGAGCAGATATTCGCCTTACGTGCGCTGCTCGATGACGATGTGCGGCTCGTCACGCTGGCTGGCAAAGCGGGTTCCGGCAAGACCTTAATTGCGCTCGCCGCCGCGCTGCAGCAGCGAGCGAACTTCCGGCAAATTTTGCTCGCCCGACCGGTCGTGTCGCTCTCCAATCGCGACCTCGGCTATTTGCCGGGCGACGTGAAGGACAAACTCGACCCCTATATGCAGCCGCTATACGACAATTTAAACGTCATCCGCCACGCGGTCGGCGAAGAAACCGAAGACGGTAAACGCATCGGGTTGATGCGGGAGACCGGCAAGATCGAAATCTCACCGCTGGCCTATATCCGCGGACGATCGCTGCCGAGGATTTTCTTTATTGTCGACGAAGCCCAGAACCTTACTCCGCACGAGATGAAAACGATCATCACCCGGGCGGGGGAGGGCACCAAGATCATCTTCACCGGCGACATCCACCAGATCGACCACCCCTACCTCGACAGCCTCTCCAACGGCCTGAGCTATCTAATCAACCGCATGAAAGGCCAACCGATCTACGCCCACGTCACTTTAGAGAAAGGCGAACGAAGTGAGCTGGCGGAACTGGCGAGTGACTTGCTATAGGAGGGGTGGCTGCAAAGTAATCATGGGTGGCCCGGACGCTACACGTCCGGGCGGCGCAGCCGCAAGAGGTTCGGGGTTAAATATCGGCTGCTGAGTAGACTGTTGATTCTCTTTTAGCGGCTACTCAATGCAATTCGTGATCGGTATGATTGAGTTAAAGCCTCTCCCTGAGACCTCGTGTCGCTGCGCGACCCGGACGTTTCGTGTCCGGGCCACCCGCGTACCAGGTAAAGACTCTTGAGGATGCCCGCGATGAAGGCTGTTCTTCTCTTCGCTGCCCTCATTCCGCTCGAAGCCCCTAAGCCGGAGCGGGTGCCTGCTTTAAAAATCACGGTCATCGTGCACGAAGTTTGCCAAGCCACGAAAACCGCGGAGGTAAGCCGAAAGGCGGTGAGCGAACACTCGTTCCTGGTGACGGAAGGTCGCTGGAACGGCGTCGTCTTCACGCAGAAACTTCGACCGTACCGAAGCAAGCGCGGCGATCATTTCATCACGATCGACTCGGCTCGAATTCGATTCGATGCCCGGTCAGCCCGCGTGGATTCCTTCCAAGGCAATTCAGAGAAATTGAAGGTCGTCGAATGTCAGGTTATAGCCGGGCCGATTTCCGATGGGCAGATCCGGGGAGTCGCGATTGGCTGGGATTGGACCTCGGGCGAAGAGCTACCGCAAATCGATCAGAAAATTTTCAGCGAGGAGTCTCATACTTACCACTACACAGTGGAACTGCATCAAAGTGTGGCCGATGGAGACGTCGCATCGTTCGGCTCTGTCGATGAGCCCAAATGCTATGTCCCCAAAGTGTCATTGGCCCTAGCACAGATTTTGCAGTTCAACCGTGACGGATCAAGTGATTACGTCCCGCCGTACTTCCGCGAAGTCAGTTTCGAAGACCGATTGGGCGCAGCTTGGAAAGTTAATCCGCTATCGCTCCGTGAGCCCGTCGAAGCCGCCCGACCCGAGCCGCCGATCGAATGGCCGTGAAGCGAGCAGCAGACTCGCCATCAGAGGTTCGGCCTCACTTTTCTTAACACGTTCACCGGCACGGTCGTCATGAAGGAATACAAAACAATATCAGTCGAAACCGATCAGAATTGGGGCGGCGCGAAGGGGAGTGTGAATACGGCAGCGCTGGACGAAACATTGAATTTAATGGCAAGGGAAGGCTGGGAGTTGGTCTGCGTTGAAGACTTGAAACACACCGCGGGGAGTGGGACGTTGCTGTGTATTTTTTCGCGGGATATGCAATCTTGAGCCGTACAGCGAGCGAAGTTCCGGCCGGCCATTGCTCTTTAATGCTGTCAGCTTCGTAGGCCCTCACGCCTCGACGGCCGCTTCCACGCATCGAATCCGACGTATCTTGCTGCTCGCCGGTCTCTTGGTAAATTCAGGTTGGAATTGCTGGAAGACCACGTGGGCTTTGCCGCTGCTCTTCGCTTGATAAAGCGCCGCGTCAGCGGCGCGGACGAGGTCTTCCGGCGTGCCGACTTCTGACGTCGTCACGGCCACGCCGAGACTCGCGGTTAACTTAAATGTTCCGCGGGGTGTTTCGATCGGACGCGAAACGCTTTTTAAGATTCGTTTCGCGACGAGTTCGGCGTCGGCGGGCGAGGCCAGATTGGTCAGCAATACGACGAATTCGTCGCCGCCCAGACGTGAGGCGAGGCTGCTGTCGGTTGCGCGTGAGACACTGTCCGTCGTGCGCAGCGTGTCGCTCAGGCGGTCGGCAATTTCGCACAGCACGAGGTCACCGGCCTCATGACCATGATTGTCATTGACCGCCTTAAAGCCGTCGCAGTCGATCATGACGACCGCGAAGTCATGCCGACCGGTCCGCCGTGACGTCTGCATCGCCTGGCCGATGCGGTCGAACAGCAAGGCCCGATTGGGCAGCCCGGTCAGCGGGTCGTGCAGAGCGGCATAACGCAGGCGGTCTTCGGCTTCTTTGCGACGCGTGATGTCTTCGACTGTGCCAACATACCCGGTGACCTGCTCACCGACGAGAATGGGGGACGCAGTTACGTGCGTCCAAATCGAACTGCCATCCGGCCGCAGAAAGCGATGATCACTTTCATACGTTTCGTTTAAATCAGCTGACTCGTGCCACTCTTGAAAAACTCGTTCGCGATCGTCGGGATGAATCGCCCGCGACCACCCGTCGCCGGAGCATTCCTGATGCGAGTAGCCGGAGAGTTTCGTGTATTGCTCATTGACGCGGAGGCAAAAACCTTGTTCGTCGGTTTGAAACATCCCCAGCGGTGACGCGGCTTGCAGAGCGGACCATTCCGATTCGCGACGCTTTAAACGATCCTCGAGAGCGTCCCGATTTAATTTTTCTTCAAACCATTGGGCGGCAAGCGTAACCAGTTCGAGCTCTGCCGGGCTGAAGTCACCGAAGCGGGGAGTAAACGTTGAGAAATTAATTGTGCCCCAGACTTTTCCTCCGACGACAAGCCTTCGTCCGATATAGGAGTCGATGGGAAACGATTGATAAGCCGGATGCCTGGCCCACTCGGACCGACTCGCGTTGACGAAGCGGACGGTCCCTTCGCACCGAATCGTTGTTTCGCAGAACGTATCGGCGCAGCGAAACGAGGCTCCCTCTCCAACTTCCACTGACCCACGATTCGCCACGTAGGCGACGTGGTAGGCTTCACCATTGATCTTGGCCACGATACCCAGATCGAGCCCGAGTCGGTCGAGGCAGACGTAAAGCACGTCGCGAATACGGTCGGCCTGGTCCCGGTCCGGCGAGTTCATCGCCCGCATCAGCCGGTATAAGACGTCGGCGGAAAGACCGCCAGCGCAGCGATCGAAAGATTGCATGGAAATGATTTTTGAAGGGAAGGGCGTGCGGAGAACCCGCGGGAATCCGTCCTCAATCTCACTGTGGGACAGAAAGCCCGACGACGTTTCGACAATGGCTCCGGCGTTGCCAGCTTAAAACAACTCAGGTCCGAATATTCTTAATTTGCCGAATGTAAGGCCCAGTCCGGCTTAAAAATATTCAGCGGCCACTGATAGTCACAACCAGATAGCTACCCGGGTTGCTCTTGGCGAACTGTTCGACAGACATCGCTCGCGTGGCGATGAACGGTCGATCGCCTTCGACGTAGAGGAGGTATTCGCGATCGCCGCCGAGGTAGCCGTGGAAGACTTGGCGAGCCGCGATCACCGGGCGGGTCAGGGCAATGCCGTAGTCGCCACCACCTTGGGGGGTGGCCGGGCGACCGAACGATATGTGAACCGTTTCGGTCTTTTTTGCTGCGGGCGTGACGATGTTGTACGGAGGGACCGAGTTGGCTCCGATCGGAGTCACGGGATCGGTCCGCAGCACGAACGCACCGTCGATGGCGAAGGGCGTTCTGGTTCGGCGACGCATCCAGCCTGACATGCTGCCTGCTTCTACGACGCTTCCCGCGTTCACGATGTAGTACTTCATCGTAAAGCCCTGATCGAACCGCCCGTCGATGACGGCGAGCGTGCGATCAACGGTCGCCGCGCTGGGAGTTACTCCGCGCGGCGGAAATTTTGCAAGGGGCTTTTCCCACACCCGCAGGGGCCTGAGCCGGGGATAATCGAGCAGTCGCCCAATCGACCCGTTTCGCATTCCCCAATAGAGCATGACATGCCCGATCAGGAGTCCGATGACCGCAAAGCGAATCCATCGGTTGTTCCAACCGCTGCGAAACGTTTTAACGATCCAAGACACTGACGCCGCAACTTTCTAATCGAAGCAGCAGAGCCTTCGAAGGACGAAAGTTACTCCACCACGATCTCAACCGGATAGGTCTTCCGCCGGTCACCGGTGCGCTTAAATATTTTGAGGAGCGTCTTCACGGAGGGTTGCACGAAATCGTTAAATCGAATGCGGCCGCCGGAGCGGACGCGGAGCCGTTGATCCAACTTGATTAAGTCGCCGGTTAATCGGAGGGTGTTTTTTCGTGCGCCCGATTGCAGGTAGATCGAATTGCCCGGTGTAATTTTCGCGGTGACTTTCAGTGCTCGCTTGGCATAGCCTGCCGTTGGATCCACCCGCAGCGGGGCATCGTCGAATGAGAGCCAATAGAAGCGGTCTTCGCTCGGTCGCAGCACTTCGACTTCCAACTCGCTCGGGTCGTCAACCCGCCGGTGCCGGTCCATCCAATCAAAGATGTTGTGGATTTCCTCATAAAAGGTTTCATACCCGCGACCGATGTATTCGGTGTAAATGACGTCGAACTTCGCCTTCAACATGCGATAGACGACCATCGAATTGACTTCGAGGGAAAAGCGATCGAGTTCGCCATTGACGATATAAAACGGCACGCGTTCGACGTTCTCCCAATTCCATATCGCGGTCTTACGGGCGAGGCCGGAGATCGGGACGACACCGGCGAACAGGTCGGGGTGCGACATTGCGATGTCGAAGCAGGCTTCGCCTCCCATGCCGTGACCGGCGAGGAACACGCGATCGGAATCGATATGAAATCTCTGACAGGCGTCTTTAATCACCTTTAAGACGGCGTCATGCTCTTGAGCCGAATAGCCGTACTCCTGTTGGACTTCATCGGCATAGTCGGGCGCCACGACGATATAGCCACGTCGCTGCGATTGCCCAGCGCTCGGTGTCGATCCGCCCGACGTATTAGCGCTGCCCCACCACGCGACCGCGCCTTCGATCGTCGTCTCAGACGGTCGGAGCGTGACGATCAGCGGATAGGCTCGATTCGGGTCATACTCAGACGGCAGGGCCACGGCGTATCGCGTGCCTGACGCTCCGTCGTCGCTTGAGTCCGGTTCCACCACTCCGCCGGCGCCGGTGCGGAGGGTCGCGATTTCGTCCGGGGCGACGCCGATCGCGTCGGCCCAGGCGGGGAGATGTTCAATGATTCGCCGGGTCGACTCGATGCCGACCCCTTCCAAGCCGGCAACGGCGTCGAGCAATTGGTCTTCGCGGAAGGGATCGTCGCTACGAAGAAATTCCAAAATCAATCCGCGTCCTCGCCACAACGCGAGCGCTTTGTCGAGACTCGTCTCCGCCCCCGTGGGGCCCACGACCCAGCCGGAAATGGCCAGCGCGAGCCGTTCGCGGGCATCGAGTGACGGGTCGTCGGCGAAGTCGAGAAACGGCTTGAGACGGTCCAACGTCTCCCAGCCGATTTGATCGCGAATGATCGGTCGGATGGATGCGATCAGGTCCCGCTCGGCATCTTCGGTTAACTCCGACTCAGCTTTTCCCAGCAAGAACACCGCTCGCTCGGCCCTTTCGCGTACCGCGTCATATTCGTCGAGGATCGTGCGGACCTCATTGGCGATTGCGGCATCGAACAGGTCGGTCGGAAACGTCCGTGCCGCGGCGACGGCGAGGCGGTGCTGACCGACCCGTTTTCGTCGACGAAGTTCGGCCAATAGCTCCTGCGCCTGAAAACGTCGGATTTCCTTCTCGACTTCGTCAATGCGATCGCTGAGCTCGGGAAAATCGATGCGGACTTCAGCCAGCTCAGCCAACGCCTCGCGATGCAGCCCCGATTGAAGAAGAAATCGCACGATCCCGAGCCGCTCATCGGGATTCTTCACATCGACGGCGGTTCGCAGCATCCGCTTCAGTTCATCGATGGGAATCGATGTGGTCGCGAGTCCGAACTCCCATTCGTTGTTGAGTCCCTCGACGGAGACATACCGGGGAGACAGTTCCCGCACCCCCTGAATGACTTCGAGCGGCCCGCGGGAAGTTTGAATTGTGACTGAGCGGCGCCCCTTCGCATCGAAGGGCGTGATATTGGCGACCCGACCGAGCTGTTCCAACTTCAGCCCGCGACTGGTGCGGCGCTGTGGTAACTGGAAGCTATCAAAGCGAGACAGTTCTGCTTCGCGCTCGGCCCGCTCGACCTGAATTTGCGACACGAAGTATCGCTTGTAGCCCGCATCGACCATCAAGATCGGATAGACATCGATCGCGCCGCTCTTCTGCATCAACTGCCGCTTGGACAGGCCCTGCACCGGGACGAGATCACCCGACAGGACGGTCCCGTTCTTCAAGACGGCTTTGCCGCCGGCGACGGCAGATGTCGCCCCGCTCGCGAGAAGTGCGAAACCGGCACAAAGTACAACCGCCAATCGTAGGCGACCGAAGTTAGCAAGTGATCGGGTGCGGATGCTCATTCCGCTATCTTCGACGGCTGCGGACAATGAATCCAGCCGAATTGATGCGTCATCGGGTAGGAAAATCGGGTTCGATCTTCAGTTTGATGCAATCTCGCACGATTAACGCCAGGGCGATTTCAATTTACTGGGCGTCAGGTGCGTCGGGCGTCGATGTCGGAGCCGACGTCGCTGCACCCGGCAGGTAGGGCTGCACGTAGCCCCAACCGAAGTATACGACCGCCCCGATCCCGCCGAAAACGATTGCCAACCACAGCAGCAGGCTGAGCAGTCCCTTCATCCCTTGAAACAAATTGGTGATCGGTTTAAGCCGCTGCTGCCAAAGTCGCTTTCGTTCCAACCTCGCGATTTCAGCAGCCATGCCGACCGATTTCTTCCCGGCCACATCGTGGGCCGCGCGGGAATTCGCGATTGCTTCGAACTCGTTAAATTGCGCGAGAGGCAGGAAGGAGCCGTCCTTTGATTTCCGCGCTTTGGACTGCAGGTCGAGCAAGTTCCCTTTCAGACCGCGGATGACCTGCTCGGTGGTCATCTTGCTCGTAACCGGCTTGCCTTCTTTGTTGCGGTACGAAACCTCCCAGAATTGGCCTTTAGCCGATGTCACGGATTTCTTGACGGCATCGGCTCGAGAATCGGCCGGCTTTGACATCCGCTTCGTTTTGCTTTTCGGGATCGCGGTCACCGCGCCCGTCCCCGCGAAGGAGGCGGGCAGGGCGTCGTCGATGAAGCTCAGTTCGACACCGGCGAGATCGAGCTTTCTCAGATCCGTCAGAAATTCGTCGACCGTCTGGTAGCGATGGTCGGCCTCTTTGGCCATCGACTTGTCGATCATCAGATCGAGTCGTTCCGGAATCTCCGGGTTCATTTTCCGAGCCGAAGGAAAGGTCGCGGTCTCTTTTAATGTGATCAGTTCGATCGTGTTTTCCGCCGTAAACGGCAGTTTGCCGACGAGCATATAGTACAGCGTGCAACCGAGGGCATAGATGTCGGTCCGCTGATCGACGTGCTTGGCGTTGCGGGCTTGTTCGGGCGGCATATAGAGCGGCGTGCCCAAGCCGATTCCGCTGGCCGTGAGACTCTGGTCTTCGTCAACGGCTTTGGCGAGGCCGAAGTCGGCGACTTTGATGACGCCCCGTTTCGTGACAAGGATGTTGTCGGGCTTGATATCCCGGTGAATCATGTTGATCTCGTGGGCGTGCTTAAGCGCCTCGCCGACCACGAGCGTCACGCACAACGCGTCGGCCTGAGATAGCTTGCCGAGCTTGTCCATCCAGTCCTGCATGCTGCAGCCGTCGACGTACTCGATCGCCACGAAATTCATGCCCCGGACGGTGTCGGCAGCGAAGACCTTCACAATGTTCGGGTGATCGAGCTTCGCCATCGATCGGGCTTCACGCAGGAATCGCCCGACAAAATCGGTCCGCTTGGCCAACTCTTTCGACAGCGTCTTGATCGCGACTTTTCGATCGAGGCTGACCTGCTTGGCCAGATAGACCGTCCCCATCCCGCCCTGTCCCAGTTTCTTGACGAGTTGAAAGTCGCCGAGCTTCGTGACCTTTTTGGGAGCCCCGGCGGGTGATTTTCCCGCCTGCGGTTTGCTCGATGGACGAGACTGCTGCCCGCCGGCGTTCTGGCCGGGGGAATCCAACTGCGTTTGATCGCGATCGGCGTCCGGCGTCCGTTCGGGCACGTAGGTGGAATCGGGATCGACCGCGGTTTCTTTGGGTTCTGTTGACATTAATTCGATCCTGATGCGAGACGGGATGCGTATTCTCGGATGGTCGGATGATCGAAACCGTCGACCGACCTTCCGACAGGCGACGAAAACCGGGCAGTGTCAGTATGCCGAGAACAACCTCGTGAGCCAAAGGTTTTCGGCACGCCTTACCCGCAGCGGCCGCAATCTTATTCGAGAATTCACAGAGACCGAGCTTCTTTTCGTCTCTATTTGTGTGGCCCGGACAACGTCCGGGCGGCGGAGCCGCAGGAGAACTCAGTGGGCGACCGCGACCGACATTCGACGCCTGTTCTGCGGGAATACGGTCAGCGAAATGCTCGGTTCGCTACGCGGCCTAGCCCGGTTCACCTCCCGAATAGTCCATCAAGGTCAGGCATTCGAAGTTGAAAACGGATGACCGGTCAGTCTCTCGAAGGCCTCGCGATAGCGGTTGACGGTTCCCGCAATCACGTCTTCGGGCATCGGCGGCGGCGGGCTGTTCTTGTCCCAACCGCATGACGAGAGCCAGTCGCGGACGTACTGCTTGTCGAACGAGACTTGCGGGCCGCCCGGTCGATATTCCTCGGCGGGCCAGAACCGTGAGCTGTCCGGCGTAAGGACTTCATCAATCAGGATGACCGAGCCGTCGGGGAGCCGGCCGAACTCGAATTTGGTATCCGCGATGATGATGCCCCGCTCGGCGGCCCGCTCTTGAGCGAACTGATAGAGATCGAGCGTCAGACCGCGGAGCTTGTCGGCGAGGTCCGCCCCGACGAGACGACACATCTCTTCGAAAGAAATGTTTTCATCGTGACCTTCCTCCGCCTTCGTCGCGGGAGTGAAGATCGGTTGCGGCAATAGGTCCGACTCACTCAGCCCGTCAGGCAGAGCGACGTCGCAGACTGAACGTGACTGACAATATTCCTTCCAACCGGAACCGGCGAGATAGCCCCGCGCCACGCACTCGATCGGCACGACATCGGTCTTGCGAACGACCATGCTGCGACCGCGCAGAGCGTCAACGTCGGTTCCGGATGGCAGCGAGACATCCGACGGATCGGTGGAAAGCAGATGATGAGGGCAATCGACCTGAGCGAACCACCACTGACTGATCGCCGTGAGAATTCGTCCTTTCTCCGGGACCGCGTTCGGAAGGACCCAGTCGAACGCGCTGATGCGGTCGGTTGCGACGATCAACAGGCGATCACCGAAGTCGTAGACGTCCCGGACTTTCCCGCGACGGGGCTGGAGGCCGGGAAGTTCGGAGTGCAGCAACGATCGGGGCATGAGATTAAGTGTGCCTGTGTCACCTGAAGTCGCAAAGCCGGCCCGCGATGCGAGTTTCGCTGCGCGGCCCGAGTCGCACGCTAGCGGAGGCCGCCCGGTTGAACAATCGAGTCGGGCGGGCTAATACGTTGGGGCAACATGATTCACGCATTGCTCGCGCTTGCGGGCCCATCGCGCGGTGTTCGCTCGTTGGAGATGCGGATTCGACCGACATCACCGATTCAGATTGCACCCGAGGCATTCGGATGGCCGAGTTACGATTTCGTCTCGCCGATCCGAACGATCCGGCCATTCAAGACGGCGTATCACAGGCCCATTTCTCGACGGCCGAGGGACAGATTCATCAGGTCTCCTTCAGTTGGGATGGCGAAATTCTCATCTGCGATCGTCCGATGGCCGAAAGCGGAAAGCTGACGATTCCGTGGTTGGTGCCGGGTTACGGGCGTCTGATGCTCAGCACTGCCTCCTTGATGCAGCGAGACGAGCCTTACTTTTTGCCGCTGGAATTGGCCCGCGGCAAACTTGTGCAGCTACGGGATCAACTCTCCGCTTGGTCAATGAACGGGATGACCATTCCGGGTGAGATCGCTGAATTGCTGCGAATCGCCCACCGCCATTTCGCTCTGGCGGCAACGTCTCAGGATGACGTCGAAACCGCTTCCGCCGAAGCGGCCGAAGCACTTCGCGTCACCAAGCAGACGATCGACGTGTTGACCGCCTCATTCAGCGATCAACGCTTAAAGTTGATGCCGCGTCGTCACGGCAGCCTCCCTGCCGCGCTGATGCTCGAAGTGAACGAGATTCCGACCGGAGACGCAGAGTCGACCGTCCTTTCCGGCTTCGGCACGACTTCGATCAACTTTCGATGGCCGGAAATCGAAGAGAACGAGGGGGATCGGCAATGGGAGAAGAGTGACCGGCTCGTCGATTGGTGTGAGCAGCACCGACGTTTCATCGTCGGTGGTCCGTTGCTCGACCTCGGACCGGCCGGACTGCCGCAATGGGCACTGTCATGGTCGGACGACCCCAACAATCTTCAAAGCCTCATCTGTGACTTCGTCGAATCGGCGATCTCGCGGTATGCCGGACGAATCCGACGGTGGCAAATTGCGACCTGCGCCGCGTCCGGAGGCGGCGTGGCCGTAACGGAAGAGCAGCGGCTGGTGCTGGCGGCCCGAGCGATCGAGGTCGCCCGTCAGGTCGATACCGAATGCGAACTCTTCCTGCGGATCGATCGGCCGTGGGGCGAATACCGTCGGCACGGCAAACACCGGGTTTCGCCGATTCAGTTCATCGATGCGATGACGCGATCGGGCGTGCGGCTGGGCGGGCTGACTCTGGAATACGCCGTCGGCTATCGGCCCGGCGGAAGCGAACGACGGGATGAAATCGAATTGAGCCGGTTAGTCGACACCTGGTCGAAATTCGGATTGCCCCTCTCGGTCATGCTGCGGTTCCCGAATCAATTTCCCGACCCTAAAGATACGATCAAAGAAAATTGCCAAGCGATTACGATCGAAAATGCCGATGAGGCCGCGCAGGCGGAATGGTTGCTACGGACGGCCAAATTTCTGGCGGCGAAGCAGCCGGTCGTCTCGATCGATTGCGGCCCGCTGATCGACCCCGGAATGGACTCCGCCTTTCCGGCGTCCGGCTTGTGTCGCGACGCGGCAACACCGCGGCAGGCATTGTCCGACTTGGCAGCGCTCGGCAACGCGAAAGCGGCGGACTAGCGATTTGCGGCAGATTCGGAATCTGAGGGCAAGTCGCACTGTCCCTCTCGGCTGCCCCTGCGATATCCTTACGATATGATGTCGACCGAAAGTGCCGGGTCGGAGACCGGGCTGCGCGGCCGATTGCCAGGAACGCTTTCAAACCCGAAGGATAGGATGATCCGACGCTTCGCCCTTCGCATCGTGACGCTGCTGGCAATCGCCCTGCTTGCGATCGCGGTCCCCGGTTCCGCCGCCGCACAGTTTCTGATTCGCCCCGTCGCTCCGCCGGCGGGACGGATGAATCGGGAGTGGCAGCCATATTTGTTCGATCGTGATGCGGCGAGTCGGCTCGATGCCGCCCGGCAGGCGATCGACGACGGAGAGTACGCCCAGGGCGTGCGGCTTTTGATGCGGCTGAATCGCACATTGAACGAAGACGTATTTCTGCGTGCCGAGAGCAAGGACTCCGAATACGTCAGCGCAAAGACGACCGTGCGTGAATTGCTCACCACGCTACCTCCCGAAGGCCGACGAACCTATCGCGATCTGGCGGAAACGGAATCGGAAACGGCGCTGCGTGCGGCTCGGGCGCGCGGCGATGCCGAGTCGCTGCGGGTCGTCGCGGATTCCTACCCCGGACTCGCGGCCGGTGAAGCAGCCGCTTACGAACTGGCGTGCCGACATTTGGACCGGGGGGACTATCTCAGGTCGGCATTGCTCTTTGAACGACTGATTGAACGACCGCAGTCACCCGGCACCGTCGATAGTGCAATGGTCCGAGTTCTCGCCGCGGTGGCATGGGCGCGGTATGGATTGGTCGACCGGGGACTGGAGCGACTTTCGGACGTCAACCTTCAAAAAGTCTTGGCAGTCAGCGGTACCGGCATCGGACGCGAGGAATTCACCCGCGCTGAAATCGCTCGACCGCTCCTAATGCGTCTGGCTTACGGAGAGGGTGCCAACGGTCCCCGTCGCCCGTTGGAAAGACCTCTTGAGTGGCGTCGCCCCGGTGGAGACGGAACCGGAAATCTGATCGCGCGGGCGGCCGCGCCGATCGACATCGACGCAACCGCAATCGACTTGATTGAAGCCAAGCCCGGAACAGATCGGATTGGCAAAACAGCGGCGACCCTAATTCGCCGACAGTTCGATGACCTCGTACTGAAGCATGACGGCACTGAATTTTTGCAGTTCCCAGCGACGTATCCGCTCATCGTCGATGGTCAGGTCGTCGTGCGGTCGTTCGATGGAATTTCCTCATTTTCGGCCCAGTCGGCAGCGCGACGATGGTCCTCCGTGCGGCTGCCCGGCGCGATCCTCGGCCGAGTCGCGACTCACACCGATGCGAGTCGAGGTCCGACGGTCTTTGCGCGGCGTCAGACGAGCGGATTGGAAGTCTTCACTGAAGAGCGGGCGTGGCAGGACCTGGCGACCGGCACGCTGACTTCCGATGGCGAATATGCGTACGCGGTCGAGCTCTCGGGTGTGTCGAGACCGCTCGTTTCATCGACGCCCGGTCTCGTCGGCGGTACCCCCTTCGGCTCTCCGTCGTCGAACATCATCGCCGCTTATTCAGTCGACGGCGGTCGACTTGTCATGTGCAGCGATCCGGCTTTGGAGACGTTCTTTCTCGGTCCGCCGCAGCCTTGGGGCGATCGGCTCTATGCGATTGGCGAGGTCAAAGGTGAGGTTCGGCTCCACGAGTTCGCTCGGCGACCGGGACTCGGCACACTCGAACTTGTCTGGTCCCAGTCGCTTGTCGTTCCAGAGATGGAGTTGCGGGGCGACTCGCTGCGACGTTTCGCGGGGCTGACCCCAGTTGTTGCCGGGGGAGTTCTAATATGCCCGACTGCCTCGGGCGTCGTCATCGCCGTCGATCCGGCCTCGCGCCGCCTCCTCTGGGAGTCGCGCTATGAGCGGAATTTGGAGAATCTCAATTTAACTCCGCGGGCGCGGTTGATGGCGCGGTTCGGGACCGGCCAATTCGGCGTCAGCAGCCAGGATGCGGTCGACCGCTGGGCAGCCGGGCAGGTCACGATCAGCCATGATCGTGTCTTCGTCACATCGCGCGACAGTGACGAACTCCTCTGCCTGTCACTGACCGACGGCGAACTCCTTTGGAAAACAGAGCGGGGCGACTCCCTGTATCTCGCTTCCGCGGATGAAGAGCGCGTCTATTTGGCTGGCCCGACTGCGTTCACCGCGCTCGATGCGAAGACCGGCGAACCAGCTTGGCCCGCGCCGGTACCAATCAAGGAGCCGAGCGGTCAGGGCGTGCGATGCGGGGACGTTTACCACATCCCGCTGCGAACCGGTGTGATCTCAACGATCTCTCTTGAGCAGGGAATGGTTCTGACCTCAAGCCGTTGTCCGGATGATCTTGTGCCGGGCAATCTGGCCGTCGCTGATGGGGTCCTTGTGGCGCAGTCGCCGGAACACCTCATCGTGTTCCCGCCGCTGGCTCACATCCAAACAGCCGCGAATCAATTCGAGCAAACAGATCAAACAGCCTCAGCGCTGGAACTGAAAGCGGCGAGCCGACTCCATTTGGGCGACGAAGAGCAGGGGATCGAATTGCTCCGAGCCGCCGCGCAGCAAAAGGAGGCGACATCGGCCCGCGACCGACTCTTCGCTTATCTTGAAGAGCGATTGCGAATCGACCCCGCGAGTAAAGAACGTCTCGAGGAGCTTTATGGACTGGGCGACGCCGAGGATGGCGATTTCGATCTGCAGCGCCGCCGCGCCGAAATGAGACTTGCGGCAGGTGAAACCGCCGAAGCGGTCAAAACATTCTTGAATCTGGCGGTCGACACGCCGCCGGGCGAATTAGAACGGATCGATAAATTATGGTCCGCGTCGCGGCTTCACCGAATCGCCGGTCGACTTGCCGAGATCTATGCCGGAGCCGATCCGGCAACGCGGTTGCTGCTGGACCGAACGGTGATCGACGACATCGGGCGAGAGGTATTTTCGACCGATGAACCCGACAGGCACCGGCGATTTGTTGACGGAACTCGTCCCTTCGGCGCGGCGCGGCCCTATCAGGAGCAGTGGATTAACTCTCTATCGGCGGAACGTCGATGGAGCGAAGCGGAACGCGAAATTCAATCGCTGGTCGTCCCGGAGGAAGAACGACGGGAACGACTCGCGGTCCTATATCGTCGGGCCGAGCTTCCGTACGCCGAGGCTGCGAACCGTGCCGATCCCGATGCAGTGAAAGCGGTATCGGTCGAAAACGACAGACGTTGGACGACCCGCCCGCTTCCCAATGTGCCCGATACGACCTACGAAGTGCAGCAAATCGGTGCGTTTCCCCCGCAATTTGATCTGTGGAACGCGCAGATCGAATCGGATCGCACCACGATGTCGTTGTCGGACGGTAAGGGAAGCGTTCGCTTCCGACTCGACATCCGACCCGATGACGAAACGATCGATCCGCGAGCTGATACGACGAACAACAAGATATTGATCGACGGTCACATCGCTGTGGCAGTCCTGACCGATCGATTCGTCGTGTTCGATCTGCTCTCCGATCCCCGCTCGCCTCGCCGGCTCTATGCGGGTCAGTTGCAGCCGCGTCGCGGAGAAGATGGCAGTCGGCGAATCACCATCGGTCAGGTTCAGCAGGGGGGACGCATTCAAATCATCGCGACCGATCCCGACGGATTCGAGTTCCCCGACGTCGGCCCGCTCATCGGTCGTCAGTTGATGGTTCAATCGGAGCGGGAATTGCGTGCCGTCGACGTATTGACCGGCAAGACGATTTGGACCCGCGGCGGCATTGCCCCCCGCAGCGAGACGCTGGGCGACCAGAAATATGTCATCTCCATCCCACCTCGAAGTGACCGCGCCCTCGTGCTTCGGACCGTCGACGGGGCGAAGATCGGTTGGAGCGACGTGCCGGAGAATTATCTTTGGGAAGCGACACACGGACGGCACGTTGTCATCGGGGCGACAAATGCCAACAACCAATACGGCCTGGCGGCGATTCCGCTTGGCGAGGGCACTGACGCGCGGCCACGCTGGTTTCGACGAATCGGGGAACGATCGCAAATCGTCCGTGTCGGCGCAGCCGAATTGTCGTCGGATCACATCTCCGCCGCAGAACTCGCGGTTGAAGAATTGGCCGTCAAAGACGAAGACGGGACCGTTCGGATCATCCGCGTGTCCGACGGGCACGAGGTGCTTTCGACGCGTCTTCCGATCGAGGTTCGACGATCGCCGATCTCCGATTTCGTCGTGATGCGAACGCAATCTCGCTACCTGTTATTTTGGCGGCTGCGCGATCAATTGAGCCGATCTTTCGTTTCGCTGCCGACCAACCGGAGCGACTACGGCAAGGTCGATGGCCCGATCGTTGCCATCGACCGAGACAGCGGCGAGGTCGAATGGAGCCGAATGCTGCGCGGCACCGGAGTATTCTACAATCAACCGCGTGGCTTGCCGTTGGTGTTCTTGTTCGGCAAGGCCGGGACCGCCGAGGATGCGAGCCGGAATCTTCACGTGACGGCGCTCGATCTGAGCACCGGCGATATCGCATTCAACTCGAGTGAGATCACGCGGCTCTATCCGTTCGAGCTTCGCTCAGCCGGACGAGCCGAGCCGCAGGGGGTCGACCTGCTCCTGCCTCGCGGCTCCGTTCGCATTCAGCCCGAAGCGCGCAATCCGTAGTTTCTGCGAGCAACGATTGCCGAAATCTGGGCGTTTACGGACCCCGCTCTGAATCGCGATTCGTTGACACTTGGCGATCGCGTTCTTACGGTGCCGGTCTGCCCTTTGACCGATCTCGACGTTCTCGTCACGGGTTTTTCGCCCGCTCGATCCGTCTTCCATCCCTGTTTTCATCGCCGTGAGGTACTCGCCATGGCCCGTCCTGTGACGCTCTTTACCGGCCAATGGGCCGATCTGAAACTCGAAGACCTCTGCAAAATGGCCGGCACAGCCGCCGACGGCAGCGGATTCGGGTATGACGGCCTCGAACTGGCCTGCTGGGGCGATCACTTCGAGGTCGACAAGGCTTTGGCGGATGACACGTACTGCGCGAAAAAGCGGGAACTGCTGGAGCGGCATGGGCTGAAGCTGTTCTCGATTTCGAACCACCTCGTCGGGCAGGCGGTGCTCGACAACATCGACGGCCGACACCAGGCGATCTTGCCGGAATACGTCTGGGGTGACGGCGACCCGGCCGGCGTCAACGAGCGCGCCTCCGAAGAAATGAAGAACACCGCGCGAGCCGCACAAAAGCTCGACGTGAAGGTCGTCAACGGATTCACCGGTTCGAGCATCTGGCCTTTGCTCTACGACTTTCCGCCGACGCCGCGCGACATGATCGACGGCGGTTTCGACCTGCTCGCCGAACGCTGGAATCCGATCCTCGACGTGTTCCAGGAATGCGGCGTCCGCTTCGCGCTGGAAGTCCACCCGACCGAAATCGCGTTCGACATCTATTCGGCGGAACGCTCCCTTGAAGCGCTCGGCCATCGCGAAGAGTTCGGTTTCAATTTCGACCCCAGTCACCTGATTTGGCAGGGCATCGATCCGGTCGAATTCATCCGCGCCTTCCCGGACCGCATCTATCACGTCCACATGAAGGACGCGAAGGTCACGCTCAACGGGAAGACCGGCATCCTGACGAGCCATCTGCCATTTGGCGATGCGCGACGCGGATGGGACTTCCGCAGCGTCGGCCGAGGCGGCGTCAACTTCGAGGACATCATCCGCGCCCTCAACGATATCGGATACGACGGACCGCTGAGCGTCGAATGGGAAGACAGTGGAATGCAGCGTGAGCAAGGGGCCAAAGAAGCAGCCGCCTACTGCAAGAACATCGATTTCCAACCCTCCGGCCGCGCCTTCGACTCTGCCTTCGGCGACTGATTTCATATTGAATTCGAAAGCATTTCCCCCCAAAGCCCACGGGCCACGCCCCGTGGGTCCGCCAATCGCGGGTTCTCGTCGGCACGTCGAACCTCTACAATCGACCACGACGCCGTTTTGAAACTAAACGCGAAGGGCGGATATGAAATTACGACACTCCGTTGGGGTCGTGGCCGCGCTCACGTTGGTCTTCGGCATCTCGGCATCGACCGAGGCGCAATTTTCGAGTTCGATCGACGAACGACGACTGGAGTCGTTGAGGCAACGGTACACGCAGGAGCAGGACCGGCTGGTCCTGAAACTCGAAACGATCGCGGTCAGCCGCGAGAGTGCCGGCGACTTCGACTCGGCTCGGCAAATCAGAGATCTGGCCGTCCCACCCGATCGCCGCGTGATTACCGTCCGGAAGCTGCCGGAGACACTGCGGCCCGAAATCCCGCTCAGTCTCCAACCGGATGAGCGGGCGTGGCGGCTGAAACTGCGGCAGACGCTCGATGACTACTCGCTCGATCTGTACCGGCTCTCCCGCCAAGCCGTGGGATTGAGTCAGGCCAGTCTCGCGTTCGAACTGCTGCGTCAGTCAGCACATTACAATCCGGACAACGTGGCTGCCCGCAAGTTGCTCGGATACGTCCGCGGAGGCGACGGCTGGGTTCGGCCGTACGAGTCAATTAAGCGACGGCGCGGCGAAGTCGACCACGCCACCTTCGGTTGGATTCCCGCCTCACACGTGGAGCGCTACGAGAACGGGGAACGGTATTTCCGCGGCACGTGGATCTCGGCCGATCGCGAACGAGAGATCCGGCGCGATTTTAAGAACGCGTGGTCGGCTGAAACCGAACACTACATCGTAAAGACCAATCACAGCTTGGAGCGGGGCGTCGAAATCGCGCGGGCGTTGGAGACGTTTCACTCGGCGTTCTTTCAGGTCTTCGCCGCGTTTTTTGAGTCGCCTGACGAGATGCAGCGGCTGTTCAACACGTCGTCACGGGCACGGACTTCGGATGACCGGTACGTCGTTCATTTCTACGCCGATAAAGATCAGTACGTCGATGCGCTGATCCGGAAGATGCCGCAGATCGCGATTACCAACGGCTTCTATTATCCCGCCGACCGTGTCGCCTACTTCTACCACTCCGACGACCCGGCGAATTTGGAGACGGTATTCCACGAAGCCACGCATCAATTGATGTACGAGGCCCTGCCGTTCGATCGCGCGATCGCGACGCGGGCTCACTTCTGGGTCGTCGAAGGAATTGCCTGCTATATGGAGTCGTTCCGCGTTGAAGATGGTCGGGGCTCGCTGGGCCGTCCCGACCATGTCCGATTTCGCGCCGCACGGTTTCGACTCGACCATGATGAGTACTACGTGCCGCTGGCCGCGTTCTCCTCAATGGGCATGGCCGAATTTCAGACGTCGCGGAACATTAAGCAGAACTATTCGCAAGCCGCAGGACTGGCTCACTTCTTCATGCACTTCGACGACGGCAGTTATCGCGACGCCCTGATCGAGTACCTGTCCGACATTCACGCCGGGGACCAGGGCCGCCGGCGAGCGGTCCGCAATCTCGCCGCCCTGACCGGGGTGGCCTACCAGACTCTCGACAAGCAGTACAAGCAGTACATTGCGGGATTAGGAGAAGTGCCTCGGGCAGAGGCAGCGCAGCCTCGGCGTGTGCTGATTAATCCGCAGCGGTAACCGGCCCGCCAATCCAATCCCGAGACCGTTGGCCGTGTAGATAAACGTCATCGCCGGTCTGCTTGATAGAGAAGTCACGGAACTGCGACTTTGAAGGTATTGTCGCAAGCCCTTCGCCACCGACCGGGTCAATCGCGTCCTTTCCACCGACCAGCTTCGGGGCGACGAAGACGTGGGCTTCGTCGATCAGATCGCGATCGAAGAACGACCCGAGCAGGCCGCCGCCGCCTTCGATGAGGACGTTGGTCATCTGCCGCCGGCCGAGTACCTCGAGTACTGCGGCGGGGTCGAGATGTGAGGCGCCGTCGACCGGAAGCTGGATCACTTCCACTCTGGCGGCTTGCAGCGCAGCGACACGTTCTGCCCCCGCTTTCTCGCCGGCAAAAACGAGCACGGGAACCTCGCGGGCGGTCGCCACCAGTTTCGATTCGAGTGAGAGCATCGCCCCGGAATCGATGACGATCCGGGTGGCAGTCCTTGGACCCGGCGGGCGGGCGGTGAGTTGGGGATCGTCGGCCGCGGCCGTTCCCGCGCCGACGATTACCGCGTCCATCCGACCGCGAAGTTCGTGCACGACTTGCCGCGACTCTGCTCCGGAGATCCATTGCGAGTGACCGGTCCGGCTCGCGATTTTGCCGTCGAGAGTCATCGCCCACTTGGCATGAACCCACGGGCGTTTTTCACTGATGAGTGTGACGAAAGGGGCTGTGAGCTCGCGAGCTTCGCGTTCGCACAGCCCGACCACAACTTCGAGACCCGCCGCTTCGAGTTCACTGAGGCCTCCGCCGTCGACGTGCGGAGCCGGATCCCGCATTGCGACGACGACGCGTTTGATACCGGCTTCAATAACCGCCCGGCTGCAGGGGCCTGTCTTACCGGTGTGACAGCAGGGTTCGAGTGTGACAAACATCGTCTGGCCACGGGCACGATCGCCCGCAGCGACGAGCGCGTTGACCTCGGCGTGCGGGCCGCCGAAGCGTTCATGAAAGCCTTCGGCAATCAAGTTTCGGTGCTTATCGACGATCACCGCACCGACCGGGGGATTCGGCTCGACATACCCGAGGCCGCGACCGGCCAGTTCGAGAGCGCGGCGCATGGCCGCTTCGTCATTGGGGAAGGTATGCGCCATGGCGGCATCGCCCGTCGTCAGCTTCCCGGAACCCAAAGTTTGCCGCCGCCCGTCTTCGGCTCCGCCGCCGATTCGGGCGTCCAAAGTCCGCCGCTCGAGGCGTCGGGTTCGTCCTTCCCGACGATCGAAGGGCCGACATCAATTTTATAGGCGGCGATCAATTGCTGCAGGTAGTCTTCAAACTGCGGCAGCTTCGGCCCGTAGTACGAACGCAGGCGTGAGATCAGTCCGGGAAGCTCCGGGTCCTTCGGGTCTTCCATGCGGAGAGACAGTTCTCTCATGTCCCAGCGAAAGACCTCCTCGAAGCCTTCTTCTTTTTTTGCCCGCGAGACGTCACGACCGGCTGACAACATTTCCAGAGCCCGTTCGACTTCGCCACGATCGCGGCACAGGTCGGTCATCGTTTGATAGATGCGGACCATATCGACGTCGGCGGGGGGCCGCTCCAAGGCCTCGCCGAGTACCTTGTAGAGCATTTGCCGGTGCCGCAGAATCAAGGCCCGATTGAGAATCAGCCCCAGTTGTTTTTCATCGGTCTCGGCAAGCGGGACGCGGCGAAGCTGCAATGTTGAGAACGAATTGAGCGACTCCGAAGCCGCCGCCCGCCGCTCCAATGCCGGAAGCCCGAGTGCGGTTCGGAACTCGTCGAGATCGAGTTCGTAGCGGGCCCGGTCGCAGAACGCATCGAGGACATGGATCGCCCCGACCACGCGGGCTCGCATCGATTCGTCGCCGGCCGCGACCGCGGGTGTTTTGCCGTCAAGGGCATGCAGCGGCGAGTCTTTCCAATCTTCGAAAACGACTTTGCGGTAGCGATGATGTTCGAGTTCCCGCTGCTTTCGAACCGGCATCTCTTCGGGGAACGCCGGAGTCCAGTAGAGGGCGGCGAGATCGGCCGGCCAGCCTTCGCCCGAGTCAACGGCCTCTCCGTCGGCATTCAGCGGCAGGTCGGCGTCGCCGAGTAATTGCGCCGCCGAGTCGAATCCGGTTCCGCTCAAGCCGCTTAAAATAACGATACCGGCTCCGTTATCACTTCGGTCGTAGACCGCCACCTGCGCAATGACGCGGGGCGTGTCTTCCAAAGCGACCTGACCGGCATCATCGGTCGCGGGGATCGGCTGATCGAGCACTTCGAACATCGCGTCAGGCAGGTCGTCTCGCTCCTCCTGCGGAGGCTGTGGGAGTCGCCTCACGCGGTCGACGTCATCGAGCACGGTGAGCAACCGAGAGACTCCCTCGCACTGAAATCTCTGCGAGCGAATCGGCAGCAGTCGTTCTTCATCGCTCAATTCGAATAGCTGAGCGAGCGCCTCATATTCGGCGGCGACTTCGAAATCAGACTCCTCACCGGCGGCCCGGTGAAGCAGTTCGGCCGCCTTCGACTCATCACCGGTCCACGCGTGAGCAAGAGCGGCGTTGTAAGCCAAGGCCGCATTGACGCTTTCTCCCAAAAGCTGCTCGTAGCGGTCCGCCGACTTCCCGAACACACCAAACGAGGCGAGTACATAGGCCTTGTGAGCCTGATCTGCTTGCTCGCCGGACAAATCGGGCACCGGCTCGATCAAGTTATGTGAGCCGCGCAGCAGATAGGGGACGTCGGAATTGCCGTCGAACTCGAGCAGCCGGACGAAAATGTCCTGCCGGTGTTCGGGCGGGGCGAATCGCATCGCGAGGACGAGATGCTGCCGGGAGGCCGGGAACTTTCGCATCGCGAAGAACTCGGCCGAAATGCCCAGCGCAAGGCTGCTGATCAAGTCGGCGTGCGACTCGACGCACCGGTGAAACGCCCTCCAGATCGAGTTGCGAGCCGAATCGTAGCCTTCGGCGGCGAAATTGGTGACAGCGTGCAGAGCGACAACCGTCAGATTCTTCGAGTCGACTCGGATGAGCCGCTCCATGATCTCGAACGCCTGTTGAGGATCGCCTTCGTTCAGCAGGATCGACGCGCGAGTCGCCTGATTCCAAATAGTGTCCGGGTTCGACTCGGCCAACTTCTCGAGGATGCGCAGCGCTGCCCGTGGCTGATTCGATTCCTGCAGCTTGGCGACTTTGCCCATTTCTTCGGCAATGCCCGCGCAGCAGAACTTCATTTTGCGGTCGGTACACAGCGGGCAAGGCTGGTAAACGTCGTAAGCCATGCGATTGATTCCGGTTAGGCGGGAGCGAGCCGCGGCGGTCGGCCGTCTGGTGCCCGACAGGGCGAAGCCGTTCGGCTGCGAAGCATGTCTGAATGGAAGCGGTTTCGAAGCGAGCCAGTCTACCAAATCGACTTGTGGACTGCACCGGTCGGTCGATTCTCGCCCGGTCGCCAGTCAGGTTGCGGACCGAATCGTCGTTCCGCCGATGTTCTCGGTAATGGTGATTCAACGTTGAACTCACTTCGATCTTTTTTGTTCCGACTCTGTCAGTCGCGGTCATCATGTGCGGAATTCTGGGAATCGTCGATCTGCCGGGACGATCACCGCGACTATCGCGAGCCGATGTCGACGCGATGCGCGACACCATGGCCGATCGCGGTCCCGACGGAGCGGGGACATTCGCCGAGCGAAATGTGATCCTGGCCCATCGCCGACTGGCCATTCGCGACCGAGAGGGTGGCACGCAGCCTTGGGTCACCGAACGGCCGCCGCTGGCACTCGTTTACAACGGCGAAATCTACAACGACACCGAACTCAAACGGCTGTTATCGACCGGCGTCAGTGGTGAGTTTCAGACCCGCTGCGACACCGAGGTCATCCCGGCGGCTTATCTCCGCTGGGGGGAACGCTGCGTCGAGCATTTCGCGGGCATGTTCGCATTCGGCCTGTATGATTTGCGACAGGACCGCTTGCTGCTGGCTCGCGATCGATTCGGAGTAAAGCCTCTGTACTTCAGTGTGATCGGGTCGCAGTTCGTTTTCGCCAGCTCGATCGCGTCGATCCTGCGACATCCTGAATTGACACCTGAGCCCAACTATCGAGCCGTCAGCCATTACCTGTCGACACTGCGGCTCACGTTGGCTCGAGAGACAATGTACCGCGGCATCTTCTCGCTACTGCCGGGAGAGCGATTGATTTGGGACCGCGGACAAATCCGCATTGAACGGTATTGGAATTACCCCTCCGCCGGCATGGCATCAGAAAAGCCGGACGATGTCTGGGAGGCCGCCGAGACACTTCAGCAGGACCTTCGCCGATCGGTTTCTCGGCGTCTGCGGGCCGATGTTCCCGTCGGATTGTTTCTCAGCGGAGGGGTCGATTCCTCGACGTTGTCAGTCGCCGTTCGCGATCAGACGAATCGCGATCTGCCCGCCGTGTGCGGATTCGGCACCGGCGCGGAGGAGGACCTTTCCGCCGCGAAACGCTGCGCAGACCATGTGAAGGCCGATCTCACACCGGTCAGGGTGGATGCTGATCGGTACCGGGGCAGGTGGGAGGCGATGGTCGAACGCTTTCGGCTACCGATGGCAACGCCGAATGACGTCGTGATCGCGGAGATTTCGGCGGCGATCAAACCGACCGCGGGCGTCGTGCTCGGCGGCGAAGGGGCGGACGAATTGCTGGCCGGATATGACGCCGTCAGCCGCGGGGCCGATGACTTTGATCGACTGCGAGCGATCGAAACGGGGCAGTCCGGACTGACCCCATCGGCCGAGCGACTCTTTCGAAGCTCGTTGCTTCGCTATTCGGGCCGGACACAATTTGAATCGGCGGTCGACTATTACTTCGCCACAAACAGCCTCTTGTTGCCGGAAGCGAAACGGGCTTTGTTGCGTCCCCAAGTTTGGGAGGCGATTGATGCCGACGACGCGGTCCGCCAATGGTATGCCGGCTTCTTCGAAGCTGGGCAACAGACGGCAGACGGATACGCGCGGCTGCTGCATGAGGTCAATTTGGAATCGCTGCTGTCGAGACTGGATCGCGCGACGATGTCGGTCGGGCTGGAAGCTCGAGTGCCCTATACCGATCACGAGTTGGTGGCGACCGCCTTTCGCATGCCGCACGAGTTGAAAATCGCCGTTGCTCCGGAGGAGCCGGCACCGTTTCTGGCGGCGGGCGAATTGAAACGGCGTGGGACGTTGGAAGGCAAGCGCCCGCTCCGCACGCTGGCTCGGTCGGTTTTGCCGCATGCACTTGCCGATCGGCCAAAAACCAGTTTTCCGACTCCGGTCGGTCGTTGGCTCTCACAGGAATGGTCTGCCTCGACGGCCGAACGGCTGCGTTCGAGCGAATTTCTGCGGACGATGCTGACCGATGAAGCGGTCGATGGACTCGCCGACGCCACTCCTCATCTGGGAATGCAGGCGTGGCCGCTGGTCAATTTGGCGATGTGGGGCGATTCGGAATTCGAAAATCGCGCCGCGGCGTGAGTGACGAGCTTCCCGCAATAGCCAGCAGTGATCGCGTTTGATTGCGACCCGCCACGGCAAGCCGTTCCGCCTCGTTCAAACTCATGCGAAAACGGTGGGGTTTCGCGACGTGGGGCGTTACACTCCCGATTTGTCGGCGGGACAAAGCAGTCCTGCCGGTCGTGAGATCGCTTTCGCACCAAGGGTATTCTTCGATGTCTCAGCACGATATCGGCCTCGTCGGCTTGGCCGTGATGGGCCAGAACCTCGTCCTCAATATGGCGAACAAGGGGTTCTCGGTCGGTGTCAATAACCGCACCACGTCGACGATGGAAAAGTTCGTGAACGGACTGGGCGATCTGCCGGAAGGGGTCGTCCATGAAGGGACGCCCGACCGAATCGCCGGGTACGAGACGCTCGAAGAACTCGTCAAAAATCTGAAGTCGCCGCGCCGCGTTATGTTGATGGTCAAAGCCGGACCAGCAGTCGACGCCATCGCCGATACGCTCGTACCGCTGCTCGATGAGGGCGACATTATTATCGACGGCGGCAACGCCGACTTTGAGGACACCAACCGCCGCGTCCCGCACTATCGCGAGAAGGGAATTCAATTCCTCGGCGTCGGTGTGTCCGGAGGTGAAGAAGGCGCGCTCAAGGGGCCGTCGATTATGCCGGGCGGCTCCGAAGATGCGTGGCCACACGTCAAAGACATCTACCAAGCGATCTCCGCGAAGGTCGAAGACGGCAGCCCCTGCTGCGAGTGGGTGGGGCCGGACGGAGCCGGGCACTATGTAAAGATGGTGCACAACGGCATCGAATACGGCGACATGCAGCTCATCTGCGAGGCGTACTTCCTGATGAAGGAAGCCCTTGGCCTTTCCAATCAGGAGTTCCACGAAGTCTTCAAAGAGTGGGACGAAGGCACCCTCGACAGTTACCTGATTGAAATCACAAAAGACATCTTCACCGTGAAGGATCCCGAGACCGGCAACTATCTGGTCGATCAAATCCTCGATACGGCCAAGCAAAAGGGCACCGGCAAATGGATGAGCCAGCACGCCCTCGACCTCGGCGTACCGACCACGCTGGTGACCGAAGCCGTCTACGCCCGCTGCCTCTCCGGTCAGAAGGACGCTCGAGTGCGGGCGTCGACTCAATTGCCCGGCCCGGCCGAACCATTGCCAACGATCGAAGACAAGAAAGCTTTCATCGAAGACATCCGGCAGGCCCTGTATGCCTCGAAGATCGTCTCTTACGCACAGGGTTATGTGCAGCTCGACGCCGCTGCCGAAGAGTTCGGTTGGAAGCTCAATAACGGCGACATCGCCCTATTGTGGCGGGGCGGCTGCATCATTCGCTCGCGCTTCCTCGGCGACATCAAAGCGGCGTTCGATAAGAATCCCGAGCTTGAGAACCTGCTGCTCGACGACTTCTTCAAAAACGCGATCGGCAAGGCGCAGGCCGGTTGGCGGAACGTCGTCGCGACCGGTGCCCGCTTGGGAATTCCCATGCCCGCCTTCACCGCCGCACTCAGCTATTACGATGGCTACCGACGCGATCGCCTCCCCGCGAACTTGTTGCAGGCGCAGCGTGATTACTTCGGTGCGCACACCTACGAACGCATCGACAAGCCGCGCGGCGAAACGTTCCACACCGATTGGATCCGGGAACGAACGCTCTAAGCGAGGTCGAGTGGCGGGGCGAAGGTGCTCGACATCGGCCCGTCGCTATTGCGAAAACCAGTCTCGGGATCGTTCAGAAAATTACGGCTGACACATGGAAGTTCGACAAATCGGACAGGAAGATCGCGACGAATGGCTGAAGCTGCGAACGCGGCTTTGGCCGACCGAATCGGGCGAGCCGATGACCTCCGCATCGCACGTTACGCTCGACAATCAACACGCGGCCGTATTTGTGGCTGAGCATGAGGGCCGGCTCGTCGGGTTCGCGGAAGTCTCCGTTCGCGCGCAAGCGGAGGGTTGTCGGACGTCGCCGGTCGGCTATTTGGAGGGTTGGTACGTCGACGCGGCCAACCGTTCCAGCGGCGTGGGCGGAACGCTGGTGAAGGCGGCCGAAGACTGGGCGAGTCAACAGGGTTGCCGCGAAATGGCATCCGACTGCGTGCTGGGAAACACAGTCGGACTCGTCGCGCACGAGCATCTCGGCTATCGTCCCACGGTGAAAAGCGTATTTCTGCGAAAGTCGCTGTCTTAAGGACAAGTATGCAATGAGGGGTCAGCGGCACCGAAGTGAGCAAGCAGCCGCGAACGCGATGCTCGCCGGAACGCTCCGTTCTCATTCGTCGCGGGGCCTTCTATGAAGTTGATCTTCCTCGGAACCGGTGGATTTCAGCCGACCGATTCGCGCCACACGCTCTGCCTGATGATTCCGGAACTCGGAATCGTATTCGACGCCGGAACCGGGGCGTATCGAATTAAGAATTATCTGGCGACGAAAGACATCACGTTCTTTATGTCGCACGCCCACCTCGATCACATCGTCGGGCTGACCTATCTGCTCCCGGAAATGACGATGGGTACGGTCGAAAGCGCGACCGTGCATGGCGAGCAGGCCAAATTGGATGCGATCCAAGAGCATCTTTATTCAGAGCATGTCTTCCCGGTAAAAATGAAATATGCGTGGACGCCGCTGGATGGTCCGGTCGACGTGCCGGGCGGCGGTCGTCTGACATACCGCCACCAGGAGCACCCCGGCGGTAGTATCGGCTATCGGATCGACTGGCCCGATCGCTCGATCGCTTACGTGACCGATACGACCGCCAACGGCTCACCGGAGTCGATCGATTTCGTTCGAGGGGTCGACCTTCTGGTGCATGAGTGCGACTTCGAAGACAAGGATGAATCATTTGCCCACATGACGGGGCACAGCCACACCACGCCCGTCGCCGAACTCGCCCGTGACGCGGAAGTGGGGCGATTGATGCTGGTTCATTTCGATCCTCTCGCTGCCGACACCGATCACCCGATCGACATCGAAGTGGCCCGAAATATCTTCCCGAAGACCACGATCGCCAACGATCTGGATGAGATCGACTTCTGATTGCCCGTGCCGATTGTGTAGAATTTTCGGACGGCCCCGTTCATCCGGAGAATTCCGTGACGCAAACGCTCATCCACCGTCGCCAACAGTCCCCCACGCGGGGCAACAGTCTCGCGAACGGCGATCATCTCGACCGACCGACCTTTCATCGGCTTTACGAAGATACGCCTGAGTCCTTCCGAGCGGAATTGATTGGAGGAATCGTCTACGTGGCCTCTCCCGTCTCACGGCAGCATAGTAATGCCACGGCGACATTCACCGGTTGGCTCGTCAATTACAGAGCGATGACCCCCGGTGTGAAATCTCCGACGGATGGGACCGTCCTGCTGGGCGAATTCGACGAAGTGCAACCTGATTGCATGCTCTACGTTCTCCCACAGTTTGGCGGTCGCCTTTGCTATCAGGACAAGTACCTCGCCGGCGGGCCCGAGTTGGTATGCGAAGTCGCGACGACCAGCGCCGCGATCGATCTGCATCGGAAGCTAAAGTCTTACCAACAAGCCGGAGTTCTCGAATATCTCGTTTTGACGACTGATCCCGCTGAACTGTTCTGGTTCCACAGGGTCGACGGAAAATTTGAACGCCTTGACTTACCAAGAGACGGCACCTTTAAGTCGGCCATATTTCCCGGGCTGTGGCTGAATGTCGAGGCAATAATTTCGGACGATACAAGAGCGGTGCTGGCGACGCTGCAGCGGGGCCTTGCCGACGAGTCGCACGCCAAGTTTGTTGCTGAGTTGGAAAGTAGGCGGACGTCTTGACCGGAGCAAGGGCGCAACCGACGCCGGATTTGGTCGAGTCACTGCGTTCTCCTCGTGGCGGTGGGTTTCAGTACGACCGCGCCCGTGGCGTCCTTCGCGACGAAGGCGGCGCGGAGATTCCGGTCATCGGCGGTATTCCACGCTTTGTGCGATCAGAGCATCTGGAGAGCTTCGGGCGACAGTGGACGACTTATGATGTCGCCCACGATGAGGAGGACCGGGCGACCTTTCAGGCGAAGACCGGGGTGTCCCTCGATGAGCTTAAGGGCTTAAAAGTTCTTGATGCCGGCTGCGGGGGAGGGCGGTATTGCAAAATAGCCGGCGAAGCCGGGGCGTCGGTCGTCGGTGTCGATCACACGCAGGCCGTCGATAAGGCCCAAATACTATGCGGTCACCTGCCGGACGTTTCTTTCGTGCAGGGCGACCTTAAGAGACTGCCGTTCGAGCCGGGATCGTTTGACTTCGTGTTCTCCATCGGAGTGATGCATCACGATGCCGACACCCGGAAGGTCTTCGACGCTGTCGCGAACATGGTGCGCCCCGGTGGTCGATATTCGGCCTGGCTTTACCGCCGCAATCAATGGTGGCAGGAACGAATTAATGACGCGCTGCGTGCTCGCTCGACGAAGATGAATCCGGAACAATTAGAGCGGTACTGCCGCCTCGGTGCGACGCTCGGCGGTATTCCGATCTTAAAGCAGACGCTCAACAAGGTCATTAATTTCAGTGCTCACCCCGACCCCGAGAACCGGCTGTGCGACACCTTTGACTGGTACGCACCGCAGTATCAATATCACCACACAGTCGAGGAACTTTGTGACTGGTTTGGCGACGCCAGCTTCGAAAACCTCCGCGTCTTGCCGCCGGAGAAGAGCGGGCGGTTTTACCGTTGGGCGTATGAACGGAATCTGTTGGTGGGAAGCGGGGTGAACGTGACTGGGGTGCGGGGCTGAATCCTCACGTTCGTGCCTTCCAGTATCCGGGTTGCCTGCGAACATGGGCGACAGCGACGATGAGTAGTTGCTCATCGCCGATGAACTCATAAATGACCAATTAGGGAAACTTCACTAACTTCAGGAAGCGATAAGGATCCTCGTAGCGAGGCCATCGCAGCGGAAATTGAGAGACCTGAACCATGACGCGGTCGATCTCCGCCACGAAAGCGTCGCGGATTTCCGCCCAGCCTCCCTGCGGTACCAGCGTTTGGCTTCCCGCAACTCCCTCGCGGCATCCGGATGAAAAGTAACTCGAGCGGGCATACCGCTACTCGTCACACTCGTTCTTAAGAGTTTCCCACGCAATCCCAATCGAAGGGTCTGCGGAAAACTCGTCGCTACGGCGGTTCAATTCCGCGACCCAATCCGTGTCACGAACATCCGATAAATCAGGTCCCACGCTCAGCATGAGACTCGAAGCGATCTGAAGCCGCTCCGCATCGGGAAGTTCTAGAGCCTCGGAAATGAGCTGTTCGGTCTTCGATGACATCTGACTGACTATAATTTTGAGGCAGGAATTGGCGATATCAGGAGCTGAATCACTTCACATTAAAACACAGCAATTTGTCCTGATCCCTTAAAAACAGCCGTCCCTTAGCCACGACCGGGTGTGGCCATGCCGGTCGGCCGCTACGTTCGGGTTGGTCGAAGCGGGCCATTTCTTCGTAGCCGTTCGATGTCGCGCGGACTAACGCGACCGGGCCGCGTTCACTGCGGACGATTAATTTCCCGTCGACATAGATCGTCGCCCCTTTGCCGACGCTGCGATCACGCCAGATGGTTTGTCCGTTGTTAAGATCGACACAGGCGAGGATGCCTGCATCGCCGCTCGTTCCATAGACGTAGTCGCCGTCGATGGCCATTCCGCCGTGATGGTTCTTCAGGTCGTCGGTGTGAAAGGCGACCGCGGCCTGAAATCCGCCGCCGCGATTATTGATGCGGACGAGCGATCCGCCGGTGCCGTAGTCGGACGAATAAAATACGCTTGAACCGAATTGCAGCGGAATAGAGCAATTCGCCGTTCCGTTGGAGGCGGAGTCGTCACCCCACAGGGGCATGGCGTTCTCGACGCTGATCCCGACGAGACCTTTTGAGGTGAATACGACGTACTGATTCAATCCGCCGGCTCCAAAGTTTCCGCCACTTGAGAGTTTAATCGGCGACGAATAACTCGGCTGCGGGTTGCCCGGGATGGAGCACGTCCAACTGGTCGCGCCGCTCTCTTTATTCAGGCCGACGACCGTCCCCTGTCCGTTCTGGCTGCCCGGCGTGACGACCACGGTGTCACCGTCGACAAGTGGCGACTCGCTGATGCCCCATACGATGTTCTGTCCGCCGAATTTCTGAAGGATGTTCAGATTCCAGTCGATCTGCCCGGACGCGGCGTCGATGCGGGCGAGATCACCGTTTGCTCCCAGGCAGTAGAGCTTACCGTTGTCATAGGTTGGCGTACTCCGCGGGCCATTGCCCTGACCGTCCTTATAAACGGTGCCGATCGGTGTCGACCAGACGGCTCGCCCGGAAGCAAGATCGAGGGCGAAGACCGTCTCCTGTCCGCCCTTCGTTCCGATCGTAAAGACGCGATCACCCACCACCGACACGCTCGAGTAGCCTTCGCCGAGACCGGATATCGTCCAAAGCCGCGGCGGGCCGTCGGCGGGCCAGTTCTCGTTGATGCCGGTCGTCGCGGAACGATTGTCACGATTCGGGCCACCGAACTGCGGCCATTCGTCGCTGCCGTCGGTCGGCGGAGCAGGACCGGCTTGGAAGCCGGGCGATGCGACCGGTGTTCGGGGCGATCCCGGCGGAGGTGTGTTCGATGCAGCCGGTGCTCCCGCACTGGTCGCCAGAATTAGTCGCGCTTCGCCTTTGCGACTGGCACTGATTTTGACCTGAAAGCCGGGACGCAAATCGGACAGCTTGGCCGACTTATCGTCGAGTTCGATCCGCGTTCTCGTCGGAACTTGGAGCGTCTGGCTGCCCGACCCGTCGGCAGCCGAAATCGTTAGTTGACCTTCGCCGACCTCCGAGATGGTGCCGGTGACGATCGCCCCACTGGCGGAGCAGGAAGCGAGTGAGAGAACGGAAAACGCGATAAGCCAGCGCATAGGAAATTCCGGTGGAGACGCATGTGCCTAAGAACTCCGCTACTATCCGCACCTGCCACGATCACTGCAACATCAAACTTTGTTGATCCAATTGTCGAACATGTCGCCACGGACGCAACGACAACTTCGCACCGGCCTCGCCTTCGTCTCGCCGTGGCTGATCGGGTTCGGCCTGCTGGTGCTCTACCCGTTCGCGGCCACGCTTTACTGGACGTTCTGTCGATACGATCTGCTGTCGTCACCCGAGTTCATCGGCCCCGATCATTTTGAACGGATGGCGAGAGAGATTGCCGATGCGAGCGGCTTCGGTGAGGCTTTGTGGAACACGTTTTACTTCGCAATCGTTTCGGTGCCCGCGAGCGTCGTGCTGGGTGTGATGCTGGCGGTGATTTTAAACCGGCCGACGCGGGGCCGAGGCATCTACCGCACGCTCGTGTTTCTGCCGTCGATCGTGCCGACAGTTGCAGCAGCGATCGTGTGGATGTGGCTGCTCGATCCGACCAAAGGCTTGGTCAATCGAATGCTCCAACCGCTCGGAGTGACGCCCGGATGGTTCAACAGCCCCTCCGAGTTCTTTAACCTCATGTCGTTGCTGAGTGGTCAGGCAGGACCCGGCGCGAAAGACGGCCTGATCCTGATGAGCCTGTGGGGCATCGGGAACTTTGTGATTATCTATTTGGCAGCGCTCGGCGGGATTCGGAAAGATCTTTACGAAGCCGCGATGCTCGACGGGGCCGGCCCGCTGTCTCGCTTTCGGCACGTGACGCTGCCGGCACTAAGCCCGGTGATCTTCTTCAATCTGATCATGGGTTTGATCGCGTCGGTGCAGTACTTCACTCAGGCATACGTCGTCAGCGGAGGCAGCGGGGGTCCGCAGGGCACGACGACGGTGCTCTCGCTGTACATCTTTCTGTGGTCCTTCAAGTACGCCGAGGCGGGCTACGCGAGCGCGTGCGCGTGGGCGGTGTTCGTTGTGGTCGCGGTAGCGACGGTGCTCCTGTTCCGCGGTTCGAAATCGTGGGTGCATTACAGATGAGCGCCGAACACAAACCCGAAGCGCGAGCGAGGGACCTTAGAAAAACATCACCTCTTCCCGGGAAATCTCTCGCTCGCGCGTCGGGCTTATGTGTTGCTTGCGTTGCGGGCTTATTTGGCATCGCCTTTGTCATGTGGGCGATGAGTGGCGAGGCGGGTCTTCCCGCGGGGCGTGAGCGGGTCGTCTTCTGGCACTTTTGGGGCGGTGCCGAGCGTGAGGCGGTGCGGGACGTTGTCGCGCGCTTTAATGCCTCACAGGACGAGTACGAGGTCGAAGAAGTGCCCGTGCCCGGCCAAAACCTGGACATGAAATTCTTCATGGCGGTCGCCGGCGGCAGCTATCCCGACTTGATCAATCAAGACGATCAAGTCATCGCTCAATGGGCGTCACGCGGCGTGCTGACGCCGATGCGTGAGTTGTGCGAGGACGAAGCCGAATACGAACGACTGATGCGATGGCTCTCACCTCCGGCAAAGCGGATCGGAACCTACGAAGGCGAGCTTTTCGCCCTTTGCAACGCGCTGGACATCCGCGCGATGTTCTACCGCTCCGACTTTCTCGCCGATCGGCCGGTGCCGCAGACGATCGAAGAGTTTGACGCGCTCGCTATGAACCGAATCGCCGACCCGAACCGGATCAGCTACCTGCCGGATGATCGCCGCCTGTGGGCATGGGGCACGGCCTTCGGCGGAGACTTCGTCGATCCGATTTCCGGCGAGACTTCGATCGATGATCCCGAAGTCGTCACCGCGTTGGAATGGATGCGGTCGTACGCCGACTTCCACGGTCGTGATACAGCGGTCGCATTTCGCAGCACGGCTCGGGAGACGGGTGCGGGCTCGATGTTGCTCGACGGCCGCTACGCGATCGTGATGGACGGCCAATGGCGGGTGGCCGAACTTGACGCTGCCGCGGAACAAGCGATTGCTGCGGGGCAGATGCCAATCCGCTACGAAGTCGGGCCGTTGCCTTATCCGCCGGGCGGACGTCCGCGGGCCGGTTGGGTGAACGGCAACTTCTTTCTCGTTCCCCGAGGCGCTCGGAATCCGGACGGAGCGTGGGCCTTCATGAAGTTCTGGGCAGGCTTCGACAATGAATCCGAGGCTGCTGACACAGCGGCGACGGGCGGTTGGATCCCGGCGAGCCGCAAGGTGATTGAGCAGCCGACGTTTCAGGCTTACCTCGACGAGCACCCGAAGTTTCGACTGTTCGTCGAACTGACGCAGAGTGAGGCGCAGATTCCAACGCCCGCCGTTTCCGTGCAGACTTTTCTCTATGAGCGGGTCAACCGGGCGGCCGACGAAGCAATCTCCGGCGGTGCCGCCCCCGCCGAAGCACTACGGCGGGCCGACGTTGCAGTTGAAGCTCGCCTCAAAGCGGGAGGCGGCCTATGAGGCGTTCGACACTCCCGGCGGAACTACTTGGCCTCGCGACCGCGGCGTTGTTCGCCTTGCCCGTCGTGTGGATGCTGCTTTCGTCGCTGAAACCTCCGGGGCAGCCGGAGTCTGAATTCTGGCCCGCGACGTTCTATTGGCAAAACTATGCCGAGGTGATCGAAGACGAACGGCTGCTGGTCTTCCTCGGTAATTCGCTCTTCTATGCGGTCGCGACGTCAGCCGGCACGACGGTCAGTTGCTGTGTTGTGGCGTACGGGTTCGCAAAGCTGGAATGGCCGGGACGTGATGCCCTGTTTCTCGTGCTGATCGCGACAATGCTGCTGCCGTTTCACGTCACGATGCTGCCGCGGTTTCAGCTGTTCGCCGCGCTGGGCCTTTACGGCACCTATTGGCCGCTGATTCTGCCGAACTGGTTGGCTCAAGAGGCGTTTTCCGTATTCCTGTTGCGGCAGTTCTTCCTGACGATTCCCGACGAAGTATGCGATGCGGCAAGAATCGACGGGGCAGGGGAATGGACGATTCTGTCGCGGATCGTCGTGCCGATGTCCTATCCGGCGCTGGCGACGGTCGCGGTGCTGCAGTTTTTGGCGACTTGGAATGAGTTCGCCGGCCCGCTGCTTTATCTGAACGACCCGGCGAGATATCCGCTCGCTTACGCTCTGCAGCAATTCGTCAGTGCCTATCGCACGCAGTTCGGCCCGCTGATGGCCGGAGCGGTTTTGTTCACGCTGCCCGCGGCGATCCTCTTTATGATCGCCGGCCGCATTTTCACCCGAGGCATCGCCGCAGGGGGCCTCAAGGGATGAGGCAGACGCGTTTCGCCCCCCCTTTGGAGAGCGCGTACGCTTATCGCCAAGCAATCCCGACGGGAAAGCGATCGGAGGACTGGGGCGAGGAACTCAGCCTTTGCGGTGACGGATCTTGGCCCGCATCCGCCGCTTTTTGCGACCGATCTTGCGGCGACCCTTACCTGTTTTCTTCGTTCCCATACCCTGTCTGACTCTCAATCGAAAAGAATGGCGTTTGCCTGTGATATTTCCGGATCGACGAGTCTATCGTGGATCAAATAATCACGCAAATGAATCCCGCTCGATCTGGGGGAAATGCCGACATGGACGAGATCGAATTCCGAGAGGATGACGCCACCTACGATTGCCCGTCGTGCGGCGAGGCCATCGTCATTCCGCTCGACCTGACCGAAGGGAATGAGCAGCAGTTCATCGAAGATTGCCCGGTCTGCTGTCATCCGAACCAGATTTACGTCAGCTTCGGCCCGGAGGGCGAAGCGGTCGTATCTTCCGAGTCGACATAAACTCGCTGCGCTCGCGGTTGAGAGTTGATAGTCGAGGGTCGAGAGTGGGAGAATCGGAAACGTTGCTATTGCTTCGCTCGTTCCCCCGCCTCTCCCATCGCCCCCGCCGACGGCCCCGCGCCTCGCCACTTCCCGCCGGTTCCTTGACACATTCTTCGGGCCGGAACTACGATGCCGCCTCGATCGATCGCTCTGCCTGTCCGTCCGACTGACATCAGCGTACGCCGCCTGACGACGTTCGCCCGGTCTACCGCCTCGCTGAGGCCACGGCCGCTTTCGCTGCTCGTCGGACGAATTGCTACCGTTAGGAATTTTGAAGATGGCTGTTCCCAAAAGAAAAACATCGAAGGCGCGAAAGCGGAAACGCCGCAGCCACATGGCTGTCAAACCGATGAATTTGGCCGCCTGCACGCAGTGCGGCAACATCGGGCCGACCCATGTCGTCTGCCCCAATTGCGGCTACTACATGGGCCGCACGCTCGTCGAAACCGAGGAAGACTGACGCTATGCGGATCGCCCTCGACGCGATGGGCGGCGACCATGCTCCCGAGCCGAACGTGCACGGGGCGATCGCGGCTCTCGATTTGCTGCCTGAAATCTCGGTTTGTCTCGTCGGAGACCGCCCTCGCCTTGAAACACTGCTCTCAGAGGCAGCTTACTCGGGCGACCGGATCACCGTGCACGCAGCCGAAGGCTTCATTGAGATGCACGAAAAGCCGGTCGAAGCGCTTCGGAAAAAGCCGAAGTGTTCGCTGGCGGTCTGCTGGCAGATGATGGCCGGCAAAGAAGTCGACGCCGTCGTTAGTGCCGGAAATACCGGGGCGGTCGTCGCCGCGGGTCTGCGAACGCGACTGTTCCTTAAAGGTGTTAAGCGGCCCGGCATCGCCGTGACGCTTCCAACCCTCAAAGGTAAGAGCGTCTTGATCGACGTCGGCGCTAACCCGCAGGCCCGGTCGGAACACCTCTATCAATACGCCGTGATGGGCTCGATCTACGCGAAGTCGATCTTCAAGATTGATTCCCCGCGGATCGGGCTGATCAACATCGGCAGTGAAGATGGCAAAGGCAACGAACTGTATCGCGAGACTCACCAGCTCCTGACTTCGAGCGACTTGAAAGATCAATACGTCGGCAATGTCGAAGGTCGGGGGCTTTACGCCGGTGAAGCCGACGTCCTCATTTGCGAAGGGTTTGTCGGCAATGTCGTGCTGAAGACCAGCGAGGGAATTGCCGACTTCCTCATGAAATCGATCTCCGAAGCGATCATGCCCGCCTTGGACGCCGACCGAGACAAGGTCATGGAGGCCTTCAAAGGCCTTGGTAAACGGTTTCAATACCATGGCACCGGCGGGGCCCCGTTGTTGGGCATCGACGGAATTTGCATTATTTGTCACGGATCGAGCAGCGCAGACGCAATTACCAACGCTCTGCGTGCGGCGACCAACTACGAACATCAGCACGTCAACGAGCGGATCACCGCCGCCCTCGTCCGCGACTGACGTGACCACACGGTCGCGGCTTCATGTCGGGCGAGCATGCCGAAACGATTTGCGTCGTGGCGGTTGATCGGGCTCTGGCAATTTCAGGGAGGCCATTATGGCGAAGCGCGCATTCCTCTTTCCCGGCCAAGGCGCCCAACACTTGGGGATGGCCCGGCAACTGACCGAAGAGTTGCCGGCTGCCAAGGATCTATTCGATCACGCGGCCGATGTCCTCGGATTCGACCTGCTCGACGTTTGCGTGAACGGGCCGAAAGAAAAACTCGATCAGACCGACGTCAGCCAACCGGCGCTGTTCGTCGCCGCTTTGGCCTCGCTGGAAAAGCTTAAAGCGGAGTCGCCGGAGCTGATCGACGAATGCGAATTGACAGCCGGGTTGAGCCTGGGCGAGTACACGGCCCTGGTCTTTGCCGAATCTCTCACATTCGAAGAGGGGCTTAAGGTCGTCAAAGTTCGCGGCGAGGCGATGCAGGCCGCCGCGGAAGCCAGTCCTTCGGGGATGGTCAGCGCCCTGTTGCTCGACCGCGATCAGGCCAAAGCCATCCGCGATGAAGCGTCCAACACCGGGCTGATCGAACTGGCGAACTTCCTTTGCCCCGGCAATACGGTTCTTTCGGGCGAGAAAGCGGCGTGCGAGAAAGCGATCGAACTGATCGAAGCCGCCGGCGGTCGACCGATCGAATTAGCCGTCGCCGGAGCGTTTCACACGGAGCTGATGCGACCGGCCGTTGATCGGCTGGCTGAAGCCCTCTCGGAAGTTCAGTTTCAGCCGCCGAGGATCCCAGTGATTTCCAACGTGACGGCCGAGCCGACATCGGACGCCGCCGAAATTCAAAAGGTTCTCGCTCAACAGGTCGTTTCACCGGTACGCTGGGAAGACTCGATCCGTCACATGCTCGATCAGGGTATCGAAGAATTTGTGGAAGTCGGTCCGGGGCGAGTGCTCACGGGACTGCTGAAGCGGATCGATCGGAAAAAGAAGTGCACCGCGACCGAGTGCCCGTAAACCCGTCGTGAGTCCGACGGACAGTGGCAACGATCGCTCAGAGGGAATTGACTCCTCTAATTGCTTGCCAGATCGTGCCACCGCGGTTGAACCGGAGAATCTCGCTGTGGTACAAGAGCGATGCGTGCAGAGAACCTGAGCAAGCCGCGTAAAGACGGATGATTTCTCGGCACAATTGCCGTTTACAGCCGAGAATTTGCAAACTATACAGCGTCGCTCCCCTGCGGTCTTGATCCGGGAAGCCCCCTCTGGGGCGACAAGAAATCACAACTCAATCCAAAACTTACCGAAGTTCCGGACTGCCCCATGGAGGCCACAAGAGTGTCTGACGAAAATCTGGAAGAAGGCGTCATTGCGATCGTCAGCGATCAACTCAACGTCCCCGTTGAAGAGATCACGAAAGAGAGCAGTTTCATCGATGATCTCAAAGCCGACTCGCTCGATCTCGTTGAGCTGGTGATGGAGTTCGAAGACCGTTTCGAAGTCACCATCCCGGACGAAGACTACGAGAAGATCAAAACTGTCGGCGACGCGATCTCGTACATCAAGGAAAAGAGCGGGAATGCGTAGACGGGTGGTTGTCACCGGCGCTGGTGTTGTCACCGCGCTCGGGTGCAATTTGGGCGAATATTGGGACGCGATCCTCGCCGGGAAGAGCGGGGTCGGTCCCATTCGACGTTTCGATCCGAGCGAATTCAAAGTTCGCTTCGGCGGGGAAATTTCGTATTTCAACGCAACCGAACTCGTCGATCTGCCCAAGAAAGAGCTCCGCCGGCTCGATCGCTTCAGCCAATTTTCCGTGGTCGCAACTGATCAGGCTTTCAAGCAATCCGGACTCGATCTCGGGGCCGAAGACCTGACGCGTTTCGGCGTGCTAATTGGCAGTGGGATCGGCGGCCTCAACGAAATCGAGGAGCAACACTCGACGTTGTACGGTCGCGGACCGACCCGCGTGTCCCCCTTCATGATCCCGAAGCTGATGGTCAACGCCGCCAGCGGGAACGTCTCGGTGCAGTGGGGGCTGAAAGGACCGAATTCGGCCGTCGCGACCGCCTGCGCTTCGGCGACAAACGCGATCGGTGATGCCTATCGGCTGATTCAGTACGGTACGGCTGACGTCATGGTCACCGGCGGTTCCGAAGCGGGTTTGACGCCGATGGGGCTGTCCGGTTTCGGACGGATGAACGCACTTTCGACTCGCAACGACGATCCCGAGAAGGCAAGCCGACCATTCGATGCCGACCGTGACGGCTTTGTGCTGTCGGAAGGGGCGGGGATTGTCATTCTGGAAGAATACGAACGGGCGAAAGCCCGAGGCGCGAATATTCTGGGAGAATTGAACGGGTACGGCATGAGTGCCGATGCCACCCACATGACTGCCCCCGATCCCGAAGGCCGCGGTGCGGCAATGGCGATGGCGACCGCGATTCGTGACGCCGAACTGAATCCTGAAGATATTCAGTACATCAACGCCCACGGCACGAGCACCCCACTGGGAGACAAGGCGGAAAACGTCGCAATACGCACGGTTTTCGGCGATCACGCTTCCAAACTGGCGGTCTCGAGCATCAAGGGTCATCTCGGTCACACGCTCGGTGCCTCCGGTGGCGTCGAAATCGTGGCCTGCCTGCTCGCTCTGCGCGATCAGGTCGCACCGCCCACGGCTAATCTCGATAAGCCGGGAGAAGGCTGCGATCTCAATTACGTGCCGAACGAGCCGCAGCAAATGCCGATCAAGTCGATTCTGAAGAACAGCTTCGGATTCGGCGGCCATAATGCCTGCTTGGTGCTTTCCGGGGTCCGATAAGCCGCAAGCAACGATACGGCTCAGCTTTTTTGTGATTTGCGTCGAGCGTCACGGTCGCATCGATTGTTTAATTCCGCTTTCCGATTTGCGGGAATTGGCCTACTCTTTGGCTGATTGGGGGCCAGGTGGTGCGATTTGGCAACACGTCGCCGCCTGTGTGCTACATTCGAGTGACACGATAGGCGCAGGCCGCCGATTGTGCCGCCTTTTACCAAAATGACGCCCCGCTCGGCCCGAACGCCCTTCGTCGCCGTCCCATTCGCGTACGGCTTAAGTGACATGCCTAACACCAGTAGTGAATCGTCGATTGTCGTCACCGGACTCGGTTTGGTCGGACCGCTCGGTCTGACCGCGGATGAGTACGGCCAGCATCTCTTGGCAGGCGAAAGCGGTATCCGCCGAACCGACCTGATCAAAGGCCTCGCCGCACCTGAGAACGTCGGTGGTCAGGCATGGGGATTTGACGACAGCGTGACCAAAACGGTCATGCCTAAGAAACAACGAAAATTCGTGCGGGTGATGTGTCGGGAGATCGAAAGTGGCGTCGTCTCGGCGCTGAACGCCGTCGAACATGCCGGTCTCAATCTCGATGAAATGGACCGCTCCCGCATCGGGGTCGACTTCGGCGCTAACCTGATGTTCAGCCCGCCGGACGTGCTGCTCGATGCCTGCGTCAAATGCAGTGACGAAAATGGCGACTTTGATTACGACCAGTGGGGCACCACCGGTTTGAATGTGATGGAACCGCTGTGGCTGCTGAAATATCTCCCGAATATGCCGGCCTGCCACATCAGCATTGCGCTCGATGCCCGCGGTCCGAGTAACTCTTTAACGCTCGACGAAGTCTCGGGAATTAATGCAATCAGCGAAGCCTGTTCGATCATCCGACGCGGTCGAGCCGACGTCATGATTGCCGGCGTGACGGGAACCCGACTTCATCCGGTCAAGTCGATGCACGTCGCACTGTGGGACGATCTGGCTCAATACGATTCGCCGCCCGAAACCTGGTGCCGGCCTTTCGATCAATCGCGAAAGGGACAGGTTGTGGGGGAGGGAGCGGGAACGCTGATCCTCGAACGTCGCGATCACGCTGAGGCCCGCGGCGCAGAGATTCTTGCCGAAGTGCTCGGGACCGGCTCCTCGTGCGTAATGGATCGCAGTGGCAAAGGCGACATGGTGAAATCGCTGACCAACGCAATTCGCGCCGCCCTCAGTGCTGCCGGCATTGCTCCCGACGAACTGGGGCACGTCAACGCGAATGCCGGCGGATCGCCTTCGGGAGATGCGGCCGAAGCCGAGGCGTTGCATCAGTCGCTCGGGGCGAAAGCCGCCGATATTCCGGTGACCGCCTTGAAGAGCTACTTCGGCAGTAGCGGAGCGGGATGCGGCGTCTACGAATTGGCAGGCTCGATTCTGGCCGGTCGGCAGGGTGTGATTCCCAAGACGCTCAACTATGAATCGGGCGATTCAACTTTCCCGCTTAATGTCGTGCATGGCGAACATGCCTCAGCGGGCAGCAAGCTGTTTCTGAAGACGAACGTGACGCGGATCGGTCAAGCCGCCGCCGTCGTTTTCAAGACGGCCTAGTTCGCTGACTCGATCGACATAGCCACGGTGGATCGGCGGGCGCGAATGGGGTTACGATCCCGCTGCTGAGCTTGCCCGCCTCTTACCGCTGGAAACCGTGCGTCATGGAAGAAGCCGTCCCGGGGGAGGCTCCCGCCCGAGCCGAGATCGATACCGCCACGTTGCCGCCGCTCTGGCATGACCGCGCATTTTTGGGCATGACCGCGACCCAGTTTCTGGGTGCCTTCAACGACAACGTGTTCAAGCAGATGATCCTGCTGTTCATTGTCGTGATGATTGTCGACAAGCAGTCCGCGGCTTCCTATCAGTTCGCGGCGACGGTCGTTTTCGCGGTGCCGTTCATTCTATTTTCCGGCTTCTGCGGTTTCTTGGCCGACCGGTGCGGAAAGTGGACGATCGTCTTTTCGAGCAAGGTCCTTGAGATCGCGATCATGCTTCTGGGCATGGCCGCATTCTACACCGGGCAAATCTGGCCGCTGCTGGTCGTGCTCTTTCTGATGGGTTCGCAGACCACGCTCTTTTCACCCGCGAAGTACGGAATTTTGCCCGAGATCTTTCGCCACCGCGATCTGCCGCGCGTCAACGGCATCATTTCGATGACCACGTTTCTCGCGATCATCTTCGGGATGGTCATCGGTGGAGCGGCGAGCGAACTGGCGCGAAAGTATTTCGACGGAGAGTACTGGCTGGTCAACTCGTTCTGCGTGCTGGTCGCCATTGGTGGGACCGTCACTGCGCTGGTGATCCGTCGCCCTCCGCCCGCCAGTGCAAACCTGCAATTCCGACCGAGGGACGTCTTCATGACGTCTGAAACATGGACGATGCTCCGAACAGATCGTCCCCTGACTTTAGCCTTGGTGGTCAGCAGCACCTTCTGGTTTTTAGGGGCCATGGTGCAACTCGCGATCACCCAGTTCGGCGTGCAACAGTTAGATATCGGCGAACTGCGCACCAGCATCATGAGCGGCACGCTCTCGGTCGGCATCGCAATCGGTTTTGTCGTCGCCGGCCGGCTGTCTGAAGGAACGATCCGCTTTTCGCTTCTCAAATACGGAGCCTGCGGGATTGCCGCTTCAATGATCGGCATCGCGGTCGTCGCCGTGTTGCCAATCGTTTGGGGGCTTAAATATGCGGCGCTGCTGTTCGTGTTTCTGACGTCCGGCTTTTCGACGGGGTTATTCGCGCTACCGATCACCACTTATCTGCAGGTGAGACCCCCGTCCGATCAAAAGGGACGGGTGATCGCGGCGATGAATTTATTCAACTGGATCGGTATCTGCTTTGCGGGCTTCGCCTATTTCGCCTGCGTCGCACTTCTAACCGCTTTCAAACTGCCGATGAGTTGGACCTTCGCAATTATCGGTTTGCTCATGGTTCCGGTTCCCCTGCTATATCATCCGCCCAACGAAAATATCGAAGCGGAAGACGATCAGCTTTGCCCGTCGTGCGGCGAAAGAAATCGGGCCGATGAATCAACGTGCGGCATGTGCGGCGCACCGCTCGACCCGCAAGACGAGGCCGTCGAAACTTCGGCCAGCCCGGCATCGTAGGCAATCGATTTCGGGACGCTGAATACGAGAGTCGGGCCGCGCAATAGAAACGCCTTCGCGAAGATCGGGAAGGCGTTGTTGCGGTGTCGAATGAACTGAACTCGCCGCTGTTCAATCAACCGGGCGGATGTCTTCGGCGCGCGGGCCTTTGGGGCCTTGGCCCTCATTGTATTCGACCTTTTGACCTTCCTGAAGCTCCTCGAAAGTCACGCCTTCGAGTGCTGAGAGGTGAAAGAACAGGTCGCCTTTGTCCGTGCCGATAAATCCGAAGCCTTTGTCTGTCAGTTTCTTAATTGTTCCCTGAGGCATGGCTGCCCGAATCTCCTGCAATCCCCCAAAAATCCGCGGGCAATTCGCGTCGCCGTTCCGCACAGAAATTAAGAAGCGTTGCGCCCCTTCGTACCCTCTGAGCCGTCAGCAAGACGGGACGTACGAATCCCCGTCAGAACGCACTTTCCTCCCGCCGCCGGACCCATCGGATCGCTGTTCGGTCCGGCTGTGGAGCGACCGGAACAGACCGCCCATTCCGTGATCGCCATAGTTCCGAATGGTAACCAGCGAAATTGCGACATGTAACCCTAATCTCAGGGATTACCCGATGGCCGGCCACAGTTCGAGGAGCTCATCGACGGCTTCGAAATCTTCGGCCAGATAGTCGGGAGCATGTTCGGCGAGTTGGTCACTCGAATAGACACCGGTCGCGACGGCGACAACTTTGGCACCGATCGCTCGTCCACATTTCACGTCGGCAGGGGTATCGCCGATGACCCACAGCCGCCGCAGATCGATCTGTTCAGGATGCCGATGTGCTTTTAGCGTGTTGAATGCGACACGGGCGACTTCGTCACGATCGGCATGCGTGTCTCCGAAACCGCCGAGGGCGAAATCGAAATAGGCATCCAAATGGTAATGGCGAAGTTTTAAGCGGGCGCCTTCAATGAAATTACCGGTCAGCAAACCGAGAATCACATCTTCACGCTGGTGCAAATGCGCGAGCAATCGTTCGACCCCGGGCAGCACCAGTCCGGGGGATTGGCCGAGCATTTCGTCGAGATGCTCAACGTATCGGCCGAGAAAGTTTCGCAGCGCCGCGTCGCCGAAGTCGAGTTCATAGTGGCGAAAAATGTCGGCGACGATCGCACGGTCAGTGCGACCGGCATAGGGGATGTCGAGGGGGCGGTCCGACCCATCGGTCAACTCACCGACCGCCCGCTCCATCGCCAAAGCACCGGCACCGCCGGTATTCAATAGCGTACCGTCAATGTCGAACAGACAGACGTGCATAAAAGTTCGCTCGGCGGGTGCGTTTGCAACGGCACGAGTATAGACCGGACGGAGAGATTTGTCCGCTACTGCAATGCGAACTTCGCACCGCGATAGGCCGAAAGGTGTTGCTGGTTGGTTGAAAGTGTCTTTTGGAATTCGGCCTTGGCCGCAGCGGTCTGACCGTCACGCAACAATTTTCGCCCGATGAAGTAGTGAGCTTCGGCCGATTGTGGCGGATTCGTCTTCGCATCCCCACCTACGGCCGCGAGCAACTCCTCGGAGGAGATACGCCCGAATTCGAAATTAATCAAAGAGTCGACCCAATCACGTTGATCCGGTGACTGGGCCAGACTCTCGGCGAAGTCGGAACCGGTCGGCTCGGGCTGCTGCCCCAACGCCCGGAGCGCTTCGATCTTCCATGGCAGCAGATGCTTAAATCCCGGCTCCAGTTCGCGGGCGGTATCGAAACTCTCGATCGCCCGCTTGAAATCCCCGGCGAAGAAGTAGGCGAAGCCCAGATCGGCGTGCGCCACCGCGCTCTTAGAAACCATCGAGACGGCACGGCGATGATCGTCGATCGACTTTTGAAACTCGCCCTGCGCCAAGTACGCAGTTCCGCGAAAGCCGTAAACCATCGGCTGCCGCGAATTCAGTTTGAGCGACGAGTTAAAGTCCGCTTCGGCGGCGCTGACCTGATTTTGCTTCAGCAGCGTGTAACCACGATTCGTGTAGGCGTAGAAGAAATTGCGATCGAGTTCGAGCGCCCGTGTGAAGTCGGCGACCGCGGCGTCCAACTCATCCTGCTGCTGTAAGAACATCCCGCGATTGTTGTACACGAGCGGGTTGTCCGGAAAGGAGCGGACGGCCCGGTCGAAAGCCGCCTTCGCCTTCACGGGTTGCTCAGAGCGAGCGTAGAGGTCGGCCAGTGCGGTGAATGCGGCCAGCATTTTCGGGTTCAGGCGAATCGCCTCATCGAAAGCCGCGACGGCCTCGTCTTGTTTCTTCAGGTAGGAGAGCGCCAGTCCTTTCTGATAGAGGAGATTGGCTTTCTCTTCCGGCTTGATGCCTGCGCGACCGACGGTCTGTTCGGCGATTTGGACGGCGACCTCGGCATGGTCGTCCCGCTCTTCGATGATCGAAAGATTCGTCATCCCGTATAGGTACGGCAAATAGTAGATGACCAACTCGCGGCCCCGCAGCCGAATCGCTTCGCGGGCATCGGCAATGCCCTCGCGGACCGAGTCGGCCTCGCCCGAGCGGAGTCCCTGTTCAATTTTGGCGCTCCCGCGGAGATAGTAAGCGACATCATCTTTGGGCTGCCGGCGCAGGCGGGAGTCGGTCAGTTCGACGACACGATCAAATTCGCCCCGCTGATAGGCCTGCTCGGCATCACGGTTGGGGTTCTCCGCCGCGGGAGGGGCATTGCGCGTCTGTGCGAAAGCGTACTGAGTTTCCAGAAGGCCGAACGAGATCGCGGCGAGGGCTGCAGCGTGCAGACAACAAGAGCGGGCACAGGCCGACACATTACACATAATATCTCTCCGGCGAATCACGCGAACCTGAATAATCAATGGCGTCAGCCCACGCTGATGCGGGCTGAAAGCACCGTTCAATAAGTCTGTTTATCCAAATACTAAGTCGGATTGTACCGCAACGGCATCGCCCGGAAAGCCGAAGCCCTCACTTGCGTGCCGCTTGACAGCGAAAAACCTCGTGGATAACTTTCGGGGTTCGAATGCACCCGTGTCGGCGGAGCTTTCTGTCGATTGTGGGTGCCGGTGCGTTGTCGTTGTGCCGCAAAGAGACTTCGGTCTCTATCGTGGTTTCGACATGCAATGCATTGATTACTCGGTCGTACGGGATCGTCCAGTGATGTGATTGTCCTTGCTTGAATCCATTTCGGATGGCTGTTGCGGTCGGTGAGGGGATTTCGTCCTCAAACTGGCGCAATGCCTGTTACCGAAGATCAAGGCGGGCGAGACGGTCGACCTCTTGCCCGCTTTTTTTGTTGCCGGACTTCGGTGACGGGACCGGACGCGGCGGGCGGGAATCGGGATCGCAAGAGTAACTTTCGAGCATAAAAAATCATTGTTTCAGCAGGCAGGGTCAGAAGTCAGGGTCAACGGATGAATGTGCGGCATAGACCGGGCGGATCGGCGAGCATGTCAGCGACGACATGATTTGCGATCGGTCGGCCACACTGTCGCAGGGACCGGCAAGAGTCAGAAGAGCCATCAATCGGAAGAATCGTCCGAGTCGATTTCCGCCGAGCCGCGAGAGCGGCCCGTTCGGCAATCCCGGCCCCGGCGGCCGACGAGACGAGTTGAGGTAAGTCAATGAAGGGCACGGAAATCCTGCGGATCGTCGATGCGATCCATCGCGACAAGAGCATCGACCAGAACATCGTCTTCGAGGGGATCGAACAGGCGATCGCTTCGGCTGCGCGCAAGCACTTCGGCGAAGAAGAAGAGGTTGAAGTCGCAATCGATCGGGTTAGCGGCGATGCCGCCGTCAGTGTTGCCGGCAAAGCACTCGATGCCGACGAAATCGGTGACCTGCTTGGCCGGATCGCCGCGCAGACCGCCAAGCAGGTGATGATCCAAAAGATCCGGGAAGCCGAACGGGATAGCCTGCACGACGAATACACACAGCTTCGCGGTCAGATTGTGAACGGTCAGATCGCCCGGATCGAAGGCGGCGGAACGGCCGCCGTCAATCTCGGCAAGGTCGAAGCGATTCTGCCACGCGGTGAGCAGATTCCCGGCGAGCAGCATCACGTCGGCGAACGCGTTCGCTCCGTCGTTATGGAAGTCCGCAAAGCGGGAAGCCGCGTCAAAATCATTCTTTCGCGCAATCACCCCGAGTTAGTGCGGCGACTCTTCGAGATCGAAATCCCCGAAGTCGCCGAGCACGTCATCGAAGTTCGCTCGCTCTCCCGCGAGGCCGGTTATCGCTCAAAGGTCGCGGTCTCCTGCTACGACCCGAAGATCGATTGCGTCGGTGCCTGTGTCGGCGTCCGCGGAGCTCGGATTCGCAATATCGTCGAAGAATTGGCCGGAGAGCGGATCGACATCGTCCGCTGGAACGACTCTTTGCAGGTGTTGGTGCCCAACGCGCTTCAACCGGCCGAAGTTGAAGACGTCATCCTCTGCCCTCAACTGGGCAAGGTGATCGTGCTCGTGCAAGACGATCAGTTGTCGCTGGCGATCGGCAAGAAGGGCCAGAACGTTCGCCTCGCCTCGAAGCTGGTCGGTTGGGACATTCAGGTTCTCACTCAGGAGCGGCTCGACGTTCAAATCGACAAGTCGCTCGCCGGGTTCACACAGGTGCCGCACATCACTGATGAACTGGCGGAAAATCTCGTCGCGCAAGGCTTCTTCACCTTCGACGAACTATCGATCATCGAACCCGATCAGCTGGCCGAGATGGGCGGACTGACCGAAGAACAGGTCGACGTAATTGTCGCCTATGCCGATGTCGAATCGTTGAAAGCCGAAAAGCAGGAGAAAGAGGATCGCGACCGCCGTCGCAAAGCGGCGGCACTGGGCGAAGTCGCGGAATCCAACAAGGCATCGGCTCCCCCGGAGACCACGGAAGCCGCAAAGCCGGAAGGAGACGACTCCGAAAGCGACAAGACATCGTCGCCGGAAGGAGAGTCTGCTGCCGAGAGCACGCCTGAGTCCGAGTCGGAAGCCGCGACGACCGACGATGCACCCGCTGCGGAAGAAGTCGCCGAAACACCCGTCGCCGACGCGAAGACGGATTCGGAGATGGAAGTGAAGATCGAAGAGACAGAATCAGCCGCTTCGGCTGTTGAAGTCGAGGTGGCTGAGGAGACCAAACCGGTCGAGGCGGCCGCAGAAGCGACGGAGACTGAGACTTCGGAGGAGTCGAGCGAGTCCGACGCGACATCGGAAGCCGACTCAGCGGAGCCGGAGATCGTCGAGGAGACACCCGCCGGTTCATCGGAGGGTCGAAGTTAATGTCATTTGTTTTGCACGCATCGGTTTTGAACCTGTTGGTTTCAAACCGTTTGAAATCGAACCACACGATTCAGGTCGCGGGCCCTTTCTAATGGGTGTGCGATTTCGTCGACAACGCGTTTCGGAGCAGTCGGGAGAACCTGTTGAAGATACGGATTTTCGCTCTGGCCAAAGAACTGGGCCTGGACAGCAAAGAGTTGATCGAACACGCCAACGCGGCGGGAATTTCGGTCAAGAATTCTGCGCTCGCCAGCATTTCGCCGGAGGAAAAAGACATCATCCTCGAGCAGCTCAAGAGCGGCTCGTCATCGACCGCAACGGCAGTGGCGGACGAACCGGCTGCGCCTGCGCCGCCGCCACCGGATCGCTCGGGAAAAGTTCGAAAGCTCGATCAACCGGCAAAGCGTGCGGCGGCAAAAGCTGAGCCGATCCAGGAAGAACCGGCTCCCGAAGAGGAAGCACCGCAGCAAGCGGCGGAAGAACCGGAGGTAGAACAACCGGTCGAGCAGACGGCCGAACCGGTCGCCGAAGCGGACACTGAAACGGTCGTCACAGAAGATGCCGAAGCCGACACGCCAGCGACTGCAGAGGAAGTAGAATCGCCGGTTGCCGAGACGGCTGAGGTCGAAGTCCCCGCAGCCGAGCCGACTGCCGAAAGTAAGGCCCCTAAAGCCGCCGATGACAATGCGGACAAAGTCGAAGAGACGAAGGCCGAGTCTGCCAAAGAGAAGTTGAAGCAGAGCGGTTCTGGCGGGCTCTCACCGGACGAATACGTCCCGTCGCCTCACGCATCGCGGGGCAAAAGCTCGCCGCGTGAGATGCGGCCGGTCGGAACGGTGCAGTCGAACGAGCAGCGGGCCCGCGGCGAACGCGAAAAGAAGCGTCCGCAATTGGCGCGACCAGCCGTGGCGGCGCCGCCGAAAGTTCCGGTCAGCAAGCCGAAGCCGAAAGCTGATGAAGCGCCGGCACAGAAGCCGGAAATGCCGCTGACGCCGGAGATGCTCGATCGTCAGAGTCCGCTCTCGGCGCACATGGCGCAGCGGACGGCCGAGAAAGACGGAGTGAAACGACCGCGGCGCGGATCGACGCGAATGATCGATTCGCCCGATGATGCCCAGAAGCAGAAGCGATCGAGACGGCCTCGCCGGGGGCGGGATGATGATGATGTGCCTTACGGGTCTCGCCGACGAACGTTGACCCGCCGGAAGCGGACGGGGCCGGTCGAATATAGTGATGCCGCCGTCGTCGAATTGCCGATGACGGTCCGCACGCTCTCGGAAGCAATGGGGCGCCCTGCCAATCAGATCATCGGCACCCTGATGAAGCAGGGCGTGATGGTTCGCATCAACGATGCATTGACCGAAGAGCTAGCGCTCGAAGTCGCGATGGAGCTCGGCGTCGAACTCGAAATCAAGCGGGAGCGCGACCTCGAGGATGAACTCGCGGCTATGCTTTCGGATGAATATGACGAAGGGGCCGAGCTCGAACCGCGGCCCTGTATCGTGACCATCCTCGGGCATGTTGATCATGGTAAGACCACGATGGTCGACAAACTTCGCTCCGCCAGCGTGGCGGCCGGCGAAGCCGGAGGTATCACGCAGCACATTGCCGCCTATCAGGTCGATCACGGCGACCATCGCATTACGTTCGTCGACACCCCGGGCCACGCGGCCTTCGGTGAGATGCGGGCTCGCGGTGCGAACGTGACCGACATCGTCGTTTTGGTCGTCGCGGCCGACGACGGTGTGATGCCTCAAACCGAAGAGTGCATCAGCCACGCTAAGGCAGCCGGTGTGCCCATTATCGTCGCGCTCAACAAGATGGATCTCGAGGGCATCGACGATCAGAAAATTCTGCAGCAACTCGCCACCCGCGAGCTGTTGCCGTCGGAGTGGGGCGGTGATACCGAAGTCATCCGCACGTCAGGCGAAACGGGCGCAGGGCTCGACGAACTACTCGACACGATCAACATCACGAGCGAACTGCAGGAGCTGCAAACCAACCCGGACCGCGACGCCGTCGGGGTCTGTCTGGAAGCATTCCGCGACGAGGGTCGCGGCGTGATTTCATGGCTCATCGTGCAAAAGGGAACACTGGAAGTCGGCGACGTCATCTTATGCGGTTCGGCGCACGGCCGCATTCGCTCGATGTTTGATGAGCATGACAACGAAATCGAAGCCGCCGGCCCATCGACACCGGTAAAAGTCACCGGTCTCGATAAAGTACCGGAGACCGGCAGCCACTTCTTCGTACTCGATGAGATCGAAGAAGCTCGGGAAGTCGCCGAGAAGCGTGGTCACACCGGACGCAGCGCGTATCTTGCGGCGACGGCGCGACGACCACAGACGCTCGAAGACATTCTCGATCAGGCCCGTGGCGCGACAGTCAAAAACCTGCCGCTGATTATTAAGGCTGATTCCCCCGGATCGATCGAAGCGATTCGCGGCGAAATCGAAAAGTTCGAACATCCTGAGGTGCGAACGGCGGTTATCCACAGCGGTGTGGGGGGCGTGAACGAAAGCGATGTCTCACTGTCGGCGGCATCGGGCGCGGTGATTCTCGCCTTTCACGTGATCGCCGACGATCGTGCCGCATTGCTCGCCGATCGCGAAGGCGTCGAAATTCGCCGCTACAGCATCATCTACGAGGTCATCAACGACATTCGTGATGCCCTCGAAGGCTTGCTCGATCCCGAGCGACGCGAGGTGCAGACCGGCCGTGCGATCGTCCTGCAAACGTTCAAGACAAGTCGTTTCGGCATGATCGCCGGTTGTCGCGTGCTCAGCGGAAAAGTGGAACGCAACAACCGGGTCCACGTGATCCGCCAGCAGACGTTGGTCAATACCTACCCCCTCGCCTCGCTGCGTCGGGAAAAGGACGACGTCAAAGAAGTGCGAGAAGGAATGGAGTGCGGTATTCGCCTTGATGGCTTCAACGACATCAAGGAAGGCGATCTGCTCGAAGCGTTCAAAATTGAAGAACACAAACGAAAGCTCGAAGACGTTCCCAAGAAAACGGAAGAAGACGCCGAAGTGTAACGAAACGCGAACTGGACTCCGCTGAGGTTCGTTCGACCTTGGCATTCCGATGTCTCGGCTCAGCATTTCGTCTCGATCGGTTCTTCTCTCTCCGCCAGCCGCACCAATCAAGTCACACGCGTCCGATGAGCGACCGCCGCCTCGCCAAAATGTCCTCCGCTATTCGTCAGGTCGTCAGTTCGTCGATCCTGACGGAGCTGCGCGACCCGCGCGTCAAGAACGTGACGGTCATGGGGGTCGATGTCGATGGCGACCTGCGCGGGGCCAAGGTGAAGGTCTCAATCATGGGCGACGAGAAGACGGAACGGCTCTGCCTGAAGGGCCTGCACTCTTCGCGGGGCTATTTGCAGTCACGGCTCGCCGACATGCTCGAAATGCGATACACGCCGGTGCTGCGATTCGAGGTCGACCGGGGCGTGAAAAGAAGCCTTGAGACCTCACAACTGCTGCGGACCGAAATCGGTGGCGGATCGGATGACGGGCCGGCAGACGGCGAACTCACCGAGGAGGGAGTCGAAAAGGAAGATGTCACGGCGGATAATGTGACAGACGAAATTGATGGCCCGGTCTCAGCCGAATCAGATGACCCGGGCGACACGAAGGTAGCGAAATACGGCGGCGGCGAGTCGCTTGAATAGGTGCTCGGTCGATCGACGTCCGGCCTAATGAAGAAGCAACCCTGAATTGCGATCCGACGAATGAAAGCCTCCGAGAAGCAACAGGTCGCCCGCAAGATCGTCGCGTTCTTGAAAAAAGAACTTCCGGCTCCTCCCAAGAAGCCAGAAGAACGCAACGTCATTGAGACGTTGCTGTACGCCGTCGGCTATGAGAATGCGACGTTAGCCGAGTCCGATCTGGCGGCGAAGAAACTCGACGATGATTTCTTCGACCTGAACGAACTCCGCGTCAGCACGATCACCGAGTTGCGGCAGCCGTTCGCGCACCTCGATGATTCGGCTCTCCGTGCGCACCGCGTTCGTTGCATCCTGCAGGGAACATTCGAAGACCAATACAACTTCGATCTGGACGGGATGCGGAAGAAGACCCTCGATCAGGCGTTGAAACAACTGAAGAAAATCCGGGATCAATCGCCGTTCGTCCGCCTCTACTGCCTGAAAGAGGCGCTCTCGGCGCACGTGGTGCCGCTCGACGACCTGTCGTGCAATGCCGCAATCTGGTGCGGACTGATCGATGTCGGAACAAAGCCCGAACAGGGAGCCGACGTGTTGAAGTCGGTCGTCCGAAAACCCGATGCGTCCGAGTTCTTCCACTACCTGCATGATCTCGCTTCGGCGAAGCGAGACGTCTTTCACCCCGATCAATTCGTAATTCCGGAAGAGGGCTTCGACCCGGGCAATGTGACGTCACGCCTCCCGGAGCTGTTCGGCAGCCCAAAGAAGACGGCATCTGCCAAGCCCGCAGCCAAGAAGTCGCCGGCCGAGGGTACGGCGAAGAAATCAGCGGGATCGAAAAAGGCTACGACGAAGAAATCGGCCAAGAAGAAACCGGCATCGAAAAAATCGACGAAGAAAGCCGCGACGAAGTCTTCCAAATCCGCCGGCGATGCAAAGTCGAAGAAAAAAGCGACGAAGAAAGCCAAAGCCTCGTCCTGACCGGTCTCTTCCTCAGTTGGTGCAGTTTCCGATCGATGGCTAAAATGACTCGATTGCGTCAGGTTGGGTCAAATTCAGGTTGGTTCGAAAGCTGTGAAGAGGACCACTCCGGCTCAGCACGCGGTCCGTATCGCGACCCTGAGCGAAACGAGCGCGTCTCTTTTTGGCGTCGGGCTTTTGGCCGTGAAGGAATCACCAGACTCGTGACGAATAACGGCGCGGGTCTTCCTGTCGAAGGAACCATCCGATGAAAATCGATTTCCGAGGTCGCAATACTTCGACGAGGTGGCCGCACGGCCTGGTCCTCGGAGTCGTTTCCCTGTTGATCGCGCCGCTGCTTTCGCCGCAAACGTTTGGCAGCGAAACCGATCCCAGCGAGCCGAATCCCGCTGAAACAGTGAGCGGTGAGAATGAGCCGACCGATTCGGGCTCCGGCAACCCTTCGCCTATTCCCGCGTTGGTGCCATGGGAGGATCCCCCGGAACGACTCGAACCGGTCAATCCTGAACCGGAACAAGCCAAATCAGCGCGCGACGCGCAAGCTTGGTTCGCTGTCGGTCGAGTCCGCGAATCGCGCAACGACTTCCGGCAGGCTTTGGATGCGTACCGGAAGGCGATTGAACTGGCGCCGCAGCAACCCCGCTATTATAAGTCGCTCGTTCCGCTCGCATTCAGTCTGAATGAATCGGAAATGGGGCTGAAATACGCGTTACAACTCGTTGAACTCGACCCGAGTGATTTCCGGCTGCTGCGGCAACTCGGCACCCTGATGGCGGCACGAAATGACATCGAGAAGGCGATCGACCTGTTGGAGAAAGCGGCCGAAGTCGATGGCGTCGACCATCTGGAGTCGCCGTATGTACTGCTCCAGCGAGATCTGGGGGTCCTCTATCAGGCGACCGACGATCTGGCAAAAGCCGCCGACTCGTTCGAGATCGTGCTCGAAGCACTCACCCGCCCGGAACTATACCGATTAAACCTGCCGGCGCGGGCGGCGCTGCTAGCCGATGCCGAGTCGACGTTCGAAAAAATGGGGGACTTGTTTGTCACCGCCGAGCGTTACGAATCAGCCATTAAGGCGTTCGAAGAGGCCGATCGGGCGCGTCGCGGTCGACCGGCCATCTTAAAATTTAACGTCGCCCGCATTTACGAAAAGACGAACAAGCACAACGAAGCACTCGCCGCGATTGAAGAATATATCAAGTCCGGAAGCACCGAGCGCGGGGCAGCCGCGTACGAACTGTTCGGTCAAATTCTAAAATCGCTCGAGCGTGAAGACGAAATCGTCGGACGCCTCCAATCGATCGCCGACAAGTCGCCCCGTAACGCCGCTGTGCGTCTGACCCTTGCCGACCTGCTGATCGAACAAGACCGGCTCGACGATGCTTCACAGATCCTCGGTGAAATCGCACCGCGCGAATCCGAATCGCAGGTGCATTTTGCGCTAGCGCGCATCGCGGCAAAACGCAACGACGCGGCTGTCCTGCTCAGCGAATTAGAACAGGCCACCAGCGAATCAGAAGACCTGCAATCGTTGGCGGAATTCCTGAAGTCGATTTCTGAAAACGAATCACTCTTAGCATCGCTCGTCAAAATCGGTCGAGAGCGTGTCGCCTCGGATGACGCGCAATTGTCGTTTCGTCAAAGTTATCTCTTGGCGAAATTGGCACGCGAAGCCGAACAGGTCGATGAAGCGGTCGAGTTTTATCAAGTCGCCATGGCCTCGGCCGGCGAACGCGAGTTAGTGATCGCCCAAGAGTTCGCCGATTACCTGCAGTCGAATGATCAGCTGGCCGAGGCGGCTGATGTCTTAGCTGAAGCACTAAAGAGTGCGAACGCCGAAGGACCCGCTCGAGCGCAACTTCTGTTTCGACGCTCTGAAATTCTGGAGTCTGCCGGACGAACTGAAGAAGCCATTAAGTCGATCAGTGACGCGCTGACGATACTCCCGGGCAATCCGACGCTCGAATTCCAACGGGCGTGGATCTATTCGCACGCACGACGTGACGCCAAAGCGGTGCAACTCTTTCGAGAGTTCATCAACGCCCATCCGGAAGCTCCGCCGCTGGTTCGTCAGGCAAAATTTATCTTGTCGAACGTGCTGGTCCGTTCCGGGCAGCTGGACGAAGGCGTGCAGGTTCTTGAGGAAGTCTATGAGAACGACCCGGACGACCCCTCGGTTAATAACGACCTCGGCTACCTCTATGCCGACCAAGGCATTCAACTGGAAAAGGCTTTGAAGATGGCGAAGCTGGCGGTCGAGTCAGAACCGGACAACGCCGCTTATCTCGACACGCTGGGCTGGGCTTTATTTAAACTCGGCCGATTCGAAGAAGCGGTCAAACACCTTTCGAAAGCGGTCACCTTTGAAAGCGGGCAAGATGCCGTGCTGTACGACCACCTGGGCGACGCCCAATCGGCATTGGGCAACACGGACGCCGCCGAGCAGGCTTGGCAAAAGGCACTCGACTTCGCCGAAAAACAAAGCGTGCCCGATCCTGAACTCATCGGGAAGCTCAAGTCAAAGCTTAATACTGAATCTTAATTATCGCGGCCGCAGGCACTTGATGCCCGGCTCTTAAAGTCGCTGAGGTCCGTATGGCTGGTCATTCCCATTGGGCGAACATCGCCCGCGCGAAGAGCGTTGTCGACAAAAAGCGGGGCAAGCTGTTCGGCAAATTAAGTCGAGCCATTATCGTCGCCGCGCGAACGGGCGGGGCCGATCCGGCAATGAACCTCCGGCTGCGGTACGCAATCGATAAAGCTCGCAAAGCGAGCATGCCGAAAGACAACATCGAGCGAGCCGTTAAAAAAGGAGCGGGAGAAACAGACGGGGAAAATTACGAAGAACTGCTCTACGAAGGTTATGGCCCCGGCGGCACCGCGATCCTTTGTGATATTTTGACGGAAAACCGGAACCGCACCGCCAGCGAAGTGCGGAAGATTTTCGAAATCCACGGCGGTAACCTCGGCACAACAAACTGTGTCGCCTGGATGTTCGACCTGAAAGGCGTGCTGCGCGTTCCCGCTGAAAACGTCGAAGAAGACCGGCTATTTGAAGTCGCCTTAGAAGCCGGGGCAGAAGACGTGCGTCGAGACGGCGAGTTCTTCGAAGTCCATACGCCGCCGGAAATCTTTCAGCAGGTTTGCGACGCCTTTGAGGAGGCGAAAGTCCCAACCGACTCGGCGGAGACCACCCGCGTCCCGCAAAACACCGTCGATTTGGACGGGGATGATGCCCGCAAGCTACTCAAGCTGCTGGACGGACTTGAAGATCAGGACGACATTCAGACGGTCACGGCGAACTTTAACATTTCGGATGAATTGATGGCAGAGGTGGGGGCCGAGTGAACCGGGTCGCCTTCTGATCCGTTCGCCGTTAAGTCACCTTGAGAGTTTTCTTCGAGCCGTTGAGAGATTCGTCCATGCGCGAGGGAAAAGTCGAGTTCCGCTGCGACACCTGTGAGAAGTTGCTGAGAACCGACGCATCGCACATCGGGGACGAGACGGCTTGCCCGTCGTGCGGAGCGGCGCTCGTCGTGCCGGATTATGAACCCGCCTTCGCCGATGATACGGCCGAGCCGTTGGAACATGCCGGCTTCGATCAGGCACCGGAGACGGCATGGCATCAGCAGACCTCGGACCCTGCCGCCCCCGTAAATCGTTCAGCTTCAAGTAATGCCGGGCGATTGAAGCCGCACCGTGGGGTCGCCGTGCTGATTCTCGGAATTTTCAGTTGGTTTACCGGCATCCCGTTTCTCGCCGTTGCCGGGGTCGTGATGGGGGCATCGGATCTCAAAGCGATGGACCGTGGCACGATGGACCCCTCCGGACGAGACATGACCCGTTGGGGCTACTGGATCGGACTCGCCCACCTGATTTTGGTCGGCGTGATCCTGGTACTCGTGTGCGGTGGAGTTTTGGTCGCTATTATCGCGTAGAGCGAATTTCCGTTAAGTGTAGCGGTTTCCGGCGACGATTCTCCAAAATTGCGGGCATTCTGCGCTCGAAAGCCGCTACAGATAGCAGGAATCTGCTCCAAGCATCATCGGCCTGACTTCTGTCGAGTCCGCACCATGGCGATCGAGTTCCGTTGTCCGTCCTGCAACAAATTACTGCGCACACGCGATGACAGAGCCGGGGCCACGGCCAGTTGCCCCGACTGCGGTTCATCAGTGACCGTCCCCGACGACAACGCCCAGCCCGAAGCCGGCCCGGACGACTTCGGTTCCGACTTCGACACGCCCGCTGAGACGGCGTTCGCCGGTTCAGTCTCGTCGCCCTCCGCTCCACGGTCGCCAAGATCCCCAAGCGGTAGGATGATCGACTGCCCGATGTGCGGCGCGTCGGTGCCGGCGGGATCATCGACGTGTCACGCCTGCGGAGAAGAACTCAGGCCGTCGATTGCGGAGGAGGACACCGGGGGAGAAATCGATTTTAGCGAGTGTTTCCGAGAAGGATGGGAGAAATTTACGAGCAATCTCGGTCCGGCGGTCGGGTTTACGCTCCTTTCGGTCTTCGCCGGTTTCTGTGTGATCCTTCCGATCGTGGCTGTCCAGATCATCGGGCTGTTCATGGCGGAGCAAAACGGGATCCCGGCGATCGTCGATCTGGCAATCAATCTTGGCGGAGCCGTCGTTGGGATCCTCATTCAAACGTTCTTTGTCGCCGGACTGACGCGCTTCCTGCTGCTGCTCGTTCGAGATCAGGAAGCCGGTATCGAAGAACTGTTCTCCGGCGGTCGCTACTACGGCGCGGCCATTCCCAACGCGCTTGTCTTCGGCTTGGCGACTCAGGCCGCGCAGCTTCTGGCGAGCCCGTTTCAACGTGAAAATGCCGATGTGGAAATGCAACTTATCGCGGGGCTTCTTTCAATAATCGGTTTGATCGTTTCATTGGTGCTGACGTGCTACTTCTGGTCATACATGTATATCATCGTGGACGATCGCCAGCCGAAGTACGAAGGGCTGGGCTACCTCAAAGCCGCAGCCGGGTTGTCCAAAGGGAGTCGGCTGATCTTTTTCGCATTGATTATTGTGCTCGGTGCGATCAACCTCGCCGGGGCCGTCGCGTGCCTTCTGCCGGTCCTTTTCACGATGCCATTGACGCTCATCCTGATGACGGTCGCTTACGAGCAGCTCAGCAATCACGGCCGCAGGCATGCTCCGTCCGCGACGATTTCCGAAGCCGACTGGGCTGATTCACCTGAGGACGGCATCCGCTGATGGCCATCGAATTCCGCTGCTCCGGTTGCGACAAACTGCTCCGCACGCCCGAAGACAAGGCCGGCAAGTCGGCGAATTGCCCGGAGTGCGGCCATCGCGTCACCGTTCCCGCGGTCGCACCTCCGCCGGAGGTCGCTTTCTCCCCGGCTGATTCTAATGCATCCGGCCCGGGCGAGGATGATTTCGACAGTTCGTCTGACTTCGACCAAAACGTCGACGGCGGGGATGATGGCTACGATCCGAACTGGGATCTGACACGTGAGCGGCAGAGCACTCCGGATGGAGACCAGACCTGTCCGATGTGCGGCACTGTATCCGGCCCGGAGTCCTCTCGCTGCCGGGCCTGCGGCGAAGATCTGAGCATCTCGAATTTGAATGCCCGACCCGGACGCCAATCGATCGACATCGGCGAGGCGATGCGGGACGGCATGGAGTGGCTCAAGCCCGATCTCAGCATCATGATCGCCGCGACGCTGATCTTCGGGATGCTGTTCTGGTTTATCTATATGGTCGCCTATTTCAGCAGCCTCATTCTGGCCGGCTTAGTCGCCGCGATGGTGCAGGGGGGAGGCGGGGGTCGACCCGCTGATGAGACGCTATTCGGTATGATCGTTTTTCTTGGCGGCGGATCTCTGATGACGATATTGCTCGGACCGCCTTACACGTTTTTGACTCTCGGATTCACACGGCTGACCTTCAACGTCCTCCGCGGAAACACGGCCGATCTGACCGACCTGTTTCGCGGCGTCCAAGGATTTCTACCGGCGATCATCATCAACCTGTTCTACGGCGTGTTGGTCCTCGTGACCTCCGGCCCCGCGATGGCGCTGTTCATGTTTGGTGCCTTGGCCGAAGACGAAGTGGCAGGCAGTGGTGTCGGCCTGATACTACTTAGCGGAACGATTTTTCTGATCGGTAGCCTGTTGCAACTCGCATTCTGCGTCTATCTGTGGCCCTACTACTGGGTGTTGGTCGATCGCAATACCGGCGTCGGCGAAACGATCGGGCTTTCGTTGGCAATTACGCGGAAGAGCCGCCTCACCGTACTCGGTCTGATGCTGATCTACGGCTTCATTTGGACCATCGCTTACACGATGTGCAGCCTTCCGCTCTTGTTCGCTTATCCCTACCTCGTGATGATGATGGGGGCGGCGTACATTCAGGTCCGCAACAACTCCGGCACCATCGACGCCTCAACCGACCCCGTATAGTTGCGCCCGCCGGGAAGCAGGCCCAGAGGCAACAGGATGCCCCGAGAAACCAAATACCGCCGCACCACCGCAGCCGATGCCGAGATTGACCTGCCGGACGAATTGACCGATCCGCCGGCGCCGAGCAATCGCGTCCTCGACGAACAGCGGACGTTCGACGAGCAACTCCGCCCGACCCGCCTCTCGCAGGTGATCGGTCAGCGCAAGGTCAAAGAGCGGCTGCAGATCGTGCTCGACGCGACCCGCATGCGTCAGACGCCGCTGGGGCACTTACTCCTCGATGGCCCGCCCGGTCTCGGCAAGACGACCCTCGCCACAGTCATTCCCCGGGAACTCGATACCGAAATTCAATTTACCTCCGGTCCGGCCCTCAAAGCCCCGAAGGATCTCGTCCCGTACCTGACGAACGCGATCAGCGGATCAGTGCTGTTCATCGACGAAATTCACCGGCTCCCCCCCGCGGTTGAAGAATACCTCTACTCGGCGATGGAAGACTTTCGCGTCGACATTGTGCTGGGCGAGGGGACCAACGCCCGCACGCTGAGCATCGACCTCAAGCCCTTCACGGTTATCGGTGCGACGACCCGCAGCGGAATGCTGACCGCGCCGCTCCGCGACCGTTTCGTCCACCAGGAACGGCTCACCTATTACGACACCGCAGAGCTCACCGAGATTGTGCAGATCAATGCAAAGAAGCTGAGCAGCGACATCTCCGATGACGCCGCCCGTGAGATCGCGATCCGCTGCCGGGGGACGCCCCGCCGAGCCAACAACCTGCTCCGCTGGGCCCGCGACTACGCCGAGGTCCACGGCGGCGGCACCATCACCGACGACATCGCCAATCGAGCTCTCGAAATGCGAGAGATCGACAAGCACGGGCTCGACGAACAGGACCGCCGCTACCTGACGACCCTCATCGACGTCTTCACCGGCGGCCCCGCGGGCCTGTCGACCCTCTCCCATTCCCTCAGCATCCCCGCCGATACCTTGGAGGACGAGGTCGAACCGTTCCTCTTAAGAACGGGTTTAATCCGCCGTACGCCCAGAGGCCGCACCGTCACCCCGGCGGGCTGGGAGCATGTAGGGCGGGCAAAGCCCGACAATGACGGTGATCGGAGTTTGTTCGGTTAGTCGACTTTCGAAGCGGTTTCCAACAAGCCACGCACGAAGTAAGCGGATCATCCCACTACGGCAGACGTCGCCAAACGAAGCGACGCACTCCCGCCAATATCCGCTTACTTCGTGCGCGGCTTGTAGCGTGACATCCGCTTTGCGCCGTCGTGCCGCGTTCAGAAGGGGCCCACTCACGGGAGACCGACAGCCGCAGCAAGATGAACAGGGAGGAATTAAAAGAGGCGGTGGAGGAACAGAGGGAGTAAAAGACGCAAGAGAGTGCTGTGTGCTTAAGGGAAAACTGTCTTTGCGGGTGGCGCGGACATTGGTCGAGGCGATCTCAAAATCGATGAAGTCGCTCGGCTTACGCCTCGGTTTTGTGCTGTTGTCGATTAATTCACGCGGTGCTCTTCAACGGCTTGTTTTAATTCGTCGCGATTCATCTTGCTGCGACCGTCGATTTCGAGGCGCTTCGCCTCTTCATAGAGTTCCTGCTTGGTGGGTTCGTCATTGCGCGAACGGAAGTGCTGGTAGAGGGCCCGCGCGAGTTTCCTCTTGCTCATGCGGCTGCGCCCCGAAATGCGTTCGGAGCGGGCGATGTCTTCGAGGTCGCTCTTGTCGAGCTGCCGAAGTTGTTCCTCACGCAATTGCGATACGTCGCGGGAGTCGCCCTGATCCTCCTTTTCGCCTGTTCGCAGCCAGCCTCTTCGATCGCCAGCGCGACGAGTCGCCGCCGGGTTTCGCGGTATTCCTCGATGACTTCGCCGGTGTCGACGTCGGGATTCGGTCGCAGGCCGACTTCTTTAATCGCTTCGAGGTCGAGGTGGGCGATTTCCTGGTCGCCTTTGATCGAACCTGGCATGACAATTCCCGCCGTCGCCAACTCGGCATAGTCGCGGATCGTCTCGTCCGCGACGTACAACAGGCCGGCGGGCGGTCTTCTTTAGCGACGAAGTGTCGCATTAAGAAAACGGCATCCGACAGAACCAGGATGGCTCGGCTGCTCGACTTCGATTTTGTGCGGCTGTGAAAGAAATTGAGAATCGGGTAGGCGAGATGTTGATGCGAGTGCTGACCGAGCTGCCCGAGCGTCGTTAAAACGTAGGAGTCGATTCCTCCGGGCGTCCTGCCGATCGCGAAGATCGTTTCGGCGAGGGCTTTCTTTTCAACGGCCGACGAGACAACCTGCAACAGATACGAGAGGGATGTTGTAATGACGAGCGTCGCCGATAACGTGGCATAATTTCCGAAGAGCGTCCAAGGAAACCGCGACGGCACGAAGTCGCCGTACCCGAGCCCCGATAGCGTGACGCCGGTGAAATATAGTTTTTCCAGCAATGTCGAAGATGCCTCGTCTTGTAACTTTATGACCGAGTCGGCATGCGACGCGAACACGAGATACCAACCCAGGTTCATAAGGGCATACCACACGATCACTGTCCCGATCAGCATAAAGGGACCGAGCAGACTTAGCAGCTGGTGGATTGCCCAACGACGGTGAAGGCGAGGCCGCAGTACCACACGGCTCCCGTCCAGAGCCGCGTGAGCGGCCCCGCGCCCTGGGTGCTTAGCACCGTGATCACGGCGTCATAGATCGTGAAGTAGAGGATCGCGACGCCAGCGGTCAGGATCACAAAGGACATCTTCAGAGATCGATTGCGGTTCAATCTGACGTTGGCAGCTGTATCATCGATTGTCGAACGGTTTTTGCGTCGGATGTGTGCGACAATCCTGGAAGTTAAAGTCGTCTATTTCAACCCAACGCACCACCGGATAAAACCCGATCGGAGCCCCGGCGTTACACCTGCCTGAGCTGATACTGCGACTCGTTCTTCGCGCCGAGCAATCCCAAGGACGCCGCGACCGTGACCACGATCGAACATGCCGCCGCGAAGATTCGAGCAGCCAAGTCGCTCGCGATCCTCACAGGCATCGGGCTTGTGTTCTCGAAGTCTTGAAACTGCTTCTAGAACCAAAAAGTCAGCTGCGAAAAAGGTGGCGGCTCAGACGGCGTGTGTCTGAACCACCACCCTGGCTTCCCATTCTATGACGTCAGATGCTCTCGAAACCTTGTTTGATCACGATCGTTTGAGGAAGCGACGCTGCTTGATAAAGCCGAGTGTGAGGGCCTTCGAAATCGAGTTGAATACCGTCATTATCAAATTCAATGGTAATGCACTCCTTCGCACTCAGCGATATGACAGAACCGTCCGCCATTAGGATGTTCATCGATTTATTAAAGGCACCGTGAATGAACCCTCCCGGCCCGAAGGTCTGGTATTCGGTCTCCACGGGGTCAACGAGATAGGCTGTCATCGAAGAGGTCACTTCCTGCGTTGTCGCACCATTAACATCTGGCTCGCCCCATGGTGTGGTCAGCCCGTTTTCAAAATATTTGTCGGACAGAAAAGGAATGATATTGCTACCGACTTGTGATTGCTCCAGAGTTTTCTCCCGCATGACGCCAATTGTCGGGAATGGAGCCGAATATGTACTGTCAACCGCTTCTAAAGAGGTGTTGTCGACGAACCAATTAGTAATGACGTTGGGCCACGTCTGGTCTTCGCTCGTTGGGCATAGCATTGCCCCCAGACCGATGTCTGGATCATCGTTAATGTCAATCAGCCCCAGCTCAATCATAGCCGAATACCAATTTCCGCCGCGTATGAAGCGACCCGCGCTATCGTCTTGTGCCACAGTATGAAACGCTATCCCGAACTGCCTCATGTTGTTTTTGCATTGGGCGGCGCGGGCGCTTTCGCGGGCAGCAAAGACTGCCGGCGTAACAAGCGCGACAAGAATGGCAATAATGGCAATGACAACCAGCAATTCGACTAAAGTAAAGCCCACTCTTCTCATCAATAACTCCCGATGGTTGATTCCTGTTTACCAAACGCACCGTCGACCATATCGCCAATCATTAAGCCAATATTAAGCAGTCGCTAAACACGAAAAAAAACTTTTGTCCATAAGTACTTTACAAGGCATTGTTTTGCGCGGAATACGGTGACAACCCTTATGTAACTTTGACCAGACGACATGGTGCGTAATCTTAATGCATTATTGGGGATGCTCGATGATGTTCTCAACATCACTATTTCCGATGTGGAACCGGCGGATGCGCCGAATCTTTGAAGTGTTCCGTTACCTCGGCGTCCGTGAGAACGGTACTTAATCATGTCAATATATAAGCGTATCTCATCGCGAATTTCTTCGGCCGGTTTTGTCGCGATCCTCACAGGGGCGGGTGTCTCCGCACCGAGCGGGGTGCCGACGTTCCGCGATCCCGGCGGGTTGTGGCGGAACTATCGCCCCGAGGACCTGGCCACGCCGGAGGCGTTCGCGCGGGATCCGAAACTGGTGTGGGAGTGGTACGAACTGCGGCGGGCGGGAATTGCGAAGTGCCTGCCGAACGCGGCACACCGGGTCATCGCCGAGTGGCAGCGGACGCGGCCGAACGTGACTTTAATTACGCAGAATGTCGACGGCTTGCACGAAGCCGCGGGATCGGACGACATCGTTCGGCTGCATGGGTCACTGTGGCTCATCCGCTGCAGCACCGGTTGTTCCGCCGAACGCTGGGATCGCACGGTGCCGCTTCCCGAGCTTCCCCCGAGATGTGCCAATTGCGGGGCATTCGAACGTCCTGGCGTGGTGTGGTTCGGAGAGCGGCTCAATGAAGAATCGCTGCATCGGGCTGCGACCGCTTGCGAGGCCGACGTCTTTCTCAGCATCGGAACAAGCTCGCTTGTCTCCCCCGCAGCCTATCTTCTGCCACGTGCTAAAGAACTCGGAGCCTATACGATCGAGATCAATCCGGAGGCGACCGGGCATAAGTCAACCGTTGATTTGGCAATGCCGGAATCGGCTGACACCGCCCTCTCGGCAATCAATGATTTATTATGAGCGTTCATAAATCTGGCTTAGATATCCGAGGCGATGTAACATGCCTGAAAAGAAGCCGCCTCGACTCTATCAACTTCTCGTCAAGTTGAACCTTAACGACAAACCGGGTGTCGTCGGAGACCCTTGTCTCGGATTTGACCTTCTTGGGTGGGTTTCGTCGCTCATTGGGATCGTGACCGCTGCGACAGTCACGCTTTTGGAGACTTTAATATTTGAGCTTCACCAGTCGAAAAACGGAATGACCGGGGCATTTCTGTTATTTATGATTGGGTTTCCGCTGATCACCGCTATCGTCGATGATAAATTCATTGAACCGACCCGGACCGAAATTCGCAAAGCGAAAGCGACTGCCAGGCGAAGTCGGTTGGCATCTGAGAATTAAGACCTATTCGCGCTCAGACTGCTTAACGAGATTTGATTTAAGTCGACTTATCAACGCTTCAAACCCGCGAATGCTGCCGCAGGCGCAAAGGCACGCAGTGCCCCCTCTCCGCTTGGGAGAGGGTTGGGGTGAGGGGGTGCGGCGGCTGTTCATCGAACAGCCGCGGCAAGATGCTCTTTCGCGTGAAATTAAGAGCAAACAGCGGTGCCGTTGGATCAACGCCCCACCAGCCCCTCATCCGGCCTATCGGCCACCTTCTCCCGAGGGAGAAGGCCCGTGGTTGCTGCCGCAGGCACAAAGGCACGAAGTGCCCCCTCTCCGCTCGGGAGAGGGTTGGGGTGAGGGGGTGCGGCGGCGGTTCATCGGACAGCCGCGATCGAATGCTCTTTTGCGCGAAGTTAAGAGCGAACGGCGGTGCCGTTGGATCAACGCCCCACCGTCCCCTCATCCGGCCTTCGGCCACCTTCTCCCGAGGGAGAAGGCCCGCGGTTGCTGCCGCAGGCACAAAGGTGCGCAGTGCCCCCTCTCCGCTCGGGAGAGGGTTGGGGTGAGGGGGTGCGGCGGCAGGTTGATGGACAGCCGCGATAGAATGCTCTTTCGCATGAAATTAAGAGCAAACAGCAGTGCCGTTGGATCAACGCCCCACCTGCCCCTCATCCGGCCTATCGGCCACCTTCTCCCGAGAGGAGAAGGCCCGTGGTTGCTGCCGCAGGCACAAAGGTGCGCAGTGCCCCCTCTCCGCTCGGGAGAGGGCTGGGGTGAGGGGGTGCGGCGGCGGTTCATCGGACAGCCGCGATCGAATGCTCTTTTGCGCGAAGTTAAGAGCGAACGGCGGTGCCGTTGGATCAACGCCCCACCTGCCCCTCATCCGGCCTATCGGCCACCTTCTCCCGAGAGGAGAAGGCCCGTGGTTGCTGCCGCAGGCACAAAGGTGCGCAGTGCCCCCTCTCCGCTCGGGAGAGGGTTGGGGTGAGGGGGTGCGGCGGCGGTTCATCGGACAGCCGCGGTAAGACGCTCTTTCGCATGAAATTAAGAGCAAACAGCAGTGCCGTTGGATCAACGCCCCACCGTCCCCTCATCCGGCCTTCGGCCACCTTCTCCCGAGGGAGAAGGCCCGTGGTTGCTGCCGCAGGCACAAAGGCACGAAGTGCCCCCCTCTCCGCTCGGGAGAGGGTTGGGGTGAGGGGGTGCGGCGGCGGTTCATCGGACAGCCGCGATCGAATGCTCTTTTGCGCGAAGTTAAGAGCGAACGGCGGTGCCGTTGGATCAACGCCCCACCGTCCCCTCATCCGGCCTTCGGCCACCTTCTCCCGAGGGAGAAGGCCCGTGAATGCTGCCGCAGGCACAATGGCACGCAGTGCCCTCATCCGGCCTGCGGCCACCTTCTCCCCAGAGGAGAAGGCCCGTGAATGCTGCCGCGGGCACAAATGGCACGAAGTGCCCTTAGCCTTCCATTAGGTTTGCTTCGACGATGTTTTCCGCGAAGCCGGAATAGGCTTCGCCGACCTGTTTCGCCATGGTGTCAGGAAAGAGGTGGAAGCGACCGTCGGCGAGGGCGGCGACGATGCCGTCGGCCACGACTGAGGGCGGCTCCGCCATTTCGGTGAGGCCGGCGCTATCGGCCATGTCGGTGCCGATCGGCCCGGGATGCACGCTGAGTACCTGCGTGTTCTGGTCGGCCAGTTTGTCGCGTAGCGCCTGCGTGATGGAGTACGAAGCCGCTTTGGAGGCAGAATAGGTCGCGAAGTCGGCGAAGTTCTTGATCGACGCGACCGAATTCAACTGCACCAACGCGCCGCCGCCGTTGGTTTTCAGCACCGGGGCGAACGCTTGGGCCATGTGCATCAACCCGTGCACATTGACCTTCATCTCGAAGTCGAGTGCGTCGAACGCGGCGGGATCGAGCGGATCGGCCGTTTTCAAAACGCCAGCATTATTGACCACGAGTTCGACATCCTCCGCCTGCTTCGCCGCGGCGGCGATCGTCGCCGGTTTGGACAGATCGATTTCGAGCGGTACGACCTTTTCGCCATGTTCCTTCACCAATCCTTCGACCGAAGAAGTGTCACGCACAGCGGCGTAGACCTTCGACGCTCCTTCGGCGAGCAGCGTTTCCAGAATGACCTTCCCGATGCCGCGATTCGCTCCGGTGACCAGCGCGACTTTGCCTTGAACGTCAAATCCCATGACTGTGCTCCGTTTAAAAAATAGTTCTGCGATCGAAAGTTCGGCCTCGAACGCTTTTCAACGCGTCCGCCGGCTATGTTACGCGTCGGGGCGGCAAGGTGTTTGTTAAAACAAATAAAATATCGGGAAAGTGGTGTCTTCGATGCAGATTTGCGGTCGGCTATCCTTCCGAAATCGGTTTCGACGGCTGTGGTCCGAGTCGTTCCGACTCCAGGTAGATGTGCCGGAACTGAGGAAATTCCGCGGTAATGGCCGCCTCGAATCGGTCCACGGCTGCTTCAATTTCGTCGGAATCGAGCCCGTCGACGAACTCGACATTGAGCGCGAGCAGCACGTGATCAGGGCTGAAGTGCAGCGTCATCGGTCGGCCGATGCGGGCGATGCTCTCCCGTTCGCCGGCCATCTGCTTGATCCGCTCGACGATTTCCGGGGCGGCTCCTTCGCCGATCAACAGGCCCCGCGCCTCCCGCATCAGCAGCAGTGCGACCCCGGCCAGGATGACTCCGATCAGAATGGTGGCCGAGGCGTCGATCAGCGGCTCCTCGAACAGGTGAGCGAGGAAGATTCCGATCGCGGCCACGATCAGGCCGAGCAGGGCGGCCGTATCTTCGAACAGCACGGCAAAGGCGGTCGGGTCTTTGCTCTTGCGGATCGCTTCCCAGACCGAATCGGTTTTCCCCTTGGCCTTCTGAAAGCCCGTCCAAGCGAGCCACCACGCGACGCACTCGAATACGGCGGACAAACCGAGCACGATGTAGTTCGGCAGGGGATTGCCGAGTTCCCCCGGATGAATGACGTGCTTAACGCCCTCGTAGACAGAGACCCCGCCGCCGACACCGAAGATGAGAATCGCCACGATCAGCGTCCAGAAGTAGAGTTCCGGCCCGTAGCCGAACGGGTGATTATCATCCGCGGGGCGCTTGCTGAGCCGAATCCCCAATAGCAGCAGGCAGCCGTTCCCGGAGTCGACCAGCGAGTGAATCCCTTCGGCAATCATCGCCGAACTGCCGGTCAGGGCCGCCGCGATAAACTTCGTCACACAGATCAAAGCGTTCGCCGCAATTGCGGCGTAGATGGCGGTCTTGTGTGAAGGTGCGGCCACGGCGTTCATCCTGCGGGCAAGAGGTCAATCATCAGGTGGCGTCACGCTACGGCGGGAGTGCCGACAGTGCGACCGCAGCGGCGGCAGAACCGATGAATATCGGGAAAGTCTTGACCTTATTCGATCGGTTGGTTGATCGCTCCGCACGATTCGGCTTGACGCTCAGACGTGCTTGCGGTCCATTGCCGCTGTGAAATTCCATCAGCAGGAGACTTCGGCATGGCGGCCGTGATTCACGTGATGTCTTTCTCCGACAAACCGGGGCGGGGCGTCTTCAGCGGAGCGGAGAATCATCTGTTCGACCTGATGCGCGGGCAGCGTGACCGCGGTTTGCAGCCCTCGTTGGCGATGCTCAACTTTCGCCCGGGACCAAGACTCTCAGCCAAAGCAGCTCAGTTGCGCGACGAGGGCTTTGAAGTGTTCGAGCTATCGGCTCCACTCTCATGGCGACCGATTCGCGATCGCTACTTCCGCCGCAGCCTCCGAAAGCTATTTCAATCGCGTCCTGAGAGCATCGTTCACACGCACATTGAACATGCCGATTATCTCGGCAAACTCGCGGCGGGCGATGCCGGTTGTCGGCAGGTCGTGACCACGATCCATAACGACGCTCCGAAGTATGCGATCGATCCTTGGCGTGGCCGCTATCAAAAGACCGACCCCGTCACGAGCCGCTATATCGCGATCACCGATTCGGTCGGAAAATTCGCCATCGAAAAGATTGGGCTGCCCGCGGAGAAAATCGTCACGGTCCGTCACGGGATCCCCGAACCGAAATTGATCCGCGGCCGCAACGAGGTGCGCGACGAACTGGGGCTGCCGCGTGACGGCTTTATTGTCGGCTTTGTCGGCCGGATGACGGCGCAGAAGAATCTGCCCACACTGCTCGACGCGATGAAAGAACTGCCAACCTTCCACGCTGTGTTGATCGGAAGCGGGAAAGAAGAGGACTCGTTAAAGGCTCACCGCGATCGGCTCGGCCTTAAGAACGTGCATTTTCTCGGCCAGCGCGATGGCGCCGCCGACCTAATGCCCGGCTTTGATATTCTCTGCCTGCCGTCGACGTGGGAAGGCTTCGGCATCGTGCTCTTGGAGGCGATGTTTCGCAACGTGCCGATCATCGGTTCGACAGGGGGCGCGATTCCGGAAGTTCTTGGCGACGGCCGATTCGGACGGGTCGTCGATTGTTCCTCGGCGGACAATCTTGCCGCCGCAATCCGGGACGCCGCCGCTGATCCGCAAGCAATGCTTGATCTCGCCGAACAGGCGTTAGGGCACGCTCGCGAGCAGTACAGCCTGACGGCGATGTTGGACGGAACCCTGAGCGTTTATCGAGATGCGCAAGCCGATGGCCCCGCGCACTCGCAAGATGTCGCCGCATAGCAATATCGGGCAGACCGTCGGCAACGCGTTCGACTATTGATCCGCCAAGCGGTACGAGCAAAGCCGATCGCCGTACACGATAGCCCGATAGCCCGACGCGCAAGCGAGGGAGACACCAACCCCAACGCCTGATAGCCCGACGCGCAAGCGAGGGAGTCATCAACCCGACTTCTTTAGGAAATAGACCTAACAAGCACGCTCGATACGTCTTCAGTCATGAATTAATTCGCTACAAAATATCCACACCCTCGCTGGCGCGTCGGGCTATCGGAATACCGATTGGCGATATCGCAAGTGCTTCCCATCACGGCCAGTGCTCAGCAATTTTCGTTCTTAAGAACTGCACGCTGCGACTGAGCTCGTGAACCCCATTCTCCCCGTCTTCAATACTGACCCAGCCATCGAACCCGACCTCTTTTAAGGTTGAGAAGATGGCGTCGAAATCGTTCATGCCTTGGCCGATTTCTCCGTGCGAGAGCCGTTTTGCGTAGCCTTCGGTCGTTTCTTCCCGCCGGAGGTCTTCGATCGTGCCCTCTTTCAAGTAGCGATCCGAAGCGTGCATCGTCACGACGCGATGCTTTACCAGTTCAAGGACTGCGAGCGGATCCTCGCCCGCGAGAATGGCATTCGAGGGATCATAATTCACACCGAAGTGCGGCGAATCGATCTGCTCAATGATCTCGACGAATAAATCGGACGCCTGTGCAAACTCCGGATAGGTCCAGTAGCCGTCCTTGTAATGGTTCTCCATGATCAAAGTCACGCCGACCGCTTCGGCGACCGGCAGGCATTGCTCGATCGCATCGACCGTGTAACGAATCCCCTCTTCGCGCGAGACCTCCGGACGCCGCTGCCCCGAGAGGATACGGCAATATTCGCAGCCAAGCTCGGCGGAGAGCTTGATGAAATCGGTTTCGATTTCGATTTGCTCGGCACGAAAACTCAGATCAGGGTGCGTGAAATCAGGCGAGCAGCACAACATCGGAATCGGCAGACCGTACGACTCGGCGATCGTTCGGTAGTGCTTCGCGGCTCCGTCTGTTTGCAGGTCGAGAAAGCCGCTGTAAAACTCGAGCCCGTCGACTTCGAGTGTCGCGGCCAGTTCGATCCACTCCACCAACTTCATCTCACCCGTCTTACAAAGCGGGTCCAACCACGCCTTTGGAAATGCAGCAATTTTCGGCATCATTTTTCCTTCTCAACTATCGACCATCGACTCTCTACTTAAGGAGTCAACACCGCCTTTGCGATCGACCCACCGTGCATCGTTTCGAAGGCTTCGTGCCAATCTTCGAGCGACCACACACCACCAATGAGAGGGCCGACATCGAGCGTGCCGTCGGCCATCATGCGAATGACCGCCTCCCAGATCGGCCAATTGTGACTGAAACTCCCTTGCAGTGTGACGTTCTTCTGCACAAGCGGGTCGAGCGAGAACCCAACCGGATCACGGCCCCAGCCGACCTTGCTGATCCATCCGGCGGGGCGAACGCAATCGAGCGCAATCTTTAAGGTGGCCGAAACGCCCGCTGCGTCGACAACACCCTCAACCCCGAGTCCGTCCCCCGACATCGCCCATTCGCGCGGGTCATCAATTAAGGTCTCGCAGCCGTATTGTCGGGCAATCGCGAGCCGGGCTTCGTCCCGCTCTAATCCGGCGACGGCAACGCGGGCCCCTCTTAATTTGGCCATCACTCCGCACAGTATCCCGATCGGCCCCGGGCCGAGCACCAACACGCGGTCGCCCGGATTGACGCTGACGTTCCCCACCACCGCGTTATACGCCACGGCGCAGGGCTCGCATAATGCGGCTTTCTCGGCCGGTAATGCACCGGGGATATGATGCAGGCATCGCAGCGGGACCCGCACGAATTTTGTCATCGCGCCATTGACCCCGTACCCGAATCCCTTGCGGGAGGGATCAAGGTTATATTTTCCGGCGCGCGTCATCGGGGATGATGGGTCGACGATCGCAGCCGTTTCACTGACGACGCGATCCCCTTCGCGGAACTGGTCGCCGTCTGTCTTAATTTTTGCAATCGTGCCGCAAAACTCATGACCCAGCACGACCGGATAATTGACCGGCCAGCTATGTAGCGCCTGCCATTGATGCAGGTCAGAGCCGCACACACCGACGGCGGCGACTTCAACGAGCGCATCCCCGGGGCCTAATTCCGGTTCATTTAAATCTCTTAATTCGACGGCGCCGGTTTCGTTGGCGTAGTTCACAACGGCGGGCATGTGTGGCATAAGTCACATTCTTTAATGGCGGAGCGCCTCCTGGCGGTCGCGGCTAAACGGACATTATATCAAATGGGGATGTCGCCGTAGGCGTGGACGCGATCGCAAATCTCGGTGAGGATTGCATCGAGATCGCTACTTGCGGCCTGAAAGCTGTCGGCATCAATTGTGAGCGGCGCCCCCAAAACGACCAGCGGCGCGCCATACTCCGGCGTGCGGATTGAGTCTTCCAGCGACAAGCCGCCGACGGCTTGCACGGGGACATCGACCGCATCGACGACCTGTTTTAGCTGGTCAAGTGGCGACGGCATTCGTTCCCCACGATCGCGGTATTCGTTGCGTTCATCATAGCCGATGTGATGGATTACGAAGTCACAGCCGAGATCGGCCAGCAGTTTCGCGCCATCGACCATGCTCTCGCAGCCGAGGTTATCTCCCATCGCCTTAATGCCGTTGTCGTGCGCGGCCTTCACGACGCAGCGGATCGTGGCGGGATGAGAACGGGCCATCACAACCACATGCGTAGCCCCCGCATTGGCCATCATTTCGGCCTCCAGGTAACCGCCGTCCATCGTTTTCAGATCGGCCACAATCGGGTGTTCCGGGAACCGCTCTCGAAGCGCCCGCACCCCGTGAAGCCCTTCGGCGAGAATTAAAGGCGTGCCCGCTTCAAGCCAGTCGACACCGCACCGGACCGCCTGCTCGGCAAGATCGAGCGCTTCGGCTGAAGAGGTGACATCGAGTGAAATTTGTACGATCGGTTTCATTGAGTCTTTAAGTTGTGGAATTAGCGGCTCGTATTGAGTGCTGGGAGTCCGGCATCGACATCGGCCAGCCATCGCAGCAGTTTCATTCGCAATCGCTCAGTCCGGCTCGCTTCCGAACTGCTTAAATTTTCTTGTTCGCTCAAGTCGGCTTCCAGGTTGAACAATTCGTCGCGTCTGTTGGTGAAGTAGTGGAGTAATTTCCAATTGCCTTCACGGATCGCCGCGACGGGCGAGGTCGTTGCGTAATAGTGCGGGTAATGCCAATAGAGAGTGCGCTTCGGGGGAGACAGCCCGTTCCCGGTCATGAGTCCGGCCAAGTCGACACCGTCGCCCGGAAGGTGGTCCTGCATCTTGGTATCGAACCCGGTGAGGGACAGCAGGGTCGGATAGAGATCAGTTAAGACCACCGGAGTTTCGCAGCGGCCAGCCTTAATGTCGGGGCCGCGAACGATCAGCGGGACGCGAATCCCACCTTCATAGCAGGAGCCCTTACCCGAACGGAGCGGGGCGTTCGTGGTGACCTGCCCTTGATCTTCCCAGTCGCCGATAAAGCCGCCGTTGTCGGAAGCGAACACGACCAGCGTGTTGTCTTGAATCTCGAGTTGCTCAAGAACGTCCAGCACTCGCCCCACATTCTCGTCAAGGCTTGCGATCATCGCGGCGTAAGTCGGATTAAGATCGACGCCGAGCCTGGTCGCCTTACGGCGATACTTCTCCGCAGCATCTGCCTTGGCCTCGATCGGCAGGTGCGGCGTGTGAAACCACAACTGCAGATAGAAAGGCTCGGGGCGTTTTGAAACCTCTTCGATCAGTCCGATCGCTTCATCTGTCAGGCGATCTGTTAAATAGTCGCCCGGCTTGCCCAGCCCCAGGCCCGGCACGTACCTGCGACCGTCTTTCCTTTGCCCCGCGAAGGGACGGAAGAACGTGGTCGGAGCGCCCCAGATCGTGCCGCCGATATTAACGTCGAACCCGTGATTTTCGGGGAAGTTCCTGGCGTCGCCGAGGTGCCACTTCCCGACGTGTAACGTCGAGTAGCCTGCCGCTTGCAAGCGTTCCGCCAGCGTGTCGAGTTCTGCGGGGAGATCCTTCCGGGTCACCGGCGGGATCATCGTGCGACGCATGTACGCGGGTGGGTCGCCGGCGGCCTCACGCCAGATGGTCATGCCGAGCCGCGCGGGCGAGCGTCCGGTCAGCACCGCCGCACGTGTCGGCGTGCAGACGGGGGAGGGGGCGTACGCCTGGCGGAACAGCAGCCCCTCGTCAGCCAGCCGATCGATCCGCGGCGTCTCGTGGAACTCATTCCCGTAACAGGCGAGGTCAGACCACCCGAGGTCATCGGCGAGGAGCACAACAATGTTCGGGCGATCGGCGGCCAGAGTTGTCAGGCCGATCGACAAAGTCAGGCAGAAAACGATCGCCCGCGTAATGATTGCGATCTGCTCCCGATTCCGGGCATGTGCCTCCACGGTCTATCCCTCTCGCCGACACTGGTTCAAATCCTCGCATAGCCTAAGTCTGATGCGACGGAAAGAAAATCCTTGCCGGTTCGAAGAGGTCGCCCAATAGCAAAAGGGCCTCTCCCCCGCGGGGTGAGGCCCTTGCCGCTCTAAAGCGAAGGCTTGTCACGCTACATCCCGGCCTAGAGGCTGCCGTCGTTCTCCGCGACCGTGACGGCCTGGGCCGCCGGGCCTGTTTCGATTACCGAACTCGCGACTTGGCGGGTCCAGCGGTCGAACTCCAACTCATAGTAGGCCGAGGTCTGATTGTCGAGGACAATCAGAGTCACCGTTCGATTCGTTTCCGCCATCGCGAAGCCGACGTCGGCCTTCGTCGCGATGCGCAGGTCATTGATCCCGAGAATATAGGTCCCGACCTCGATGCCCATCTCCTCCGCAATGGAGCCGGGAACGACCGACGTCACGTAGATCCCATAACTCTCCACCGGTTCGCCGAAGATGCCTAACTTCGGACCCCGAGCCGCTGCGTCGGTCAGCGGTGCCGGAGGATGCGGCGGGCAAACGACGTGCGGGGGACAGGGCGGCTTGATCTCCGGAAGACAGGGCTCGGGCGGACAAATCGGCCTCGGAGGACAGATCACTTTCGGAGGACAAGGCTCAACCGGCGGGTAAATCACCGGCGGGCGGATCGGCGGGAGAATGATCTTCGGAGGGCAGGGCCGAACCGGCGGGTGAATGACCGGCGGGCGAACGGGCGGAAGAATGATCTTGGGCGGGCAGGGCTTCACGACTGGCGGATGAATGATCTGCGGGGGATGAATCGGCTCGATCCTGCGCTGCCCGCCGCCAATTCCGATTTGAAACCCCCCGCCACGTTTGTTTCCGATCCCGATTCGAATACCGCCCTGATTGCCGAAGCGGTTTCCCGCGACCGCAGCCGCCGATTTGAACCCGCCCTGACTAATGCCCCGAACCCAAGGCGGAGCCGCCTCTGCCGTGGCAACTCCCATCGCCGCAAATCCGATCAGCGACACCAAACCCAAAAAGACCTTGCTCGTTCGCCCCACTCTAGTCATCTGTCTTCCCCGTCTTGAGAAACGTGTGTGTTGATGAATGAGTCGAGAAGCGACGCCTGTGCCGAACTCTTGCCGCCCCCGCAAAAATCGACGTAATGCACTTCAAAATAAAGGCTTACAACACATCTCTCTCGACACGCCAGAAAACGACCCCGAGTCGCCTCTGTTATCAATAAGGTGTCACCATCGAATCATATTGTTGTTATTTCGCCCTTTCAACAATCCGATCGATGTCACACTGAAGCACTCGTTTGGACCGCGATTTTCGTGATTCGTGTCGTCCCGCGAGACCCATTTGGTAGGCTGACGCGTTGGAGTTCGTGTCCGCTCATCCACGCGAGGAAGTCAGCGATGGCTCACACGCCCGGCTTGAAGACCAACGATCAAGACCTGCTTAAGGACCTTGACGCCTTCCGGATCGATTCCGGCGATCCGGTCCTCTCATTCGAACGCCGGCTGGCCAGAGAGAACGGCTGGACGGTGCGCTTCGCTCGCCGCGTCGTCCGGGAATACAAGCGGTTTGCCTTTTTGGCGATGCACGCCGGGCATTCTGTGACGCCTTCTGAGGAGGTCGATCAGGCTTGGCATCTGCACCTGACATATTCGCGTTCTTATTGGGAGCGATTCTGCCCATTGCTCGGCGGTCCGCTGCACCATTGCCCGACCCAGGGCGGGCCGGCCGAAGGACGAAAGTTCTTCGAGCAATATGAGCGGACGCTCGCCTCATATCGCGATGTCTTCGGCGAAGAACCCCCGAGCGATGTGTGGCCGCCGCCGACCGAACGATTCCAGAATGCGGGAGCCGGGTTATGGGTCGATCAATCGCAATATTGGACGATCCGCAAGCCGCGCTGGTGGAGCCGTCGGCGAGGCGTCTCGACGTCCGCCGGTCTCGCGCTGCTGCTCGTGCCCGCCGCGGCGGTGTGGAATCCGTTCGACCTCAACGCGATCGAGTTCCTAACGTTTTACGGCACTCTAATGATCTCAGGGGCCTTGATCGCACTGATCCTCAAATTCTCGAATGCTTCGACCGGAGAACTGGAGGATTGGCCGCAACAGCAAGACACGTTCGAGGCCGCCTGCTTGGCGAACGGCCCCGACGGCGCGGCGGCTGCCGCATTGGCCGGGCTGATCCAGAATGGGTCCCTCACACTTGAGCGAGTGTCCCATCCGGGCCTCGGCGGGATGTTCGGGAAGAAGCTGAACCATATAAAAGTCGCCGGCGACCTGCCCCCGGACGCCTCGTCGATCGAAAGAGATATCTATGCAGCCAGTGCGGTATCGGAAGGGGGAGTCGATTTGAAAACGGTCTTTCACGCCGGCAAGTCTCGTGGCCGGAATATCGAGACCGATTTGCAAGAGGCTGGACTCGTCCACCCCGATCCGAATGCGAGTGCGTTTCGACGGGCGTTGCCGGCGGGCCTAATGACCGTGGTGACAGTGATTGGCGGAATGCGAATTCTGGTCGGGCTCAACCGAGAAGAACCGGTCGGAGCGATCACCGTCCTGACAATTATCTCTCTGATTGTCACGATCGCCCTCGCCGCACGCGGCTATCAGACGGCAAGAGGGAATCGCCAGTTGAATCGCCTGAGACTGCAAGCCACTGACCTGAAGTCCGCCTGCCGTAACGCGATCGATCAGCGTTCCGGACGTGACGTCGCCCTCGCGACGGGTCTGTTCGGAGTTGGCATTCTCAGCACCACCAATCTGAGTGACGTTTCCGACGCAATGACGGCGGACCAACTCATCCGCTCGAGCGGTTACGGAACGGACGCCGGTGGCGGATGCGGCGATGGAGGATGCGGCGGTGGAGGTTGTGGCGGTGGAGGTTGTGGCGGGTGCGGGGGCTGTGGTGGCTGCGGCGGGTAACGAGAGTGTCGACCCGCGCGGTTGCGATCACGTCTCCGTCTGAGGTCGCCGCTTCGGGGTGGTCGAGCGGGCGAAAATCTCCTCACCGACGACACCCAGGCTGAACACGCCCGTTGCGACTCCGGCACCGATGGGACCGCCCACGACGCATCCGACACCGGCGGCCGTGACGAAGCCGGCTCCCCGTCCGGCGAGCGTCGCTCGCTGTGGGCTCAGGCCGTTCGCTTCGCCCAGCTTTTCGGTTGCCAGTTGCGTCGCGTCAGCCGCCCAGTTCCAAGGAGAGGCGATCGACTTCGTGACCGCCTTGACCGCCGATTTGCGAAGGACCGTTCCAGCAACGCCACGGAGCGTCATCCGCATGACAGGCCCCGCTGTCCGCCGAACCTGTTCCGAACGAGCACTGCCCGAGACGCACCAATTCGCGAAGTGCTCGCAGTTGTTCCAGACCAGACAGTAGCCGGCTTCGCCCACGCGAGAGCGAGCTCGGCGGAGAATTTCCTCCCGGTCGACCGGGCCGTCATGCCTCACCACCAAGATTTTGTCGACCGGGCCGAACCGCTCCAGAGCGACTTCGCGGATGACCGCTTTGAACTTGGTACGCACGGACGAATCGAAATGGACGACCTGCCCGTCGCCGACGTAAATGCCGTGGTGGGTGTAACCTCCGGCGAGCCGCGTCGAGGCAAGGTGGTCGCCCGGCTCGAAGCGATCATCGGTTGAGGCTTTCGGATCGTTCACGACTGCGGCTCCGCGGGTGGTAATGACTTAGACTCGCATTCTACGTCTGAAGTGGGATCAGCCAAGGTGTTTGCTTCGAAGGAGGCTGTTAGTTCCTGTCGACTTTGAACCTGCTGCTTCCGCAGGCGGATCATTCCGGCAATCACACAAACCGCAATTCCGCCGAGGAATCCGACGGTATAGCTGGTGTTGTGGGCCGTCCAGACGGCTTCAATTTCGTTGCCCAATCTTGAATAAGAGAGAGAACCCATCGTCGCCGCGGCGATCGCCGACGTACCGAACAGCCCGGCAACCAACGGCAGAACGTTGCGCAGCGAGAGTTTCGGCCACGGTCCGACCCGGGCAGAAATCGCCAGCGGCACGCCGAGCATCAATCCGACCCACCATGTCGCCGCCGTGCCCCAGGCAAGAGCCACGATGTTAGGATTTCGCGATTCAACCAGCACCGGGTGATAGGGTGGGAAGAAATAGTCGATCGCGATCCGAGCCGTGACCATGTCATGCGCGACGCCATAGGTCATCGCGGCGAGGACCGCAAACAGGACGATGCCGTACGATTGAAATCGATCGGAATTGAAGAACTTCGACATTGATCGCGTCACCCGTTTAGCCGCGCCCGACAGGAAGCGTGCGACCATAATATAACGGCGCGCCCCCTCTCGGTCGTGGCTAAACACGAATGCGATTTGCCCGCTGACTTAAATCATCCCGCGGCGCTGTAATTCGGTAACGACCGTCGAAATGACTTCGGCGATCTCTGCGATGTCGCTCTCCGCCGCATCGCCGACGGGACAGCCGCCGACCGGTTCGTTGGTGAAACCGTGTTCGGCGAGCAGACATTGCAACGTTTTCCGCAACACTTCGAGATCTGCCGCTTGGGTCTCGGACTGCGGCATCCGCCCTTTGCCCATCTGAAATCCGCGGAGTTCAATTGCGGCGCGGATGCCGTTAGGGAACTCGGCGTGATAAACGATCGCGTCGAACAGCCGAACGATATCGTACTGCAACCGACGGGCGTCTTCGATTTGATGCGATTGCGTCAGGTCGAACAGCCGGGTGACAAGTTCAGGCACGATACCCGCCGAGGCGTTTGTGCCGCCGTCGGCCCCTGCAAGCAGCATCGGCATTAAGGCGGCATCCCAACCGGTGAGAAAAGAAAACTCGGGCCGGTTCGGGCGGACCGCATCGATCATGCGAATCATGTGCGGCAGATCGCCGGAGCTGTCTTTAATGCCGATAATACGCGGACAGTCTTCGCTTAATCGCCGCACGGTCGTCACGTCGATCGGCGACGCGAACATCGGAATGTTATAGAGCGTCACGTCGATCGGGGAATTGTTCGCGATCTCGGCGAAATAGGCGTAAACGCTCTCCGGACCGAGCTTGTAATAGAAGGGGGCGACGATCGCGACTGCCGCCACGCCGAGTTCGGCCGCGTGCTCGCACGCTTTCAGTGTCTCTTTCACATTGGCCTCAGCCGCGCCGGCGAGAATCGGCACGCGTCCCGCCGTCTGATCGGCCACCATTTCGGCAATACGTTTGCGCTCCTCGACCGTAAAGCGAGTGAACTCGCCCGTCGAGCCGTTGGGGTACAATCCATGCACCCCTTTGGCGATCAGCCAATCAATATAGCGACGGGTCTCGGCTTCGTTGACATCGCCGTGCCCGTCATAGCAGACCATATTGGGGACAAAGATGCCGGACAGTTTAGCGGTGGTCATGGCGAGCTGAGTGACACGAAGGGGCGATTGAGGGTTTGACCTTAGTTTAGCCGCGACCGCGAGGGAGCGCTCTTGTTTATACCCCGTATCAAACCGACTTCCGACCGAACACACGGATTGTAAGGAATATCGTGGCGAAACCGATCGGCAGGAGCAGCCAGGGCGAGACGCCGAAGCCGCTGGGGACATAACCGCACACCAGGGAGATCACCGCGACCGTCACCGCATAGGGAGCCTGAGTGATCACATGACGCAAGTGATCGCAACCCGAAGCAGCGGATGAGAGGACCGTGGTATCGGAGATCGGCGAGCAATGGTCACCGAAGATCGCCCCGGCGAGAACCGCGCCCACCGTGCCGAGTTGCACGGCAGAGAACGGCTCCGGCACGCCTCCATTCAGATCCGCGGCGATGGCCATCAAACTCGGGATTAAGAGCGCCATGGTCGTCCAACTGCTGCCGATACAGAGCGCAACGACTGCCGCCAACACAAACGCGATGGCAGGAAGCATCGCCGGCGATACGATCCCCGTGGCGAGTCCACTTAAGTACGTGGCGGTTCCGAGATGATCCGCATCGCATATTGTCGCGATCGCCCAGGCGAGGATCAATACCGTCACAGCTTCGACCATACTTTTCACGCCTGTCAGCCAACCGGCGACGAGTTCGGCCAGCGATGTGCTGCGCGTTGCAACACCCATTAAAACGGCAATGGCCGATGCCGCGGCCGACGCCAACAGCAGCATCCGCGTGGAGTCGGAGCGATCGAGAATATTTTGGACGGTATACTCGACCGGCTTCGCTTCGAAAGATGAATCTATATTTTCTGCGGCAATACTCGAAGTGCCGGCCCAGATCATTCCGGCGGTGAGCGAGATTAGAAGCACGGCTAGTGGGACGGCCGCATTCCAGATGTTCGGTCGCGCCTCGTTTGCATTGTGCTCGACGGAGGGATCAGTAGTCGCAGCCGGGGCTTCTTCAATATCGCGAGCACGAGCTTCCGCCTCTCGCATCGGACCGAAATCGCGGCCCGTCCAACCAATTAAGAACACGAAGGCGATGAGATAGAGCGGATAGAAGCGATACGGCAGAGTGGCCAGGAAGATCGCGTAGGCGGAGTCTGGATTTAGCCCGGCCTCCTTGCATCCCTCGCCGATATAACCGATCTCCACGCCGACCCACGTCGACACAATTGCGAGCCCCGCGATCGGGGCAGCCGTGGCATCGACGAGAAACGCCAGCTTCTCACGCGAGATCTTTAGTCGATCGGTCAGTGGCCGCATCGTGCCGCCGACGAGAATCGTGTTCGCATAATCGTCGAAAAAGATCAGAAAGCCGGTAGCCGCCGTTAAGACCTGCCCGCGCTCGCGCGTCGTGGCAAATTTCAGCAGCGGCTGAATTAAGCCCGCCGCACCACCGCTCCGAACCAGCACGCCGACCAGACCGCCGAGGAAAAAGGTCATTAAAATGACCTGCATATAAAACGGATCGGCCGCGGAACCATCGACCGGCACGAGAGCCCCGACAATATAGGTGTCGACCGTGCGCACCGCCGCGGTAAAAGGTTGCCAATCTGCAAGTGGCAACGCCCCGGCGAAGATCGCACCGACAAGGGCAACAATCACCTGCCGCGTCGCAATTGCCAGAATTACCGCCACGATAGCGGGCAGCAGGGAGAGCCAACCGTAATCGGAGATCGCGACCTCTGAGCCATCGGCCGCATTGGCGACCGCCGCATTAAGAATGAGGGCACAGAGCCCGATGAGACAGCTGAGTGAGTTTTTCAAACGATCGACCCGGACGGAAGCGTCAGCGTGAACTCCGTCTCATTCGATTCTTCCAAATATCGAATCGCCCCACCCGCCATCTCCGCGATCCGCCAGGCCTTCGGTAGTCCGAAGCCCAAGCCGCGTCCCGCCTGCCGGCCGGAGAAGAAGGGGTCGAACAGGTGTCGGCGTTCGACGTCGGTAAATCCGGTGCCGTTGTCTGCCACTTGAATCTGCGTCGTTGCGCGGTCGTCTTTCTCAACTGAAGTTGCAGCGACTTTAATCGCTCCATTCTCAACGGCGGCATTAATCGCATTCTCAATTAAAGCGGTAATGGCGACCCCGATTTGATTTCGATCCGCAAAGATTGAAATTGATTCTTCGCATTGAATCGAGATGGTGCAGGGGACCGCCGCCGCGCTCTCTTGCAGTGGCGGCAGAAGTTCTTGAAGCAGGGAGGCGAGTGGAAAGACCGTGGGTTCCGGCTGCGGCGGACGGGCGAAGAGCATCGCGTCGCCGATCATATCGCGGATGCGATAAGCCTGCGCACCGATCGTGGCGAGCGATCGCTTTCGTTCCGGATCGGTTTCATCCGCCAACAGCATCCGTGCTCGACCGGCAATCGTCGCGGCGGGGTTGTTAATCTCATGCCCCGCGCCCGCGGAGAACTCCGCCATCGCTTCGAGCTTCTCTTCGAGCAGGCGACGCTCGAACTCCTCAACCGACGGCCGGCGATCAAGTTCCATTGCCTGTGCGAGCAGCCGCTCGATCAGCATCCGCTCCGGTTGCTCCAGACTGACGGCTGGGTCGAACGCGAGTCGCCATTCGCCGCCGGGTGTTTGGAGAGCGATCTCCGATTGCAGGTCGTTCCGCTCGACCTCGTAACCGGCCACGAAGCACGCACGGCCTTCCACCGCCACGACCGCCCGTGCCGATCGACCCGATCGCGACGCCTCGGCCAGCGTGACCCGATTTGCTGCGAACGCCTCGCGCAACGTTTCTGCTAGTTTCGGAAGGAACTGCTCCGTCGACCGGATCGGCAGCAAACCGAGCAGTGCTCGGGTTGCATCCCCACGGGTTTCGGGTCGCGGCTCGGTCGACACGGGCCAGTTTCTCAAGGCTCAATCAATGGGAAAAGCCCACGGGTCACAACCCGTGGGCTTTGGATTTCATCGCAATGACGCGTCCCGCTCAAGCCGAGACGGTTTCCATGTCGAGTTGGCGGCAAACGCGGCCGAGCAATGTTTCAACTTCGAACGGCTTTTGCAGGAACTCATTCGCTCCGGATGCTTTGAGTTCGTCGATCTTGTCCCGCTCGACCATCCCGCTGATGCAAATGATCTTCACGTCATCGAGGCTCGAATCGCTGCGGACCCGCTGGCAGACCTCTTTGCCGTTGATGTCCGGCAGCATCACGTCCAGCACAATGATGTCCGGATGATACTCCTTGACCATCATGCCGGCGTCAAAGCCGTTGTTCGCGGTGCGGATTTCGAACCGGCCGTCCGCGTCGAGCACGTCGGTGATCAGGTCGACCAGTTCCGGATCGTCATCCACGATCAAGGCCTTGCGGCGACCGCTTTCGAGGGCATCGGTCGGGATGCCGTTGTCCTTCATGAACTTGAACAGCACATCGCGCGGGATGCGGCGGAACCGCGACCCCGGAACCCGGAAGCCCTTGAGCTGACCGGAGTCGAAGCAACGAATAATTGTCTGTTGGCTGACCTTGCAAATCTTGGCGGCCTCGCCGGTGGTGAAGACGGTCTTCATGGCACTCCATCGGTCCTAATTCTGGGCCCTGCCCGTCAACAAGTTGAACGGGCTGCGGGGAAAGTTCCCCGATCGGAAGACTCCTCCTTGACGGGCGACCGCCACCATGCGGCCCGCCGTTCCGATCACCGAAGCCTGCGAACAACGCCGACTCCGTGAAGGTGGGATAATTGAATCGGGTTTGAGGGTCAATAAGACTTTACCCGATTTATCATTCATACCGATTGTATCTATTCCCCGGCGTTGCAAAAACTTCAACAAGCGGCCGCAACCGCCTCATCCTCGCAAAGCCAGTTTTCGCAGAGAGTTACGCGAACTACGGCCCTCACGATTTCCGATCGGTCGACAGGAGGTCACGTCGTCGCACGCGACGGCTCCCGCAAATAAAGCATCAGCACGGCCAAATCGGCGGGCGTGATCCCGCTGACTCGACCCGCCTGACCGACGCTCGCCGGAGCGACGCGAGCCAGCTTCTCGCGGGCTTCGTGCCGGAGCTGCGTCACCGCCGCGTAGTTGAAGCTCGGCGGGATGCGAACGTTGTCGATCTTCCGCAACTTCTCGATGTCGGCCTGCTGCCGCTTGATGTAACCAGCGTACTTCACGTCGGTGACGAATTGCTCCACGGCCCGAGCGGGCAGCCGGAGTTCGCCCAATCCTGGGTCCCGATTGAGTAACTCCTCCCATGTGACGTCGGGCCGCCTTAGCAGTTCCTCCAGCGTGTGGCCCTGATGCCGGTGCTCTCGGAGGTATTTTTCACCCCGCCCGATCTGGGCCTCGTGCTGCTCCAACTGGCGGACTCGCTCGCCATCGACGATACCCGCCTCGTGGGCGAGCGGGGTCAGCCGGCGGTCAGCGTTGTCATGCCGCAAAAGGAGCCGATACTCCGCCCGGCTCGTAAACATGCGATAGGGCTCATCGGTCCCCTTTGTGACGAGATCGTCGATCAGCACGCCGATGTAGGCTTGAGAGCGATCGACCACGAATGGCTCCCGCCCCGCGACCTTGAGCGCCGCATTCGCTCCGGCGATCAGTCCCTGTGCCGCGGCCTCTTCATATCCGGTGGTTCCGTTGATCTGTCCGGCAAAGTAGAGCCCGTCGACGCGCTTCGTCTCCAATGTCGCAAACAACTGCGTCGGCGGGGCGAAGTCGTACTCCACGGCGTACCCGTACCGCATGATCTCCGCCCGCTCCAACCCGCGGATCGACCGCACCATCACGTCCTGCACATCTCGCGGCAGGCTTGTCGAGATGCCGTTGCAGTAGAACTCGAGCGTGTTCCGGCCCTCCGGCTCCAGGAAGATCTGGTGCGAGCCTTTGTCGGCAAAGCGGACGACTTTGTCTTCGATCGACGGGCAATACCGCGGCCCGGTCGAATTGATCTGCCCGGAATACATCGGGGCTCGCTCCAAATTCGCACGGATGACATCATGGACCCCCTCATTGGTTGCGGTCAGCCAGCAATCCATCTGCGGCTGCGTGATCGCCTCGGTCAAAAAGGAAAAGGCCCGCGGGTCTTCATCCCCCGGCTGCCGCTCCAATGAGGAGAAATCGATCGTTCGCCCGTTGATCCGGCAGGGCGTCCCCGTCTTGAATCGCTCCAGCTCGAAGCCCAATTCTCTCAGCGCGCCAGATAACCCTTTCGTTGTCCCTTCGCCAGCCCGACCGCCTTCGGCCTTCGCCTCCCCCGTATGCATGATCGCCTGCAGAAAGGTGCCGGTGGTGACCACCACGGCTTTCGCGTGGTATTCGGCGTTGCCTTTGACACGGACGCCTTTGATTTTGGGGCGAGAGTCTGGAGGCGAGTGTCCAGTGCTCTTGTCCGCTTTCGGCTCTCCGCTTTCCGCTTTCGCGATCTCCGGTCGCTGACGCTCTCGGCTCGCCTGATTTCCCTCTGGCCTCTCGTCTCTCGACTCTCGACTCTCAACGATCAGTCCCTCAACCGTCTCCTGCCGGAGCGTGAGGTTCTCGTATTCCTCGGCGCGGAGCTTCATCCAGAATTGATAGGCTTTCTTGTCAGCTTGGGCGCGAGGGCTGTGCATCGCGGGGCCTTTGCCGCGGTTGAGCATGCGAAACTGGATGCCCGTCGCGTCGATCGCGCGGCCCATCTCCCCGCCGAGGGCGTCGACCTCGCGCACGATCTGCCCCTTCGCCACGCCCCCGATCGCGGGGTTGCAGCTCATCGCCCCGACCTGGTCGACGTTCATGGTCAACAGCGCCGTCTTCGCCCCCGCCCGCGCCGCCGCGAACGCCGCCTCCGTCCCGGCATGCCCGGCTCCAATGACCACAACGTCGTAGGTGTAAATGCTTCGCATTTGGTTGAGAGTTTGGGGATGAGAGTTGAGAGTCGCACGATTTTAAGTCTGCACGACATCGTACGCGTCAGGCTGTTCGGTTTGCAGTGACATCGCCTCCCTCTGACCTCTCGTCGCTCAACTCTCAACCGGCTGAGCAACGCTCAGCCCACTCTTGCGACAGCGGATGGACAGCGCATACTCAAAGCGATCCACTCATTCCAAAGGAGGCTTCTACGATGTCCGAAGTTCGCACCGCTGCTGTCACGCTCAAAGGTAACCCCATCGATTTGGTCGGTCCCGAGTTGAAACCGGGGGACAAGGCTCCTGATTTCACGCTGCAAAACACCTCACTGGAGGAAGTCTCGCTCGCCGACACGGCGGGCAAAACTCGGATCATCGCCACGGTCCCCTCGCTCGATACCTCAACCTGCCACACCGAGACGAAGCGGTTCAACGACGAGGCCGCCAAGCTCGATGCCGTGGTCTACGTGGTCAGCATGGACCTCCCGTTCGGCCAAAAACGCTGGTGCGGAGCCGAGGGCGTCGAGAATGTCCACACCTTAAGCGCCCACCGCTCGACCGACTTCGCCGAAGCCTACGGCGTGTTAATCAAAGGCGGCCCCCTCGACCGCTGCACCTGCCGAGCGGTGTTCGTGGTGGACGGGGATGGGACTGTGAAGCACGTGGAGTATGTGGGCGAGATCGCGGATGAACCGGATTATGGGAACGTGTTGGGGGCGGTTTGAGTGATCGGCATTCGGGTATCCCAAAACTTAAGAGCCGAGAGGCGGGACAAATCAATCACCGATGGCAATTCCTGACTATCAGACCGTGATGCTCCCATTTCTTCAGAACTTAGCAGACGGTAGCCCGAGGCGAACGCCTGAAATGCGTGAATGGCTTGCCGACCATTTTGAGTTATCTGACGCCGAGAGGGAGAAATTGTTGCCGAGCGGGCAAGAGCCCGTCTTCTCTAACAGGTTTGGCTGGGCGAGGACATACCTAAAGAAATCCGGATTAATTGATTACCCAAGTCGTGGAGTCTACCAGATCACAGACTTGGGTAGGAATGTCCTCGCCGAAAATCCAACCGCGATATCCACTGAGTATTTGCGACGTTTCGAGCCATTCCGAGAATGGATCGGCAATAGCGGTGACAGCGATTCCAATCTAACTGAATCCACAGAGTCAGACGAATCGCAAACGCCCGACGAAAAACTCGAAACTGCATATCGGACACTTCGCGACTCTCTCGCGAGCAACATTCTTGAAAAGCTTAAGTCGGCTACTCCCAGCTTCTTTGAGCGAGCTGTCGTCGAAGTGTTGGTAGCTATGGGCTACGGAGGCTCCATCGCTGACGCCGGGCGTGCCGTAGGACGCAGTGGCGACGGAGGCATAGACGGAATCATCAAAGAAGACCGCTTGGGGCTAGACCTAATCTGCATTCAGGCGAAACGTTGGACGAACACTGTCGGCCGTCCAGACATCCAAGCATTCGCTGGGTCGATGGAAGGTTTCAGGGCTAAGAAAGGTGTCTTTATTACCACATCTGCGTACTCACGCGAAGCATACGCTTACATTGATCAGATTGAACGCAAAATTGTATTAATCGACGGTAAGCAGCTCGCACAATTTATGATTGACTTTAATGTGGGGGTCACCCCTGACAGAACTTATATAGTTAAGCAGCTTGATAACGACTACTTCGAAGAAGAGGACTGACGCGAGTCCGGGTAACCCGGACGCTATACGTCCGGGTCGCGCAGCGACAAGAGGTCCCGGAAGGGTGCTGGCACTTCCGGCCACTGTCTGAGAGCAGATTAAACCCTGAGACCTCTCGCGACGGCGCCGCCCGGTTCTATAGGAACCGGGCCACCCAGATTCAGGGTTGCTCTCGCGCATCCCGACGGCTGGCGCCTCGGGCTTGTATCGTGTTTTGTCTCTCACCCCTCACCTCGAAACACTCACCTTTCTCACTGCCTCTCACCTCTCATCCCTCACCTCTCAACTCTTAAAAAAAGCCGGACGCGTCCGGGCAGGTATGCCGCGGCATCATCCGCCTCTAACGGCGATGCCAATCGGCACCGCCGCCAGGCGGGTTCGTGAGGAGGTCGACCATTTCCTCTACCCATTGTGGTCCGGTTGCGCGGCGGCTGATGCATCAAGATCGGCCGATGTCTTGAAAAGAGTGCTGTGGGTGGTCACGCTGAATTGCGTTCGCAATGTCAGTCAACGAAAGCGTGAAATGATGAAACTGTTGCTCGCCGCGGTGCTGTGTGTTTGGACGTCGCAGTTGGCCCGAGCCGATGAGGTGGTTCAGGCGGGCGAACCAGCGGGGCCGCATCTGTTTATTTTAAGCGGGCAGTCGAACATGAAGCGACTGATGCCCGAGCAAAACTTCACACCCGCCATTAAAGAGAAACTGGGCGAGAATACCGTGGTGGTGCACTCGGCCGTCGGCGGAAAGCCGATCCGCATGTGGGTGCATGACTGGAAGTCAGCCGACGGAAAGCAGAAAGAGAATCAAGGCGACTTGTACGACGCGATGATGCGCGAAGTGCGGGCGGCGATGAAGGACGAGCCGCCCGCTTCAACCGTGACCTTCATCTGGATTCAAGGCGAACGAGACGCCAAGGAAGGGCACGGTGACGTCTATGAACGCAGTCTCGGCCAATTGCTATCGCAACTGCGGCGGGATTTAAAACGGGACGACATTACCTTCGTAATCGGCCGGCTGCATAAATTTGAAAACAACCTCAAGGACTGGGAAAAGATCCGAGAAGCTCAAGTTTCCTATGCCGAAAGTGAGCCGGCCGCTGTGTGGGTCGATCGCGACGATATAGACCCCAAGCGAAAAAACATCCACCACTCCCGCAAGGGCTACGACATCCTCGGCAAACGGCTGGCTGACACGGCGGCGGAAATCGTGCAAGGCAAAGTCGCGGACTCCAGTCAGTAAGCCGACGCGTCGAATAAGGTCTTTGCCTCTCGCGGGATCGGCTTCGACCGGTCAGGCTGCCATTGCTTCCGACTTTTTCGATCGGGTGACAATGAGGTCGCGACGCAGGCTCTCGCTGCAGTTCATGTGGTTGTTCGGAATCATGGCGTTCTTCGGCACGCTAGCCGCAGGCTTCTACGGCGTGGGAATTGTATGGATGCTGATTGCCACGCCGTTTCTTGCCCGCTGGATCACCAAAGCTCGGCAAGAGTAATTGCCCGGAACCTTTTGGCCGCCGCCGATACGAGTGCTGATTGTGGCGGTCTCGCTATTGATCGCCGGGGCCGCGGCATGGGGGCTGGGCGGATTGGGTTTTTATGTGTTCGCGCTGATCGGCTGCAGTTTGGTGCAAGAGCCCGCGGCAGGGCCAGGCTTCGGCGGCACGCGGGACGATATTTTCGACGATATCGGTCTATATGGAGGTATCGTGTTCGGACTGTTGGTGGCGGTGGGCGTCGTTACCGCATCGGCCCGCTGGTTGAACTGGTATCTCATGGGCGGGTCCGCCAGCGAGCCTCGTGCTCCTCGGGAGAAGGAGTAAGGGGGACGGATCCGTTTGCCTTACCGGAAACACTCACCCGCAGTTAACATCTGAAGGGCTCGATGGACCGGGCCAATTGCGAAGGCGTGAGTTAAGCTCTGTTTAAAAAACTACTCCTGCGGAATGACAAAGTCGAAATTATTCTCCCCGCTTGGCGAAACGTCAGCCGTCAGATCGGATGTTTTCGCCATCGCAAATTGCTCTGGAACCGCTGAGCCGAGGTTATCTTCCTGATCTTTACTCTGGCTGATCGTCACGATGTTGGGGCCGATGGGAGCTCCCCATTTCCCTTTTTTGTAAAGCATCCGGTAGTTGCCTTCGGCGTCGGTCCGGCCGATCGACAAAACGCCCAGGCTCTTTGATTGAAAGCCGATCGACGCGAATTGGACAGGATCGCCGTTTTCGAAGGTCACAGTCCCGGTGGTCTCGGCGATATCGGGCGCATCACTCGGACCACCGCACCCGATCAGCGTGAGGGCCAGAAAACCGCACAACGCGATCTGGCCGGGAATGTATCTAAGATGGTGAGTGAAACGCACGGTTTGATCGATCTGGTTCAACACGCTGGAGTTCATTTGCTGCTCGAAAGATTCGCCAATAAATTTGATGACCGCGAAGGCTTATTTCAGAATCGCGCAATCGCAGTCTGTAAGGGCAATTGGCCCGAACATCGTTCGGGCCAATTGATGGTCTGAACGATCAGAACTGCTTCAGAACGTCACAACTTCGCCGCCCGATTTCGTGCTCATGGCGAGGAGCACATCCAGACTGATGTTCTCGCTTAAGAATTGCACGCTGCCGTCGGCCATGACGACATGGCATCCACCGACGTGGCTGCTGCCGATCCAACCGGCTTCCGGCAACTCTGTCCCCGGATCGACCTTATTGATCCCGAACCGTGAGTTCGAGAAATATCCGACCGAGTAAGCCTGCCAATAAGCCGAGTTCCCCTTGGAATCGACCCCTTTCGCCATTTGAGACTCGGCGAACGTAAAGGTGTTGGAAGCGCCGTCGGTGATGTCACGGAAGCGGGCGGCTCCGTTGACCCCGAAGATTCCGACGAGCACATTCTTTGAACGGAACCAGTCGTCTGGTCGTCCCCAGTAAAGGAACTGCCAGTTCGCTGCGCCTTGGGTTTCGGTATCGCCGGCATTAGCGACGTACGAGGTCCGGTAGTAATCTTCGGCGGCGTTCTCGCTGGTGCTCGTTGTCGAAGGCTGGTTCCGCAACGGATCGGACGGGCACCCGTAGACGGGCAAAAAGACATTCTGCATCGCCGCCTGAAACGTCCCGTTGTTGATGCAATCCGACTTTCCCTTTAATTCGTTGACCGGAATGTTGAAATTGACTTGTTCATATAAATTGTCTTGGTCGAGGTACGGCAAAAGGTACAAGTGGGCGACATGATTGCGAATATCTTTATACTCGGCCGGCAGGCTTTTTGATGCCCGTTCATAACCGCACAGACTGGCCCCGGGCGTCGTCGCGGCGTTCATCGCGCCGATGGGGAAGATGCCGTGGGTGCTATGGTAGTTCGCCATCGCGATGCCCATCTGCTTCATATTGTTGCGGCATTCGCTGCGGCGTGCGGCTTCCCGAGCCTGCTGAACAGCCGGCAGTAGCAGCGCGATCAAAATGGCGATGATCGCAATGACAACGAGCAGTTCGACGAGCGTGAAGCCACGCGATGGACGATGAGTGGAATCGGATAGAGGCATCGGGTCATTCCTTGGCGGGAGTCGAAGACAGACGTCGGCGGAATGCGAAAGGCGGGATGAGTCGCAAACCGGGGTGTGGTGGCTGAAGTATCAGCTTCAATCAATGGTAAAGTGCGGCCACAACACACACTAGAGGGAATCAGCAAGACCTGCGCCTTTTTCATGGCAATATCACCATGATTTTGGAAATGACTCACAGGGCATGCACACAGAGGACCACTCCGAGCACACGGCGGTAAAAACGCCGCTGCACGGCTCGTCTGCGATCCCCAAAACGAAGATCATCGGTCCGGAACGGATCGTCAATTTTCGTTCGACCGGGCCAATGAGCGTCGGGCATTGCCCGCAAAAAACACAGGCTCGCCCAACGAATGCGCGAGCGGTCACACCGGCTTCGACAGCCCCGCCCCGGTCGCGGCACGGGCCGCGATCCGAACGTCTTTCAAGTCGGCTGACGGAATCAGTCCCCCCGCCGCGCGGCGAAGAAAGTGATCGACGAGCACCAACTCAGCGGGGCGATCATTCGACAGAGATTCCTGCCGCGACTCCCGTCCCGCCGACCAAGCGATGTCAGTCGGACTGGAGAGTTCGGCCCGACCGCGCTGGCATCGAACGGAGAGACTGGGCCAGCGATCTTGAACGGCCGACGCGGCCATCGTTTCTGTCGAGCATTCGATCGTCAACATGGCCGTTCGCCCGCTGCCGCGACGGGCGAACTGATAGCGAAGGGGCTGATCGCCAGATGCGGGCCAGACGCGAACGGGATCCCGCCCGGAAAGGTAGCGGCACCAATCAATAATTTTTGCGACGCGATCGGTCGAAATCGAATGGGGCAACCGGGCCGTCAATTCCCAAGGCGCGCCCAGACGGGTCACGATCAGTTCTTTGGCTCGAAACGTCGAGGGAGCGAATCGCAGCGGCAAAGCGGGGGTGATTGACGTTTCGAACTTGTCGGCCGACTTCGCGAGTCGCACAATCGCAGCCGGGTCTGACATGGCCGGCTGCCCCCACAAGACCGGCAGCCTCGATTTTGCGAGCAACTGGCACGTGGGCAGTGACGCGTGAAGATCGCCCGATAGCAGGATCGCCCGCAACCGGGGAAATCGGGACAGGGCGACTACGCCCGGCGACGCGAACGCCGAGAGCCGACCCGCTTCGGCATCGGCTCGGCGACGCAGCGGGTCATGCAATACGACGACCTTAACGCGTTCCGCCAGCGCTTCGAGGGCAGGGCGGTAGCGGGCGTTCCATTGAGGGCCCACTCCAATCACGCCGACGCGGATCATCGGTCGCGGCCCTTCGGCGATAAGAGACGTGCGAGGTAAAAAGCGAGCAACGCGGACATGGACGACTCAATTATTAAGCCCGTGCGGCGCTTCTCAGACAGCGATTATCGCGCCTTATCGACCGACCAGCCGTCGGGCAATTCGGCGTGTTTGGGCAATACCAGAATTCCGTCGCGCATCAGGACGGGGCCGAATTCGCGATCCTGCTTGTCTCCTTCCGGAGGAACGAGATGCACATTCCGGCCGACGCGGCAGTTCTTGTCGACGATCGCCCCGTCAATCACGGAACCTTCGCCGATTCCGAGGGGAGGGCGGTTCGACTCCAGATCATAGGCCCGATGCTCGGGCTTCTGATAAAAGTCGGCCCCCATAATGAATGTGTTCCGGATCGTCGCGTTTCGCCCAACGTGCGTGCGCAGGCCGATCACGCTGTTCTCGATCGTGGTGCCCGGCTCAATCACACAACCGTCGGAGATCAGCGAGCGATGATACGCACCGCCCAGCAGCCGACTCGCCGGTAGGTACCGCGACTGCGTGTAGATCGGGGCATCTTCGTAATTGAATTCGAACGGCGGATTCGGCCCCGCCAGAGCGAGGTTGGCATCGTAAAACGCCTTGATCGTTCCGATGTCTTCCCAATAGTCGTCGAACAGGTGAACGTGAACCTTGTGATCGCTGATCGCCTGCGGAAAGATTTCTTTGCCAAAGTCTTCGTGCGAGGTCGACTTGAGCAGATCGACGAGCAGATCGCGGTTGAACAAGTAGATGCCCATGCTCGCGAGGTAGTCGCGGCTGTTGGCGATGATGCCGAAGCTCTTGAGCCACTCGGGATCGGTGCGGACCTGCTCGAGTTGCTCGTCCGTTTGCGGCTTTTCGACGAAGTCTGTCACGCGGCCCGTCGAGTCGAGCTGCATGATGCCGAAGCCCTTGGCCGCGGCGGCGTTGACGGGAGTCGTCGCGATGGTGACGTCGGCCTTGGCTCCGCGGTGCGTATGGAGCATATCGTCGAAATTCATCCGGTAGAGCTGGTCGCCGGAGAGGATCAAGACGTGCTCGATTCCATGCTGCTCGATATAACGCAGGTTCTTGCGGACGGCGTCAGCGGTGCCCTGATACCAATCTGATTCTGCCTGATCCATCGCCTGCTGGGCAGCGAGGATCTCGACGAAACCGCCGCTGAAGCGGTCGAATTTGTACGTCTCGCGAATGTGACGGTGCAGACTCACCGAATTGAACTGGGTGATCAGGTAGACGCGATTGATACCGCTGTTGAGGCAGTTTGAGATCGGCACGTCGATCAGGCGATATTTTCCCGCCAAGGGCACAGCCGGTTTGGAACGGTCGCGAGTCAGCGGGAACAGGCGGGTTCCTTTTCCGCCGCCGAGGATGAGGCTGATCAGGTTGCGATTCATAGCGATAGCGTTGATAGATGCGCTCGGTTTGGTTCGGTCGAGCTACAAGGCTACAGGTGGCGTCGCGGCCTCGCAATCGCGTCGGCGCTCCACGAAACGCCACATCGGGTCAAGGTACCGGAACGTTCCGATTGAACGCTCTGCGTTGAGCCAACCGGCGTCGGGGAGATAGACTTGTTCGGCTTGCGAACGCATTCCGCACGCACATTTTCAGGTCGGGTCGATTTCTCGCCCCAAACACAATACCCGGCCCGTGGCAACAGCGGGTCGAATCTTGCAAAGAGGCATCATCGTGCAGCGCCATGCACTTCTTGTCGGTTCTAGTCTTTTCCTGACAGGTCTATTCCTGCTCGGTCGTGTCTCGACCGCGGGCGAAGTTGTGCCGGTGTCGCCGGAACAGAATTACGCCCCCGAGATCGCCGAAGCATCCAACGGCGGCGAGTTGGCGTTGGAGTCGTTCCAAATTCCCGATGGCATGACCGGGAAGGTCACTGCCGCCGAGCCTGACTTGGCCAACCCGGTCGCGTTCTGGATCACGCCCGACGGGCGGTTTTACGTTTGCGAAACATTCCGCCAGCAAAAAGGGGTCGAAGACAACCGCTATCACCTCTACTGGCTGTCGGACGATCTGAAAGCTCAGACCGTCGCCGACCGCCGAGCGTATATGCTCAAACATCTCGGCGACGAAGCCGGTCTCTACGAACTCGAGCACGACCGCATTCGACTGCTTATCGACAACGATGGCGACGGAAAGGTGGAGGAATCGAGAGTCTTCGCCGACGGGTTCAACGACCTCGTCGACGGGACCGGCGCGGGCGTGCTGGAGCACAACGGCAACGTCTACTACACCTGCATTCCGAAACTCTATCGACTCGAAGACACGAACGACGACGGCGTCGCCGATCAGCAGGAAACGATGTTCGACGGCTTCGGTGTCCGCTTCGCCTTCCGCGGGCACGACATGCACGGCCTGACGATCGGACCGGACAACCGGCTCTACTTCAGCATCGGCGACCGCGGGTTTCACGTGATGACCGAAGAGGGTGAACTGCTCCACAAACCCGACACCGGCGCGATCTTTCGCTGCGAACTGGACGGCTCTGACTTGGAAATCTTCGCTTCCGGTCTGAGGAATCCGCAGGAACTGGCGTTCGACAACTACGGCAACCTGTTCACGGGCGATAACAACTCCGACAGCGGCGACCTCGCGCGATGGGTCCACGTCATTGAAGGTATGGATGCCGGCTGGCGGATGTATTACCAGTACCTCGACGATCGCGGCCCGTTCAATCGCGAAAGGATTTGGTATCCGTACCGGAGTGATCCCGAGACGACCGCGATTCAGCCGGCCTATATTCTTCCCCCGGTGGCTAACATCAGCGACGGGCCGTCCGGTTTGGCGGCCTATCCCGGGGTGGGGCTTCCGAAGCGATATGACAATCACTTCTTTCTGTGCGACTTTCGCGGCGGGCCGACAAATAGCGGCGTGCGGTCCTTCGGTGTGAAGCCGAAGGGGGCGTCGTTCGAGTTGGTCGATTCCCACGAATTCTTGTGGCGAATTCTCGTGACCGACTGCGACTTCGGTTACGACGGCGGATTCTTTGCGCTCGATTGGGTGCAGGGCTGGGAAGGGCCGGGGAAGGGGCGAATCTACCGCTTCGCCCACCCGGAATTCGAAGAAGCGGCGGCGAAGTCGGGAGAGATCCTCCGCAACGGCCTCGGCGACATGTCGTCGGCCGAATTGATCGGGCTGTTTGAAAATAGGGACAAGCGCGTTCGCCAAGCCGCTCATCTGCAACTGGCGTCCCGGCCGATGTCGGATTGGCCCGACGACAAGATTCGCGGCGTGGCCTCGACCGACGAAACGATTCCGCGACTGCACCTGCTGTGGGCACTGGGCATTCAGGCACGCGCAGGCAATAGCGACGCGGTTCCCGCGATCACGGCGCAGCTTTCGTCGAGCGATCCTTGGGTCCGCACGGTCGCATTGCGAGTGCTTCGCGATGTCGTGTGCGGGTCTGACTCGCCTTCCGGCGAGCCGTGCGATGCGGCCTCGCCGGCCATCATTCGGCAAGCCGCTTCTCTATTGGCCGACCCGGATGCCCGAGTGAGGGCGGAAGCGGCGCTGCTCATCGGTCGGGCGGGCGGGCGTTTCATGGGTACCCAAGACGAAGCCGGCACGGCGACTGAGGCGATCGAGCCGCTGCTCAATGTGCTCGTTCAGAACAGCGGTAACGATGCCGCCTTGAGACACGCAGCCGTCATGGGTTTGACCGGCATCGCCAAGCGAAATGTCGCCCCACTGCTCGAATTTGCCGATCACAAGAATCCGGAAGCCCGCCTCGGCGTGCTGCTGGCCCTGCGGCGGATGAAGAGCCCGGAAATTGCCGGATTCCTGACCGATGAAGACCCCGGTATTCAACTCGAAGCAGCCCGCGCCGTGCACGACCTCGCGATCGACAATGCCGCGGAGAGATTGGCCGCCGTTCGATTCGACCACTCAGACGACGCCGCGCGGGTTGATGCTCTGGCTCGACGAATCATCGCTGCGAACTTTCGGCTCGGCGGCCGCGAACATGCGGCCCGTGTTCTCTCGACCGCTTCGAATGAAAAGTTGTCGAAATCCCTGCGCCTTGAGGCCTTGAGTGCTATGGCGGCCTGGCAGGAACCGGGTCCGCTCGATCGGGTGATTAATAAGTATCGCCCGATCGAAAGTCCGCGTCAGACCGAGTTCATGGCCGAACTACTCGCGCCACATCTGTCTGACTTCTTCAAAAGCGATGTCGACTTCGCGCGACCGGCGATTGAGTTGTCGGCCCAATACGGTGTGGAGGCCGTTGCGGACGAGGTCGCTGCGATCGCGGATGCATCCGACGCCGATCCGGCGACTCGAGAAGCCGCGTTGCAAGCAGCCGTTTCGCTGCGGGGCGATGCAGCTTCGGAGGTCGTCCGCCGTGCGGTCCGAGCGGATTCCCCGCTTGTTCGCTCCACGGCACGACGCCTGCTCATCAAAATCGACCCGGACGACGCGGTGAAACAACTCAAGCTCGCGCTTCGTGACGGGACCGTCGAAGAACAGCAGTCGGCCATTGCCGGTCTGGTCAAACTGGAAACGGCCGAGGCCGATGCGGTTCTGCTCGAATGGTTCGACAAGTTCCTCGCCGGTTCGGCACCGGCCGCGATTCAACTCGATTTAATCGAAGCCGCCGAGCAGCGGAATTCAGTCGCGTTTGAGGACCGGATTGCCTCTTATAGTTCGACACTCTCGGACGGCGATCCGATCGCCAAATACCGGGTCAGCCTCGAAGGCGGAGACCCGGAGAACGGCTATGCGATCTTCTTTGGGCGCAGCGATGCTTCCTGCCGCCGCTGCCATGCCGTCGTCGACAACAAGATTCTGGTCGGGCCGAATCTTGCGGGCATCGGCGCGGAAAAGACCAAGGAGTATCTGCTGGAATCGCTCGTTCTGCCCGGTAAAGCGATCGCCAAAGGTTTCGAGACGGTGATTGTCGTGACCGCCGAGGGCAAGATCGTCGCCGGGATCAAACGCTTTGAGGACGACGAGAAACTGATTCTGGTCAAGCCGACCGGCGAGAACGTCACCATCTTGCAGGATGACATCGACGATGTCGCCCCCGGCAAGTCGGGCATGCCCGAGGACCTGATCAAGTATCTGTCGCGCTCCGACGTCCGCGATCTGGTCGCGTACCTGGCGTCGCTTAAAGACAAGAACGCCACGACGGAGTCAGCCGCCGGTCACGAGTAGGGCCACTGTTCGCGGCGAGTGAAATATTGATGTGAAATTAAAAAGAAGGGCCCGCTCAGTGAGCGGGCCCTTCTTAACTACTGCTGGTTTCACCGCACCCGATGATTGGTCGAACTCAGAACAGGTCTTTGAGCGCCGCAAGGATCGCGCTGGTTCCCGCCGTCGGTTCATCGTAGTGCCACATCGTGCGAATGAGATCGAACATCATCATTCCGCAAACGGCCAGGGCCGTACTTGTTGCGAAGAGGCCGACGACGGTCATCACACCGAATTCGTGCTCGACCGGGGCGGCTTTGGCAACCGGAGTGAAATCGCCCTGACTCTCGCCGGCGTGAATCTCTTCCTCGAAGTCTTCGTCGGCCGCATCGAAGACGTCTTCTTCCTCGTCGCCGAAGTCTTCGTCCGCCTCATCAAATTCATCGAACGATTCATCCGCGAACGATTCATCATCCTCAATGTCGAAGTCGTCCTGATCTTCAAGCTCTTCGGTCTCTTCGTGATCGGACCGCTTGACGAAGGTGGCCGATTCATCGGTCGCGTCATCGTCATCAAACAGGATGATGTTGTCCGCGCTGTCATCATCACCGGTCGCAGCGAGTTCGAACTCGCTATCGCCCGAGACGCCTTCTACCGCAGCCATCTCGAGTTCAGTGTCCTGACGGTCTTCGAACGAACCACCGGCGGCGTCCATCGCGACGGTCTGACCAAGGTCATCACTGTCGGCTTCAAGAGCAATACCGCTGTCAGCGGGGCTCGACAGGCCGATCCCGCTGCTGCCTGGGGCGTCGTCATCGAGCAGTGAGATGCCGCTGTCGTCATCGAGCGAGATGAACCCGCTGCCGTCCGCCTCGGGTTCATCATCGGCTGCCAGAGCGATGCCGCTGTCGTCTCCGACCATGTCGTCGGCGTCGTCATCCTCGATCCGAATGCCGCTGGCTTCTGAAAAGACGACGGAGTCACCTTCCTCGTCTTCGAGCCTCACGCCGCTGTCGAGTGCTTCGAGCGAAATTCCGCTTTCGGCGTCGAGGTCGCCCAGTTGAATGCCGCTACCGGTGACGGCGATCGTCTCGCTTTCGCCGTCGTTTGGGTCGTCGAAGACGAGCGACACATCACTGTCGCTACCTGATTGTTCCTCTTCGCGGGGATCCTTAACGATCCGAATATCGCTGGACGTACCCGCCTTCTCAGAGACGAGTTTGACGTCGCTGTCGCTGCCGGCTCCGGCTGAGTCATCGGCCAATCGCACGTCGCTGTCGCTATCGGAGGCCGGAATCGCGACATCAGGTGCGGAATCGTTGTCGGTACCCGACAGCGGGTCGTCCAGAATCAACCGGACATCGCTGTCGGAGGTCTCCATGCCGAGGTCGTCATCCTCGTCATCGAAGACGCTGCCACCGCTGCTGATCACGGTCGCCGAATCTTCCTCGCCGTCGCTATCGGCGAAACCAAGAATCGAATCGTCGTCGAAGATCGGCACGTCGGGATCGGAGTCGGCCTGCCGGGAGCGGGCGTACTCTTCGACGTCTTCGGCCTTGTATTTGAACGTGCCGCGATCCTTCAAACCGCGGAGAGCCTGCTCGGAGCGAAGCTTGTTCAAATCTTCCGAGGAGATCCCGAGACGTTCAACGACTTCCTCGTGGCTGAGATATTTTTTCGACATGAGTTTCCGAGCGAGAACTTCGCGGTCAGTGGTGCGGCCGGGCACACCGAGCCAATTTGGGAATTGTCCGAGGCGATTTGGCACTTCCCTGCGCGACGTCGACGCCTCAACCAGCATAAGTGCACAGGCCCCCGATGCAAAGAGGTAGCTCGGCTGATCGGGGCGGGTTCGCACAGAACAATGTCACGATTCCCTACGACCGTACCGATTCGTCCCGTTCCCGTCTCGAAGATCGGAACATGGTTAAGTCGGCCTCGCGACCGCGAACTTCACTCGAATCCACTTGGCAAGCCCCCTCCGATTCCGTTTCCCTGACGGCGAAACCGTGAAAGCGATGCCCCGGCCCGGGGGCAAAATTCGCCCCGAAATCGTGCCCAAAATCTGGCATGGGTCTTGGCCTGCGAAGCGCAGAAATTCTTCATGCTTCGACAAAGTCCAAAGCAATCCGGCCCGATTTCACGCCACGCTAGCCGTTTCAGACGGGATATTGCGAATTTTGACCCGCGCCGCGGCAGCGAATAGCAGCAGGCCGAGCCCGGCTGAGGCGATGAGCGAAAGTAATTCGGGAACTCCCCACGTCGTGAGCATCGCCCAGCCACGGTAGTCCGGCCACCAGAACTGCATCGTCGACCAATCCCACAGGACGAGCTGCACCAGTGCCGCGGTAGCGAATGCAGCGATGGCCGGAATTGAAACGAGAACAGGGATCATCCGGGTCGCCGTCTTGAGCGCGACCTCAATCAGACCGGCCAACAGAATCGTCGCCATGATGAATTGCCAGCCGAACGTCAGCCCGACGATCGCGGCGGCGAACGGTAACCCGAAGCGGTCCCGACCGCCTACGACGGCGCGCGCCGTAAATCCGATGACCATCCCGACCGTCAGACCGATCACGGCATCGATCACCCCGGCCAATTCGATCGTCAATCTGACCGGAGTTTGCCCAAGGACGAACTCCGCCAGCGTGAGCGAGATGCCGTAAACCCACTCCGGACGAGGGTTGAGGAAGCCGATCGGGTGCAGGTGCTCCCCGAACAGACTCACAATCAGGCCGACCCCGATCCCCCAGCGCCACAGTCCGGCCGGAGTCTCATGACCATCGACGGCCATCAGCGCCGCCCCGAACAGCAGGGTCATCGCCCAAGCATGAAAGAGGCACGTGCCAATCAGATCCCAAGGCGTCTCCCACATCAGCCACACCAAGGTCTGATCGGAATAGCGGGCCTGAAACGGCAGATTCCATCCGCCGGCGAAGACCTCGACCGTCGCCAACAATAGAAAGATCAGACCGGTGGAAGCTTCAACGAGCGGGTACCTCGGCGAAATCGGTTCGCGACAGGCCCGGCAACGTCCGCGGAGAATCAACCATCCCAAAACAGGTATGTTGTCCCGAAGTCGAATGGGCGTCTCGCATTTCGGGCACCGCGACGGCGGGTGATTGAGCGACAGCCCGGCGGGCATCCGATAAACAACGACGTTCAGAAAGCTCCCGATCGTCGCCCCGAGGCAGAAGACCCAGCCGACCGTGAAAGCCACGAACAAGAAGTTCATCGAATCAAACGTGGAGTTCGCTTCGCTGTAGCCGCTTTCGCCGGTGATGCCGCAACCACCGAGAGCGAGCGCGACGACCCCCGTCCAAACCAGGATCAACCTTCGATGAAGTGACGAACCCATCGGGAAATCGTTTTTCACGGTCAGACGACAGCCAGTTCGATGCCAGTTCGTTGAACGATATTACCGCGATCGTCGCCACCAACGGCGCAAAAGAAAACAGCCCCAGCAGGAAAACCTGCAAGGGCTGTTGCGTATTGAAGCGACCCCGACGGGACTCGAACCCGCAACCCCCGGATCGACAGTCCGGTACTCTAACCGATTGAGCTACGGGGCCGGCTACAATTCGACGGACACACGACGCCGGGCGCCGGTTCACTGTGTCCTGCCGAAGCAAATGGTATGTTGGGTTTTTCGCAGAGAAGTTTCAAGTAAGCAGCACTGGTCGCAGAAATGTGATGATGGCCCGCAGTTCCCGGGCTGTTCAAGCATCGCACCAATCGCTGCGGACAAATCCTCTTGGAGTATCGGTCGATTCCCGTGGCAGCTTTGAGCGAATCGCCGCGTGATTCACGGTTCGCGGCTCAGAACGACGCGTCCCCCATGACCCACAAAATAGCCGACGACACAGCCCGATCTTATTCGACAGCGAAAGCCGGGGCCGCGGCGTCATCCGCACGACGATCGATCGCCCTGTTTCATGTCGGAATCGCCGGCCTGTTCGCTACCGGTTGCGGCGAGAAGGCCGAATTGCCGCCGGCCTCCGAAACGACGGTGATCGAGTTGCCCGAGCCCAATCCGGCTAACAGCGGCGGATCGGCGGAAGTAATCGAACCACCAGATCCCGTGGAGGGAATCGACCAATCGACATCGATCGACGCTGAAACCGCGCCACTCAATGCTGATCCCGCTCTCCAGCAAGATCGACCGCCCTTTACGCAACCGGTATCGCGAGGTGCCGATCGACGACCGGTGCTCAACCAAGCGAAGTTAGAACGTGCGGGACTTCGTCATTTCAAATCCCGTCGGCTCAGCATGTATACCGATTCCGAAGCGATGTCCTGCCGAGATATCCCGGCCGCCGCCGACGAATTGTTTGCCGCATTGGTTGAGTATTTCGGCCCCTTGCCCCCGGCCCGTGACGGCTCCGATTTTCAGGTGACCGGGTATCTGATCGACGATCAGGACACGTTCGAACGTCTCGGCTTGATTCCCGTGAATCTGCCGCCGTTTCTGAATGGACGGCACCGCGGGTTGCAGTTTTGGGCCTATGACCAAAAAGCCGACTACTACCGAGCACATCTCGCTCTGCACGAAGCGACGCACTGCTTTATGACCTGCATCCGCGGCACGTGGGGGCCGTCATGGTATATGGAGGGAATGGCCGAGCACTTCGCGACCCATCGCCGCTCGCTCGACGGCGATCGAGAGGGAGAGTTTGACTTCGGGGTCATGCCCGCCCGGCCCGACGAATTCGAGGAATGGGGCCGCATCAACGTGATTCAGGACACTGTGGCTGAGGGTCGCGCCATCGAAATCGACGAACTTCGCCGCTTGCCCGCCGAGGCATTTCTCAAGAATGATCCTTACGCGTGGTCGTGGGCCCTGTGTCACTTTCTGGCGACGCATCCTCGCTATCGGGACCGTTTCCGCGAACTCTCCCCACCGGCGTTGCGAACGCGACTCAATCAGGAATTCGACCGACTCTTCGCCGACGATTTCCGCGAAATGAACGACGAATGGCGACTGTTTGTCCGAAATCTCTGCTACGGCTACGACACTACGCGAGCGGCGATCGATTTCTCCGAGGGGACGACGCTTTCGGCAACGCAGCCTCGAACCGTGACCATTCGCGCGGACCTCGGATGGCAGTCGTCAGAAATCCATGTCACGGCGGGAGAGCGATACGAAATTGCCGCCGACGGGCAATTCACCCTCGCTCAGCAGCCCAAGCCATGGGTCAGCGAGCCGCAGGGGATCACCTTTCAATACTCCGCGGGCCGACCGTTGGGACGACTCATCGGCACGATCCGTCCTGATGATGCGACCGCCGGCGGCTTCGGGACGGACATCATCAATCTGGGCCGGGGACAAGTTCTCACCGCGCCTCGATCGGGCACGCTGTACTTTCGCCTCAACGACGATTGGGACAAGTTGTCCGACAACCGCGGCGAGGTCGTTGTGCGAGTCGGAAACCGCTCGTGATCCGCCCCCGCTCGATCGGCGGGTGCCGATCTGCGGCTCACACGTGGCTTGTCAGGACGCAGATTGACCGGGCAGCAACCACTGCGGCGGCAATCGACGGGTCTCACCGGAAGTGATGCGTCGTTTAACGCTTGATTGACACGATCTGAGCGGTGGGACTCATTGGAATGCGCTTTGCGAATAACCATGAGCGGACGTCGCCTTCACTTCACAACGCTTGAAGGCGATCGCGTTCGAACGGTGACCACTATTTGCGATCGAAACGAATCAGAAGGAGACCACGATGACTTTTCAATACCTACAAAGAGCCGGAATTTTCGGGACGTTGACCGCACTGGCCGTTTTGGTTGGTTGCCAGGATGCCGGGACACTGAGTGCGGGCGGTAGCGAAACCGTAACCGACATCGAAAGTGACTCCGAATTAGAAACCAACTCCGCCGAATCGTCGGAAGAAACGGTCACGTTCGAAGACGTCTACGACCAAGCGAAGAAGACCCTCGGGCTCGCGGGCGAGGCTGCCGCGGACAATCGCGATGAATATCTGGAAAAGCTCAAAGCGCGAATGGACGAGATGAAGGCGGAGGTTGCCGAATTGAGAGAGCGCGCGGACGAAAAAGCCGACGAGGTATCCGAGGACATGCAGGAGTCGATCGACGAGGTCGAACGGCAGATGGCTGCCACGAAGGAACGGCTCAATAAGCTCGCCGCAGACGGAACGGACGCGTGGGAAAAACTGACCGGGGGTGTCTCCGACGCGATTGACGAGTTGGGACAAGCGGTCGAAGATGCGAAAGCCGAGTTCTCTGATGAGTCGTCAGAGTGACGAAGCGTGATAAACTGATCGGGGCGTGTGCGATATAATGTCGCTCGCGACACGTCGGCACGACCGCAATTTCATCACCGCCGCTTAACTTGAAGCTTTACTTAAAAAGGGCTGATTCGATGTCGACTGCAACGGCGGACAGAAAACATTTCCAGGAGATCCTCGGCCATTTTGACGCCGGGATGCTCGTGACTCGATCGAAGACGGACGAGCTGCGCGTGCGACCGATGCTCGTGGCGGAACTTCAAAGCGATGCGGACCTGCTGTTCTTGACGCGGGCACATTCTGCGTTGGTGGAAGAAATTTCCGAGCACGCCGAAATCGTTATTACCTTTCAAAGCGACTCGCAGTACCTGTCGCTGTCGGGGACGGCGAAGTTGGAACGCGACGCCGGGAAAATCCAAGATTTGTGGAGCGAAGAGTGGAACAGATGGTTCCCCGAGGGCAGCGGTGACGAGACACTCGCCATCGTGCACGTTCAAGCGACCCAAGGTGAATACTGGGACGCCGGCCTCGCACACGGCTTGAATTATCTGTTTGAAGCAGGCAAAGCGATCGTTTCCGGCAAAGACAAGCCGGACGATGAGGCCGCCGAACATGGCAAAGTCGATTTGGGAAGCGAATAGCCGTCCTGTCCTGTCCACCAGGCGATGATCATTGATGGTCAATCGACGGCGGTCTTGAATTTGACGGTCCGCGGTGACAGATTGCGGACGCAAGCACGCATCCTCCGTCGATGATCCCAATGTCCGCTCCATTGCTCAGGCTCACTCGATTCCTTCCGTTTGCGGTCGTAGCCGCGGCCCTGTTCTATCTGGCGTTCTTCGGGAATGAACGACCGGCGACACTCGCGTTTCGCGGCGAAACGATGGGCACGACTTATGAGGTCAAAGTCTATTCCGCGGAAGGCTCGAAGCTTCAGGCCGCCCAACAAGAGCTGAAGCAACAAGCGGATCGGCTGCTCGAAACGATCAACGATCAAATGTCGACCTGGTGGCCCGACTCTGAACTTTCTCGCTTCAACCGCGCGGCTGGCGACGAACCGTTCGAGGTCTCGCCGGCGACGGCACTCGTTGTTCAGGAAGCGATCCGTGTGTCTCGGCTTTCCGGCGGCGCATTCGATCCGACCGTCGGTCCGCTCGTGAATCTTTGGAGCTTCGGCCCGGAAGGCAGACCCGAAGAGATCCCGGATGACGAGCAAATCGCGGAGGCCCGATCCTCGATCGGGACCGACATGGTCGAAGTGAATGATGATCCGCCCACGCTGACAAAACGATCCTCGGCGACGGAGCTCGACCTGTCAGCGATCGCCAAAGGCTACGGTGTGGACGCGATCGGCGAGTTGCTTTTGGACCGCGGATACGACAACTGGCTCGTCGAAATCGGCGGGGAGATTCGAGCCTCCGGTTTTAAAAAGAACAGTGATCCCTGGGTGATCGCCGTCGAAAAGCCGGTCGCCGGTGAACGGGCGATCGAACAAGTCGTCGAACTGCCGACGGCTTCTGGCGGCGCGATGGCGACCTCGGGCGACTATCGAAATTTCTTCGAACAGGACGGCGTCAGGTATTCCCACACGATCGACCCGCGGACGGGCCGTCCGATTTCTCATCGGCTTGTTTCGGTGAGCGTGATCCACAAATCGTGCATGACCGCCGATGCCCTCGCCACGGCGGTGATGGTCCTTGGCCCCGACGAAGGCTACAATCTGCTCGAATCAGAGGGGGTCGCGGCTCTGCTCATTTCGCGCGGTGAGGACGGCTTCGTCACCCGAGCGACATCGACGTTCCCTCGATAACAAGCCGATTCGAAATCGAGAACCGTGATGGAACTCGTGACTGAAATCCTGCCGATCTTACTGATTGTCGCGGTGGCTTTTGGCGCAACGATCGTCGCCATGGCCGTCGGCGTGATCGTGACGCGCAAGCCGATCAAAGGGAGCTGCGGCGGACTCGCCACAATGACCGATGCGACAGGAAAATCGATCTGCATGGCCTGCGGCGATAGCCCCGACGATTGCGATCGGGACTCACCGCCACCCGTCGAGGTCTGCGACGGCACGGCCAAATCACCCTGTGAGGGGCTGCAGTGCGACAACGTCGCCGCGTGCCGAGCGAAGTTGGCCGCCGCGGGCGTCGAGGCGAGCCCCGGGAGCTAAATTGGCTCTACGATTTAGTCCGAAGTCTTTCGCACGAAATGTTCGATCGCAGTGCGATCGAGGAATTTGCCACCCGTGTCGTTCCCCGGATGCTAAGATTCGTCTCGGGAGCAATGGACGGGATGCTCCGTTCAAACATCACATTTTACTGAGACAGGTCTGAGATGAGCGCCGACACCGCCACGGCAAAACCGGACGCCGCCAAAGCCCCGAAGAAGTTCGAAGTTCCGCTCGCACTGGTCGCGATCCTCATTGCGGCCGGCGCCATCGGGTATTTCGCAGCATTTGTCGTCGGCCGCGATAGCGGCATCGACGGCGGGCTCGCCGTCGGAGAAGTCGCGCCGGAATTGACCGCCGCCGGCTGGCTCAATGGCGAACCGCAGCCGGTGCAGGGGAACGTGACCGTCGTCAACGGATGGTTCTACAACTGCCCGCACTGCTGGACCGAAGCCCCCGAACTGGCGGCATTGAGCGAACAATTCGAAGGTCGGAGCGTCCAATTCGTCGGTCTCTCACCCGAAGCTCCCGAATCGATCGAGCAGGTGAAAGACTTCGTTGCCAAGAACGGTCTGAAGTACCCGAACGGCTACGGAGCGATCCCGACATTGCAGGCGTTCGAGGTCCGGGCCTTCCCGGCCCTCTGGGTTCTCGATCGTGACGGCACCGTGATCTGGAACCGCTCGCTCGAACATCGCGAAAGCCTCGAAGACGCCATCAACCGCGCCCTCGCCAAATCGTAGCTCGGACTGTTTCCTACAGAACAAGCCGCGCACGCAGTAAGCGGATCTTCATCCGCGACGCCTCATCCGCTTACTACGTGCGCGGCTTGTCGTCGCGGCTCACCACGCCTCCGCTGCCGCAGGCCCAAAGCCCGGTGACCGGGCCGTGAGGGGGCCGGGTCGCAATTGAGGGGAGTGGGCTTTATTCTCTGACGCGCGGGCGGGTGGCCGCCGGGGGAGTCTGACGCGAGGAGAAAGAGGGAACGATGCTGCACGCTGTAATCATGGCCGGGGGAAGTGGAACGCGGTTCTGGCCGCAGAGTCGCCAAGTGATGCCGAAGCAACTGCTGAAGTTGGCCGGCGACCAGACGATGATCCAGGATACGGCCGGCCGGGCCGGGTGGATTGGTCCCGAGCGAACATGGGTCGTGACGAATGCCGTGCAGGCGGACGAAACCCGCAAGCAGCTCGGTGACGTGCCGCCCTCGAACGTGCTCGTGGAACCCTGTGCCCGCAACACCGCCCCCTGCGTAGGGTATGCGGCCGCCGAACTGCTGCATGCCGATCCCGATGCCGTGATGCTCGTCATGCCGGCCGATCACGTGATCGGTCCGCCGGAGGTGTTCCAGAAGGCGGTCGAACAGGCGGCGGCGATCGTTGAAAGCGATCCCGAACAACTCGTGCTGTTCGGTGTGAAGCCGAACTACCCCTCGGTCGGCTTCGGCTATATCGAACGTGGCGAGGAATTGGCCGATAGCGAGAAGGCCTACAAGGTCGAGTCGTTCCGAGAAAAGCCCGACCTCGACACCGCTCAGCAGTATCTCGACAGCGGCAAATTCTATTGGAACTGCGGCATCTTCGTGTGGAAGGCGTCGCGCATTTTGGAGGCGCTCAAAGAGTACGAGCCCGACATGCACGAACGGCTGATGAGGGTTTCTGAGAAGATCGGAAAAGACGATTTTCAATCGACGCTCGAAACCGAATATCCGGAAATGAATTCGACGTCGATCGACTACGCCGTGCTGGAGCGGGCCAAGTCGGTCAGCGTGCTGGAGGCCCCCTTCGAATGGGACGACGTCGGCAGTTGGGAAGCGCTCACCCGGCTGCTCGGTGAAGACGAGGCTAAGAACACAATCGATGGACAATTCGTCGGTCTCGAAACGACCGGATGCACGGTTCGCGATACCACCGGCGGGCACCTGATCGGGACGATCGGGATCGAAGACTGCATCATCGTTCATACGCCCGATGCCACACTCGTCGCCAAAAAGGGGGATGAGAACGCGATCAAGCGGCTCATCAGTGAAATCCGTGATCGCGGTCTCGATCAATACCTATGAGTGACGAGCAAGAAGACGCCGGGACAGCCACCGACTTTCCAACCGAAGGTCGGTTGCTCGGCATCGACTACGGCACCAAGCGGGTCGGTCTCGCGGTGACAGACTGGGAGCAGTCGATGGCGGTCCCGCTGTCGACCATTCAGCGATCGCACGAGCGAACTGAGACGCGAGAGTATCGAACCGCGGTCGATGACTATTCGATCAAAGGTCTCGTCCTCGGTCTGCCGGTTCATATCAGCGGCAATGAAAGCGGCAAGTCGCAGGAGGCACGTCGCTACGGCAATTGGCTCGCCGATATCACCGGTCTGCCGGTCACCTATTGGGACGAACGCTTCACGTCAGCCATTGCCGAGGAGCATCTGCTCGCCGCGGGCCTGACCTCGAAAAAACGCAAGCAGCGGATCGACAAACTCGCGGCGCAAATCATGCTCCAATCGTTCCTCGACGCGAAAGATCGCGAAAAGGAACCGGGCGAGTATTGATACGTTCTAAACTCAACGAACAAGCCCGAAGCGCGAGCGAGGGACCACTCTGAAAATCCCTTGCTAGCGCTGCGGGCTTGTTTGTTGTTTTCCCATCATGCGAGCGGTAACACCGTGGCGTACAGGCAGGTCAACAGGAACGACGTTACGCCGAGAATCGCGAGCGTGATCGACAACGTTTTGAGTGTATCGGCGGCACTGAAGCCCCCCATTTTTGCGACGATCCAGAAACCGGAGTCGTTCATCCACACGCCGACCAGCGAGCCGGCCCCGATCGACGTCGCCAGATAGACAGGGTGGAAGCCGAGCGTTTCCGCGTTGAGCGCCGCTCCGAGCATCCCGCTAGTAATGATCATGGCTGTGGTGCTCGATCCCTGAGCCACTTTGATCAGAGAAGCGATCCCGAAGGCCAGTGCGAGAAACGCGAGGCCGGACGCATCACCCGATTCTCCGGCGAACAGGTTTCGGATCGCGTCCCCCACCTGAGCCTGCTGGAGCATCGCCCCGAACGCCCCGCCCGCGGCCGTAATCAGAATGATCATCCCGCCCGACATCAGCGAGTGCTCCATCGCGTTAGTGAAGGTCTTGTGATCGGGCTTGCGCTGCGTGACGTAGAGCAGGATCGAAACCGCCGCCGAGAGAAACAGGGCGAAGTTCGCGTTACCGATCAAGCCGGCGTAGGTCGCCGCCTGTCGGACCGGCGTATCCCACTCGTGGTCGCCGACGAGATCGGGATAGCTCAATTCGAGCAGCAGGCGATTAAGGTGCTGCACCTGTGACAGCGGCATCCGCTCGATGTTCCCGGCCAGCAGGCTGTATACCTCATCCACCTTTTCAAGCTGTGCTCGGCGGTCCTCGCTTAGATCGCCCGAATCGAGTTCCCGCTGCATCTCCCACTTCGGCGGAAGTTGCTCGGCAAAAGCGGCGGGGTCGTAGAAACCTCGCTTCGAAAGCACTTTGTTCCACGCATCGGCTTGCGGCCCGCTCGCATCCTCGGCGAGCAGATCGGTCCCGTCGGCGAGTTCGCGAATTCGCCCGCCCGGCGTATTCTCTTCCGCCGATTCCACCTGCTGGCGAAGCGCCGACCAGTCGCTGACGTCACCTTCGGTAAGGGCGGCAGCGCGTTCGGCATCAGCAAATGTGCTCAGTCCGGTCGCCAGCGACACCAGCAGGACCGGCAAAATGATCGGAACGAGTGAGATGCCCAGTCCCGGAAGATTCTCGTCTGATGGCGGCGGGCTTTCCGTATCAGTGATGTCGTCCGGCACCGACACGCCCATCGAACGATCGGCGAATCCGCAGTAGAGCAACCCGACGAATGCGGCCGGCATTGCGACGCAAATTCCCGCGAGAATCATCACGCCGATGTCGACGCCCAGGTTGGCGGCGATGATCAGCGGCCCCGGGGTCGGCGGCACGAGTGTGTGCGTGATTCCCGCCCCGCAGGCGATCGCCGAAACATAGAGCACGTAATGCTTGCCCGTACGGCGATAGAGCGAGCGGGCCAGTGGGACGAGCAGGTAGAAGACCGTATCGAAGAAAACGGGCACCGCGAGCACAAAGCCGCTGCCCATCATCGCCGAAGCGGCCCGCTTTTCGCCGAGCGTATTGAGAAACGATCGCACGATGCGATCCGCCGCACCGCTCTCCATCAGACAGGTGCCGATGATCGCGGCCAACGCGATCACGATGCCGATGCCGCCGCAGGCCGAGCCGAACGCCCCCGCCACCCGGCTGATCTTATCGCCGACTTCTCCCGGCGCCAGCAGGCTGACCACGAAGGCGGCCGTCAGCAAGGCGAGAAACGCGTTGATCCGCAGGGCGAGGATCATCCCGAGTACAATCGCAATCCCGATCGCCAGCACGATCAGCGGGTAATAGTCCATGGTGAGCGTCTCCGGGTGCACGGTCGCCCACGGGGCAGGCATTACCGCATGTCGATTCGTTTGAGCGACCGGAGAATCGCACAGCGGCCCACGCGTGACAACCGAACGCCATCGGTTGCAAAGGAGCCGCAACGCCAGACGCTAAGAAGTCCCGGGCAATCGCCCGGGACTTCTCACGAAGTGCGGCTTGTTGGTGGGGAGTGATGAAGGTGAATTTCCACAAGCCGAGGTTCCTAAACCGCGGGCCGATCGCGCGTTGCGAGTGGAATGGTCGTTGAAACGTTTCGCCGTGCTCAATCCGCACTTCACAGGAAGTGCGGATTGTCGATGACGCCCACGAGCCGACATACTAACGAGCGGCGAGTTGACCGCCGAACTGCATCGCCTGACGAACCAGTTCTAAGAAGCCTTTTCGATACCCGTGCGGGTCATCGCTCGAGGCGCCTTCGGCGATCTCTAATGTCGCCGCGAGATTGGCGTCTCCTCGATACTTCGATTGCCGCAGCAGCAATCCGAACTGCGCGACAGCGGCCGCGAACTGGTAATCGTCCGAGGCTTTATCGAACTCCGTGCCGGCATCGACGGCGGGCACCTCGAATGGCGTGCTGACGTCTTCGTCCGGCAATTTGTAGCGGAGCCGGACCGTCAAAGCCTCATCACTCGCCGCAGCAGCCGGTGACACTTCGGCAGGCTGCTGATATTTCGACGCCTCCACGTCACCGGCCGGAATCTCGCCTCCCGGCGGGATTAATTCATAGAGCGCCGTCACAGTATGGCCTGCGCCAATCTCGCCCGCATCTTTAGTATCGTCTTTAAAATCTTCGGCTCTAAGCATCCGGTTTTCATAGCCGATCAATCGATACGCCGCGACCTGAGTCGGATTAAAATCGACTTGAATTTTCACATCCTTGGCGATGGTGACCAGCGTGCCGCTGAGTTGATCGACCAGCAGCTTCTTCGCCTCGGCCAGCGAGTCGATATAGCCGTAATTTCCGTTGCCTTTGTCCGCCAGCTTTTCCATCGTGCTGTCTTTATAATTCCCCATACCGAAGCCGAGCACGCTGAGGAATACGCCGGTCTTGGCTTTCTCTTCGATCAGATCGACAAGTTCGCTCTGAGAGGTCGTACCGACATTAAAATCACCGTCCGTGCAAAGGATCACCCGGTTCACGCCTCCTTCCATATAGTTCGCCACCGCCGTGTCATACGCCAACTGAATACCCGCGCCGCCGTTGGTAGAACCGCCGGCGGAGAGGCGATCAATCGCGGCCTGTATCACCTCCCGCTGGTCTGCGGTCGTCGAAGGCAATACGAGACCCGAGGCGCTCGCGTAGACCACGATCGCCACTTTGTCGTTCTCGCCCAGTTTTTCGATCAGCATCCGCATCGACTCTTTCACGTAGCCGAGCTTATTCGGGTTCTGCATCGACCCGGACACGTCCAGCAGAAACACGAGGTTCGTCAGCGGGCGATCTTCGTTCTTAATTTCCTTCCCCTTAATACCGATGCGACACAGCCGGTGCTCCCGCTCCCAAGGACAACCGGCAAACTCGACATGCACGGCGAAAGGTTTGTCATCGGTCGGGGGCTCGTAGCCGTAGTCGAAATAATTAATCATTTCTTCAATGCGGACCGCCCCGCGCGGCGGCAGCGAGTTATTGGTCAGGAAGCGACGAACATTCGCGTAGGAGGCCGTGTCAACGTCGATCGAGAATGTGGACAGCGGATTCTGCGTGACCTTTCGGAAGTCATTCTCCACAACGTTGTCATACGACTCGGTGTTAAACGCTGTGTCTTCAATGACAGCAAACTCATCCGCGTCGCGGCTTGCTACGGGCGATTCCCTTAACATTGACTGCCGGGCTCTTGGCGACGCCGGCGGCGCGCCTTCAAAATTTGACTTCAACAGGTCATTGGATCGGCTTCTGTAGCGGCTCTCACCGGACACCTGCTCGGCGGGCGACGCCTGCCCGGTTTCGGCGGTGGAAAAGGCGATGTCGAATTGTTCGGTGCCCGATCTTCGTGACGCTTCTCTCGCCTGATAAACAGCGGGGAGTAGCATCGCGACCCCGAAGCCGACGGCTATGACAGCGACGCCGAGGCCAAGCCACCAGCCGCGACGACGACCGCGTGCGGCAGGGGCCGGTCGCTCTTGTGCGTCATCGCCGTTTGTCGTTCCGTTGGAATTTGTTTCGGCCATCGTTCCATCCCGAGCTCAAAGATCGCGATCGGCCACGACAACTCCGCCGCGGCACGGCTGAACATTCGACGCTACGAGAAAAACGAGAGTTCCCGAAAAATTTCGACCGAAGAATTTATGAAGATACGAAGGACCCCCACATTAAAGCCGCGCCCGGTAGGAAGCGGATCAGGGGCAGGGTGCGAATCACGTGGCGTGTCCCACTCTATCTTGATTTTGTCGCCGCCGTGAGTTCGAAGCGTCGGCTCTGATCCGCTCCTTACCAGTCGCGGCTTCAATAGTTTTATTTGCGATCTTGATCTTCAATCACATAGCGAACGGCATTCTCGAAGGCGAAATCGTCCCACAAGACGCGAGCGCTGCCGCCGCGGGTCCAGAACTTTTTTCGATTCGAGATGACTGATTTCAAACCGCGGGTCGCGTAGGACTTGAGGCTGCTCATCACGCGATCGCCTGCTTTGCCCACGGCCGTCATAACAATATGAATGTGATTGGAACGTACATTCAAAGCATGGACGGACCAATTGACGACTTCGCAATGCTCACGAATCGCGGACTCAGCAATCCGACGTTGGTCGGTTGTGAGTACAAAGGGAGGTTCTGTCAGCCGCTCACGGCACGACGCGGCGAGCGCAGCACATTCTTCCCAAACTCCCGGCCGGTCCGCTCTCACCCACCCTCGCGCGTCACCGGGAAGCCAAGTGCCGTACGTCGTCCAAGTGAGAAAATAGGCGAGTGGTTCGCTACTTGTATTCATAGCCCTTCGCTTAAATTGAAGCCGCGCCCGGCAGGAAGCGGATCAGGGGCAGGGTTCGAAATTCGTGGTGCGTCCCACTCCATCGCAATCTCGTCGCCGCCGTGAGTTCGGGGCTGCGGCTCTGATCCGCTCTTTGCCAGTCGCGGCTACATCGTTACCTTAAAAATCGCATCTCTCTTTGCGAACGTCACGCTCTTAAACCTCGAATGTTTCGCCGAACTCTGGGATTTCGGGGTCTTCATCGCAGCAGTCCCGGATGATCCCCGCGAATCGCTTCGCGACGTCGGGGTCGCCGTGGACGAGGAAGCAGCGGCCGATGCCGCCTTCGCTGGCGAGTCCTTCGAACCACCACTTGAGATCTTCGACGTCGCCATGAGCGGAGAGGCCGCTGATCTGCTCGACCTTGGCCCGCAGAGGAAGTTCACGATCGAAAATGCGGACCTTCGGGTGGCCTTCCTGTAATCGCCGACCCAGTGTGTGCGGGGCCTGATAGCCCGCCAGAATAATACGATTATTCGGGTCGGCGACGGCATGTTTTAAGTGATGCCGCACCCGGCCGTTCTCGCACATCCCGCTGGCCGAAATAATCACACAGGGCTCCTTCAACGAATTAATCGCCATACTGTCGTGCCGGCTGCGAATATACATCAAGCCTTCGAATTCAAATAAATCGTCATCGGTAATTAAGACCCGCTGCGCGTCTTCATCCAGAATGTCTTGATGGTCGCGATAGACGTTCGTCAGGCGTGTCGCGAGGGGTGAATCAACGAAGACTTTCATCTCCGGCAACAGTTTTAATTCCCACAGCTCATTTAAATAATAGACGATCATCTGGGTTCGGCCGAGGCTGAACGCCGGGATAACGACCCGCCCGCCATTTGATTGGGCCTCGGTGAGAATGCGAAGCAATTCGCCTTTGATATCACTCTGTGGCGGATGAGTCCGATTGCCGTAGGTGCATTCGCTGATGAGCACATCACAGCCGGGCACGATCGTCGGGTCGGGCAATAGCGGTTTGCCCCGTCGCCCGAGGTCGCCGGTGAAGACAAGGCGTTTGCGACCGCGGCGATCGTCGACATCAATTTCGACAATCGATGAGCCCAACACATGGCCGGCCGAACTGAAGCGGACTGATAGAGCAGGGGAGAGTTCATGCCACTCATTCGAACCGAGCGGCTCAAATAGCCCGATCGCCCCGTGAGCGTGTTCTTTCTCGTAAAGCGGCTCCGAGGCGGGAGCATCCGGCCCAAGCCTGCGCTCCATGTACTTGGCGTCTTCCTCTTGAATATGAGCCGAGTCGAGCAGCATGATTGACGCGATGTCGGCCGTCGCCGGGCTGCAATAAATCGGCCCGCGATACCCTGCTTTATAAAGCCCCGGCAGGTTGCCGCAGTGGTCGATGTGGGCGTGCGACAGGAACACCGCGTCGAGCTTTTGCGGCTCACAGTGAAAGCGACGATTCTTCTTATCACTTTCGGCCCGCCGTCCCTGAAAGAGCCCGCAGTCGAGCAGGAATCGCAGCTCATCGGTTTCGACAAGATGCTGGCTGCCGGTGACTTCGCCCGCGGCGCCGAGGAAGGTGAGTTTCATGGGAGGTGAGAGTTTAGGGGTGAGTGGTGAGAGACGCTTTTTAGTGGCGTAATCTATTTATTTCATCAAGATCGACTGCGCCGGGAAATGCATTTTCGAATGCGGCGGCGATGGTTTCGTCAGCACCGATGCAAAGGATCGCGCTCGAATCCCAGCAAACGATTTCGAATGCCGCGAGCGAGTATTGAGGCGAGGGCACCCCACTCCAAAAACCCGTGTTTCCATCGGCATACGGCGCTTCAGCAAGCGTTGTTAAATCATCCTGACAGTGTGCCGGAATCGCGGATACAACCGCCCATTGAAAATGCGGGCACTGCGCGACGGCAGCCGCAAATTCATTTTCGGTCAAATATCGCATAGAGTCCGATTGGCGGCATCGGGTGAACTCCGAGATTGGTTCGACATCGTCGAAACGCCAAACGTAATCGGCGACTTGCGGGCCCAATGCTTTAATGAAGGGCCGCAGGTCACCATAGATGCGAACTCCCGGCACGCGTTCGAAAATCAGATTCACGCTACCCGATCCTCATTCTCGACTCCGGTCGCAACGCCACGTTTTGATCTCCGCTTCCACATCGAGTTGCTGCACAACGATCTGCGGTTAGGGCACATGTGAATAAGAACGCGGTGAAAGTCCGTAATGAGATCGGCGACTGAATGCTCTTGCGGCTTCGCCGCCCGGACGTTGTCCGGGCCACTCAGGAATGCTCAACATCGCGCTTGCGTCTCGCGGTTGTCTCTCATTTTTCGGACGTGACCTGCTCGTCCAATCGTTCAAGGCTTTGCTGGTAGTCGGCGGTGAGTCCGTCGACGATGACGTCGGCCATCATTCGGGTGAAGGGGTCGTTATGGACGCCGCCGTCGGTCCACGTGACCTGCGTTGTCGAGCCGTCGTCGGTGGGTTCGAGTGTGATGGTGCCACCGTCGGAGAGGTCGCGACCTTGAATGCGGAACTTGTACCGCAGCATTACGGGAGGCTTTGACTCGATAATCTCAACGGTGCCATTGCCGAAGGCGCGGCCTTCCCACACCAGTTTGCCGCCGACGCCTTCCGAGATTTCTTTGTCGGGCGTGAAGGCGAGCGTCGGGTCTCGTCCGTCTCCCCACGCGATCCAATCGGGCCAGCGCTTGAGGTCGATGAGGTACGGGAAAATCTCCTCCGGCGGCGCGGCGATTTCCTGAGTGACTTCGACCGACCATTCATTCGGGAGCGTCATCGAATAGACGGTGAACCCGATCACGGCGAGCACCAGGACGAGCGCCATCAGGAACATCAATTGAAGCCACAGCGGTCGCCTCGGCGTGGGCAGTCGAGTCGCGTCGGAAGGATCAGGAGCGGTGTCGGTCATGGATTCCGGCGATGATGAGGGCGTGAAACAGCGAATTTGATCGATAACGGAACAAGCGGCGAAGAAAGACTACGGCGACACCTGTCGGCGTGCCACATCGACGAATGGGGATAAGCCCGGCGTTGCCAATGTTGTTGTCGGTCATCCCAGTCGAGTCGGGGCTGACCGACGACCGGCAAATGCGGTAGAATCGTCACCCGTCAAAATCATTTGGCGGGAAACGTTTCGAACTTCCAACAAACGTCCGTCTCCGTTCGTAAGTTACTTCGGAGGCAAAGTGTATGATCGCTGAGATGGCGAAGCCCACGATTCAATCGGATTCGACCGCACCGCCGGGTGCCGGAGTGAGTGACGCGCGGCTGGTCGAGATGGCCCGCCGCGGCGATCAGGAAGCGTTCGGCGATCTGGTGCTGCGCTACGAGCGGCGGCTGATTCGTGTGATCATGCGTTTCGTCGACAACACGGAAACGGCCCGTGACCTGGCACAGGAAACGTTCTTGAAGGTCTACGGGCGCCTCGATCAGTTCGATACGAGCCGACGTTTCGGACCGTGGTTGTTTCGGGTGGGCGTGAATTTAACGCTCGATCACCTCCGCAAAAAGAAACGCCGGGGGCGCTGGTCGCTGTTTTCCGATATCGGAAAAGAGCGGTCGCCCGATCCCGAGTCGGACGATCCCCGCTTGGCGATCGATACCTCGCAAGAGGTGCGAAAGGTCTTGGAGCAAGTGCCGGAGAAATACCGCTCGGTACTCGTGCTTCGCGATCTGGAAGGATTTTCGACATCGGAGATCGCTGCGATCATGGGTCGCAAAGAAGCGACGATCCGGTGGCGGCTGGCCGAAGCTCGGAACCGATTTTCAAAATTGTGGATGACACGACTCAATCCGGGCGATGCCGACAGCGGCGATTCGTCCGATGAGTCTTCGGATGCGGAACAGAAGCAGGACGGGGCAGAGTGATGAGTACGTTGCCGAGTGATATGGACCGCCGCGATATCGCATTGCTGGCCGGGGATGACCTGGAAGACACTCAGGTCGAGCCGGTGCGTTCGAAGGTCGATTCGTGCCCGCACTGCAAAAACCACTGGAATGAGGTGACCCGTTCCTTGGAAGTGCTGGAAAGCACCGCCGAAGACGTGACGCCGTCGATTGAAGACTCGGTCTGGCCGGAGGTTTCCAATCGGATTCGCAGGACGCGAAATATCCGGCCGAGTCAGTCGGAAGCGGCTCGATGGGTGCCGGCGATGTCCTTTGCGGCTGCGTGTATCGCCCTGTTCGCGGTGACCTCAATGCCCGGGCAGGAAAGCTCCTCAGGCAGCCCGCTGTACCACGGCGCCTCATCGAGCAACCTCTTCGACAACTCTTTTACGCACGCCAACTGGCAGCCGGAACGGATCGCCCCGCGTGTGGAGCAATGGCAGCCGACGCCGAACGGCGATCGCTGGCACTCAGACGAGGATAGTGAGGAACTCTCACGAGGGCTTTCACCGGAAACGAACTTCCGCCTGCCGCGGACCGCCTCTCGCTGATCTCGATCCTTGCCTCGCCAAGTGGTCGTTCGGTAAGAAACGCCGGAGTCGATCTCTATCGCGGTCTGGCTTAGTGTGAAAATACCGCGAGCGAGATCACGGTCCGGCTGTTGAATGGTCGATGATCAGGATGGCGAGGATGTGTTGCGATGCCGTTGTTCGAGTACCACTGCGATCGTTGTCAGAGCGAATTCGAATTGCTCGTGCGAGGGAACGATTCGGTTCGCTGCCCGGATTGCACTTCTGAGACGATCACCAAGCTGATCAGCTCGCCGGCAGCCGTCCGAGCGACCGCCGTGAGCCAACTACCAATGGCCGGAGAATGCCCGCCACCGCAGATCGGCCCTTGCGGACCGGCCTGTTGCCGAGTTCCGACCGACTAAACCGACCGGATGCCGATCGGTTCGACTTGTGACTAGCGCGGCACGAAAGAACCGGTCATGATTCGACTTACCGAAACGAATCAGGAACGATCCGAAGCCCTCGGCTGGATGATCGGGGGTGACTTTTGCGATCACGCCGCTGCGGCACCATTGCTGAATGCAGAAGACGCTCAAGACGATTCGGTGAATCGCTGTTTCGGAGCCTTCAACAACCGCGGCGAAGTGATCGGCGGCGTTCTCGGAGTCGTCGCCGCCGACGGTACCGGAATGACGTGGATCCCCGGCGGAATCGATCGGCTCGTCCGCCAGCGGCTGCTGCAGGCGATCGCCGATGAACTGGTTGATATGGGAGCCGCGTTCTCGCAGGTCCTGTTGCAACCGCCGCTGGACGCGCCGAATCGCGATCTGCTCGCTGCATCGGGATTCCAGTTCGGGACGTCAGTCCAATGCCTGGGCCGCGAGCTGGGGAGCCCGGTCACGACTGTGAACACCGCTGTGAAAGCGCTGCCCTCCGATCCGCCATCGCGCGGGCCAAGGTTCCGAGCCGTCGCCTTCTCTGAATTTCGAGACGAGACCGCGCTCGCGGAACTGCTGGAGCGAACCTATATCGACAGTCTCGACTGCCCGTTAATCGCCGGGCTCAGGAGCGGTCGACAGGCGATCTCAGCAATGCGTGAAACGGGCATCGTGCGAGAGGATCGCTGGTTCGTTTATCTGTGGGATGATGCCCCGGTCGGGACGTTGCTGGCGAACGATACGGCTGATGGTTGTCGCGAGATCGTGTATCTCGGAGTCGATCCCAATGCCCGTCGCCGCGGTCTCGGACATCAGATGCTCAGTGACGCGGTTGCGACGGCATCCGCGGACGGCTGCCTCAAAATCGGGACCCAGTGCGACGACTCAAACTACTCTGCAATTAGGCTTTATGGCAACCACGGCTTTTCAAGTACCGCGACGCACCATGTCTTCTTCAAGCTCAAAGCGCGCCGCAAATCTGCGGCATAGGGCATCTCTCCCACAATTTCTTCACAGAAATCTTATCAACGGTAAATAAGCGCGGACGCCGGAAAAGTTGCCCTAGCAAGAACATCGGGCGAGCGTGGCGGGAAGTCCGAACGAGCGTTGCGGAAACTGTCGCGAGAGTGTTTGACAGTCGCACCTGCCGGGGTAGGATCGTCCCCCAGCTGAGTGAGAACGGAGTCCGCCGAAGACCGAGGTGGTGCCAAGGAATTTCGGTCTGCGGACGGCTCTCTAAAATTCATAACGTTGTCCCCATGACGTCTTGATTCCCGACTTCGGTCAGGAGGACCAAGCCGCTTCGGCAGGTTGGAATTCGGGCGGTGGGGCTGCGCGCGTTTAACGGGGGTGGTTGCAAGATGCAGCCTGAGAGGTCGCGGGGTTCCGCGTCGGAAGAGAATCCGACAGTCGAGATTGAGAACACAGTCCGAGCCGCATTAGACGGCACGACTTATCGGAACTGGTTCGGCGACAAAGTGCGATTTGAACTCGAGGACGATCTCCTGATCGTTCGCGTGGGCAGTCCGTTTCTCGTTTCTTGGATGCAACGACATTTCTCGGGCGTCCTGCGTGACGCGTTGCGAGAATCGATCGGGCGCCCCGGACAGTTACGATTCAGCGTCGACGGCACACTGCGAACGGCGACGTCCCAATCGGAATCGAGTGGGGAATCGTCAGGGGCGCAGAGTCATTCTGATCGCTCTAACGGTGCCGATTTTTCGCCCGTTGATAGTCCGGCGGTCGCCGTGGCAGGAAAGATCGGACGTCGCCCGTCACCGCCGGCAAGTGACCGCAGTCGTCCGCCCCGCCGCTTCTCGGACTTCTCAGAATTCGTCGTCGGCGAATGCAACGAAGTCGCTCATCGAGCGGCCTCGCAATTGTCGGCCGACCCGTCCGGTGCGGCCTCGCCGCTCTTTATTCACGGCGGCGTGGGCGTCGGTAAGACCCATTTGCTCGAAGCGGTCTATCGCAAGGTCCGTGGCACCGCGAACAGCCTTCGGGTTGTTTACATGACCGCGGAAACGTTCGGCAATTATTTCGGCGCATCACTAAAGAAAGGGACGACGCCGGCGTTTCGGCAACGGGTTCGGACGGCCGACGTGCTGATCCTCGATGACGTCGACTTCTTCGAAGGGAAACGTGTTTTTCAGGAAGAGTTACTGCATACGTTGCAGAGTTTCGAGCAGCGTGGGATGACCGTCGTGCTGGCCGCCGATCGACATCCTCGATTGTTCACGAAGGTGAGCGACGAACTCGTCTCGCGTTTTCTGGCCGGGACGGTCGTCCGCGTGCAAAATCCCGACGTTGAAACGCGGCGGCAGATTATTGAGCGCCGCGGACTCGTCGGAGGGAAGCCGCTGCCGGTGACCGTTCGCGATTACATCGCCAACCGGTTCCGAAATAATGTTCGCGAAGTCGAAGGGGCCATGAACGTCCTGGAGACCTACGCCTCCATGACGACGCAGCCGATCTCTCTGCATTCGGCCAGACGAATTCTGACGGAACTCGAACGGGATTGCCTGCGGGTCGTGCAGGTCACCGATGTCGAACGGGCCGTCTGCGATGTGTTCAACGTTGGTACGGAAGAATTGCGGTCGAATCGCCGAACCCGGTCCATCAGTCGGCCGCGAATGCTGGCGATGTATCTGGCACGCAAACATACCGAGGCGGCCTACGCGGAAATCGGCCAGCACTTCGGCGGCCGCAATCACAGCACCGTTATCTCCGCCGAGAAAAAGGTCGGCGATTGGCTGACCGACGGAACCTCAATTCGAATGTCCGAAGGAAACCTCTCCTTCGCGGAAGTCATCGAATCGATTGAAGCCCGACTGCAGGCGTCCTGATCACTCGAAGGCACGCCACAGTTTGTCGCCGCAATGGTTTAATGCTGTGAGGGCTTAGTAGGAATAGCGTTTGGGACGTTCGGCCGGCGTCGTCCCCCGTTCGGCCGAATCCCCGGTGCGAAACAGCTCCGGTGGAGGCGAATTGTAGACCGGCGCCGCCGAACCGATGTAGTCATGCCCGGGCACCATTTGCGGCGGGCGACTGTAGACGCCGAATTGCGGTGAGTACGCCCCGTTACCCGACGGCATCTGGCGGTGGGCGTGCATTTGGTCGAGCATCGAATCTCGAGCGGCGACAGGTGCGCGATTGGTGGCATTGATCTTTTCACCGGGCCGGACCGGATAAGCCTGGCCACTTTCCGGCTGATAAGCGGCCGGTACGGCATAGCCCGCCCCTCCCACGTGAGAGCCGTAGCCCGGTTCCGATTGCATCGCATATCCCGGCTGCGGCGTCGGCTCGTCATCGATCATCGGGAACATCGTCGGGCCGGCTTCCATGCCAATGAGAGCGGCCGCATGACTCGCATAGTCGAAGCTCTGATCTCGCGGAGTAGCCATCGCCGTCCGCTGCGGAGTTGAGGCTCTACCACGATCGGTAACCGGCACGCTGTGACCGGCCTGCGCGAACCGCGACGGACTTGCCGGCTGCGGATGATTTCTGCTTCGATCGGCGTGCGGCGAGGAGCGGTCATGCTCCCTTCGAGCCTGCGGATAGTGCCGGGGTTCTTCGTGGTCGGCCCGAGAAATCGAATTCGACGGGCGATGGACGGAAGCGGACGATTCCCGGTTTTGCGGAATGTCGTTGATCGGAGGGTTCCACAACGGCAACGCATCGTGCGGGTCGACTTCGGTCCTTCGGATCGGCAGCGGGGCCGTGTCACTTGCGGCGGTCATATCACGCGTTCGTTGATATCGCGCGGGATGAACATCTCCGGGGAGCGGTGCGGTGGTTGATTCGTGCTGCGACTGGCGTGCTGAGATCGCCGTTTTCCGTTCGGCTCTCATGGCGCGTTGGACATCCTCGAAGGAGTCGAGCGGCCGAGCGGCAGTCCGCTGCACCACGACCGGCGATTGATCGAAGCTATCTTGAGGACTATGAGGCCAGGCAGGAGGCGTATCAGTCGGTGCCGCTGCAAAGGCTCGGGGGCGTGACGGAGAAGAGACCGGAGACAAAGCGGGCGAGCCTGCGAGGGCACGGGCGTTGTTCTCGGGCCGGGACGCCCCCCTCGATGAATCGAGAGAGTCTCTCAACACAGCCATTCTCGTCCGAATTTCAGCCGGTGAGACAATGGCCGACAGGACCGATTCGGCCCTTCCGAAGTCGCCCAATTTGGCGTAGAGCAACGACAGATTGTGGGCGGCCCGCTCATGATGGGGCTCGATCGACAACGCCGTGTGCAGGTAACGCTCAGAAGCAGGATAGTCCGAGCGCAACAGATATGAGTAGCCGATATCGCTGAGCAAATCGGCGTCCTGGGGACGTTCTCGAAGAGCCGCGTCATAATGATGATCAGCGGCCGCGAAATCTCCTTGAAGATCGGCGGCAACGGCCAGTCGATGATGTGCCGGCGGCGCACCGAAGTTCGAGCCTTTGGCCATCGAGTTGATGGGCGAGGGAGCCTGTGGTGTCGACAGCGAGTCGGGGCCGGTTGCTTCGATTTCGTGCGAGGCCGGTAAAATCAGGTCGCGCTGCGAGTCGTCTGATATGGCTGGGGCACCGCCGAGTTGAGCAACCGTCTTCGGCGAGGGCGACTCGGAGTCGGAATTCGATGGGAGAACAGATTTCGGCGCTTGGGCAACTTGTTGCTTTCCTGCATCGCGGCTTTCAAGCAATTGGTCGGCCCGCTTCGAATAGCCCGCCTCGCGGAGCATCCCGGCGAGACTCTCGGCATCGCGTCCGGGTTCGTCCTGCGCAGACGGGTTTAGTCGACCGGCCAATTGGCCGATCCCGGAGTTTGCTTCCGAAGAGAACGACTGACACCCGATCGCAATTGCCGTAGACAGGGCGCAGACCGTTATCGCTGCCGATCGAAACATTTCGTCGACCCTCGAAGGGAAATTCTGCGACCGAAAACGATGTCGCAAGAACTAATGGGAGATGGAGTGAGAGGAGGCCGGGTTTGTAGACGAAGGCAGAAGTCGTGTCGAGACCGAATCTGCCGACCGCGAATCTGCCGGAAGCGTTTCAATATCAGCCTGAGGCGCAAGCCGATGGTCGATCAACCAGTAAATTTCCCGACGGCTGGCGCCTGGGGCTTGTAGAACCGACAAATAGAGACCGCTTTTATCACGATGGGGACCAATTGAAACTGCTGCTGCGGCCCACCGCAATAAAAAAGCGGTGGGCTGCGTTTGAGGAGCAACCCACCGCTTTAATTTGCTCAGCAACTTCGGTTCGGTCGTCCTTACGTCGGCGACGTCAACTGCTTCCCGACGAAACCGGTAGCCAATCCTTAGAAGCCACCGCCGCCGCCGACCCCACCACCGACTCCGCCGCCGCCACCACCGGCGAATCCGCCGTTGTTGAAGTTGTTGCCGCGGGTGAAGATGTGCTGGAAGTAATCGGTACTCGCTTCGACGCTGTTAGCCGCCTTGTTGTATCCCGGAGCGACGAACGTTCGCTGATCGGCTTCCGGCACACCGAGGTCGGTCAGAATCGTAGCGACCATGTTGCGTCGCAGGGCGTCGAGTTCCGGATCGGCGTTGTTCTCACTTCGCTCGATCACGACGGGGAAAGGCGCGCTCTTGGCGCGGGCCGCAATCTCGACGATGTGATCTTTGCCGACCGGCGACAGCTCCGAAGAGGAGCGGACGAACTCATGCCGGTGCATGATGAACTCCGAGGCTTCGGCGTTCGTCTGCATGGTGTGAAAATGAGCCCGAATCGTGCTGCCGAGTGGCAGCGTGTCGGGAATCGCTTTATGTCGGCGGCACAGGCATCCGCCCAACATGCCGGCTCCACCGCCGCACAGTTTGCAGCCGAACAGGCCGGAACCACACGACCCTGTCGAACACGATCCTGTCGAACACGATTCGCCGCATTCGGCCTCGCCACAATCCTTGGACGCCAGGCATCCGGAATAGTGCGAGCAGCCGGTCGAAATGGTCAGAAGAATCGCGGCGGGAATCGCGAATCGGCTCATGGTCGGGAATTTCATCACTTCGTCTCCGAAGATCTGTGACCTCTGCGGGAGGTCGCAGTGCGGGGTGAACTTCTCATAGGGACTTATCGGCGGATGACCGTCACGATCGTTGTTCCGATTTCATTGAACGTGTCGATTCTCTCGATCCTCTCGATATGGAAGTGACCGAGATTCGTAATCAGAGACTTCAAGTTGACGGAATTTCCGGTGCTGGCGGCACCAATTGTTCGGGGCCGAAGGGGTCTTCGAACTTCCGGGGAGGTTCGACCGAGCTTGGCGCGGGTTCATCCACAACCGGTTCGCTCACTTCCGTCGGCGGGGCAGACAAATCGTCGTCTGAAGGAGTCAGATAACCCGGAGGCATTGCGTTACTCTCGGGAGTGCTATCGAGGCGCGGTGCGTAGGGAGCCGCAATCTCGTTAGTCAATGACGGGGAACAGTCCGCATCGCATTTGATATGACCCCCGGTCGCACAACCAACTAAGAGGCAACAGGTGCCAACGACAACAAGCTTCGCGATCGCGCAGGTCGACCTCATTTCGCCCCTCGCCGTTGGTTGTTGTGGAAACCCGCCGATCGTCGGCATGACATCGAAACCCACTTCGACCGCCAAGCAGCCGACGACCGCTTTGCGACCGCCCGGCTCAGCCAATCGCGACGATGTCACCAACCGGCGTGTTTCGGTGCGGACGATTGCTGCTCAGAACGACGCAGGCCAGCCGGCTGAATCGTCGGCGTTTGACGTGTCGCTCCGGCGGGCAAAACCTGCCCCTGTTGCGTTCCGCGGCGTTGAAATTGTGACCGCGTCATGCTTGGCAGTGCCGGCAGTCCGGGTGCCGTGTTCGGAGCGGGCGGCGGCGTGATCGAGGGGGCCCGTCGAACCGGCGGTGCCGATCGCGGCGGTGTTTGCAGTGTTGGTGCCGGCGGGGTCGATTGCTCACGCGGCATGTAGTGTTCACGTGGTGCCGGTGCCGATTGAGGCATCGCTCGCCGCATCGGCTGCGGGTTTGGCTGCATGTTGTGCCGCGGCATCGACTCGTACGAGTCGGAGTAGATTGGTGCCGGCAGGTTGCCAGCGGAGGCTCCGGGAGCCGGCAACGGAGCGACGTTTCCGCCGGGGTAGGGAGTCGATGGCGAATACAGAGCCGAACCCGGGGCCGGTTCAAACACGTGATAGCCGACTTCCCGCGGATACGTCGCATCGCGACCGATCGGGCCCATCTGATAGACGCCCAGGTCGGGAGCACCTTCGGTCATCGCATGTTTGTAGAGTTGTTCGTCGGTCGGGTGAGTGACATACCAACCCGGAACCGGCGCGACTTCATCGGGCTCCATCGGCCGAACCAGTTCCGGCGTGACGAGCACGAGGAGTTCGGTTTCGTCTTCGGTCGCACGCTTCGCGCTGAAGATCGTCGAACCGATGATCGGCAGTTCGCCGAGGAACGGAATCCGCGTGACTTCGGTGTCGGACCGACGACCGATCAAACCGGCGAGGGCCAGCGTCTGGCCTTCACGCAGTTCCACCGTCGTCTGCACCCGTCGTGAATCCAACCCGGGGACGCCCCCGACCGACTGGTTCGCATTGATCTCACTGTATTCGGGTACGACTCTCATCCGGATGAGGTCTTTGTCGATGACCGTCGGGGTGACGATGATCGAGGTACCGAACCCTCGGAAGGTCGTCTGCTGAGCGGCAGCTCCGTCGACACCGACGATCGTCGGGACCGCGAACTCACCGCCGGAGAGGAAACTCGCCGGGTGTCCGCTCAGGACCGTCAAAGTCGGCTCCGACAGCAACTTGACCGTGCCGTTTGTGGCAAGCCAGTTCACGAGCACGTTGACTTCGCCGTTCTCGAAGATACCGGTGATGGTCGAAGGCAGACCACCGATCGCGGCATCAACGAGGTGACGTCCATTATTGAAGAGCACTGAGATATCGATCCCCATCCGTCGCAGTTGCTGACGATTAAGTTCGGCAATTCGGACGCGGATCGAAACCTGTCGCTCGCCCGGCACCTCGAGCATATTGACGATGAACGAGGAGCCGAAGTCGTCGACGGCATTGTTTCCGAAGAAGAGGTTGTCACCGATCCCGTTGCCGCCGCCGTTGGCTCCCGACCCTTGGGGTCCGAACAAGCCGCCGTATTCGTCGATCACTTCGCCACGCACGATTTCGAGGATGCGGGCGGCCTCTTCGGCATCGCGTGCCTGGCCTTTGACGACGATCTTATAGGAGAGCGGCATCAGGTAGACCTGACTGTCCGGGAACAGCACCTGAAGTTTGCGTTCCAACTTGCCGTAGTCGACTTCGCGTTGCTGCTCCAACCCCGGATCTTCGATGGTCGTCACGAGGTAGATCAGCGGGTGGGGATCGTTTTCGAACCACAACGTCAAAGTCGTCGAGCCGAGCCCGACGCCGATGATCGCGATTTCGTTCGGGCTGTACTGCACGACTTCAATCACGGTCGAATCGGCAATCGCCGTACGGACGACGTTCGCGTTGGCGACGATCAACTGGCTTCGCTGATCAATCACCTCAAGCTCTTCCATGATGTCCGGCATCTCGCTGATCTGCGGCGGCAGCGGTCGGTCTCGCTTGGAGACGGCCACTTGCCGAATGACCGGCCCGTCGGAAGGTTCGGCATCGAAAGGCACGTACTGTGCCAGTGCGCTCGAACCCGCCGTCACAGAGCAGGTAAGCATGCACATTGTGGTCAGTGCCAAACGACTCCGTTTCACACTGGTTTTCATGGGCGTGTTCTGCTTCATCGGATCGCTCATCCGTGCCTGCTCCTGTCCGTCCATGCGTTGAAGATCCGAGCTGTGGTCATCGACGTTCGACTTGATCATGATCACGCCCGGTCACGGAGATTCGACAGACAGTCTGGCTGATGGGTGTAGGTCGACTGCCAACGCGCACGCCGTACGGACCTCGCGGCCTGTCGCGTGTTATGTCGTATCGGTCAATCGGGCCGTATGCGATGAGTCAGATCGCGCGAATTTGCCGGACATTCCGTTCGTGACGATCAAATGCTCCACGACATAGGGGAACTACCCGGTCGCGCAAATAAAAAGCGGAGACCCTCGCAGGTCTCCGCTTGTTGAGTTCAAGGCGGCAACGACCGGGACAGGTCCCGGATTTGGCCCAGATTTACCAGGGCTGGTTGGTGTCCCGCACGTAAATCGGGTGACCGACGTCATACCAGGGACGACGGTAGCTGTAATAAGGGAAGCGGTAGTGCCCGAACTCGTTGTTGCGATAGTAGCCGGGGCCGAAGTGATAGGTGTAAGGGTCGCCCTGCGGGCTTCCCATGCCGGGTTTACCGTCGCCGGTCCAGTAATACGGTTTTCCCGATCGAGGTTCGTATCCGCCGGGGCCGTAGCCGCCGTAGGGGACCGAATCGGGATAGGTCTGCTGAGAAATCGACGCCGGGCCGCCGTGACCATGGCCGTGAGAGACGATGACCGGCTCGTGTGCATCGGCTGACGTCACGACCGCCGATGCGGCAATAAGTAGTGCAAAGGAAGCAGTTCGCATGTGATCGGGCCTCGCTGTGAGGAAAGCTGCCGGGGTCGAGCCGGCGAATTCGCTCTCGAACTCTAACCGCCAATTGACGAGCGGCCGTCGTTCCCTTCGTACTCGAAGCAAATGGTTGGCAGTCGAAGGAACTGCGGTGCTGTCAGCGAACTGCGCGGATTCTTTCGGAAGAAGACAAGTAGACCGGTTGTGCGGCCGATAACACCAGTACCGGCCGGAGCGCCCCGTTGCGCTGCGACCTCGGTTTGTGCCGCATCAATGCCGCAACGTGCAGGAGAGTGAAATGACGCTCGCGAAATGGACACTCGTCGCAATCGCAACAGTATGCACGGGCTTGGGCAGCCAGACCGTCGCGTTCGGACAAATGGAATTCAGCCCCCACGGGTTCAGCGGCGGATATGGCGATCAACTCTATCCGTACGATGCACCGGACCCTTGGATGCACGGCTATATCCAGGAAATCCCCGCCTACGGGGGCCATCGCTACTTCCGGCCTTACAACTACAAACACCTGCTCGCTCAAAGCCAGACGGCCGCCGGCTTCGGCATGTCACCGGTCATGCCGTACTCGCAACAGTTCTGGCACCGGTATGACCAGAAGGTCTTGCCGACGTATTCTCAGAACCAGAACGATGACGGTGCCGAACAGGGCGCGCCGAGTCCGTACGACTACGCGACGGTCGCACCGGCCCCCTCTTACAGTCAGTCGCCGGCTCCCACTTGGCCGACGATGACCGCCGACGGTTTCCGTTCGCAGATGCGGCAGGAACGGTCGGAGGCGGAGCAATACCAGCCGATGCCGGCGCCCAATTCCGCGTACGGCCCGATCATCGTTCCGGCCAGCGGCCAGAATTCGGGCTTCCGTCGCTAGGCAGACAAAAACTTCAGTCGGCGTCGACCATGATCCGGCTGTAAATCTTACGATCCGATTCGAACGGCGACGTGCCCGCCTTCTCGCGGCCGTCGCCGTTTGCTATTTCCATGTCTCCTCTCTGCACTCTCCCTTTCCATTTCAGCCTGTCTCGCTTCGGCCGTTCGCCGGTAGGGGAACCGTTATGTCATCATCACGTCACGCGGCCATTGCGCTCGCATTGAGCACCTTCGTTATGATGCTCACCGGATGCGCTTCGGTTATGCACGAGTTGCAGCCGCACCGTTTGCATCAAATGAATCGGACCGATGGCGATCCCATGAGCGCCGAAGACTACTCGGTACTGCCGACCGGGGCCGTGCCGATCTGCTAACCGGTGCCTGACATCCGGATCGCGGCGTCGCGCGTCAGAGGACGGAACTCGCCCCGGCCGCAATCACGTCCCGGGCCGCGAGCCGGCCGATCTCCTCCGCTTGCTCAGGAGGACCGGAGCGTGTCGCCACGTACTCCTGCCGGCCATGCGGGTGAAGCACACGCAGGTCGAGCTTTAACCCATCCCCGTCCGCCCGACACCATGCGGCGACCGGGGCGTGGCAGCCGGCCTTTAGTTCCGCAAGTGCCGCCCGTTCGGCTGTGACCTCAGCCACCGTCGCGGGGTCGCACAGCGCCGACAGCAGTTCTATGACTTCCGAATCATCGGCCCGGCATTCGATCCCGAGCGCTGCCTGACCGACTGCGGGCAGGACATCCGGCGGTTGCAACACCAATGAGATGCGGTTCGCGAGGTCCAGTCGTATTAGACCGGCTTCCGCGAGGACCAAAGCATCAAACTCTCCAGCGTCGAGCTTTTTGATTCTCGTTTCGACATTTCCGCGGACATCGCAAAATGTGAGGTCCGGCCGCCGTGCCGCCAGTTGGGCCCGGCGCCGGGGGCTTCCCGTCGCTACGACCGCGGACTCTTTCAACTCTGCCAGCGAATCGATTTGCGGTGCCGACTCCGGCAGCAGAAGGGCATCGAATCTCGGGGCCCTTGACGGGATGCCGGAAAGTCGAAGTTCAGGGTGCGGCTCGGTCGGGAGGTCTTTCAGGCTGTGGACGGCCATGTCCGCTCGCCCGTCAAGCACTGCGTTTTGAATTTCCCGCGTGAAGACGCCGACACCGCCGAAACCGACCAGCGCATCAGTTTGATTGCGATCACCCTCGGTCGACACCCGGACCAAATCGACCGGCTGCTCCGGCCGACGAGATTGCAACAGTGAGCGGACATGCTCGGCCTGCCAAACGGCCAACCGACTTGCCCGGGTTGCGATTCGTAACGTTCTCAAAAAACTCTCCGCGGCCTCTTAGTGGGCGGCCTATTCAAGGCGAATTTGCTTCGTCATCACGACGTGCGGCGCCGTTGCCCGTTTCCGGGTACTCGACGGGCTCTTCTTCGATTTGAGCCTTTACCTGATCGGCCAACGTGGTAGCCGTCACCGCCTGTCCGACGGGGATCAACACGCCGCACGAGACGATGAATTGAAAAGCCTGATCGACCGAAATATCGAGATCGACGACATGACTGCGAGGCAGACTCATCGTGTAGCCGGTCATCGGCATCGGCGAGGTCGGAATCAGCACGCTGATGATCGGCTCGCCCGCGGCCTCGACCAATTGCCTCATGCTGTTACCGGTGACAAATCCCAGTGACCAGATGCCCTTGCGGGGATACTCGATCGCCACCACCCGGTTGTATTCGACGGTCCGCTCCGAGAAGAAGAAGTCGGTGACCTGTTTGACCGATGAATAGACTTTGCTGATCAGCGGCAGTCGCCCGAGCACGTTTCGCTCGATTCGCTCAACGAGATAGGCACCCAGCCGCACGGTCACGATTCGCCCGACAAAGAATATCCCGCTGAGCACGAACAGAACCGCGAGCAAACTGAGCAAAAACGAGCTGCCGAAGAATTTGAAGGTCACGCGACGCTCGTAAAGACTCGGCGCGTTCGTCGGCATTTCCGCGGCCGGTGTGCGGCGGGCCACATCACGATAGTGCTCGTAGGGGACGGCCTCGTTCCCGTAGACGATGTAGACTCCGCGCGGATCATCCTCGAGCAGGCCGACCGGGATCGACTCCTTCGAGTCGACGACCTCTTTCAAGCTGGCGAGCCGATTCTCTGTCAGGCGATACGTCGCGTTGTAGGGCGCCCGCGTGTATTTGAGTTGCGGCAAACGCGGGGAATCGAGCAGCCCGTCGGCCGGTCGTGCATCACTCGTCACACTGGCAATCGAATATTGAACGGCCCAACTGATCGGGTCGATGATGTAGCGGTAAATCACGCCCCCGAACCAGATCAGAATGACCAGGGTGAGTATCGACGGAAGTGAGATCCCCAAACCCTTGACGAAGATTTGCAGCGCCGTCGTGGGGGTGGGTGCGTCCTGCGGCGGTTGATTCATGTAAGTTCGGTTTCCGGTAGGAACTCGACAGGGCAAGACGAGAATTCGGGTGGTTCCGGCCTCACGTCGCTTCCAAGCGACCGACGCCACGCAGCAGCACCGCGACGTCGACCGATTTCGCCCCACCGTCGAGCAAGGCCCGCGAGCATCGGTGCGCCGTCGTGCCCGTCGTCATAACATCATCGCACAGAAGGACGGTGCGGTCACGGGCAACGCGATGATCGGTGATCGAAAAGGTGTCGCCGAGGTTCTTCCGTCGAGCGGTCGGCCGAAGTGATGCCTGTGGCTTGGACCAACGCGTCTGCGAAAGCAGATTCGGTCGAAACGGTCGATCGAGCCGGCGTGCGAGGCGGCGACCGATGACTTCCGCGGCGTTGTTGGCGGTGGTGATCCGCCGTGTCCAATGACGGGGAACGGCCGTCACGATGTCGCAGTTCCATGCGGAAAGCTGCTCACATCGCCGTTCCCAGAGCCGGTCGGTTAGCCACTCCAGAATGACTTCGCCATGACTGGCTTGTCCGGCCAGTAAAGCCGTCCGTTGAAGTCCCTCATGAACACCAATCGCCACGGTCCGCGAGAAGGCATAGTTTTCGCGAGCGCACAATCGACATCCCTGTTCGTCAGCCGAATACGGTCCGGCCGGTGCGGCACATCGCGGACAGGGGGAGGGCGTGATGTCGAGCTTGGAAGCACAGTCGCCACAGACGGGCCCCGACGCGTCTTTGGGGCGAGACAATTCCCGGCGGCAAATGGGGCACCTGTTGTATGCGAGCACGCCCAGCACGGCTCCGGCCGCCTTCCTAAATGGTGTTGTGAAGCCGTTGATCCGCATTTGCCTGCCGAATGGATCGTCCAATCACTGCTGACGGTCTACACTCTTTGCACCGACGGATCGCCATCGCTGCGACTGCGATCGCCTCCGCGCGACACACCGCTCCGTCAGACTCTGACCGCAGCCGCAAAGCATTGACGACCGAAAATCAAGAATCCAGCGATCAGCGACTTCCGGTCATTATCGTCGGCGGGGGTTTGGCCGGGATGGCAACGGCCGAGGGACTCTCGCGGCTCGGAGTTCCGGTCTTGCTGCTGGAATCTCGTGGCCGCCTCGGCGGTCGCGCTTCGTCGTTCGACGATCCCGCCTCCGGGATGCAAATCGACAACTGTCAGCATGTCAGCATGGGCTGCTGCACGAACTTTCGAAACTTCTGTGAACAAACTGGGATTGCCGACCATTTCCGGGTCGAGAAGTGCCTGAATTTTGTCGGACCGAACGGCCGTGTCGCCCGATTCAAAGCGTCGAATCTCCCTGCCCCTTTCCATTTGACGCCGGCCTTCCTTCGACTGCAGTACTTGTCGTTTGCCGACCGCCGCTCAATCGCCCGCGGCCTGCATGCGCTGGCACGCCCACTGGGCCCCGATCGCCGCAATGAAACATTGCTCGATTGGCTCCGGCGACACCAACAGACCGATGTTGCGATCGACCGCTTCTGGCACGTCGTGCTCGTGAGTGCCTTAAGTGAATCGCTCGACCGCATCGACGTGGCCTACGGCCGGAAAGTCTTTGTCGACGGTTTTCTCGCCAACCGCACCGGCTGGCAGGTCGAGATTCCGACCGTCCCACTCGATGACCTCTACGGCGAATCGCTCCTCACCTGCTTCGACTCACGACGAGCGGAAATCCGAACGAAGACCAACGTGACGGCGCTTCGGACCGAGGGCGATCGGGTGACCGGGGTCACTCTTCGTGACGGAACTACCATCGATGCCTCCGCGGTCGTCCTCGCAGTCCCACACCATCGCGTCGACTCGTTGCTGACGGAACCGCCGTTGGCTGAGGTCGGCCAGTCAATCCAAGAACTCGAGTCGGCCCCGATTTCGAGCGTTCACCTGTGGTTTGATCGCGAAATCACCGACCTGCCCCACGCCGTGCTGATCGATCGGGTCAGCCAGTGGATGTTCAACCGAACGCAAATCGCATCTCGAAATGGGCAGGCCGCTCCAACTGATGAGAGTCGTTTCTACTACCAGATCGTCATCAGCGCCAGCCGAGATGTCGCGGGCAATCATGACGAATTGACGCGCCTTGTTGTTGAGGAGTTGTCCGACATCTGGCCGCAGGTTCGATCCGCAAAGCTGCTGGTCAGTCGGGTCGTCACGGAACGCCGCGCGGTTTTTTCGGTGACGCCGGGTAGTGATCGCCTTCGCCCGCCGCAACGGACGAGCGTTCCCGGTCTGTATTTGGCCGGAGACTGGACCGCGACGGGCTGGCCCGCGACGATGGAAGGGGCCGTACGCAGCGGCTATCTCGCGGCCGAAGAGATTCTGTCCGATCGGGACGAATCCGACGCCGCTCCGAAACTGCTCGCCGACGACTTGCCGACGGCGTTGCTTTCCCGTTGGTTATTTCGGCTTCCCTGAGACTCGCACCTTGATCTCCCGCCGCACCAGATACGTTCGGCAGCGGCCCGCAGCAGACGGCCCGATTCGCGAGATCGGCGCTGTGATCCTGCTGCTGCTGGCATTGACGGCAGTCGGCGTGCTCGGTTTTCGGATTATCGAGGGGGCTCGCTGGCTCGACTGCCTCTATATGACCATCATCACTTTGACGACTGTCGGCTACGAAGAGACGATCTCGCTCAGTTCAACCGGGAAGTTGTTCGTCATCACGTACCTGGTCTGCGGTCTCGGCGTCTTCACCTATAGTGCGAGTACGCTGGGACAATGGATCGTCAACGCCCAACTGCAACGCGTCCTCGGACAACGCCAAATGACCCGCGCCATCGACGAACTCTCCAAGCACTTCATCGTTTGTGGCTGCGGCCAGATGGGGCAGACGATGTGTACGTACTTGGAAAGCCACGATCGGGAATTCGTCGTTGTCGATGTCGATGAAGAGCGGCTCGAAGAGGTTTGCGCGGATCGCGGTTGGTTGTACGTCACGGGAGATTCGACCGATGACGATGTCCTCGTGACCGCCGGCATCGACCGCGCCGTCGGCCTGTCGACGGTGCTTCCGACTGACGCCGACAACGTCTACGTGGTGCTGTCGGCGCGGATGCTGAACGCCGACCTGCAAATCGTGGCCCGCGCGACCGGTGACAAGGCGATTCAAAAATTGGAACGGGCCGGGGCGACGCGGGTCGTCAGCCCGCTCGCCAGTGGCGCGATGCGAATGGCTCGCTTTATGGTGAACCCCAGCGTCGAAGAGTTTCTGGAAATCGCCGAGGGTCGTGATAGCGAACTTCGCCTGATTGAACTGCAGATCGATGCGGAGAGTCCTTTCGTCGGCCAACGCTTGGCCGAGACCGATCTTCGCAGCCGCGGGATGATGGTCGTCGCTATTCGGCGTCAGTCCGGGGAACTGCTGATGCCGCCGGAGGGTTCGGCGACGATCGAACTCCACGACCGCCTGTTCGCATTCGGCACCACCGCCGGCGTCGGCGAATTGGCCGGCGAGACGAGCGAAGCGTAAGGCTCGGTTACGTTCCGACGAATAGAGAATAGATTTCGAAAGAGTGCCGCTTTCCGGCAGTTGTTCCAAGACCGGCTCTAAGAATCGGTGCCGGAAACGGCGATCGCCTTCTCTTCGCCGCGAGCTGAGTCCTCGCCTCTCAATTTCCCGTCGAAGGCTCCTCCCGTCCCTGCATCGATCGGCAATTTTAGCAGGAAGGTCGTTCCCATCGGGCCGGTCGTCTCGACCGACAGCGAGCCGCCGTGCGACTCGGCGATCCACAGACAAATCGGCAAACCGAGACCGAGGCCTTTGGACTTCGACGTATAAAACTGATCGAAAATTTTAGACACGGCGTCGGACGAAATCCCGGTGCCGGTGTCATCGACGCGAATCTCAATCTCTCCCGGCGCTCCGGTCGCGGCGCGGACCGTCAACTCGCGGGGTTCATCGACGTCCGACATCGCCTGCACGGCGTTTAAGAGCAAATTCATCAGGATTTGGGCGACCTGCGTCCGGTCGCAGCGAATCGGCGGCAACCCTTCGGCAATTTGCCGATGCACATTGACGCCCGCTTCTCGGGTGTCAAACCGGGCGAAGTACAGGCACTCGTCGACCATTTTTGCGACATCGACCGGTTCGCGAATCGAATCCCGCTCGGCAACGAAGTCGCGGATACGCGCCAAAATTTCCCCGGCTCTTAACGCATGTTTGTGGATGTCCTCGAAAAGACCGCGCATGGTCGGTGTGTCGAGCGTGCCGGCATCGATGCGAAGTCGTCCGCCTGCGGAATAGTTCGAAATCACGGCCAACGGCTGGTGGATTTCATGCGCCAGACCAGCGGCGATCTGCCCGAGAGTGCCCAGCCGCGATGATCGAGCCAGTTCTCCGTGTAAGGCGTTGATTTTTTTCTCGGCCTCTTTCAACTCGCTCAGGTCCAAAGCGAAGGAAATCGTTTCGCCACGCGACCCCGGCAGCAACGCCCCCCCGACGAGAACCGGAATACGAGTTTTATCCTTGCGGATGTATTCCTTCTCATACGCCGACGCGAAGCCTGTTGAGGCGATCTCTTTGACCTTCAATTGGTCGGCGGAAGACCACTCCGGCGGCGTCATTTCGGTCCAGTGGATCGGTAAATCGTCGCGGTGATAACCGCTGATTCGCAGAAACTCGTCGTTCGCATCGCTGATCAATCCGTCGATGTTGGCCGAAAAAATACCGACGACGTTCGATTCGAGCAGCCGCTCAATCCGCTCACGCGATTTTGCCAACGCTTCGCGCGAGCGCTCCCGCTCGATCGCTCCGAGAAACACATCGGCCGCCATGCTGAGGACGGCGGTCTGTTCTCGCTGCCAGACATTGAATCGGCTGCGGCTCGCCAGCGCGAGACAACCCCACACTCCGACCGATGAAACCATCGGCACTGCCATAAACGATCGACTACCGATCTGACTGAGCGTCTCGCGAAAGATATCGGCTTCGTCCGGTAATTTCGATACGTCGTGCACGCAAATCGGCTCCCCGCGGAGCAGGCGCCGGAGAATCCACGGAAATCGATCGACCGAGAAATCCTGGAACAGCGGTGTGGCGGGAGTTACTTCCGCCGAGCACCACTCGTGGACGATGCGGGCCTCCCCGGTATCGGTCGTGAACCGGATGATATAGGCGTGATCGGCGTCCGAACCACGTCCGATCGTGCCGAGGGCCTCGATGACTCGCCTCTCGAATTCGCCCGGTTCAGTCAGAAGAAACCGGCGAGAAATTTCATTGAGCCGTCGCAATTGCTGCGATTCCAGCGTCAATGATGACCGCTTCCGCGATTCGAGTCGCCGGAAATCGAGTACCGCCACGCTGGAGCGAATCCGAATGACCGAAATCAATAGCGAGACGATCGCCGCCGAAAGCACGACGAAGCATTCCGAGCCGATCACCATTTCCGGTGCGACCGCCAGTCCGACTCCGAACCAGCAACCGATCGCCAGCGGCAGGAAGGCGGACAGCCAAGCCATCGACAACATGATGCTGCCGACCGCAACCATCACGATCGAGAGATGCTGCGCGGCGTGCAAATCGGGTCGAAACGTTTGCTGCGCACAGATTTTGAATACGGCCAGCACGCCGAGCCAAAAGCAGATCGCGTGAGCAAACTTCGGCGACGGGCGCCCGAACTTGATCGCGGCGAACGTCGTCGCCGCCAGCACTCCGACCAGCAAGTCGAGGGCGACGACCAGACCGACCCACTTGTCGTCAATCAACACGGGTTCGAGCGTGGCGAACAGAAACATCACCGCGGTGAACGCCAACGACGCATCGCGGACTGAGTCCAACACGATTCCGTTCATCTGGCCCCGCACCGATGGCCAGAAGTATTGCGACTTCGGCAGTAATTGAGGTGCGGACACGCCTGTTTCCCTTCGTCTCAGTCAAACTGACCGTACGCCGACAAGGGAACGCGATCAATCGTCTGAGGAGCCTGAACTGCCGTGATCGATCGAGCGACCCACGGTTGGCAAATTGGCCCACTCACTTCGCACGCGATTGAGACCCTCGCGGCAAACGTCGAATTCCTCGCTGAGTCGACGCAACACGGGCGCCTCGCGGCCGAACGGGTCACTATCGAACGTACTGGCGATGTAATACGACCGCCGACCCTGCTCGCAGTAGTCGATCAGATGATCTTTTCGCATCGGTGCCTGCAGGCGGGCCAGGGCATCGGGAAAGACGCCCGACCAGAACAGCGCGAAATCTCCGATGTGGCGGTGAAGCTCGCGTTTCGGCGCGGCAATCCGCTGCTCAGCTTCGACGAGCATTTCGGCAATCTCTTCGAGCCGTTTGCCCTCCAGATCACGCACGCTGAAGATCGCGTCGACCCGGCAGAAGCGAACGAGCATTTCGGAGAGGTAGTCGGTCAGCGACGGGTCGGCAATGCCGAGTTCGGTCTGAAACGTCTGTTCGATCAGCCCCGTAAAGAGGGACCGGAGTGCTTCTTCACCCGTCTCGATCGTTCGCATACGTCGGCTCCCGCTGTTTCGTCAGGCATCATCCTTCGATTCGGTCGACGCCGCGGCCTGCGGCCCGCGAGTGCTTGGCGTCTGCAGTCAGAACCACATAACCGTGATTCCGCGATCATCCCATTACGAAATTGAATGCGATGGGTAAAGGGGAAGTCAAGACGCGAATGTTGTGCGGAGCACGCGCGGCGCTTACTCACCGTACAAGCCGCGCACGAAGTAAGCGGATCAACCCGTTGCGTATCCGCTTACTTCGTGCGCGGCTTGTGGACTGAAAACGATGCAAGAACTTCGCGAACTCTGAACTGCGGGGACGGCACGCACCCCGGCACCGGTGTGCTCGCTCAAACCTCAAGCGCCGTGCAGAGGTCGTCGATCAGGTCGTCGACGTATTCAATGCCGACCGACAAGCGAATGGTCTGCGGCGTGATTCCCGCAGCACGGCGGGCACGCTCGGTCATTGACGCGTGCGTCATCGTGTCGGGATATTCCCAAAGTGATTCCACGCCGCCGAGCGATTCGGCAAGGAGGAAGAGCTTCGCACTTGAAAGGGCGCGTTTGACGTACGCGACATCGCCGTCGAGTTCGCAACTGATGATCGCCCCGAACCCGCGTTGTTGCTTCTTGGCGAGTTCGTGCTGCGGGTGCGATGGCAAGCCGGGGTAATAGACCTTCTTCACCTTCGGGTGTTCGTCGAGCATCGCGGCAATAGCGCCGGCGTTGCGTTCGTGAACCTCCATCCGCGGGCCGAGCGTCTTCACCCCTCGCAGGACTAACCACGCATCGAACGGCGAGCAGCCTAACCCCATCGCGTTGACCACCTTGCCAATCCGCTCGGCGTGCTCCGGCTTACTTGTGACGACAGCCCCGCCCACGACGTCGGAATGACCGTTGAGATACTTCGTCGTGCTGTGCATCACGACGTCGACACCGAGTTCGATCGGCCGTTGGAAATAGGGCGACAGGAAGGTGTTATCGGCGATCGTGATGAGGTCGCGCTCTTTGGCGATCGCGGTGATCGCCTCGATGTCTACGATGTTCATCAGCGGGTTGGAGGGCGTCTCGATCCAGATACCCTTCGTTTCCGGCTTGATCGCGGCGCGGACGTTCTCCGGATTACCCATTTCGACGAACGTCACCTCGACGCCGAGGTCGGGCAGCATGTCGGCGAGCATGCGATAGGTGCCACCGTAGATGTCATGCCCGGCGATGAGGTGGTCGCCGGTCTTAAAGAGTTGGAGCGCGGCGAGAATGGCCGACATGCCGGTGCAGGTCGCCCGGCAGTCGATGCCCCCTTCGAGCGAGGCGAGGTTCTCTTCCAACGCACGGCGAGTGGGATTGCCGCTGCGGGTGTAGTCGTAGCCCTTCGTCGTCTCGGGATCGTCCCAGTAGAAGGTCGACGTGGGGTAGATCGGCGTCGTCGCGCTGTTGTAGGCGGGGTCTTTGTCGACGCCGACGTGAACGCAGCGGGTCTGAAAATGTTGTTCGCGGGGATTCATGCGGGAGGCTTTTCAAGCAGTTCGTGTTGCCGAAGCGGCGGGAACTTTCCGACCGGCACGACGCGTCTGAGGTGGCGGAAGTTCGCGAAACGTCCGGCGAAGTTTAGGCGGAAGCCCCGCGGCGCGGTAGCGTGTGGGCCGGACGGAATGTGATTGGCCTTTGAGAACAGGAGCGTTTGATGACTCATCTGCGGAATGCGGTGTTCTGCTGGGGACTGTTGCTATTCGCGGCTTCGCCAGCGGTGAGCGCTGATGGAGATCAGGTCGATCTGGCCTCCGTTTACATGAACGAGGCCGTGGCGGGAGGACATCAGATCCGCCTGACGGGAGAACTGGGCGGCACCGGCGAGTTGCAGCTCGACCCGAACCGATGCGGAGTTGACGAATTCGGCAACCTGACCTTCTGCACTCGGATGGCGGCTCGGCCCGTACCCGTGAAATTCGAATTGCTCAAGCAAAATAAGATCGCCGGACTCTTCCTTTACGCGATCAAGGGAGAGGGACTTCGCGAAACACTCCGGCTCGTCGTCCCGGAGAATAACGAAGGCAATTACCGGCTTGTGGCCATGACTGACGGCAAGGTCACCCGTGTTGTGACGTTGGAAGGCGGTCGAAAAAGAGAGGCGAATGAGGGGCAACCGGAGAATGGTTCGAACTGCGATCCGCTCTCACGAACCGTCGACGGAACCACGGCCACTGCCAAAGTCACAGCACAGAAGAACGGCAAAGGCTTCGTGCTGACTGTCAGTGGCAAAAAGCCCTCGATCAGCACCGTGGTCACACTCAGTCCGGTGCGATATATCGCGCAGCCCGATTTCTGGGAGATTCCCGTTCTCGACTGCCGGACCGGCGATATCGGCTTGCCCGCAATTGGCAACTACGAGGTGACGCTCGAACTCGATTCGACCTTGGGTAAGAAGGGTATCGAAGTCGTGTGGGCCGACGGCAAAAGAGAGCGGATTGAGATCGAGTCGAAGTAGCCGAGCCGGTCTTGAGTCGCCGATCGCGGGGAATTTCTCGCGGGCGCACCGCTGCGCGGCTAAACTGACCTCGGGCGATCACCCGTTCCGCATCCACTGTTTCACGCTGCGAGGTTCTCACTATGGCGACCGATCAACTCGTCGGGATGACGGTTGAGGAATACCTGAAGTTCGAGCGAGCTTCCGACCTGCGGCATGAGTTCGTCAATGGGGAGATTCGTGAAGTGACTGGTGCGAGACGGTCTCACAACATTCTGACGTCGAATCTGATCATCGCTCTGGGAACCAAGTCCTCCGGTCGCGACTACGAAATTTACCCGACCGACATGCGTGTCCGCATTCCGGGTGCCGGTTACTACTATCCGGACATCTCGATTTCCCCTCATCCGCCGCAATTGGAAGACGAAGAGTTCGACACGCTGCTCAATCCGATCGTCGTGTTCGAGATTACATCGCCTTCGACGGAATCAATCGACCGACGAGAGAAACTCGCGAACTATCAGACGATCCCGTCGCTACAGGTTTACCTGATCGTGGCGCAGGATGAGGCGAGGATCGATCACTACAAGCGGCTGGACGAGGACCGTTGGCAGGTGACGATCTCAACCGGCCTTGCAGCGACGGTTACGATCGATTCGATCGGTTGTGCGATTTCGCTGAAAGAGGCTTACCATTTCGTTCTCGATAGCGAGTGACTGACGAGAACCGCTGCTCGATAGCACTTTTCGATTCGGTCCGCATCGATGACCTTCTCAATTTTCCGAGGTGGATATGGCGACGGTTGAACTCCAGAAGATGACACCGGCGGAGTACCTCGCATTCGAGCGCGCCTCAGACCTGCGACACGAATTCGTAAACGGGGAGGTGCGCGAAGTGACCGGCGCAAGACGGCCACATAACTTAGTGGCGGGAAGCATTTTTGCGTTTCTCTACAGCACAAATTTGGAGGGGACGTTCGAGGTTTATCAGAACGACATGCGGGTGCGTATCCCCGGCGGCAGCTATTACTACCCCGATGTTGTAGTGACGCCGTCGCCGCCCGAACTCGAAGATGACTACGGCGACACCGTCACGAATCCGCTTGCCGCGTTCGAGGTGACATCGCCCTCGACCGAAGCGATCGATCGCAGTGAAAAACTCGCAAACTATCAGAGGATGGAGTCGCTGACCGACTACCTGATCGTGTCGCAGGACGAAGTACGAGTCGATCACTATCGGCGGATCGACGACCGACGGTGGGAACTGACGATTTACGACAGCCTCGATGCGATGCTTTCCCTTTCGTCAATCAAGTGTGAGCTTCCGCTTAAGAAGGTTTACGAGCGAGTCGACATAAAATGAAAAAGCCCGCGGGTTGCAACCCGTGGGCTTTGAGGTGCTAAGCAATCTGGCCACTTACGCGGCCTGTTGGGCGGCATCGCGGTAGTGCTCGAACAGGGCGGTGCTCATGTAGCGTTCGCCGATATCGGGCAACACAACCACGATCGTCTTGCCATTGTTTTCCGGTTTCGCGGCGACTTTCAGCGCCGCCGCCATGGCAGCCCCGCAACTGATGCCGCAGGTGATGCCCTCTTCGCGGGCGAGTCGCTGAGCCGTCTCGAACGACTCCTCGTCCGTCACGGTGACGACCTCGTCGATGATGCTCGTATCGAGAATGTCGGGGATGAAACCGGCTCCGATTCCCTGAATCTTGTGCTTGCCGGGGGAGCCGCCGGAGATCACGGGGCTAGCTTCGGGTTCTACAGCGACCGAATGCAGCGGCGTATTCTTCACCTGTTCCCAATACTGGGAGACCCCGGTGATCGTCCCGCCAGTGCCGACACCGGCAACGAAGATATCGACGTCACCGTTGGTGTCTTCCCAAATCTCCGGGCCGGTCGTCTTCTTGTGGATTTCGGGATTGGCGGGGTTCTTGAATTGCTGGGGCATGAAGTAATCCCCGGTCGCGGCCATTTCTTCGGCCTTCGAGATCGCGCCCTTCATGCCGTCGGCAGCCGGCGTGAGGATCAATTCCGCGCCGAAGGACCGCAGCATCGCGCGCCGCTCCAGCGACATTGACTCCGGCATCGTTAGCGTGAGCGGATAACCGCGTGCCGCGCAAACGAAGGCGAGGGCAATCCCTGTGTTGCCGCTGGTCGGCTCGACGACCTTCATGCCTTTTTTGAGTGCGCCGCGTTTCTCTGCATCCCAGATCATGTTCGCGCCGATGCGGCACTTCACGCTGTAAGCGGGATTTCGTCCTTCGATCTTCGCCAGAACGGTCGCACCAAGCCCCTTGGCGAGATGGTTAATTTTGACAAGCGGCGTTTTTCCGATGGCTTCGGAATTGTCCTGCAACACGGGCATGAGGTTGCTCCTTTGATATGGCAGTGTGGGATCCGACCGGTTCGAGGAGCAAAATCTGCTCCAGGTGTCATCGTTCCGTCCGAGTGACTTCGTTAAGTATCGTCGGCTTGATTCGGTCCGACAACAGGACTTTGCGGGCCGGCGGTGAACATCCAAAATTTTTGCAATTGATCGAAGCCATCACGCTAACGAATGACCGACTCATCGTACTTCGAGGATGACGTGGAATATTCCTCTCGAGAGTCCGCGCTGCGGACATAGCGTTCGATGCGGGCAGAGGTGGGATCGGGCCCACCCGCTTCCAGCGAGGGCTTGGTTACAAATTGATCGAACGGCGAATCGCTCGACTCGTCCGTCCCCATCTGCCGCGAAGTTGCCCGAGAGTTTTCGGGGCCTGTGCGGAACGCATCTCGCTCACCGGAATTATTCGCGGTGCGAGGCAACTCGCCGCGAAGGAATTGCAGGAACTTGGGACTCGCCCGGTTGATGACCACGATCTGCGGCTCAGCTCCGGGCGAATTCTTGGGTTTGATGATGCAGACGATCTCGGCTCCTTCGCCAGCCGACATCGCCGCGCCGAGTTCCTCACCATTAATTCCGCCGACGCCGCGGCCTGATGTGAGCGATGACTCGGATCGACTTGAGGGCACGCGGGGCGCTGCGTCAGCCGATTCGGCCTCGGCCAGCAATTCGGCGAGGCGGGAGTTCTGAGTACCCGTTTCCAACGATCCGCCGGAATTCGCTGCGAAATCGTTACCGCGGCTCGGGCCTGTTTTGTAGAGAGCCGACATCTGCTCTTTGTCGAGCAGCTTATGAATTTCGCGAAGGCCCGCGTAGACCCCACGGTCTCGGGGACTGTCGGCGGCGATGCAGATACCAACCAATCGTCCCTCGGCATCAAACAGCCCGCCCCCGGAACGTCCTTTGACCGGAGTGCCGGTGCATTCGATCGTGTCAGCTCCGCGGTAAGGATTGATCCGAGTGACCCGGTGCTGGCGTCGAGTCGGGTTGTCGCCGTTGTCGCATCCGAAACTGAACGCAATGGCCTTCGGCTTCGGATGTGCGCTCAATGGGGCGACCTTCGAGACCGGTACGCTGACGGGGATCGGAATGGAGATCAGTCCGACATCGGCGTCCTCGGCGTCAAAATAGATGACGTTGCCGGCGAGCGTTTTGTGCTCTGAGCCGCGAAAGACATCGACTTCGATTTCGGAGCCGTCATGGAAGCCACGAAAAATATGGCCGCAGGTCAGCGCGATCGCGCGTCCCGGCGTACTCTGCACGATCGTTCCGGATCCGAAATTGACACCGTCTTTGTCTTTGACACGAATGCGAACGGTCGTTTGCAGAGGGTTCTTCGCAAGGAGCGATGGGGCCGAGACCGAATCGTCGCTCTGACCTCGCACAACCTGACCTGACGAAGTGGGCAGGCGGCGCTGCGGGCTACTTGAACGCCGGTCATTCGCGGTTGAACCGCTTTCGACGGCCGCACCGAATACCGGCGGCATCGACGTTCCGCCACCAAGACCGCCGGAACTTTCATTCGAAGCCAGTCGCACCGGGGGAAACAAGTTCCGGCTCGGCTGTGATGTTGAATTTTGACGCCCTGCCGGAGGGCGATTACGGGCGAAATCGCGAACGATGTCAGCCCGGGTCCGAGCGCGGCCATCCGGCCTGACATCAGCGACCTGACTCCTCCCGGAGGCGATGTCGGGAACTTTGGGAACGCGTGCGAGCATCCGCCTCAGATCCGATTCCGTGGCGGTGCCGACTCTGCGGGCGACCTCCTGACCGTTCACGATGAGCACAAAGGCCGGGATGGCACCGATCTTGTACTTCGCTTTCAGATCCGGCCGTTGATCGACGTCGACCTGACGGATCGGAAACCCTTCGGCGGTCAGCTTATGGATCGTTGGTTCCATGCCGCGGCAGGGACCACACCACTTGGCGGTAAAGTCGTAGAGGACGGCGTCGGGGGCGGCACCGGTTACGGCCAGTACAATGAGCGCGGCATTCACGGTCGGAATCCATTCCGTTCGCGGCGGGCGAGTTGGGCCAAAAACCGGCGGGACTTTCGGAGATATCGTGTGCCCGCGCGGGGAATGCGGACGGAAAGGGATATCGCAGAAGTGTCAAACCGATCGTGTCAGACGTCCTTGCCTGACGCGGTCCGGGCGGGGAGACCGGACCAAAGGTGTGTAAGTCCTACAGCGGGGAAGTGTCAACAACGGTTCGAAATTGCAAAGATGCTTCCGCCTCGGGAATCGTTCCCGAACCGGCGATGGCGTCAGCAACCAACCGAGAGATCGCGCTATTCGTGCTTTTTCTCAGGCCGGTTACCATCGGACATCTCTAAAAATGCATCTGCATTCGAACTCGAATCAGATTTAAGATGCACGTTCCGTTCCGCAATCAATTTGAATTCCCGATTGCTTAATTCTTTCGCGCCCCGCGTCATCATGTCCTCCCCGCCTGTCCGCGTGCCGGGGGAGGGCGATATAATGGGAAGTCGACCTATTCGACTCAGCCTCCTGCTCACAGAGTGATTTTCGTGTCGCGCTTGCTTCTTCGGCTGCTCACTGTGGTGTCATTGCCCGTCTGCCTGCTCGGCTGCGGCGGCGGTGACGACATTTCCGTCTACAACGCGCCCAAACCGGCGGAGGCCCCGGCGATTGAGCCGCGCCCCGGCCCGGTCATGACCGGCGAAGCCGAGCCGACGCAGATGATCGCTGCGATCATTCCGCAGGGCGAAGAAGCCTGGTTCTTCAAGGTCGACGGTAATCCGGCGGCGGTGACGCCGCTGATGAAGCCGTTCCTCGAACTCGTCAAATCGGTCGAGTTCGGCGATGACGGCGACGCCACGTGGGACACCCCTGATGGCTGGACGCAACAAGCCGGCAATCAGATTCGGTTCGCCACGCTGCAAACGGGGGACGAGGAGGTCTCGGTGACCCGACTACCGATCTTCGGGGACGACCTTGACGAATACATTCTGTCGAACGTCAACCGCTGGCGCGGCCAAGTCAACCTGCCTCCGATGGATCAGGCCGACCTGCATCAGGGAGGCGACCTCAATGAAGAGACGCGGTTGTTGACGCTGGGCGACGGAACGGAAGTCACGCTCGTCAATTTTTCCGGCGTGAAGGCGGGAGGAACCTCCGTGCCGCCGTTCGCCGGGACCGGGCGGACCCCGCCATCCGGACGTCCCGCCGCACCGGCTCGGCAGACCTCCACCTCTTCGGAATTGAACTTCGATGTCCCGGAGGGATGGCGGCCGGGCGAAACGAATTCGTTCCGCAAAGCGTCGTTCGTGGTCGGACAGGGTGAGCAACAGGCCGAAGTGACCGCAATCGATCTGCCGGCCGCGGCCAACGATCCCATCCCGAATATCAATCGCTGGCGGGGACAGGTCGGACTCGATCGCCTCGACGCCGCCGAAGTCGAGAAAGAGATAAGATCAATCGACATTGATGGATCAACCGGTCAATATGTGTCTCTAGTTGGTCCTGAGGACCGCTCCCCCCGCAAGGCCATCCTGGGAGTCATTGTCGAACGAGGTAACAAAGCCTGGTTCTTCAAACTCACAGGCCCCGCCGACCTTGCACTCCGGCAGCAGGCGAATTTCGAGAAGTTCGTCCGCAGCATCCGCTTTTCAGGTGAGTAAATCATGGCGACGAACGCGCCCGTCTCCGATGCACACTCCGACGCTCAGCCACCCGGCGAACAACCGCGCGAGCACACCCTCGCTTCGGTCGCCCCGCAAGTCGAACAGTTCTTAAAGCCGCTGGCTTCACTGAAGCTGACGGTCGTGTTGTTTTCGCTGGCCGTGTTCATCGTATTCGTGGGCACGCTTGCGCAGCACCGCAAGGACATCTGGGACGTCGTCCACGAATATTTCCGCTGCTTCGTCGCGTGGATCACGATCAAAGACCTGTTTCCCGTTTCGTTCTTCGGCGACCTCGGCATTCCCGAAGTCCTCAATTTCGGCGCGTTCGAAGTACCCGTCGCCTTCCCATTTCCCGGCGGTTGGCTGATCGGCGGATTGATGTTCGTCAACCTGATGGCCGCGCACGCCGTCCGCTTCAAGGTGCAGACGAAGGGGCCCCGGCTGATCGCAGGCTTGGTGACGATCGCTCTGGGGTCACTGTTAACGTATGTCGTCGTGACCGGCGGGATGGACAGCGTCGGCCTCTCTGAGAACGAACGTGCCGATTGGGAATTGATCTGGAACGTGTTTCGGGGAGGACTGCTTGCTGCCACCGTCGCCCTGATCGGATTGTCGGTTCGTGCGGGGCTCAAGCTCTCCTCAGGCGGTTCCAAGCCGCAATTCTGGCTGCTCACGCTCTCATCCGGACTCTTCGCTGCGGCGACGGCGATGACGTTCGCCCTCGGCGATATTTCTCCCTCCGCGACACGAATTTTATGGCAGCTCATCAAGGCGCTGCTCGTTTCGGCGGTCCTGTTCATCGGCTGTTGGCTGGCGTTCAAAAAACGCGCGGGCATCGTGCTGCTGCACGCCGGCGTTGTGCTCTTGATGTTCAGCGAATTGCTCGTGGGGCTATTCGCCGAAGAAGCCCAGATGCAGATACGGGAGGGTCAGACGAAAAGCTACGTCGAAGACATCCGCGAGATTGAACTGGTCGTCGTCGACAAGTCGGGCGAAGAGACCGACCGCGTCGTCGCCATCCCCGAGTCGAAAATCCGACCGGGAGCCACGATCAGCCATCCGGAGTTGCCTTACGACATTCTGGTCGACCGGCTCCTTCCCAACAGCCGGCTTCGAAAAGCGGCCTCCGTCGATGCCGAGAATCCCGCGACGACAGGTGAGGGGACCGATTGGATTGCCATCGAAACTCGGATGGGAACCGGGGTCGACACCGACTCGAAAGCCGATGTCGCGTCGGGTTACGTCACGCTGCTCGAAAAAAATTCCGGCGAGCCGGTTGAGACGCATCTCGTCTCCGCATGGCTCGCTGATAACGAAGCCGACACGTTCGAAGTCGGCGACACGACCTACGCGATCGATCTTCGCTTTCGCCGGGGCTATCGACCGTTCACGGTCACGCTAAACGACGTCAAAAAAGAAGATTACGTCGGCACATCGACGCCGCGGAATTACGAATCGGTCATCCATTTGGTCGACCCCGATGCGGGCACCGATCGTGAGATTCGCGTCTGGATGAACAACCCGCTGCGATACGGCGGCGAAACGTTTTATCAGAGCGGTTACTTTCAGGACCCGAGTACCGGCATCGAATATACGACGTTGCAGGTCACGAAGAACGAAGGCTGGATGCTGCCTTACGTGTCGTGCGTGGTGGTCGGCTTCGGCATGATCGCCCACTTCGTGATCTCACTGCTGCGGTTCATGGGCAAACGCGTTCGCGATGTGAACGTGACGATGGCCGCTCAATTGAGAAACGATGAACCGTCCGACGTTCCGGAGTCCGATCCCGCCGCGATTCGCATCGCAGGATGGGCGCTTCCCGCGTTGATCGTGATAGTCTTGGGAGGGTATGCGCTCTCAAAAATGGCCCCGCCCTCCGCAGTAGATGATGGGTACGACCTGTACCGCTTCGGTCAGATTCCGGTCATCTATCAGGGTCGACCCAAGCCGATCGACACGCTCGCCCGCAACTCGCTGCGGCAAGTGATCGGCAACTATGAGACCTACAATGTGCCGCTCGCGGGCGACGAATACCGAACCGAACCGGCGATCCAATGGCTGCTCGACCTGATCGCCAATCCGACCAAGGCTGCCGAGCACCGCGTCTTCCGCATCGACAATCTCGAATTGCTCGACACCCTCGGGCTGAAGATGCGCAAGGGCCTGCGGTATTCGCTGAGCGAGTTTCAGGATGCCATCTTCCCCCCACCGAACGAAGACGGCACACCCTCCGGGCCGAGTGATTTCTTTAAGGAAGCTCAATCGGCAAATGAGCAGAAGGAGAATGATGCCTCCGGGCTCACCGTCTATCAGCGCAAGGTTCTCGACCTGGCGAGAAAGATTTCTTACGTCGGAATGCTTCGCGGCTCGTTCGAACCTCAGACCGACCTGCTGACGCGATCGATACAAATGGGGCAGGGTGTCGACGGCTTCGAAACCCTGCATGAGCAATTCAAAACCGACCGGCAACCGCCGCTGTCGGCAGTCGTCACAAGTACGCGCGAGGCCGAAGAACAGGAAGACGGCAAGACGATTGTTGTCGAAAAAATCGACAAAGAGTGGGAGACATTGGGTTACGCCGAGGTGAAGGCGCTGCTCGCCGACTTCCGCGCACAACAGACCGGAGAGCAAAGCCCGCCGGCGCACCCGACGGTCACGGGGTGGAGAAAAGTCGTCGGTGCTTACATCGACGAGAACCCTGACAAGTTCAACGCCGCGGTCGACGAATTGCTCGCAGCGAGCGAAACCCTCCCGCCGGAGACGACGCGGAAGAAACTCGGCTTCGAAGCCTACTTCAATCACGCCGCACCATTCTTCAACTGCTTCGTCCTCTACCTGATGGCGTTCGGCCTGACGCTCGTCGGCTGGTTGTTCTCAGCGTTCCGGGCCGGTCGGCCGATTCAGGCATCGGCGTTCTGGCTGATCGCCTTCACGATGTGCGTCCACTCACTCGCCCTGATCGGGCGGATGTATATTTCGGGACGCCCGCCGGTGACCAACCTTTACAGCTCGGCCGTCTTCATCGGCTGGGGTGCCGTGCTGATGGGGTTAATTTGCGAACGGCTCTTCGGCATGGGCTTCGGCAACGCGGTTGCCGCGTCGGCCGGGGCGGCCACGCTGTTGATCGCCCAATCCCTCGCCGGAGACGGCGACACCTTTACGGTGTTGCAGGCCGTGCTCGATACGCAGTTCTGGCTCGCAACGCACGTCGTGTGCATCTCGACCGGTTACATCGCCACCTATGTGGCGGGACTGTTCGGCGTGTTCTACATCTTGACCGGAATATTGACCCCGATGCTCCATCGCCCAGCGGGGACACAGACCACCAAGACGATCGGCCAGACCCTCGCGTCGATGATCTACGGGATCACGTGTGCTGCGATCTTCTTCAGCTTTGTCGGCACGGTCCTAGGCGGATTATGGGCCGATGACTCGTGGGGCCGGTTCTGGGGTTGGGACCCGAAAGAGAACGGGGCCCTCATGATCGTGCTCTGGAACGCGCTTGTGCTGCACGCCCGTTGGGATCGCGTCATCACCGATCGGGGCCTCGCGATGCTCGCGATCGCAGGCAATATCGTCGTCAGTTGGAGTTGGTACGGCGTCAACGAGCTCGGCGTCGGCCTGCACTCGTACGGCTTCACCGAAGGCGTGATGTTGGCCTTGGGAATCTTCGCCGCAAGCCAGTTGCTGCTGATTTCGTTCGGCTTTTTGCCGAAATCGACTTGGTGGAGCGACCGGGCCGCCAAAATGAAATGATCAATACGCACAAGCCGCGCACGTAGTAAGCGGATCGAGCGAGGTGGAAGCGGACCACGAAATAAATCGATCGTCATGCACAAGCCGCGCACGTAGTAAGCGGATCGAGCGAGGAAACTTTTCCCCTTGATCCGCTTACTTCGTGCGCGGCTTGTTGCTTTGAGCCGCTCAGCGCCTACGTTTTGATCTTCGCCCGCTTCGAGCGGCGGGCTTGGGCGCTGGCGGGGCGTTTGCCGTGGTTGGCTTTTTTCAGTTTGCGTTGGGTCTTGGCCATTATTCTTACTCGCTGATGGAATGTTTCGGGTCGGGAAGTGTACGCAGCCGGGCGGCCTGCGCGAAGGGCACGGCATTACCGGAGTCGCGACAGATACCGGCGAAAGGCGTCTTGCAGCTCGTCGACATCGCCGAAATGGGCCTCGAATTCGGCCCGGCGGGTCTCGGCATCGTCCCAAATCAGGCGGGGTTTCGAGCCGATCGCCTCCAGATATTCGCGGTACTTGCCCCGCCGCGCCTTCGCGAGGAAGTAAGTCAACGCCCAACTTTCGGCATATGCCGTGCGAGCGGTCGACGCGTCACGCAACGGGTCATCTGAAGAGATCAGTCTGTCGATATCGAGGCTTGCCCCGCGCAGCGCCGGCAGCCGGGCGCGATTGACGTCACCGATCGTGCGCCACCCGCTCGTCGAGCGCAGGTCGGGGGTTTCGCAGAACATCGCGAAACCCTCGGTCATCCACATCGGGTTATCGGCGTACCGTATGTGAACACCGCAATTGAACGCGATCTGATGCGTTGCTTCATGGATCACGGTCGCGACGTTTGCTGACGACGCGCTGAGCAACCGGTTCATCTCGGCTCGCGATTTAACTTGTCGCCCCCGAAATCGGGCCGACAAATCGGAGAACACGATCCGATTCGAGCGGATCGAATAGTAGCCGATGGTCGTCGCCGCGGCGTCGCCGATGTCGGCGCGGGCATATTGGGCGAACGCCGCCTGATCGCTGAATATGATCGCAGCCAGCGGAAACTCCGGCTCGTGCAATTCGAGCGGGTCGCGATCCCAGTATCGCGTGAACACGTTCAAGAATCGCTCGAGCGTCGTCTCGCACCAGTCGGTGAACTCCGGTGCCGCGCTGCTGGCGATGACGTAGTGCTTGGTCTTGGATACGGAGAACTCTTCCCCAAATTCCTCTTGAAGCTTGCCGGCAAAATCATCGGCCGAAATCGGTTGGAAGGGCTGATCGAGATGCGTCCGGCTTACCATCGCCTTAGGGGTGACGTTCCACAGTTGGCCGTCAACGGCTTCGAGCAGAATCCCGCCATCGGCTGCTTCGACGATCACCCGTCCCGATTCTGCGATCTCCTTTCCGCCCGCCTTGAAGACGACTTCGGTCAGCGGTCGAGGTTCTTTAGCCAGTGCCGTTGTCGCGCTGAGACTGAAACAGAACGCCACCCACAACGTCAGAATCGACCACCGAGGGCGGGATTGGTTCGGCATTCGGCCATCGGAAGCCGCGGTAGTGGGAAATTGGGGCGGCATATCGTCTCCGCGTGTTGAGCGGGCCAAGGGGGACTCCTACGATGCGCGTGACCAAATGACCTTAACAACCGAGCCGTGACAATCCCATGAGCGAAGCCGCAGACGCCTCCTCAAATCGCCTCGCCGAAGAGACGAGTCCTTACCTCCAGCAGCACGCGTCGAATCCCGTCGACTGGTATCCATGGGGGGAGGAAGCCCTGACGAAGGCTCGTGAGGAAGACAAACCGATCTTTCTTTCGATCGGCTACAGCGCCTGCCACTGGTGCCACGTCATGGAGCACGAGAGCTTCGAGAACGCCGACATCGCGGCGGTGATGAATGAGAACTTTGTCTGCATCAAGGTCGATCGCGAAGAGCGGCCCGACCTCGATCAGATTTACATGAACGCCGTCGTGGCGATGACCGGTCACGGTGGCTGGCCGATGTCGGTCTTCCTGATGCCCGACCGTCGGCCGTTCTTCGGCGGCACCTATTGGCCGCCGACGTCCCGCATGAACATGCCGGGCTTTCGCGACATCCTCACGCACATTCATCGCGCCTGGGTCGATCGCCGCGGCGACGTCGAAAACGGGGCGGCGGAACTGACCAATGCCGTGGCCACGATGTCGGTTCCCGATGACAAGCCGCAGCAGCTCGGGATCGGCGCACTCCAAAACGCCATGCAGAAACTGGTGCGCTCCGCCGACCGAGAGCACGGCGGCTTCGGTCGCGCCCCAAAATTCCCGCACGCGATGGACCTGCGGGTGCTGCTGCGGTGCTATAAGCGATTCGGCAATGACGAGGCATTGGAGGTCGTGAACCTCACGCTCGACAAGATGGCCCGCGGCGGCATTTACGACCACCTCGGCGGCGGCTTTCACCGCTACGCGACCGATGCCAAATGGCTCGTGCCACACTTCGAGAAAATGCTCTACGACAACGCGCTACTCGTACCCACATATTTGGAGGCTTATCAGGCGACGGGCAACGAACAATACGCCCGCGTGGTCTGGGAGACCTGCGACTATGTACTTCGCGAGATGACCTCATCCGAGGGAGGATTTTTCAGCACGCAGGATGCCGATAGCGAAGGGGAAGAGGGCAAGTTCTTCGTCTGGTCGAAGCAGGAGATTGATTTTTATCTCGCCGATCACGAGGAAGACTCTGGTGTGTTCAATTGGGCGTACGGCGTGACCGAAAAGGGAAATTGGGAAGGCAAGTCGATTCTGGAACGTCAACCTTACACTGCTGAGGAAGATACACCTTTCGGCCTCGATGCTGCCGGACTCGAACGGGTGCTAGAAGAGCTTCGTTCCCAATTGTTCAACGCCCGCGAGTCCCGGATCCACCCCGGCCGCGATGAGAAAGTCCTCACCGGCTGGAACGGCTTAATGATCGCCGCGATGGCCCAAGCGGGGGCGGTGCTCAATGACGAGCGATACACCCAAGCCGCCGCCTCGGCGGCGAAGTTCGTTCTTAAGAATCTCGTCAAAGAGGACCGCCTGCTGCACGCTTATAAAGACGGCCGATCCCGGTTCAACGCGTACCTTGACGATTACGCCTGCCTGATCGACGGGCTTGTTGAACTGTATCAAGCGAACTTCGACGAACGCTGGATTACCGAAGCGGTCCAGCTCGCCGAGCAGATGATCGCTCGCTACGCGGACGAAGAGGCAGGCGGGTTCTTTTACACGGCGGTGGACCACGAGGAGTTGATCGTTCGGCAGAAGGACGCCCAAGACAATGCGACCCCCGCGGGTAACACGATGGCGGCGACGGCGCTGCTCAAGCTCGCCCGCCTCACGACACGGACCGATTTCGAAGACCGAGCCATCGGCACGCTCGATGCGATCTCAGGCGTGGTTGCTTCATCGCCACTCGCCGCCGGGCAGGGGCTGATCGCCCTCGATTTTCTCCTCGGTCCGACGCAGGAGATCGTGATCGTCGACCCCAATCAATCGGAGGAAGGGAACGAGATGGTCGCCGAGGTTCGGAAAGGCTTCCGCCCTAATCAGGTCCTCGTCCGCACCACCGGCGACACCGAAGGCCCGCTGAAAACGCTGATCCGCGGCAAGGCTTCACCAGATGGGAAGACGAAAGCGTTCGTTTGTGAGAAGGGCGTGTGTCACGAGCCGGTGGGCGATGTTGCGTCATTGAAGGCGCAACTCTCTTGATTTGCCAGTAGTGAGAACGTCTCGCTTGGGGCGCTGCCGAGTGATTGAGTCCCTTGCTGGCGCTGCGGGCTTGTTTTGCCGATATCTGCCACTAATAGATCACCTGCAGGCCCGGCCTTTCTTCTTTTAATTGATCAATCGCCTCTCGCGTGACGCTCGTCGTTCTCACGTCGAGCTTTGTCAGTGCCGGCAGATCGGCGACGACTTCTATGCCAGCATCGGTCACGCCCGTTTCTGCGAGATTGAGTGACTCCAGTTGATCGAGCGTGAGCAGTTTCTTGAGCCCGTCATCCGTCACCTGGGTCAGTTGCAGGTCGAGGTCCTTCAGTTTTTTGAATCCGGCGATGGTATCGAGCGCCGCATCGGTCGTCTTGGTCGACCACAAACCGAGAACTTCCAATTGAGTCAGCGGGGCGAGATGGGCCACTCCCTCATCGCCGATGAAGCACTCGGCCAGTTCGAGCACCCTGAGATTTTCGAACTCCCCAACGGTCGCCAGACCGGCGTCGGTGACCGTGGTATCTCGCAAATTCAACCAGTTCAGGTTGGCTTTCCCCTTCAGAAATTCAAGACCCTCATCCCCCACAAAACACCGCATCAAGTCGATGCGTTCGAGCTTCGGAAAATTCTCGAGTCCCGCCAGCGTGTCGTCACTGATCCCCGTATCGCTGAGTTGGAGGACCCGCAACTCCTTAAACGGAGCGAGCGGTGTGACGGGATCGAAGAAATAGGGGCCGACGGCGTTGACCATTGTGATCGGTTGGTCGGGATTCAGTTTGGCCAAACCGGCATCGGTCACTTGCGATGACTCGAGTTTGATCGCGGCGAGGGACGGAATGTTGCCGACGTGCACCATCCCGGCATCCCCGATGTTGGTGAAGCGGATGTCGACATCCTTGAGCTTTTCGAACGTCGTCAGGTGAACCAGTCCGTCGTCCGTGACGTTGGTCCGCCGCAGATTGATCGCCCTCAGATTCTCAAGCGGCGCAATCGCTTCGAGTCCGGCATCCCCGGCTCCTGTATTCATCAAGCCGAGAACCGACACCCCGTCGAGTTCCGCCACCGTTTCGAGGCCTTCGTCGGTGAACGTCGGACCGCGTAGTTCCAATCGCCCCAACTCGGGAAAGGCCTTGAGCAACACGAGATGCTCATCGCCGGCACTGCTGGTTTCGAGCAGCTCAACGAAGACGACCTCGCCGTCGGCATTTCTCGTCAGCTTACCATTGAGCGACTCCAGGTAGGTCGAAATGTATTGCGCGGCATCATCTTCCGTCGCGGCAGCCGGCGTTGCGATTGCTGCTTCGGCGATGGCCAGTTCAGCTTCAAGGCGTTCGTTCTGCGTAATCGCCTGCTGCAACTGCGCTTCGAGCAAGCTGCTCCGCCGGTCTGAGCATCCCGCAGTCAACAGCAGGGCGACGGCGATGGAGAGTGGAATCGGGCCGGAAAAACCACGGAGTCGGAGCGACAAAGTCATTGCGATTCGGGGGTGCTATGCGAGGAGGGAAAATCGTGGCCCATCAGACGATTTCGGGCCGTTCGCTGGAGAATGGAGCGTAACCCCGCATCGGGGGTTCTCGCAAACGTCCTTGTTTCACCGTCGCGATCGCAGACATGGGGGAACCGCCGTCACTTTCAGACCTGCCGCACCGCGAAATTTCTCCTGTTGCCACGAATGGAAGAAAAATCGGTCGTGGCCGAATATTCGCTCCCGCCTAAAACTCTTCACACAGTTCGGGGTTCGAGGAGTCATGGTCATGACGGGTCAAGCCACAATGCTTCAGCGGCAATTGGAAGACGAGTTCTCTGAGTCGTCTGAAGAAGCGCTCACCTACGACAAGATGGACCATGACGCGGTCAATCAGGCGTTCGTGGACGAATTCCTCGCTGCGGTCGAGTCTCAAGGCCTCGGGCCGCGGCTGCATGACGGCGTGAATCCGCTGACGCTCGTCGACGTCGGCACTGGCACCGCTCGCATCCCGATTAACCTCGCCCGACGGCCGCTGTTCGTGAAACCGATTGTGGTCGACGCGTCCGAGGCGATGCTCAAGCTGGCCAAGCTCAACATCTACGCCAGCGGATTGCAGGCGAATATTGTGCTCAAGCAGGCCAACGCCCACGAATTGCCGTTCGATGATCAGCAATTTGACGCGTTGATGAGCAACAGCCTGATTCATCACATCCCCAAACCCTCAGCCGTGTTTGCCGAGATGCTCCGGGTGCTCAAGCCCGGCGGGCTGATCTTCGTCCGCGACCTCGCCCGTCCCGAATCAACCGAGGGCGTCGAAGAATTAGTCGCGAAGCACGCCGCCGAGGAGACCGAAGAAGCGCAGCAGCTCTTCCGCCAATCGCTGCAAGCGGCACTCACGGTTGACGAAGTTGCCTCGATGCTCAAAGAGCAGGGCGTCGATCCTGGCCTCGTCACGATGTCCTCGGATCGCCATTGGACGATCGCCGGACTCGTAAAGCCGGTCTGAGGCGAATTGCTGATTGAAGGCCGCAGGTCTAGGCGGCGAATCCGCTCACTCCGCGAATATCTCTCAATGGAGAGCCCCGGCATATCGCCGGGGTTGCTCCGACGTATCGCGACATCTTGAGTTCAAGGCGGGCAATCTCCCGAAAATTTTCGGTTGAGAGAGCGATTCGTTCCGATAATCCGACCTTCGCCCCTGCCGATCGGAATTTCGCCGCTTCCGAACTGAAGGTCGTTTGACAGTCACAAGCCGCGACCTAAGTTTGCCGGAACTCGCCGCTGCGACCCGAACTTCGGAGTCGGACACGACGGGTTTCGCAGCGAACCGATTTCACCCGGTTCGACGCAACGATTCAGTCTGCGACACGGCGGGGAAAGCTGGGAGCTTTGAGGGGATCCCGCCGTGTCGCTTTTCCTTTCGGCGCATCGATCGTGTCGAATCGGTCGCGCACTGCCGGAACTCTCCAATGGCGGCTCCCTCCCGCACAATTCGATCTCGCCGCGGCCTTTCTCTGATGGAAGTCGCCGTCGCCATCGCCGTGACATCGATTGCCGGCGCGGCCCTGCTGACGTCCCTGACCGCCGCAGTACGCACCAGCACACTCCTCGCTCAGCGACAGTGTGCTTCAGGTCTGGCGACGCAACTGCTTGACGAGATCACGCGATTGCCGGTCGACGCGAATGCGGCGGCGGCCCCTTTGGGAAATCGCAACGGCTACACCGCGGTTGATCATTTTGATGGCTGGACCGCGACGCCGCCGCTCGACGCTTACGGACGACAGATCGGCTCAGAAGAGGCGGTTCAGATTGATGCGACGGCAGCGCGGCCGCTCGCGCTGCGGGCCGATACCGAACTGATGGCGAAATTGACGCGATCGGCAAGCGTCGAACGCGTTCAGCAAAACGGCGCCGGGGGATGGGAAACGGTCTCCGATTCCATCGATACCCCGTACCGCCGCGTGACCGTCGTGGTCTCAATCACCGAAGGGACAAACGTGCCGAAACCGCTCGCCACACAGAGCCGGATCGTCAGCGAGGTGACTAGTGCCCCGTAAAAAAACCGGTCGAGCCGCAGGAGCATTTGACCAACGAACAAAACGGTCCACTCGGGCGGCCTTTACGCTGCTCGAGTTGATGATTGCGCTGACGGTGACTTCCGGATTGGTCGTCATTCTCGGCGGGATCATGACCGCTTCCGCCACTGCCCAAAGACATACCGAAGGTGTCGCGACGGCGATTTCGCATGGAGAAACGGCGCTGCGTCGAGTCCGCACTGCCGTGGGCTCGGCCGGCGTTTATGAGGTCTCCGCCGGTCAGCGTATTTGCGGCATCGCGGTCGTACCGACGACTGTTGAGTCGACCACTCTTCCCGACACTTTGGTCGTTTGGACCGGTGATGGCAGCCTCGCCGATGGGGACCCTTTAGAGAGGCTACCACTCGCCTCGGAATTGACCGTCTTCGCACCCGGCGTGGGCGATGCCCACCGGATCGACGAGATCAGTTTTCCGTCAGCGACCGGAGAGGTCGATTTCGCGGCAGCCGACTTCGCCGCAACGATTCGCGCATTGGTCGCCTCGGCCGACGCCGTGCGAACGCGACTGACCGACCGATTGCGACGGGCGGAGATGCCTGCGGGCACGATGGTCGGGGCGCTTCGATTTCAAATCATCGCCCAACCAACAGATGCGGAAATTGCGGCAGCGACCGACGAGGCGTCATGGACCGCGCTCAACTGGGCCGGCGGTTTCGGAGGAAGCAGCACGGGCCTGCAAGAAATCTCTGTGACAACGGAATTGCAACTTCACCTGTTCGATCCGGACGGCCCGAATGACGCCGGCGTTGCGGCCGGGGGCTCCCTGCCGCTGTTCGGTTCTGCCAGTCGCCGCTATCTCGTCGAAAGGAATTGAGAGCGATGCAATCGGTTCCGAAAATTGAACTCGCGCGGGAACGTTCGCGTCGAGGTGTTGCGCTGCTGATCGTGATGATTGCGGTCAGTGCATCCCTCGTATTGACGCTGACGTTCATGCAGTCGCAGACCGTCTCCGTCTCGATCAGCGAAAACTTGGATCACGGACGCTCCGCTCTCGACGCCGCGCGAACCGGCGCGGCAGCCGCATTTGCTTTGATGCAGTCGCCGGAGTGGGAAGGGGTCGCCACCCCATTAACAGGCACGCTCGGCGCGGACACGTCGGGGACAATTTCTTACACGGTGACCTATCACCGCGTCGATCCGACCGACACGCTCGCGGCCTTGGCGGCGGCGCTGCTTGTCGAAGCGAGATCAACCGGGACGTTCACGCCGACCGACGCGACGCGGGCCCCGATCGAAAAAACCGTCACCTTTGTTGCCGAGTTGAAGCCGCGTTTACCGGGACGAACGATCGGAGCCGGTGATGATGCCGCGTTGGATGATCTCGCTCCCTGGCCGACCGATTGGGGCACGATCCAGGATTACACGATCACGGCCCGCGGCGTCGGCGCCGACCCGCTCGCCATCGAGCCGCGAACCGGCGTGTCGGGCGACGTCTTTCTCAGCGGCTCGACTGTCATCTTCGACACGTCCAACGGGAGTCACTGGCGAACAGCCCGTGACGAAATACTCAGTTCCATCGGCGAGGAATATGTCGCCGGCGGCAATCGAGTTTCACCACACCCGATCTTGGGCACTCTGTACTTTGAATCGTCGCCATCGGGCACCGTGCAGAGCGAACTAACAACGCTCGGCGTGCCCTGGTCCCAAGTCGATGCTCCTTCTCCGCCATCATTCGACGTCGCAGTCTTTGCCAACAGTTATCATCTTTATGAAGGCGGATTCGAGTACACACCGATCTCCGTCGGCAGTTCCGTTTCGAATCAAACTTACGAACCGACGGCGGCGAACCCGCTGGGAATCGTCTATCGCTCCGGTAGCGTCTCCCTCGGCTCCGACGTCACTGTCATCGGTACGGTCGTCGCAACGGGTGACGTCCGACTGGACGGCGATGACATTCATATCGTCGCCCCGAACTGGTCGTTCGGTGCGGATGGCGTCGAAATCGACGAGCCCCATTTGTGGCCCCGCCTCCCGTCGCTCATCTCGCTGACTGACGACATCGAAACCGACGACACCGTTCGAGCCGTCGTCGAAGGGGCGATCTATGCCGGCGGTGACCTGCGATGTGCCGACCTGGAGTACGGAATTAACGGCTCGTGGTTAATCACAACGGGCACCGCAACGGCATCCATCATCGCGCCGGGCACCACACTAATTACGACCGGCGGCGGAGCGAGTACGGCCTTAATCTCGGTTGGTAACGAAGCGGGACTGACCATCGAAAACACTATCTGCTGGTATCGCGTTAAGGCGGTCGATGCCACCGGCGGGACGTTTCAAATTGCCGGCGAAGTTGAGTCGGCAAGCGCTCTACCGCTTCAAGTGCGTGGCCGACGGACAAACTCCCTCGGCTTTTACGGGCCGCTGTTCGTCAACGGGGGAGTGCAAACCGAGGCCCCGCCGTCATGGTCGAACGTCTCGAACGGCACGTGGAGCAGCAAACTCAACAATTGGAATTGGGTAAATTTCTGGCTCAACTACAACTTGGAAGAGTTGATCTCTTTCCTCTCCTATATTGACTCCCCGCTGAACTGGTTGTTCTCCGGCGATGGTCGCGGGACCTACGGACTGGGATTGGAGCCCGTCACCCAATTCGCCCGGCCGGTCGATGCGGTCTTCGGATTCGAGCCGCCGCTGTTTCGGCCGTCGCCCGGTGACGCCAACGGCGACGGAGCCGGGTACCGGTGGGTCATCCGCAACTGGAGGGAGGGCACATGAGATTCTCATCGCGAATCCCGATCTCGCGGCGCGCCTTCACGCTGATTGAACTGGTCATTGTGATCGGATTGATCGCCGTCGCGGCGACGCTCGCGATCACCTCGGCGGGGGCCTATCCGGGCCGACATGCGGAAATCGCCGCAAAACTCATCCTGACAGACCTTCGACTCGCCCGTTCGCTTGCGATCCACCACAACGCGCAGGTCGTCGTCGCATTCGACTCGACGGCGAATCGCTATTCGATTTCGGCGGCCGGCGGAAGCACGATCGATCTCCCGACGCCGCAGTTAGGAGCAGTGAGCGGCGAAGCCTACACGATCGACCTTGATCAGGTTTGCAAAGCCAGTCTCGCCGGAGCGATGAGCCGTCAGAGCGAGAGCCTCGTGAGCGAAGTCGTCTTTCAACCGGACGGCGGAGCCAGTCCCGACCGCGCCGAAGACACCGTTGTCTGGATCGTCGAGCAGGGTTCCGGCGGCGCGCGATTCGTGCGACTTCGCATCTGCTGGGTGACCGGAGAAGTCTGGCCGGGCGGCCCCTGGGTTTGGGACTCCAATGCTCGGACTTTTCTGACCGCCGATGAGCCTTAACGAAGCCGCACACAAACGATTGACCTGTTTAACAAACTTCATAAAGCCGACATCACCCCCACTCCCGACAATAGCCATGTCCATTTTCAGTCCGAAACACATTTCGCCGATCGGGATTCACTTCGACGGTGATCTCGTCTCCGCGATTCAGTTGTCCGGCCCTCCGCACGATCGCAAGGTGGTCGCCGCGGCCAGAGCGACGTTGCCGCTCGGCGACGACGGCTCCCTCGACTCAGATGCCGCCGGCGAAACGTTCGGACGACTGTTCGGCGACCACGCCTTCAAAGGTCGGCACGCCGTGACCGCGCTCGGTCCTACGGAGCTTTTTATTCAAAACGTCCGGCTGCCCGACATCCCTCGCGTGGAATGGCCGGCCGCCCTACGCAGCGAGTCATCCGAGCGGCTCCCGTTTCCCGCCGAAGAAGCGGAGATTCGCTTCCTGCCCGCGGGGGAGTTTCGACAGGACGGCGAAACCAAACAGGAAGTCGTGCTGTTCGCATCGCATCGCCCCGGGTTGGAGCAGATCGTCAAACTGTGTCAGCGAGCAGGAGCAGTTCTGGAACGCGTCGATACCGTGCCGACGGCTGTACTGCGAGCACAGTACGATCCGACCGGCGAATCTGACGGCCGTTGGGCGACGATCGATTTCGGACGAGGCGGGGCGACCGTTGCGTTCGCCAAAGGCGATCACGTGTTGTTCGCAAAATTTCTGCCGTGCAGCGGACAGGAGCTCGATGATGCCGTTGCCGCGGCGATGAACCTGTCCGCACCGGAAGCACGCACGATGCGCGAGACCGTGACCGAAGCGGAACAACTTGATCCGTCCGACGATCTCCATCGCACGGTTATCGGCGCGATTCGCAAACCGTTGGAGCGATTGGCCAACGAAGTCGAACTGTGCCTGCGTTATTTCAAAGTCGCCTTCCGCGGCAAACCGGTCGACATGATGACCGTTGCCGGCAGTGAAGCGAGCCCGTGGCTGACCGAATATTTGGGAACACGGCTCGGCCTCGATTGCCGAATCGCCGAGCCATTCGCGACGCAGCACGTGACGCATCGGCTGCGCAGCGGTCGCCCTGCGAATTGGACCGCCGCGATCGGTCTCGCATTAGCCGAACCACTAACGGACGACGCCCGCGCGGAAACCTTCGTCGCCGAACCGAGAGAATTGGTCGAAGCCTGATCGTCCCTCACCGTACCCGATGTTCATTCACCGACTGATTCGAACCGAGTCGAACTGTGAAACCCATTCAAACCGAGTCGACCCCGCAGATCGATTTCCTTCCCAAGCGGCATCGCCGCGATCGGGAAGCGATGCGTCGATCGACCAGTTGCCGTTCCGTCCTCGCGTTCTTTGTGATCGGAATCGCTGCGACGACGGTGGTTCTCATTCAAACGCCCCAGCGTCTCGCCGCCGAGCAGGAGCGGCTCGATCCGATGCTGGAGAAGAGCCGTTTTCTGCAAGCGGAGCGATCCCGGATCGACACCGTGCTGCAGGAGCTTCAAAGCCGGGCGGCAGTGGTCGACGAACTGACCGATTCGCCGAGTCGAACCTTCCTGTTTTGGGCGATCGCCGGCGCCGCGCCGGAGCAACTCTCGTTATCAAAACTCTCGATCGCCTCGAAGCAGTCGACAACGCGACGCCCCGACCCATCTGCGACCGAAACAGCCGTTGCGCAAGACCCGTTCGCGAAAGACGTCGCCCGACTTCGAGCCGGTAAGTCATCCGGGAGCACGACCATCACGATTGAGGGGACCGCCACCGACGACGCCGCCGTCGCGGAGTTCTTGGCGAATTTGGAAGAGCTGCAGATTTTCTCACAAGTCGCATTGCTATTCACCGACCGGCAGGCGCTGCGGGATCAAACGGGACGCCGCTTCGGCGCTCGACTCGTCGTTCGCCGTCGGCTCGAACCGTCCGAGGTCGACCGAATATCGGAATCGCCGGACGTCGCGTCGCCCCCTGACTCGGAGGTACTGCAATGATCGCCGGAGTCCGCAAAGACAGCTTCAAGCTCATCGTAGCGCTCATCCTGATGGGAGGGGCGTTCATCTACTTCGTTTATCTGCCGTACCGGCAAGTTGCTGCCCGTCTGCACAGCGCGGTCGAGGCCGCCCGCACAGAGATCGCGCTGCAACCGACAAGACGGATGGAGATCAACGAACTCAGCGAAAACGCCGACGATCTTCGCCGCCGTCTCAGCGACGGTCGAACGCGCATCCCGGCGAGTCCGCGGCTGCACGAGGTCGTGGCTCAGGTGTCGGGGCTGGCCCTGCAGCACGAGGTGCTGCTGCTGAGGCTATCGCCGGGCGATCCGATCGAACACGAGACATACTCGGAATATCCCTACGCGGTCGAATTCCGCGGCACCTTCACAGAAATCTCCCGCTGGCTTCGAGCCTTGGAGCAGGAGACGCGACTCTACGACGTTCGCTCGATTTCGATGGAAAAAGCCGAGAACCGCAAGTCAAAACAGGCAACTGAGGGGGCCTTGGAAGGCAAGTTGGAGTTTACGGTATTCGCAGCCGATGAGGGTAATTCCGAATCTGACGAAGACCGATTGGATCGCGCCCCATGAAATCGCCGATACCTGAATTGGGTTGAAGTCGATGGATCACTTCGCGCCCGAACGATAACCACCTCGAAATCGTCGAACGTGACGACGCCTTTCCGGGCGAACCGGGCATTTCAAGTTTCAAATTCCGTCGCCGCTCGACCTCGTTGAATACACCACATCCCTTAGCCGTTCCTATTATGTCATCAGTCGCCGAACGCCTGAAGAAGGAAGTCGTCGCCGCTCCGGCGAAAGCGGCGGTCTTGGCGATTTTGACGGCGGTCTTTCTGTACGTCAGCGTGCCTTTCGTGATCTCCCTGCTTAGTCGTTCGGAGACCGGAACACCGCGCACCGTTGGTGCCCCCGCACCGGCCACCGCGACAGATCGAAGCGAACTCGGCGACCCCAACCGCACGGCCATTGATGCCGTTGATGCGGGCAACTCGACCGTTGCGACGTCGGGCGATTGGAGTTCCCTCGCGCCAGTCGGCGAGCTTCCGCGGGATCCGTTCGACTTCGATTACGACCAATTGTCCCCGCCGGTCTTATTCGCCGACGACTCCCAATTCGTTCGCACCGCGGAAAATGACCCGACGCCGAATAACAAAGAAGAGGTCGCAATTCCGGAAGTTGCCGTGGCGGAGCCACCTCGACCGGCTCGCGATCCGGCCAGCTACGGGCTGGAACTCAAAAGCACAATCGTTGGGCCGAGCCGCAGCGTGGCGCTGATCAATTCACGGATCTACCGCGAGGGCGCCCGGATCGAAGCCGACGGGGCAACGCTGCTCGTCAAGCAGGTCCGGCCCAAACGAGTGTTGATTGACGACGGAGTTCAGACTTTTGAACTCACAATCGATCGCTGGAACTCCACGGCGTCGAGTTCAGGGAACGCCCCGAACTAAAAAGGCGTCGCAGCCGACACTTCACCGACAGGCAGTTCGTCACGGAAGACGAAAGTCATGGGTAAACAAGGACTTCGAGCAGCACAGATTTGCCTCGCGATCGCGTTTGCGATCGCGATGCTGCCGCTGGCGCTGCCGCGACCTCAGGCCGGCGAGTCCTATCTCGCCGCCAGGGCCGATCGCGCCCAGCGCACGTGGAATTCACTCCCCGATAGCGAGCTCCCGCTCGAAAGTGACCTCGGCGAGGTCCTCTTGGCCGAACTCGACCCGCCACTCGTAAAATCGCCGACCGTCGACTACGAAGCTGCGACGCCGGAAACCGTAGCACCGACGCCGGTCAATTCGGAAATACGAACCGCAGAACGAACGCCTGCGGTCGAGATCGCCTCTGCGGCAACACCGCCGGACGGTGAAGAAAACGCCGCCGCGGATGTTGAGATCGCGATCACCGACCCAACCGTTATTGAAGTGACAACTGACGAGTCGGTCGGGCTTCCTGAAGACTGGCTGATCGCAGACGGTGACTCGTCGAAGTCCTCGCTTTCGAACCGCTCAAGACGTGAGTTCGCCCCCGGTGCCTCACGACCGCTCGCTCGAATCGCATCGCGATCGGACGTTTTCATCCCGCTCGATTTGGGTTCTCCTCGCATCGATCGCGAACTCAAAGACTTCTTTCCGAATGATCCCTATCTCGACCAAAAGCAGATGGTTCGTTCCGATCCGGTGATCCGTTTCCGTCCTGTTGCGGAAGAACCGCCGGAGGAACCAGTCCCGCTGCCGCCTGCCGGTCGGGTTGAAGAAGAGCTGCAACAACTCCGCAAAGAAATCCGCGAGTTGGCCGAGTCGCGAAAACCGACCGCGGTGGCACAGGGTATCGGAATCGACCAGGCGCTCGAAATGCTCAACGAGATCAACGCGGCCAAAGAGCGACGCAATCAGCAGCTTGAAGAGATGCTGCGCGGTCCACGCGGGAACTCGCCGACGCAGCCGCCTGCGCAATCGCAGACGGCATCAGATCCTTCGCTGCAAAATCCAACTCAGAATCTGACGCAGAATTCACCCGAGAGTCGCTCGGCCGTATCGCCGCCGATCGCTCCGCGCCCGGCACCTCCACAGCGGCGACGCGTGCCGGTCATCGTGACGCGACCCGGCGAGGGCGATACTGATCACTTCGACCTGCAGGTTGATGAGGCGGAACTGAGCCAGGTCCTCGAGATGCTGGGTGAACTGGCCGGTTGGAACGTGATCGTCGCGCCGGAAGTCTCCGGGCTCGTCTCAATCAATTTGCACGACGTCACGGGGATTGAAGCGCTGGAAGCGTTGTGTCGCCCGCGCAACCTGATCGCCCGACAAGAGGGTGAGTTCATCTATGTCTATCCGGCCGCCTTCGAGGATCGGGCCCGCACGGTGGTGACGAAGATTTATCGTCCGAACTACATCAGCACGACCGATCTGCAGGCCCTGTTGACACCGCTGCTGACGCCGGAGGTCGGTCGAATGGCGGTGACTAACCCGTCGCAGGCAGGACTGCCGCTCGACAATCAGAACACCGGGGGAGACTCGCTCTCGCAGGAAGACGCGCTTGTCATTATCGACTATGAGGAAGTTCTGGAAGAGGTCGACGGCGTCGTCGCCGAGATGGACGTTCCGCCGCCACAGGTCGTGATCGAGGCCGTCATTCTTCGCGTACGCCTGAACGATACGATGCGGCTCGGCGTCAATTTGGCGTTGCTCGGCGGAAACGAACAGCAGCTCGTCACCACCGGAAGTGGCGGAACGATCGACTCCACGCCGGGCTACCCGGGCACATCGAACTCGCTATTGCCGGCTGCCGGTGATTTTCTCGCCGCGGCAGCGGGCATGCGTTACGGCTTCCTGCGGGGAGACATCAGCGGATTCATCGAAGCGCTTGAGGGCATCACCGAAACAAGCCTCGTCGCATCCCCTCAAATCCGGGTGCTCAATAAGCAAAAGGCGGAGCTGATCATCGGCCAACGGCTGGGCTTCCGCACGCGAACTTTCAACGGTCAGCAGACGATCGAAAACGTGGAGTTTCTCGATGTCGGTACCAAACTGATTCTCCGGCCGTTCATGGCGCCGGACGGATTGGTGCGGCTCGAAATTCACCCCGAACGCTCCAGCGGCTCGATCGATGACGATGGCATTCCGCAAGTCGAGACGACTGAGGTCACCAGCACCGTCATGTGCCGCGACGGGGCGACCGTGGTCATCGGCGGTTTGATCGACGAATCAGTCGAAGAGAACGTCCAACAGGTGCCGCTGCTCGGCTCGATCCCATGGATCGGCAGAGCATTTCGAAACTCGACCGAATCGATGGTTCGCAACGAGCTGATCGTTCTGATCACTCCCCGAGTTGTGCAGGAGCCGGTCGAAAGCGTGCGCGGCGATATCTTGAAGTACGAATCGGAACGTCGAGCCAGACATTTCGCCGACCGACTTGCACCAGTCAGTCGCCGTAACCTCGCCCGCATTCACGTCGACCGGGCCCGCGAATTACTCGCACGGGGCAAAGCAGTTGAAGCCCGCAATCACGTGATTCACGCCCTCAAGATTCGTAAGAACGACGACACGGCCCTTCGCCTGCTCGACGAGATCGAACAGCGGCTCGGCCATCGCGTGAAACACATTCTCGGCAATTCTCCGCTGACGGATGCTCCGGTCCTGATCGAGCCGGGGACGACCGAAACGATCGTTCCTGTTCCGGTGGACGAACAGGGCATCTTGCCACCACCGGCACCGGCGGCGGGCGATTTCCCCCGCGTCAACGACGGCCCGCGACTTGAGATGAATCAACCGGCTTCACCGTCCGATCCGACTCCATCCAACCCTCCCGCCTCCGATGCGAACGGCGTTCCCGCGCCGGTCTCGTCGATGCCGATGATCGGCCGATCCGACAACTCCCCGCCGATCGTGAAACCGGCATCGCAAGTCACGTCGAAAGGACCGGATGCAATCGGCTCTACGGCACCGATACCGGAAATCAGACCGGTCAAATTTCAGCCACTTCCCATTCGACCCGGCCGTCCGACAAAAATTCGGACCGCCAATGCCGAGTCAGTTCGGGCCGTCTCCGAGATCTTCGCCGCTCATTCGGCTGACCTAAATGTCGTCGAAAAGAGCAGGTCGGAACCGGAAGGCGTCGAGGGTTCAAATCCATTTTCCAAAGCGACCGGCTCGGATCGGGCCCCCCGCGTGCGGTCGCTCCACGCTGTTCGCGAACGCTGGTCGAATGCCGACTCGCACAACTCGGGAAAGTGATTCATGAACGTGTTTCGTTCTTTCATGCCGCTTGTCCTCGCGACCGCCGGGCTCGGTCTGACGGGCTGCGCCGCGACTCATTCCGCATCGCAGTCGTCCGTCGTTCACGGATCGCCATACCTATGCCCGAAGTGCGGGCAGCGGCATTTTGCGTCTCACTCCGCCGAGGTTGCGTCGTCGGCCCAACGAAAGTCGGTTGAGAGTCGGCCCGCGCCGCAACCCCATTTGCAGCAGTCACCGCCTGCGCCGCAATTGCGGTTGCCGCCAACCGCCCCGCCACCGGCATCTCCACTGAAAAACTCATTCGACGCGGCTCTGCCGTCGGGTGGCGCGCCGTCGGTCGCCACGCCACAGTTGTTGCCCGCCGGTCAATCGAGCCGGCCAATGCCGTCGGACGGCGAAGTCGAAATGCAGTTGCGTCAACGCCTGTCGTACATTCGCAATGTAAGGCAAGCCGATCCTCGACGCACCGAGTTGCATTTGGTTGAAGCCGAATTGCTGCGTCGTCTCGGCGACACACGCGGCGAGCTCTTCGCCCTTCAGGCCGCCGTGCTGGCCAATCCTCGATCAGCGGACGTTCAAGCCAAAGCAGGCCGGGGCTTCCTGCGGGCGGGCGACGAGCAACGGGGATTTGCAGCGTTGGGCCGATCGGTGCAGCTTGCGCCATACGACCCCCGCTACGCACACGGCTTGGCGGCTGCGCACCTCTCGGCCGGATCACCCGATTCCGCGATCGTTGTGCTCGAAGCCGCCGCGGCGCGGACGCCCGACCCGTCGATTTCCGTCTCGCTGGGGCGACTGTATGAAGCGCAGCGCGATTGGACCGCGGCCACGGGAGCCTATCGATCGGCATTGCACGGTCGGCCCGGCGACGTTCGGACGACGGTTCGACTGGCCGAGTGCCTCTACCACTCAGGCTCCTACGAACATGCCGTCCAACGCTATCAGCAGGCCGCGCAGGTCGACCGGCGTTGGCTGTCGTTCGCGGAATACTCCCGCTACGGCGATGCCGCGCTCCGCAGCGAACACCTTCAACTTGCCGGCGATGTATTCGACTACATGGCCGAGAACACGCCGCCGATGCGAGAGCTTGAGATATTGCGAGCGCTCGCGGCATTGAGACTTGGCGAATCCTCGCGGGCCGAGCGAATCGCCAGAACAGCCTTGACGCAATGGGAGAATGACGAGCAGCTAAGCCGCGTGCTCGAATTGTCAGGGGCGATCGAACTCACCGCCGCAACAGCCGATACTGTGGCCGAGAGCGATGAGTCCGAGTTCGTGCAAACCGCCGACTATTCTGCACTTCCGCTTTGCAGACCGGTCGTCGAGCCCGATTCCGACGGATCGAACTCTTCATCCACTTCGTCTAGCAGTTCCGACGTATTGACGTCGACCTCGCCGTCGAATTGAGGGACGCCGTCGGGGAAGAGGTCGTACTCGTCACCGTTGTCCAAAATCAATCGGCCACCCTGAATCTGCTCCTCCTGTGGCGCATTCTGGTCGACTTCCATAATCACCTGACCGCCAGCCTTCGTGCCTTCGATATCAAAGATCAGTCGATTCTCGCCACCGAACGTATCGCCGTAGTTAAAGGAGAAACTGGTGACTTCGCCGACGTGTTCGGCGATCACCTCATTCTGCCGCATCTCCTCTTCGACGGCCTGCGACATCACGCCCATGATCGCGTAAAAGCCGCCGCCGCAGCAGATGATCAGACCGAGGGCACCGAGTCCCAAAATCCCGAGAATGATCCCGGCGATCAGGCAACCTTTGCCACCTTTTTTGCGGGGAAGAGGTTCGGGCTGGAACGTGTCTTCATCCATACTCACGGCGCTGTTCCCAGTCGATGGTCTTGGAGATGCTCTCCGAGGGCGACGGCCAAGCGGTCGATCTCGGGCCTATCGTTATACAGGTGGCACGAGACCCGAACAAACCGGCGTCCTCCCCAGTGAACAACCGGCACCTCGATCTTATCCTGCTCCCGCAGCGCGATCTGAAGCGGATCAGGTTTCCAGAAGCTGGCGTCCCGCTCGACCTCCGGCAGCGGCAGCGTGATCATTGACCCGAACATATCGTCATTGCCGTAGAGATTTGCGGGCAGACCGGTGACGTCCTGAATCCGTTGCCGCGCGTAACGTGCCAGCTGATGCGTTTCAGTGCGGAAACGGTCGACGCCATACTCTTCAAGGAATTCGATCGCCGCAGGCACCGCCAGAAACGCGGACGGATCGTGAGTGCCCCACCAGTGGAACTCGTCCTTCCACGACGCCTGCCCGCCACCAACGAGTCGACCACCCCAACTCGCGATCAAAGGTTTGAAACCCTGTTGGTGCTTCCGCCGGACATAGAGGAACCCGGTCCCGAACGGCGCCGAGAGCCACTTGTGGCAACTGGCCGTATAGAAGTCGCAGTCGATCTTCCGCAGCGAGAGCGGCACCATCGCCGGAGCATGCGGACCGTCGACACAGACCTGGATGCCGCGTTCCCGGGCTCGCCGGCAAATTGCTTCGACCGGCAGGATCACCGCCGTGGGCGACGTGACATGGCTGACAACGATCAGCTTCGTCCGGTCGGACACGCGTTCAAACAATGACTCGACAATCTCTGCGTCATCACCCAGCGTTCTCGGCAGCGATGCCACGACGATTCTTCCGCCGGTTTCATCGCAGTGCGATTGCCACATCCGCCGGACGGCACCGTACTCGTGGTTCGTGAGTAATACCTCGTCACCTGCTTCGAGGACCGTATTGCGCAGCACGATGTTCATCGCCACCGTCGCGTTGGGGACGAGAATCAGATCGCGACCCTCGCATCCGACGAACTTCCCGAGCTTGTCGGCCGCGGCTTCGAGTTCGTTCTCGATTCGCCGCACGAAGAAGTCCATCGGTTGCGATTCAAGCTCCCGGGTCCACCGCTCCCGCTCCGCCAGCACAGGCTCCGGCGAAGGCCCGAACGAACCGTGATTGAGGTAGGTCACTCCCTCACGAAGCCGCCACTGATCCCGGATCGCTTTAGAACTCACAGAGGATGCGCTCATGCTATCAATTCATCAGTTCATACAAGCCCAAGCCGCAAACCGTCGGGACACCCGCGAATTCGATACTTAAATTGTCGAAAGATCAGAGAGCAGATATCAGAGCCACACATCGAAACCGTCAAGTGTCTCTCAACCCTCGTCTCTCAACTCTCAACCGCGAGCGCAGCTCGCCCCGCTAACCCTTGTCCCACCGACCCCAACCGCGAAGATAGTCTGCATTACCCACCATCGATCGAACACGAGGCTGACATGACACGGCGGATTGTAGCGGGATTCGGACTGATTCTCTCGGCACTCGTGTCGCCAATAGGCGGGGTCCCGGCCGCAGCCGATGACTGGCCCCAGTGGTTCGGCCCCAATCGCGACGGCATCTGGCGTGAAGCCGGTGTGTCGACCTCATTGCCCGACGACGCTTCCGGCGCCGCCTGGCGGGCACCGGTCAAGGCCGGTTACGCCGCACCCGCCGTCGCCGGGGGCCGGGTCTATCTGATGGATCGCACCACCGACCCGCTCGCCGTCACACCGGATAATCCGTTTCTCCGCGGCGACATCCCCGGCACCGAACGCGTCGTCTGCGTCGATGACGCCACCGGCGAAGAGCTGTGGGTCCATCAATACGATTGTGCCTATACGGTTTCCTATCCTCTCGGTCCGCGGGTGACGCCGACGATCTCGGGCGGCAGAGTTTATTCACTCGGGGCCGAAGGCGACTTTAAGTGTCTCGACGCTGAAACGGGCGAGGTCATCTGGGAGAAGGATTTTAATGACGACTACCAAGCCGATACGCCGATGTGGGGGTTTTCTTCGCACCCGCTTGTCGACGGCAACAAAGTCATCACACACGTCGGCGGCGAAGGCTCCGCCGTCGTCGCATGGAATAAAAACACCGGTGAAGAACTGTGGCGCTCGCTCACCGTCCCCGAAATCGGATACGCCCCGCCGGTTATCTATGAAGCCGGTGGCGTGCGGCAACTCGTTTCCTTCCATGGCGGCGGCGTGAGCGGACTGAATCCCGAAACCGGCGAAGAGTACTGGACCGTTGAAATTGAAGTCCCCTTCGCGATGGCGATCGCGCTGCCGCAGAAGTCGGGCGACAAATTACTCGTCACGCCATATCAGCGGAACACGAAGCTGCTGCAATTCGCGGCCGATACGCCAACGGTGAAGACCGTTTGGACTTCGACCAATCGCACCGGCGTTCACCCGACGATCGCCACGGCCTATATCGTCGGTGATTACGTTTATGGCAACGGCCTCAACGGCTGGTTCCGCTGCTTTAAACTCGCGGATGGCGATCGCGTATGGGAAACACTCGAACCAACCACCGGTGATCGCCCCGAACGCTGGAGCACCGTCTTCCTCACGCCTCACGAACCGAGCGGCAAGTATTTTCTCTATAACGAACACTGCGAATTAATGACTGCCGAGCTGAGCCCGGAAGGTTACAAGGAGCTCGACAGGGTTCAACTCTTAAAACCGACCGCCACCGCCGGCAACCGCGACCTGGTCTGGTCGCATCCCGCCTACGCGAACAAAAGTGTCTATGTACGGAATGACGAGGAGCTGATTAAGGTTTCGCTGGCTGAGTAAGCAAAGACAGCTCGGTTTACTCAGTCACCGTGAACGGCGATCGTTCTGTTTGAGATGAGGGTGAACTTTCTCACCGGCGAATCAGAAAGATGAATGATGAAATCTCAAAACCGGTCAGGGTTATTAACATCGTTCTCACTGATCCTGCTCATCGCCCACGGCTTCGCGGCTGAGGGGGCGGACACTCTCACTCCTTTATTCGTCACTGTCGACATGAACGTCGGCGAGCGGCAGGCCGTCGAGTTGACTGACGGGACGAAAATCGAGATCGAGTTGCTGTCGCTCGACGAGCGGCGAGACCGGATTAGTAATGCCGTCCGCAAAGCCACCGTAAAGGTAAGGCTCGATGATCAGGTAACCGAACTGATCGCCGCTACCTATCACCTCCCGAAGACCGTCGGAGCGGCACAGGTCGATTGTGCGGTCACGCGTGGCTATCGATCCAACAGCCGAAATCGTTCATGGGGTCTTAAGAAAGACGCGAGATTGCGTTTGTGGCCGAAGAATTCGCCTTGGATTCGCGCCGAAACGTTTCGGTATCCCGTCGAGCAAAAGTGGTTCGCCAGCTTAACCCAGATGGCCAATGAGCCGACCTATGTCGATGCAGGCGAGTCGCCGCAGAGAAAAGAAGTTTATTATCACAGCGGCCTTGATATGGGCGGGGTCGAAGGAAAAGTGCCGGTCCACGCGGCGACTGACGGCATCGTGGTTTCTTCCGGTATTAATGTCATGAGAGAACACGAGCGGGGGACCCCGGTCTCGCCGCGGTATGACGTCGTCTATGTGCTCGATCAGCGTGGCTGGTACTACCGCTACAGCCACCTCAAGGAAATTAATGACGCGATCAAGCCGGGGCGGCGGGTCAAGATCGGACAGCGAATCGGCACCCTCGGCAAGGAGGGCGGCAGCGGCGGCTGGTCGCACCTTCATTTTGAAATTAAATCGTGGCAACCGTCAGTGGAATGGGGCACCCAGGCCGGCTATGCGTTTCTCTGGGAGGCGTATCGCCGTCAATTTAATCCCTCGATCATTGCCGTCGCGCGACCACACCACTTCGTCACCGTGGGCGAAGATGTGACGCTCGACGGATCGAAGTCATGGTCGAAGTCGGACGGTCCGCTCTCTCATCAGTGGAATTTCCACGACGGCACATCGTCGACGGAATCATCGGTCGTTCGAAAATACGAAACGCCGGGTAGTTACAGCGAGGTTCTTAAGGTCACCGACAAGGACGGCAGAGTCAGCTACGACTTTGCCGCCGTGCATGTCGTCGATCTCGACCGGCCGGAAGTCTTGCCGCCGACGGTGAATGCGGCATACTGGCCGACATTAGATATCAAGCCGGGCGATCCCGTCGAATTCGCGATCCGCAGTTTTCGTAACAGCACGCCGGGCGAGATGATTAATTTTGGTGATGGAACCGACGTGGTTAAAGTCACCTCCGACGGTAACCGGGAGTCGCTGGCACCCGATGGCTATGCAAGAACAACTCACCGCTATGAACGTCCCGGGGACTATCTGGTCCGTGTCGAAACCGTCAATGAACACGGTCTAAGAGCCATGACGCACCTGCACGTGCGGGTCGAGTCGCCCGAAGACCTGAATTAGTGGATGGCCCGGACGCTACATGTCCGGGTAGCTTAGCGGCGAGAGGTCTTGGGGCGGTGTTGGAATTCTAGGCCGGCGACGTGATGCGGGGCACGTCCCGAGACCTCTTGCGGCTACGCCGCCCGGTTCTGTAGGAACCGGGCCACCCGTGAGTAAACGGAATTTCTAATACGAATATTCCATTCGCGGGACATCATCGGATATGATGGGACTAACGAACATCTCAGGAGTGTGACATGTCACGCATTACCATCGACCGCCCGGAACCAGACAAATTGACGCCTGACGGCAGCGTTGCCGAAGTGGTGGATCGTGAGGGCAAATTGCTCGGCTACTTCGTACCTGCGGGACGCGAAGAGAACCTCCAGCCACAAATCAGCGATGCAGCCTACGAAAGCCGAATCACGGATGGCGGAGGTCGGTCGATGCGTGACGCGATCGACGAACTTCGGGCGAAGTCGTAGTGAAGCATTTCGTCAATTTGCTCCCCGATGCCGAGCGAGAATTAACGGAAATCTGGTTGGCCGCGGACGATCGCGATGCGGTCACGGAGGCGGCGGATCGGATTGAGAAAGCCTTGGCACACGATCCGGCTTCGTTCGGAGAGTCGCGGGGCGACGGCAGTCGAATTTCATTTGCACCTCCGCTGGCCGTGCGCTTTTCTGTGATGGTCGACGATCGCCGTGTTGACTTGGGGCACTTTTGGCAGATTGCCGATCGCTCGCGCTAAATCCCTTGCTGGCGCTGCGGGCATGTTTTTCTTTTATTTTGTCGTGAACCGAATCGCCCTTTGGCCCGTCTTAAGTCGTGTTCCTGCCACGCGACCCCGAAACGAAGGAAAGAGCGATGAGTCAATCGACGATCGATGCTGCCGTCGCCCTGTTTCGGGCGCACGCCGCCATGAATGAAGCGCGAGAGTGCCCCGAATACTCGGGGCAGCCGCGCGAAGGCCCCCGCCTGTGGAGTCCCGGTCATAATGAACCCGGTGCCCCCAAGGCATCGGGTTTTTTCGTGGACGGAAATAGGCGGGAGGAGTCAAGAGACAGGAGTCAGAAGATAGGAGAGAATGGGCCCGGACTGCATGACCGGTATCAACCATCTCTCCTCGCTACTTGCTCCTAGCTCCTCCTGAAATCGGGATTACCGTCGCCAGGCGTCCGGCGGCGCGCGGACCTCTTTAAAAGATCGGTGCCGCGTGTTCCGTGAACGGGTTCTGAACGACGTGACGATAGTCCGCCACAGTGGTTAGCTCACTTGGATAGAGCATCGGTCTTAGAAACCGAGTGTAGCGGGTTCGAATCCTGCACCACGCGCGAGCTGATAACTCGCTGGACAACGAAGCCCCAAGGGAACGGTCGTTTGTGATTGGTCGGGGCGGGCGGTGTTGGTTGCGCTCTCGCGAACGCTGCCGCGGAAGCGGTCGCGGTTCGAGTCGCACCACGCCGCCCGCCCGGCATGTCCGAGCGCCCTGCGGTCGGCGGATGCCGACCGCATTCGCCCGGCGTTAAAGCGGTTGGCAAGATTCATCGGTTCGGGGAGCACGCTCTCCGGCGACGTGAATTTTTAAGATCGTGACGACGCTTGCGCGGATGCCGTCTTAAGTCGACCCCGCGTGACGAGATGTGATCGATCGCGACGACTGTTCCCGGAAGGCGATCAGAATGGCTAGAGGCGAGTGGCTAGAGCCAAGGCTCGCTGCGCTCGTGGTTGAGAGTTAAGACACCAGAGTTGAGAGAAAGGAGTAAGAAAGCTCCCCAATCTCTCATCTTTAAACGATAAACCCTCCCGAAGGGAGAATGACATGTTCAAGTTGATTTATATTCCGGCTGACAAGGTCGGTTTGAAGTTCAAGGACGGTCGGTTCGATCGGTTGATCGAGGCGGGCACGCGATTCGTCTTCAATCCGCTGGGTCGGATTCAGGTGCGGGTCGCGGACCTGCGGGCTCCGCAGCTCTTCAGCGAGCGGCTCGACCAGATCGTGGCGAGCGGTGTGCTCGACGAGCGGGCGGTCGTGCTCGACCTCGCCGACCATGAGCGAGCGCTCGTCTGGATCGACGGCCGGTTCGCGAACGTCCTGCCGGCGGGTCTGTACGCCTTCTGGACCACGCATCGGAAGGTGCGGACCGAGGTCGTCGACACGCGGCAAGTCCGGTTCAACCACCCGGAGATCAACGCGGTACTGCAGAGCCCCGGCGGTCGGGCGGCGCTGCAGGTCGTGATCGTCGAGCGGGAGGAGGCGGGCGTGCTGTTCGTGGATGGCGCATTCGTCGAGACGTTAAAGCCGGGCCGGTACACGTTCTGGAAGGACGCGGCACGGGTGAACGTCGTGCCGGTCGACCTGAAGGAAACGACGGTCGACATTGCCGGTCAGGACATCATGACGGCGGATAAGGTCACGCTGCGGCTCAACGCCCAGTTGACCTACCGGGTAACGGACGCCCGGGCCGCGGTCACGACGGTCGACGACATCGCGCAGACGCTCTACCGGGAGGCGCAGTTGGCGCTCCGGGCGATCGTCGGCGGACGAGATCTCGACGCGTTCCTGGCTGACAAGGAAGCGGTTGCCGCGGAAGCACTGCAGACGGTGCGGAAGCGGGCACAGACCTTCGGTGTGGAAGTCCTCGCCGCGGGTGTGCGGGACGTGATCCTGCCGGGAGAGATGAAGGACCTGATGAACAAGGTCACGGAGGCCAAGAAGGCAGCCGAGGCTCAGCTCATCACCCGGCGGGAGGAGACGGCCGCGCTGCGAAGCCAGGCCAACACGGCGAAGCTGCTGGCCGACAACCCAACGCTCATGCGGCTGCGGGAGTTGGAGGTCCTGGAGCAAATCGCCAGCAAGGCGAACCTGAACGTCGTTCTCGGCGAGCAGGGGCTGGCCGACCGGGTCATGAAGTTGCTGTGACGCTAGGCCCACGGGTTCCGACCCGTGGGCCTTATTTCGTTGATGGCTTGATACGACAATTTAACGATAAGAATTGGCAAACACGCAAAATTTAAAGATATACAAGCCCGACGCGCGAGCGAGGGACTCTTGGTGGGGTCCCTCGCTCGCGCGTCGGGCTTGTGTAAGCGCTTCGTGCTTGTGTGAAATATTAATTCCTCGAATGATCCGTTACGGGTCTTGACGATGGTACGGTTTCGATCGATCGTCAAGAGACGTTGCGTCAACCGGTAGCGACCCGACGATACTTCTGGAGCGCACCCGATCCGCTGACCCTTTCTCCATAAGCCTCGCCCGTGACTGAGCAAGCCCTCCGTCGACGCTTAAAATTCACCTTTATCGGCATGTTATTATTGCTGCCGGTGGTCGGGTTCGGATCTCGTCAGGCGATTCATCACACGCGGATTCATCCGGAAGAATGGCTGCCCGCATCCCATCCTGAGCGCGCCGAGTACCTAAATTTCACCGCGGAATTCGAAGGGCACGACGTCGTCCTGATTAGTTGGGACGGCTGCACATGGGACGACCCCAAGCTCGCCGATCTTCAGTCAGCTTTTGATAAACCCGACGACCCCGAGCGCGCGAAGTACTTTGAAGAGATTATCGATCGGGCGGTCAGCGGATCTTCGTTGATGGACCGGTTGACCGCCGAGCCGCTTAATCTGGAACCGGATGAAGCAGCCGAGCGTCTTAAGGGCAGTTTCATCGGCCCCGACGGCAAGACGAGCTGTCAGCTTGTCGTACTCACACCGGAGGGGAACGAAGATCGGACGCCGTCAATCAATGCGATCATCGAAACGGCGGTCGAGGTCACCGGGCTGTCGCGTGAGGAACTCGTCCTCACCGGGCCGCCGTATTCGGGGAGCGTGATCGACGAAGAGAGCATCTTGAGCGTGCGGGTCTTCGGCGGACTGTCGATTCTCGCGGCGTTTTTGTTATGCCGGGTGTGTGTCGGATCGTGGAAGCTCGCCGGAGTGATCGGCGGGGCGGCACTGTTCAGCCAATTCGTCGCGCTTTCAATCGTGCATTACAGCGGCATCTATATGGATGCCGTTCTAATGGCGTTACCGACGATGGTCTTCGTGCTGACGACCTCCGCAGGCATTCACCTCTCGAATTACTACTTCGCGGCGGTGGCGGAAGGAGATCCCGAACCGGGGGTGACGGCCCTGCGACGCGGCTGGCGACCGGCGCTGCTGGCGACCCTCACAACCGCGATCGGCCTATTCTCGCTGGCGATTAGTGAAGTCCAACCGGTGCGGGCGTTCGGAATTATTGGCGGAACCGGAATTATCATCGGGAGCCTCTTGGTTCTCGCATTGCTACCCGGATTCTTAACGAGGGCGAAGATTAATGTCCGCGAGACGAAAGTCGGCGGTTGGCGTGACCGCTTTCTCGGCGGCATGGCCGATTGGGTCATCGCGGCGGGCCCGGGCATCGCCCTGATGTGTCTGATCGCGATGGTCTGGTCGGGAATGGGGCTTGGGAGCTTGAAGACCGCCGGTGACATTCCCGCATTATTCCGGCCCGATAGCGAGATCATGCGGGACTACCGCTGGTTCGAGAAGAACCTCGGCCCGACGATCCCGCTCGACGTGGTGATTCAGTTCGAGCCGGACGACGAAATGTCTTACGCCCAGCAATTGCAGATTCTCGGGGCGGTGCAAGAGTCGCTCAATGGGATCGAGGGTGCCTCCGGTTTTGTTTCCGCCGCGACATTCGCACCCGATTTAAGCGGCAGCGGGTTCTCGTTGCTCTCGCGCATGCGTCGGCTGAACCAGCGGCTCGACGAGGATACGTCGGAATATATTGACGAGCATCTGCTCGTCGAGCAGGACGGCGTCAAACGCTGGCGAATCTCACTGCGGGCGTCCACATTTAATAACCGCGGTTATCGCGCCATTCTGGAGGAAATCCGGGACCGTACCGAAGCCGTTCTGGGCGAATGGGATGTCGTCGAACGCCCCGATCGGGCCGAGTACGCCGGCATGATGGCGATGATCCAGAAAGTCGAAGCGACGATTCTAGTCGACCTGTTCTGGAGCTTTCTGACAGCGGTAATTCTCGTTTCGATCGTGTTGATGCTCGCGGTGCAAAACGTCTTTCGCGGGGCGATCGCCATGCTGCCCAATATGTTCCCCATCGTGCTGGTCTTCGGCACGATGGGCTGGTTCGACATCGCGATCGACATTGGCGCGATGATGACCGCAAGTATCGCGCTCGGAATCGCGATCGACGACACGATCCACCTGCTGTTCAAGTTTAAAAGCGGATTGCGTGACGGCGGCGAGGTAAACACGGTGCTGCGGCGGTCGATCGTCAGTTGCGGCATCCCGATGGTCATGACCACCGTCGTCTGCGGAATCGGATTCCTTCCGCTCGTACTGAGTGACTTTGTGCCGACGAACCGATTCGGAATCTTAATGTGCGTGCTCTTGGTGACCGCCCTATTCGGCGATCTTGTGTTTCTACCGTCACTATTGGGGCGATGGTCCCGTCGAAAGCCGAAGCAAGACGAGCCGACTGATGCGGAATCCGAAACCAATTCGGCAGCCGAACCCGCTGCGTCATAGCGGCGGACTGCCGTTCGAAAAGCGGACTCTTCCGATTTGCCGCTGTTCCGGTTCCAATCGAACGGACACGAGGTTCGATTGAGCAGGACGAATGCGAATTTTGAGATGGTTGGTCGCTCTGCAACAGAAGCGATCCGCACTGATTGCGACAGCATTGATTCTCTTGGCCGCGATCTGCGGATGTGCCGAGTCCTCGTCGCCTCTCGTCGCGGCAGCGGAGCCGGCTGACAGTTCGGCAAAAGCTGCTCCGGCAGAAGTCTCTGACTCTTCGGAGACATTGAAGACTGGCACGGACGTTCCGGATCCGGATCGACCGGGTCTCGATTGGCCGCAGTTTCTCGGACCGCAGGGAACCGGCATTTCGAAGGAGCAGGGCAACCTTGCCGGGTTCGATCAAGACGGTCCCCCGGTCGCGTGGACGAAAGAGATTGGGGAAGGCTACAGCGCCCCCTCCATCCGCGGACGCCGCCTTGTTGTGCATCACCGAATTCGTAACGAAAACGTCATCGAGTGTCTCGACGCCGTGACGGGCGATTCACTGTGGCGGCACTTCGACCCGACGAACTTTCGCGACCCCTACGGCTACAGCGGCGGCCCGCGCTGCTCTCCGTTGCTGACCGACGAACTCTGTTACACGCTCGGCGCCGGCGGATTGCTGTCCTGCCTGGAACTTAAGACCGGAAACCCCGTTTGGCAGTTGCGATTGCCCGAAAAGTACGACCTGCCTGAAGCCTTTTTCGGAATCGGTTGCACGCCGATTCTGTTCAACGACCTGCTGATCGTACTTGTCGGCGGACAGCCCGATGACGGCGTCGTGGCGTTCGACTCGAAGACCGGCGAGGAGGTCTGGCACGCCGTCGGCAAACCGACGTGGGACGGCGCGGAAACGGAAAGCGGCCAGACATATCGCTGGACCGGTGAGGAGCAGGTCGTTGGCTATTCCTCACCGATCGTGGCGAAAATTCACGGCGAATCCCATCTGCTCTGCCTAATGCGGCAAGGGCTGGTCTCACTTGACCCGAAGACCGGAAAGGAGCGATTCCACTATTGGTTTCGCGCTCGCGTGCATCAGTCGGTCAACGCGGCCCGGCCGGTCGTGATTGGCGACCGCGTTCTGCTGTCTGCCGCGTATCGCACGGGAAGTGCCTTGCTCCAAGTGGCGAATGCTCAAGGTGAGCCGAACGAACTTGATAAAGACTCTTACAACGTCCTCTGGCGAGACCGTCGTAATTTACTCGCGCATTGGACGACACCGATCGCCGTGGGCAACTACGCTTACGGCTTCAGCGGGCGACACGAATCGGAGGGCGAACTGCGTTGCGTCGACCTTAAAACGGGTGACGTCGTCTGGAGCATCGACGGCAGTGAAGATGCCGCGGACGGTGGCGATGACTCCTATTCCTATTTCGGTCGCGGTTCGATGATTTACGTTGAGCCTGAAGATAAATGGATGATCCTCGGCGAGCGCGGGTTATTAACGCTCGCGACTTTATCGCAGGACGGTTACAAAGAACTGGCCCGCACGATGGCTCCCGGAATTTCTTATCCTGCATGGGCCGCGCCGGTGCTCGCACGCGGCCGACTCTATTTAAGAGATAAAGACACCTTGCTGTGCCTGGATTTGAGAGTAGTAAAGGCGGGCGAATGAAGATCAGGTTGTTTGACCTTCGCATCGCGATCATGCTGGCGTGCGGTCCGTTGGCATTCGCGAGAGGTTATTTGCTGGCGAAGTGGGGTGTTTCGATCGTTGACTACGTCTTCCTCGCCGCGACCGCCTCGCTGCTGGTCATGTGGATCATCCGCGACGCCCACACTCGCGGCGAAACCATTTCGCTCGGCACTCAGCAATTCTTATTTTTTCTCCACGTCATCGCCGTCCCCGTGTACTGGATTTGGCACCACGGCTGGCGGGGGCTGGGCGGCGTATTGCTGTTTGTCGCGTTGTACTACGCATTTGGCATTGGTGGCGGCATCTCATATATGGTGATCGCAGAAGTCTCCGGGGCACCGGTCGCATTCTGACTTGAGACTGTGAACCGAACTCCGTCTGCGATGGCGATTGCCGCAATGTGACAACCTCTTAATCGACTCCGGACTCAATACCGGTGTTCGATTCACCACTGTCGCCTCGGGATACGGCTCCGCCCAACAGGTTGCGGCTGAGGCCATCGTCAGCGGACAGCAGTTCTTCGACTGCGGCCTCGACATCTTCAATCAGAAGTGCATCGTCCGCACTTCGCTTGATGCGAACTTGGCAAGCTCGCCGCATTAATTCTTTGATGAAGGATGCCGTCACACCCTCGGTGCGCGTCACAGCACAGTCAATCACTTCATCAGAGATATTCAGCCTCCCCGAATAGAGCCGGACCAGGCGACGCCGGCAATCGGCATCGGGCTTTGGAAATTCAATCGCTTGATCAATTCGTCCCGGACGCGATTTTAGTGCGTCTTCCAACACTTCGGGACGGTTCGTAGTCAACACAAACACAATCTCCGCTTCGGCCGTCAACCCGTCCATTTCGTTCAATAGCTTATTGAGCAACACTTCCTGAAATGCGTGACCCGATTGGTCTCGATCGCGGGCAATCAAGTCGGCTTCTTCGATCACAACCAGTGACGGTGACAGCATCCGGGCCAGCGTCATGTAGTCCGAGAGCAAGCCAACCTGTTCGGCTGAAATAATTAAGGTCGTATGCCGGGGAAGGTGTGTGGCCAGGTAATGAATCGTGTGTGTCTTACCCGTTCCGGGAGGCCCGTGAAACAGCACTCCTTTTTTGCCGCTGAATCCCGCCTCCCGCAGCGCCGATCGGCTCTGGACGAACTCGACAATATTGCGATCGAGCTGCCGCAACGTCCGTTCGGGCAGAATGACGTCCTCACGTTCGGTCGGCCGAAGTCGATGCACCCGAATGCCGACGGCCTCACCGGTATAAGAGTCTTTCGATTCCAGTGATATGATTTTCCCACGATAGCAGGTCGACTGATGGACGGCCTGCTTCAAGCAGTTTAAGAAATGATTTGCAGTTCGCTCGCCCTCTTCGGTCGGTGGCACCGCAATTTGCACTTTGACCTGAATTTCGCATCCATGTCGCGGAGGCGGAGTGATTAGCAGCACGAACGGCGTCGCGCCCTGACGAAAAAGATATAACCCGCGACGCGGGCAGGAGACCGGCGTTTCTTCGCCGATATCAATATCTTCAAAGGACGCCGGAAACGTCGTGGCCGGATCGTACCGATCTTCTGACATTACATCAGTCAGCGTTATCGTTTCATGGGAATGTCGGGTCTTAACGTCTGTCAATTGGACGAGCTCGATATCACCAGTTGCGAATTGATCGATGCCTCGTTGCAAATCCGCTCGGACCCTTGGCGGAAACGCCCGGCTGTGAATGATCAGATCATCGACCTCGTGCGTATCGAAATGGCTTCGCAGCAATTGATGGGTCTGACGCTCGCGAGTCCGTCGTTTCCGACCGTTGCTACTTTCCAACAGGTGATAAAGGTCGTCGGCCAAAGCGCGCTCGGCTTGAGCATCCGTGAGTCGTCTGAGTCGCTCCATGAGGTCCGCTCGCAGCCGCCGCGCTGAATTGTCCGCCGGATCTAGCCGCAACGCCTCACCAATCGCAGCAACGGCTTCATCGAGACGACCGGCCCGCGAACAAGTCTCCGCGAGATTTTTGAGATAGGTACTGCGATCGTCGCCGTGATCGGCAGCTCGCTGAAATTCGTCGGCGGCAAGGTCATGCAGGTTTAGGTCCAGATAAACGCGGGCACGGTTTTGGGCAAGCGTCTGGACTTCGTAATCCAACTCTTCGGCGACTATAAAGTCAGCGAGGGCCTCGTCGTGTCGCCCCAACTGCCCCCGCGTATAGCCGCGCCACAGATGCAGACCGCCGTTGGTCGCTTCACACGCAATGGCTTTCGACAAATCGGCCTCAGCTTCGTCGAAGAGGCCGAGCGATGAAAGAGCGATCCCGCGATCTCCATAGAGCGTCGCGTCGTCCGCTTGAATTTGAAGGCAGGTATTGAAGTCATCCAGCGCGGCCCGTCGCCGACCGAGGTTCATCAAGTATCGGCCGCGACAACGCAGGGCCGACGCGTTTTCGGGGTCGGTCGCCAAGAGCTCCGTCAGGACGGCGACGGCTTGGTCGTTCCGTCCGGCGTCGGCGAATGTTTCCGCACGCTCAAAGATCGTTTCGGGTCGGAGGACTTCGTCTTTGGTTTCGGGCATAAGCTGTCATCGAGCCGTGTTTGCCGGCGACGCGAAGAAGGGTCGCAATGCCGCTTTGGACACAGGAATCGTATTCAGGTTCGCCAATAAAGCACCGTCCCGCAACGCACATCCCACTCGCTAGGCCCGCACAGTTTTGACAGAGGCCCGCCCCTGTTACGATCCCATCCACATCGGTTGATCAATAGCAAATCCCAGGCGAGCCGGGAGCGTCAGCGACCGGAGTCCCGCGGGTTGTCCCCCGCTCCTCGCCAATCCGAATCTGTGAGCGCGTTCTATGAGTACTTCCGAATCCCACGGCAACATCGAATCGCACCTCCACGAAACCCGGCATTTTGCGCCACCTGAGGAATTCGCTCGTCAGGCGAATATCGGCAGTGAGGAGCAGTATCAGGCGATGTGCACGCGGGCGGCCGAGGATCCCGCGGGCTTCTGGGGAGAAATCGCGCTCGACAATCTGACGTGGTCGAAGCCGTTCGATTCGGCCATGCAGGGGGACATGCCCGACACAAAGTGGTTCGTCGGCGGCGAGATCAACGCCTCGGTCCAGTGCCTCGATCGGCACCTGACGACATGGCGGAAGAACAAAGCGGCGATCATCTGGGAAGGGGAACCGGGCGACAAGCGGGTGCTGACCTATCAGGAATTGCACCGGCAGGTCTGCAAGTTTTCCAACGTGCTGAAGCAACTCGGGGTCGGCAAAGGCGACCGCGTGACGCTTTACATGCCGATGATCCCCGAACTGGCGATCGCGATGCTCGCCTGCGCCCGTGTCGGGGCGACCCACTCGATCATCTTTGGGGGATTCAGTGCCGACGCCGTCGCCGAGCGAAATAACGACGCGCAGGCGAAGCTGGTCATCACCGCCGACGGCGGCTGGCGACGCGGCTCGGAGATTCTGCTCAAGAAAGCTGTCGACGAAAGCTTGGACAAATCGCCGACCATCGAGAAGGTCGTGGTCGTCAAACGGATTAATTACCCGCACGTCAAAATGGTGCCCGACCGTGATTATTGGTGGCACGACTTAATGGAAGGCCAGCCGGGCGAATTCGAAGCCGAGCCGGTCGATAGCGAACATCCGCTGTTCATCCTCTATACATCCGGCTCGACTGGTAAACCTAAGGGCGTGCAGCATTCGACTGCCGGCTACATGCTCGGCGCGATGATGACCACCAAATGGACCTTCGATATTAAAGAAGAGGACACGTATTGGTGCACTGCCGACATCGGCTGGATCACGGGGCACAGCTACATCGTTTACGGACCGCTCGCCAATGGCGCGACGACCTTAATGTACGAGGGCGCCCCCAACTGGCCCGATGAAGGCCGCTTCTGGTCGATCGTTGAAGCTTATAAAGTTAACACGTTCTATACGGCTCCGACGGCGATCCGTGCCTTCATTAAATGGGGCGATCAATGGCCGAAACAGCATGACCTGTCGAGCCTTCGCCTGCTCGGCACCGTGGGGGAGCCGATCAATCCGCAGGCGTGGATGTGGTACCACGAGGTCATCGGCGACGAAAAATGCCCGATCGTCGACACCTGGTGGCAGACCGAAACCGGCGGGCACATGCTCGCGCCGCTGCCGGGGATTCAAACAACGACACCGGGCAGTTGCACCCGCCCGCTGCCCGGCGTTGTGGCCGACGTCGTCGACGAACAGGGCAATTCGCTCGGCCCGAACGAAGGCGGGCTGCTCGTGATCAAACAGCCGTGGCCGCACATGCTGCGGACTTTGTGGAACGATCACGACCGATTCCTGGACACCTATTTCAGCAAGCTGCCGGGGATGTACTTCGCCGGTGACGGCGCAAGAAAAGACGAAGACGGCAACTTCTGGGTGATGGGGCGGGTCGACGACGTGCTCAACGTTTCCGGACACCGCCTCAGCACGATGGAAGTCGAAAGCGCGCTCGTCTCACACGACGACGTGGCCGAGGCCGCCGTGGTCGGCTTCCCGCACGAACTTAAAGGCGAGGGCATCTGCTGCTTCGTCACCTTAAAAGGCGATGCGGCCGCCCCGGCGGCGCTGGAAGACGAATTAAAGAAACACGTCCGCTCGCAGATCGGTGCGATCGCCACGCCCGATCAGATCCGCTTCACCGTCGCAGTGCCCAAGACCCGCAGTGGCAAAATCATGCGTCGTCTTCTCAGAGACATCGCCGCCGGCCGAGAAACCGTCGGCGACACGACCACGCTGGAAGATTACAGCGTGCTGATGAAACTACGCGGCGGAGAAGAGAAGGAAGGGTGAGGTGCGAACCTCACCCCTGATCCGAGTTTTTCGGCAGCGCTTCGTAGGAATTGGCAGGCGTTTTGCGTCTGAAAGCGGCCAAAGATGACAGAAATTTGTGCTAGAAGCGATTTCAATACCAGCCAGAGGCGCAAGCCGATGGCCGATCAACCAGCGATTTCCCCGACGGCTTGCGCCTTGTATGTTGGGCGATTTGATACCGCTTCTAGAATGCCGGTGTTTCGCTCTTAAATTGAATTCCCTTTTTGCCCGCTTGCTCCAGCGTATTGCGGTAGAGCTCGACATCAATCACCGGCGTTGCGTCTTTGCGCTTCGCCAGCTCTGACTCGATAAATTTCTGGCGTTTCTCACCGAGCTCGCGAATTCTCTTTCGAAGCTCTTTCCGCTTTTCATAGCGAACTTTTAACTCTTTCTCGAGTTGTTCCTTTGGCAGCTTGCGAAGGTCTTCCGGCAGCTGCTTCGCATCGATTTCTGAGAGTTTCAAGCCGTCTTCATTGAAGGCGTGTACGAGTTCGTTGGCCGCTCCGTTGAGGAAATTGCTTCCGCCGCTCACGTCGGAATTAAACAGTGCCCGCCGCGCTGACAGGCGAGTCCATGCCTTCGAATCAAGCTTACTTTCAGCCGCCTGCTTCTTAATGCTCTTAATGCCGCTCATTTCATTTCGCTCCGTCTGAGCGGCCAATTGCTCCGAGGTCCCGTAATACAGTCGAGTGCCATCCAGCTTTTCAGAGAGTTCGGAGATTTGCTTGTCGAAGGGTGTCGAAGAAACGACGTGCCCACCCGACTGGTCGATCTGCACGTAACGGCCTTCGCTGAGATCGGCGATCTCCTGCCAGATCGGCGTGGTCGTCGACATTTGGCCGCACTGAATCGTGTTAATGATCAGGTCACTGCGGACGGCCGCTTCGCAGGTCCGCTTGTAATGTGTATCGTCTTTATAATCGAGATGGGGCGGGGCGTCGCCGACGAGGTAGATGACCTTGTAAGTCGTCTCGTCATTGCTCCACTTCATGCTGCCGACCGCTTCGGACAGGGCCTGGTTGACGCTTTCGGGCGTGTCTCCGCCGCCGCCGGCCTGCAAGGCCATCAGGTTCGCGTACACCTCGTCGAGGTCATCGGTCAGCGGGGTGACCTTCGTCACGAATTCATCTCCCCGATCGCGATACCCGACGAGCCCCATTTTGATTTCAGGGGCCGGTCGCGCTTGCGCGAAGCTGTTGGCGATCGCCCAAATCTTTTCTTTCGCAGCCGCGATCAGGCCGCTCATGCTGCCGGTCGAATCAAGCACGAAGACCACTTCGATCCGAGGTCGCGGTTGCCGGGAAGCCTCGACCGGTGACCGCATCGCGTCGTCTGTTTGTGCATGGGCATGATCGGCGAGCGTCATGACCGCCGCAGCAATCACGGCTGCAACAGTCGCTGCCGCAAAAATCAGAGCGGAGCGGATTGCCGGTTGCGTTACTCGCATGACTTGTCGTCCTTTGTGGGTCCCAGAACAAATAGTGCGTCTCGCAATAGACATCGCGGATGGTCGCATTCGTCACATTGGACGCGACGGAGCCAAATCCAGTTCCCTCCGATACGCCATATATCCCTGCGAATCGCCGCTTCGAAGACATCCGCAACCAAGACGGCTCGAAAGAGCTTCCCCGACTAGAGACGGCGTCAATGCCGATATTACGGAGAAGTACCGAGTTCTAACGCAAGTACTTTCGCGGCTTCTGGATAAATCGTTGTTGATTTTTTTTCTCGGCTCCGGTAGTCTTTCTTCAACGGCGTGGCTAGGCGGCTGCACCTTTGGCAGTCGGGCCGACGCCGTTTTTTCTTTACTGATTGGAAGTAGACTGCAATGGCTGAAGGCACGATCAAGAAGCTGACTGACAAGGGATTTGGATTTATCGACACTGGGGGAGGCAAGGATTTGTTCTTCCACATGTCGAGCCTCGAAGGAGTTCGCTTCGAGGAGCTGTACGAAGGGCAAAGCGTTTCCTTCAATCAAGGCCAAGGGCCGAAGGGTCCGCGAGCTGAGAACGTCAAGCCTGTCTAAGACAGAACTTGTATCGGGCCGGTGCGGGAACGGATCCTCACCGGCCTTTTCGTTGCGCGTCGCGTGAAATCGACGCGGAAAATGTCGCGATTTCGCCGTCGGTCCCGAACGCAGGGGCGGACGGCCGTTTTGATGGGAGGTATGTATGTTTCGATGCGATAAATGTGGCTCCGTGGCCCAGGCCGGCGAAGCTGCCCATAAGGTGATCGTTCAACAACGCGAACGGGAATATGACGAGCGATCCAAGGAGGTCCCGACGGGACGTTCCGGTCGCCACCGAACCCGCGTCGAAGACCGCGGCGGAGCGGGCAAAGAGATCGTCCGTGAAATGACGATGTGTTCGAGCTGCGCTGTTGAGTACGAATAGCAGCGGTCGGGTCATACGAATTGCTGAGGCGGCGTCTCCAGACGCCGCTTTTTTCTTGCGCCGATTCCATTCCGGACGTCGCTCCGATTATGCTCAAGCAGTCGTTGATGTATCGAAATGCCGGTCGCCGAAAGATCGCTGGAAGAACCGAGGAGCTTGTGCCATGAATCGCCGTCATTTTCTGGGTCACTCGGCCGCGGCCGCGACATCGATCAGCCTGCTGCAGGCCGGGGCCTACGCGGGTGAGCCATCAGAGCCTAAGAAAGTAGGCCTGATCGGCTGCGGCTGGTACGGCAAGAACGACCTGTTCCGGCTGCTTGAGGTCGAGGACGTCAACGTGATCGCCCTGTGTGACGTCGACTCGCAGATGCTCGCCGAGGCCGGAGATATGACGGCCGAGCGGCAAAAGTCGGGAGCCGTCCCTCAGCTCTACGGCGACTATCGCAAGATGCTCGCGGAGCACCAGTTCGACATCGTGCTGATCGGCACTCCCGACCATTGGCATGCCCTGAACATGATCGCTGCCGTCGAAGCGGGAGCCGACGTCTACTGCCAAAAGCCGATCAGCGTGGACATCGTCGAAGGACAGGCGATGGTGGATGCCGCTCGTCGGACAAACCGCGTCGTGCAGGTCGGAACGCAGCGACGGAGTACTCCTCACCTCGTGGAAGCTCGCGACAAAGTCATTCAACCCGGCTTGCTCGGGAAGATCGGCTACGCGGAAATTTGCTGCTATTACCACATGGGGATGAAGAAGAACCCGGCTCCTACGCCGCCGCCGGAATCACTTGATTACGAAATGTGGACCGGCCCGGCTCCGATGAAGCCCTACATCCCCGGAACGCATCCCGGGCAATGGCGATCGTTCCAGCAATACGGAAACGGGATCGTCGGAGACATGTGCATTCACATGCTCGACATGGTCCGCTGGATGTGCGATCTCGGCTGGCCCACGCAGGTCTCCTCCACGGGCGGGATCCTCGTCCGAACCGACTCGGCGGCGAACATCCCCGACACGCAAACGGCCACGTTCGAGTTCAATGAATTTCCGGTCACGTGGACACATCGAACTTGGGGCCGCGCCCCCGATCCCGAATATCCCTGGGCGGCATTCCTCTACGGGGACAAAGGCACGCTCAAAGTCAGCGTGACGAAATGGGAATTCATCCCGTGGGGTAAAGGGCCCACGCTCAGTGGTGAGCCCGCACCTTGGGATCCGTCGAGAAACTCGCTTCAGAAAAATGAAAGTCGATTGGAAAAGCACGTCATCCGAGCCAATCAAGAACATCAGCGAGACTTTCTGCGGGCCATCGAAGACCGCTCCCGTCCCGTGGCCGATATCGAGCAGGGACACATTTCGACGGCCAGTTGCGTCCTCGCCAATATGTCACTCGAACTGGGACGCTCCCTCCGTTGGGACGCGGTGGCTGGGCAGGTCATTGGGGATGATGAAGCCAACCGAAAACTGGCCCGTCCTTACCGCTCACCCTGGAAACACCCGACGCTGTCCGAGACGACATCGTAAACCCCGGACGACGCCGCCCCGAACTTGCATTGGGTCGAACGCCGGGGCACACTGCTACCGGTCAACGGACGTTGATGCGTCAGGTACTGATCTGCGCACATTACCGGCGTACTCGTTGGCAGCGTCCCGCCCCAACCGTTTCACCCTCCAGAATTCAACATCGATCTTTAAGAAAGCATTTTATGACTATTGCGAAAACCAGTGCGGTCGCGTTCGTCGCGATGTTAGCTCTCGTCACGTCCGCGTCGGCCGGCGAGTGGACGTCGCTGTTCGATGGCGAGTCACTCGATGACTGGGCCCGCGAAGGCGGCACGGCGACTTACCGCATCGAAGACGGGGCGATCGTCGGCAAGACGAAGCAGGGCAGTAAGAATACGTTTTTGTGCAAGGCGCCGTACTCTGATTTCGAGCTTCAATTCGAAGTCAAATGCGACAAGGGATTGAACTCCGGCGTGCAAATTCGCAGCCACGTCTACGAAGAAGATACGCCGCAGAAGTCGAACCCGAAGCGCGTTCGAAAAGCGGGCGAAGTCTATGGACCGCAGTGCGAAATCGGAGCCTACGGCCGCGGCGGAGACAGCGTGAACGGCAATTTTTGGGACGAAGGACGGCGGACGAAATGGCTGTGCGATGTTGATGAAGAAAATCCGGAAGTCTCCGGCGCTTATAAGGCCGGCGAATGGAACACTTATCGCATCGTTGCCAAGGGCGATCATTACCAGTCATTCGTCAATGGCGTAAAGATCGCGGACTTCAACGATGACATGGACGAATCAGGATTAATCGGCCTGCAGGTGCACAGCATTGGCAAGAATCAGGGGCCTTACGAAGTCCGCTGGCGGAACATCAAAATTAAAGAACTCGATTAATGTGCCGACCCCCCGGTCGCGAGGACGGGGATTTGATTCTTTAAGAAGCGCATTCAAAATCAGTTAATTACGGAATTCGATATATGACCCGCCCCCTGCCAGTCGCGGTCGTTTTGCTTTTCGCTCCGCTGTTAGTCGCTTTGACTAGGGGCGACGCGATGGCCACTGAGAAGCCGAATGTGCTTTTTATCGCGATCGATGACCAGAATGACTGGATCGGTTGTCTCGGCGGCCACCCTCTCGCAAAGACTCCGAACATCGACCAATTGGCGGAGCGGGGGACCGTTTTTACGAACGCTCACTGCCAGGCCCCGCTGTGTAATCCGTCGCGGACGAGCCTCATGACCAGCCGGCGTCCTTCGTCGACCGGCATTTATGGTCTCGCTCCATGGTTCCGGAACGTCGACGAATTAAAGGACATCGTCTCGCTCCCACAGTATCTCAGGGAGTACGGCTATAAGACTTATTCGGCGGGCAAAATTTATCACGGGGGTTACGGACGAAAGTCGAAAGATGATGAGTTCGACGTACTTGGTCCGCCGGTGAAGATCGTTCGTCCCAAAAAGAAGTTCGTGAAAACGCCGCAAAACCATGCACTGATGGACTGGGGCAAGTTTCCGCCTACCGATGAAGAGACGGGAGAATGGCAAACGGCAAGCTGGGCCGTCGAACAACTAGAGAGTGACCTGCCCGAGCCGTTCTTTCTTTCGTTCGGGCACTTTCTGCCGCACGTGCCTTGCTACGCCCCGCCGAAGTGGCACGACCTATATCCGGATGATGATTCGGTGCGGCCGGAAATTTTATTTAATGATCGATCCGATACGCCGCGGTCTTCGTGGTTTATTCACTGGGAACTGCCCGAGCCGCGGCTCAAATTTCTGCTCGATGAAAATGAGTGGACCAACCTGTGCCGGTCCTATCTCGCCTGCGTCAGCTTCGTCGATTCGCAGATCGGTCGCGTCCTGACGGCACTGAACGAAAGCGGTCGCGCGGATAACACGATTATCGTGCTTTGGTCGGATCACGGTTATCACCTTGGTGAAAAGGAGATTTCCGGCAAGAACACGCTGTGGGATGATAGCACGAGAGTTCCGCTGATCTTCGCCGGGCCGGGCGTGACGTCGGGGCAGACCTGCGTCGAGCCGGCCGAGCTGCTCGATATTTACCCCACGCTCGTCGATCTGTGCGGACTCCCTCCGAACGGCAATCTGGAAGGGGTCAGCCTTTCTCCGCAGCTTCAGGATGCCTCTGTACCAACCGGCCGCCCGGCAATCACGACTCATAACCAGGGCAACCACGGCATCCGCACGAAAGACTGGCGTTACATTCGCTATGTGGATGGTGCGGAGGAACTCTACGACATGCAGGCCGATCCGAAGGAATGGACCAACCTGGCCGACAATTCAGAGTACGAGAGCGTCCTCACCAAGATGCGAGCACACCTGCCGGAAAAGGATGTCCGCCCCGCTCCCGGTAGCCGCCATCGCGTGCTGATCTACGAAGATGGCGTCCCCAATTGGCAGGGGGAAGACATCTCGGCGGACGACCCGATTCCGCAATTTTGAGGCGTCAGTCTCATCAAATGCACACCGGATGCTATCCGCCTCGCACGGCCGTCCGATTGACCGGCGCGGGGGTCTGACTTACCGTATTTGCAGCACGGACGCCGACCGGTTTCCTAGATTGACTCGAAAGCGTGAGTCTTCGCCGGACGGTCTGCTCAGACCGCAATGCCCGTCGTCGCGACTTATCAAAGCGCGAAGGCGGCGATGAGACTTCCCCCCCATGTTTTTTCATTCGCTGGGCCGCCTCGTTTCTCGCTCGTGGGCCGTGCTACCGGTCCTATGGGTGGCTCTACTTTGCTCGCTCTACATCATCGCGCCGCCGTTTCAAAGCGTTGTTGAAGACGGCGAATTTGATTTTCTGCCGGAGTCATCGCCGAGCCTCGTCGCCGAAGAGGCCTTCAACTCGGCGTTTTCATCGGAATTCGCTCGCAGTTCAATCGCGGTCGTCGTCCGACGCAAAGGCGTAGATGATGAGGGTCAGCCTCAAGAATTGACCACCGCCGAGGACCTCACCGAGCGCCCGGAACTTGCCGATTACACATTTATCGACAACGTCCTGATTCCACGAATTCGCGAGTTGGTGATCTCGCGTGGGTGGATGGCCCCGGCCGGCGAAGAGGAACAGACAGCGTCAGATGGTGACGCTCAGCTCGCCGCAGTCGAAGAGACGATCGAGACCGACATTCCGACAGTCGTGACCGACATCGGCGAATCGCCGGACGGAAGTATCAACCCGATCGTCGCCAATATTCGAACGTATCAAGACAGCGGTTTAGGCGAACTGCTCCAGAGTCAGGACGGCTCGGCCGCACTGATCGTCCTCAATCTTGAAACCGAGTATCAGGAGAAGGTTAATCAGCCGCTGATCAATGCGCTGGCCGAACTCGTTGACCCGGCCACCGGCGATCTGCGGGCCGAAGGCAAGATTCCGCCGGGGCTCGAAATTTACCTCTCAGGACCGGCCGTCGTCGGAAACGACCTGCGACAAGCCGCACAGGACAGCGCTCGCGCGACCGACTCGGCGACCGCGATCTTGGTCATCGGCCTGCTTCTAATCATCTACCGCGCCCCGCTGCTGGCGATTATCCCGCTGCTCACCGTGTTCGTTGCCGTCAAGACGTCACTGCTCCTACTGGCCCTGGCGGCCCAAGCCGGATGGGTCGACCTGTTTAACGGAATCAAAATCTATGTCAGCGTCGTGATGTATGGCGCAGGCATCGACTACTGCATGTTTCTGATGGCCCGATATCGGGAAGAACTGGAGGAAGGGGGCGACTTCGGCAGCGCGATTGGTGCCGCAATCGGAAATGTGGGGCCGGCCCTCGCCGCCAGCGCCGGAACGACGATGGTCGGCCTGGGCATGATGTACTTCGCCCAATTCGGAAAGTTCAGTGAGGCCGGAGTCGCCATGTCGTTCAGCCTCGGCGTCGTGCTGATCGGAACGCTCACGCTGACGCCGGCGCTGCTGCGAATGTTCGGCCGCTACGCATTTTGGCCACATGTCCCGCGCGAACGCATCACGCGGGCCGCAAATTGGCTCTCGCCGACAAATATAATTTCGCGACTGCTCGAACGCTCTCAGCTTCGCAAAGCGTGGAGTGTTGCCGCGGATCGGATCGCCGCCGCGCCGTTGAAGTGGCTGGTCGTCACGATTGCGGTCATGACTCCCTTCGCCGCGGTCGGAGTTGCGTGGCACGACTGGCTGACCTACGGGCTCCTGTCGGAATTGCCGCCGTCGGAGATCAGCGTTCGAGGGGCGGAGGCCGTTTCCGACCACTTCCCGGCGGGATACGCGACCCCGACGACCTTGCTGATTTCACAGCCCGAAAACCCCGACATCGACTTTTCTGACCCCGAAGGCGCAGCGGTCATCGACGAACTGACCGACTCTATTTGGCAGCGTCGCGAAGAGTTGGGCATTTCTGATTTGCGAACCGTGACAGCCCCGCTCGGCGTTGAGCGGTTGGAAGGGCTCAACGCCTTTCAACGAAGGGCTGCGATTCTGCGTGCGCAGCGGTTCTCAGACTATTACGTCGGTTCGGTCGATTCGGAACAGGCCTACGCGACGCGGATCGACCTCATTTTTGAAGACGATCCGTTCTCGCGAGACAGCATCCGCAAGATCGAGGAATTACGGCAGTTGGTCCCCGAGATTCTGCCGGAGTCGCTGACCGACTCGCAGATTCACTTTCTCGGCGCGACGGCCAGTATTCGCGATCTGCGTGAAGTCACGGCCCAGGATCAAGTCTTGATCGATCTGCTCGTGCTGGCGGGGGTCTTCACCGTTCTCGTCATTCTGCTCCGCAACGCGGCGATCTCGGCGTTCCTGATCACCACGGTTTTCTTCAGCTATCTGGTGACCTTCGGTGTGACCTTCTGCGTGTTTGCCGCCCTCACGCCTGACTTCGTCGGGCTGGACTGGAAGGTGCCGGTCTTTCTGTTCGTGATCCTCGTGGCGGTCGGCGAAGACTACAACATCTACCTGGTCACCCGAGTCGAAGAAGAACAACAACGCCACGGACCCGTTGCGGGCGTTACCAGCGCTTTGGCGAAGACCGGCGGGATCATCTCCGGCTGCGGCATGATTATGGCCGGGACGTTTTCCTCACTGATGTTCGGCTCGCTCAGCGGCATGATTCAGCTCGGCTTCGCCTTAGCCTTCGGCGTGTTGCTCGACACGTTCGTGGTGCGACCAATCATCGTTCCCGCTTACTTGGTGATGTTGAATCGGGGTGACTTCGGATCGTTGGGACCATGGCTCGGGGCGTTCCAGCCGAAAGCCGACGGTTCGGACGACGTGGGAGTCGATCTGCCCGAAAGTGAATCGAATGCCTCACCGATCGATGACACCGAACAGTCCGTGGAGAAACGCTCCAAGGCGTCCTGATGCGCGCCAAGCGGCTTAGACCAGAGAAGGTGAGCGGCTTCCCCAACCAAAGCACCGGGCAGGGCACGTCCCCCCGAAACCAGATTACGGCGAAACCAGGCCTTCGCGAATAGCGAACCGCGCCAGCTCAACCCGGTCGTGAATGTTGAGCTTCGACATGATGCGGTATTTGTGGCTGTCGACACTTTTCTCGGACAGGTGCAGTCCCCGGGCAACTTCTTTGACGCTCTGTCCGTGGGCGAGCAACCGAAGCACTTCGAGTTGGCGATTCGTCAGTGACGCCAATTGGGACGGCGACCGCATCTGCCAAGCCCGCCGCATCGGGTCGAATGAGAGCCGGTTGCGGATCTCCGGCGAGAAGTACTGCTCCCCGCCCACGACAGACGTGACGGCGTCAGTCAGCGAGCCGATCGATTCATTGGTCAGCACAAATCCCGAGGTCTTCAGCCGCAACGCCTGATCGAGAACAATGTCAGGCGAGGCATCGCCGAAAAGAATAATTTGCGACCGCGGGCTGGAGCTCTTGATCTGCCCGACGACCGTAAAGGCATCGGGGCGGGAATCGGCAGTGCCGAGAAGAACCGCATCGGGCTGATGCTCGGTCGCAAGCTCGACCGACCGCTCGTTCTCCGTCGTCGTGGCGACCACGGAGCAACGGGCATCAAGGTTCAGCACTCGTTCCAGAAGTTCGACGATCAATCGGTGCGGATCACAGATCAGAATGCGACACTGCTGCGTTGAAATCATGTTGGTGCCCCGCGATGAGAGAATGTGGGCAGTACGACGCGGGCAGGAGCGCATGGAATTGCAAAGAGGTGACGCTCATCGATCGTTCCTGGCCGTTCGCGTCCGGGCGAGATGGGAGGTTGGCCCGGGACGTATCAGATGTTGCTTATTCTTACGAGACGACTGACTGTTGAATAGGTGAAATACCCCATTTTTGACGAGCAGCCGAATTTCGCGGATGTCCGGCGGGGCGGAATTTCTGTCGCATCCTCTCCAACCGTCACATCGCCTATTGCCGGGCCGTAAAGATCGGGCCCCTGACTCGGGAATACGGGATCGCCGCCGCATCGTCCGATTTTGCGGACTAGGCTGCGATGTCGCATGTTGGAAACGTCAGCCGCTTGCGACCATTTCCTTTGCGCTGTTCAAGGACGCCCGATATGCCTGCGACGCTTCAAGAGCAGTCGACCGCCACCGCCGAATTTATCAACCCGGTCCTCGGCGCTGCGCACTCGGTCTTCGAAATGATGGTGGGCTGCGTACCGCGGCGGAAGTCACTTTCGATTCGCGATACCACGTCCGCGCCTTACGACGTCAGCGCGATCATCGGAGTGACCGGCAAACGCGTCGGGACGATCGTGATGAGCCTGTCAGAGCCGGCGGCGATCGCGGTACTGGAGCGGATGACCGGCAACCGTGCAGAGCGCGTCGACCCTGACGTATGCGATGCGGTCGGCGAACTGACCAACATGATCGCCGGAGCGGCTAAAGCAAAACTGGCGGAACTCGAACTGTCGATCAGCATCCCGAACATCGTCTCCGGTCCCGCTCACACCGTTCACTATCCCGCGCGGGTGCAGCCGATCGCGATCGAATTTGAGTCGGAAATCGGACCATTCTGTATCGATGTCGGATGTCAATTCTTGGACCGATCGTGACGAACCTGTTAACCGCACACACCGCCTGAGCCGCTCAGCCGCCGACCACATTGCCACAGAAAGTCACTTGGGAAGAACAATGAAAGTTCTCGTTGTCGATGACTCTCACACGATGCGAATCATCCAAAAACGGTGCCTGAATTCGTTGGGCGTTGAAGACATCACCGATGCGGCTGATGGCCGTGAAGCCCTTGAATACTTCGCCTCCGGGGAGTTCGACATCGTACTCAGCGACTGGAACATGCCGGTAATGGACGGCCTGACGCTCCTTACTGAAATCAGGAAGAGAGATAAGGACGTGCCCGTAATTATGATCACAACCGAGGCCGAACGGTCGCGGGTCGTCTCCGCAATTCAGGCTGGCGTTTCCGACTATATCGTCAAACCGTTTACGCCCGACGCGATGAAGGAAAAGCTCGAACGATGGTGCGGCATCAAAAAGGATTAACTCACAGAAAGTCGGCGCGTTGAGCCCATCACCGACTGCGATCGCATTACTCTTTTAAACAGCTGACCCCCCTCTCAATTCTCTTCTGAAACTGCCGACTCCGGCAGCCTGGTCCCATGGTCGATCCCCAAAAAATTTGGTCCTCCTCTCAACTCCCCACCTTGCCGGCGGTCGCCGTCCGCCTGCTGGACCTCTCTAAAAATCCCGACGCGGAGGTCAATGATTTCATCGAGATCATTAGAACCGACCCGGCGATCTCCGCAAAAATTCTGAAGGCGACAAACTCGTCTTATTTCGGCTTCCAATCCAACGTCACAACGATCGACCGTGCCGTCCCGTTGTTGGGAACGACGGTTGTCACGTCGCTGGCTTTAAGCTTTTCGCTGGTCGAAGCCGCGATGACCACCGGCCCGATGGTCGAGCACTATCGCGACTACTGGATGCAATCGGTCATTCAGGCCGCGACCGCGGAACTGCTTGCCACGAAAACTCCCGGCAGCCTCGGCAGCGAATTCTTTTTGGCCGGGCTGCTCTGCGACCTCGGCCGTCTCGCGATGCTCAAGACAGTGCCCGACGAGAGCCGCCAGGCGATTGAAACGGCGCGGGAACGCGGCCTCGACCTGTTCGCCACCGAGAACGAAATGGTCGGCGTCAATCACGTCGAAGTCGGCCTAAAGCTAATGGAAAGCTGGACGCTGCCGCCGGCGACGATTCTCGCTGCCCGCCATCACCATGACCCGCTCGAGCTGATTCAGCAGCATGAGTCCGCAAACGATTCCGATCTCATTCATGCCACAGCCGTTGCCTCATCGGTCGGAGACTACTTCTGCGGAGCCAACAAAGGTCAGGCACTCGATAGATTAAGAGTCCTCACAGCGGCTTTCTACGATCTCGACGAGACGGAACTCGAAGCTTTTCTCAGCGAGGCTAAAGAGAAGATCGACTCCGTCGGCGAACTATTCGCGCTCAACACCGAAGGACTCGGCGACCCGCACGAATTAATGGCCCAGGCGAGCGAGCATCTCACGCAACTGGCACTCCGGCAACAAGCCGCCGCGGCCGAAGCCGTGGCTCGACAGCAGAAACTCGAAGAGCAAACCCGGCTGCTGGAATCTAAAAATAAGGAGCTCACCCAACAGGCCATTCGCGACCCGCTGACAAAGCTCTATAATCGCGCGTTCTTCGATGAGTCGCTGCAACGGGAACTCGATCGATGCGCACGGGCCGCAGCCACGATCGGAGTCATGTTCACCGACATTGACAAATTTAAGGTGCTCAATGACACGTACGGCCATCAGTTCGGGGATCAGGTTCTGAAGCAGGCCGCCGGCTTGCTCGGCGGTTCCATCCGAAAGTCGGACGTGCTCGCCAGGTACGGCGGCGAAGAATTCGTGGTTCTTGTCGCCGCACCGACCGAAAAAGGAATCGCCAAAGTCGCTGAACGAATTCGGGCAGCCATGGAAGCGGCGAAGTTTGTCTTTGAAGGCGAAGACGTTCCGGTCACGATTAGCGTAGGAGCCGCGTTAGCCATTCCGCAACGCGACACCGCAGAACTCGCCGAAAAGCTGATCTCCGAAGCCGATGAAGCCATGTACGACTCGAAAAAGAACGGCCGCAACCAATGCCACGTTCGAGTCTTGCTATCTGATGCCGAACGGGTTTTGATGCAGAAAACGACCGCCCGACGCTTCAGCCGCTGGCTCGTCAATCGGGGCGTGTTCGACATCCCGACCGTCAGCAAAGCGCTCGTCAACTTTGAATGCCCGCACGTCAAAATCGGTGACCTGGCCGTTCGCCGCACGGTGCTTAATTCGATGGAGGTCGACCAGATTCTTGAGCAGCAGCAATCGAGCGGAAAGAGATTCGGCGAAATTGCCATGCAACTCGAACTGCTGACCGAAGACCAAGTGGCCGACCTCCTCGCATGGCAGTCGGAGTGTCCGCAAACACTGGCGGTGGAATTGGTTAAGAAGGGCTTGCTGGAGAGGCAGGCCGCTACGATGTTGCTCAAGACCTATATTGCCGAGGCTCCCGCCCCGCGCGAAAATGCCATGGCATAATACCTTCTTTAACGGAGTGGTGGTCGACGCGTTGTGAGTTAGCTCTCCGTAACGGATCAGCCACGACCGCTTACCATTTAAGCGATATGCGTAATCGTGCCGCCGTAGTAGACCGAACTACCGGCCTCATTCTCTAAGGTAATCCCGCCGCCGTCATCCACGCCCCGGCACAGACCGTAAGTCACGCGATCGCCTGATGAGAGCCCGACGGTTCGCCCCGTGAGCGCGCAGTGCGCCGCGTAACGCTTTCGAGGGAAGGCCCGGCTGTCGCGATAGTCGCCGAGTTCCGATTCCAATCGAATTAAGATTTCGATTAAGTGTTCGCTAGGGTCGACACTTTGATCCGCGATGTCATTAAGGGAAATCGCCCGATCGCGAATCTCGACGGACGCGTTTCGAAAGTCAACGCCCACATTAATTCCGATTCCAATCACAAGGAAGGGAATTGCGCCTGCACGCTCAATCTCGACGAGTATGCCACAGACTTTCTTCCGATTAATTAAGACATCATTGGGCCATTTCAGTTGAACGCAAACGTCACCCAGTTTTGAGGAAATCGCGTCGCGAACGGCCAATCCGGTGATTAATGACACGAGTGGAAGTTCCGCCGTCTCCAACTTAAAATCAGCCGGATCGATCACGACCGAAAACGTCAGTGATCCGCTGCCAGCGACCCATCGATTTGCCCCTCGACCGCGCCCGGCTGTCTGACGAGTCGCGAATACGAGGACGGGAGTGCTGACTTCTCCCGCCGAGATCAACGACTTCGCACGGTCGTTCGTCGAATCGAGCGACTCGTGGGCATCGATCACCGCGACCATCGTCTCGGTCGCAATCCGCGACTTCAGTTCGGGTGTCATAGCGGAATTCTCGCCGAAGTCGCCGGGCGACGGGTCATTTCACCTGGAGCTTTTCCACTTCCGTGTGCAACGCCTGAAGTTCCTTTTCCAGCCGGGTCACTTCGGCCGGATCGTCCGTCTGTCGTTTGGCGGCACCGAGAAGTTGTTCGGTCCGTTGAATCTTCCCCCGCAGCACGGCGAGTTGCTTCTTCGATTTCTTATCCATATTCCCCTCGAGGTGATGTTTCTGCGGAACCCGCCATTCTATTCACCCGCAGGTGCTGCGCGAATTCAGACACACCCTCAGACGCCAAGAATTCCGACCGATCACTCCGTCCTACGTGACACGGAGCGCAAGCGACAACACCTCCAATCGCCAACCCACTGCAAAACAAGGGAGGCAAAAGAGATCATTCAGGCCACGAACTATTACACAACTTCACCAACCTGCTCTCGACTCTAGACACTCGACTCTAGACTCAAAAAAGCCGGACGCGTCCGGGCATCATGCCGCGGCATCATCCGCCGCATGGGAAATGCGCAGCCAGTCGGCCGCACCCACCGGCGGGTTGAAAAGAGGCGGTGCACCGTTTTCCTCTACCTGATGGGAGATGGTTGCGCGGATTTTGGCGTGGCACTGAGTTGCGAAAGATAGGGTGTGGCCCGGCGAGAAGCTGATCGGGAACAGATGCCGCTCATACTACATCATCGGTGAAAAAATGGTACAAGGGCTCAGAGATAGCTACGGGTTGTTGAACCGGCTCTGGGTCGACGATTCGAAGCAGCCGAGCGAGATACCGACATTCCGTCAGAAGTAATAGATCGAGCCAACCAACTAACGTCGGCATCATTTGAAACAGACCGAACAATGCGACTAAGAGTGATTGCAACAGACTATGACGGCACGATTGCCATAGACGGCGTACTTAATCCGAGCGTTCGTGAGGCGATCGGGAATGCACGCAAAAGTGGAGTGTTGGTGGTCATCGTAACCGGGCGGATTCTCTCGGAACTTCGGGACGTAGCCGGCTGTCTGGATTTCGTCGATGGCGTCGTTGCCGAAAACGGAGCCGTGGTTGCTTTCCCGAATGGCCATGTCACCGTTCTCGGTGCAGGACCGCCGTTGGCTCTCATTACGAAACTGACCGAACGGGGAATTGATTTTAAAGTTGGTCGATGTGTGGTCGAAATGGATGCCGAGTTCGCCGATGTGGCGATATCGCTTATTCGCGAAATGCAGTTGCCGTTGGCCATCACTTTTAACCGTGGACGAATGATGTTGCTGCCGCCCTCGATCAGCAAGTCGGGCGGGCTGCGTCAATTGCTCGACACGCTCAACGTGTCAGTTCACAACGCCATCGGCATCGGTGACGCCGAGAATGATCATGAGCTGCTTTCCTGCTGTGATCATGGCGTGGCAGTCTCGTGGGGGTCGGCACGATTGAAAGAGTCGGCCGATTTTGTCCTCGAAGGCGACGGCGTCGAAGCTGTCGCCGACTATATCGCAGGAGTATCAACTGAAATCCGATTGCCTCGTGCGGCGTCGATCCATCATAAGGTGGTGCTGGAAGAGGTCGGCGGCCAACCTCCGTTTGAAGTGTCGATTCGTGGTCGCAATGTCCTCGTCGCCGGAGACACAAAAAGCGGCAAGTCGTGGCTGGCGGGGCTGCTCATTGAGCAGCAAATTCTGAAAACATATACCGTGTGTGTGTTTGACCCCGAAGGCGACTATAGCAGTCTCGCTTCGCTGCCGAACACGGTTTCACTCGGCGGCGGCCACATGTTGCCGCATGACAACGACCTCAAGATTTTATTGCAACAAAGACTCAGCGTTGTTTTAGATCTGTCGCATCTTGAGCACCATCAGAAGAGAGAATACATTTGTCATCATTTACCGTTGGTCGCGAATCATCGCCGTAACTACGGTTACCCGCATCGGATTGTTCTGGATGAATGCCATTATTTTCTCCGCAGTCCGCGTGATAATGAATTGCTCGACTTTCAACTCGATGGCTACACACTGGTCACGTATCACCCCTCAGAATTGCCAGCCGCGATCTTAAATTCAGTCGAAGTCGTGGCGGCCACGCGACTGACCGAAAGTGCGGAAGTTGATGTTTTGCGCGACCTATTTGATGCCAAGAGCGACGAATACATCGACTCTCACGACTGGTACGAGCAGCTGGCCAACCTCGGGATTAATGAATCGGCGCTGCTTCCGCCGACCGACGAGGCCGAAGGGCGCCTTCGCCGCTTTATCGTCGCGCCCCGCTTGACCGATCATGTCCGGCACCGCAGTAAGTACTTCGACATGCCCGTCGCGAAAGAGCACGAGTTTGTGTTCACCACGAACGGACAAGCTTTCGGGGAATCGGCTGCCACACTCCGGGAACTGACGATGGCCGCCAAACGAGTCACAGCAGACGTGTTATCCAATCATAGCCGACATCACGATTTTTCACGCTGGATTATCAACCTGTTTTGCGACCGTGAACTTGCCAACAACGTTCGCAAAATTGAATCGACAATGAACCTCGATGGGGATGTCGACCGCTTTCTCACAGAATTGCGTGACGCCGTGCAACAACGATATGAAAGCGATTGAGTTAAGGCACCCCCTCGGAACGAATTTTGGAGTGCGACGGGTGGCCGGGGTCAAAGGTGTATTGATTCAAACGGCGGGTAGCCCGGAGGTTACACCTCCGGGCTACCCGTTTATATATAAGCGCAAGCATCATATCCGCTCCTCCACACCCAAAAACCCTATCGGCTGCTCCGTCTCACCATCAATCGCCAAGTCCGCCAGCACCTCGCCGAGGACACTCGCAAACTTAAACCCGTGGCCGGACAGGCCGGCGGCGAAGGCGACTTGGGGGTGTTCGGGGTGGCGGTCGACGTAGAAGCGGCCATCGGGGCTCATGGTGTAGAAGCAGGTGGCGTGGCGCGTTGGCTGCGGATCGGCGGCGGGGAGGAACTGCCGGGCGAATTCGGCGAGCGGTTCGGCGTCGCGTTCGAGCAGCGCGGGGTCGATGTCTTCGGGTCGGTCGACGGGGTCGCCGCCGGTGTGTTCGGAAAGCTTAATTGTGGCACCGTCGAGCGACGGGAACCCATAATAGTCACCGCGGGGCCGGACATAATAAAAGACGGGGCCGGCGTCGTACGCATCGCCCGTCTTCGGCAGCCAGAGTAGCGTCTTCCGCAAGATTTTAAGATTGAAGCCGAGGTCGCTGATGAGATCAGTCGCCCATCCGCCGGCCGTGATGACCAATCGTGCCGCCTCATATTCGCTTCGCTCGGTCCGCACGCGGACTCCATTGTCGGTCGGCTCCCAATCGATGACCGCCGTCTCGAATTGTGACTCCGCCCCGTTCTGCCGGGCGCGTTCCAGATGGGAGCGGATGCAGTCTTCGACCCGCAGATAACCGGCCCCCGGTTCATAGACGATGCTGTCGGCTTCGTCGAATTCAAAATTCGGAAAACGACGGCGTGCCTCGGGAGGACTGAGTTGTTCGAGTTTCAGTTTATGTTCGCCGGCAGAGCGGAGACATCCTTGGACGCACGGTCCGTCGGCCGGTCCGGCGATAAATAAGCCGCAGGCTTCGAGCAGTGACCGACCGGTGTCACATTCGAGTTCACGCCATAACTTTTCAGCCCGTTCAAGCAGCGGGACATAATTGGTGTGTTCGAAATAGGCTTTTCGCGTGGCTCTCGTTTCGCCATGAGAACTGCCACGGTCATGGACGGTCCGGAACTGTTCAATGCCCAGCACCCGCTGCCCTCTCCGTGCAAGATGATCGAGCGCCGCGCTGCCGACCCCGCCTAAACCAAGGACGATGCAGTCATAGGTGACGGACATGGCGCGATCCCTTAGGGCGGGCTGTGCCCGCCGAGGTGTGTGGCTCTTGATGGATTCAGAAGTCGAAAATCGGGTCCCTTGCTTGCGCTGCGGGCTTGTTTGGGGGAACGAAATTAATTGCGGTTTGGTTCAATGGATTCGAGCAATTTGCTCAGGCGATCATAGGCGGTCTTGGCGGCGGGATCAGACAGGTCGGCGGGAGATTCGTTCGGCAGATTGCGGCAGTCGACGAATTGATTGCTTTGGCGATGTAGTCGCCACTCGCCGTCGAACAGGCAGAAGTCGCCTTTGATGCCGCCGGTGATGAAATCTCGCTCAGTTCCTGGACTGCTGGCGAGCCAGTCGGCAAAACTTTGGCCGTCAAGAGCGGCATCGCTTCTAATGCTGACATCCGCCAGTTCCGCAATCGTCGGATAGTAATCGGCCAAATCGACGAGTCGATCGACGACTTTTCCCGCGTGCGCCTTGCGGGGGCATTGCACGATCAGCGGGACATGCATTCCGCCGCAGTCGAGATCGCGTTTACCGCCGAGCACCGGGCCGGCTTTGGTTTGGCGGGGCCGATTCAGATCGGTGCCGTTGTCACCGATGAAGATCACATAGGTGTTGTCTTCAATCCCTAATTCCGGAACCGCCGACCGAATGCGTCCGACGAGCTTGTCCATATAGGTGATCATATTGCCGAGAGACTTCTTGCGGCCCGCTGCGCGATCATCTGGCGTCTCCACAAGCGGCAGGTGAGGCAGGAACATGTTGTGGTGCATATAGAACGGCTTGCCCGCCTCGTTCGCCGACTTCATGCGGTCGATGACGTAATCGGCGAGCCTATCGGGTCCGAAATCCTGCTCCGTCGATTTAATAATCTCGCCGTTGCGATTCAGGCAGGGCTTCCAATAACGGATTGTCTTCCTGCCCTTCTGCCAGATTTGCCACAGGCACCAGTCATCGAACCCGGCCGTCCGCGGGTGATCCGGGTGAAACTCCAATGTGGCCAGTTGCCACTTTCCGGCGACCGACGTTTCATACCCGGTTTCGCGAAGTTCATGGGCGATCGTGCGGAAGCGTTTCTTAAAGTCGACCATCTTTCGCGTGCCCAGATGCACCGGCAGCACGGCGTCGTAACCGTGGCGGTTGGTGTATTGGCCGGTAAGTAACGTCATTCGCGACGGCGTGCAGACCGGGCTCGTATAGGCCCGGCTGAAGCGAACGCCCTCGGCCGCCATCCGGTCGAGTTCCGGGGTTTCGAATTCCAAGCCGCCGTAACAGCCGAGCGTCTCCGCCCCGAGATCATCGGCAAACAGCAGCACGAAGTTGGGGCGGTCGTCGGCGATCGACAGGTGACTAGCGCTGACCGCCAGCAGGATTGAAAAGAAGAGTCGGAACCGGCTCATCGTTGACATGCTTTCCTCGTGTGACTGTGCTCTGCGTCAGACTCGCACGACATCGCGCGGAAGTCGAGCGAGTCGGCGTGCGAGATTTTCCACCGAACCTCGTCCATTGATCCCGTGTCACCGACGCGTGCGGAGAGGACTTGGCGGGCCGGCGCGATTATGGTGTTACTCGATACCTCATTCAGTTACGGCAGTATCGCCCTTGCAAACGACGACTCCCACACTCTCCGTTCGCGATCTCCGCAAGACGTTCGGCGATGTCACCGCTGTCGATGGCATCGATTGGGAAGCCCGGCCGGGTGAGTGCTTCGGGCTTTTAGGGCCGAACGGAGCCGGGAAGACGACCACGATCGAGATTTGCGAAGGGCTCACGAAGCCCGACAGCGGTACGGTCGAGCTATTCGGTGAGACGTGGATCGCGAACACGGGTCAACTGCATCAGCGGATCGGCGTGCAGCTTCAGGAGACCCAGTTCTCTGAACGGCTGACCGTCGAGGAGACAATCCGGCTGTTTCGTAGCTTCTATCGCGAGGGCCGTTCGGTCGAGGATTTGCTCGCGGTTGTCGAACTGACCGAAAAACGAAATGCCCGCGTTGCGACGCTTTCTGGCGGACAAAAACAACGGGTGGCGATGGCCTGTGCTCTGGTGGGGAACCCCGACCTGCTGTTCCTCGATGAACCGACGACCGGACTCGATCCGCAGGCCCGCCGACAGTTGTGGGAACTGGTTGAGCAGTTCAAACACGAGGGCCGGACGGTCATTCTCACCACGCACTACATGGACGAAGCCGAGCGGCTGTGCGACCGCATCGCGATCATGGATCGCGGCAAGATCATTGCTGATGGAACACCGAAGCAGCTCATCGATTCCCTCGGAGCGGCCCACATCGTTGAGTTTTCGCCATCGATCGCTGTGCAAGAGGAGCGCTTCCAAACGCTCCCCGGCGTCCACGACGTGGCCGGCGAAGACGGTCGCTATCGGCTGACGGTTGATCAATTGCACGTGGCCGTTCCGGCGGTGTTCGAGGCACTCGCGGCGGAGGGCATCGAACTGAATGAACTGACAACGCACTCGGCGACGCTCGAGGACCTGTTCGTGCATCTGACCGGAAGGCACCTGCGTGATGAGTAAAGCTTCCGCGCATCGGGTGGCTGGGGACGAGCGCGACGGGTATCCGGCTCCGTTAAACTCGTGCTGCTGTCTTGAACCATGCAGTCGCTCGCCCCCAGCGAGCGTGGAGCACTCTTGCGAGTTCAGTGAGGAGTCACGGAGCTCGGACACCACATTGCTGGGGGCGGCATCCCTGCCGTCCCCAGCCACCCGTCTTAAGGTGTTTGACTAATGGCAGGAAGCGAACGCATTCAAAGCGATGACCTCCCGTCTGAGCCTGCGCGGCCGGCTAAAGGCATCAACTTCGATTCGCTGGGGCAATTGACGCTCTGCCGGATTCGGGAGTTTTACCGAGAACCAGAAATCATCTTTTGGATGGTCATTTTTCCGATCCTGATGGCGGGGGGGCTCGGGCTGGCTTTTCGAAGTCAGCCGCAGGACGCCGTGCAGGTCGCCACGACCGACGAAGCCATCGCTCGAAAGCTCTCCGATCAGGCGAGCGTTGACGTCGAGCTACTCGATTCAGATGCGGCAAACCGAGCATTGGCGACGGGGAAGGTGCTCGTAGTCGTTTCGCCAGATAATGACGGGGTCTCCTATCGCTTTGACGATACGAATCCCGAAGCGCGAGTCGCGCGACTCATCCTCGACAACGCCCTGCAGCAGGCGTCGGGACGCAGCGACGTTCTCGCGACCTCCGAGGACTTCGTCCGCGAGCCGGGGAGCCGGTATATCGATTTTCTGATCCCCGGCCTGTTGGGTCTGAACATCATGGGGGGCAGCATCTGGGGCATCGGCTTCACGATCGTCGATACCCGCCGGCGAAAGCTACTCAAACGGCTCGTCGCCAGTCCGATGCCACGCTGGCAATACCTATTGTCGTTCCTAATCAGCCGGCTGGTGCTGCTGGTGATCGAGGTCGGTGTGGTGATTGCCTTCGCAACGTTGGTATTCGGCGTACCAATGCGGGGACCGATCTGGGAGTTTGTCCTCTTGTGCGTGCTCGGCTCGTTCAGCTTCAGTGCCTTGGGCATTCTGATCGCCGCGCGGCCGCGAACCATCGAAGCGGTCTCCGGGGTGATGAACTTCGTGATGCTGCCGATGTGGATTTGCTCGGGCGTGTTCTTCTCGCCGGAGCGGTTTCCCGAGGTCGTCCTGCCGCTGATCCGGCTGCTGCCACTCACCGCGGTGATCGATGCTCTGCGGGCGAACATGCTGCGGGGCGAATCGCTGCTCGGCATGGAATGGCAACTGGCCGTGATGGTCGGCTGGCTGGTCCTCTGCTTTCCGCTGGCGCTGTGGTTATTCCGCTGGAAGTGACGTAAAGCTGATAAATTCCAGTGTTTAAGGCCGTTCGAGGTTCGGTATCGGCGGCCGAAATGGTAGAATCAGGGCCGATGCGCTCATCGCCGTTGACGAGGTATTCGCGTTTTCTTGATCAGGTTGAGGTCGACCATGCCCGGCTCGACGACTATTGACGAAACTCCAGTTGAGGAACCGATCGTCCGTCCGAAGGACTCACGCCCCGAGACCCGAGAGAAGGCGGACAAGCGTCCCCAGAAGAAGAAGGCACCCCGGTATGCCGTGATCGTCCAAAACGACGATCATCACACGTTCCCGTATGTGACAGCGGTGCTGCGAAAAATCTGCGGCCATCCCCTCCCGAAGGCCGAAGAATTGACGATGCAGATTCACGTCAAAGGCCAAGCCCTCGTCTGGAGCGGCTCCCTCGAGGTCGCCGAGCTCAAACGGGATCAGATCCGAGGGTTCGGCCCGGATGTGTTCGCTTCGAAGACCGTCACGTTCCCGTTGGGGGTGCGGATCGAAAAACTACCGTGAGGTCGGAACGAGATATCGTTCTGCCGGCGCTAGCCCGCCTCAGCGATACGCGTCGGCGTGACGAGGCCGAGACCGCCCTGATTTTCAAGCGATGTCGCCTGCGATCATCGTTCGATTCGGGTTTCACGGTTGCTTCCGGCCCGACGAGACCTTTCAATCAAGGCCTGCTGATCCGTCGGTTGATCAGCAATTTCTGCCAAGTTGAATTTGGTCGGCTATCTATGACGCTCAATCTGTTTCTCGTTCCCGCTTTTCTTTTGGCAGGAGTGTCGTCCCTGCAAGCCGCGGACGAAGCCTCCGCGTTGCAGGCTCTCAAGGACCTCAACCCGAAAAAGTTTGAGGTGGAGAACAATGATGCCGGGCAGGTGACGTCGATTCGCATCGACGGTTGCCGCGACCTGACCGATGAGCACCTCCGCCATTTCGCCGCGTTCCCGGAACTGCGCGAGCTGAAAATTTCTCACGCGACGAAGTTCGACGGCTCGGGCGCCCGCTACCTGACCGATCTGCAGCATCTCGAAAGCCTTCAAGTCGGGGGCACCCGTTTCTCAAACGAGGGATTGCAGTTTCTTTCCAGTCATCCGAACCTGCAGGCACTGCAATTGCGGCACGCCGGTGTAACCGATGACGGCATGACGTACGCGGCCCAGATGCCCAATCTTAAGGAGATTCTTGTCAGCCCGAAATTCACGAAGAAGATTGCGGACGCCGGCGTTCGCAAACTGGCACAGTCGAAAACGCTGGAAGACCTGACCGTCGAGCAGACTTTTTTGACTTATGAGGGAAGCCTGTCCGCTTATAAGAATCATCCGAGTCTTAAGACCGTCTATCTTCGCGATGTCTTGATCGGCGAGTCCGACATCGAAAAATTGAAGGCCGATCATCCGAACGCGAACATTCGCGTGAAAGTTCTGGACGACAAGACGCGGCCTCGTTATCAAAAAGCGATCGACAAGCATTGGAAGAATTAAGTCCAACGTTCGCACAGCCGTCGTTTCAAAAATCCCAGCGCCGCGGCCCCGCCGCGCTTTAGTCAGGCAGCTTACCATGAGAATCGCTTCCGTCTTTACCACTTGTGCCATCGGTCTGTGCACGCTTTCCGCTTCAGCCATGGCTGATTCGGCCGTCAGCAGCCCGCTTAATGAATTAAGCGAGGTCGAACGACTTTCCGGCTGGAAACTCCTATTCGACGGCCAGACGACGGAAGGCTGGCGCAATTACCGCCGCGATACGATCAGCAAAGGATGGAAGGTCAAAGACGGCTTACTTGCGAGGGAGGGGTTATTTGCCGGGGACATTATCACTGAAGAAAAATACGGCGAATTCGAGCTATCACTCGAATTCCGTATTTCAACCGGCGGAAACAGCGGCGTGATGTTCCGCGTCACCGAAGAGGCTCCTCAGCCTTGGCACACCGGGCCTGAAGTGCAGATTCTCGATAATGCGAAGGGTCACGACCCGCAGAAGACGGGTTGGCTCTATCAGCTTTATCAACCGAAGAAGCCCAATTGGAGAATTAAGATTGAGAAAGCGGCGGGCCTCGAGCCGGAGCCGACGCTCGATACGGCACGACCGGCGGGCGAGTGGAATCATCTTGTCATCCGCGTGACGGACAACGAGTCTCGGGTCTACTTAAACGGCGTCTCTTATTATCGATTTCAAATCGGCAGCGACGATTGGAACAAGCGGGTCGCGAAGAGCAAGTTCTCAAAGTACGCCGGTTTCGGCAAAGCGGAAGAAGGTCATATCTGCCTGCAGGATCATGGCAACGACGTCGCCTTCCGAAACATTAAGATTCGAGACCTCTCTCGAACGCCGCCCGACCCCCAGCACGGCAAGCTGGCCGTCGGTGTCGAACCTGCCTTTCCCAATCTGAATTTCGCGGACTGGGAGGGGGTCGACGAAAACGGAAAAATTGAAATTATGCGGCCCCTCGTGATGACCGCGGCAGCGTCTGAGTCGGAGCGGCTCTATGTCGCCACGCAGCGCGGCGTCATCCATACCTTTAAGAATGACCCCGACGCACGGCAAACAGATATATTTTTTGATATTGAAGATCAGGTGAAGCCGTTCTACGGCTCCGGCGCGAACGAAGAAGGCCTCTTAGGACTCGCTTTCCATCCTGACTACCCGACCGACCCGCGGTTCTTCGTTTATTATACGAAGCGGGTTAGCGAGCCGACGTCGATTGTGTCGAGTTTCCGAGTCTCCGCCGACAACCCTTTAAGAGCGGACCCGAAATCTGAACAGGTCTTAATGACGATCGACGAGCCGTTTCAAAATCATAACGGGGGTTCGATCGAATTCGGCCCGGACGGATTCCTCTATATCGGCTTGGGCGACGGCGGCAGCGCGAACGATCCCCAGGGCAACGGGCAGAACCTCTCCACGCTGCTTGGATCGATCCTGCGAATCGACGTCGACTCGACATCCGCTGATCAGCCTTACGGGATTCCGGCCGACAATCCATTCGTTGAGCAGACCGATGCCCGGCCGGAAATCTTCGCGTACGGCTTTCGGAATCCTTGGCGTATCGGTTTCGACCCAAAAACCGGCGACCTGTGGGCAGCCGACGTCGGGCAGGACTACTATGAAGAGATCGATGTCGTGCGGGCCGGCGGGAATTACGGATGGAACGTTCGCGAAGGCGCCCATCCGTTCGGCGCGGACGGCGAGCCGGCCAAGCCTGAGTACATTGACCCCGTTTGGGAGTACGATCACACCGCCGGCAAGTCGATTACGGGGGGCTACGTCTTCCGCTCCGACCGCGTGCCGGAACTCGACGGGCGATATCTGTACGCCGACTACGTCACCGGCAAGCTCTGGGCCCTCGATTACGATCCGAACAGCGGCACCGTTCGCTCGAATGATCGAATCCCGACGAAGAACATGCCGGTCCTCGCGTTCGGGCAACTTCCCGGCGGCGAAGTCCTGTTCGCGATCCCGACCGCCGGCGGGCAAGGCATCTACCGTTTCGTTTCAAAGCAGACCGACGAGTAGGTACGCCGGCATTTGCGCCATCGGGACCGCGCGGTCGTCAGTTCATGAGGCAGCGTGCTGCTGGCGCTCGTTATAGATGCGGGCCAGATCGGTCTTCGTCAACAAGATGATCCGTGTGAAGCCGGTGTGGGCTCGCTCGTAGCGAATCTGGCTCGCCTGCTCGGGCGAGCCGTGTGCGACGTCGACCAGCCAGGCGCGATCGTCCTCGGTCAATTCATCGGCTATTTCATCGGCGAACTCGGTTCGCGTTTCCACAACGAGGGAGTCGAGTCGACTGTCAAAACGATTCATTGCGGCCACGGCATCTTCTCCAGAAGTTCATCTTCATCGCTTAGCTTACAGTTGTAACCAGTCTATCGTTCGCAGGCTTCGCCCCAAATCGGTCCCGCCAGAAATGCTTCGACTTGTCTTCGCCCTTGTTTGCCTGACACTAATTGCCGGTTGCAGCGGGACATCAACAGGCGGAAGTGAATCGGGTTCGGCAACGGCGGAGCAGTCGCAGCCATATCGCAGCGTCAACTGGCCCCACTGGCGCGGCCCCGAACGGGACGGTAGCACAACAGAGGAGGGCTGGAACCCTCGGCGGCTCGAAGAGCAGGACGCGGTCGCGTGGCGACGACAGATCGGCGTCGGTTACTCGTCGGTCACCGTCTTCGACGGCTCGGTCTATGCCACCGGACACATCGCCTCGCCCGAGAAGCAATCTTCGCAAGAGGACAAAGACGAGTCGAAGACCGACTCACCGGCCGAAGAGGCCACACCCGAAAGATCCGAGGGCAATGACGATGCCCACGCCGGGCACACCGAACCGCCTCAGCCGGATGGCACCGAAGTTCTCGCGCGTCTCGACATCAAGACAGGCGAGCCGGTCTGGACTTTCGAATTTGCCGCCGCCCGATTGGACGACTCACATCACTTCGGCGGCCCGGCTGCCTCACCCGTTATTGCCGCGGGCCGCGTCTACGTGCACAGCAAAGACGGCCAACTGTTTTGTCTCGACCTCGCATCGGGTGAGGAAGTCTGGTCCGTTCGGCTGTCCGATCTGACCGGGGCGAGCGTACCGCTGTGGGGTAGTGCGAGTTCGCCCGTTGTCACGCAGGGAAAGGTGATCGTCGAATCGGGCGGGCTGATCGCGCTCGATGCCGACTCCGGTGATCTCATCTGGCAAAGCACGTCGCGGGAAGGGGGCTATGCCACGCCGACGCCCTTCGAATACGGCGGGCAGCAATATCTGGCCCACTTCTCAACCGATGGCGTGCTCGTCGCCCGGCTCGACGACGGCACGGAGATCGATACCGCCACCTTCGATACAGCATTCGACAACCCTACGACGACCCCGATCGTTTCCGAAGGTCGCATCTACTGCTCCGCCAGCAACGGTCGGGGCGGAAGGAGCTTCGTGTTCGACGGCCAGACACTGACGAAGTCGTGGTGGAATCCCAGCATCTCCAACCACTTCAATTCCTGCGTGCTGCAGGACGGCGTGCTCTACGGCTTCGATGGCCACTCCGCCTTCCCGCGCAATGTCGAACTCGTCTGCATGAATTTCCAAGACGGCGAGGAGCGTTGGAAACAGCGCGGCCTCGGCCTCGGCTCACTGATCATCGCGGACGATAAACTTGTGATGCTCGGTGACACCGGCACCCTCACCATCGCCCACGTCAATCCCGACAAGTACGAGCCGATCGCTGAGGCGAAGATTCTTGAAGGCCAATGCTGGGCCTCCCCCGTCCTCTCGCACGGTCGGGTTTTCTGCCGCAACAGCGAAGGCGAACTCGCCTGCATTGACCTCCGCCCCCGAAAGTAACCCGCCGCGTTACACTAGCCCGACGCGCAAGTGAGCGATTTCGCCCCCCAAAACTAGCCCGACGCGCAAGCGAGGGATTTCGCCCAAAGAATTCAAACGAAGCGTTATGTAAATACGATATTCGACCGTATTCGTTGTCGCAAAGGGAACGCGAGTCCCGCGAGCATTCTGAAGCAATGTCGCAGAATATAGGGGAGCGGGCGATTGCGTCCCTTGCTGGCGCTGCGGGCTTGTGGGCGTTTTTCATCAATCGCCCGAAAGCACTTTGCCTATCACGCCTCGACCGGCTCCAACCGCTCCGCCGCCTTAAGCAGCAACTCTTCCGTCTGCTCCCAACCGAGGCAACCGTCGGTGATACTCACACCGTAATCGAGGCCTTCCGGCCCGCCGCCCAAGCTCTGCTTGCCCTCGTTGAGATTGCTCTCCAGCATCATGCCGATGACGCCGTCCGCCCCGTCAATCCGCTGCGATAAGACCGACTCGAACACCTCGGGCTGTCGGCGATAATCCTTGCTGCTGTTGGCGTGGCTGCAGTCGATCAAGAAGCGCGCGGGCAGATCGGCCTTAGTCAAAAGACGCGTCGCCTCGGCGACATGCTCGGGACTGTAATTGGGGCCGCCGTTGCCACCGCGGAGGATCAAGTGCCCCCAAGGGTTGCCGTTCGTGTGAATCACGCAGGTCTTGCCGTGGGGATCGATCCCCAGAAAACTATGCGGTTCCTTCGCGGCGAGCATCGCGTTGAGGGCCGTCTGCACGCTGCCATCCGTGCCGTTCTTGTAGCCGACCGGCATTGAGAGGCCGCTCGCCATCTGCCGGTGCGTGGGGCTTTCGGTCGTGCGGGCGCCGATTGACGCGAGCGTGATCAGGTCGGCGATGTACTGCGGCGTGATCGGCTCGAGCATCTCGGTCGCGGCGGGCAGTCCGAGTTTGTTGATCTCCGTCAGAATGCCGCGAGCCAGCTTCAACCCTTCGCTGACGGCGAACGTGTCGTTGAGGTGCGGGTCGTTAATCAGCCCCTTCCACCCCACCGTCGTCCGCGGCTTCTCGAAGTAAACCCGCATTACCACGAGCATCCGCTCGGCGACCTTGTCCGACAGGCCTTTGAGCCGCCGGGCATATTCGAGCGCGAGGTCCCGATTGTGGATCGAGCAGGGCCCCACCACGACAAGCAGGCGGGAGTCTTCTCCCGCCAGAATCTGACGCACCGCCTCCCGCCCCGCCGTTGTGGTTTGCAGAACGTCCTCAGTCGCCGGCACCTCCGAAAGCAGGTCGTGCGGCGCGATCAGCGGCTCATAGCCGCGAATATGCAGGTCGGCAGTCGATTTCATCACATCAGGCGGGTCGGAAGAAAGATCAGCGTCAGGGAGTGTACCGATCCAGCCGGGAGGAGGAAATGATCGTCCCCCCAACCCGTTCGACGACTCACCGTTTAGCCGCGACCGCCCGGAAGCGGGCTTCAGCGAACGATCGCTGCCATCCATCACACCGACTTCCAATTACTCAACCTGTCGCGCAGCACGCTCTCGAAGTTGCCGCTTCAGTTCCCACGCGAGCGGAATCGAGATCAAGACGAAGACGATCCCCAACATGACAATCGACAGGGCAAACATCACAAACACTGGTATCGGGATCGATTGAACACCCGGAATTCCAAATTGAGCGATAAACAGCGCCGATAGATTGAAAGATGCCAAGGCACCAAAGAACATCATTTGAAACGCAATCTTGATCGTCGACAGCCATTTCTCCGTAGTCGTTCGATAGCTAGGCTGGATCAATCGGCCGCCACAAAATCCGAATAAAAAACCCCAGAGGCCAAACAGAACGGCGAGATATGGAATAGTAGCCGGTATTCCCTCTGGGCCGAGAGTCGGAGCACCAAAAATTGACACAATGTTAGTGAGCCCGCATGCACCCGCACCAAGCAACGCAGCCAATGCAATGCGAAGGGCGGCATTCTCCAACATTCGCAAGAATGGAAGGATTAGCGAAGGCAATAAGACGAACCCGACAACGCACAAACCGAGTCGAGGATCCAGTTGGTGCAGGCCAGTCGATCGCAACATGCCGAAGATGAAGCCGCAAAGCCCGGCGAGCAACGTCCCACCGAAGGCAGCGAGGGTCATCACGATGTAGGGTCGCAGGCCCGGTTGTTGTGCCATCGGTTGATTAACTTTGATTGCAATCTCGTCGGCGATTCGTCCGAGTGAGCCACGCTACTTTTCGTAATATATGGACATTGACGGTCGGAGTTTTCGAAGGCGCTCAACGCCGGCGGGCGTCATTGATGTCCCGACTAAGCCGAGATCGTCGATTGCTTGAACTTTCACCAGCGCTGGCACCGCTTCATCGCTAATGTGGGGCGTTTCAATAATGACACCTAGCGAATTTTTCTCGGGGAGCTGATTTAATGCGAGAAGCTCTTTGACGTTCGCATCCGACAACTCTGAATTGGAATCGAACGTTAGGACATACGCAATATGCCGATTGAGCGGAATCGGTTGGCGCAAAATCGACACACCGAGCGGTAGCAGCGGATCGAAAGCCGGTCTCGCTTCACGCCAACGCTGCGTGTCGACGAGTCGGACCGCGATCAAGAATCCACTGACGGCGATCACCGGTATCAGCAGCACGGTTGTAGTGATCGCTACGATACGCACGTTGGTATTGGGCGTCACCGCAGCGCCCTCACCCGCAGCGCCTTAAATTTCAGCAGCTTTACTCCGTATTGATTTTTAAACGAACCGAGGACGATGTCTCCTTCGGCGTAGCCGTCGAGTTCGTGCTCGCGGAGCACGACGGTTTCACCGATGCGGAGGGAGAGCTTGCCGTCCTTAACAATAATCCACATCGGCTGATCGCCACGGGGGCGGAACGAGTCGCTGTGTGTCTTAACGCCGAACTTGTCAGCCCGGCCGCCTCGGAGCGGATAGGTTCGCCAGTAATCGTTCTGCCGAAGGGAACTGTGTGAGAGGACGTGGCCCGCCTCGCCATCCGAGCCCATCATTAAGAACCAGCCGCCGGTGCCGTCGAAATTGGCGACGGCTTCGAGTGAGAAGTCCTCCGCTCGTCCGAGCTTGACCGCGGCGGCCTCACCGGATGTCTGTTGAAAAACACGTCCGCTTAAACCCCACTCGCCGTCCGCTTTATATTCGCCGATCACGTTCGGGTCGTTGTTCGGTCCGACGAATTTAAAGTCGGTCAACGATTCGAACGGCGACTGCCCCGGCTTCTGGCCGGCGGGCGGGGCGATGACGGTCCAGCGTCGCTCCAATTGCAACGGGTCGGGATCCGCCGCACCGGCCATCGGCAGCGCTGACACCAAGCCAAGTACCATAAAAAGTAGAATCGCGGCGGGCCGCTTCATGTTCGCACCTCATCAGTTTCTTCCGGCGGATTGGCTTTCGCCTCGGCAGCCGCGGCACCATCGGCGAGGTCTTTGGCAATCAGTCGTTTCATCGTGCCCGACATCAAAACGCCGATCGGGGAAAACAGCTTCGCGAAAAAAGTTTGTGCCTGCGTCGAGACGGTCGACGTCGCGCGCGACCCTCCGCCGTCTTCGGCGAACTCGAACTCGCACAAATACTCAGCCCCGCAACTGTACGACCGCAAGACATACCGCCGGGGCCGATCGAATTCGATCACTTCGAATTCTTCGGTCGCCTCTTTGCCGAACATCGTACGGGTCTCGCGAAACTTCGTCCCGACGCCGACCGGCTGGTCCGTCAACATCTCAAGCCGTTCGATCGCCTCGATGTATTCCGGGGAATTCTCGAAGTCACTGAACGTCTCAAAAGTGACGTCCGCCGGGGCGTTGACGAAGCGGTCGAGGGTGAATTTCATGGGGTTGCACACTTATATAAAGTAAATGAAGATCGAATCGTAGATAGACTTCGTCATTGAAGTTTATTTTAGTAGCCGACGAGTAATATTCCCTTGAGCGGCAACTGGAGGCGTTGGCTCGTGTACATTGTGTCGAAAAATCTTTCAACTGACTCAAAGTCTCTGTTCGAGCCGTACCAATTGCAGACGGCGATGGACAGAAACTCAACATCGTGCATCATGCAGGCTTGAAACAGGTCTTTTAAGAATTGATTGTTGACAACGCCGCGTCCAGCCTCAACCTCAATGACATAACCCTCCTTTTCGTGATAGGCGTCAGCATGAAATGACTTCTCTGGTTTTCCGTTTCGCCCAAAAAGAACGGGGACAGCGATTCTCTCCGAGGCCTTCTTTCCAGACTCAACCGTGAAGCCGACTTGCTCTAAGCCCGGCCGTAGCATTGCGAGCACTTCGTTACTGGACTTCCCAGAAACCCCTGACTCAATTGCGGTTTCCACATCTTCGAATACTTTCACAACTTGAAGCGACAGACTCGTCGGCTGGTCTGACTTAGGATAATATATCCAATTGATCATTTGATCCGCCCTATGTCAAAAGTGCTTTAAAAACATCGCAACACACCCCACATCCGCCTGTCCGACCGTCGCTGCGAATTGCTTCAGATACGTCGGGGCATCGCTGCCAAATTCCGGTGGCGACCATCGCTGTTGTCGTGCCGCTAAGTCTTCCGCATTGACCTCAAGCTCGACCGTCCCTTTCACTACATCGAACGTGATCGCATCGCCGTCTTCGATTAATGCGATCGGCCCACCCACGAGGGCTTCCGGGGCACAGTGAACGCCGATCGCACCGTGGCTGACTCCGCTGACACGGGCATCCGAAATTAATGCGACTTTGCCGTCGAGTTCTTTCGTAGAAAGGGCCGATGTCGCCACCAGCACCTCCGGCATTGCGGCGGCTTTCGGGCCGAGATAACGCAGGATGACAATCGTGCCGGGCGTGATCCTCTTCGCCTTAGCCGCTTCGACGATATCGCGCGGCTCGCTGAAACAAAGAGCCCGGCCGCGAAAGTGCGGGTCCTCCATGCTGCTGACCTTAAAAACAATGCCGTCCGGTGCGAGATTACCGAAGCAAATCGCGATGTCGGCTCGCTCCTTAAACGGTTGATCGATCGGTGCGATCAGGTCCTGATCAACCGGCACATCGACGATGTCGGCCAGATTCTCAGCGAGTGTCTGCCCGGTGACGGTCAGGCAATCGCCGTCGAGCAGTCCGGCTTTTAAGAAGTGCTTTAAGAGCAGGGGCGTTCCACCCAGTTTTTGGAGGTCGGCCATCGTCCTCACGCCCCGTGGAGCGAATGAGCATAGCACGGGTGTCTCGCGGCAAATCGCCTGCACGTCTCTTAAGGTGAAATCAACCTCGGCCTCTCGCGCCAGCGCGAGTAGGTGCAGCACGCCGTTGGAACTCCCTCCCGCCGCTGCGATGGTTCGCATCGCATTCGCGAACGCGGGTTTCGTCAAGATATCGCGCGGCCGGATATTTCGTTCGAGCAGCGTTCTAATGTAACCGCCGACGTGGCGACATTCGTCGCGCTTGTCTTGATCGACGGCCAAGTGCGATGAGCTATAAGGCGGCATCAGACCGATCGCCTCCATTGCGAGGCCCCACGTATTGAACGATGCCGCAATGCCGCATCCGCCGGGGCCGGGGCAGGATGTCTTTAAAATTTCATCCGCCTCCGCCTCTTCCATAGTCCCCGCGGCGACCGCGGCCTGACTGTCATAGACGTCGAGAATTGAAGTATCCCGACCGTTGTGGCACCCCGGCTTGATACTTCCGCCTGAGACGAGCAGCCCGGGGTAGTTCGTGCGGGCCAGTGCCATCGCAAAACCCGGGCCGTTTTTGTCGCAATGGTGCAGCCCGATGAGGGCGTCGTAGCAATGGGCGGTCGTGACCATCTCAGCCGAGTCGGCGATAACATTGCGGCTGACCAGACTCGCGCGGCCTCCCGCGTGACCCTGCGTGATGTTGTCGCTGACCCCCGGCGTGCCGAACGGAAAGCCGATCAGCCCGGCCTCGCCGCAGCCCTCGGCGATCAGCTTACCCAGTTCATACGCGTGGACATTGCACAGGTTCCCGTCGAGCAGCGGGACGCCGATCCCCACCTGCGGCCGATCGAAATCGGAATCGTCGAGTCCCAGGCCGTAATAGAACGCGGTGACCCCTTTTTGCCACCCGCGCGTGAGTTGTCGGCTGTTCCAGTTCAGTGGCGGTTCTGCGGGCATGATTTACGGTATGTTGAAGCAAATGAGCGGGAAGGGCGGCGGCAAGTTGACCTCGTCCGCCCCGAACGATTACAAGCCGAATCTGCACGTAGTGAAAGTCGACGCTCCCCGATTCTTCTCGAAACCGCCAATGAATGACGGTCGACCCGACAATGTGAGCCTGATCGGTATGCCCGGCTCGGGAAAGAGCACGGTCGGCCGCCCCCTCGCGGCGCGGCTGGGCTATCGATTCGTCGACACCGATGAGGTCATGGAAACCGGCGAAGGCATGCGGCTGAGCGAGATCATGGCCGCCCATTCACCGGCCGGATTCCTCGAAATCGAAGAGAATTATCTGCTGTCGCTGTCCGGCCCGCACGACGTGTTCTCGACCGGCGGTAGCGTCGTCTACCTCGACCGCGGCATGGCTCACCTGAAATCGCTCGGCCCGGTCATCTATCTCGACGTCCCGCTCGACGTGCTCAACCAACGACTCAGCGATCTCGAAGCCAGAGGCGTGGTCATCGCCCCCGGCAAATCGGTCGCCGACCTCGAAGCCGAACGCCGCCCCCTTTACGAGAAATGGGCCGACCTGACGATCCAATGCGGAGATCACCCGCCGGGCTGGGTCGCCGCTGAGATCGTGGGGTTGTTGGATGGGCGTATTTAAAATTTGAAATGTGCCTGATCGGTTGCGGGTTGGTCCAACGGGATCCTTTGACTCTGAATAAAGCCGCCACTGAATTTCGAATCCGAATTTACTGATGCGACTTGACAGTCTAAGTTTTCATGCAGGATACTTGTGTGCCCTCCTCGACTTCCTGCCGTTGACCCAATTAAGGGGCACGATAGATGGTTTGCAGCAGAGCCCACCGCGCCGTCGTAACTGCTGCGATTGGCTTAATTGCCTTTGTCGCGTCCGGCGAGTTGCTCGCCGGGGAAATGACGCGTCAACAACTGAGTTTCTTTGAATCGAAAATCCGCCCGGCTTTATTGAAGCACTGCGCCGATTGTCATTCGTCGGAGACGGAGACACTCGAAGGCAACTTTTCGATTGACACACGGGCCGCGGTGCGCTCCGGAGGTGATTCCGGAGCGGCCGTCGTTCCGGGGAAGCCCGACCAGAGTCTGCTGCTCGACGCGATAGCTTACGATGGGCTGTTCTACGATATGCCTCCCAGCGGCAAGCTGCCTGATGCGGTCATCGCCGATTTCCGCAAGTGGATTGAAATGGGTGCCCCCGACCCGCGGGACGGTGAGGCGAAAACGAAGTCGGGCGGGATCGACCTCGAAGCAGGCCGGAAGTTCTGGGCGTTTCAGCCGGTTGACCGGCCCACCACCCCTGACGTCGACGCGGAGGACTGGCCGCTCGACGAGATCGATCGCTTCATCCTTGCGAAGCAGGAGGCCGCGGGGCTCACGCCGGTGGCCGATGCGGACCGCCGAACTTGGCTGCGGCGGGTGACGCTCGATCTGACGGGCCTGACGCCGACGATCCCGGAGATCGAATCGTTCCTCCAAGACGAGAGCCCGCAAGCTTTCGATTGCGTCGTGGATCGCCTCCTGGCTTCGCAACAGTTCGGGGAGCGGTGGGGGCGGCATTGGCTCGATCTGGCCCGATACGCCGACTCGACCGGCACGGCACGATACATCGTCCTTGACGAAGCTTGGCGGTATCGCGACTACGTCATCGAGTCGTTCAACGACGACAAGCCTTATGACCAATTCGTCCGTGAGCAGATCGCCGGAGACATCCTGCCGAGTGATTCGACGGAACAGGGTGCCGAGCAGATCGTGGCGACCGGATTTCTGGCACTGGGGGCTTGGCCCGTTATCGCGAATGACATGAATCAACTGCGGGCCGACATCATCGATTTCCAAGTCGACAAGACCGGGCGGGCGATGATGGGCCTGACCCTCGGGTGTGCCCGCTGCCACGATCACAAATTCGATCCGATCCCGCAGGACGACTATTACGGCATTGCCGGGATTCTCAACAATACGATGACGTCCTCGGGCCGCATCGGAGCGACGTTCTTCTCCGAATGGATCGAACGCCAACTCCCCGAGACACCGCAGCAAGCCGCCGAACGTGAAAGTCGGGAAAAGGATTTCCAGCGTCAGCTCGGTGAACTGGAAAACCGCCGGTCGTCCCTCAAGGCAGAGCAGAAACGACTGGGAGCGCTTCGTCAGCAGCTTGAAAGCGGTGGGCCGGTCGAAGCCCCGCGATTCGGCCTCCCCATGACTGTCGCTCGCATCGCGCAACGACAGGCGGTGATCGGCGCCGAAATAAGCCGTATCAATGATGACCATCGCTATCTCCGGGAGACCCATTCCGAACCGGGGCCGCCGCGGGCGGTCGTGGTCCAGGACCGCTCCCCGTCAGAGATCGGCGACATGCAGATCACGGTGCGAGGAAACGCCCATCAACTCGGGAAGGCGGTACCGCGGGGGCTCATCACGGTCGCCTTGCAGAACGATCCGCCACAGATGCCGTCGACAAGCAGCGGACGCCTCGAATTGGCCGACTTCATCGCCTCACCGGACAACCCGCTGACGGCTCGGGTGATGGTCAATCGCATCTGGCATCACCTGATGGGCCGGGGGATCGTCGCTTCCGTTGATAATTTCGGTCTGAACGGTGATCGACCGACGCATCCGGAGCTGCTGGATTACCTGGCCGCGGAGTTCGTCGCCAACGATTGGTCCGTCAAATCGATCGTCCGGCAGGTCGCGCTCTCACGAACCTACCGCCTCAGCGCTGCCCCCGATGCCGCAGGTCTTGCCGTCGATCCGGATAACAAACTGCGTTGGCGGATGGACCGACGTCGGCTCGACGTCGACGCCATGCGGGATTCGATCTTGCAGATCAGCGGCCGACTCGACCCGACCTATCTCGGCAAGACTGCGATGACGCCGTACAACAAGATCAGCAGCCGAGCGGGCAATCGGAGGGATCAGATCAGTACCGCCGACGCCGAACCCAGCGAACGCATTCTGCGTCGCCGGACAGTCTACCTGCCTCTTTACCGTCGCGGCTTCCGGGGCGAAATGGAGATGTTGCCGGTGTTTGACTTCCCCGAATTGGGGATGGTCGTCGGCGATCGCAGTGAGACGATTGTCCCGACCCAGGCCCTGTACCTCCTGAACGGCCCCTTCATTCTCAAGCAGGCCCGCGCGACGGCGGAGACTCTTCTGAAGGACCGGTCCACCGTTAAGGAAAGAGTCGACACGCTCTACCAGGAAGCTTACGGCCGTCCTGCCACCGAAGAAGAAGTGGGCGACGCAAGAGACTTCCTGACGGAGCTTGCGACCTCCCTCGAGAATGCTGGTCGATTATCGGAGGAGGCCCGTCGCATCGCTTGGGCACGCCTCTGCCAGACGGTCTTCGCCAGCAACGAGTTCCTGTTCCGTGGCTAGCACTCCCTCCCGAGCTGTTTGAGCAACCCCCATTTCGAGTTCCCGCCATGCTCTGCCGTCATCGCCAAAACCTGTCGACGCGTCGTGAATGGTTGAAGACCGCCTCCTGCGGCTTCGGCGGGCTGGCCCTCGCCGGCCTGTTGGGACAGGAGCAGGCCAGCGGCGGCGCATCGGCTCACCCGCTGGCCGAGAAGCAGCCGCACTTCACACCAAAGGCGAAGCGAATCGTCTTCATCTTTCTGCAGGGCGGACCGTCGCAGGTCGACCTGTTCGACTACAAACCGGAACTTGTGAAACGGCACGGGGAGCAACCGCCGTTTGCGGCTGATTCGCGGTTTAAGCAGGTCGGGATGCAGAATACAAAGCTGCTGAAGCCCGTCACCAAGCTCAACCGCGTCGGCGAATCGGGCATGTGGATGTCGGAACAACTGCCCTATCTCGCGAAGCAGGCCGACAAGCTCTGCATGCTGAAGGCGTGCGAAACTGACACGCCGGCACATCCGACCGCGGTGCAGCAGATTCACACCGGCTCGCCCACGTTGGTGCGACCTTCCGCGGGAGCATGGATCAATTACGGCCTCGGTACCGAGAATCAAAATCTGCCCGGGTTCGTTACGATTCATCCGACCTCGGAGCAGGGCGGACCGCGCAACTACGGCGGCGCTTTCCTGCCGGCGGCCTATCAGGGCACGCCGGTCTTCGACGGAAAGATCGAGCACCTCGAAAGCCGCGGGTTACCTGCCGGGCTGCAGCAGCGGCAACTCGACTATCTGCTCAAGATGAATCGCGATCATCTCGGCTCTGCCGGTGGCGACGACGGGCTCGACGCGATGATCCGCTCGTACGAACTCGCCTTCCGCATGCAGGCCGAGGCGCCGGAGGTGCTTGATATTTCCAACGAATCGCAGGCGACGAAAAAGTTGTACGGCGTCGGCGAGAAAGGCACCGATGAGATGGGGCAGCGGATGCTCCTCGCCCGCCGGATGGTGGAAGCCGGTGTGCGGTTCGTGCAGGTAACCGATGCCGGTTGGGACCACCACGGCCGAATCGCTAAACAACTCCCGCAAAACTGCTACGGCATCGACCGGCCGATCGCCGGGTTCTTACAAGATCTGGAATCACGCGGGCTGCTGGAAGATACGCTCGTCTTGTGTTCCGGCGAGTTCGGCCGCACGCCGTTCGACCAAGACCTCTCCGGCGGCAAAGCGCCACCGAACAACTATGGTCGAGGGCACCACTCGCTGGCTTACGCCTGCTTCTTCGCGGGCGGCGGCGTGAAAGGCGACATGTCGTACGGCGTCACCGACGACTTCGGCTACCGCGGCGTCGCCGAGAAGGTCCACCTGCACGACATTCACGCCACGATGCTGCATCAGCTAGGTCTTGACCATGAGCGACTGACCTATCGCTACGCGGGGCGGGACTTCCGCCTAACTGACGTCTATGGCCGGGTAATTAAAGAAATTCTGGCTTGAGAGCCCGACGGGTGGCATGGCCACGGGACGTGGCCATGAGGGAGGGTTAGCCACGCAGTATCCGGGCTGCCAGACCATGGCTCCTCAACACACATGCCCACGTCCCGTGGGCGTGCCACCCTGCCTGTCCACACGCGATAGCCGGAATAAAAGGGGTCTTGGTCTTAGCCATTCAGCACCGGCGAAAGTCATCGCCATTCTTCTAATCAAGTTCTTTCAGACGTTCTCGATATCGTTTGATCTCGACTTTTCCACGGGCTTTTTCCTCGGGGGTTTCGTGGTAATCCATCATTTCAAGTTCAACATTTTAGTAGTCGGTGTAAAAACATCTCAAGAGTGCGAGTTTTAGTTCTGCATCGTTGCTGGCCCGGATGTGGCTCACCAAAGCGACATATTTTCTTTGGGTATCGAGTGATCGCTCGACACTCTCCTTCTCCCAGACCGAGTAAGTGTCTCCATCCCGAGCGGTTAAGTTTCCATTGTTCTCGACTCCTTTGGCCTTAGTGTTTTCCAATTCCCTAATTGCTTCGCGCCTTTCTGCGAGGTCTTCGTCGAGCATTGAGTTCAGTTTATCCATACTCGGCGCGGCACCGAGCGGGAAGCAAATACTGATCAACGGGAAAAGTCGATAACGCGTTGACATGAAGTCCCTCGGGAGCGTGGAGCGGTATTGGTTCACGATGACGAACAGCAGACCGACCTTTAATCATCCATCGGCGCGTTCGCTTGTTCAAGGGATTGCTCGCGTCTTCCCCAAGAACAGCCAAACAATTCAGATCAAGACCGAATGGCAAGCTTTTCCGCCGCCTTCGTTCTTCTTTCTTCACGCAGGTGGTAGGGAAGTCACACCTCCGGGCTACTCGCTTTTATCTTCTGTCTCCTGTCTCCCTTTCACACCGGTGGGCATAGCCCGGCCTACACGAAGCGGCAGCCGGGATTTTGTGACCTACCGTTGCTCGGTTATCCTCGCTGCCACTCTGCGCTGATTGAATCTCCATGAAATGATCCAATTATGCTGCGCGGGTAGGCCGGACGTAACCACCTCCGGGCGGCGAAGCCGCAAGAGGTTTGGTGTGGAGTTTCGTCGGCCAAGGAAACCCCGAAATTCGATTCGCGGCGGCTCCCGACGATCTGTCAGCCGACGTTGTTCATTGAGAACTCGACCTGCAACCTCTTGTCGCTAGGCGACCCGGAGGTGTGACCTCCGGGCTACCAACTTCCAACTTCTGTCTTCTAAGTACTGTCTTCTAGCTCCTGTCTCCCGCTTCCAGCGGCGGGCACAGCCCGCACTACATTGGGCGGCAGCCGGGATTTCGTGACCTATAGTTGCTCGGTTCCCCTTCGCTATCGATTCGCGCCGACCTGAATATTATGAACTGTTCCAATTGTGCTGCGCCGCTGGAATATCGCTCGGAAATCAATGGATTTGAGTGCCGGTTTTGCGGGTCGCTCCAGTTTACGGGGTCGCTCGAAGACGGTCCGGACGGGATCGTTCCGCTCGGCGCTGCGACCGACTACAACTGCCCACGAGGTTGCGGCACGTTGTCGTGCGGTTCGATTGATGAAATTAAAATTGTTTATTGCGAGGAATGCCGGGGCATCGGGTGTGATCGCGCCGCCTTCGCGCATCTTGTGCAGTCCCGGCGGGCGGCGTGGTCGGGCGGTGATACGATTCCGTCACCAATCGATCGAGACAGCCTCAGCGAGAGACGACCCTGCCCGCGGTGCGCCCTGACAATGGAGGTGCATCCCTATCACGGCCCCGGCAACGCGGTGATCGATTCGTGCGGACGCTGCGACCTTGTCTGGCTCGATAGCGGAGAGGTGTCGGCGATCGAGCGGGCGCCGGGTCGGCGCTAAAGATTTGTTGGCCCCGTGAAACCGTCGGCTGCGGCGACGGCATGTTCAAGCAGCATTTTAGGGACCGTGCCGGACCATTCGTCCGGCGGTGGCGTCGCGATCGTCAACGGTTCCTTCCGCGTCGGATGTTCGATGGTCAACGCGAGCGCATGCAGCGCTATCCAATGACCGAGTTCTGTCTTAGAGCCGTACTTCACGTCCCCCAGGATCGGCCAGCCGCGGGAAGCAAGTTGCACCCTGATTTGGTGCGAGCGACCGGTTTGCGGTTCGATCTCAAGTAAACTGTGGCTGCCCGCTGTCGCCACGACGCGGTAAGTCAATGCCGCCGACTTCGCCCCCGGTGCATTCGGCGAGACCGTTGAAACGAAGTTGCGTCCCGGATCTTTCCACAGGTGATCTCGCAGCACCGCCGAGGCGGAGGCGGGGACACCGCTGACGCAAGCGTAATATATTTTGCGGACCGTCCGCTCGCGGAACTGACTGCTGACCCGCCCGGCCGCCTTGCTGGTTCGAGCAAACAGGACGACCCCAGACACAGGACGATCTAAGCGATGAAGCACGCCTAAAAATGCCGTCCCGGGCTTTTGATATTTCTCGACGAGATAATCAACGACATCGTCATAGAGACTTCGGTCGCGTGTCTGGTCCCCGACGGTCAGCAAGCCCGCCGGCTTTCGACAGCCAATGAGGTGATTGTCTTCAAAGAGGGCGATCAATGAATCGCAGTCATCAGCCGAATTAACAAGACGGAATCATCTGTACTCAAGAAGTCGATCGATCTTACGACCAAACGCGAACGAGGCGTAGGAGAGTCGTTCCTTGGAACGCCGAATCAGCTTTTGTGGATCGTTCCCGGTCGTCGTCACCTGCATTGCCTCGGTCGCCGAACGCAAGGCATCCAAGATAAAGTAGCCGGGATCAAAGACTTGAGAGTGATAGACATCGGCGGCGATTCGGTCGCGACGGTCGACGAACTCAGACCTGAGACTTGCCCATTCCGGTGAATCAATTCCAACCGCCGCCGCCTGCTCCATCTCATCTAGCAGGATCACGGTTTGCTCATACGCCGAGCGATTGCTGGAGCGTCGATATTGGATCAGCGACCCCCAACCGGCAGCAGAGAGCGAGATGACAGCAACCGAGACCAGCAAGAACTGGACCGACCGGCGCTTCAATATCGGCTTACGAGCCCTCTCAGCCGGACCGTCGAAATCGCCTTCCGTGACACCATCGAAGAGTTCGTCGGCCGCCGAGCTGGCCTGCACGGTTTTTTTCCGCCTGGCGGCAAGTCGCTGTCGTTTCTTCTTCGCGGCATTGCGTTCCGCTTCTAAGGCAGCAGCCTTGGCATCTTCCTCGCGCCGTCGATCTCGATCCGTAAAATGCGAGGAAAACCGGGGCACCCGCTGGACGGCCAGCCACAGATCGGATTCCCGATCGCGCACGCGATCACCCGGTCCGAGTTTGCCTGAGAAGATCAGTCGATCGATCTCGTCAGAGTCGATCGGCCCGATCTGCCCTCCGTGGAATTGATAGTACCACTTGGTCGACATAGGAGGCAGGAATCGAATTGCGTCGGTTGGTGGGCTGGAAAGTATACCGATCCGGACGCAGACGAAAACGTACTTTGTCCCAGAACCTCGACCGAAAAACGATTATGAATTCTGTGTTAACACAAAGCTTCCATTCGCGATCGTGGATTCGTTGTTGAAACTCTCGTCGATTGGCACAATTTCGCGTGAAAGGAAATGCGTAAGGCTTTGTGACCGTGTTCGGTGTTTCTGTTTGTCGGGTCCCGATACGATCATGCAAACTGTCCCGCCAATCGAAGACAAGCCATCAATTTGAACGCCAATGCCTGACCGCCCGATCAAGAAGCTTCTGGTCGCCAATCGTGGCGAGATCGCCATCCGTATCTTCCGGACAGCCACAGAGTTGGGGCTCCGCACCGTTGCGATTTACGCGCACGAAGACCGCTTTGCGCTGCACCGCTTCAAAGCCGACGAGGCCTACGATGTCGGTCGGACTGGCGAGCCGCTGCGGGCCTACCTCGACATCCCCGCGATCATCGCCATCGCCAAAGAGTACGGGGTCGACGGCATCCACCCGGGATACGGCTTCCTCTCTGAGAACACGCAATTCGCGCAAGCATGTGCCGATGCCGGGATCACGTTCGTCGGTCCTTCTCCAAAAATTCTTGACTCACTCGGCGACAAGACTGCCGCGCGAGAGATCGCCAAGCAGTGCAATGTCCCGGTCCTCGAGGGCACGCCGGCCATTACCGACGCGAAAGCAGCCGCCGAAGCTGCCGCAAAACTCAGCTACCCGGTGATGCTCAAAGCCGCCCACGGCGGGGGTGGGCGGGGGATGCGAATCGTCCGCGATGAAGAAAGCCTCGAGGGCGAGTTTCAATCAGCCCAGCGCGAATCGCAGCAGGCCTTCGGCTCGCCCGACATCTTCATTGAGAAGTTCATCGAACGGGCCCGCCACATTGAGGTGCAAATTCTCGGTGACGAATTCGGCAGCCTCGTGCATCTCCACGAGCGCGACTGCTCCGTCCAACGTCGGCACCAGAAGGTGATCGAAATCGCCCCGGCTCCAAATCTGGACGACGGCGTCCGGCAGGGCCTGTTCGAAGCCGCCCTCGCCATCGGCAACCACGTCGGCTATTCGTGCGCCGGGACCGTCGAATTCCTCGTTGATGATGATACCGGCGAATTCTACTTCATTGAGGTCAACCCCCGGGTCCAGGTCGAGCACACCGTCACCGAGGAAGTCACCGGCTACGATATCGTTAAGTCACAGATCCTCGTCGCGCAGGGCCGTAAGCTCGATGATCCCGATATCGGCCTCGGTGATCAAAGCGTGATTAAGCCGATCGGGTTCGCGCTGCAGTGCCGCGTCACAACGGAAGACCCCGCCAACAACTTCATGCCCGACTACGGTCGCGTCAGCCACTACCGCTCCGCCGCGGGGATGGGCATTCGCCTTGATGCCGGCAGCGCCTTCTCCGGCGCAGTCGTCAATCCTTATTACGATTCGCTGTTGGTGAAGGTGACCGCACGTGGCCGCAGGTTCATCGATTCCGTCCATAAGATTACCCGCACGCTGCAAGAGTTCCGCATCCGCGGCGTGAAGTCGAACATTCCGTTTCTCTTAAAGGTTCTCGCGCACCCGACATTTCGCGACGGCAAATGCACGACGCGATTTATAGACGAAACGCCCGAGTTGTTCGTGTTCCCCGAACGACGGGACCGCGCGACGAAAGTTCTGACATTCCTCGGCGAGACGATCGTCAACGGCAACGAATTGGTGAAGGGTCGACCCGGCCCGAAGCGCCGCGAACCGGCTCACGTTCCGGAGTACGACACCCATCAGCCGATTCCATCCGGCTCGAAAGACAAGCTGAAAGAACTCGGCCCCGCGAAATTTGCCGAATGGATTAAGGATCAGAAACAGCTCTTAATTACCGACACGACGTTTCGCGATGCCCACCAGTCGCTGCTGGCGACGCGGATGCGTACGGTCGACATGCTCAACATCGCCGAGGCGTATTCCCGACTGCTGCCGAATCTCTTTTCGATCGAAATGTGGGGCGGGGCGACGTTCGACGTCAGCATGAGATTCTTAAAAGAGTCGCCGTGGCAGCGGCTGGCCGACTTCCGCGAGAAGTGCCCGAATATTTTAACGCAGATGCTGCTGCGAGCCTCGAACGCCGTCGGTTACACGAACTACCCGGACAACATCGTCAAGGAGTTCTGCAAGGAAGCTTCCGACTGCGGGATGGATATTTTCCGCATCTTCGACGCCCTGAACTGGCTCGACAATATGAAAGTCGCGATGGAGGCGGTGCTGGAAACCGACTCCCTCTGTGAAGCCTCCATCTGCTACACCGGCGACATCAGCGATCCCAAGCGGACGAAATATGACCTGAAGTATTACGTCAACTTGGCCAAAGAGTTGGAAAACATGGGAGCCCACATCCTCGCCATTAAAGATATGGCGGGGCTCTGCAAACCGGAGGCGGCCCGAACGTTGGTCAAGGCGCTTAAGGACGAGATCGGCATTCCGATCCACTTCCACACGCATGACACCGCCGGGATTCAAGCGGCCGCGATTCTTAACGGGGCAGGAGTCGATCTCGATATCGCCGACGCGGCCATGGCTCCGCTCTCCGGCGGCACCGCGCAGGTTAATCTAAATACGATCGCAACGTCTCTGCAGAACACGCCCCGCGATACCGGCCTCAACTCCGACTCGCTCGACGCTATCGCCGAGTATTGGCGAAACGTCCGGGAATTCTATACGCCGTTTGAAACCGATGTGCTGCCGGCGACGGGCGATCTCTACGACCATGAGATGCCGGGCGGGCAATACACGAACCTGTTCATGCAGGCTCGCTCCCTCGGCCTCGCCGATCGTTGGCCCGAAATCTGCCACACCTACGGCGAAGTCAATCGCATGTTCGGCGACATCGTGAAGGTGACCCCGACATCCAAAGCGGTCGGCGATATGGCCCTGTTCATGGTCTCCGGCGACCTCGCGAAGGAGGACATCTTAAACCCCGAGCGGGACCTGGCTTACCCTCAAAGCGTGATCGATCTCATCGGCGGCGCGATGGGCCAGCCGCCCGGGGGCTTCCCGCAGGAAATTAAGGATCGTGTCCTCGCCGGTCGGGAGGAATTTACCGAACGCCCCGGCAAAACGCTGCCCCCCGCCGACTTCGCCGCCGCGCGGGCCGATCTCACGCAGCAACTCGGCCACGAACCGAGCGATCGCGAGGTCCTCTCGCATCTGCTCTATACGAAGGTGTTTAAGGACTTCGCCGCGCATCAGGCCAAGTACAGCGACGTCAGCGGCTTGCCGACGCCGAACTTCTTCTACGGTCTAGAGCCGGGCGAGGAGATTGCGTTCGATATCGAAGAAGGCAAGCGGCTGTTTATTAAGTTCCTCGCCGTGGGCAACCCTCATCCCGACGGCACCCGCACCGTGTTCTTTGAATTAAACGGCCAACCCCGTGACGTCACGGTTGTCGACAAAAGCCTCGAACCCGAAACCGCCGCCGCGGTGAAGGCCGACCCGAGTAACCCCAACCACATCGCCGCCGGCATGCCCGGCATGGTGGTCACCGTCGCCATCCAACCGGGCGACAGCGTTAAGAAGGGCCAAAAGCTCCTCACGCTCGAAGCCATGAAAATGGAATCGACCGTCAACGCCGAGCAGGAAGGCAAAATCGCCGACGTGCTGGTGACAGCGGGCCGACAAGTCGAGACTGGGGATTTGCTGGTGGTGATGGAATAGGTCAGCAAGAACCGAAAGCGATATTCCTCAGCTCATCTGGATAGTCGAACCTAATTGCATTTGATTACGGCCATGAAATTCTTGCGAGGAATATTTCGGGTCACCCAAAAAAATAAATCGCTTTCCGTCCCACTTCTGGAGGATCTGTTTTTTAGAGATCCGTCACAACCACGCATTAATCTTCAGGCAAAATCCGTAAGGGAATCGATCGCAGCATTAGACAGCGGGACGGCCATCGAATGGCTTGAGACGCGAATCTCATCCCCCATCACCCGAGAATGGGGTGAGGCACTGTATTTGTTAAACCCTGACTGGGTGGATATTGATCGCTGGCTCCGCCGAAGCAAGCTTCATGCTTTGGCAGCTGCCGATGCCTTACTGTTCTATGCTCGGCAGTACTCGTCGGTTGACGGCCGTGAGCCTCATCTGCCGGTCGGGGCCGCCCCGAGCACAATTAACGAAACACTGAACGTCGTATTAGTTCATTATGGCAATCCACGGCTCCGCGACGCAGCAATGAGAATCCGGCACGTGTGGCCCGAAGGGACGCCAGTTCGCCATACAGTCGAAATACCTGCTTTCTTGGATTCCGCTGCTCAATCGATCTTCGAGAGTCGATCTGAATTGGTCGAAGAATGGCGGGTGAAAATGGTGACAGGCATAGAACCGCCCACATCCGTGAACCAAATGTGGTCGCTTTTGCTTGAAGTCGCGGCGGAACATGAAATCGTGGCGATTGTGGATTGGTCTGAGTTCCCTGAACTGATCGTCGGCGAGATATGCTCGATACGATCCGCTGATATGTTTTCGCTCAACTGGCAGGACTACGCCAATCATCACGGTGATATTCGGGAATTATTCGAGCGTATCGGAGCTGACTGCAAGCAGGAAGGCCGGTTGCTCGTTTCTTTGAACACCGGCGGGGATGAGTTTGCTCTTATATATCTTGCGCCTAAAGATTCGGACGAGCTTGAATCACTCCTGAATTCTGTACTTGACGATCGCCCAACGGTCGAACGTTTCGGTGTGTGAGCAAAGGCGGATTTCGCCTGGGTGAAGAGATGAAACCCGAACTATTCCGTCCCGGTTTTCGACTTACGCCGGGGGACACGATCTTTATCGCGTTGGTCGGCATCGGTTCCGCGGCAATGTGGCCCTATGACGCGAAGTTAGCCGGGCTTCTGGTCCTCCCCTGCGTGCAATTCTTCCTCTATTGTAATGTGTTCCGAATCCGCCGAGCGCCGGAATTGATCTGGGCCGCCGCCTACCTCGCCGTTGCAGGATGGGCTTATGCTGTCGATGCCCCGCTGTGGATCCCCACCACTTCGTTGTTGATCCTCGGGGGTATTCTGATCGCTGTGGAGATGACGCATCGAAGCTACCACGGTGTATTCTGGCAACGGATCAACCCGGCGCTACCGGAGTGGTACGCGGCCCAACACAGCGACTTATAATCGCCCATCCAGAAGGGTCTATTCGCACAAATGGCCGGAGCAATCTGATGCCTGATGACATTTCGCGGGTGGTCGCGGCCCTCTATTATTTCCGCTTTTGCGGCGCTTCTCCTCAAGTGATTGATAACTTTGCTACGAACCGTTTCAGCGGCGAATGGAAACCTGCCTTCACATATGCTGCGCTGACACGTTTGCAAAGTGATGGCTTCGCAGAGAAGCGAGGTTCGTTCTGGTATCTTACAAAAGATCAACTCAAGCTTGCCAAAGGAGGTTTTCAGAAACCGGACTTTGAGCACGCCGACGTTGCTTTGGCGATGACTATCGCAGGCACCGAAGGGAAAAAATCCCTCACCTCTATTCTCAACGGAATTGACTTCATCGAGCGATATATCCTCAGCTTCGACGAGCTCTATCGAGGACTGAACAGATTGCACGCGGCGAAACTCATCGGCTATCGTTCCCGTAGCTTTTTCGCTACGGACCGCTGCATGTCTCTACTCAAAGAGGCTAAGAACCACTCGCATTCGATGCATGGACACCTCGAATCACTTGAACGATTAATTCAATGCCCATGCTGCGGCCCGAAGTTGCGAAGAGTGACATGGCGCATTGCCATCTCGGAAGAGGACTACTTAGAGGCCGTTGATGCGTATTGTGGAGACAGATGACGATTTCCAGAGTTGCGATGGCGGGACAACGGCGGGTGGCTGGGGACGGTCTCGAAGAGCCGCCCCCAGCGAGCGCGGAGTTGAGTCGGAACCTGAAGCATGTCCGCCCCCCCGGTACAACTGGGGGCGGGCGGGCTTTGCGATGGGCGATCGACTACCGGAGGCAGACCAGCGATTAGAACGCGCCCGTCCCCAGCCACCCCGAGTTGACACTAGAACTGCCCAGTTCCGTTTTATGCTACCCCTAAAATAATAATGACTCACACTAACCTCGTCTTAAAATCTTCTAATATCATCTTCGCTATAGCATCGGTTTCCGCGCTACTGGGTTGCGTACTCGATCATGGCAGCGGAGCGGCGTCGAAAGGCGATCTTGCGGAAGAATTGCGATATGTCGAGGAGGGGGCGATTTATAGCGATTGCATAGAAAAGATGAAGCTCAGCGGCTTTGACCTCGAAGAGCACATCGAAGGGGAGCAGAAAACTGCGGTTTTGACACGAACGCAGAGGGTTTCTTTAACGATTAAGGTTTGGCACTGCGTCAAAATCCGTGCCACTAATAATTCCATCGAGAGTGTCGATTTTGATGTCAACCACATTGGCCTTTGAGGGTAGCTACGCCAGTTGAGAAATTAGAAAGCGGACCGCCTCTACTTTTGACGATCCGCTTTTGTCGGGCCGGACGTCCCGAACCTAGCCGCGGAAGAGGCGGGGGAGGACTTTGTCGCTGTCGGCGAAGCGGTCGGCTTCGATTCCGGCGTTGCGGAGGATGCCGAGCCAGAGGTTCGACAGCGGGGTTTGCTCCGACTCGTAAACGTAGTGCTCGCCCTGATTGAGGCCGCCGCCGCCGTGACCGGCGACCAGCGTCGGGGTGTTGCGAAGGTAGTGGCCGTGGACGATTCCGCCGCCGTAGGTGATCGTGGTGTGATCGAACACGGAGGAGCCGTCGACTTCTTGAATCCCTTTTAACTGGTCGATCAGGTAGGCGAGCAGTTCAATTTGCGTGGTCGTGCGGGCGATCGATGCCTCATACGGCTTGCTATTCTTGCCGCAGTGGGTCGTCTCGTGCCCGGTCACTTTATAGCCGAGTTCGGCGATCAGGCCTTCGAGCGGTTGTCGATAGGTGATGACTCGCGTCAGGTCGGCCTTAATCGCTGCGACAATCAGGTCGTACATCATTTTAATTTCGGCGGTGCCCGATAACTTATTTTCGGGAGGAGCGAGATCGGTCTTCGGCTTGGGCTCTTCGAGCCACGCTTCGGACTTATTGAGCCGAGTCTCGATGTCACGCACCGATTGAAAATACTCCTCGACCTTTTCACGGTCGGTTTTTGAGATACTCCGGTGCATCGATTTTGCGTCCGACATCAGGACGTCCAGCACGCTGCGGTCCTGGCTGAGCAGGTACTTCCGCTCTTCGAGTGAGACTTCTTCGGCCCCGAACAGCCGATTATAGAGGGCCAGGGGACTTGTCTCACCAGCGACGGTGTTCCCGGTATAAGCCCATGACAGCGACAGCCCCGGGCCGCAGCCGTTGTTGTCTTTACCGGCCAACTCGAGCGATTGGAACCGAGTGTTTTCCCCGAGTTTGCGGGCCGCCACCTGATCGACCGAAACGGTGTTCTTAACCGACGATCCATTGCTGCTGACAACGCTGGCACTGGTCAGCCACGTCGTGCAGCCCCAGTGAGCCTGCGTCGCATTCTTGTTCGAGAGATTGCTCAGGACCGAGAAGTTTTTGCGGTGCCGCTCGAGCGGCTTCAAACACTGCGGCAGCTCATAGTCGGGCCCCGCTTCGGTCGGGAACCATTCGTCCTTGGGCACGCCGAACGGATAGCTCAAGAAAATTAACCGTTGTGACGGCTTTGCGCCCGGTGCCGCCGAAGCCATCGACTCCAATGCCGGCAGGCACAGCGTCGCGCCCACGCCGCGGAGCATTGTGCGTCGTGAGATTGAATTTTTAATAAGCATCTTGAACTCACTTCGAGTGGAAGGATTCGGATTGAATGATTTCGTGCAGCAGCGTTCTTGTGCCGTAGCCCGCGTCAGCGACCTTCGACACGATCGCCTCGACTTTGTCCTGATCGCTGAAACTGATCGATCGCCCGATGCCGTAGGTCATCACGGCTTCGGTCAGGCCTCTGAGATGAGCATCACGGTGATCCAGCAACTCACGCTTCATTTCGGTATGGTTGGCGAATTCGGTCTTGCCGTCCGGCATCAGGCCGGCGGTCTCAATTTGGAAGTCGGCACCTCCGTCGGCGGACGGGACCGTCTTGCGCCACTTTCCGACCGGGTCGAAGTTCTCCAGTGCGAATCCGAGCGGATCGATCCGTCGGTGACACGACATGCACTGCGAAGTATTCATATGCACGGCCAGCGTCTCACGAATCGGCTTGTCGCCTAACTCATCTTCATTGAGCATCGGCACATTGGCCGGTGCCGGCGGGGGAGGGCGATCCAGCAGTTTCCGCAGCACATACGCGCCCCGCTCGACCGGCGATGTTCGATCTCCGGTCCCGGTGAGCGTCAGGATCGCCGATTGCCCCAAGAGACCGCCACGGGGCGAACCGGGTTTTAGATTCACGCGGCGGAAGTCATCACCACGCACATCGGGAATACCGTAGAAGTCCGCCATCAGGCCGTTGACCACGACGAAATCGGAATCGATCGCATTCCACGTCGGCAAGTCTTCCGCGACGAGGTGTCGGAAGAACGCGAACACCTCTCGCTTCGACGCGTTCTGGATCGCGAGTTCATACTCGTCTGACAACGTGCCTTCCGGATTGACGAGGTCCAGCCGATCCAGCTCGAGGAATTGAGTCAGGAAGTTCTCATAGAAAAAATGTGATCGTTCGGAATCGAGCATCCGATCAACCTGCCGTCGCAGTCCTTCCGGTGTGTCCAACTCGCCCGACTCGGCGGCTTGATATAATTCGACATCGGGCGAACTGCTCCAAAGAAAATAGGAGAGTCGAATCGCCAGTTCGCGACTCGTCAATTGCCGCGGACTTCCGGAATTGTTGGGCTCATAGAGAAACAAGAATCGTGGTGAGGCCAGCAGGACCTTCATCGCATCCTGCATGGCCGGATAGACCTCGGCTCCTCGATCGCGAGACGAGCGGTAGATCGCCATCACGCGGTCGATGTATTGCGGATCAGGCTCTTCATGTCGAAACAGTTCGTACGCCACCCGCTCGATCACGTTCCGAACGCTTTCGTCGGAAGCCGCGCGGTAATGCACCCGAAGGTCTTCCTCGACAATCGCCGGCTCGAATCGCGGAAACGGCCCTTCGACTTCGACCCAGTCGATCCAGATACTCGGCTGCGTATCGCCGCAGAGCCGGTTGAGGTCCTTGCCGCGAAACGCGAAATAGGCCTCTTTCACGCCCTTGTACTTCTTGAGCACTTCATGGCGAGGCGTCAGGCGACTCAGGCGGAAGTAGTTGTCGACGATCCCGTCCGCTTCGACCTCGAACTCGATTATCTGCGGCTCCGCGACCGAACCCAGCACCTGATAGGCCTCGGCCGAGTTCACCACTGCGCCCGAGCGGTCGCCACGCGTCACTTTTAAGAATAGTCCGTTGACAGGTTCTTCCGCGTCGGCCCCGCAGCGGACGCGAATGAGATATCGACCGCTGCGAGCTCGCCGTGGAAACGACTCGGCGAGGATGGAGGGGATGATCCCTTCCGACGGAATGATTGCTCCGGTCTCGGAATGCGGCTTCGCCAAGTATGCATCGGTGATCCGCTTTTCTTCGGAGCGGATTTTCAACCGCACGCTCTGATCGCCCGCGCGGCGTCGCTTTCCGCTTTTGACCTCCGCCAGAATCTCTTGCGCCTTCTTAAACTCGCCCCTGATCTTCGGCAGCCGTTTATTGACTTCTTCGAGGGTAAACTTCTCTACCTCGTGCCGTTTGACCGACGCCTCGACGGGGCGGCGTCGGCGATCGAGCGCACGCTTGAAGACACTCTCGCCGAGCCCGAGGTAGCGTTCCAGATGGAGCGACGAGAAGGAATGGGCCTGCCCCAGCGTGTCGAATCCACTGACCTTTTCGTCTTCGGGAAGCACGCCGACGTTGACTTCCAACCCCATCGCCGCCCCGATCGAGTTTTCGTACTCGCGGCGGTTGAGCCTTCGGATCACCACCCGTCCACCGGTATCAGCGAGCACCTCGCGAGCCTTCAACAGGTCAGATGTGAGGGTTTCGAGCAGATCGGCCAGTTCCTTATCGCCCGGCTGCGGCTCGTCTTCGGGGGGCATCTGATCAAGGTTGAGGACATCCAGAATGTCCTGCCACTGCAGGGCCTTGGCCTCATCGGTAATGACCGTGGGGAGCGTGTCGAACCGCAGCGAAGCATTCTGATCGGTCGGACCATGACACCTGACGCAGTGCTGCTTCAGGAACTTGGTCACGTCGGGACTGATGGTCGCATCGGTTGCCCGCACATCTGCCCCACCGGTCAGAATGAGACCCCAGACCAGCGAGGAAATGATGATCAAATTGCGGGGCGGGAGGGGTGCAGGCATGTTGTACGATCAAATTTCAGAATCCGAATCGCCTGTGCTCATTCTCGAGATATTTCGCGGAATGATCCGTTTCCGCGACATTTCGGAAGAACGGCGACACGCCGGCGAAATCGACAGACGCCGGTCGTATTTAATCTCATCCTACACGAGATTGAAGCACTTCCGGCAACTTTTCGACGATTGAGACGACAAATTATTTTACGGAAAGCGTGATCCGCACAGACTTTGTGCCGGAAACCACGTTGCATTCTCCCGATTGATACGGAACATGCGATCTCTGCGGCTTTAATCATTCAGTTCTGACTACGCGAGTCTCTTTTCAGTGTCGCGGTCACCGATGGCAATTCTCTCAAATTTCCAGGCGTTGCGCGACAGATGTCCGGGATCGGCTCCGGCTGATCAGTTCGCCAATCGACGAACGTCTCGGCTTTAAGACAGCACCGCATGAATCGGTTCGCCGAATTCCTTGGCGATGCGTTTCCGGCCCGGGACTTCCAATTCACGGTGATTCAGGCCCATCTGATGCAGCACGGTGGCATGCACATCGGTGACGTAATGCCGATCCTCGATCGCGTGAAATCCGAGTTCGTCGGTCCGCCCGTGGGCGACGCCGCCGCGACTGCCGCCACCGGCCAACCAGACGCTGAAACCATAGGGGTGATGGTCGCGACCGGTGCCGTGTTGTGAGCCGGGGGTTCGTCCGAACTCGGTCGCCCACACGACGAGCGTTTCATCGAGCAAGCCCCGCTGTTTGAGGTCCTTGAGCAACGCGCCGATCGGCTGGTCGGTCTCGCGGCACAACCGCGAGTGACTTTTCTTGAGGCCGCTGTGGGCATCCCACTGACCCGCACCGTTGCCACCGCCGTGATAGACCTGAATGAACCTCACGCCACGTTCAACCATCCGGCGGGCGGCCAACATCTTTTCACCAAAAGGTCGGGTTTCTTTCTGGTCCAATCCGTAGAGTCGATAGGTGTGCTGAGCTTCACGACTGAAATCGACCACTTCCGGCACTGCCGACTGCATTCGAAAGGCAAGTTCGTAAGACTTCACGCGTGCCCGCAAGGCATCGTCATCCGGAAATCGCTCCGCGGTCATGAGATCAAGTTTCCGCACCAGGTCGAACTCGGCCGCCTGTTCTTCAAGCGAACGGCCCTCCGGCCGCTTGGCATAGGGGAGCGGATTATCGGGGTCGATGTTGAGCTGCACGCCGTCATACCGCGGGCCGAGATATGAGCCGCCGTGCGCTTCCACCCCGCCGCAGCAATCGGCTACGGGGTTCCCGAGCACAACGAACTGCGGGAGATTCTCATTTAAAGAGCCGAGGCCGTAAGTTGCCCACGCCCCGACCGTGGGGAAGAACCCATCAATCCGATGCCGACCGGTGTGAAACTGTAATTGCGCCCCGTGATTGCTGTCTTCGGTCCACATCGACCGCACGAGGGCGAGATCGTCGGCCGATTCCCGGACATGCGGGAACCAGTCGCTAATTTCCAGACCGCTTTCGCCGCCTCGCTGAAAGCCGCACTGCAGCGGGAAGATCTTATTGCGGATGTGCCCGTTGTTGGGATCAGGTTGGACGATTCTCTCATTGGCAAGAAACGGCGACTTCAGTGCCTCACGGTACGGCGTCTCGCCGATGGGTGTCCCGGCGTAGCGATTGAGAACCGGTTTCGGGTCGAAACTCTCGAGGTGACTGGCGCCGCCGATCATGAACAACCAGATGACGCTCTTCGCCTTCGGCGCGAAATCGGCGATGCCGTCGGTCGCCGCTGAACAATCGCGGTTTAACATCGACGCCAGCGCCAGGCTCCCGAATCCCGCGCCCATGTCCTTTAAAAAGGCGCGTCTTAATTGCCGTTGCTGAAACGTTTCGCCATTCATGAGCCGCTTTCTTCTGGCCGTCGAAAGAGTCTAGCGGAGCGTGATGAAATCATTATGGTTGAGCAGGGCTCGTAGAAGTCCACTGCGCGAATGCTGCTCTAAGAATTGTCGGCACAACTCGCGCTCGTCGGGCAGGGCATCACGCCCCAGCGTGGCGCGAAATGCTTGCGAGATAAAGTGATCTACGTCTCGGGTCTCGACGAGCAGCTTTAGAAGATTGTCGGCGGCCTGATTGGAGAGCCGACTGTTCGCCAATGCCAGCGCCTGCTGCGGCACAATGCTTTCCGTCCGCCGATAGCATTCGTTCGGACTCGGGGAATCAAACGTTGTGAGGAACTGCATCTGCTTCTCATTGGCATGTTGGAAGTAGAGGCTGCGGCGAAAGACCTCCTCGCCTCGCTCATGAGCAATTGAAGGCCCGCCCCTCGTTTTATCGAGCAATCCACACGTCGACAGCAGATTGTCGCGGATCATCTCCGCCGTCATGCGCCGGGGATTCATCCGCCACAGCGTTTCATTGTCGGGATCGACCGCCACGCTCTGTGCTGTCAGTTCGGCGTGTCCCCCGGAGGCCCGGCGGTACGCCTCAGAGGTAACGATCAATCGATGAATCGGCTTCATCTTCCAGCCGCGACTCATCAGTTCCGCGGCGAGCCAGTCGAGCAGGTCGGCATGCCGCGGCCGCTTCGCCCGCAGTCCGAAGTCGGACATATTGGCGACGAGTGGTTCACCAAAATAGCGGAGCCAGATGTGATTCACCGCCACACGTGCGGTCAGCGGGTTCTGCGGATCCGTCATCCAACGAGCGAGAGCCAAACGTCGACCGGTACTTGTTTCCGGATGGATTTCTCCGACCGGCGAATATTGATCGTCTTCCTTTGTAAGAGCCTGTTCCGCCTTGCGGACCGCCTTCCGCTGTTTCTCGATATCTTTAAGCAGCTTCGACAAGTCGCCGCCTTCAGCTTGCTTCCGATGAAACGACTCCCGGCTCTTGGCGGAGGCGCGGCGAGCGGTCAATAGTGCATGCTCGCGTTCCAAGCGAGCCGCCTCCATAGCGACTCGCGATAAGTCGGGGGATTCGGAAAAAAAGTATTTTAATCGCTCCGCCTGATAACGCTTCTGCCATTGATCGCGATTCCGACGGGCTTCGGCGACTTTAAGACGAGCGCTGATGAACGTAAAAGCCTGCTCCGGTTTTAGCGCGATTGCCGGACCGTCTGACGTCGGGCGTGCTTCTCGCAGGTCGGCCAACTCGGCCTCAGCTTTCACGATCGCCTCTGCCGCAGCTCTCAGGCGGTCGGCCTCGACCTCCGGCCTTAATGCCGAGTAGCGATCTTCAATTTTGAATTGAATGGGACTGACTCGAAGCGACGCTTCCATAAAAGAAGGAACAGCCGGGGCGAGAGGATGTTCCTTAACGGGGCGCTTTTCGTCACCCGCTTCGTAGAGAAACGTTTCGGCGTCGAGGTCTGCATCGAAGGCTCGCGGTAAACCGTCAAGTTCGCGATCGATCTCACCCGACACGTAGTCGGTTCGGACCTGATGCGGTTCGAAGATCGCGCGGAAGGCGTAATAGTCTTGTTGGCTGATCGGGTCATATTTATGAGCATGACAGCGGGCGCAGTTCAACGTCATCCCGAGAAATGCCTTCGCCGTGTGCTCGACCGTCGCATCGAGCCAGATATCACGATTGCTGGCGTGGTAATTTCGAGCGAGAAAACCGGTGGCCCGGAGCACATCCGGGTCGTGAGGTGCGATTTCGTCGGCCGCCAGCATTTCGGCAACCATCCGGTCATAGCCTTTGTCGTCGTTGAGTGACTCGACGATCCAGTCGCGCCATCGCCAGATATGTCGCTGGCTGCCACGCAATTCGTCGCCAAAGCCACTCCAGTCGCTGTACCGCCACACGTCCATCCAATGCCGCGCCCAATGCTCTCCGAACTGAGGCCTTGCGAGCAACTGATCGACTCGCGCTGCGTAATCGAACCGCTCTTCGGACAGCGCGAGTTGTTCCACTTCCGCCATTGCGGGGGGAAGTCCGGTCAGATCGAACGTCACTCGCCTTAGCAAAGTGGCGTCGTCAGTTTGCGGCAGCGGATGCGTGCCGCTCTTACGCATTTCTTCGTGCAGAAAGCGATCGATCGGATTTGCAGACACTTGCGTGATCAAATCGGCTTCCGGAACTTCGGGGCGCCGGACCGGCTGGTAGGCCCAGTGGGCTTCCGGGCCGGGCAGCCAGGGTTCCGACTCCGGCGCCGGCGTCCCCGTTTCGATCCATCGGCGAAGCAGATGCACCTCGTGTCTGGTGAGCGGTTCCCCCTCGTCCGGCGGCGGCATTCGCAACAGCGGCTCCGCGTTGACGCGCTCGATGACCAGGCTGTCCTCCGGCCGCTTCGAATCGACGATCGCTCCGGAATCGCCGCCCTTGAGGATCAGCTCCGCGGCGTCGAGACGAAGCCCGCCTTCCTGACGCAGCGGTCCGTGACAGGCCGCACACTTCTCGGCCAGCAGCGGCTTAACCTCGTCGAGGTACAGGTCCGCCCCGACCGCCGTGAAGCCGTGCGACACTGCCAGCAACGCCGTCAACGGGAGAACCACGCGGATGGTGCTGACGCGATCAAATTTCAAAAGCCCGCTCCCACTCGAAGACATCAATCTCTACCAATGTAAACCATGTGAGAGCGATGAGAAGCCCGGACTGACTTTGCGCGGTCTCGAACGCCCTGTTTTTTCAGCCGAGCATGCTGCTAGAGCGAATTTCCCATATGTGCAGCGGTCTCGGGCGGCGATTCTCTCGATTTTGCACGGATTGCGCGTTCGTTAGTCGCTACGGTAAGCCGGGACCGGCTCTAAAGCAGTTGCCGACCCAAAGACAGTCGGGCGTTCCAAGGCCGCTGAGTCGAGCGATCAAGAGAAGTATTTAATCTGGAAGCAATCTTGGACGTCGTCAGATCGCCAACCGATGGTCGATCAATCAGCGATTCTCCCTACGGCTGGCGTCTCGATATTGTCTGCCTGCAGGGCGCCACCTGATTGCAGGCCCCATAGATGGTCCATCGTGCCCCGCTCTCGCGATGAGGGGAGGCGGAATAGTCGCTCCGGCGCATCGACGAACGGAGCCGGCGAGCTCGGCGAAATGAAATAGGGCAATCGAAAAACAGATCAAATACCAACTTCCCGGCGGGGAGGGTGACACTGGCCGCAGCGCGATCAAGAGCAACTGCGCGAAACGTATCAACCGGGCGATTGCGACACGATCATCTCCGACGCGGGTTATGACTTCGAAGCGAACACAGAGCGGGGGAGCCTTGAAAGCAACTGCGTGAATCAAACCAGACCTGACCGAGAAGCCGAAACGTCCTCAAACGCCTCATTAACCAGATCAAGTGCTTCCGCAAAGTTGCAACCTGCTCGGAGAAAAAAAGGCCAACTCGGCTCTGTCCAGACCGCCGCCACCGTCAAGCAAGAATCTCATGCGTTCCCGCTGCCGAACCAAGAGCGGGCCGCGATTAGCCGACTTCTCAACTAATCGGCGGCCCGAACCATTGGAGTTCGTTGCACGCGTAGCGCACACGAGAGATGTTTCCGAAAGCGAATGGTGCCAGACACCCATTGTTCTAAAGAGTCGGGATGACAGGACTTGAACCTGCGACCTCTTGACCCCCAGTCAAGCGCGCTACCAGACTGCGCCACATCCCGCGGTGAATGAATCTTCGCACCGTTCGACCGGCGTTGCAAGCACGGGCATGGGACACAAGCCGATCAGAACAGGTTCGGCGGGCGTCTTCCCGAGAGCCGGTAGACGTAGGCGAGGACTTCCACCAACGCCCCGTACAGGTCTTCGGGCACGGGACGGCCTACTTTGACGTCGCGGTAGAGGCTGCGGGCCAGTTCAGGCCGCTCGATAATCGGAACGTCGTTGTCGGCCGCCACGCGGCGAATTCGCAGGGCGATTTCATCGACCCCTTTGGCAAGAACCGTGGGAGCAGCCATCGACTCCGGATCGTACTTCAGGGCGACCGCGTAGTGGGTCGGGTTGGTGACGACCACGTCGGCATCTTTAGCTGCAGAGATGTTGCGCGCCTCCGCCAATTTGCGATGAGCCTCCTTTCGGCGTTGGCGAATCATCGGATCGCCCTCCATGTTTTTCATCTCATCGCGAACCTCCTGCTTCGTCATTTTTATATCTTGCTCGTACTTCCATTTCTGGAACATGAAGTCGAGCAACGCGAGGGCAAGTAATGCCGCGGCTAATGCGAAGGCCAATCGCACGACTAAGGCGTGGGTCACACCGAACGACTGCGCCACCGAGGCCGTTGGGAGCACCGCCATGTCGGGTAGTTCCCACCACGTGATCAGGCCGGCAACGACGGTTAAGAGCGCAAGCTTTCCAAGACTCACACAAAGCTTCATCAGGGCCCGGACCGAGAGGATTCTCTGGGCCCCTTGAATCGGATTAAGCCGCTCCGGCTTCGGCTGCAGGACCGAAGGCGAGAAAAGAAATCCGACTTGCGCGAGATTTACGGCGATCGCCGTTGCCGCCGTGAAAATTAAGATCGGGAGGACGCTGCGGAACAGTACGCCGGCGTAGTCCCACGCTTGGTTTTTGAAAGAGACTCTGCTTATTTCGAGCTTGGCCGAGGACATTGTCCCCCCGATGAGCCCGCCAAGCGTTTCACACAATGGAATTGTAAACAGGGCAATTGTAACTGACGCCGCCAGCATGAGAGCCGCGGCGGCCAGGTCCTGGCTACGAGCCACATTGCCTTTTTCCCGCTGTTCTTGCCGGCGGCGATCCGAAGGATCTTCTGTTTTTTCACCGTTCTCGTCAGCCATTGCCCCTTACCGTTCAAGGCCAACGAGCATGATGTGCATTGCTCCCGCAGTTTGATCGAGCGCGTTAATAATCGTTTCGCCAATTCCACCGAGGGAAATCGTTAAGACGAGCAGGGCCGCCAGCACTCGGATCGGAAAACCGATCACAAGCACGTTAATTTGCGGGACGGTATGTCCGAGAAAACCCATGGAAAGTGCAACGACCGACATGATGGCGAGGACCGGAGCGGCCACCTGGATTCCGAGAACCAACGAGTTATGAACTAAACCGCTTAACAGATCGACGGCCGGTGTTCCGAGGGTGGCCGTTCCCGGGGGCATCACCTGAAACGTGTCGATCATCGTTTCCAGAATTTTCAGATGAACGTTCAGTGGTGTTGCAACGAGGAACAACGTCGTGGCCAACAGGTAAAGAAATTGCGACGTGATCGAGCCGTCCATATCCTCGAAGCCGGGGTTAAATATTTGTCCGATCGCGATCCCGGTTTGCTGGTCAATTAGTTCACCGGCAAACTGAAGGCCGGACAGAATGATCAACGTACCCAAGCCGAGGGCCAGACCAATCGCAATTTCGCCGGCGATAATGACGCCGAATTCGAGAATCGAGTCGGGAAGGGCGGGACCACGGACGAATGCGGCCCGGGTGATTCCGTTTGGGGACGCGGCGAGAAGTCTTCGCCCCCGGCCATCGATGGACTCGGGAATTTCTTCCGCCGTGAGGACGCCATCGCCGTTCGTATCAAGCCGGTCAAAACCGACGGAGGCCCGGCCGACGACGTTCGGCGTGATCACCAATGCCAGTGAAAGGGCGAGCAGAATGCGAACATTGGCCGGCACCAACGCGACACCGAAAACGGGGCCGATCAGCATTAAGCCTGAAAGCCGTATTAAGATCAGAATAAAGACGAACACGCGGCCCATCGCCCAGTCAAGAACGACTGCGGCCCCGCCATCGGCGAGCACCTGATTCGCGATGTCGTTGAGAAAGCCTGGCATTGGAGCCGGTTCAGAGAGATGTCGGTCTTAAAACCGAGGGAACGGGCCTTCGCCCGATGTCATATTCTACTGAGACAGCAATACCGGGATGTTCTGGTAGAGTGACGTCGCGTATTCGATCGACTTGCCCATCAGCCAAGGCAACGTATAGAGAATCGCTAGCAGCATCGCGACGATCTTGGGAACAAAGCTAAGAGTTTGATCCTGCAGTTGAGTCACCGCTTGAAACACGCTGATGACGAGGCCGACGACCACGGCGCAGACCATGGCGGGCAGGCCGAGCAAGAGCGTAAGTACGACGGCTTCACGACCGAGTTCGACGGCTTGATCGGGTGACATGATATTAGCAGAACTCCGACAAGAAGGGGCCGAACCGATCGCGGACGGATATTTGCGCGCAGCGGTTAACGTGGTCAGCCGAAGGGGCGGACGCTCTCGAGCAGCATCCCGATCGTCAGAAACCACCCGTCGATCAGCACAAACAAGAGAATCTTAAATGGCAACGAAATTAAGACCGGCGGCAGCATCATCATTCCCATGCTGATCAACACCGACGCGATGACCATATCGATCACGAGAAACGGTAAATACACCTGAAAACCGATGACAAATGCGGTCTTAAGTTCAGACATCATATAGGCCGGGAGTAGGACAGAAAGCGGCAACTCGTCGTAGCCTTGCGGCATCTCCGCGGTTTCGTCGAGCGAACCCTGTTGGAATTCCAGGAACATCCAGACGGTGTCGCTGTTGCCGGTCAGTTCAATTTGCTCGGCCATGAATCGACGAAGGGGCCGAACTGTGGCCGTAAAAGCCTCTTCGAGTGTCGGCTGGGCCACGCCCGGGGCGGGGGATGTATAGGGCTGAATGCCCTCTTCATAGGCCTGCTTCCAAACCGGCGCCATCACCATGATTGTGAGAAACAAGCAGAGTGAAATGATGACCTGGTTTGGGGGAAGTTGTTGCGTGCCGAGCGCCTGTCTTAAGAGGCCGAGCACCACAATAAAGCGGATAAAACAGGTCGTCATGATCAGGATCGACGGAGCCAGACTGAGGACCGTCAGCAGCGTTATGACCTTTAACGTTGACGACATGCCCTGCGGCGAGAGCATGCCTTCGACATCGGTTAGAGCAGACCGCGGAGAGACTGGATCGTCGGGTGAGTCGAGCGGCGGCTGGGCAAACTCTGCGATCGGGCCGATGGGAAGCGCCTCTGTCGTCGCCGGCTCGCTTAAGAACGACTGGGCAGATGCCCCCGACGTCAGGGCGGCGAACAACAAGGCCGAAATCGCGACGACTCCAACCGCTCTCAGTGGCTTTGACACACCGGTCCATTCAGGCAACACGTTCGCCCCCCTCGCTACGCCGGGTTGCACGTCCTGATTGATGGCTCGTGGCTGCACTCGCTTCATCGCGACGGCGAAGACGCTCGGCGAGCCGCTGTCCCGGATCGATAACAGGTTCCGAAACAGATTCCGTTGGTCGATCGATTCCGGCCTGAGCGGAGCGTGGCTGATGTTCTTCGGCAAACTGTGAGAAGGACGGTCGAGCTGCCTCCCGCTGAGTCTCGTTCAGCTTCGGTTTCAGCAGCGTTTGAAATGCCTTTGCGGGGGAGTTTCTATTGCCTTGGACACCCTCGATTAATTCGGCGACTTCATCCGGTTCCGTAATTTCGGACAGGGTCGACAGCCCGTCAGCAGTCGCACCGACGGCGAGCACTCGATTGCCGACGCGGATCAGCATCACGTGGGAGCGCGAATTTAAACGGGTACGGTGCAAGACTTCGACGGGGCCGCTGGAACCAATGGTGGCTCTTTGCGACCCGAATTTGGCCCAATATCTCGTCGCCCCGGCGGCGAGCAGGACCACGAAAAGGAGCGCCATGACCACGGTCCAAGATTGGGTCCCGCGTCCGGAAGTCGTTTGCAATTCCGACGTCTCGCCGCGTGGCGTCAGTTGCGGAAGGGGTCGGGCAGGAGGGTCCGCCGACTCTTCAAGCGGTGCCAGTTCGAGTCGCGGCTGTGGCGTGCTGCGTCGGGGTTCGGCGGGAGTCTGGGGCGTGGCCGGAACTTGAGCGGAGGCCGGAGCCGGTGCCGAGACGAACCGCCCCGCCTCATGGTTCCAGGTCGTCGTTTCCGCCCCGACACCTTGTGCGGCCGCGCTGTTCGCGAAGCTGGCAATGATCAACAGGAAAGAGACCCACAGTCGGCAGGAGCCGATGTGCTTCGCGCGCGAAGTATCCTTGCGGAACAACATCTTTTGAGCAAAAGGGGGCAAGCCGTCCATGGCCACGTCCGACAGCGAAACTGGGTCAGTCGGTTGGTATCAGAATCTCGGCGACGCGGACACAGAAGTTGTCGTTGAGGACGAGCACCTCACCGCGGGCGACCAATCGACCGTTGACGAGAATGTCGACGGGGTCACCGGCCAGCTTGTCGAGCGGGACGACGGAGCCCTCTCGCAGTTGAGTCACTTCTTCGATCAACAACTCAGTCCGGCCCAGTTCAATCCGCAGGTCAAGTTCAACGTCGCCGAGGCCTCGCAGCCCGACGATATCAGCACCGGACGCTTGTTGGGCGGCTCCAAAATCGGTGAATTGATACTGCTGAGGATCACCGAGTTCGGCCGGAACGCCGCTTTCCGGGTTGAGAATCGGCGAAACCGCCTCCCGGAGATCCTTTTCGGCCTGCTCAAGAAGCTGGTCGGGCTGCCCGCGGTTCGCGTTTGCGCCCCCGTCGCCGCCCGACTTTGCGAACAGCGCTTCAATTTCGGACGGGTCGACCTGATCCGACGGTGCAGCTTGATCCGTTGGGCTCTCACCATCGGACGGAGCGGGAGCCTCATCGGAGCCCGCCGAGCTGAGGAGGGCTTCAATTTCGTCCGGCGATAGAAGATCGTCGCCGTCGTCCGCCACGGATCACACCTGCAATTTCATTCTCGGATTATGGCGACGTCGGCAACACAAATTGCCGCGGCGCGGGCATTCAGCAAGAGCAGTGATTACTGCTCCATGATTTTGAAGTCGTTGATCACGACTTCAATGATGTAGCTCTTCCGCAAAATCTTGTTGATTTCTTCTCGTATCAGTCGTTTGAACGTCGTGAGACTGGGGTCGTTTAAGTCTTCGAGCGAAGCGCTGCGGGCGACCTTGATCACCGCCTGCCGCACTCGGGCTTTGTTATCTTCATTAGCCGCTTGCTCGAATGCCGTTTTCTGACTTTCGGCGACGAGCGCGGTGAGTTTAAACGTGAGATGAATCACCGACCCCGGCGCGGCCCGGCTGTTCGTGCTGCTGAAATTATCGACTTCCGCTTCGACCGGTCGAACGCCGCCGTCATCCTCGGCAGCGAATTCATCGTCTTCGACTCCGGCTGCTGCCGAACTAGGCGAAGGCAGCACGATATAGAGGACGGCAGCCTCAGCGGCCATCATCGTGACGAGAATGCCACCGAGGATCATCGGATTCGAAAGCAATCCGCCGGACGCTTTTTTCTCTTCTGCCGGCTCCGCCGCAGTCGATTGGTCCTGTCCCTCGTCAGCCATTGCCGCTACCTTCTCTTTGGTCTTCAGAAAATCACGAGCGCGTAGTCGGACCGATCACCGGTTCTCAGTATCGGCGGGCGTGATATAAGATTCTGCCAAAAATACGTCAACCCGACGGTTGAACGCCTGAGCCTCCGGCCCACCGCGCCGTCGGGGTTCCGTATCGGCCGACGAGTTCAAAACCAGGCGGTCGGGGTTGATCCCGTTTTCGACGAGACAATCACCGACCGCCGCCGCACGTCTGAACGCCAGTTCCCACCGATCTTCGAATGCGGCATCGGCCATCAGTGGTTCGGCAGTCGTGTGCCCGCGGACGACAATCCGATTCGGCAGACTGCGCATTACATCGGCCAATATCGCGATTTCCAAACGAAGGGCTTCCGACGGATTCGCACTTTGACGTTCGAATGCGGCCGGGCCACCGAGTGTGACAACTTCGCCGTGGCTGATCCGACGCACCGTCGGATGCGCTCCGCCCCGGCTTTGGTCCTTGGGATCGGTCCGCTCCAAACTGGCTTTTTTAAGCCCGCCCTCCGACCGCACGCCTTGCGACGAAATGGTGGGGTACACACTCGAGTTTTGGATCGAGCGACCGGGAACGCCCGCTTTGCCGGGTGCCATTCCGAATCGTTCATTCATGGAGTCGAGCATCAGTCGCAGTTTGCCGTCTTCTTTCAACTCACTCATCGAGACGAGCATGATGAAGAACGTCAGCAGCAACGACATCATGTCACCGTACGTGACGACCCATTCCGGCACGCCGGGCGGTGCATCGTCGTCGGCATCCATGACGTCCTCCGCTCACCAACCGATCGAGGTCGGGCTTAGAAATATCCGAATTCTATTTTCGCGCCGCAGCAGAACCTGATCGTCCGGTAAGCTTGCACAGAAGTCGCTTCGACTAATTCAATTGATTTCTCTTAAGCCGCTTCCGAGTCTTGAGTTCTGGCCGCCTGCGGCAACAGGGTGTTCAGCTTTTGCTCAAGAACGCGTGGGTTATCGCCTTCTTGAATCGACAGAATTCCGCGGACGATGGCCTCTCGTACTTCGAGTTCCCTCTTGCTGTAAAATCCGAGTTTGTCGGCAAATGGCAGAAAGAACAGGTTGGATACGACGGCCCCATAGAGTGTTGTAATCAGCGCAACGGCCATACCGGGGCCAATGGCTTCCGGGTCGTCCATATTGCCGAGCATGATGATCAAGCCCATCAATGTCCCGATCATTCCGAAAGCGGGGGCGTAGCGTCCCATGGTTTCCATTAACGCTTTTCCGGTTTTATGCCGGTTCGATACCGCTTGAATTTCCGCCCGGAGTATTGCCTCCATTAATTCGCCGTCGGTGCCATCCACCGCCATTTGAATACCCATCATAATGAATGGGTCTTCAACGTCTTTCGTCTTGGACTCGAGGGCGAGGATGCCGTCGCGACGGGCGATCTCGGCAAATTCGACGAGTTGCTTAATGACCGGCTGAAGTTCCTGCTGCTTGGGGAACAGGATTTTCTTCACTACGGAAGGCGACAGCAGCATCGTTTTGATCGGGAACGCAATAAACGAGGCCGCGATCGCTCCACCGACGACGACTGCCAAAGACGGATAGTCGATGAAAGCCGCGAAGCTCGAGCCGGGCGCAATCGCGATCGCCAGGATCAATAGCCCGATTCCGCTTGCCAGTCCTCCGACGGACGCCTTATCCATGGCCGAGATCGTCTTTCAATTCCGTTCCGCCTACCGTAATTATCGCGTCACCGAGCCGTGCTGATTTGGCCTACTTCATTGATTTAGGCCGCTAATTTGGACAGTTGTAAGGCCCGCCGATAGGCAAGACATCGGGCAACGACTTCTTCGAGTGCCTCTCGCACAATGACGCGCTCGTGTCCGTCCAAAGTGATGTAGGTATCAGGTCGACTCTCGACAAAGCGAATTAGTTCTGCGTTCAGAACAAATTCGTCGCCGTTCAGTTTGGTCAGCTTAATCATGATTTCACGCGAAAGTGTTCGGAGACGAGGCGTCGCGTTATTCGTCAATCGTTTCGCTAAGTGAAACGTTATCGACCAAGGACGAGCAGTTCGTCGACGAGTTCCTGTACGGAGCTGATCACTCGCGCGTTCCCCCGGTAGTTCGTCGACGAGACGATCAGGTCGACCAGGTTTCGCCCGATGTCGGTATTGGAAAGCTCAATCGCCCCTGATCGAATTGTTCCGGCACCGAACTCGCCGGGCTGTACCAACTGTGGCGGGCCGGAGCTGACTCCTTCACGGAAGTTCGTCGAGCCGGCTTCCACCAATCCCTGCGGGTTCGAAAACCGGGCCAGCACGGCTTGACCGAGCGTCCGGATAATTCCGTTGTCGAACACTCCGTTGACCGTTCCCGACTCGTCGATCACGAAATTGGTCAGTGTTCCCGGGTCGGAACCGTCCTGCGAGTCGAGCGAGAGCGTACTTCCCGCCGTGTCGGACGAGATGCCGGAGATATTCGCAAAGTTCGCCGAAATCTGCATCGGGCTAATTGCGGCGGTATCATCTCGTTGGAGTGCGAACGTACTCGTTCCGCCGTCGATGACGTTGCCCTCGCTGTCGAAGGTAATCGTGCCGTTGGCAATGGCGGTATCGGATCGGCTGTCTTCGTCGCTGTCGACATACCAGCGGAACACCGTGCTGCTCGCGTTTTGCTGTTCGAGCACCGCGGTCATCTTGACGGTGATTTCAGTTCCCAGTGAGTCGTACACGACAAAGTCGGTAATCGTGCTTTCTCCGTTGGCCTCGACCGCCTGCGTAAACGAAAGAGGGACACTCGCACCGTTGCTGGTCAGGTCACCCGTCGCGAGATCAAATTCGTGAACCGTTCCTGCGTTGCCGACGAACTGCAACGTGCCGGACGGCCCGGTCGCATCGAGCGCGACTCCCGGGGGAACGGTGCCGCCGGCGCCATCGGAGACATTGCCAACCGTACCGCCGGTATGAATGCCGAGGCCGTCCTCGAACACCGTCATCAACTCCGCGAGGGTCGTGGCGGCACCGACGTCGAGCGTGACCGGTTCGAGCGTTCGCCCGCCCTTTCGTGACGAGAACGACAGCGTCTCGCCGACGGTAAACAGGTTCGTTCCGCCGCCGTCCTGAATATTGGAAAGCAAGCTCGTGGTGGCCAGCGTACCGGTCGAATCCTGGATCGTGCCGCTGTCATAAACGGATCCTTGCGTACCGACGATGCCGGTCGGCAGCAATGCTCCGTCGAGCGTGATGTTCTGTGTCCGCTGCGCGACGTTTAACTCGCCGAGGGGAATCCGGATATCATCGAGTGTGGTCGTAATTAATTCAAAGTTATCGTTGACCGCATAACCTTGAACTCGAAGCCCCTGCGGATTGACAAGGATATTGGAACTATTCAGTGAAAAATTACCGGCGCGGGAATATACGTTTCCTTCGCCCCCGGCCAGAACGAAGAAACCTTCGCCCTGAATCGCGAGGTCGGACGGGCTGGTGCTATTGGTCACGCTGCCCTGCGTGAAGTCTTTCACAATCGCCGACGTGGTCGCCCCGAGACCGATCTGACGGGGGTTGGTTCCGCCGTTGGTCGTGGTCGGACGCGAGCCGACGCTGAGCGTCCGGGACAACTGCGTCATGAACAGGACGTTGGACGACTTGAAGCCGTTCGTGCCCGCATTGGCAATATTGTTACCGAGGACGTCGATCGACGTCTCGTTTAATGTCAATCCGTTGAGCGCGGTATTGAGCGCCGACGTCAAACCCATGGGGCGTCCTTCTGCGATGACGATTTCGTCCCGCTAGGCGCAAGCACCTCTGCGGAACCGTTCGTTTCATCATCAGCTATCGACGGTCGGAGTCTGCCGATGCGGCTTTCCCCGTCCAGCCCGTATTCCCCGAAGGACCGTCAGGGTTTCCCAGGTCGGGTCAGTCCGTACGAACAGAATTTCTTAATAGAAAAGAGCCTGCGAACGTAAGCTCAGACTCTTGAATGATCTCGAGATAAGTTCGCGCCGGGCAATAGAATCGGCGTTAAATGACGTCGCCGATAGCCCGCGGCGCAAGCGAGGCCGAATATTCAAGTGGTAAACCAACCGATTATAGTATCTTAGCCGGTCGGCAAGGCCGGGATGATCCCAAGCGTATTAAAGTCAATGATTCCGTTGCACTTTCGCTATATCGATGTCTCGATAGCGCGCGAATAATTTAATCGTCCAACGATGACATTCCCTTGCTTGCGCGTCGGGCTAGCGGGCAGCGGTTGTCGAGCTGTCGGGCTAGCCAGCAATCATGCGGCGGAAGCGACTTCGAGTACGTCGGCGAGTTTCATCGGCGTGGAATCGACTTGCACATAGGCTTCGCCGTCGGTCAGAAAGGCCTTTTCGACGACGCCGCTCAATCCCGCCCCACTCACATCGGTCCCGGCGACCGATTTCCCAATCAGCGATGCGGCCGAGGTCAGCAGTTGGTCGGACGTAATCGCCTCGAGCGTCTCGGTCAATTCGAGGTCGGCTTGAAGCTGCCGCATCGTGGAAATCTGCCCCAGCAGTTCCTCGTTGCTGACCGGCTCGCTCGGGTCTTGGTTTTGCAATTGCACAATCAATAGTTCGAGGAAGTCCTCGGACGTGAGTGCATTAAAACCAGTCTTGTCGGCGTCAACGACCTGAACCGCATTCGTTGCGCTGGTAATGGCGTCCGACATGGTGATTCTTCCCGGGACCGAGCGTCAGCGCTCGTCCCATTAAGTATTGAAAAGAGGTGATATTAATTTTTAGTTGCGCCGTTCGTCATACCTCGATATCAACGTCTCCCCCGGCCGCAATCGGTCCTTTGGACCGAACGCCATCTTCGGAGGCCGTCGCGACCGTTTCGCGTTCTGTCTCGCCGCTATCGGAGCTGTTGTCTTCGTCCGAATTGCCGGAGTTTCGAGGGTCGGAATCGTCGCGACGCTGTTCGTCGTGCGAGTACGAGCGGTCATCCTGTCCGCGATCGCTTTGCTGACGATCGCCGTCTCGTTGACCGCTGCGCGATTCGCCCGATTCTTCGCTTCGCACGATTTCAATCCGATCGACGGTGAAACCCTGTTGGCTGAGTGTGTCCCGTATTTTTGCGGCGTTCTCACTTAAGGTGCGCGCTGCAACCGCGGACTCCGCATCGAGTCGGACCGCCACTCCGCCTTCATGCCTTGAGACCTCGACACGCAACGCTCCAAGTTCCGGCGGCGTCAGCCGGATGCGGATCGGACGAGAATCGTTCGATGATCGCTGAATCGTATCGGCCACGCGCTCGACCAGTGCTTCGGCTTGCGCGGCCCGTGATTGAGCGGGTGACACTGTTTTTGCCGGCGCCGGTTGGTCTGCGGTCGCGAGTGCGGTCGCCGGGGCATCGCTGCGACGTCCGATATCGTCCGATGTCGGTTCCGTTGCCGCGACCGGTCGTGATGCAGCGTCGATGTTTGCTTCAGATGTAATCGCCACGTTCGGCGGAGTTCCCGTCACCTGTCCGTTCGGCGACAAAACGGCATTGACTGTCGCATTTTGATTGGAGCGCTGCTCGCTACTGTCGCCGCGGGAATTCTCTTTTGAATTCGAATCGGCTGAGGCATCACCGTTCGGTGAACCGTTCGAAAATGATGCCGCGTCGCCTGATCCCGGTGCGAGGGGAAGGGCGGTCGCGTCGGCCGGTGATTTCTGGCCTGTTACCTTGTCGCCCGCATTCGAATTCGGATTTGGATTTGTCAGCGGTGCGACGATAACCGGAGCAGCCGGTGCCGCTTGGGCGGAGGCGTCAGGCTTGTCGGTTGCCGATATTGCCTTTGTGGATGAATCAGCGAAACCACGCGGCGGCACCAGCAACGACTGCTGTTCAGAATTCGCCGTTGCGGTCTCGGCCAATGGCTGTGAATGGGACTGAGGCGCAAATCCGCGGGGGGGGCGCAGGCCTGAGTCGGCTTGCGGGGATTCCGCTTTCGTCACCGCTTGATTGTCCGTCCCTGATTCGCTGCTCTCTTTTCCAGCGTTCGACAGCAGGGCGAAGACCTCATCGTCCGGAAGTTCTGCCGGCGCGATCGAGGCTGGCTCGCTCTCAGCGATTGGTTGTGAGGCATCGGTTTCCGATGCGGCCGATGTTTCAATCGGCTCTGTAGCTTCAACCGGATCGGAATCCGCCGTCTCGTCGACGCGCTCACTCTTCGCGGGTTGCGTCGGTTCCGTTTCCGAAAGGCTTTGTGACCTCTCAGCGTTCGGCCCGGGTGCTTTGCCCGTTCGCTCTGATCGATCGGCGGGAGTCGCTGATTCCGTCGACTGCTTCGAAGATCGCGTGGTCGAGCGATCGGCGATCGACTCTTCGCGACGGCTGGACGCAGGTTCGGCTGACGTTCTTGAGGCGCGGTCTCGTTGCGATCCGATCTCGCTGCCGAGTTGATCTCGAAATCGGATGCGATCAGAAGGCGGGTCGACTGTCCGATCAATAGCCGTTTTGCGACCACCCGCCGCGTCGGCGAACAGAAAGCTCAGGGGCAGGGCGGGGTCGCTAACGGCAGGCACAGTGCATCCCTTTTTCGGAGCGAACCCCGCGGGAAAGCACCGATCCATTAACGGCGGTCCGCCGATGAAGGGGCGGACGCCTGCTCGGGCCGAACCGCGTCGAAGGCTTCGTCGATTAGTTCTTTTTCGGGCGAACCGAGCGCAATGGCTTCAAAAACGGAACGCCCCCGCTGCTGTACTTCATCGACGCCCGCGGCGAACTCCTGCAATAATTTCGCCTGCGTCTTTGCTTGAAGGCCGCCGAAAATCTGCACGTTCTCGTCGATACTGAGCGTCATCAGGTAATGCACCGCGTCCGAAGTTTTCGATTTTGAGACGATGCTTTGCGCCTTCTCGATCGATTCGGTAACGCGTTCGTCCTTTAATTTCTGCAGTTCGATGCGGAATTCTTCCTTGAGCGCTTCCAACCGCTCCCGCTCCGCCGCGACGTCGTCGGCCTGCTTGGAGACGAGGTCGCGCAGGGAGCGAAGTTCTTCTTCCTTCGCCCCCAAAGCAAGTACACGCATGGCTCGCTCTTCGAGCACCGCGTTCATCGAGGGGGTTGTTTCATGAACCGCCGGTTCTTCCCCCAAATCTTCTTCTTCGCTCCCGAAGACCGCTCCCTGAATTTCGGAAATCGTTTCGCCTGTCAATTGTCCGCGCGCGTACAGAATTCCGGCCGCGATCAATTGAGCCGACAGGATCGCCACGGCGAGCAAACCGACAAACGCACCCAGAATTCGCATGGTTATCGCCCTAATCTCAAAGAGTCAGCCGTCACGCCTGTCGACGTCGATCCCGTCGCCGCCACCCCGTTCCACTGATCGGTCGCAACGCGGTCGTCAATGCGCTGTGATCGCTTGTCGAATTCTGCCCGCTGACGCTCTTTCAGTTTTTCGAGCGTCTTCACTTCACGGTCGGCGAGGACGAGCGCGGCTTGCACCTGTCGAAGTTGATTCTCAACGAGTTCCTTCTGGCGACGATTCGCCATGATCTGGGCCGAGAGTTGAGAGCAGTAGTAGCGAAGCGAGGCGGCTTGATCGACATCGAACCGTCCGCCGGCGCTCATGTCACGCAAACGACCAACCGACTCGCTCCGGTCTTGTGACAACACGCTCAGGCCGTCCTCAACTTTTCGAGCGTCCTCGATCACCCCGGCAAGCAGGGCGCGGACGATGTCCCGCCGATAGCGGCGGAATTTCAGTACTGGCTCTAGCCGAAAACGAAACACGATTACGTTGCCTCGCGTTCGGTTTCAGGATTGTTCGGCTCGGCGGAAGCAACTCGGCCGACCAGTTCGAGTCGCTGACGCAGCGTGGCCAGATAACGCCGCGTCTCTTCCGCCGGTGTCGATTCGCTGATCGATTGGCAAAGAAAATCGCGGAGAAGGGCCTCGCAACGAACAGCTTGGTCGACGAGTGGGTCGGCACCGTTCTGATAGGCACCGATCGAAATCAGATCCTCGGCATCGCGATGCGCGGCCAGAACTCGCCGGATATGGTCAGCCGCGGACAGATGATCGGCGGAAGCCAACATTGGCATCAATCTGCTGATGCTGGCGGGCACGTCGATTGCTGGCCAGTGGGCCCGCTCGGCGAGTCGACGCGAGAGCATCACGTGACCATCGAGGACGCCTCGGACGGTGTCGGAGATCGGCTCGCTGGTATCGTCACCGTCGACCAGAATTGTGTAAATGCCGGTGATGCTCCCGCGTGACGTTCGCCCGCTCCGTTCCAGCAACCGGGGCAACTTCGCGAAGACACTCGGCGGGAAGCCGCGAGTGGCAGGCGGTTCGCCGGCGGCCAATCCGATTTCTCGCTGCGCGAGGGCGAATCGCGTTACGCTGTCCATCATCAGCACGACGTCGCGGCCCTGATCGCGAAAGTATTCGGCGATCGCCGTTCCGTAGGATGCAGCCTTTAACCGCAGCACGGCCGGCTCATCGCCCGTCGCTGCGACGACAACGCTGCGGGCGAGGCCTTCGGGGCCGAGGTCATTTTCAATGAACTCTCGGACCTCTCGGCCGCGTTCCCCGACGAGAACGACGACGTTAACGTCAGCCGAAGAAGATCGAGCGATCTGGCCCAGCAGGGTACTTTTCCCGACGCCGCTACCGGCGAACAATCCGATCCGCTGTCCGTGGCCGATCGTGAGCATCCCGTCGAGAACGCGGACTCCGGTCTCGAGCGGGCGATCAATCGGCTCACGCTCCATCGGTCGAACTGGCGGCGGTTGCAATGGACGGCACTCACGCAGCGTCACCGGAGGACCGCCGTCAATGCAGCGTCCCTGCGCATCGAGAACACGGCCTAACAGTCGTTCGCCGCAGCGGACGGTGGGGTTCGACTGAACCAGTTCGACGGCATCGCCGCGACGCACGCCGTCCACATCGGCATGGGGCAATAGTAGGGTCGCCTCATCCGAGAACCCGACGACCTCTGCTGGAACACTCCCGCCTCGACCGGTGCGGATGCGGCAAACGGAGCCGAGCGGAACTGGCAGCCCCGCGACGGCGATCGTCATACCGACGATCCGGCTGACGCACCCGGTCACACCGAACGGCACGATCTTGTCCATCTGGCCGATCAACTCGGTGGCGACTGTCACGACAACGCTCCGTGCGTTTCAGAAGTCGACTTCTGTCGCGAACCTGCCGGGATCAGTTCTGAGCAAATGCGATTGATTCGAGTTTCGAGCCGCCCGTCGATCCGCCCGAATGTTGTTGCGATCACGCAGTCCCCGCGGTGAAGGGCGGGGTCAGTCTGAACCGCAACTGAGCCGAGGCCCGCGAGTTGTTCGCGGATGTCTTCGATGCAGTCACCGATCACATCGCGATCTTTCGGGTGCAGGCGGATCGTGACCTCCCCCGAATCGACGGCGAATCGCAGCGCATCGGCAGTCAGGTCGGCGACGGCGGTCGGATCGGTCTCGACAACTTGCCCGAGAAGTCGCGTTGCGATCGCGGCAGCCAATTCGATCGCGGCAGCGTCCCACTCGCCGAGAAAGCGTTCTCGATCGACGTCAATTCGGCGGGCGACGTCATGAATAGCAGTCACGGCATCGCGGCATTGTTCGGCCGCCATTTCGGCCGCCAGAATTTTCGCCCGCCGCTGAATTTCGTTCTCGGCATCGCCTAAACCCGCTTGTCGCCCCTGCTCAAAGCCTTCCGCGTACGCTTGCTCGCGGATCGATTGGGAGGACGCCGTAGCTTCTTCAACCATCGTCGCGGTCTTGTCGCGCACCGCCGCGAGATGAGCTTCGCACTTGCGATTGAGGTCTTCGAGATTGAACGCGACCATCGACCCCAACTCGCGGGTCGCTTCGGACTTCAAAACTCGAGCGCGTTCCATGGTTGCTACCAACGTGTATCGACAATGCGGGCGGCAACAATATCAGTCGGGCATCGAGCGCGCGAAGAGCGGTTGTTGATCGGAACAAAATGAGCGCCGACCGGCGACCACGTTCGGCACCCACTGCGGGCAAATAGCCGGCGTGCTCCTAGCTGATGTACTGTTCGGTCTCGGCGCCGCCGGCGACTTCGATTTCGCCGGAATCTTCCAAGCGGCGGACCGCATCGACGATTTGCTGCTGCACGGCTTCGACTTCGCTGACTTTGACGGGTCCGAGATATCCCATCTCCTCGTTGAGCCGCTCGGCCGCTCTTTGCGAGAGGTTTCCGAGCACCTTCTGTTTGATCTCTTCCGAGGCCCCTTTGAGGGCGACGGCCCACTGGCTGTTGTCGACCTCTTTGAGCAACGCCTGAATGGCTTTGCTGTCGAGCTTGAGCAGGTCATCGAAGACGAACATCAAACGGCGGATTTCATCGACGAGATCGGAGTCCTCTTCTTCGAGGCTTTCGAGAATGCCTTTGTTCGTCATGCGGTCAGTGACGTTGAGAATCTCCGCAACCATCGGCACGCCGCCGGCTTTCTCGGCTTGCTGATTGAATGACGAATTCATCCGCGTCCGCAGACTCGACTCGACATCGTTGATCACTTCCGGACTTGTCGTTTCCATGGTCGCGACGCGGCGGATCACGTCGATCTGCTTCGTCGCTGACAGACCACTGAGAACCTCTGCCGCCATGGATGGCGGCAGATGAGAAAGAATGAGGGCGATCGTCTGCGGATGTTCTTCGGTAATGAAAGTCAGCAGGTTGTCGATCCCCGCTTTCTGCAGGAACGCGAACGGAACTGAATTGATCGACTGCCGCACGCTCTCGATGATTTCCGTCCCGCCGTTCTCGCCGAGCGACTGAGTCAGCAGGTCTTCGGCGAACTCAATCCCGCCGCGCTCGATGTGCGTGCGTTCTTTGGCCAGCCCGCCGAACTCTTTGAGCACCGACTCCTGCTGCTCGCGGGTCACATCGTCGAGCTTCGCGACTTCCAGCGTGACACCTTCAACCAAATGCCGTGGCAATTGGCTGAGAACCTCCGCCGCGAGAGGTTTCTCAAGGCTGAGCAGCAAGATGGCGGCTTTCCGGATGTCGTCCATGGGGCGGAACTTAGCTCGATACCGCCGATTGTGACCAGTTCAGTTTTCTAAACGTTCGGCATCAGCCAGTTTCGAACCGCGATTGCGACCGCATCTTGACACGACGCTCAGCTATCTGACCGTCTGAATCCATTTCCCCAGAATTGCGGCGGCGACATCCGGATTGTCACGGACGGTGTCCTGCAGCCTGTCGCGCTCCGTCGGTTCCATGGAAATTTCTTCGTCCGAAGGCATAACATCCGCTTTTTTCGCGAGCGTCGTCTCCGGATCGTCGAGATCCTCTTCGTCGTCCGCACTCAGCTGCTCTCGCGGCAATCCGCGGGTGACCGAGAACAAGGCCCACAATCCGATGATTGTCAGGATGGCGGGAGCCCCCCACTCTCGCAGCAATTCGGCCAGCGTCGCCGTAATGGGGACCGAAATCACCGGCTGGACGCTGTCAATTCGAGTGATCGACGCGACATGCACGGCCGTCTCGGGTGACCCGGCCGGTATTAATTGTTGGACCTGCTTCTGAACCTTCGACTCTTCTTCCGACTTGATCTGCTGAACCGACGCCAGAAAGGCCTGTTTCTCGGCGTCTGTCGTGCCGGCGGTCAGACCGCGGCGCGCGGCGATATTTTCGTAGTATACTTCCGGAATGGAGATCGAGACCTGAACGGCTTCGGGCATCGCCGAGAGCAATTTCTTCTCTGTGACCTGAAACGACGGCACGACGCGTGCGAGCGTGTCTCCCTCTTCGGTCTTGCTCGACTTCGTCGGACGCTGCTGCGTATCGAGCGAGCGGGGCTGATTGTTCTGCACACCCGGCTCGGCTTCGGTCGGAAACTCATTCGATTGCACGGCGCGGGTCACTTCTCGTGAAGCGACGGTCACCGTCTGCTTCGCGTCAACCGACTGTTCCCGAACGATTTGCGACTTCACGTTTTCCACGTCGACGTTAACCGTGACGAGGACTTCGGGTATGTAAGACAGCGCCGAGGCGATCTTATCCTGATACACCCTTGTGTGCTGCTCGATCCAACCGATGACCTTCGCATTAAACGGATCGCCCTCACGGTCGCCGGTATAGGCGGTTGCCGTGGATTGGTCGAATACCGTGACGTCCTCGGGCTTTAAATTGGGAATCATACTCGCGACGGCCGCACGCACGCTCCGCACGACGTTCGGCCTGAGGTCGTGATTGCGTTTCGGACGCAAAGTGACGGTTGCGGTGACTTTCTCTCGCCGGTCGGGCCACTGAAAAGCCCGCGAACGCGCCCAGTGGACGCTCGCGTCGTCGATCTCGGGCACGGCACGAAGAACGGTTCGCAACTCCTTCTGGAGTGCGACGTCTTTCATGGCCTGCAACTGCTCGCGACTGGTGAACATGCTCGACTTTTCGAGTTGCTTTTCAAATTCTGACATTGATTGCGATGGGAGGTTTCCGTCGACGAGCAGTGCTGCGTTATATTTTTCAACCTGTGCCGACGGGACCATTAACCGCTGTCCCTTGCGATGGAAGTCGTCCAGCCCGGCCTCAATTAAGGTTTGCTCGGCATTAACCAATTCATCGGTCGTAAAGACTTTTCCCCAAGACAGCGCGACATACGATCCCGAGTACCCGCTATAGACGAGCGCGCCGAACGACACGAGCAACGCGACCGGCACGGCGATCAACGTCAACCGCTGACTGGTCGACATCTTGCCGAACAACTCCGCGATCTGCTGCCACGTTTTTTTTAATGAGTCCATCGCTGCTATTCCTACGTCACGCCGACATTGATCTCGTCGCGGGGTGAATCCGCCAGCTTACCGATCGCAACTCGCACTAATTCGGAGCCCGCGATCGTGTTCGATATTCACATCCGCAATTGTTTGACTTCGTTGAATGCGTCGACCAGCTTGTTTCGCACTTGTAGCATCATGCGTGTGGCGAGATCGGCCTTTCTGAAAGCGGTCAAGGCTTCGACCTGAGTCACGTCTCCACCTGCAAGGTGGACTTTCATGGCCTGGTCAGCTGTGTGATGCATTCCGTCGATCTGCTGCACGGCCTCGTAAAGCATTTTGTCGAACCCCGGAGAATCAGCCGGTCGACCGATCGCAGGCGTCAGGCCGGCCGGGCCGTCCGCTGGTGTCATCGGAAGTCCGATGGACGGCACGTTGCCACCGCTGATCGTTCCGCTCAATGCCGAGATCGGATTCATCAGTCACGTGCCCTCTTGCAACAGGTCTTCAACGGAAACCGAGAGCCGGTCAATCGTGATGGGGAGGGGCGACGAACATTCGCACGCCCGGATGGCTCTCCGGATGGTATAGATAATTAATTGTCAGGCGATGATTCGCAGACCCGTTTGAGCCATTTGTTTGCTCATTTCGATCGCAACGACGTTGGCTTCATAAGCGCGGGCTGCTTCAACCGCGTTGACGAACTCGGTGACGAGATTAATGTTCGGATAGGAGACGTAGCCTTCGGCGTCGGCATCGGGATGCCCCGGTTCGAGCACTTTGCGCACCGGATTGGAATCGTCGATGTTGACCCGATAGTTTACCGCGGTGCCACCCGGATCATCCGGTCGCCCCGCCGCTTCGAAAGCCACGTACCGACGTTGGTAAGCCGTCTTGTTTCCGTCGGCATCGCGGGTCGTCTCGGCATTGGCGATGTTGGCGGAGATTGTGTTCATCCGCTGCCGCTGTGCGACAAGGGCGGAGGTGCTGACGTCGATGGAGCGGAGCATTTAATGATCAGTGTCCGTTGGGAAGTGTATTGGTGGAAGGCAATTTTACGTCGAACAATGCCACTCAAGACCACCGCGAAACCATCGGCCATTCGTTATGGCCGTTCCGCGATCACCGACTGCAGCAAACCTGCTTGCGCCGACATTAATTCGACGGCGAAGGTTTGCAACATGCTGTTCTTGGTCATCTCCATTACTTCGCGTTCAATGCTGCGATTGTTTCCGTCCTGAAATGTAACGTTCGGCGGCGCGATCTCTCGCGGTCGGTTTAATTCCGGTGAGAATAGCTCCGTCAGAGACGGCGTCGAGAGTCCGACTTGTCCCAATGAGGGCGTGGTGTCGCGGCCTGTCGAGAGCGCAGCCTGAAGGGCATTTTGAAAACCGGCGACATCGAGATCGCGCGTTTTATAATTCGGCGTATCGATATTCGCAACGTTTCCCGCGAGCACTTCATGCCGACGCTCGGCGAACGAGGCCACATGCTCGAGGAGCTGCATCGATTCGCCGGTCAGCCCGAACGACATATTCCGCCCTCCTTGTAATCGTTAGCCCGTTTCATAGTCGATTGAGCTCGAAAATCAGCCAATCCACAGACGATTTCGACGCGACTTGTAAGAAATACAAGAAGAGAGCTTTGTCACCTCAGGAGCAATGAAGACCAATTTGGCGGTCCGCGGAGTGACCGACTGGTTTAACGATCGATATCAAGAACGCGACGCTGCTCGGCGGCGTCTTCGTCTCGATAGGCGACACTCACGGCCCCACCGCTGCGGACTTCGGCAAGCTGTCGCTCGGTGCGTCCGCGATCAGTCGAAAGGCGATTGAGGTCTTCGGAGTGCCTCAAGTCGAGCCGGCTCAGTTCGTCCTCCATCCGCGCAAGTAGATCTTCACATTCCGTTCGCTGGCCGGGCGGCAGATCGTCCCGCTCGTTCTTCCAACGGCTGACCAGATCAGACTCACGACTAATCGCAGCGAAGCGATCGAGCCACCGCTGCTTATCGGTCAAGACAGCGACGAGCTGTTGATAGTCCGCGTCGCCAATAGCTTGCGTCTGTCGTTCTTGGAGCGCGGTGATTTGCGCACAGCACTCATACCGTTGGCGAATAGCGTCGACGAGGTCATCCATCGTTTTATTTCCCTGAAGTGATCGGTCAATGGCCGTCTCTGAAGGCAAGCGAGTCACACGTTGACGGTCGCCCGCGTTTAAGTGCTGAGGCGATCGAGCCAGCTCTCCCATTGAGGACGGTCCAATACAGTGAGCGGGGAGTCGAACGATTCGGGCGGAAGCCGTTTTAAGACGACTCGTGCCTGTTCGATGATCGAGCGGGCATTGATGTCCTGCCCGGCTGCACGATACGCCTGAGCCATTCGAACGTAGGCGAGCAGGATGCGTGGATCGTTCGGGTAGCGATTGAGTGCCCGCGTGTAGGTCTCGACGGTCTGATCGAGTGGCCCTAATTCAAATCGGACGTGCCCGGCTTCAAAGATGGCCGTCGCGAGCAGTTCCTTGCCATGGGACGTCAGCCGGTCTCGCTCTTCCAACGGAATTAACGACCGCGTCACCTGATCGACAACCGTCGCGGCACGCTCTAACACCGCGATCCGCTGACGCGCAAGTTCCTGACGAAGGTTTTCGGTTTCCGCCGTTTTTTGCCGCTTGGCAATCTCATCGGCGCACTGCCGCAGGCCGATCGTCAGGAGGACGCGGGCTTCGGGCACGCGAGCGTCAGCCGAGTAGCGCCGCAAGAATTCGTCGAGCATCGAGTTGGCCCGTTCCAGCCGGTCTTTGCGGGTTGGCAACGCCGATGTATTTGCCGTCGAATTTGAAACGGGCAGGATCGGCACACTGCCGCTGCCGGGTTGAGCAGTGATCGTCTTCGAGTCCGTCGAATCGTCGGGACCGCTGATGATCGCACGTCGGTGGAGGAGCCGCGCAACCGAGAACAGGGCCGACCGCCACTCGGTGGCAGCGGGGGTCAGCTCATCGGCAGTGAGGAGTTCGAGCCAAACCCGCTCGGCATCATCGAGTTGGCCTTTTTCGAGAAGACATTGCCCGTACATCAAGCGGGCGCGGAACGAGACCGGGTCGGTTCGGTGGTTCTCGATGACATCCAGCATCGCCGCTGCGGCTTCGTCGATCCGGTCGAAGTCCATCAGAACTTCGCCTTTGAGCAGCGTTCCGGATGCAGTCAGCCCGAGCGGTTCCTGCTTGAGAAACTGGTCGATGTATGCCAGCGACTCATCGAACGCTCCGCCGCGACGAGTGTCGGTAGCCGCGGTCCACAAAGCCTCCGCGACTCGTTCTTTGTCGTGCAGCGCTTCGGCGATACGTCCGTAGGCGCGTCCACTTTGGCGCCACAACGCATCACGCTCGAGACGCGAATTGCGGCGGGCTGTCATATCCGCTTTCGACGCGATCGCCTCCGCCGCTTCGGCTTCGCGGCGTCGGGTCAATGCAATCAGTTCCAGCGAAGCCGTTTCGCCGAGAACCCGCCGAGACAAATCAGCCAGCGCGACGGCGTCGGCATATTGAGAGTTGTCGACCCACGTTTCCCAAGCTTTGCGGAACGACCGGCGAACATGTTCGACGTCGATCCAACGATTTCGAAACGGGGTTCGTTCGGCGAAACGCTCGACCGCCTCCGCGTACCAGCTCAGCGCTTCCTCTTTGCGTCCGTCGGCTTGGAAGATTTCGGCGATAGCCAGAGAGGAAGCAAACGCCTCGTCGCTTTCGGGATAGGTTCGGGCGGCTCTCTCATACGACTTCACCGCGCGATGTCGCTCTCCGGAGCGCTCGAACGTTCGGCCAGAGAGATAAATGGCGATCGCGTGATTGCCGTAATCGATCGTCAACTTTTCGGAAACCGGATCCAGTAAGCGTCGAGCTTGATCGAGTTCGCCACGTGCAAGGTGGATGCGAGCTTTCAGCACTCTCGTCCGATCGTCTGATTGCTGATCGACCTTCTTTAACAGGTCGTCGGCTTTATCGATGTGTCCGGCAGCCAACTCCGTGCGTGCCGCGAGTCGAACGACGCTGTCATCGACCGTGGAGGTTTCCGACTCAGTCAGTTGATGTGCGAGTTCGATCGCTTCCGCCGGGACGGGGCGGCCGGAGTCGGCGATTTGAATCTCGAGCCACGCCCGCGCGGCATCGCTATGACCTTCGAAATCCGATTTCCGTAGCTCCGACAGCGGTCGCTCGGCTTCGGCGTATCGGCCGAGTTCATAAAGCGACATGCCGTAAGCGTATGCCCACTCGTTTCGACGCGAATCGGTCAACGCTTGCTGTTCTGACTCCTTCAGGTGAACGGCGGCTCGTCGATAGAATCGCAGATGACCGTCGCCCGGTTCGTCCTCGGCAAGTCGAAATGCCGCCACACCGCGGATGAACTCACCGGCGCCGCCGAACGCGGGATGGCGGAATCCGATGTCCTCCAGTTCCTCTGAGATTCGCGCCGCCCGCCGCCACGCCCGGGGCTCATCGGGCCGGTCGATCAACCGCAACGCCGATTCGAGCTGTTCCTCCGGCGTTCGAACATCAGCCGTCAACGTGAACCATCCCAAGACGCCAACGGCGACGCAGAGAGTGGACACGACGGCGATGGCAAGCAGACGGATCGACATGAAGGACAAACCCGACCGGGAGACCCGGTGGAGTCATTGGATGGGAGGAAACGTGATCTAGCCGACCGGAACAGGGGCGCTTCGGCGGCTCTGACTGAGACATGAGCAAAGAGGCAGCGAGCGCATATCGCGCCCGCCGAACGAGGTCAAGGTGAATGCCGCGTCCGGTCAGTCGCTCTACGCGTTGTAGTACGCGCGGTACCACTCGACAAAGCTCTGCACGCCGGTCTCGATCGGCGTCTTCGGCGAGAACCCGACGGCGCTACCGAGGTCGTCCACGCAGGCGAACGTCTGCTCGACATCACCCGGCTGCATCGGCAGCATCGTTTTCGTCGCCGTGCGGCCCAGGTAGCCCTCAAGAACTTCGATCAGCCGCATCAATTCAATCGGCTCATTGTTGCCGATGTTGAACAGCCGGAATGGTCCGGTGCCGGTCGCCGGATCATTTTCGTCAAACGTTTCGCGGCCATCGGGGATGGCATCACACGTTCGGACGACGCCCTCGGCGATGTCGTCGATATAGGTAAAGTCGCGCCGCATCCGACCTTCGTTGAAGACTTCGATCGGCTCTCCGGCGAGAATCGCCTTCGTAAACTTGAACAGCGCCATGTCGGGACGGCCCCAAGGTCCATACACGGTAAAGAATCGCAGGCCCGTCGTCGGTAGTTGGAACAGATGGCTGTAGGAGTGGGCCATCAGTTCGTTGGCCCGCTTTGTGGCCGCGTAGAGACTGACGGGGTGGTCGGCGGGGCCGCGCTCTCGAAACGGGATCGTCCTATTCGCCCCGTAGACGGAGCTCGACGAGGCGTAGACGAGATGGCCGACGTTGCCGTGGCGACAGCCTTCGAGGATGTTCAGAAAGCCGACGAGATTGCTGTCGACGTACGCTTCGGGATCGGTCAGCGAGTACCGCACCCCCGCTTGCGCGGCCAGGTGGATGACGCGATCGAATCGCTCTTCGCGAAACAGGTTCGCGATCACATCACGATCTTCGACCGCGGCTCGCACGAATCGAAATCCGTCATGCTGCCTCAACCGCTGCAGCCTCGCTTCCTTCAACGTCACATCGTAGTACGGACTCAAATTGTCGAGCCCGACCACCTCGACGGGGTCCGACGAGTCGGCACGATCGAGCAGCCGACCGGCCACGTGATAGCCGATAAATCCCGCCGCTCCGGTGACGAGAATCTTCGCCATGCGTGTGTTGCACCTTCCCGAATCGGTCGTCAGTTCGTCGGCCGCGTGTTGAGCAGTCGTCTTTTCATCGGACAATAGCAGCCGACGCACCCAAATTCGACGACGGGCGTGAGGCCGGGCCGCTGAAGCCGAGCGGCTAGAGTAATCAATCTCATCAAGGAAGCGATTCGGTCCCTGCCGCGAGCGCTCGATAGTATTCGGTCGTTCGCGTTAAGCCGGTCAGCAGATCGACCTTTGGTTCCCAGTCGAGCAGTGACTTGGCCTTGCTGATATCGGGGCAGCGTTTTCGCGGGTCGTCGGTCGGCAGCGGGCGAAAGTCGATTTCTGACTTTGACTCAGTCACCTTCAGCGCGGCTTCCGCCAGTTCGATCATCGTGTACTCGGAGGGATTGCCAAGATTCACCGGCCCCGGATCGTGTTCCAAAGCCATCATCCGGAGCATGCCTTCGATCAGATCATCGACAAAGCAGAAGGATCGGGTTTGCTTTCCATCTCCGTAAACGGTGAGCGACTCTCCCCGCAGGGCTTGGTTGACGAAGTTTGAGACGACCCGCCCGTCATTCGGGTCCATCCGCGGGCCGTAGGTATTGAAGATGCGAATGATTCGCACTTCGACGCCATGCGCTTGTGAATAATTCACACACAGCGACTCGGCGACCCGCTTACCCTCGTCGTAGCAGCTTCGCGGACCGAGCGGATTGACGTGTCCCCAGTAGTCTTCGGTTTGCGGATGCACTTCCGGGTCGCCATAGACCTCCGACGTCGAGGCGTGCAGGATCTTGGCATTACAGCGTTTCGCCAACCCGAGAACATTGACCATCCCGACCGTTGACGTCTTGATCGTCTTGATTGGATTCGATTGATAAGCCTCCGGCGAGGCGGGGCAGGCGAGGTTGAAGACCTGCTCGGCATCAATGTAAATCGGCTGCACGATGTCGTGGCGAATGACTTCGAACCGCGGATTGCCAATCAACTTACGGATGTTTGCTTTGCGACCCGTGTAGAAGTTATCGAGACAGATAACTTCGTCGCCACGATCGATAAGGCGTTCGCAGAGATGGCTTCCGAGAAAGCCGGCTCCGCCGGTCACCAGAATACTGGCCATGGTGAAATCGTCGCTCCGACGCGGTGAATTGGGCACTCCGTGAGCGGCGAGACTAACCGGGGCGGAGCGACTTATCAATTTTCGGCTGATACGCAGCTCAATCGAAGATGTAGCGAGGCGTCATGACTCGTCCGGCAGACCGACAAATCGCTGAGGCGATAAAGAGGCTCGCCTCGGAACGCGGGCCGGAGAAAACCTTCTGCCCCTCCGAAGCAGCTCGACGGCTGCGTTCTGACAATTGGAGGGAACTGATGGATGACGTGCGACGCGTTGCCGCCGCCCTGTGTGATGAGGGCCATCTCGTGGCGACACAGCGGGGGACCGTAGTCGACCCACTCACTGCACGAGGGCCGATCCGCTTGCAGCAGCGAGTGGACCGGGGTGAGCAGTGATTGTGATGCGTGTTCGGCCGATTTTGGGCCATAGGTGACCCGATCAGTGGTGTCCCACTCAGGCGATCAACAAGGCAATCTCTCGATCAACCAAATAGTTCCGCAATCGCTTTCCCGCCGTCGGTAATGGGGACTGGGCGATCACCGTCGTAGAGTTCGTGCTCCGGGTCGATGCCGAGGGCAGCGTACATCGTGGCGTGCAGGTCGGGCACGCTAACGGGACGATCGACGATGTTCTTCGCCAGTTCGTCGGTCGTGCCGATCGCCTGTCCGGTTTGGAGTCCGCCTCCGGCCATCAGCACGGAGAAGGCTTCGGATTGGTGTCCGCGTCCGCCGCCGGCATCAAAACCGGGCGGGCGACCGAATTCGGTCCCGACCACGATCAGCGTCTTGTCGAGCAATTGATGGCGTTCAAGATCGAGAACCAACGCTGACAAAGCCGTATCGAGTTCGCGAATTAATTCGTGCTGATTGAGAATCCCTTCGCGGTGGACGTCCCAGCCGGTGCCGTTGACGAAGTTGAGATTGTGTGAGACCTCGATGAACCGCACCCCCGACTGAATCAGCCGTCGCGATAACAGGCAGCGCTGGCCGAACTCCCCGCCGTAGCTGTTACGGAGATCGGCCGACTCACCGTCAAGATCGAACACCTTAGCGAACTCCGGCCCGCCGAGCCGCAGGGCCTCGCCGACGGTCTGGTCATAGTCGGCGACCAAAGAATCGTCCGGGTGGCGCCGGCGATATTCCGCTCGCAACGTGTCGAGCAATTTCTCGCGTCGATCCCAACGGCGATCAGCAATATCGGAAGGACGGGAAAGCCCGGCCGGACCTTTTTTAGTGTCGGTCAGATAGACATAATTCGCCGCCGCTCCGAGAAAGCCCGGCCCGCGGGTCACGTTCGGGTAGCCGATCACCACATACGCCGGAACGCCGTCTCCCGCCGGTCCGCGGACGTGCGAAATGCCCGAGCCGATCGAAGGATAGACGATCGTCCCCGATGTCAGCCGCCCCGTGTGCATGCGATTTGTTGCGGCCGCGTGCTCGTCGACGACATCATGATGGACCGATCGCACCGGAACGAAGCGGTCGTAAATCGCCGCACACTTCGGCATGTGCTCGCAGACTTGAACACCCGGGATCGCGGTGTCGATTGCCGGGTAATAGGAACCCGGCTTCCGCTCCTTCGGATCCCCCAACCGTTTCGGGTCGAAGGTATCGGTGTGCCCGGCGCCGCCGCCGAGCCAAACGTAAATGCAGTGTTCCGCTTTGCCAAGTGAGGAGTGCGATTCGCTCGCAAAGCCCGGTCGGGTGAGCATCGATGTCGATGCCGCGACGGCGGCGGTTTTCAGAAAGTCTCGGCGGTGGTGTGAGGTCATTGTTTGACTCTTGATTGGCGAAGGCCGCGTTTCCTGACAGTCGCGGCTGAACGAGGTTGCCTGTTAGGGCACAATGACAAATTCCGGACTGTTCAGGAGCGACCACAGCACATCTTCGGCTTGCGCTCTCCATTCCGGATCGAGTCGGCTCGACGGAGGGTCGCCCTCGGCGATGACCATCGCCAATTCCTGCTGACGAGTATTCGCCTTCGATCGCAAATGGTTCGACCATGACACCCCGGTGGTCGGATAATCGCGATCAAGCGAGCCGGAGGCCGCGTCCGGTTTGACGCGCGTCTCAAACCCGTCAACCAACACGCGGGAGACAACGGCCCGCTCTTTCTTTGTTGGCAGCCGTGTCAAAATTCGTTGGAAGTACTCGTCGGTGAGCTGCTCCGCCGACTCGGCCTGAAGCGCAAGTCGCGTGAACTCACTATCGTCCGACAACCGAGTGAATCGCCGACCGATGATGCCGGTCGCCAATTGCCCCGCCTGCACGACGTTCGGCGCGGTCTCCCTTTGATTCGCGGGGTCCTGTCGGGCGGCCCGCCAACCGAACGCCGTGAGCAGCGTGACGAATGGCTCGGCCTTCGGCAGTGAGAGGCTGGGGCGATCCCGTTCATTTGACGTCGAGGCGAACTGCCACGCCCGCCCTGGCGACCCGAGATTGATGAAGACATTCGCCGCCTGCGAGCTGTCCGCATCGAAATTCACTTCCCCGGCTTTCAGGAATTTCCCGCTGACCGCGAAGATCGAATCGACGACCTGTTCCGCCGTCATGCGCCGACGAACCGGCCCGTCGAAGTAGAACGGTTCGTAGTCGGCCTCGGGAACGTCCGACGTGGCTTCTCGCTGATATGTCGCGGAGTTCAGGATCAAACGGGCGACGTGTTTTTGATCGTAACCGCTGCGAATCAACTCGCTGGTCAGCCAGTCGAGCAGGGCGGGGTGCGACGGCGCGGCAGCTTCCCAATCGTGGACAGGTTCGACGAACCCGCGACCGAGATACCGCGCCCACAGGCGATTCACGATGACATGGGCGAACCGCTCATTATGAGGCGACGTCACATATGCGGCGAGCTGCTCGCGAGTGTCGTCCGATGTTGTCAATCGTTCGAGATCATCGACCTCGACGGCAAACGATTCGAACGGCCATTCGGGAGCGATTTTGTCGCCGGGAAAGATGGACAGCTCAATCGACGGCGGATTCGGGTCGTCCGCAGCGATCGCCACGCTGCTCGAGGCGGGGACCTTCTGCGACTTGCGGGCGAGCATTGCGGCGACGGAAAACAACTGCCGCTGCGAGAGATCGTGAAACGGCGCGTCATGGCAGCGCGCACATTTCATTTCCAGCCCGAGAAACGCCTGACCGACGACATAAGCCTTTGACGCCATCGGCACGTCGTTCTGCGAAGCCATCTCGAACCCATTGGGGCCGCCGCCGAACCGGCTCCCTTCCATCCGAATCAATTCCGTCGCGAACCGATCGATCGGCTTGTTGTCGCGGAACGACTCGTAAATCCAATAACGAAACGGCCCGGTGTTGTTGAGCGTCGGCTTGAGGATATTCGGATTCTCGGCGAGCACATCCTGCCAGTACCCGACCCAGTGATCGGCCCAGCCGGGATCATCCAGGAACCGATTCACAAGCCGGCTGCGACGCGTCTCGGCGGGATCAGCGAAGTAAGCCGCAATCACTTCTTCGGACGGGATGGTGCCGATCGTGTCGAGCGCCACACGGCGGAGAAATGCCCAGTCATCGATCACTTCGCGAGCTTTGAGCTCCTGCTCGTTCAACTTCGCCGCGATGAAATGGTCGATCGTATTATTCGCCTGGTAACCGGTCGGCAATTCAGGGACGGCCGGCCGTTCTTTCTCGGACCAAACGTCGCGAGCATAGTCGTGTCGGTCGGCCCAGTAGAGTTGTTCTTCACCCCCGACTTCGCGGCGGCGGTCGTCATCGATCTCACGGATCGCCTCGTTCTGTCGCGAGGCGAACGTCATCCAGCCGGCGTCGGTCAACGGAACGGTCGGGCCGTGACCGATCAGTCGAAATTGACCGCCCGCTTGCCGAACGAAGACGCCGGTTTCGCCCAACTCGGGACGCCGATTCTCACCGCCCAGGTAGAGTTCGAGTCGGATGTCATGCTCCTGCCCGTCGCCTTGGTACTCGGCCAGAACTTCATTGTCACCGGTCTGCAATTGCCGCAATCCGGGTTCGTCGAGCAACGCAACATCACGAATCGGATTGTGGCCGCCGCCAAAGATTTTGTGGAACGGTGCTTCCAGCACGAGTTCATTGTCGATCCACAGCCGCGCCCCGTTTCGAGCTCGGATCAACAACTCAAGCGGCCCATCCTCGAGAGTCGCCCGTGTCATCGCGCGGACGGCGAATGCGGATGTTCGGTCAACGCGCAGTGCTTTCGCCGAATACTTGTTCGGCAGCGAAACGAACCCGAGATCGCTCTGCTCATAGATGCGGTCCGGCGTGCGCCAACGGAAATTCCACGTCCGCTCCGTCGGAGCATTCTCGTGAATTTCGACGAGCACGCGATCGGACGGATGCTCGGGCAGGGGGGCCTCGGGAACACTCGCGGCGACCGGATACCGGCGTTTCAATTCCGATTCCGGGAGCAAGCCGCGATGGAGGACCACCTCGTCGATCTCACCGTGGAATGTGCTCGACGCTTTTCCGCCCAATGCGGAGCCGATCCAAAGCTCATCATCGTCCACAACGGGTGGTGCCGAGGTCGGGCCGCCGAGGTCCCATGATCCCTTGGAGATTTGACCATCGACGATGCCGCGGATGCTTTCCGGTTCGCCAAAGCGGTATGAGAGCGCGACGTGATGCCAATCACCATTCGGCCGGAATGTCACGTTCGACTGCCAGCGGTGAAATCGTTCGTCGCTATTTGCGTCGCTGTTGCGGTCACGGAACAGGAATGTGAGTGCGGCTCGCCCCTTTTTGCCGGTGAGCCGGAGGGCATAGTTGAGGTTGTCTCGGCCGAATTTCGACCCGGCCGAGTAGGTCGTCCGCCCTTTGCTGACGATGTGCATGTGCTGCCCGTCCTTGACCGAACCGGGGCGCACCCAAGCTTCAATCGTGATCGCGTCGCCGTTGTCAAAATCGAGCGGGCTGTCGGGACCAGTGTCACTGACCCGCGCATAGCCCGAACCGCCTGAGATCGACAGCACGCGTCCCTCGGAGCGGAGCAGTCGCGGCATGTCGCGCAGCGAGCGATGCTTCGCGGTCCCTTCGAGCCGCACGTCGGCTGCGTCGTCATCGAACGACCAGCGGACGATCTTGGCCGACGCCGGTGATGCCGAGAACATCAACCCCAGCAAAACCCCGCAAATTGCGGCTGATCTGAGCATATTGCTGCGGAACGCGAACTGCATGGGTAATTCTCTCCGAATGCCGGTTGCGTCGTCTGAGCCGGCCGTCGTGGTCGGTCGTCGTGATCGAACGAAAGTCTATCACTTCTTTCGCAAGGTCGTCAGAAATTCGACGACATCAACTAACTCTTGTTCCGAAAGCACTTTCGGTAAATCAGCCGGCATCAAGGACGTGTCCTGCCGGAAAGTCTCGTCGATCTCATCCTGCGGAATAGTGCGGGCGATTCCGTCGGCGCTTCGAATGACAACGGCCTCGTCGGTATCGCTGACGAGCAGCCCTGTCTGAATCTGTCCGTCAACGGTGACCACCGACCACGCCTCATAGTTGTGGCTGATCCCGGCACTGGGATAGACGATCGACTCGAACATCGCCTGCCGCGAAAGTTTGCTGCCGATTTCGCTGAGGTCCGGGCCGACTTCTTTGCCTTCACCATTCACTTTGTGACACTTAATGCAGGTGCCGACGGTCCCGTAGATGACCCGGCCGTGCTTAGGGTCGCCGCGGCGCTTCGCCAGTTCGATCAACGACGGGAGCGGTTTTGCACCTTTGGTTTCCGGAGGCGGGAATTCCTTGGCGGCCGCCTGACGCACATCTGCAAACGACGTCGACCACAAAGCGGCGATCGCAGCGGAACGAAGGGTTGTGTCCAATTTGCCGCTGCGAGCCAGTTCTAGCAGTTCGGCGGCTGACGACTTGCGTTTGCAGAATGCCCGCACGCATTCCCGACGGACGGAGCTATCGGCTTCGGGGTCGAGAATTACCTTTCTCAGCAGTTCCGTCGCGTCGGCCTCGGCTGCCGTGGTCAACGCCTCCGCCATCCTGACCGCCCGCTTGCGATCACCGGAAAGAGTCGCGGCGATTGTGTCACTGACATTCCAGTCAAACAGCAAGGAGACCGCATCGACGGCTTGCTCACTTTGCGGCTGTGAGATCGCGATTTCGACCAGCCTGCCGATCGCGACTTGGCTTGCCAGATCGACGTGCCGGGCAAACTCGATCAGTTCCCGAGGGTTCTCGATTTTGGAATACAGGGAAAAGGCGATCGACTGCATCTGACTGCTCTTATTGATCGCTTTGGGATCGAGTCGCAACAGCGCCAGCCGAACGGTGTCACGACCAGCCGGCGTGCCGAGATCGAGGCCCCCGACCGACACCAATGCGTTCAGCGAGGCACTTCCCGACTGTTTTGGTTGGAAATCGAATGCTCGGAAATACTGTTTCCTCAGCGACGCGTCAGCATGCGAAACCAGTAGCAATTCCTTGAGCAGCTCCGAGGTTTTTATCGCCCGCGAACGCCAGACGATTTCTCGGCCGGGTTTGTCGTCCCAGTCGTCGCCAACTCGGTCGAGCCAGGCACCGAGGCACTCATCCCAACGTCCGCGCGCGGCGATGCCGAGGGCTTCGAGGTACCAGCGGTCTCCGGCCGCGTGCTGTTCGGCCAACTTCGCCCACAATTGGGGCACCTGTTCGTCTTGGCTCTCGCTCAGCGCGATCAGCAGTTCCCGTCGCACCTGCGGCGAGGGATCGTCTATCAATTCTTTGACGGCGACCACCGGGTCGAGACCGACGCGACGCCATGCCCGAATCGCGGTCACACGGAGGTCCGGATCGTCATCGGGAAAGGCGGAGTGCAGGTGGTCTTCGCCGTTGTCGAGCATCGCCAAGAGCCACAGGACACGGGCCCGATAACGTGAGTCGTTCGAGTTTTGCCACCCGAACTTCAGCGCGTCTTCGGCATCTATCCCCATCGACCGCAGAGACTCCCAGGCGATGTACCGCGTCGCAGTATTCGGGCTCGCCAACGCGACGACGACGACGGCGGCGGGGCCTGCGCCCACGAACGACTCCAATGGGGCCGTGTACTCTTGGTTGTCCGGAGTCGAGATTCGAAAGATCCGCCCCCGCTCCGTGTCGCCCATGCGGTGGCCGCCGACACCCGGGTCGTACCAGTCGGAAATGATCAGCGAACCATCCGGGGCGACCGATACGTCGGTCGGACGGAACCATTGGTCGCGCTCGCCGTCGACAACATCTTCGATCGCGGCGGAGAACCCGGCACCGGCGGCTTCGACCGGATAGGCCCGCACGATGTTCGGCCCTGCGTCGGCGTGAATCATCTCGCCGCGGAATCGTTCCGGCAGCAGATAACCTTCATAGATGCACATTCCGCAGGGCGAGCCGGCACCGGTGTGAAGCAGGTTGGGGATGACGCCGGGATCGTTCTGATGCCAGTGGCGCAGCGGCACTTCGGCGTGCCAGCCGGTGCGTGGCTGTCGCCAGCCGGCGCCGGTCAGTTCGTCGCGGTATCCGTAGTTTCCGAACTCCATCACGAAGTTGATGCGGACGCCGCGATTGCCGTCGTCGTCGTTGTCGGATTGCCAGACGTTGCCGAAGCTGTCGACGGCGAGTTCCCAGTTGTTGCGGAAGTTCCAGCCGATGGTTTCAAAGTTCGACCCGTCGAGTTCGCAACGAAACGCCATGCCTTCCTGATAAGGCTTCCGGTTTGCGCGGACCTCGTTGCCCGCTTTGTCGATCACCAGTGATCCGTCCGGCCGACGAATTTGAGAACCGGAATTGCCGAAGTTGAAGTACAGTCGGCCATCCGGGCCGAAGCAGACCGAGTGAATTCCATGATCGTGCTGCTCACCGCCGATGCCGGTGAACATGACCTCTTTGCGGTCCGCCTTCAGGTCGCCGTCATCATCGTAGAGTGATAGGACCTGCCCGTTCGCCGACACAATGACGCGATTACCGAGCACGCAGACGCCGTGCGGCGAGTCGATGTCGGTCCCCTGATAGAAAGTCGATTTGCGATCGGCTTTGCCGTCCCCGTCGGTATCTTCGAGGACGAGAATGCGGTCGCCCTCTTCGCGGGTCGGATTTTCGCGGTTTCGAAACGGACGGTAATTGACGATTTCGCAGACCCACACGCGACCGAGATGGTCGACGTCGATGTTCGACGGATTGAGCAGCATCGGCTCAGCCGCGAACAGAGAGACCTGAAGGTCATCCGGGGTCTGCAGTGGTGCGGTTGAAGATGCGGGCGTGCGATCGTTCGCGACGGCTGATGCCGCCAGAAACGGACCGAGCAAGGTGACAATCAGGCACAATCGCAGTGGCAGATTCAGCATTGGCAGGAGCCGGCGAGGACGGGGTGATCAACCGACTTTGGCATCAGTCGTTGTTGATGCAGTCTAACCGCGGTCCCGACGATCGCCAACAGCGTACGGAGCCGATCCGGGCTGATCGCCCCGAATTCACCGGCTTCGACCAATATCTTCGGTTCCGGACTTCTCAGCGAAACCGACTCGCGCGCAACGAGTCAACCGGCAAACCACCGTCTCGATTCAACGGCGGGGTCGATGAAGAAACTAACTTGCTAGAAGCGATTTCAATACCAGCCAGAGGCGCAAGCCGATGGTCGATCAACCAAAGATTATCCCGACGGCTTGCGCCTCGAGCTTGTATGCCGGGCGATTTGAAACCGCTCTTAGCGGGCCTGATCAAAATTAGCGAAGCTGGAATCGACCAGTGATGGTTTCGCTCTCCCGTTCCCAGCACAGCACTTCGCCATCGTAGCTGCCGGACATCAGGCTGTTCGAATCGACGAATGACACCGAGCAGACCAGGTTGCGGTGTCCGGCAAAGACGGAAATTGGAGTCGAGACATCGCTCGAATCATAAATTCGGACCATTCCGTCGAGACCGCCGACGGCGACGTAACGACCGTCCGGAGAGAAAGCGAGTGATCGAATGCCTTCAGCGGTCGACACGCGACCGAGCTGCTCGAAAGCCTGTGCCTGCAAATCGACGAGCCGAATTTTCCCATCTAAAGCAGAGACCAAGGCCAGTCGGCCATCCTGAGAAATTTCGGCGGCCGTAACGAAGGCCCCCATATCAACCGCGTCGCTTCGCTTCAATCCGCCAACGGGATCAAAACTGTACGAAACGATGTCATTGCCGAACCCGAAGGCGATCGTTGATCCCGACTTCGAAAGGCGAATCGCCTGAACGGGTCCTGCAGCGAGCTGATGCAATTCAGTCACCAACCGATGCTCAAGATCGATCACCGCGAATTCGCCGCGTTCGGTGACCGCGAATGCCGAATGCAGGTGCTCGTCAAATGCGAAGTCCATGACTGCGGCGTCGCCAACGTGCAATTCCCATTCGACGGCGACGGCCGAGGTCTGATCTAAAAATTTGACGGTTCCGTCGGCGAAACCGAACGCCAAAATCGCTCCATCAGAAGAACCGTTCGACGAGACCAGTTCCGGTCCGTCTGAGTACAAGGACGCAACGAACGACACCGCCGAGTTGCGATCGATGATTCGGACGACATCGTCGGAACGGCAGACGGCGAATTCGGCTTTTTCGCCAAAACAAGCGATGTCGCGAATCGGCAGTCCTCGCCAAGATGCTGAGTTGGCCAGTTGAGAGAATTCGTCCTCAGCAAGAGAATCCTCGTTGTCAGACAGTGCCAGCACTCCGAACACCGTGACGATGCCTGCGAGCACAACGGCTAAGACAGCCTCGGGCAGACGAAGAAAGGAACTCTTCGATTCCGCCCAATCCGCATACTGCACGGCAGGGGCGTCTTGATCAGCAATCGCTTGATCAGAAGGCATAGCTCGCTCACGTCCGGAGTGGATCCGGTTTGGCAGGAGAGTCACCGGAGGGATGGTGACAGGTAGGTTTGGTAGGCGGGGCAGCATTCAACACTTTTACGATACAGGAAAAAGCGTGCTACTCCAGAAGTATTTCCTAAATTTGGAGGGCGATTTTCGGCCCTCGCAGCAATAAACCCCAATGATTTTCCAGAGATTCGGCGATTCTGGAAATTAATCGGCTTTTCCGGAATCGACTTCCGACTCCATAGCAAATGCTCGGAGAGAGACCGGAGTCTGCTTTCATTTTGTTCGACTCCGCCCGATCGTGAGGCATATCCCTCACTGGGGTTGGCGATCAATTGAACATGGCGAGACCAGCGGTCGCACCGGGGGTTATCTGGGCTGTGACTCTCGTCCCCACCGGTTCGCCAGATGGAGCAAGACACTGACGCAGCGAGCCATTTCGCCGACGCTCGTCCATTCCAACGGGGAATGGGGGTTGTGCTGGCCGGAGGACAGGTTGGGTGTCGGCAAGCCGAGAGCCGTCAGTTGGGAGCCGTCGGTTCCGCCTCGGATGATCGACAACTTTGGCTCAAGTCCGGCATCGACGACGGCCTGTCGCGCGAGTTCGATCGCCCGCGGTTCGCTCGCAAGTCCGTCTCGCATGTTGCGATATTGCTCGCGAAATTCGAGCACGATCCGGCTGCCCGGATGAGATCGTTCGACGTCATCAGCCAACTGCTTGAGCAGGGTGCGGTACCGAGTCAATCCGTCCTGTTCGAAGTCGCGAATGATGATGCGCACGTTTGCTTCGGCAACGCCTCCGTCGATGGCGTAAGGGTGCAAGAATCCGTCGCGTCCGTCACTCGTCTCGGGACTGTCAGACTGATGCGGTAATCGCGTCAGGAAATCGGACAGGACCCTCAGCGCATTGACCATCACGCCTTTGCCGATTGACGGATGGGTGTTGACGCCTTGGACCGTCACCACGCAGAGGTCGGCCGAAAATGTTTCGACGTCGATTTCCGCGGTGCCGCTGCCATCGAGCGTATAGCCGCAGACCGACCCGATCCGGTTCAGGTCGAGTCCCTCGCATCCTCGGCCGATCTCTTCATCTGTGGTGAAACAGATGCGAATCTCGCCGTGGGGTATTTCAGGGTGCTGTTTGAGCCATGAGGCTGCCGAAAGAATCACCGCGATGCCCGACTTGTCATCGGCCCCAAGTAACGTCGAACCGTCGGTCGTGATGATCGTTCCACCGACAAGGTCATTCAGCGTGGGATTATCGGCCACGCGAATCGTCAAGTTCTCGCCGTTCGGCAGAGGGATATCATTTCCGGAATAGTCTCGATGCACGATCGGAGAGACCTTCTCAGCCGTGTACTCCGGCGACGTGTCGACATGGGCAAACCAGCAGATCGTCGGTGAGTCGACACCCTGGGAAGGTTTTAAAGTCGCATAGACAACACCCTCGGAAGTCCGCTCCACATCGGCGAGACCGAGTGTTTGGCATTCCTGCTCAAGCAACCGGCTTAATTCAAGTTGCTTTGGCGAACTCGGTGACGAGTCGGAGTGCTCATCGGCTTGCGTATCGATTCGGACGTATCGGAGAAATCGCTCCAGCAACTGCTCGCGCGCCGTTTCATCCAGTTTCAGTGCCTGCGTGTCGGTCAAAGGAAACCCTTTCGAACGGAATTCGGCGATCGTGCCGCAACCGGGAATTTGTCCAGTCGCGCCGCCCGAAAATTGATTAGAATGAGGCGTCACGCCAGCGCCCATCGCGCTCGTATTGTCGATTCTGCGCCGCCGGAGGCAACACTGATGGCCATCATGCTCGACGATGTCTCATTCGGGGTCGATATTGCCGGAGAAGGTGAGCCGGTCGTCCTGCTGCACGCGTTCCCTTTAAATCGCGATATGTGGCAGGCGCAACACGGCTCGCTCTGTCAGACGTGTCGGATGATTGTGCCCGACCTGCGCGGTTTCGGGGAAAGCGCGCTGGCGCACGGAACCGTCACAATGGAGCAATATGCCGACGATCTAGCCGGGCTGCTCGATGCGATCGGCTGCAAACACCCGGTGACGCTCTGCGGAGTATCAATGGGCGGTTACATCGCTCTCGCTTTCGCCAAGAAGTACCCCGACCGGCTCAGAGGGCTGGCGCTTTGTCACACGAAGGCCGTGGATGACACCGACGACGCACGCGATGACCGAGAGCGAATCGCAGCCGACGTCCTCCGTAACGGCGTCGAGCGGTTGGTCCGAGAGATGCCGTCGAAAATGTTGTGCGATCATACGCTCGAATCGAAACCCGAAGTCGTCGCCCTCGTTCGCGAGATGATCTGTTCGGCGGCCCCCGAATCGGTCGCTGCGGCGCTGCACGGAATGGCCGCCCGGCCTGATATGACTTCCTTGCTCGCCGAAATTGGTATGCCGACGCTCGTGCTGGCTGGTGAACACGACCAACTTGCACCTCCAAAGATGATGCAGGAAATGGCGGACGAGATTCCTGACGCCCAATTTGCGACCATTGACTCTGCGGCACACTTAAGCCCGCTCGAGAATCCCGACGCGTTCAACGGCGCAATCCGACGATTTCTGCATCGCTGAGCGGGGGACCGACCATCCTTGGCTCGGCAGTACGTAGCCTCACTCTCAGGTGCCTCATTAATTTTCCCCTTGACTATTTACCTGTTTCAACAAATATTATCGCAGTGGCGAATCTTGGGAAACTTGATTCAATTGAATTAGGCAACCCACACACACAGCCGCGACTCACTTGGAGAATCACTGAAATGGCCGCTGAACGACGCTGGAACTTCTTCACCGACCTCGGCCTGCTCGCGATCCGCGGCATGGTCGGCTGGGTTATGTTCTTCCACGGTGCCCAAAAGCTGTGGGGCTGGTTCACGGAGACGGGCGAGCCGGGCCTCGAAGGCTTCAAAGGATTTCTGACGAAACTCGAAATCCCCTATCCGGAATTGAACGCGTATATGGCGGGCGGCACCGAATTTTTCGGCGGTTGCCTTCTCATGGCCGGTCTGATGACCCGCCTCGTTAGTATTCCGGTTGCGATCACCATGGGCGTTGCCGCTTTCGTCGCCCACAGCGGTACATTCAGTAATCAAGCCGGGGGCATGGAGTACGCACTCACATTGATGGTGGTCACGATCGGAATCTTGCTCACAGGTCCCGGACGACTCTCGCTCGATGCGCTCCTGTTTCGCCGCAAGAAACGTCCGACCGCCGATTGATGTCATCACGGAACACCCCACAAGCCCGCAGCGCAAGCAAGGGACATTTCGCTGTGCTCCGATAAGCGCAACGGGACGACCTTTTGAAGAATTGATAGCCCGTGAGCGAATCCCTTGCTCGCGCTGCGGGCTTGTTGGTTCTCATATTTAATTTTCCGCTGCTCGCTTCTCGAGGAACGTTCGATGCTCACGGTGCGCAAGAGCAATGACCGCGGCTACTTCGACCACGGCTGGCTCAAGACGTTTCACACATTCTCGTTCTCTGGCTATCAGGACCCGCGGTACATGGGTTTCCGCTCCTTGCGGGTCATTAATGAGGACGTGATCGAGGCGGGAGGCGGCTTCGGCGAGCATCCTCACCGGGACATGGAGATCATCACCTATGTCACCGGCGGCGTGCTCGCTCACAAAGATAGTACCGGCGGCGGGGGAGAACTCCGCCGCGGCGATGTGCAGGTCATGACCGCCGGCAGCGGCCTCACCCACAGCGAGTTCAATGGCTCAAAGGAGAAACCGGCAAAGCTCCTGCAAATCTGGATCAAGCCGGCCGAGAAGGGTATCGCGCCGCGCTATCAGCAGACGCACTTCGAAGAAAAGCAGAAGCGGAACCGCCTGCAACCGATCGCCTCGCCCGATGAACGGGGCGGCTCGCTCCCTATCGGCCAGGACGCCATCGTTTCAGCGACAATCCTTGAACCCGAAGAGGAATTGAGCGTCGACCTCGCCCCGGACCGTCACGCCTGGATTCAAGTCGTCGACGGCTCCGCCACGGTCAACGGCACCGCGATCAACACCGGCGACGGACTCGCCGTCAGCGAAGAGTCGCACCTGCAGATCGCGACGGAGCAGGGGGCGGAACTGCTGGTATTCGACCTAGCGTGAAGCCATTCGCGATCAGTCTGCAAGCGGTATCAATTCATCGCAGCGGATCGTCGCGATGTCTTTGCCATCCAACTGAAAGGGAATCGGATCCGAGTCTCGGTAAGTCGTTCGCTGCTGATAGTCGGCCGCGATAGCCGAAACGGACGCTTTAGGGTCACGGTAGACTTCAACACTGCGATCGATGGCGTTGACGATCCAATACTCGGGCACGCTCCCAGAGGCGTAAATCGGCCCCTTATCGCGTCGATCGCTCAGCAACGAACGACTGGCAATTTCGATAAGCATTGCAGCGTCGGAAGCTCGCGGTTTCGACTCACGGTAATCGGTGAGAAGACCGCGGATAACGCCGACATCCGGTTCCGGCTCACTATCGTCGAACACGATTGGAGCCTGTTCGGACGTGAAATATCCCGACGGCAATAGCCCGTTGATCAGTTTTTCGACATGATGCAACAGGAACCAATGCGGGTTTTGCATCGCGGGCATGCGAACGATTCTCCCACGCAGCAGTTCAACGCGGCGGTCGCTATCAAAGACACCCGCGTCGATCATGCGTTGATACTGTTCGACGGTAAAACGAACCGCTCTCGACCCATCATCGGGTGGCGCGCTCGAAGTCGAAGTCTCTAACTTTGCTGATGCGGGCATAGCTGCGGCGGTTGAACGATCTAATGGACGATCCGGGAATCATTCGCACGATATCGCTTCCGGTTTATTGTACAACGGTGGTCTCCGGACCGCACGGTCTTATCGCACTCATCGCATTGTGAGTTCCGTTTCAGGTGGAAGACATGCTCAATCGTTGGCTCTTCATGCTCATGCTTGCCGTTGCGCTGGCGCCGGGCGCTGTTTTTTGCGACGACAAGTCATCGGTTTGGGCACCGGACGATTGGGCAACGCTGGACGAATCAAATGTCGTCACGCGGATCGCCTTCGGATCGTGCGCGAAACAATTTCGCCCGCAGCCGATTTGGAAGGCGATTCTGGAATCCGATCCCGACCTGTTCATCCTGCTCGGCGACAATATTTACGGCGATACCGAAGACATGGACGTCATGCGGGACAAGTACCGGCAGTTTGCCGCGGTCCCGGGCTTCACGAAGCTGCGGCAGAAGGTTCCGGTCCTCGCCACGTGGGATGACCATGACTACGGGGCCAACGATGCCGGGGCCGAATACCCGAAGAAAGCCGAATCACAGCAGGTCTTCCTCGACTTCTTCGGCGAACCGGAGGGCAGCGAGCGCCGAAAAACCCCGGGGATTTATGACGCGAAAATCATCGGCCCGCCGGGGAAGCGCGTGCAAATTATTTTGCTCGATACGCGGTATTTCCGCGGGCCGTTAAAGATGAGAGAAAATTTCGGCAATCGAGCCGGCGGAACGTTTGGGCCTTATGCCTTCGGCTGCGGCGATGGCACCTTACTTGGCGAAGAACAGTGGCAATGGCTGGAGGAGCAACTCCAGTCGCCCGCCGAACTGCGAGTGATTTGCAGCAGCATTCAGTTCCTCTCCTCACAACACGGATTCGAAAAGTGGAACAACTTTCCGGAAGAGGTCGACCGCTTCAATAAGTTGCTTGCTAAAGACGGAGTCGGTCCAGTGATCTTTCTTTCCGGCGATCGTCACCACGCGGAGATTTCGAGTCATGTTTTAAGAGTCGGCAAACCTGCAGCTTTTCGAGAGATCATTGACCTCACGTCGAGCAGTTTGAACTCGCCGACTACGTGGCTCAATGAAATTAATGAGCACCGTTTCGGCTCCGTCTATCGAGGCGAAAATTTTGGCTTTGTCGAGATTCGCTGGGGTTCCCAGTTCCCCCTTACACTCGACTACCCACATGCGGCAATCGTATGCCAGATCCGTTCGCTGAAGGGTGAGCCTGTGATTCAACTACCTCCTATTGCTTTATCGAATTTAGTGCCGAGTCGCTTGTTTGCACCGGCTGAGAACGACGCGGGGGAGCACGACCAGTAAACCGACTCTCACGCAAACGACTCCGGTCGCTGACGCTCTCGGCTCGCCTTAATCACTCTCGACACTAGACCCTCGACCCTCGACACAACCATGTCCAAACAACACCCGCCGCGCTTTCTTGAAATCTGTGAAGACGCTCGCACACGCGTGACCGAGACCGACGTGCCAATGATTAAGCAGCGGCTTGATGCGGGCGAGTCGTTCGAACTCGTCGACGTCCGCGAAGAAAGTGAATACGCCGCGGGACATATTCCCGGCGCCAGGCATCTCGGCAAGGGTGTGATCGAACGCGATATCGAAGAGGCGATTCCCGAGACGTTGACTGAAATCGTCCTCTACTGCGGCGGCGGATTTCGTTCCGCGCTCGCCGCCGACAACCTGCAGAAGATGGGCTACACCAACGTCCTCAGCATGGACGGCGGGATGCGCGGTTGGAAGGAGGAGGGGTATGATGTGGAGAAATAGCGAAGCGCTCCCTGTCGGTCGCGGCTAAACGCCGTTGCTCTGGACCCTAGCCTCTCGACTCTGGACTGTTAGGAATCGAGGCCTTCCTCGATTGCTTCTTCGAAGTATTCGACGACCCGGCTCACGGGCACGCCCCACAGGTCGGACATCAGCAGCGGACCGCCGATGGCGATTCGCTTCAGTCCCGCCACCGGCACATCGAGGGCGACGGCCAACTGCGTCTGCCAGTCGGACGGCCAACCTTCGAGTTGCCGCTGGGCGGCGGGGTGATCGTTGCGATGGGCGTGTTTCGCGGTCACCGCCTCGTAGGCGTCGAGCCGCGATTCATCGGTGATCTCTTCGCCATCGACGTCTAGCTTCATGAAAAAGCAGACGACAGGGTCGAGGTCGACATCGACCAGCGCGGAGACCATCCGCAGTTCTTCGCCGATCGCGACGTCAAACACATTCGTCCCGGAGCGACTTTCCCAGACCGCTTCGGCCGCGTCCGTCGGAACCCGGCGGAGTTGACCGTGTAAGTCGACAACAAAATAGACGAGATTCATCTCTCGTCCTCCCGGATAGATAAACTTGGCAGTGACGCTGCAATTCTAGGCACCCGGTCGCTCCATGCAGAGGGGGTCGAAGAGCGAAAAAATCGACAAGCCGCCGATTTTCCCCGACATTCGATGAGACCGCGTCGATTCCGCATCACTTGATCACGTTCGCTCATTCCGGTTGCAGTTTGTATGCCGAAAGCTCCGGCGGGCAGCCGTAGCGTAACGGAATTTGGCCCGAAAGGCCGCGTGAAACGCACATCAGCGTTCGACCGATCTCGTAACACCCGCCGGAGTAACGCGTCCCGAAGCGGCTGGGCGAGTAAATCGGTCCGAGGATCGGAAAGCGTATCTGACCGCCGTGATTGTGACCGGCCAGCATCAAATCGACTCTGGATCGCTGCGCAAAACCGATTCGATCCGGCGTATGAGCGAGCAATAAGCGAAATTCGGCGGCGGTATCGCCGATCGGCGGGATTTCCCCCATCCAGGGGCGCTCGTCGCCGCCGATGGCGATCGCACTGCCGTTGTGATCGATCGTAACGACCCGGCCTGCCACGTTCGTCCATCCGACCCGTTCGAAGGACTCCCGCACGGCTTGCGGACCCTTGCGCCAATCGTGATTGCCCAGGATGAAATAGCGGCCGAGCGGAGCTTCGAGGCGACCGAACGTTTTCGGTAGCCAGTCCAGCCGATCCAGATCGTCGATAAGATCGCCCGTGAATACGAGCAGATCAGGTGCCAGTAATCGTACCCGCTCGCAGACGGCTTCAAAGAAGGCGAGGTCGATCCCACCGAGGAAGTGCGAGTCAGACAACTGAACGATCCGCAGGCCGTCAAACGCTTTGGGCAGGTTCCGAATCGCAAGCGTTCGCTCAAGGACTTCGAACGTCCGAGACTCGTTTCCCGGTAAACGGGCGATTCGACCCATGATTCCGGTCGGCTCCTCCCCAAGCGAGGGCGGGGGAGGGACGACTAATTCCTGCTGTTCGTCTACGACCGCGCGGGGTCGAGAACGCGTCACGTTCCGGAGACTACCGATCGCCAGCGAAACGAGTCCGCCAATGCAGAACCCGGCATAGGCGGTCCAAAACGGCGAAGGCCGCGCGGCAAATCGAGACGCGAACTCCGGTTCCCAAGGGCGCTCGAGAATCAAGAAGGCGATCGGGACACCGAACATCGCAGCGAAGTGAATTAGGATTCCAAGTTTGTCGGCAAGCCCGCGGTGGGCGAACCCCTGATAGCGGTTGATGCACGCCGCCAGGAATGCCGCGTGCCCGATGGCTAGCAGCAGAAGAATCGGAATCGAAAGCAGGTACATGGCGGCTCGGGTGGCGGTGGGGATGGCCGCGCGGATTCTAGTGACTGGCCCCGATCACTGGAAGACGCGACGATCCGACACACTCGCTGCGGCGGCGTGACATTCGGAGCGAACGTCTACAATCGCTCGTGCCAAGGCGGGATTTAACTCCTTGCGGATACCGCCAGAGAAAAACCCCTCGCTCGCGCTGCGGGCTTGTTCAGTATTCCTCTCGACTCTAGACCCTCGACTCTCGACTGCAAAATGGGCTATCGCAATCTGACGCAATGCGTCGAAGACCTCGAGCGGTCCGGGCAGCTTGTCCGCATTGCCGAAGAGATCGACCCGCATCTCGAAATGGCCGAAATTCATCGGAGGGTCTACCAGGCGGGCGGTCCGGCCCTGCTGTTCGAACGGCCGAAAGGCGGCCGATTCCCGATGGTCAGCAATTTGTTCGGGACGTTCGATCGCGCGAAGTTTCTGTTTCGCGATGCGCTGCGAGCCGTCGAGCACCTCGTCGAATTGAAAATCGATCCCGCGAATCTCGCGAAGAATCCTTGGCGATACCGCGATATTTTTCGCCCCGCGATGTCGATGCTGCCGCGGAAAGTGTCGCGTGGACCGATCCTCGCGAAAGAGTGCAAACTGTCGGAATTGCCGCAGCTCGTCTGCTGGCCCGATGACGGCGGGCCGTTCGTCACGCTACCGGAGGTCTATTCGGAAGACCCCGCCGCACCGGGTCTGATGAAATCGAACCTCGGCATGTATCGGGTGCAGCTTGCGGGCAATGACTACGACCCCGAGGGGCAGGTCGGGCTGCACTATCAGCTCCATCGCAGCATCGGCGTTCATCATGCGAAGGCGATCGAGCATGGCGAGCCGTTTCACGTCAACATCTTCGTGGGAGGCAGCCCCGCGATGATGCTCGCCGCCGTGATGCCGTTGCCCGAGGGGATGTCCGAACTGACCTTCGCCGGGGCTCTCTCCAAGCGAGCGATTCGAATGGTCAAACAGAAGGATCGTCCCGCGATCTACGCCGAGGCCGACTTCTGCATCTGCGGCACCGTCGATCCCAACCGGCAGATGCCCGAGGGACCCTTCGGTGACCACCTCGGCTATTACGCCAAGGTACATGACTTCCCGGTGCTGATTGTCGACAAGGTCTACCACCGCGATGGGGCGATCTGGCCTTTCACCGTCGTAGGTCGACCGCCGCAGGAGGACACGTCGTTTGGCAAGCTGATTCACGAGTTGACCGGCCCCGCCATCCCGACCGTGATCCCCGGCGTCCACGGCGTCAACGCGGTCGATGAGTCTGGCGTGCATCCATTACTGCTTGCGATCGGCAGCGAACGCTACGTGCCCTACGCATCGAAGCGACAACCCCAAGAACTCCTCACGATCGCCAACGCGATCCTGGGGCAGGGGCAACTCTCGCTGGCGAAGTACCTCTTGATTGCCGCGAAGGAGGATGCCCCGGACCTCAACGTCGAAAACGTGCCGCAGATGTTCGACCACATCCTCCGCCGAGTCGACTGGACCCGCGATCTGCACTTTCAGACGCGGACGACCATCGACACGCTCGACTACTCCGGCACAGGCTTCAACGAGGGTTCCAAGCTCGTGATCGCGGCAGCCGGTGAGCCGCGGCGGGAACTACCGACGGAACTGCCGTCGATGTCACTACCCGACGGCTTCGACCAACCGCAGCTTCTCGCCCCGGGGATTGTGGTCGTCCAGGGGCCAAAGTACGCGAGCGAAGAGCAGGGGAGAGACACCGCCGTCCGCCGATTCTGCGAGAAACTGCCGCTCGACCACGCGCTAAACCGCTTTCCGCTGGTCGTGATCGCCGATGACAGCGAGTTCACGGCTCAGAGCTGGCACAACTTCTTGTGGGTGACGTTCACCCGTTCCAACCCGGCGACCGATATCGAAGGCGTCGGGTCGTTCATCGAAGACAAGCACTGGGGCTGCCGCGGCTCACTGGTCATCGACGCCCGCATCAAACCCCACCACGCCCCGCCTCTGATCGAAGACCCCGAGGTCACCCGCCGCGTCGACAAATTAGCCGCCCCCGGCGGCCCATTGCACGGCTTGTTTTGAGCCGTACCGACAACTCACATTGGGTGGCTGGGGACGGCATGGATGCCGCCCCCAGAGCTATGGCGGCATCGCCTCGTGTATTGCCTCGAATTCGAAACTCTGCACGGCGATCACTGGGGGCGGCGAAAGCGCCGTCCCCAGCCACCCGCCGCTCTCACCGGTCCGTTTTCCATTGCTCGTGGGTGCCGGGGGTGTGTCACCCCCGCAGTGTTCGGTGGGCTTTCTCCTTGCATCGCGTGCACTCGATGTGCGAAGCCTGTCGGGTCAGCCAATGGTGCAAAGAGTGCGCGGGCATCCCACTGCGGGGGCGACACGCACCCCGCCACCCCATCAACAAGCCGCGGTTCCTGGGAACCGAGGACCAATCAAGGGGCGAAGCGACGAGCACTCACGAATCCACACCCCGCACTCGATCACCATTTCTCAGAAAGCGATGCTTGCTGCGGCCCCCATGCAGCCGCGACTGGTAAGGAGCGGATCACGTCGCGGGGTCGCATCGCGTGCGGCGGCTTTGCCCTGATCCGCTTACTGCCGTGCGCGGCTTCATTTCGGGTGAGCACTTATGGCGCCCAAGGCAAATATCTTGCATACCCGACGCGATTGAATCTCGAAGCACCTTAGCGATCAGAGCCAACCGCCTTAGTGATCCGCGTTCCGGGGACGGGGACATTAATGATCCGATCATCATTTAGCCAGAAGTCGTCCCGTTCGAGCAATGCTTTAAGCGGCCACTCGACCGTAAGCGTGCCGTATGTTAGACGGACTCCGTACCGATCAGGCGGAAAACTCTGTCGATCGACGAGCGGTCCCTTCGAAAACCCGGTGAAAATTTCGCACGTTAACTCCGTAGAGTGAGATTCGTCGGGCGATGCTTCAACTAATACTTCGCCAGTCAAAAGTTCGACAATCGCAATCTGATCTGGATTCGCGTGCTGAAGTGGAAATTCATCAGATTGGAAAACCTGAAAGGTCACCGTTGCTCGACCGGTCCCTCTTGCACTCTGCAGCAACGGAATAGCGCTAAGATGCAGGCACAGAAGCAACCCGAGGCCGATCCACACCCAACGTGATCGCCACCACGGTCTTGCCGAAATCGCTGGCGAATTGACTCCGCTCATGGAACGCCCGTATTCGATGCATCTTCGCGAGGGAAATGCTGATCTGGTATCGTCGCGGTCTTCACGCTACTGCAAAGATTGACACCATGCACCTCATCGCCACGGCCGCGTTCGGCCTGGAAGCCGTTGTTGCTCGGGAGCTTGCGGCTCTCGGGTACGAAGACACCTCCACGACCGACGGGCGGATTGCGTTCGAGGCGGATGCGTCGGCGATTGCGCGGTGCAACCTGTGGTTGCGGTCGGCGAACCGGGTGTTGGTTCGCGTGGCGGAGTTTCCGGCAGGGGATTTCGACGAACTGTTCGAAGGCATGCAGGGGATTGATTGGCGGGAGTGGCTGCCGCCCGATGCGGCGTTTCCGGTGACGGTGGGGAGCCGGCATTCCGCACTCACTCACACCCCGAGTTGCCAGTCGGTCGCGAAGAAAGCGGTCGTCGAGGCCCTACGGAAGCAGCACAACGTGACGGAACTCCCCGAGACCGGGCCGACGGTGCCGATCTCGATTTCGCTGCACAAGGATGTCGCCACCGTCGCACTCGACACCAGTGGCGAGGGGCTGCACCGTCGGGGTTACCGGACGCAAAGCGGCTCGGCCCCCCTGCGGGAGACGCTCGCGGCTGCGCTGGTGCAGCTCAGCGTGTGGAACCGTGACCGACCGTTCATGGACCCTTGCTGCGGCAGCGGGACGATCGCGATTGAGGCGGCTTTACTGGGTCGAAACATCGCCCCCGGCGGCCATAGGACTTTTGTTTCGCAGGCGTGGGGTTCGCTGCCGGATAGCATTTGGGACGAAGCGCAGACCGAGGCTCAGGACCTCGTCACAGATTCCTTCGAGTCGCCGCTGCTTGCGACCGACATCGCCCCCGCGGTGCTGCGGATCGCGCGGGAAAACGCCGAGCGAGCCGGGGTCGCCGACGACATTCATTTTCAGCAGAAACCGCTGGCCGAGGCCTCCTCGGCCAAGAAGTACGGCGTGCTGATCACCAACCCGCCGTACGGCGAGCGGTTGGGGAACGCGGCTGCGGCGAGCAACGTGAATCGCCAACTGTCGGAGTTGTTCGAGCGACTAGAAAACTGGTCATTTTTCGTACTGGCGGCTGATCGGGGCTTCGATCGGGCGATCGGCAGGAAGGCGACGCGGCGGCGAAAACTGTATAACGGAACGATCGAATGCACCTACCATCAATTCCTCGGCCCGCGACCGCCGAAGCGGCGTGACCTCGCTGATGCCGAAAGCGAAACCGCGACCGAACCGAATTTAACGGAGAATAACTCATGAAGAGCCAACGAGTCTTAAGCGTCGGGCAGTGCGCTCCCGACAATATGTCACTGCGGTCGTTCCTGACTGAGACTTTCGATGTCAGTTGGGATACCGCTGACAGCAAGAGCCAGGCGATCGAGATGTCGAAGGCGGAGGAATACGCCCTCGTGCTCGTCAATCGCAAACTCGATGCCGATTATTCCGAAGGCATGGAAGTCCTCAAAGCAATTAAGACGGCCGAGGAAACCGCCGAGACGCCTGTCATGATCGTGTCGAACTTCGAAGACGCCCAGAAGACCGCCGTCGGAGTGGGCGCAGAGTACGGCTTCGGGAAGAATGAGATTGGCAACGACGAGGTCGTCGATCGACTGAAGCCCTACCTCGGCGAGCCGAAGAAGTAAGCCGATGCTGAATTCGTTTCTCGAAACTGTGAAAGTGAAGTCGGCTCGCGTGGGCGTGATCGGTCTCGGCTATGTCGGGCTGCCGTTGTCGCGAGCCTTTATCGACGGCGGACTTAAAGTCATCGGCTTTGACGTCGACCGCGTCAAGATTGACAAGCTGCTCGCTGGAACGAGCTATATCCGCGGCCTGCCCGATGAACAACTTAATGAGTGGCGGCATCACGACTGCTTCGAGCCGACCGACGATATGACCCGGCTATCGGAGCCGGACGCACTCTTAATTTGCGTTCCGACGCCGCTCGACGAAGATCGTTCACCCGACCTGAAATATGTGATCAGCACGGCTGAGCAGATCGCGAAAGCCTTGCGACCGGGGCAGTTGGTCGTACTGGAGAGCACGACCTATCCGACGACCACGCGGGACATCGTGCTGCCTATACTGGAGCGGAGCGGCCTAACGGTCGGTGAGGACTTTTTTCTAGCCTACAGCCCGGAGCGCGAAGACCCCGGCAACCCCTCACATACGGCTTCTGTCATCCCCAAGGTCGTCGGCGGAATTGATGAAGGCAGCCTGAGAGCCGCGGTCGCACTTTATGAGAACGCCGTTGTCTCGGTGGTCCCTGTCAGCTCGCCCGAGATCGCTGAAGCATCGAAGATATTGGAGAACACTTATCGGGCGGTGAATATCGCGCTGGTCAATGACTTAAAAATGCTCTTCGACCGGATGGGAATCGATGTCTGGGAGGTGATCGAAGCGGCCAAGACGAAGCCGTTCGGCTTTCAGGCGTTTTATCCGGGTCCGGGATTGGGCGGGCATTGCATCCCGATCGACCCGTTTTACCTATCGTGGCTGGCTCGCAAGCAGAATATGACGACACGGTTCATCGAACTGGCCGGCGAGGTCAATTCGCGGATGCCGGACTATGTCATCCGCCGCCTGATGATTTTTTTAAACGAAACGGGCAAGGCGGTCCGCGGCAGCAAAATCTGCGTGCTGGGGTTGGCCTATAAAAAAGATGTCGACGACCCGCGCGAAAGTCCCTCCTTCGAATTAATTGAAAAGCTGCAGGAACTGGGAGCCGAAGTTTCTTACAGCGATCCCTATATCCCCGTCGCCCCGACGATGCGCAAACACGCGATCGCCGGGCTGGAGAGCCGCGAGCTTACGCCGGACTTTTTGAAGTCATTAGACGCCGTCTTAATTGCGACCGATCACACGGACTTCGATTACGACTTGATTGCCGAGCACTCCTCACTGGTGATTGATACACGGAATGCGATGAAAAAAGCGGAGGCCAGAAACAATATTCGTAAAGCATAGTCGTCGGACTCACGCGTAACTGTCGCCGTAGTGGCTCCCTCAAGCCGAGTTGGTTACATGCCATTTTGGTATTTCTCTACGGAATTCGAAGCATCCCACCTCGGCCAGGCACTCGTGGAAGTTGAGTGCGAGAAGTGCGGCTGCGAATACTATTTTGAGCTCGCCCGCCAAGGCGTTGGCCACGTTTCCTCGCCCTATGGGATCGGCACTTCAAAAGCCGAAGCCGTGGCAGAGGAGAAAGCGGAGTCGAATCTCAATGACCGAATCAGCAGCGAAGCCGAGTTAGTTCCTTGCCCGTCGTGCCATTGGATTAACGAAGACCTCGTTCGAGGATACCGTCTCACGAAGTTGCGAGGGTGGTCGACCGCAGCCTTCTCGATTGCGATCATTGGGATCGCGGGCTCTCTGGTTGCCACATGGTGCATCATGAACGGGCCACCGCCTGACAGATCGGCTGCCCCGATGGTCGCCATCTGCGGGCCTGTAATTTCGATAGCGGTTGCCGTTGGGATTTTCCTATTAAGAAACGGCATTCGATCGGCGATACGACCGAACAAAAATTTTCCTGCTCCGCCGAAAGTCCCGGCTGGAACACCGCCCGCACTAAAATTTGACGACGACACGGAAAGTTTCGTGCCTATCGCTGCCGATGACATCCGGGACTCAGAGACCGGAGGCTGGCAGACGATACAGATCGGTCGTGTTGAATGGCCGCAAAAATGCTGCTGCTGCCTGAAAAGCGAGGAGGATGACAATACTGAACTCGAACTGGCGAACCCAACGACTCCCGAATTGGGGATACTTGCTTGCAAGGAATGCCGTCGCCGACAGGCAAGGCAATCAAATATCATTGGCCTCGCGATGACCGCGTTCGGTTCAATTGTCGTCTATTCGATATTCTCACTTTTATTGCCCAGAGAAATAGCTTTTTGGGTACTTTTCGTGACCGGAGTTTGGATCGTCGCGTTGATTTGCTTTTATGTCAGCAACCGCTTGACGGCGCTCGCCCCAACTCGGTGTGTCGACGCCAGTCGCGGTGTGCATCAGGTCAAAATTAAGAATCCCGACTTGATTCTGACCGTTGCGTCTGGCGCAGTCGCGAGTTGACGTTCGACAATTTGATTAGGCGGATGAAATCGCCTTTAAGGGTCAGGCACTGCTTCAAGATTCTTTTTTCGCTCGAGACGCCGCCACCTCGTCAGCCAGAGCGGCGAGCTTTTGATACATCTGCTCCCGAGCTTCGACAATCACCGGGTCCTTTTCGCCCCGGGGGGGCTTTTCGGTTCCGACTTCGATCGGTTCGCCAATTTCGATGATCGTTTTCATCCGCCCGAAGACCCTTAATTTGTCGGTCAGGTCTTCTTCGAATCGCTCGACCGTCTCGACGATGTGCTCGGGCGGGCTGTCGGGCGTGAGGTAGTCGCGGGGATAGAAAACGGCTTGCTGGGCGAGATAGATCTGCCGCAGCACTTCGTATCGATCTGCTTTTTCGTCGGGCTTCAATTTGCCGGAGGTCAGCTCGGGGAGAATCTTCGTGCGGATCGCTTTGACTCGCATGACCACGTGATCTTCAGGGCCCGTTGCCGTCTCAAACCGCTTCTCGTGCGGGGCGAGCAGTTTTTCGGCTAGGTGTTCGGCGCGATCAAATAATTCTCCCTCTTGAGCCGCTCCGAGATACTCGATCTCTTTGACGGCGAGCAGGCAGCTGCCCAACTTGCGGATGCGGTCGACAAGCGGAAGTTGTTCCTGCGGGGTCCAGGAGAGCCGCTGCTCGATTTCTCGCACGACCGGAGTGACCGTCTCTTCGACATTGTCCAGATAAATGTATCGAAAGACGGTCGGGTGAATGACGACCGGACCTTTGCCTTCTTTCTGGCGACGCTTGGCGGCGGTGCGGGCCATGAACGCCGGTCCGTCGAGAAACGGCAGCAAAATGTCGTTGGCCCGGGAGACCGTGCCTTCCGGGTAGATCACCAACGGGCGTTCGGCTCGAGTGAGATTGTCGATGGCGAAGTTGAGCGCGGCTCGATCGGCCCCCTCACGCAGGATGCTGAATGCTCCGAGTCGACGCATCATCCGCGGCTGAAACCACCCCTGCCGGAACAGGTGAAAGCTCGCCATTGTGTAGAGACACTGCCCGGGGACGGCCCGCGAGATCGAGCCCATTGTCATGGGGTCGCTGGTCCGGCAGTGATTGGCCATCAAGATGACGCCGTGCTCGGCATCGAGGGACTTCTTCAGCCGCTCGGTGCCGCGGACCTCGACATCGACAATTCCGTGCGACTTCTTCAGATAGAACGGGAGAAGAGGTCGGCAGATATGTGTCCACATAGTCGACCGGACCGGCGGGATGAACTCATAAGGTTCCTCGAGGATGACTTCCTGCATGGGCGGCGGCCGTTCGTTTCCGGAATCGAAAAATAAAACAAGGGGCAAGAGACGCGGTCGGGGCAATCCGGTAAAGCCATACCGTCTCAAATCGTGGGCTGAAACGTAGCTGCGCGTCCGACCGGCTTCAATCTCGCTTTCAGATCGGACTGCTTCGTTTCGGAGCGGGAGCGAGTCGGCTATGATTTTCGGAACCGAACGGTGAGGCGCATGCAGGGCACGGACGTCGATTTCAAAGAGCACTTAGCGAGCCGCCGGGCGTTGATTGACGCCGCGCTCGACGATGCCGTTGTCGACACTCCGCTGTGCCCGCCGCGACTGGCCGAAGCGATGCGGTACAGTCTGAAAGCCGGGGGAAAACGGCTGCGTCCGGTATTGGCTCTGTTAGCTTGCGAGGCGTGCGGCGGTCAGAAGGAAGAGGCCGTGCCGGTCGCGATTGCCGCCGAAATGATTCACACCTATTCGCTGATTCACGACGACCTGCCGGCGATGGACAATGATGACCTTCGCCGCGGTCGCCCAACCAATCACCGCGTCTTCGGCGAGGCGACCGCGATTTTAGCCGGGGACGCACTTCTGTCCCGTTCATTCGAAATCATTGCCCGTGAAGTTTCACCCGCAAAAGTCGCCGCGGACTGTATTGCAGATCTGGCGGCTGCCGCCGGGCCGGAGGGCATGGTCGGCGGCCAGGCCGCCGATCTCGCGGCGGAGACCTCGGGCGTGCGGGATCAGGAGCACCTCGAATCGATTCACTTGAGAAAGACCGGCGCCCTGATTCAAGCATCGCTGGTCATGGGTGCCAGGGTCGGGGGCGGTTCTAAATCGGAGTGCCAAGCGATGAAAAGCTACGGCCGCGCCGTCGGTCTCGCCTTCCAGATCGCCGACGATCTGTTGGACATCACCGGAGACGCCGCCAAAATGGGTAAGGGCGTCCGGAAAGATGCGGATCACAATAAACTGACCTACCCGGGCTTGCTCGGGCTGGAACAGAGTCAAAAGTTGGCTGCAAGACTGACGGAAGAAGCAATCGCGGTACTCAGCCCGTTCGGGAAATCCGGCCGGCCACTCGCCGCAGTGGCCCGGTTCGCGGTCGAAAGAGATCACTGATGGAATACCAAATACTTCCCAATATCACGTCGCCTCACGACCTCGACGGCCTGTCGCGCGAGCAATTGCTCACCCTTGCCGCCGAGATTCGGGAAGCCCTGACCGGGATCGTCGAAGAACGACCGGCTCACTTCGCCAGCAACCTCGGCGTCGTCGAGTTATGCATCGCCTTGCACCTCGTGTTCAACTTCGAGGAAGACCGGCTCATCTGGGACACCGGACACCAGATTTACCCTCACAAACTCGTCACCGGTCGATTCCACGAGTTCCAGACCATCCGCCAGCGCGGCGGGCTGATGGGTTACCCGAATCCGGCGGAAAGCCCGTACGACCTGTTCGTCACCGGCCACGCCGGTTCGAGCGTCTCGACTGTTCTCGGCCTGAAAGCGGGTGATGACCTGCTGGGCGAAACGGGCCGTAAGTCGGTCGCGGTCATCGGCGACGGGGCATTGCCTTCCGGCATTGTGTTCGAGGCGATGAACAACGCCGCCGAACTGAAGAAAGACCTGCTGGTCATCCTGAACGACAACAAGATGGGCATCTGTCCGCGAGTCGGCGGACTGGCTCAGTACCTCGATCGGGCGCGGACCGCGCCGTTCTACAACGGGCTGAAAAAGGATATTTCGTGGCTGCTCAACCAGATTCCGGTCGTCGGTGAGTCGGTCGAATCGGTCCTCGGGCACGCCAAAGAAGCCGCCAAGACGTTTCTGCACGGCGGAATGTTGTTCGAGGAGATGGGCTTCCGCTACATCGGCCCCGTCGACGGACATGACCTCACCGGGCTGATCGACTCCCTCAAGATGGTCAAAGAGGTCAAGGGCCCGGTTCTGCTGCACGTGCTGACCGAAAAGGGACACGGGTTCGAACCGGCCTGCGCCGACCCCGTTGGATTTCACACGCCGTCGCCGTTCGAGCGCAACGCCGAGGGCGAAATCGTCTCCATGAAAAAGGGATCGTCGAAGGCTTACACCGAGGTCATGAGCGACGCGATTCATCGCTCAATGTCCGAAGACCCGAAGGTCGCCGTTCTGACCGCGGCGATGTGCGCGGGGAACAAACTCGAAAAGGTGAGGGCCGAGTTCCCCGAACGCTTCTTCGATACGGGCATTTGCGAAGGTCACGCCGTCGCGTTTGCCGGCGGGATGGCCAAAGCGGGCATGAAGCCGATCGTCGATATTTACAGTACTTTCCTGCAGCGGAGCTTTGATCAGATCTTCCAGGAAGTCGCCCTGCAGAATCTGCCGGTCATCTTTACGCTCGATCGGGCCGGGCTGTGCGGGCCGGACGGCCCGACGCACCACGGCATCTTCGACCACGCCTATATGCGCGTCTTCCCGAACATGACGGTCATGGCACCGGGGGATGAAAACGATGTCGCGCCGATGCTCGACTTTGCCCTGCTGCACGACGGCCCGACATCGATTCGTTATCCCAAGGCGAACGTCGAATCGGTTGAGCGGGATTCGGTGCCGATTGAGCACGGTAAAGCCGAGGTCTACTCCGAAGGCACCGACGGCACATTCGTCGCCTGCGGGGTGATGTTCCCCCGCTGCGTCGCCGCGGCCGAGCGATTGCGCGAAGAAGGCGTGCAGGTCGGCGTCATCAATGCCCGCTTCATCAAGCCGATTGATATCGAAACGATCGGCCGGGCACTCGACGAAACGGGATTCGTGATCACGGCGGAGGAGAACACCTCATCGGGAGGATTCGGTTCGGCCGTGCTGGAAGCGGCCAACGCGCGAGGGCATCGCACAGATCACCTGCGGATTTTGTCCCTACCGGATGAGTTCGTCGAACACGGTGACCGTGACGAGCTACTTGCCTCCTGCGGCCTCGACGTCGACGGCCTCGCCGCCACCGCCCACTCATTAGCAGACCGCGGCACACTGCAGACTTCCTGACTAAACTGTTAAGGCGCCCCCACAAGCCGCGCACGCAGTAAGCGGATCGATCACGCGGCGTCCACTTAAGAAACCCGCTCACTACGTGCGCGGCTTGTTGAGAGAATCGCTTTTCTCGTTCAACGAGTGAGACGAACGGCCTATCTCGAAGACAACCGAATTGATGACGTCCATCATCATTGCCAGTCGCAACCGCGGGAAGATCGTGGAGATCGAGGATCTGCTCGCGCCCTACGGCTTTGAGATTCAGTGCGTCGCCGATTTTCCCGATGTGCCCGAGGCCGTCGAAGACGGCGAAACCTTCGACGAGAATGCTGCCAAAAAGGCGACCGAAGTCGCGAATCATCTCGGCTGTTGGGCGATCGGCGAAGATAGCGGGCTGTGCGTCGATGCCCTCAAAGGCCGACCGGGGATTTTTTCCGCACGCTTCGCAGGGGAACAGTCCGACGACCAGACGAACAATCAGAAATTGATCGACGAACTCGACGGCGTTGCCGATGCAAAACGCGGCGCGGAATACCGCTGCCACGTAGCCCTCGCTGACCCCTCGGGTCAGATCCGGCTGACTTCGCAGGGACGCTGTCGCGGACGAATCACCACTCAGCCACGAGGCGAGAACGGCTTTGGATACGACCCGTACTTCGAAATTCGCGAACTCCACCGCACGTTCGGCGAACTCCCGAAAGTCGTCAAACGCCACCTCAGCCATCGTTCTCGGGCCTTTCGGCACATGGCGCCGCGACTCGCCGGGGTGGTGATATCTACCGACAGTGCGAGAACGGGTTGAGGTAATTTCGGCGAAACACGTGATTCATCGTTCCGACCGATCGCAAGGATCGATAAAATCCCCACAACTCGGACACGAAGCGCTCGATGTCGGATCAATGGTTGCCACTGTGACTGCTGTCATCGCGGCAGCGTGGAAGTTGCAGACCGGACAGATGGATCGGGACGAAAAGCCGACTCCGCGAGATGATTCGTCACGAGAGCTCGGCAGGTGAGGGGAGCAGGCGTATGACGCTAAGGTTGGACGGTTTGGTCGCGTGCGGGGAATTGGACGGAACCCGCACCAATAGTGTCAACGGGTGGATCAAACTCAAAGGACATCAGACGCCGCTTTCACTGTCATTGACCGGGGCGTGCGGGAAATACCTCGCCGGGCGCCGGATTCGTTTCGAAGCCTCCGAGTTCTCCGAGCCTTCGTTCAACGACGATTACAGCGAGATCGCCTGGCAACAGGTCGGTCCCACCGGTCGGATGGAGGTCGACCGGATGAGTGACGGCACCGTCGTCCTGTTCTTGGAATGGTTCAGCCAGAACGGGCGCGTGCTGCTCGAACTGACCAATCCGGAAATCGAGACCGTTCCTGAAGAAAACGAGTCGAGCGGCCCCGAAGCGGTCGGACCAGCTCCCGATTCGGCGATCGAACCGTGGTCGGAAGAAAATAACGAACTCGACGAATCGGACGACCCCTACAACCTATTTTCGGACGAACTCAATCGACATTTCGAAGCGGAGTCTCGGGCGCTCGATCATTCGCTTGGAGGCGCCGAAGATGATTCGGGCTTCACACGTGATCTCGAACTGATGGAAGAGTTAATCGAGAACGGTGAAGGAGTCCCGATTGCCGAGATTTTTGATCCGCCACTCAAATTGCCGCAGCCTGACGGGCTGAGCGATCGCGACATCGAAGTCGCCCTGCGCCGCCTCCTCGCTGCCATGGCGGAGCACGGCATTGCCCTCGACATTTGCGAGCACTTCAGCCTCCGGGATGCCTACACTCTATTGCTCGAAGAACTCTGTCCTCACGAGATGACGCACCCCGAACTCGACGCGACGCGATGGGTTCAGCACTTCTCGACCTCCGACTTCTGCGACAAGTGCGACGAAGAATTCGAGCGCGAGTTCGAAGAGTTCGAACGCGGTCGCGACAAGGACGGGGAAGAGGATCAGGACTGAGGCACCGACGCCCTTGGTTCGGAGGCCAGTACTCCGACGGCAACCCTTGGCGAATCGCTTTAGGAGTGCCGCGTCCAGTGCCAGGTCTTCAGGTCGAGCCGATACCGCTTTTCGTTCGCAATCAAGTCGCGTTCCGAATCACGGTGCCGGAGCCCACCAACGACGGTCAGGTACTCCTCTCTCGGCGACGAACTGACTTTATGGTTGTGAATCCATCCCGGCCCTTTGCCCGTCGTCTTGACCTTTCGAATCTCAAAGGTCTCGCAGTTGAGCAGGAACACCGGAGTCGTTTTCTCTTCGCGTTGCTCCTGATAGCCGAGGCATCCGATAATTAAGATGTCCGACTCGATTCGTGTCGCAGAATGAAAGTCCGTCGGCGGGAAGACCGTTTCCGGATACCCATAGATGTCGATCGCACCTGACGGGTCCCGCACAATCACGTCATTGTAGATATAAAAATCGGGGTCATAGTAGTCCTCATGTTCGCCGGCGATGAAGATCTCCCGCCCGTCCGGCATGATCGTGGAAGACATTCCGAAGCGATCAAACGCGAACGACGGCATCAGAGTTTCATCTAACGCGAGGTTGAAACGACTGCGTGCGGCGTAGGGGCCAACCTCCGTTTCGATCAGCGCCTTCCAGACTGCATTATCAATCTTCTCTGCCGCGTGACGCCCCCGTCGTGCTTTAATAAATTGCCGAATGTCTGCCGCGGAGAACGAACTGAAGGCCGCATCCTCTCTCTCGCGATTCTCTCGACGCCAATCGTCCATCGGCGACCCCTCCTCCCCGTCGGCATCGTCACAAGCTTCGGAGAGCGTCTCCATCGCAAAAGAAACGAGTTCAAGTCGCGCCGATTCGCTGATCTCACGAACCTTCTTTTTTAAGTCATCCGGCAGAAGCATCTCGCCTGCTCCATCCATCTCGTTCATATCCCACTCGAATTTTCAATCGACCGCAGCGTGGTTATTGAAGTCTGACCGTCAGAGCAATTCACAGGTTCGCGCCAGCGCTCCGATGCTGAAAATAAGGAGCCTTTCAAGGGTGGGCTTTGGAGCACCTATTATTGAATTTTGGCGTCTTTCATCTCCCAGATGTCGAGTGAATGCAGCGTCGCCCCTCGCCCGCCCGCGATAAATTCCACTTCGGTTTCCGCAGTTTTCGTCAGCCAAGGCCGCGTGATTGCTATTCGGCCATCTGCAGAAAACATCTCCACCAAACCGCGATCGACAAAGATGCGGAGATTTAAGTCCCGAGACTCACTCTTGAGCCGATCGAGCGGAATCACGAACCCGTTGCTCTCCTGCGGGACTTTAGCGGCGCGATCCATTTGGCCAACCGACAACCCAATCTGTTCATCCCAAAGAATTGTGAACAGATCATTTCCGCGATGTAGAAAGATGCCCCCGCGATCCGACGGCGCAATGGTCATGCGTGCGGCCATCTCAAACTGTTCAAGCTTAGGAGCCGGACGAAGACCTTCGGCCGACTCGACTCGGGTCGGCTTCTCAATCGACCAACTCTCACCCCGCAAAGTCGACAGCGTGCGGATCGGCTTTTGACATAGCGTGAGATCTTTATCAAGACTTAAGACCCGGGGCAGGGTCAACACACCCGACCATCCTCGGCCACCTTTAAAGTGCCGCGCCCAGCCCAACAGGATTCGCTCTCCCGACTCATCAATAAGGATATTGGAGGCATATAGAGAATCGGTCGGTTCGAGCCGACCCTTCTTTTCGACTTGAAACGTCGGCCCGCCGTCCGCATCAGGATCGAACTCCCCCACTTCATATTCGAGTGCGCGATAGGGCGAGATAATTAAGACGCACTTTCCATCAAGCTCGAAGAAGTTCGGGCACTCGGGGAATTTCACCTTCGACTTCGGTGTCCGCCAGACAATGCCGAGGTACTTCCAGTTCAAGAGCGTGTCGTCCTCCGCTTCCCAGAGCGGGATCACCGATTCGTCCTGCGTATCGGCCCCCACAACCATGAAGGTGCGATTCTTGAAGTGAAAGATAAACGGGTCGCGAAAACCTGCTCCGAAGGTAATCCCTGGAGCCGACTCAATGGTCAGCAGCGGATTAAAATCAGGCTTGTGCCATTTCGTCAGGTCGTCATCGAGGGCCTTCGCCACCCACTGCTCGTTCGGCTTCGGCCCGCCGTCAACGCTGGTATAGAAGGCTAGAACGTTGCCGTCGCCGTCATGTTCGGCACAGCCCGAGTAGACGTGCTTTTCCGCCCGGGATGGCGACGGCGGAATCGCGATCGGTAGCCGCTCCCAATTCACCAAGTCCCGGCTCCGCGTGTGCCCCCAGTGCATGTTTCCCCACTCGTCGCCGTAGGGATTGTGCTGAAAGAAGACGTGGTACCAACCGCGGTGCAGGATCGGCCCGTTGGGATCGTTGATCCAATTCGCGGCCGGATGAAAATGAAACCGCGGCCGTAAGGGATCGTCGAGCCCCTCGGCCGCCTTCGCCACCGAGGCATCGGCCTGATCGAGCAACCGCCGGGCTTCCGGCGAGACATCTACCGTATTGATGTCTTCGGCCCGCAGGCTTGAACTCCCAGCCAGACTGTAGAGCAGGGCAGTCAGCAATAGTCGATTGCGTAGCACAAACATCGTTGGTCCTCTCCGAATCGTGTGGAGACGCCAGCGTAAATCCTGCGCCAGCCGAATAACAGCACGAGCCCCCTCTTGTCGGCGATCCGCTTACTGCGTGCGCGGCTTGTTCGACATTACTCTCGACCCTCGACTCTTGACGCTCGATCCATAATGGGTGGCAAAGGACCTGCCTCAAGCGGTATTCTGCAATGTGATCGCCACGGAACAGCCCGCTCTTAACGTGGCTTTCTGACTCAGCCTTAATAACGGAGACCGTTCCATGAGCACGATCAAACCGGGTGTAGCATTACTCTTCTGCTTGCTATGCGGAGCTTCCACCGGTGCCCAGACAGTCGATGAGCGTCTGATTCCGTTTTCTGTTCAGAACACGACGAAGTACCCGCTTTGGATCGCCATCGGATTCAACGAGGGAGACGAGTTCGTCTCCGCCGGTTGGTATAAAATTGAATCGGCCGCCACGCTGGATGGGTTTTACACAGCCGATGGCGACGTCTACTACAACGCCTACTCTTGGGACGGAAAAAAGAAGGTGAAGACGTGGCTCGGCACTGACAAAATGGTCTACGTCGAAGACCCCTCCAACGGCTTCCGCCTGAAAGAAAGCCGAACGCGACTCGGCGGCAAAATCAAGAAAGTGGGAATGAAGAAGGTGACGATCGAAAAGCGCGGTCAGGTGTTTAAGTTGCGGTGAATAGCACTATCAATCGCAATAGTTGGTAGAAACTCGGCACCGCAAAAGAACCATAGCACAGCTCGCCAGCGCTAATGCGGTTCAGCCAAGCTGCCATCGATACTGAGCAAACATCAGTTGCCAATGCACGGCACATCAATCGTTGCTGCGCTCCTGCTCAGCTTTTCGCATCAGGTCTTCGATGCGGTCGGGGATGCCGAATGAGCCAAGGGTGAAGAGTTCGATATTCGGCTTCTCGAAATTGATCTCTTTGCGGCTGTTTTTATAGGTAACGGCTGGCTTTTCGTTGTTACGCAACGCGCTGACAGTCACTGTCGCCGGAATCGGAATCCCTTCGACTTCACCGTCATAATCTATGACCGCTCGCAGTCTCGGCGGGTCTTTAAAAAGGTAATACTCCCATTCCATTAAGACCCAGTGCCTTGATGGGTCGAATAAAAATTCTCCACCACACGAACTATCATTCTTTTCCGAGGGATTGTAGACCGGCTGCCTCCATGTGATTTTTTCGAGAACTCGATTGTTTCGTCGCACTTGCTTGCGGCTAGTCACCGTGAAACCCTTCGACTGCACGATCACTTTTATAGGGGAGTCCATCATGGAGATCGATGCGATTGGAATCATGCGATAATTCCATTTATTGATGCTCCACTTTGGGTTCGTTGTCCAGTAGCTTTGGATGGCGAATGTTGCCTTATTCTTGGACTTCAGGAGGCCTACTTGGAAATCGTCTTTTCGCAGTATCGCGTACGTGCCGTCGTCCGAGACCGGAAACTGAACCCGAGAGAGATCATCTCGGCGGTATTGCGTTACTTTCACGGCGTCAAATTGCCTTTTCTCTGCTTCTTTCGACGATTCAATCGGAACCATCGCCTCACTAGTGCCTGTTATGCACTTCAATTAAGCAGTCGATTGGTCAGCAGGCCGAGGAAGGCGAGCCAGTGCCAGCCGGTTAATGTCGTTGCAAGCCGTTCATAGTCGCGGGCGAGGCGGCGAAAGCGGCCGAGCCAGCCGAGCGTCCTCTCAACGACCCAGCGACGCGGAAGCAGTATAAAACCCTGACGGGCTTCGTGATGTTTAACGACCTCCAATTCGATCGATTCCGTAGCCGCCTGCTCAGCGGCACTGGCCCCGGTATATCCTTGATCGACGTAAGCCAGCTCAACAGTCCCGCCGGTGACCTGCTGAACCTTTTCGGCAAGTTCTTTGACATAGCCACGCTCCTGCTCGTTCGCGGCGGAGATCGTGACCGCCAACAAATTTCCCAGCGTATCGACGGCAATATGGGCCTTCGACCCCTTCTTTTTCTTAGCGCCGTCGAATCCCGCGCGAGCGCCGCTTTCGGGTGTCGACTGCAACGTCCGGGCATCAAGGATGACGGCCGTGGGCTGCTCGTCGCGTTCTTTAAGAATGCGTTCAATGATCCTCAGATCGTGCGCGATCGTCTCGAACACGCCGGCCTGCATCCATCTTCGGGCCTGCTGATACGCGGCCGACCATGGCGGGAAGTCATGCGGCAAATAGCGCCACTGGCAGCCCGTTTTCGCCACGTAGCGGATGGCATTAAACAACTCACGCAGCGAGTGCTCCCGCTGCGGGGCGTCTTCTCGCATCAAGGTCAAATACGGGAGCAAAAACTCCCATTCCGAATCGGTGACATCGCTCGGATACGACTTCCTTGTCGTGCTCATGCCCCAAATTCAACGCCTCACGGCACATAAGTCAATAACAGGCTCTAGTGCAAGTAAAATTCGCGAATGCCGTTTCAACTTTTCCTACTGCGGCCAAATAAGTTCGAGTGAATGATTCAGTCAGTCGCTTCTCGGCCGGTGTTTGCTCCGCTTCAAGCAATTGAATTGTCTGTGCATTTGCCTGATGCACACCTGGTAAGAAGACCGTGAACCCGCAAATCACAACCGGCAAAAATATCTTACGAAGATGATCGAAGTCCATTCGACTGCTCGCAATTCGGAGGAGACTTTAGTTTAAATATTTCGTGTGTGCTTCCGTTGAAAATGCTTTACCTCTGAAAAATACACACTTGCGGGAAGCACGAGGACGATACAAAGACGGAATCGCTAACCGCATGTGCAACCGAATCGTCCAGCCGTACAGGTACATGCAATTTTCGCAGCATCGCAATTCTTGCCTTCCGTGGCGCTGTCGCATAGAAGACCGTCAGATACACAAGTCGTCGCAGGAGGGCCCTCATCGCAATTTGAAGCCCCATCGCCGAACGCAGCATCGACGGTTGAGTTTAATGCCAACTGCTCGCCGGATGCTGCGGGCATTAGCCCAAATGTTATTAGTGACAACAAAACGACGCCCAAGAAAATGCTGGGCATATAAAATGACTTGGAGAGTGAAATATACATTGTCTTCCTTTAAATCAGGGGTTGCAGCAACTGAGATTCTTCACGACGAAGCCCCAACAACAAAGTTGAGAACTAGATTTACAGTATGGTCTGCGGGGTCAATCAATAACTCCACAACCTGTCGAGCCTCTTGAGGCCCATCTGCGGCCGGAGCCTGGTAGCGATATGATAGCTGCCTTTCCGAAAGAGGCGGTATAGTCATCGGCAGGTCACTGGTTGCGACACAACTGCATGACGAGTTCGACCCGAATATAGTGATCGCATGGAACTGCAAATTTCGGACAGAAATCTCGACTTTAGAGGTTCTGTCAGCCGGAACCTTCAACGGAGTTTCGTCGACCGGAACCACCATCACTTCGTGACCGTTAAGCCGCATCTGGAAGCCCCGAACGGAGCCGAAGCATGTGGTGATTGCACCCCAGACGAGTAGAGGGACGAGCAGTAGCGGAAGCCAACGCAGAAGACGCCGCACTTTGGAAGGATGACCTAAGCCCTGCTGTTCGATCGAACCCAAGGCTTCACCCGAGTCAAGTTCCGTGTTCATCTGAGGCTTTTCTGTTTAGTTCGCAGAATTCTCTGAAAGCTGGGCAAACTGCCGTTCGAAATCTTTAAATCGAGTTGTCCCTTCCCAGTCATCCACTTCGGGATTAAGGAGCAGGCCCATCTCGACATCGATCGCCGATCGACCCTCGAGGTCGCTATCGGTGCGGCCGTAATAGAACGCCCAACGACGCTTTCGTTCGACCAATCGCGATTCGGTGATCTCGGTCATACGGCGGCCGGATGCCGTTTCTAAAAATCGACAGCAACTGCGCCCGATGACGTCGCCGAGTCGCCGTAATTCATCGAGTGTCAGATGCTGCTTCGAAGAGCGAGAATTCACCTCGACGCCGACATAACCGGGACCGAAGACTCGGCTGGCCCAACCGCACATTCTGTACTGCGCATCTATCAACTCCGGCTGCTGCCTTTCGGCGGCTATGAAGCCTGCATCGACGCAATCACGATCGAGCCGGGCCTTAAGATGTGCGTATTCCTGCTGTCGCTCCGCATCACTCGGATGAGCGACGACTTTGGCGTGCCAGCCGGCGACGCCGGGGTTGTGAATATTCACAATCAGATCGAGCCGGTTGCCATCATCGACCCACTGTTGCAAAAACCGAGCATACGCATCGGTCTCCACCGTCGAAGCACCGATCCTGAAAGCATTCATGATCGAATCATGGGCACCTTCGGCCGCGCCATCGGGGTCCATTAGAGGAATCGCCAGTATCGTAAATCGATCAAGAAGGGACGCTCCGTCTCGATCCACCTCGGCGAGAACCGATTCCACAAACCCTTCGACTGCCCAACTCGAGTCGTGCTCATCGGCGTGCTCCCGGGCATATATTAGCAGGCAAGGTTTGGAATCTGCAGAGGCAACAAATGAGCCACCAGATGTCGTCCCGCCTTTACTCAGCTCAATCACAGAGAGCGTATGCCCACGGACACTTCGCCCTAGATCGTGGACAGTGACATTTGCACGGCGCCTTACCGAGTTCACCCACTTGGCGTGGTAGCTCGGCACATAAGGAACTTTCATGGCCAGATAGGCTGAGTCGGTGTTAAATCGGTGCCTCAAGATCAATGAGCGAGCCCCAAGCCCCCCACTCTTCCCGGATGACACCCCTTTCACGAACTGCCACCCCTTTACCGATCCTCCCGATCTCACGCTTGAATCCGACAGAAAATTATTGAACCCAGCGGACCCCGCATTTCCGGCCAAGCGGGTACCGGCACCAAAATTCTCTAGGTCCGACAAAGAGCCGGTTTCGCAAACCGCCGGATAATGGCTCTTCCAATACGGCTTCACATTGGTGAAGTCGACCCGAACTTCGCGACCGGCAGCACCTTCAACCTGGAGCAGATAGAAGAGAAAATACTCCCCCGGCTTCTCAGCCGGAAAGGCGACCTCGAAATGGGCCGGTCCTTTTGCAGTGATCTCGAATCGATCCCAAGAACCCTCAAAACCGCTAATAAGTTTTACCCCCAGAGGGCCCGTCGCTGATACAATTTTGGCATTACCGCTAATCGGATGAGGCACTTCGCTACGTTCGGGCGGGGCCGACAATACTCCTTGTGAAGCGGGATTGAATGGCTGCGGCTCCGGAGAATCGACTGGCGAAAGGCGAACGACATTGCCGCCGCTGGGAGAGATCGTCGGCGGATTGTTCGGCAGCCCGGTCGGTCCGCTCCTGTTAAAAAGCAGAAACAAACTGACAGCTCCCGCAATTACAGCCGCGCCAATGAGGCTTGCTGCCGGGGGACTTTGTTGCTTGCGCTTCACCTGCCAGCCCTTTGACGCTTTTGCACACTACATCCGCTAAGATACAGTGGACCAATGGGGGGGGGCAAGCGCATTCGCCAGCATAATCAAAAGTTAACATTCTTGCGGCGGGTGGCTGGGGACGGCATGGATGCCGCCCCCAGATTTGCAGGAGCAAGTTTTTGAACGGATTCGCACCTCGTCCCCGCGCTCGCTGGGGGCGGCTCGTCGAGACCGTCCCCAGCCACCCTTTAGAGAATCCGCGGCCAAGCTTCCTCAAGCGGAACCGCTTTAGTCTCACCGTTGTGATACCGCTCCAACCGCTCGGCGATCTCCGTCCGCCAAGCTTCTCGAACTTCTTCCGCGGGTTCATCGCCCAAGCTGTCGAGCAATCGAGCCGCGAGTGCAGCCCGCTGCTCCTCCGGCAGTTCAAACACCTTCTCAATCAGTTCGTCCGAAGCATTTGTGCTCACGTGAGATATCCCCCCAATAAGAGCTAATCACTCACCGCTAACGGCTCATCTTTAAGGCACTTCCCAATCTGCTTCACTGCTTGCCTGAGCCGTTGGCTGTTTTCCACGATGGCGAGTCTTAAGTAGCCTTCGCCTTCTTCGCCGAAGCCGCGGCCGGGGCTGACGGCTACGTTGGCTTCTTCTAAGAGCTTCATGGAGAACGGGATGGAACCCATTTTGTTCCAGGGTTCGGGAATCTTGGCCCAGACGAACATGCCGGCTTTGGGGCGTTCGATTTCCCAACCTAAGCGGGCGAGGCCATCGCAGAAGATGTCGCGGCGTTGTTCATATTCCTTAACGACTTCGTCGACCGCATCATCACAGTGCCGCATGGCGATAATGGCGGCGATCTGCACGGCCTGAAAGATGCCGTAGTCGTAATAGCCTTTAATCGTGCCGAGGGCGCGGACCATCTGGCTGTTGCCGGCACAGAAGCCGATCCGCCAGCCGGCCATGCTGTAACCTTTGCTCATCGTGGTGAACTCGCAGCCGACGTCGATCGCGCCGGGGGCTTCTAAGAAGCTCGGGGCTTTGTAGCCGTCGTAGCAGATGTCGGCGTAGGCGAAGTCGCTCATCACTAAGAAGTTGTAGCGCTTCGCGAGCTTCACCAGTTCGACGTAGAAGTCGAGTTCGATCGTCGTGCCACTGGGGTTGTGGGGGAAGTTAACGACCACGACCTTCGGCTTAGGGAAGAGGTGCTCGCAGGTGTAGGCGACGTTTCTTAAGAATTCGTTCGGGTCGGTGACGTCGAGTTGGATGACGTTGCCGCCAGCCAGCATCACGGCATAGGCGTGAATCGGGAAGGTCGGCGCGGGGACGACGGCGGTGTCGCCCGGTCCCAGTAGTGCCAGACACATGTGGGAGAAGCCTTCTTTGGAGCCGATGCAGGCGAGGATTTCGCTGTCGGGTTCGAGGCTGACGCCGTACTTCTTGAAGTAGCGTTTGGCGACCTCTTTCCGCAGGTTGCCCAAGCCGTTGGAGACGCTGTAGCGGTGATTGCGCCAGTCGCCGAGGGCTTCGGAGAGCTTGTCGCTCACGCGGCGGTCGGGCGGGTCGGTGGGGTTGCCCATGCCGAGGTCGATCACGTCGATCCCGGCGACCCGTTTCTCGTATTTAACCTTGTTGATCTTCCCGAAGAGGTAGGGCGGGAGCCGCTTCACTCGGTCGGCGACGGGAATCGTAAAGGGGACGTCGTCGAGGGGGAGTTCAGATTCACTTCGCATGGCTTCGGTCGGGTCGGGGCGAAAAATGTGGGTGGAAACGACATTCTACCACTCAGACCCGGGACGGATAGCGCGGTTCGGTTTTGATCTGGGCGCATAAAGAAAGCCCCGACGGGCGAGCCATCGGGGCTTTGCGAATCAAATTGTCGCCGTGAAATCACGGGCTAGCAAATTCAGTTGCGAGCCGGTGCGGTCGTGGTCGCTCCGACCTGTCGAATGCCGGTTTGCTCGTGAGTCAGATAATTGACAACGAGCGTCGACTTCTGCAGTTCGGTGAAGATGTTGGCGACCGCTTCTTGAATCTTTTCCTTGCGGATTTGTTCGACGATCTCGTCCCGCACGAGGGCGAGGTCGGTCACGATCGGTTCAGTCCGGCCGGTGCATTTGAGGATGACGTACCGCGTCGCCCCCGGCATCGGCAGTTGGACGATCCCAGAAATCTCGTTCAGCTTCAGTTGGAAGGCTTTCTCTTCGAGCTCTTCCTGACCGCTGTAACGGCGGATCGGGGGAATCTTGCCGTCGAGCGATTTGCTCGTCGGTTCGATCGAGAACTCGCGTGCGAGGCGACCGAATTCTTCCGGATTACGACGGGCGCGAGTCCAGACTTCCTGGGCGCGACGCTGGTTGTCGAGCATGATCATTTCGGCTTTGACACGCGGGCCGAAGTCGCGGGCGAAGACCTTACCAATGTCTTCGGTTGTGATTTCGACATCGGCACCGGCGAGCTTTTTCAAAGCGATCATCGGCCAAATGACGTCGCGCTTGTACTGCAGCGGGGTCAGGCCGCGCTCGGCTTGGAGCATTTGCAGCCAGTTTTCGCGGTCGAGATTGAAGCCTTGGGCGATCGTGGTGATCTCCTGCTCGACTTCTTCGATCGAAACCTGCACGCCACGGGTGGCACAGGCGGATTCGATGATCTTGCGGTTGATCAGCTTTTCGAGGGTCTCGGTGCCGAAGCGTTCGAAAGCCTCACGCTGAACTTCGTCATAGGTGATCGCCTCCCCGGCGACGGTCGCCAGGGTGGCAGGAACACCGTGCGGTCGTGCGACCGTCTGCTTTCCGACTTCGTGCTGCGTGCTGACGGCCGCGTGGCCGGTCCGCTCCGCCGCCGTCCCGGGTTCTCCGGTGAAGAACTGCATCATGACACCGCCGGCAACGACGGCGAGCGTAACGCCGCCGAGGACCGCGGTGACCTGCTTTTGTCGAGTAGTCATTTTACCTCGGGTTGCCGTTTCCGGTGCCGACTCTTCAGTGCCGAACGCTGCCGAAAACGGGCACTCGCCGAATTGATCTTCGTGGCCGCCTTCCGGCGCGGCGTGATTCCGTTCACCCATCGCGCTGTGTCTCCATTGAAAGGGTCGATTGCGCCGCAGCGCGGATTCTGCATCGGGCGGCGGCCGCGGATGCGACCATGCGGGGGTACCGCCGTCGAAGCGAGCGGACTTGTAAGAATTACCCAAATGCGGGTCAACGCGACTTCGGCTCAAGTTGGGAGAAATTTGAATTTTGTCAGGATGCGGCCGATCGCTCCGTCCGGCCCGCGAGGCTGAGCCTGAGCCGCGACAGGAGATCATCGCCGGTTCGCACGGTGACGATTGTCGCGTTGTGACGCAGGCAGGCCGACCGAACAAGCCTGTGATGCTCGGCGACGGCCCGACGATAGGCAGGGGCCAGTTCGGTCGCGTGATCCTGAAGAATGCGGGTCGACTCAGGGTCGCGAAATCGGACCTGTTCTGCGGTCGGAAGCCGTTCTTCTGCGGCATCGATCACTCTGAGGAGCCGAACATCGTGCCCGCGAGTCGCAAGTGTCGACAAAGAGCGGTTCAGTTGCGCCGGATCGTCCCAACCGTCGGTCATCAGATAGATCAGGCCCCGACGAGAGAATCGCCCGGCCACGCGCTTGGCCGCCAGGTCGGCCGCAAACACGCCTTGAGGCGTTGCCTCCGCCATTGCGTCGACGATCCGGTTCCAATGAGACGGTCGATCGGTGCAGGGCAGTTCGGTCGGCTCATTGTCGGCGAAGATTGTCAGAGCGGTCGGGTCCCCCTGCCTCAACGTCACGCGGGCGATCGCAGCGGCGAGAATGGCAGCCGTCTTCCACTTCGACTCGCGGTCGTCTCCTGCAGGGATGGCTCCCATCGACCCGCTCGCGTCGAGCAGAATCAGAACGCGGACGCTGCTGTCCTCCCGAGTTTCTTTGTAGAAGTGCCGACGCGTGCGGGCGAAGAGCTTCCAGTCGATCCGCCGCGGCTCATCACCGGGAGAGTAGGGACGATGCGTGAAGAACTCTGAGGACGGTCCTCGACCGATCCCCCGATGTCGACCGAGTTGCATCCCCCGCACAAGGTGCCGGGCCCGCAAGGCGAGGGTGGAAGACGTCAGTAATTCTGCTTGGGTCAACACTGCTGACGCACCTTTGCGACCCGTCTGAGGTCATCAGTTCCGCGGTTTGATCAGGGACCGCATCCATTTGGGGATCGCCGCATCTTCGGCCGAAAGTGCCTCGACAAGCTGCGTCACGATTTGATCAACGGTGACCCGGTCGGCTTCGGCTTCGAAGTCGGTCACGATTCGATGCCTCAGAACCGGTGCCGCCATTGCTTTTACGTCTTCAAGTTCAACCGCCGCTCGACCTCTCAGCATTGCTCGGGCTTTCGCGGACAGAATCAAGGCCTGACTTGCCCGCGGGCCGGCCCCCCAAGAGATGTAGCGATTCACCGGATCATCAGCATTCGGGTCGTTGGGCCGGGTCGCGCGAACCAGACGGATGGCAAACCGGGCCGTCGATTCTCCGATCGGCATCAAGCGTAGTAAGCCGGATGCATCGGTCAGCTCGGCTTGATTGGCGATTGCCTGAAGCGTTGGCAAGGCCGTCGCCGTGGTCCGCCGGACGATCTCCAACTCGTCTTCTTCCGACGGATAGTCGACGAGAATGCGCATCAGAAAGCGATCAAGCTGCGCTTCCGGCAGCGGGTAGGTTCCCTCTTGCTCAATCGGGTTTTGCGTAGCCAGCACGCAGAACGGACGGGGGAGCGAGTGCGAGGCTCCGCCGACCGTCACTTGATGTTCCTGCATCGCCTCCAAAAGTGCCGATTGCGTTCGCGGCGAGGTACGATTGACTTCATCGGCCAAAATCAGATTGGCAAAGACCGGGCCTTTAATGAAGCGAAAGGCGGTGGCGTCATCGCCGCCCGACCCGATGATCTCCGCACCGACGACGTCGGCGGGCATTAAATCGGGCGTGAATTGAATTCGTGAAAATGAGAGGTCGGTCAATTCAGCTACCGACCGCACCAGCAGCGTTTTCGCCAACCCCGGCACACCTTCGAGCAAGGCGTGTCCGCCGCACAGCATTGTAATCAGAATCTGCTCGGCGACTTCATCCTGGCCGACAATGACCTTCGCCAGTTCGGCACGCAGCGTCCGCCCCAACTGGGCAGCCGCCTCGAGTCGCTGCACATCAGACCGCACCGGCTCGCGCGGTTTCTCGGACTCTCGTTGCTCGTGAAGTTCGTCGTTCACTGCGTATTATCGACTGTGTTCTCGAAGAAGCGGGCTAGCCAATGTGAAAGAAGTATTCATCAACTGTCGACGCACGAAGGCTTCAAATCAAACACGACACCGAAGCATCATCGCCCGATCTTAAATACCTTCGCGTCTGGAGCTTGAAATTTAAGGTACTCCATCGATAGCCCGACGCGCCAGCGAGGGCGAAGAATCGTAGCGCGTCCAACTGGAAACGGATTTAGTACGAGATTTGCCCCCCGCAGAATATGAACCACAAGATTCGCTCCCCTTTCTCCCTGCATCGCGTAGGCATCCTCGGTGAAGCATCGGCTATTGAGAATATAACACCGCGTATTAAATGATAACGGAAGACCCTCCGACGCTGAGAACAACTCCAGGCGACTCCTATCAATGGTGATTGCAAACCATCGTGAACGGGCTAATGCTTCGTCTTATGTCTGATTTTTAAGAATGATCGCACAAGCCGGATGTTATTCGCTGCCGCCGCGGCGGCGAAACGCCGAAAGTCGAGTTGGGCGTTTTTGTCGGCCCGATCGCTGATGGCCCGAATAATGATCACCGGGACTCCGAGTTGATGCCCGACTTGAGCAGCCGCCGCCCCCTCCATTTCAACAACATCAATACCGAGCGTTTTCCGAAGTTCGCGACGCGGTTCTTTCGCCATCAGAAAGACATCCCCTGTCCCCACAATTCCCGTTCTGAACTGGGGCATCCGCGAATCGACTGATCGAAATTGAACCGTCTCTGCTGCCTCAAGCATCGCGGCCAGCACTTCCTGTGGCGCCGGAAGTTGAACGGGATTCAATTTCCCGTCGACGGGGTTTCGGGTCGCATCGCGGACGAAGGCTTCATCCGAATGCGTCCCGAAATCGTGATGCAGTGCCGATTTACCGATCACGATATCTCCCGGTCGTAGCTCCGGGTTCACGGCGCCGGCGACACCGGTAAATACGATGACTTCAGGACGAAAGTGTTCGATGAGTAGCGTCGTGACCATTGCGGCGTTGACCTTGCCGACGCCGCCGCGAGCAACGACAACCGGTGTGCCTTCCAGCACTCCCTCATGGAACTTCAGCCCCAGAATTTCTCGGGTCTGGCGATCATCGATCGCGCCGATTAACCCGTCGACCTCGACGTCCATCGCGCCGAGAATGGCCACGGGGGCCCGATCTGCCGCTGTCGCCGCGGCAGCGAGAAAAATTAACGACGCGATAATGCCAGTGGCACGGGCCACGATGGACGACACGCTATCTGAGATCGATTGAATCATTTGGAAGCCGCTCCGATCAAGCGCGACGAAGTCAAACTCGCCAGAAGTCCGGCACGAATAATACTAATATGGCGAATAGTTCGAGCCGCCCCAGTAACATTAAGAGCGTGAGAAGCAATTTTCCCTGCGGCGAAAATCCCGAATAGTTATTGTGAGGTCCGAGGACACCGAGACCCGGACCGATGTTGTTTAAACAACTCGCGACGGCGCTGGCGCAGTCAATGAGTTTTTCTGCTTTGACGTCTTCACCGTTCTCCCATTGCCGATCAGACTCAATCACGTTCAGCACCATCCAGGCACTCACAAAGACGAACAAAATCAAACTGAAATAGACGACCACGTCGTGTCGCATCTCTTTATCGACGGTCACGCCGAACACTTTCATCGGCCTGACGACATTCGGCCGATAAGCCCGTTCGATCTCCAACCTGATGATCTTAAAAAACAGCAAAAACCGCACGACCTTCAGTCCGCCGGACGTCGAACCGCTGCAACCTCCGACAAACATTAATAGCAGAATAAGACCTTTTGAGAACTCGCTCCATTCGGTGAAATCGACGGTCCCAAATCCGGTGGTGGTGATGATCGTCACGGTCGTAAAAAGCGAGTGCCTTAGCGACTCGGTCCAACTCAGGTACCGGTCGGTCAGCTCTAAATTGATAAAGAATGCGCCGGTCGCGCAGGCGATGATTGCGAGGTAGGTGCGGTATTCCGGGTCGGAGAACCAGGGTTTCAGTCGGCTTGCGATCCGGCCTTCACCCAGCTCACGCCGGCCCTTCCAAACCAGGTAATAGAGCGTGAAGTTCGAGCCCGCGACAATCATGAAGAAGGTCGCCGTCAATTCGATGACCGGGCTCTGAAAATGGCCGAGGCTCGCGTTGTGCGTGCTGAATCCCCCCGTCGCCATTGTGGCAAACGAGTGGCACAGGGCATCGTAGAACGTCATGCCTTCGAGGGCGTAGATACCGACCAGCACCCCGCTGATTGCGACATAAATCAACCACATCGTCACGGCGGTATCACGGACCCGGGGTCGGACCGATTCATTGATCGGCCCCGGGACTTCCCGTTTCATCATCGCCTTGCCGCCGGCACCAAGTTGCCCCAGAACCGCCACGAACAGCACGATGATGCCCATGCCCCCGAGCCAATGCGTAAAGCACCGCCAAAAGAGTACGCAGCGGGGAATCGCGGCGGGGTCGTCCAACTCGGTCAGCACGCTCGCCCCGGTCGTCGTGAAGCCGGAGATCGACTCGAACAACGCATCAATGGCCGTCACCGGCGTATCGGGCGCTCGCATAACTCCGGCCAGAAACAGGGGCAGGCTGCCGATAATTCCGGCGAGAATCCAGCCGAGCCCGACCACGGCCATCGCTTCTTTGCGCAAGATGGCCGTGCTGGATTCACGGCGACCCAGATAGACGAGCAATCCGCCGAAACAGAGCGAGCCGATGATCGTTTCGATCAGGGCCCAGAAGCCTTTTGACTCGAACTCGACGGCTTCGCCGAGCAGCGGGAAGGCCCACGGCAGGCTGAATACCATCGACCCGCCCACGAGCATCGCGAGCAGTCCGAGCAGCCGACTAAGTTGCAGCCAATTCATCGGAAGACGGCGGGGGCCAAAGGCTCAAAGGTGTTCATCACTGCAACACTGCCGGCGAGCACCGCCGGACGGTCGCAAAGGATAACCGATGAGACATTATTTCGCGCCGGTGCGGCTGATCACGCCGCTGCGGCTGATCGCCCCGGCGTCGCATGACGCAGCGCGTGAGCCCGCCACGTCGATGCGGTCATCGGCTCGGCCGGAATGTGAAGCGTCGCGACGCAGTAGCCGTGAACGCTCCGCGAGCCCATCGCGAACCCGCCCCACAATGCGCGGCGGTCGCGAAATTCTGAGGTGCGACACGTTCCCGGAAACATGTGAAAATCATCGGCCAAATCTTCGGCAGTACCCCGACCGACTTCGGCGTGCTGCACGATCGTCAGGCAACCGCCCGGCTTGAGTTGCGAAAGCAATTCGGCGGTACGAAGCCCGCCTGCGGCATCACCGCGGATGACCGGGCCGGACCTCAACACCAACACGGCATCGTACACGCCTTCTTTCGCATTGGCGGCGAATCCGGAACGGTCAATATCTGTCTGAATATGCAGGTAGTTCAGGAATTCGGCCAGCGGCTCTTCAAAATCGCCAGTGACGAGCATTCGCGACCCGATATCAACCCCGTGCGAGACGATCAGGTGCCGCATCAGTCGCCGGGGTAACGGCAGCTCGGCGGATTCGCAGGTCGGAGCGGTGATCGTATTCATCGACTGGCCTCGGATCGAAACAACGCCGCGAGGCCACATCGGACTCGCGACTTCGCGGGGTTGTAGAATTGACAAGTCGATCCGGTCAACCGCGGTTCACATCGCCAGCGAGTCCGCTCTATTCGACCGACTCGAAGCGCATCGCGCCGAGGGCGAAGAACACGACCGCGAACGAGACGAGAACGCCGCAGCACCGCCCGATCAGCGCCATATCGGGCGTCGGATCGTTGAGGATGCCGTCGTAGGCGATCAGGGCCCAGGCGTGCGGAGTCCCGAGACTGATCTGCTGCATCAGATCGGGCAGCCACTTCCGCGGCATAAAGCAGCCGCTGATCCCGGCCAGAATAATCACCGCGCTGGTCGCGTACGCGGAGACCTGAGCATCGGTTTTAATGAGTGTGGCCACCATCAAACCCAGCGCGGTTGCTGCCATCGACGTCGAGACGATCACCGGAACGAGCAGCCAGGGTTCTGCCCCCCATGACATCCCGAACAGCACCCGACCGACCAGAAAGAGCAGGGAAGTCTGGCAGAGCGAAATGATAAAGAACGGCACGGTCTTACCGAACAACAGGGAGACCGGTCGAATCGGCGCAACGCGCAAGCGGCGTAACGTGCCGAGTTCACGCTCGTGCAAGAACGAGCGGGCCATGATGTTCACGAGGAAGAACACGAACATCACCGTGTACGATGGGACGATGTCGTTATAAACGCCGTCTTCCGTATCGAACGGCCCCGTCAAATCCTGCGGCGGAAGTAAGCGGATCGATTCGCCGTTCGTCTCAGCCTGCAGTTCATCACATTCTTCACTGGCCGAGCGGCCGACAATGCCGCCGGTATTGCACGCCACGACCCGCGGCAGCTCATTAAACAGCGACAGGACCACGAACGCTTTGACGGAACTGTCCGGACCGCCGGCGCCGCCCAGCAAGTCGACGCCGACCGCTTCCGGCCAGTTCGAAAGCCCGGCGTCGTCACTCGGTCTTAAAAAGACTCCGGGCGAGAGCCGGAACACCTTCTCATAGAACTCGGGACAAAAAACGACCGTCGCGTCGACGTCACCCGACGCAGCCATGTCGGTGGCTGCCTCCAGGTCGCCCTCAACGTAGGTTGTCCCTTTAAGCCCGGCGAGTTCCTTTCGCCAATTGTTGACCGACAAAACGCGGACACCTTGTTGTTCCTGCATCCGGTTGATGATCTTTACCATCAGGTTGCGGGCCAAGCGACGGTGATAGGCGCGATCTTCTTCGGGAAGCGCCGGTTCGGGGGCGGCTTGAAATTCGGAGTCCCCTTCGAAACCCTCCTCATCAGCGATGAGCGGCTCCGTCATGAATTCTGAGGAGCCGATCGACGCGTAATCGATTTGATCGACGACCGCGATCTTTAATTGATGGCTCGTGTTCGTCCATCGCATGAATTTGCCGGTCGTTAAACCGATAATCACGATAAACGCCAGCGGCAACGCCAGCAGCACCGCGATCGTGCGACGGTCCCGCACGAGCAAACGCAAGTCCTTGGCGGTAATGATCCAGGCGGACACGGGATATATGAAATCAAGAGTGATTGTGGATTATCAAGTTGTGCTTTTGAGAGCTATTGAGAAGCCTTGCGGCCAAGTCAGCGCTTTCAGCTGGGACTATGCCTCTTAAAGAGCATCGATCGATTCATCGGTAATTTCAGCGAGGTTTCGAGATCGCTTTGATAAGCGAGATCAAACTTAATCGCGCAAGCTGTTCCCCGTCAGTTCGAGGAAGAGCCGTTCTAGGTTCGGTTCGGTGGTCTGCACTGATTCCAATCGCCCACCGGTATTTTGGATGTGGGCGAGTGCCGACGTCAGGATGGAACTGAGCGGTCGGTCGCCGCCGAGGCGCGCGCAATCAATAACGATCGACGTGTCTCCGTCGAGTCGTCTTTCAATTGCGGCGATCTGAGCCAAGTCGGGCGGCAGTGCGGCCCCATCGTTCGAAACGCGAAGCCGCAATTCGGAGGCGACACGCGAAAGCAATTTTTCCATCGGGCCTTCGGCGACAACACGCCCCTGATCAACAATCGCGACGCGATCGCAGACCGCCTGCACTTCTTCCATATAGTGGCTGGCATAGATGACCGCCATGCCGTCGTTCGTCAGTTGCCTCACCGACTCCAACAGATGCGAGCGACTTTGCGGGTCGATGCCGACCGTCGGCTCATCAAGAATCAAAATCCGCGGTTGATGAAGTAAGGCGACTCCGAAGTTCAGTCGGCGTTTCATTCCGCCGGAGAACGTGCCCGAGGGATCGTCGGCTCGGGGGGCGAGTCCGGTGCGATCGAGCGCATCGGAAATCCGATAGCGCAGAGTACTGCCTTTGAGGCCGTAGATACGACCGAAGAACGCGAGGTTCTCTCTGGCCGTCATTTCGGGATAGACGGCCAGATCCTGCGGCACGATCCCGATCAGGCGACGCAGTTGTCTGTCATGCGGGGTTAGTTTCGTGCCGCAGATTTGGATGGTGCCGTCATCGGGCTTGAGAGCCCCGCACACCATCATCATGGTGGTCGACTTGCCCGCGCCGTTCGGCCCCAGCAGCCCGAAGACCTCGCCGGCGTCGACCGTAAAACTGACCCCCTCGACCGCGCGGATCGGGCCGTAACTCTTATGCAGATTCTGCACGTCGAGTACGTTCATTGTTGAATCCCGATCCATCGTTCAACCGTTGTCATTTCCGTTCGCCGACTAATTACGCTAGCCGTGTTTCGCCGTGCGGTCCACCGTGGTATTGGTGAATTTACCCGGTCAGCGACAAGTGTGCGGTAACGATCGCGACCGCAGCGACTGCTCCGACGCGGATATTGTCGTTCAGTTTCACCGGCAACGATTCCGCGATCGCGGCACAGATCACGCCGATGGCGGCGACTTGCCAGGCGACCGAGAAGTCGATCGGCGGTCGCTGCGATTCGGCGTTGAAGGTTTCGCCCCAGTAGATCAGTGCGGTCATCGGTGTTCCGACGGCCAGAAATCCTGCCAACCCGGCGAGCGATTTTTGTGAGTTCCACGGGAGGCGCGGGCTCTCAAAGAGCTTGCCGCAAAGAGTCGCGGCCCCGTCGCCGAACGCGAGGATGGCCAGCACCGCAAACGCACATTCGAGGTGAGCTGGAAACGCCACCACCGTCAGCAGCACGGCCGCGACATATCCGGCAATCGAAGGGATCTCCGATTCGTGATTGGCCCGGCTGACCTGCTGCCAGCGTCTGAGAAGGAGGAACGAGAGCAGCAATCCGATCGCGGCGACAATTCCTCGCAATGTCGGCGAGATCGGGTCGGCGTGCGGAATCGGCCACAATAGGAAGGGTAAGAACCCCGGCGCCATGTGCCACAACCGGCGGCGCAGTTCTTGGGGACCGAGACGGGTACTCAAATTGCGGCTCAGTGCCGCCCACAGTCTTCGCGCCGGGAGCAACGATTTGGCAGACGTCGCGCCGGCGGCCGGTATCGGTTGCACGGCGGAGACTCCGTCAAAAATTGGCTGCGGGGAAAAGGCGGGCTGTGCAGACGAAGCCCGCCTTCAATGAGCTATCGGCTATTCCGGCCAACCGACCGCAGAGAAGTTCGGTTCCGGGGACGGAGCAGGGGGCATCGGTCGCGCGGTCTCATGGTCTTCAAGCGACGAAGCGAGTCGCACTCGACTGACTCCCGCGTCGGCCGGGGCCGGCGGCGGTGCGGAGAAGGCAACCTGCTCCGGCAGTGGGGCCAGTCCGGGGACGGGACGGCTACGCTTGCTGATGCTGTCCCGCACTTCGCCTGATTGGAACGGTCCGATTCCCATAAAGTAGGTGTTCGTATCCTCCGACCGCGCCAGTGTCGTGCCTCCGTCCCCCACGATCGTTTTCGACTTCGTGTCGTAGGCGACCACACCGAGTTTTGCCGTACCGTTTTGCTTGGTGCGGCTCCAGAACTTGATTTCCGGAATCGCGACCGGGACCGGCACAGGCAGGTTGATTTCCGGGATCCCGATGAATGTTTCCGAACGGTCGGTACCGACGCCACCGCTACGCAGTTCGCAGACCAGTTCCGCATCTTCCGCCGATCCCGCGAGATTGGCCCCGGCCTGCAGCAGCCGGTGTCGCGTCGCACTGGTGACGTAACCCTGGTCGACGCAGTCGAGAAATTGCGTGTCGAGGAACACGTCTCGTCCGGCGAACGGGCGGAAGTCGATCCGGTTGAGGCTGTCGTCGATCGCCTTGGAGATCAACATCTGCTCCATGCCGGTGCGGCTGGTATCGGATGTTTTCAGCGAAGCGCAGCCGGTCATGGCGATGACCGCGGCAGAACAGAGCATCAAGACGAAGCGGACAGTCATAGGTGCGACCTTCAGTAATAGTTTCGTCCGAGGGTTTTCGCTCGGCGCACCGAGAAAGCCCTCCTGTGACGAAGCATCGGTCGCGAAGCCCGTTCAGCTTGAGAGGATTTTTCCGAAATTAGCGATTCTGCGGGTCAGGCAAGATAGGAAGGCCCAGACTGGATAGAAGCGCGGCCTCACAAACCGAAATCACGCGGACTGGTCCGTTATAAATCCGTTGACGTGCTTATCCACCTTATGCACTTCCCGCCATTTGACGGCGTCGTCGGACATCAGAATCCGTCCCCGCCAAGCGGAGCCGACGAATTTGCCGTCGTGGTACACGCAGCGGAGCGGGGCATCAGCGTTCTCAGTCCGATCCCAACTAAGCCCGTTCGACGATCTAAAGGTGGCCCCGAATCCGACTGCGACAAACTCGCTGCCGGTCCAGCACATGGAATTGACGTGTTCGCCTTCCAGACCTTCCTCGCGGGCGGTCCACTTGAGCCCGTCCGGGCTGAACATCCGAAGCCCGTGAAGTCCGCCACCGACGTACCCCTTGTCGCCCGCGGCGATACTGATGAACGAATCGAGCGCGCGGCGGTCGGGTGCCGATTTCCAGGTTTCGCCGTCTTTGCTGACGGCGACGCGTCCGCGGACACCGATCGCCACGAACTGACCATTCCCATAGATGACCGACAGCAGCGTGTCTTCTTTTTCTTCAGTCACTTTCGACCAGTCTTTTCCGTTGTCACTGGTCATCACCGTGGTCGTCTTGTTTGGTGACCCGGCCTCTCCGCCGAGAATGACGAACTTGTCGGCACCAAAGCCGATCGTGTAGGGCTTGGGGCTCGGTTTGCCGTCGACTTTGACCGTGTCGGACCAGTCACGTCCGTTCCTGCTGGCGGTCAGAATCCCCGCGCCCTTATAGCCCGTCCCCGCCAGCAGCAGGTAGCTTCCCTGACCGTACGTGGCCGACGTAATGCCCTGCGGTTGCTTCCAAAATTCGGGCTTCGACCATGTCTCCCCGTTGCTGGAGGTCATGCGAAGGCCGTTGTCTCCGTAGGCGATAATCACAGCTGCCCCTCAGCTAGTTAAGTACGGTCAGCATCTGGATGAGAAAAAACCGCGGCCCGAAAACGGACCGCGGTGTCGTATCAAGATCGTTCCCAACCGGGGCCGAATCAGACGAGACTCGGCAGCCGGCCATTGAACGAGGCGGCCGGCGAGGTCAGGCTTTCGCCGAACTCTGACACGGGGACGCCCATCCGGTCGGCCATTTCGACATAAAGGTTCGACATCGGCGTTTTCTTCGGATACGCCACGTGCCGACCGGTTTGCAGCGTGCCCTGAGCATTGCCCACCAGCATCACCGGGTAGTCGGTTCGACCGTGACCGCCGTTCGACATATACGAGGTGTAAAGCAGCATCGTGTTGTCGAGCAGCGACGAGCCGCCCTCGTCGATTCCCTTCATCTTCTCGATGATGCGGGCGAACTGAGCCGTGTACCACGCGTGAATCTGGCGGCAACCCTCGCGGGCGATCGGGTCGGCGTCTTCGACTTTGCGGGCGTTGCCGTTGTGCTCGAGCGTGTGAGCGTGCCGCTCGAAGCCAACGGTCACCACCCCTGGGAACTGGGCACCGTCGCTACCAACAGCACACGTCACGACCCGCGTCGAGTCGGTCTGGAACGCCAGCACCATCAGATCGGCCATCACTTCGATGTACTGGGCGTGCGGCTCCGGATCGCTGCCGAGCGAGCGGGACAGATCCCCCCAATTGATTTTGGAATCGGTCAGCAGTTCCGGGATCGGCACGAGGTCGCCGGCGCCATCGGCAGCCATCAGCTTCCCTTGAGCTTCGATCATGGCCACCCGCCGTTCGACCGAGCGGACGCTTTCCATGTACTGCTCCATGGTCCGGCGGTCGGCTTTGCCGACGCGTCGCTGCAGTCTCTTGGCGTCTTCCATCACCAAATCAAGCACGCTCTGGTCGAGCGAATTCGACTTCTTGGTTTCGGCCTGCAGTTGCGCCAGCCGATCGGCGCGACCGCTCCAGTTCGGGGCCACGGGCCGACGTCCTGTGAACATCCTCTCGAAGATGAGTTTCGGATTGCTCTCGTAAGGGACCGGTTCGGTCTTGGATTTGAACGAGTACTTCTGCTCGTGGTTGCTCGTTCCGATTTCCAAACTCGGAAGGAAGGTGTTGTGACCGACGTTTTGAGCGACGAGCTGGTCGATCGAAACGGAGGCGTTGGCCTTACCGTCGACCTTGGTGACCTCGGGAGCCCCCGTCAGGTGGACGTAGGCGCAATTCTCGTGAGCGTTGAGCCCCTTCGCCTTACCGTGATGCGACAGGCCCGAAAGGATGAGCATGTCATCCTTGTGCGGCTCCAGCGGACGCAGGATCGACGGCAGCGCATCGAGCTTGCCTTCGTAGTCGGGTCGCCACGATTCCAGGACCGTACCGCCGGTAACGGTGAAGATCCCCATCCGTAGTGGCACGCCGCTATCAGTCGCGGAAGCGGCCGCACGCGGGGTCATCGCGTCGAGCCAAGGTAGGGCCATCGCGGCCGCTCCGCCGCGAAGAACGGTCCGTCGATTAATTGGTCTTGTGAAAGGCATATCTATGGTCTCTTTTCAAAGAGAAGTATGATTTCGCTGCCATAGATTATAACAAATCTACGGCTGAAATTGCAGTATTTTCCCAGTGCCAGTTGTATCAGTGTCAGTTGGAGCCGAGAGCCACACTGGCTGCGGTGTCGGCGTCCGAATTCTTACGATTGCGGAATGGATAGCTCTTCGCGACTCCGGCAATCATCTGCGTGATGCTGTAGTCGTCGCTTTGCATCGCGTTGTGAATACTTGCGAGCGAAGGTCGGTCGTAGAAGGCCACGTCTCGGCCCAACGCGTAGATCATCATTTGTTCGATCAGGTTCCGCGTGAACTGATCCTTTTCGGTCATCAGCAATTGCTTCAATTCGACGGCGCCGTTGACGACTCGGCCGTCCGGCAGCACCCCTTTGGAGTCGATCGGCTCACCCGACCGATCACGCTGCCATCGCCCGATCGGATTGAAGTTGTCGAGTGCGAAACCGAGCGGGTCCATCTTCTTGTGGCAACCGCCGCAGGAGGAGGATTGACTGGCGTGCTGCGCCAGTAATTCTCGAAACGTGCGTGCGACGGCCTTCTCATCATCTTCTTCAATTTGTTCCACATTCGCCGGGGGCGGTGGCGGCGGATCGCCCAACATTTTGTCGAGCACCCACTTGCCGCGCATCGTCGGGCTGTTCCGCGCCACGTGCGATGTCATCGCCAGGATGCCGCCCATGCCGAGCAAGCCGCCCCGTTCCGGGTTCCGACGCTTATCAATATTCACTTTCTTGTATTGGCCACGCTGATCGTGTCCGTCCATTCGATAGAGACCGCGCAGTTCGCGATCAACGAAGGTGTAATCCGCATCGATCAGGTCGAGCACGCTTCCGCCCGACTCGATGAGGTGGTCGAACATCGCGGTCACTTCGCCTCGCATGGAGGAGCGCATCGTGCCGTTGAATTCGGGGAAGTGCTCTTCGCTCGGCAGTGCCGTCTCAAGCTCTTCCAAGTGGAGCCATTGGACGAAGAAATCTTCGACCAAGGCTTTGGCCCGCTCGTCTTCGAGCATCCTCTTGATCTGTGCGTCGAGCACGTCGGGCTGGCTGAGCCGACCCTCGCCGGCGAGCTGAAATAGCTCGTCATCGGGCATCGTCGACCACAGGAAGTAACTCAGCCGGCTGGCCAGCTCATAATCGTCAACCGCGTAGACCGCGAACTCCCCGCTGGGACCACGATCGCGTTCGATGCGGAACAGGAAGCTCGGCGAAATCATCGCCGCTTTGAGCATCAGCTTGACTGATTTTTCGAAGCTCGCTCCCCGCTGCTGGGCGATGTCGAACAGCGAGAGAAACCGCTCCAGTTCATCCTGCTCGATCGGCCGGCGATAGGCCCGCAGCCCGAACTTGGTGATGATCTCCTGGGCGGCCTGTCGTGCCGACTTTCCGTTGCCCGGTTCGGCGATAAAGACGCGGGCGTGAGCGGCCGGATCGGCATCGACGCCGGGCGCCGTGACCGGACCGGTCAATTCAAACCGATCGACTGCGAGCGTCAAGAATCGCTCTTCCTTCTCCCACGGTTTGCCGTGGTAGGGGTTATTGAACCCGATGGAAATTTCGGCCTTACCGTCCTGAAGCGTCAGCGGAACTTCCATCAAGTCCGGCTTCTTCTCGCTGGCCACGATCGGGAGCAATCGCTGGACCGCACCGTTGACCGAAATCGCCAAGTCGGGACTCGTCTTACCGTGTTCCCACGCCCGCACTTTTAAAACGTAAGTTCCGGCTTCGGCAATATCGGCGGTGAACCGAAACTCAGTCTGCAATCGGGTCAGGAAGAAGCCGTTCCTCATCTCCGTGGGAGGCGGAATTGTTTGCCCCTGCCGTTTGTCGGTCGGCAACGTTCCGGTCGATGTCTTGTCGACGTCTTCGACTTCGAACGTGAACGTGTCCGGGTTCAGGACGACGACCCGGGCCAACGTCTTATCCGCAGCGAGAACGTATTTCTCCATCAACACGGCCGGAATATCGAGAGCAGCGGCAATCGTGTCGTACCCGAACGCGCGTTGATCTTCCGGCAGCCCGACCGCGACGGCAGCATCGAAATCGATCTCGAACAGGTCGCGGACCGTATTCGCATACTGGCGCCGGTTGAGCCGACGGAAGATCGCCGGCCCCGGTTCAAACGGCTTCGCTTGCGCCAAGGCCGAACTAAGGCCATCGGCAAAGTCGATCAGCTTCTTTCGCTCGGCATCGCTGGGCGCTTCCATGTCGGGGGGCGGCATGTCTTTGAGCCGCTGCGTCTTCCCGACCTTTTCCCACGTTCTGATCGCCGAGAGCATTTCCGCCGGCGAGTCGATTCCTTCGAGCACGATGCTGCCGGAGGGATCGTCCGCCGTGTGACAGAACACGCAATACTGCTCCAAGACCGGAGCCACATCGCTTTGGAATGTGTCGTGCTTCGTTGCCAACTCAGCCAGTGACGTTTCGCCTCCATTCGACACCAACTGGGCGGATTGAACAGGTGGCGGTTCGTAGTTCACGGTCGGCGGCGATGCTGTCGGAGTCGTGACGGTCGGCCTGTTGGTCGAATTGCCGGTCGGGCTGACGTTCGCGCCGACAGTTGAATCGTTCGCATCAACGAAAGTCTGTTGAGCACTTCCACCGGCGGCGGGATCGACTGTGGACGCCACTTCCTGAGACCCCGGGGCTGCCGGGCTTCCTCCCAGTTGGCCGACCACTATCCAACCGACGAACCCCAGCAGTGCCACGGCGGCAAGGCCGCCACCGCCGACCAGCAAAGCGATCGGCGGACCACCTGAAGCTGCGACTTTCTTGCCCTGACGTTTTTGCTTTCCGCCCCGAGCCGGCAATTTTCGACCGCGGGCGGTGCGAGGAGCCGGGGCGTCGGCCTCATCGAAATCGTCGAGCCCCATCGCGAGGTCGTCGCTGTCGAACCCGAACGGATCGTGTTCCGGTTGCGACTTGCGTTTTCGCGACTGGCCGTTACCGCGTGGCGATGCGGAATTGCTCTTCGAACGTGCTTTCGGCTTCGTCTCGGCAGTCGGCTTTGAGCGACTCTTGGACGGGGACGAAGGCATCGCACCGTTCGATGCATTGCGACCGCCGTCACTCGAACTACCCGATCGCGTTTGCCGCTTGGCCTTCAATGCTCTCTCGGTGCTTCGGTCACCGTCCGATCGCGGTGCGTCCTGCAGTGCAAACTCTTCTTCTTGAGGCCGCTCCGGTTCGCTCAGCCGTACGGTTTCGCCACATTTCGGACACTTCGCTTTGCGTCCGACCAGCTCCGGTTTCTTCACGGCAATGCGCGTATCGCATCCGCCACAAACAACTCTGAACGGGATGAAAGTGGTCGTTGACATATGCGGAGGGAATGAGGGTTGGCGGAAACGATCGCAAGGTCGCTTGGCCGCTCGGCGGGGAGTCAGCGCTGAGTGACGTTGATGTCTAGATGCGCTGATACATCAATTATCGGAAATCTGAGCCGCAAATCAAGAAGTAACCGCCCGATACGTCGCATCAGCGGCGCTTTACCTGACGTAATTGCGCAATTGCGTCCTCTCACGACAAGCCCTTGCGTGTCCCTCGCCGCATCGCTCGGACGTGCCCTGATGCCCGGCTGGGGAAACGACGGAATAACGCAACATTTCGTTACGCTCCCCACGAACCACCCGTTTTCGATCGATTCGACGGAATTCCGCTCATCGCCGGTCTCGAATTGACTGATCCTTCGCGTTTGACCTACTGTTCCAAGGTCAGCCGCCCAAGACTCGCGGTGCGCCGGCCATGGATCACAACACGTTATCAATCNGCTATTTACGAAAATCGCCTGCGACGGACGATTTTGATTAANGAACGGGTCCCATGTGCGGAATTGTCGGATACGTCGGTTCTCAGGCCGCTTCGCAAATTTTGATCGNCGGATTGCGCCGGCTCGAGTACCGCGGGTATGACAGCGCCGGAGTCGGACTTTCGCACAACGGAACGCTAAAGGTTCATAAAAAAGCCGGCCGCGTGAAGGAGTTGGAAAAGGCGCTGGCGCAACAGTCGCCTCTCGGGTCGCTGGGAATTGGTCACACCCGCTGGGCCACGCACGGCCCGGCGACCGACGTCAACGCCCACCCGCATCGCGGCGGCAACGGCGAGGTGGTGCTCGTTCACAATGGAGTGATCGAAAACTACACGCTGCTGAGAAATCGCCTGCAGGAACGCGGATATGTGTTCCACACCGCGACCGATTCCGAGGTCGTTGCGCATCTGATCGCCTTCGAACTCGAAGAACTAACGAAACTCAGCCACGACCCAACCGATGCGGACACCTGTGTGCAATCGATCGCGTCGGCGATCAGCCAACTCGACGGCGCCTACGGCGTAGCGGTCCTGTTTCAGAGCTGCCCGGATACGCTGTTCGCCGTGCGCAACGGCAGCCCGTTGGTCGTCGGGGTCGGCAAGGGTGAGCACTTCATCGCCAGCGACGCCGGTCCCTTGGGTGGGCGAACGGAGCAGGTCGTTTATCTTCAGGATCACGAGATGGTGGTCCTGACCGCCGACCGACTTCGCCTGATCAACCGCGACGGGGCAGCCGCCAAGCCTCAAATTCGTATTCTCGACAAAGCGGAAACACAGGCCGATCTCGGCGAGTTTCCGCACTACATGCTTAAAGAAATCTTCGAGCAGCCGCGGACCATCGAGAACGCCATGCGCGGCCGCATCGATCAGGATGAAGCGACCGCGAAGTTCGGCGGGCTTAATCTCTCAGTGCAACAACTGCGAAGCGTCGATCGGATCGTCCTGACCGCCTGCGGCACGAGCTGGCACGCCGGCCTCGTCGGGGAGTACCTGATCGAAGAGTTCGCCCGCATTCCGGTCGAAGTCGAATACGCCAGCGAACTGCGTTACCGCAACCCGCCGCTGAATGACCACACGATGGTCTTCTCGATCACGCAGAGCGGCGAAACCGCCGACACCCTCGCCGCGATGCGGGAATGCCGTCGCAAAGGTCTGCCGTCGCTTTCAATCTGCAACGTTGTCGGCAGCACGATCGCCCGCGAAGCCGATGGCGGAATCTATCTGCATGCCGGACCGGAGATCGGTGTCGCCAGCACCAAGGCCTTTACGTCACAGGTCACGGTTCTGACGCTGCTGGCCCTGTACCTCGGGCGTATGCGTCACGTCTCCTACCCGTCGGGCCAACGCCTGCTGCGGCAACTGGCGGCAATTCCTGAGAAGGTTGAAGCGACACTGGCCTGTAATGCCGCGGTTGAAGAGGTCGCCAAGAAGTACTTCACCTGCCGCAACTTCTTGTACCTCGGCCGGCTCTATAACTTCCCCGTCGCCCTTGAAGGCGCTTTGAAGCTCAAAGAAATCAGCTACATCCATGCCGAGGGCTACCCCGCCGCCGAGATGAAGCACGGACCGATCGCGCTGGTCGACGAACAGACCCCGAGCGTGTTCGTTGTTCCGCGGGGGCATATCTATCCGAAGGTCATCAGCAACATCGAAGAAGTCAAAGCCCGCGGCGGCCCGGTCATCGCGATCGCCTGCGAGGGGGATGACAAAATCGCCGAGTTGGCCGATGACGTGATCTTCGTGCCCGACGTTGAAGAGTACCTGCAACCGCTCGTCACTTCGGTCCCGCTGCAACTGCTCGCCTACCACATCGCCGTCTTAAGAGGCTGCGACGTTGACCGCCCGCGGAATTTGGCAAAGAGCGTCACGGTGGAGTAGGCGATTCGCTCCCGATCAATCTCCGCTCGTCCCCACGCGAGCACCGCTTAATGGAAAGCGGTGCTCCAGCGGGGAGGCGATCGCGTAGAACAGTCGCGCTTCGGATCACCGCTCGATCCGCGGTTCTCAGGAACCGCGGCTTGTTTCAGCCGTCAATGACTCGTCCTGATCCAGCGGAGCCCCCTCGAACGTCCACCGCGCGACGCGAAGCGCGTCAGGATCGCCCTGCGCTTTGGCCGGCTCGTCGCTGATCTTCACGACCGGGACACCCGCGACGCTCCACATCTTGATCACGATGCTGAGCGACCGCCCGTCGGCGAAGTCGTTTGTGAAGTGGGTCCCGATCCCGAAGCTGACGTTGATGCGGCCTTCGAAGTGACGCCGGAGTTCAACAGCCTTGTCGACGTCGAGTGAGTCGCTGAACACGATCGTCTTATGCTCCGGTTTCACGCCGAGCCCGTGGTAGTGAGCGATGACCCGTTCGCCGAATGCGATTGGGTCGCCGCTGTCGTGACGCACGCCGTCGTACAGCCGCGCGAGGTCTCCTGCGAAGTCTTCGAAGAATGCCCCGGTGCCGAACGTATCGCTGAGTGCGATTCCGAGGTTGCCGCGGAACGTCCGAGCCCAGCGACGAAGCGCCTCACGGTTGGCCCGCCGCAGACCATCGAGTCCCGAGACGCCCATGATCCACTCATGGGCCATCGTGCCGATCGGCGTCACGTCGTGCTCCCGGGCGAAATGGACGTTCGACGTTCCGACGAAACCCGACTCTCGTTTCGCGCGTTCGATGAACAAGGACTGCACGTCGGAATTGCGTCGGCGACGCGTGCCGAAGTCGGCGAACTTGAGTCCTGCTGCGGAAAGCCGCCGCGCCTTCTCCGTCGCCAGATCGGGCTGGCCCTCCATCGACCAATCGGCTTCGCAGTGCCGGAAGTATTGCTCGCTGACGGCAGCGAGGATCGGGACCTCCCACAGGATCGAACGCCCCCACATCCCCTGAATCGACAACTCAAGCCGACCATCCCTTCTGACCTCAAAGCTGACCTCGTCGGGGTCGAAACGGTATGACTTGAGATAGGTCAGATAGTCGGGCCGATTGAGGAACGGCATCCGACTGCGGACATATTCGATCTCCTCATCGGAGACCCGCAGCTCCGACATACGCTCCAATTCTTCGGAGAACCCGCGAACGAAGGCGTCGTTGAACCGACCGGATGGTCGTCGGTCGGTGAAGCGATACTCGACCGGCGTGCCCGGAAAGTTGTCGAGCACAGCGTGCTGCATCGTAAATTTGTAAAGGTCGTTGTCGAGCAGCGAGAGGATCGGCATTCACAGGCCTGTCTTCAGGGGATTCAGAAATCGGTGGTCCGGGCCGTTCGCATGCCGCGGCCCTTCAGACGTTCGGCGAACTCTGACTGCGCCGACTCGAAGCCTGGGACAGGCGAAACGGCATCGTCAAGAAGATAGGTCTTCTTCGCAAAATCGGCCTCGGGCGCGATATCAGCGAGTTGGGTCACCGTCGCAGCGACGCAGTGGGAACCGGCTTCACCGGCAACGAGGATCGTCTCGGCGGGACGCAACGCGTTGACGAATTTCGTATTCACCTGAGTCGAAACGTCCGTCGGGTCAGGAACTTCAGCGGCGACGGCCCCGTAGTGTTCGGTGTGGGGGTTCGAGCCCTTCAGAATGTATTGTGCGGTCCGGGAATGTGATTCCTCCCAACGTCGAAGCGCATCATGCAGGGGAGGGGACACGTTATGACCGCGATGTCCGATCAGGCAGTGTGGCGGCCAGATGCAGAGCGGGCTGCGACCGCCGCGCGCAAGATCGCGGAGGTAGTCGATCGCCCCGTAGCCGGGGCGAGTGCCACGCAGCCACCCGCTCTCAGTGGGAATCCACCGACCGTTCTCGATGTCTTCGGCGGAAATAATCGTAAAAGGCTTCGGGTGATGGCCGTCGGTATCGCGCCAGTAGACCGGATGGGCGACGTGGATCGGATGATGCGAATCGAGCGTTACATGAATCTGGTCGATCGATTCGCCAGCCCGGTCGATCAAGTCCGCAAGCCGCCGCATGTCCGCGTCGGCTCCCGTCACAAACAGCGATCCGATCTCGGGATCGAAGAAGTCATTCTGCGGGTCAATGATAAGCAGGTGGGTTTCACCCACGGGGCTAAGCAGGTGGGTTTCACCCACGGGCGGGTCTCCGGCTATGAACCAGGTCGTACAGCAAATCGCCTACGGTGACCGCCAAGTACCGGAGGTGGGACTCGAACCCACACGGGCCGTAAAGCCCAACGGATTTTGAATCCGTCGCGTCTGCCATTCCGCCACTCCGGCCGGGCCACAGAGTGTAGCCAGCGGACGCCCGTCGCGTAAATGCATCGGCCCCGCCGCAAACTCCAACAGTGAAGACCGGCTGGCACTGGCAATGGTTCGGCCTACCTCGGCCTCATCCGGAGATTTTTACCTCAGCGGCTCGCCGCGCCGGTAGAGAATCGGCCGTTCAAACCGCGACTCGGTCACGATTCTTTCGCCGTCTCGAATCTCGACCATCGCGTCGTAGCTGTCGGTCGGGTACAGCGGGAGTGGATTCCGCCAGCTCCCCTTCTTCTGAAACTGACTCGCGAACGTGGCCTGTTCGCCGAAATTCGACAGCAAGAAGTCGTCGCAATTCTTGAACGTATAGTGCGAACGCGGTGGCTCTGGCGTCGCGATTCCCCCATGCCCGACGATCCGCACGTGATCGGAGTCTTCCACGAGCATGAAGTTCGTGTGGTGCTCGCTCTTAATGCCGAAGACGTCGACGTTCGAACTGTCCTGCACTTCAACAATGTAATCACACCGCGCGTGTTGTGCGTGCAAATGATGGATCGCGACCGGCCCTTGCGTATCTTGAATCAGCAACACGCGGGATTCGTTCTTATAAGGATGGTTTCCGTGAATATAGAAGTTAAACCAGTCGACCGCTCCACCGTTATGGATTTTAACGAGCGGATGCTTCAGCGGGTAGAGTGGTTCTTCATCCGTCTCGTCCTCATCGATTCGCGCCATCTTTCGCGTGCGATTCTTATGGTGAATCTTCAAGACGAGTTCCGGGTTGAAATAGTGCTGCGTCTTTCCGTTGACAGCACAGTCTCTGATTAATGAACCGGGGCCGGCCTGCCAGTCCAGACAATACGCCCCGATCACCCTCGGATCGTGCGCTGACCACGGATACAAGATGTCGATTCCTAAACAACCGAGCTTGTTAACGGCACCCCGTCCGGTTGCGCTCGCGACGATCGGCAAAGGATTCCCTTCGGGATCGGGATTGTTCCCGAATCGTCCGTAGTCCTTGGAATCACCTCCCGCGATCCGGGATAGCGTTTGGCTGACACCGATTAACACCGTGCCCGGTTTCAACTGCACCGTACGTCCCACGCGGTATCGCCCCTTCGGCAAGAACACCGTGTTCCCCGCGGCAATCGCTTTCTCGAAGGCCGCCGCGTCGTCCGCCACGCCGTCACCGATCGCACCGAAGTCCTTGACGTTCACCACGTCGTTCGACTCAAACGAAGGGAAGTCTGATCCCCACGCATGTTTCAAATTCAGGTCCGGCGGCGTCGACGTCACGCACTCACTTTCGATCAATGAATCCCCGACGAGAGTCCCGTTGTCATAAACGGGTTCGGTCCCCTTAAATCGCTTGTGCGGTGCACGTTCTTTATGAATCGCACATGTCTTCAACCGTGACCACGACCCCTCACAGACTTCGACGTCCCCCTGAGCTTCAATACCGGCGGCATTCCGCGCATAAACATTTTGCAGGAATAAACTGCGATCGCTCTCGAAGACGACATTCTTAAGCGACGGAACCTGATAGTCGATTCTCGCATCAATTAATCCGAAAGAATTGTCGAATGGAAATGCCACCCACGGTTTGCCGACCCGAATGACCGGTCCCGTTTTCTGCGTCTGAATCGTCCAGCCGGCCCCGATCAGCGGCCCACGCGATAAGGACCACACCGCCCATTCACTTTGATTCACCAGCGTCACATCAAAAACGGTCACGGTCGGCTGCGAACCGGACGCAAATCGATCACGCGGCTCCGGATGATTCCGAGTGTCTATTCCGATCTTGCCACCCAGCACTGTCACGGCATGAGTACTGCCACCAGAACCGGGCAAGCCCCACACGCCCGTATGACCGCCTTCTCGCAGATCGATGGTCGTATCCTGAATCGTGCTTCCCTCGGCGGCCTGCATTCGCAGCCCCACAGCTCCGTCGTTTCCTTCGCGAACAATGATGTCGATCGACCGGAACGTTTGGTTGTAATGAACGGTATTCGCTTCGCCGCTGTCAGGACTTTCCGCGCGGTTCGATACGTTCGAAAAATAAACGACATGTTTGCGGCTGTCCGCTTTATCGAAGCCGCTCGAGTTCGCAGCCAGAATGAGCCGGGCCCTGCGTGTTGAGTCCTTCGTCGATCCGACGAGCTGACAGGGAAACAGATTCGGCCCGTAGAGATCACCGGTCTGCTCACGGACCGCTAATGAGTGTCGACATGAGAGCGTCTCTGAAATCACATAGTCGCCCGCCGGAAAAAAGCAGACCATTTGATGATCGCGTGCGAAGTTAATCGCGTCCTGCAGTGACTTCGTCGAGTCACGCGAACCGGTAGGGTCTGCTGCGAACGGTGCAGCCGTCACGTCAACATAACCGAGCTCCGCTAATTTCTGGTTACCCAATTCACTGGGGACTTCCGTGATCGGATTGCTCGGATGCAGCGCCGCCCGCCACGCCTGCCGATCGCCTTTGGCGACGTTCGGATTCTTCGCGAGAACTTTCGCCCACAGTTCATCCGACATCTCCCCGCGGATCGCTTCGCCGCCGCACGCGACCTCCAGCGACGTCCAGCAATTAAGTATTAATGCGACCGCAACCACCCTATAAAGGTCTGACACGAAATACCTCGATTAATCCGAAGGAATCAGAAATGAATAGGAATGCAGATGCAAGCACAAATCAGATCAACGGCGATCTTTAAAACTCGCCGACGGGCTGCCCGTCGTTCATCATGCCGAGGCGTTGAAAGACTGCGAGGGTGAAAGTCTTGTTCTTCCAGGCACGCCGCAAGCCTTCTTCGGTTTCCACCCGCCACAGTCTCTTATTCGAAAATCGCTTATTTCTGGGGTTTGTCGCCCACTCGCCGGCATTCTCCAGCCTTGGTGGCTGCGAATCGATATTATCGCTGATGAAGTGGACCGAACCGTCGGCGAACGCGAAGTGCGCGCCGCCGGTATGTTGGCTGTGGAACATAAATTCCTCCGCGTTTGTCCGCGTGCAACTGTAAGGCCATGATGCCGTGTCGATATCATTGGGAATCGAGCACGGGGACCCGCCGAACGGGACGACCTGATCTTCAGGTACGTTCGGCCCGAAGTAGGTCATCCGAAGATTACGGTCGGCGTCGTCAAACGTTCCCGCGCCTCCTGAGTCACCGGCAGACCCGTAAAGCCGCTGATTCTGTGACCGCTGCCAAGTGACCTCACCCAACAGAATCGTGTTCGACGTCCCGTCAGTGATGTCGGCGATGGTTGCATAGTCGGCGACGTTCGCATCACTGTTGTTCCCCCCGACCGGACTGCCGAGCGGCGCGACCAGTTGCGTGCCCTTATAGCCGGAGTGATCGTCGCGCGACCATTCCGCGGGGAAGGGGCCGCCGCTACCGCAGTAACTGCTGACCGCGTGATCGGTCACGCCATCGACAGTCAACCTTTTCGGTGCCGGGTCGGAAGGGCACAAGAACGATGGAATTAAGGCCGACGCGGCTGCGCGGTTGCCAGCCGAATTAAACGATGAGTCAAAGTCGAACGCTTCGTAGATAGCCGCCTGCTCCATCTGCGGGAGGATGCGGGCCTGCCAACTGAATCCATCATCGGAACCCACGGGATATCGTTGATAGGTATCGTGAAAATTGGCCACGGCCAGGCTGAGTTGCTTCAGGTTGTTCTTGCACGAACTCCGGCGAGCGGCTTCGCGCGCCTGTTGAACCGCAGGAAGAAGCAGGGCAATCAGAATCGCAATAATGGCGATGACCACCAGCAACTCGATCAAGGTAAACGCAGCTCTTCGCGGCTTGCGAGACATCATTTCCAACTCCTCAATTCAACGTTGACGTTACGGAATCGCAAATCAGATTGATTTTCAGAAGGGTGTGACTTCCAGTGTCACATGAGATATGGTCTGCGGCAATCTCAAGGTGGAGCTTGCTTAAAACTTTCCGATCGGAATTCCGTCGTTTCGCGCCAGCAGCTGCTGCAGGACGCCCATTTTCGAAGCAAATCCTGCCTTCCATCCGCTCGCGTTTTTCACGTCATTCCAAGTCGGCTTTGCGTCATCAATATTTTCACTGATGAAATGCACTGAGCCATCGGCAAGCAGGAATTGCACTCCACCGGGGTGGCTGCCGTTGAAGCCGTTTGCCGCACCCACATTAATACCGCGATCGGACGAATTACCGCCGGAGCCGACGAGATTTCGGAAGTCGGAATTGTTATTCTTAAACTTGGTCTTATTCCTGCCACTCGTCGAACTGAACCGTGACACGCCATACCACAAAATATTGCGGCGTTGATTATAATTCGTTTCGCCCACCGCAATCGTGTTGGACGTGCCATCGGTGATGTCTTTGAACTTAAAGACGTGATTCGTGGCGAATACTCCAGTGTACTCCCAATCGCCGCTCTTGCTCGGCGGATAGAGCTCATAGTATTGGGGATGGTTCTGACTGTAGAGCATCCAGTTTCCGACGTAACTGGGGCGTAATGATTCGTCTTTGGAGTTTGTCGGATCGCCACTTTTCTTCGGATTGTTGTCTGATGGGCACGAAACGGACGGAAGGTATGTCTCCAGAAAGTCTCTATTGCTAGGCTCGGCCGTCGCGTCGGTGAACGTAAACTTCCGGTACAGCGCCTCCTGGTCGAGAAACGGCAGAATCGCAGTCCCCCACGCCCAGCCGACGCCGAGGCCGGTCTCCCCGTCATCACCCACAGTGCCATCGACGATCCAACCGATCGGTAACGACCCGTAGGCCTCATGATAGTTGTGTAGCGCTAAACCAATTTGCTTTAAGTTATTTGAGCACTGCGAGCGTCGCGCGGCCTCACGGGCCTGCTGCACCGCCGGAAGGAGTAGTGCGACCAAAATGGCGATGATCGCAATTACCACCAGTAATTCTATGAGCGTGAAACCCGACCTTCTTTTAATAGTCATTCGAAATGGTTCCAGTTTGGTGGAAGTGAGGAAGAGTTAGACAAAAAGTTTCTGAGCGATATCGAACGTCGCTCGAGACTCAACTGTCATTAAGGGCTGAAGGTGTCAGAAATTTCTTCTGGACTGAGTACTCGTTGATAAATTTGGACCATCGAAATGTCGCCTGAAAACATCTTGTCGTTCTTGTGAGCGATATCCCCGAACGAACGTCCCCCGATGACGAGAGGGCGGTTCTCCTCGTCAAAATGCCCTACGACGGGCGAAACCGCCTCGAGCCTTCCGTCGACATAGAAGCGGATCACGGTCCTTTTCGGACGCAGGCTGGAGAATGTCGCAACAGCCGAATGCCACTTTCCGTCGCCGACATCGGTATCCGCCCAGAGCTCCGGGGCTCCGGGTCCCCAATAATCGAGTTTCAGTCTGGTTCGCTCACTTTGGCCTCTTTGCTGGCGACGAAACCCCCAATTGCTCCCGAGATGTCCCGACCGCGCCAATAGGGTTTGCGCCCGCGCAACTTTCGGATCACAACGAAACCAGATCGCGACAGAAAGATTTCCGCGGAAGCCTCGAAATCGATTGGAGTTGGCAACATCGACCATTACGCGGGTAAATTCTTCGCCCCGGTCGAACCGCAACGCCGTGTCATTCTTGTAGCGACCTTGAACAAGCCGAACACCTTCAGCCTGTCCATACCCGAAGTCGCTCCTCCCGAACGCTTGGTTCGAAACAACCGCGTTCTCATCAATCGAGTTAGGATCGAACGAATAGTAGAGGAGCAGGTCAGGATCGTTACGTGACCGACGTTCTTTTAATTCCGCTTGGACCTCCTCCTGTACGATATCGGACAGCGATGCGACCCGGCGCGGATCGAAGTGAATTTCTCGATCAACCGGAATTAAATTGAACCGAGATTCGTCTTCCGATACTCGTGCGGCTGAGCCCTCCGACAGGCGGATTGATTTTGACGATGTCGCGAGATCGACTTCGCCTTCTTGAACATGCACCTCCATCGCGGCTTCCGGCCGCGCATTAATGGTGAATGCGGTCCCTAGATCGGTGACCTGAGCGGTCGGAGTCTGAACGACGAAGTCGCGGGCTTCCCCTTCGGCAAGTACGGAAAGCAGCCCGTATTGCAGGCGGACCGTCGTTCCATTGATTAACGCGAGCGATGCGGGACCTTCAATAGCAAGCTCCGCGCCGCCCTTCATCCGAATGCGCGCTAGTCCGTGATCCAGTGTCAGTTCGCTGATCCGCAGCGAACCGGCATCATTGAAGAGCGTTCCATCGACAGTTAAGGCCCCGGGCGATGCGGCTACGAGTTCCGCAACCGTCCGATAGGACCATCCGTAAATTCCGAGCCCCACGCCCGCCAGCAAGGTGCAGGCGACGGTCAGCGCATAGATGACTGAATGCCGGTTCGTTAAAGGCCCCCGGCGCCTGGAGACGCTGAGTGACGCCGTCGGCAGCGCTCCGGCGGCTTCTCTAAGCCGCACGTGCTGATCCATATATTCGACATAGATCAGGCGGGCTTTGGGATCGGAAGCGACGACCTCTTCGAGCCGAGATCGCTCGGTCGCCGAAAGTTGATCATTCGTCAGCCCGCCGAGCAGTTGGAGCAGCTCGGCCCGCGTCGCCGGCTTATTCATGGTGATCCTCCAGCCGGAGGATGCGATCAACACAAAGAAAGAGCGTCGTCTGTATTCGAGTCAGCGCCTTATAGACCGAGCTGATCGGTCTGCCCAGACGCTCGGCGCCGGCTTTAATTGTTGAGTCAGACTGATAGCACTCTTTAACGAGTGATTGGTCTTCACGCGGAAGCCGCTCCAGACATGTCGCCAAAGCTTCGCGTCGCAAGTCGATCAGCTCGCGATAGCCCTGCTGGCTTGCGGCGATCCGAGTGACGGTCTCGTCATCGAAAAGCAGTGAGTCGCGGGAGACGCGGCGTCGGTACTGGCGAACCTGATTGAGTGCCACGCCACAAGCCCAGCGGGTGAAGTCGCGTGATCGGTCGTACTCGCTGAAACTCCGCCACAGCGCGAGGCACGTCTCCTGATAAATCTCTTCGGCGACCGACTCTTTTCCCACCAATGTCAGAATCCACGAGAAAACGGGTCGGTTCGACTTGGCGAAAAGCTCAACGAACAATTCATCCGGCCCGCCACCGGATTCCGGGCGGTCGTGTTCCACGCTTGAAAAGTCGGATTGGGTCAATCGGGACGCCATGACTGCAAATTCAGTCTGTGAGCTCACGCCGTGAATTGGGTCGGATGGGTTAATACCTCTTCATGTATTGACGGGAGTCGACAAAATTGTCCGATAAAAAACCCCGCGAGTCGTTCAAAGACATCGTAAAACGTGATTGTCATACCGCTTATGCAATATCAGCGATCGCCGAATCATCGGCCGGGGCTATTGAAGACCAGCGACATCCAATAGCAGGGCAGTTCCGGCAAAGCGTCAGCTCAGCCGTCGATCGCCGAGTCTTGGCCGTTCAGGCAGAACAATGAGAGCCAGTAGTCGTTGACGGCTCGCCTGCGAAATGCGGACATCGCAAGGCTGATCACTTTCAGCCGCAGGGGGATGCGATCGAGATTGCGGACCGCGACGTGCTTCAGATTCACCCGATCGACGCATCGAAATTGATCGCCCCACCGTTCGATCGCTCGCGTATCCTCAATTGACCAGGTGAACGTCGCCTCGAAAAATCGCTTCATCTCGTGCCGGCCCTGCTGCCGCAGGCCCCGCGACGTCAACGTATCGAACGCCACCATTGCCCCGGGTAACCGGCTTGCGATCGTCCCGAATAAATCTCGAATCTGCGGTTCATCCAGATACATCAGCACCGCTTCGATGTTAACGAACCATGGCCCGCCGGCTTCGGCAGCGACATCGAGCCACTGCTCATCGAGCACCGACGACGCCAGCATCGTGCGGCGGGGGGACTCGTCAAAAAAGTTCCGTCGCAGCGCGATCGAATCCGGGAGATCGAGATCAATCCAGCGAACCGAACCGTTATCGAGTCGCTCGAATCGGCTGCTCAAGCCAGCACCAACTTCAACGACGGTTCCGGCGGGATGATCCGCCAGAAATGACTTGATCCACGCATCGAACTGCAGCGTCCGCAGGGCGATGCCGACGCGGCTCATGGTCGCCCGGCGAAACTGCGCGAAGTCGAAATCAATCGCCTCGCAGATTTCGACTGCTTTGGGATCGCACAGAATCGGGGACCGCTGCTGTGACTCCGTCGCGCGGGCCCACAGCGGGATCAGCATCGTTTCCTGCACCGTCCCGAGTTCCGGGCGGATCTTCTCAGAAGGGTCGGACGCAGCTACTGACACGACGGTGTCTCACGAGGCCATTTGTGACCCGCAACGTGCGAAGTGAGCGGAGCGGACGCCCTTCGCGGAGAGCGGAATGCAAATAGCAACTTAGGCAATTTCCACTGCCCCTGCGAGCGGTCGCGGATCAAAGACAGGCCGAAGGACCGGCGAAAGCCCAATGACTGTCGCTTCGATCCGACCTACTTTCAACGAACAGATCGTTGTGGCAACGATAGCCCGAAGCGCCAGCGAGGCCGCGTCTGAGTGAATTCGAGCCGATTGCCGAACGACCCGCCTGGATCTTTCAACGGGAAATCGACGGCTGCGTGGTGACACGCCAAGCGTCTCACAACTGTAGCGACTCACATTCTGACTGAAGCCGAAGACTGTTGAGCCACGACGCCAGAATTGGGCTTACACCCGCTTTAAGGACGCGAGATGTTGGGAGAGATTTCACCGACATCATTCTGCCTCGCTGGCGCGTCGGGCTATCCGCAACCGTGCTCGCTCGTGAACTCAAACTCCGGCAGATTGCAAAGACTCTCCAGCACTTTGCTCAACCGCCTCCATCAACTGCGGCGCGTCGAAGTTCAGTCGATACTTCACGGGATAAGAGTAATCCTGCTTGCGAACGCAGTACTTCTCAACCGTTCTCTTTGCGAGGAAGACTGAGTTCTTCAAGGCGAAGACCGGACCGTCGGTCTGCTCTTGTTTGACGGGCAGGCCGAGCACGTTCTTTAGAAAGCGATTGGCCCGGATCACCCGGACCTTCCGGAACGCACGGGGCGTGTAGTGCTCGGTCGAGAGGGAGACGTTGAGCCCGTCGAGATTTTCGACGCGGTGCGGGGTGTTCTGCGGCCAAGTGATGACCTGACCCGGTTCGAGGTCGAACACGTCCGCTTTCTGATCGAATTCGCTGCGATACGGAACGTCCTCTTCGCGGCTGCAATCAACGATGGCTTCGTAGATATCGCGCGGGACGATGTCCTCCCACTCGCCGTAGACCCAAACCCGCTTGCGGCCGCGGATGTGCCACAGAATGTTCTGCGGGACATCCACGTGGTAATAGACGAACGCGTCGGGCGAGGAAATCAGCACGTTCGCCGAGCGGCGAGTCGCGACGAAACCGGGCGATTGGTTCTCAAGCTCATCGTAGAGTTCGTCAACGATGCGGCGCAACTCCGGCTGGTGCTTCATAATCTGCCGGACGTTGATCCAGAAGCGGCCCTCTTTAACGGCACGCAGCAAATCGGCCGCATCATATCCAGTCGCGTCGACGTCGCCCCATACATACTCTTCCTGATTTGTCCCCATCATGCTGAGGTTGCACAGGGCTCGGGGGTGCCGCTCCATGAGTTCGATCAGGCCCTCATCGGTGAACAGCCCCGTCTCTAGCAGCCGGTGCTGCGCGGTCAGGATTTGTGCTTCGAGGGCGCCGGGGACACGGTGTTCGGGATCAAGTTCAACGATGGGATCGGTCATAGCAATAAGAGGCATTTTGGAACGCGAGGGCAGGCAGCGGAGAACCGCACGTTCACGAAACGTACGCCATAACTCGGGCGGACGCTGCTTGATCTCAGGCGATCGCGTCAGAAAAACGTTGATGAAATGCAACACGCCGTTTCGAGCGGACGGTGAAGCAATCTCATTATTAACGATGCCGCGCTAACGATCGACGCAGTAGATCAAGAGCGGCTTTCGCGGCGCGACTCCGCGCGATGCTCCAATCGCCGACTGGGACGTGGCGAACCACTTCAACGCCCGTTTCATCGGCAAGCGAAATTGCCAAACCGGCAGCGACTTGAGCGTCTCGGACGGTCTCGAATGGAGAGATGGCCAATCCGAAATCGCTTCTGGCGTCCCGCCGAAGTTTGAGAGCGCAATCGGCGGCGAGTCCCTTCATTTCATTCTCAGCAAGCTGAGGGGAGCCCGTCATTTCTGCCAAAGTTGCAAATTGATTCGGCGATAGCGTGATCGCCCGCACGACAAGGTCGTCGACCCTTTCGGTCAAAAAGAGTCGGTGTGCCACAAGTCCCGCCGTCGCAGTTTCGGCAATCGCGAGTGTTCGACCCAATTTCGCAAGATGCTCGGCAACAATATGTTCTAACTCGACATCCTCTTCGCCGAAGACCAAATCGCCAAGCTTCTCGGTGGTGGTGGTCCGCACGGCATCGAATTGCCGGGCGCAATCCTCTTCGCTCGTTCCGCGGGCAACGATTCGCAGCGTGATCGTGCCTTCGTGAGCTGTGATCCCGACTTCCGGGGAGCGATCTCGCGCGGTCAGCTCTCCGAGCCGCTCTTCGACTTCGGACTCGCCCGCCCCGAAAATATTGATGCGGGCCGTTCGGATGATCTGGTCCGTTTGCGGCAGTCGCGGCCTGACGAACTCCGCGTACATGCGCTTCATTTCGGACGGGACACCCGGGAGCGCCGCGAACCGGCAGACGCTCTCTGATCGGTCCCCCTTGGAGACTTCGAGCCAGATACCCGGAGCGGTGCCGATCGGATTCGGAATCGGAGTCGCCCCGCGGGGAAACATCGCCTGCAGGCGGTTTCGCTCGGCCATGGTTCGACCCCGCGACTCGAACAGCCGGCGAATCTGATCGAACTGAGATTGATCGAATTCGAGTGGTCGCTCGAAGGCGGTCGCCAGCCCGTCGCGCGTCAGGTCGTCCTGCGTGGGCCCGAGTCCCCCGGTAATAATGACGAGGTCAGATCGCCCAGCGGCTGTGCGAAATGCTTGCGCAATTCTCGGCAGATCATCCGCAACGGTCACCTGCCAATGCACGGTGATGCCCGCTTCGGCCAGTGCGGTGCTGAGCCACTGGCTGTTCGTGTCGAGCTTCGCCCCGCGGGTCAGTTCCGAACCGATGGCGACAATTTCCGCATCCATATCACAGCAAACATAAACGGAGAATAAGCGAGCGAACTGCGGGGAAGGGTAGCGTCAAACTCAGTTCTTGACTGTCGGTTTCGGCAGTTTGCACTTCAATTTTCGTTCCGTCGATTTCGACAAATCCGCCCGACCGGCGATCACTTCGCCATACAGTGCGGCCGTTTCGGCGACCATCCGGGCGACTTGAAATCGCTCGCGAACGAGCGTGCGACCGGCATCCCCGATCCGCCGTGCCAGCGGCGGGTCATCTAAGAGTTCGATGATTCTCTCGCTGAGCCGACTACTGTCGGACGGAGGCACGATCAGTCCCGTTTCGCCATCGGTCACGATGGTGTCAACGCCTCCCACGCGGGTTGCCACGACGGGCCGCCCGTTCGCCATCGCTTCAAGCATGGTCGCCCCCAGTCCCTGCTGGAGCGACGGCAGGCAAAAGATGTCGAGTGCCGACATGGAACGCGAAAAATCATAAAGGCTCGACGCGAACGTCAGGCTTCCGTCAAGTTTCAATTCGCGGGCGAGACGGCGCAGATTGTGTTCTTCCGGCCCGGCCCCCGAGACAAGGAACTGAGTTTGCGGATGTGAAGCGAGCACGCGGGCGGCTGCTCCGAGGAAGTAAGGTAGCCCTTTGGAAATTTCCAAGGGGCCGGCGGTCCCGACGACCGGCGTGTGACCCGGCTCGAGCACCGTGTTGAGATCGTCAACCTCCGGGATGTCGACGCCGCTGTGAATTTGCCGAACAAAATTGGGACGCACGCGATTGCGGCGAATCAAGTCGTTGCGGAGCGCACTGCTGATGGCGATCGCCGCTTGGCAGCCTCGCCCGATCTCCGGGAACCGCGTCGTGGCCGGTGGCGAGGCGGCGAACGTGACAATGCACGGACATCCCAGCAGCTTGGCCAATCGAACGGCCGGTTTCAGAACCGCGAGCGATTGAGCGTGAACCAGATCGGGCGGATCATCCGCTTGGTCGCGGCGTAAGCCCTCGAACACGACCGATCCCAGCACCGGCGATAGCAGATGAGGGTAGATCCCGACCGATAGGGCGTTGCGTAATTCGGGATCGATCCGTCGCGCATCGGTGCAAACGATCCGCGGCTCGACGCCGAATTCGGGGAGTCTGCGCGCTAAGCGAAGCGTGTAACTCGAGCTGGCCCGCACCTCGAACCGGCCGGAGAACAGCAGAACTTTGAGTAGCGAGTCAGACATAGCAGCGGTTCACCGAAGACGGAGCAGTCACTGATTCTATCGTCGCTGCGCTCGCCAAGCATCGTCTCGCCAAGGAAATTGACCTGAGCCGGCACGGCCAGCGTCGCCAGACAGGGATCGAGGTTATACGAACTCCGGACGAAGCAGACCCGAATAAGGGCGGATGAGTGCGCCAGCAGCGCCGCCGGACGACGGCTTCACTATCGCAATGCGGCGATGGTGTCGAACGCCTCCTGCCAATGCCGGTCAACGCCGGAGGACTCGCGGTTTCTGCAAAATCTCGGACACCACAATTGCCTCGCGCACCCGTGTCGGGTCTTCAAAGACGGCACGGATGTCAGCGCTCGTTTGAGGAGCAAGCGACGACCGGAACGTTTCTTTCCGAACGCCCGTCATTGGTTGATCGCCGAAAGCCGACTCCGCGCGAGACGACTCTGAATGCGGCATGTATTCGCCGACGTGCCGCTTGACGTCGTCAAACTCCGATCGCTCCATCTTTTTGAGATGGCGGTCTTCAAGCTCGCTGTGAAGGTGCTCACGCTTTTCAGCAGGGCGGCCCGGCTTGCGTTTGGGGGCAGGGCGGGGCGTTGGCTCTTCTTCGATCACTTCAATCGCGATCTCATCATTGAATGCCGCCGGGCGTGGCCGCGCCGGCCGCTCCTTCGGACCACCATCGGGCCGGTCAGAAACCTCGTTGAGAAAGACCTCGATTTCGTCCCGAAGCCGATCACCGCCGCCAGCCTGGGGTCCCCCGGCATTGGGCCGAGGTGGCCGCGGACGGCGAGCCTGTTGCTTCGGCTGATTCTGCTGACCGGCGATCTGCATGAGCCAGCCAATAAACCCGATGATCAGCACGACCACGCTAATCACCACCTGAATACCGTCGGCGAATAGCATCATCGTCCGATTCTCCGCCCGAAAGTGGTTTTCAAGTAAGAACGCCGCGAAGCCTCGACTCAGCCGCGCTCCGCAGTGCTATCGACCGTTTCTCCCGCGATCGACGACCGCATCCGCGTGTCAGCCTGCACGTTCTTCAATTCATAATAGTCGAGCAGACCGAGTCGGCGGGAGCGAAATGCTTCGGCGATCGCCGCAGGCACTTCGGCTTCGGCCAACACGACCGTCGCCCGATTCTCCTGCGTCTTGGCGATCATTTCCTGTTCCTGCGCGGCCGCTTCGGCTCGCAACTGCTCGGCCTTCGCCTGAGCCACCTGCATGTCGGCTTCCGCCTGATCCGCCTGCAGCCGGGCTCCGATGTTCTCGCCCACGTCGATATCGGCGATATCGATCGAGACGATCTCGTAGGCCGTGTTCGCTTCGAGTCCCTGTCCGAGCACAGTCCGAGAAATTTGGTCGGGGTTCTCAAGAACCGTTGCGTAAGAGGCCGTCGAACCGATCGCTTGGACGATGCCCTGACCGACCCGTGCGATCACGGTCTCTTCAGTCGCCCCACCGATCAGTTGCTTCAGGTTCGTTCGCACCGTCACTCGCGCCCGTGCTTTCAACTGAATCCCGTCACCAGCCACGGCGTCGAGTGTGCCTGCCTTTTTCTTCGGGTCGGGGCAATCGATCACTTTCGGATAAACGCTCGTACGGACTGCGTCGAGCACGTCACGACCGGCGAGATCGATCGCGGCGGCCGTATCCCAGTTGAGATCGATCTGCGCCCGATGGGCGGCGATCAGCGATCGCACGACGTTCGGAACGTTGCCCCCGGCGAGGTAGTGCGCTTCCAACTGGCGGCGGGTCAGCGGGTAGTCACGCAGCAGCCCCGCCTGCACAGCCATAATCAGGCTGCGGACGATAATGGTCGGATTGACCTTCCGCAGCGACATCATCACGAGGTCGGGCAGCGAGACCTTGGCTCCCGTGAATTTACACTGAATCCACAGGCCGAAATATCTCGCGAAGACCGCGAAAATGAACAGGACCACGAGAAATACGAATATCCCGCCGATCCAGATAAACAGACTGCCGTTCTGGGCAAAAATCATCCCGCTCTCCAGTCGCATTGGGCCGACCGTAGTCGTTCAATCGTTTCGGGCCACATCTCAGTTGGACATTGGCGGTAGCGTAACGCCCCGGCTACCGGCGACTCAAGCAGTCGCGTCACGAAGTCTCCGGCAGATCGAAATCAATGGATGATCCGTCCGGCCTCCGGTCTCGACTCGCGTCGTCCCCAATCTCGTCCTGAGTGTCCTCCGGCGAGCCGTCTGCGATCTCGGGAGTCTCGTCTTCGATCTCTTGCGACGGCGGAGCCGGAGAGTCGGCGAGCCGGACCACAAGGCGATTCCCGGATACGGAAACGACCTCGATCTCCTGCTTCGGATCGAGCATCAAACCTCGCGTTTCGGAGTGGTACCGCCGACCGTTTACGATCACCATCCCGCCCGGGGCGTGCGGCGTCAGTGACTCGCCGCGCTTTCCGACCAGTCCGGCGAGTTCTTCGCGCTCTTTCGCGTAAGGCTGAATCTCTTCGGGCGTCGGGGCTTCCAACAGCACCCGCTTGCCGAAGGGTGTGTGCGGAAATGCCGCAAACGCCCCGACAAGAACCGACGGTATCAAAAACACGACCGACGCGACGTAAATCCACCAGGCCGTCGGACTCGTGCCCCACCACGCTTCGTACGCGCAATAGATTGAGCCAAGCAGCGCCACGACGGTCAGCACCCCCAGCACGCCGCCGGACGGAATGAAGACCTCCGTCACGAGCAACGCCAGACTCAATAGCAGGAGCAAGATGCTGAAGTGCGAATAATCCATCAACGTCCCGCGGAACTGACTCTGTGAGAGATACCCGCAGTGTAACCGGCCCAACCCGTCCGGCAAGATTCCAGCCCCGTTCAGCTCTCAGCTCTCAGCTCTCGACTCTCGACTCTCGACTCTCGACAAAAAAAGACGAGCCGCCGAAATTCGGCGGCTCGTCTGCGGACGAGCGGTGTCGGTCTTGCGGGGAGGCCCGAAATCGTGTCCCGGTGGGATACCGGAACAGTCAGGGGAGAGGGACTTTGGTCGATTCCGCGAGCTCCACCGACACCTCCCTCCACATCGATCGCGGGTTGATCGATGACTCCGGCGGCGGATCGGGCGGGGAACTCGACCAGCCGGCGAAGGGTTGCGGGTGTCGTCCTACTGGGTCGATCCTTTACTGTTGCGAGTTGCGTTTTGAGCGAAGTTATTCGGGAGTGCGGCTTGAATTGTTTAAGACCTCGGCTGCCTGCCGATCACTGAGCAATCCGGCCGCTTCAGCCAGAGCAACCGCCGAGCGAATTTCCTCGTAGCTGACGAAGCTGTCGAGTGGTTTCGGACGAGCCACCAGGGAAGGGGTCCCGCCGCGGGGCGGCTGCGGCTCGGCACGAGCGGCAGCCATATTTTCTTGCACGGAGATACTGGTCACCGGTCGTCCGAGGTCTTCGGCCCCGGGGGTCTCGGCATCTGGCGATTGCGAGCGAATTGTCATGCCGCTCGGTGCCGACGTGTCGGCCGAGGCCACGGCCACACCGGTCGGTTGTTGCTGGTGATCGTTCGCGGCCACCATCGTTCCGGGTTGAAGCTCGGGGCTGCCGGCGAGGACCCACGAATCCCAGCGCCGTTCCAAGGCTGCGACGCCGCGAAGATTGTAATGCTTACCGAGGGCCTGATCCCAACCGCCGTCGAACGCGTCTTCGAGGAATTCGAGGTAGCGAGCCTTGCCGCCGGCCTGCACGAGGAAATTCGCGAGCGAATACCCCTCGGCGTAGAGCGTCATCACGTCTCGCATGTCGGTGGGGTACTCCTTCATCCCGATCAGTTGGTTCAACGGGATGCGGCGTTCGGTCTTCCAGACCTGTCGCAACGTCATTTCCTGCCGACGTTTTTCGCTGGGATGCTCAGCCAACGTGGCCGCCCCTTCATCCGCCCAACGGGGCAGGGGACGCCGAAAGTGCGTCGCGAAAATCGTGTGGCTGACCTCGTGCGGAATCACCGAGTCGAGAATCCGCTCGGCCGTCCCTTGAACCTGCATCCGCCAACCGAAAACGTGTCCCCGGTCGAACGAGAACGAGGTTGCTCCACCGGCGCCGATCTGCCCGACCTTCACGGAGATCGGACAGGGCCGGCTCCACTTCGGGAGTTCTTTGCCAAGCCACTCTTTCGCCAATCGCGACCTCCATTGCTCAGCGGTCATTCCGACCTCTTGAGCAAACTCTGCCGTCGGCGCGGTGACAACAAAGTTGGGGCTGCGATACGAAGCCGCGTTCGCGGGGGCGGCTGCCAAAGATAGAAGCGCGGCCAGAGCCAGCGCAAAGCGAATCCATCGAGCTTCCATGCTCACCGGGTCCCGTAAAAGAGCGGGGTTCACGTCGGGCGGGATGCTTCTTGCACCGTTGCCCTGCCGACATCCTTGTCAGCTTGAGTGCGTCGTAAACAATCGCCGTGCCGAAACTTCGCCACCGAAGCTTTCTTTTAGCCGGATATCCGTAACTGACTCAGGAATAGGGACTTCGGGAACATGCCTTGGCGGAGGCCCCTGAAGCGACGGCTGGGATTCTCACGATAATTGCACATTTTGCAAGACGGATCTCCCACGCGACGGGGCGCTTTTGCACTTTTGCCCGACCGAGCGGCGAGCTGAGGCCGGGATCACCAGGCTGTTGCCGGCCGAACGAATTCCGTTCAATGGAATCTGCGTTAGAAAACGTTTCGGCCGACTCTTCGCCGCCAAGTAAACGCCTCCTTTTTCTGCAAAGTACCGTCATGAAACGCTCCACTCCGTTCCTTGCCGAAATGACCAACCGCGAACTGGAGCAGTTCCTGGAGAAGTCTCAGACGGTCATCATTCCCGTCGGGGCGACCGAGCAGCACGGGCCGCACTCGCCGATCGGGACCGACGTAATCATTCCACAGGAGATCGCTCGCCGTGTGGCCGGAGAAATCGAAGCGGTGATCGCGCCGTCGCTCGCCTACACGCTCTCCTACCCACACCGTGGATTCGCCGCTGAGTTTAGCGTCTCGATCGAAACCTTCATGGCGGTCATCAAGGACCTCACGCTCTCGTTCGCCCAAAGCGGCTTCCGCAAGATCGTGTTCCTGAATGGCCATTTCGACAACACCTACCCGATCGCCTACGCCTGCGCTCAAGCCGCCGAGGCCGGGCTGCCCGAGGGCACGATCGCGTTCCCGATCAATTACTGGGACGGTCTGACCGCCGAAGAGCGCGACAAATATCTCACCCTTGATAAAGGGTTGCACGCCGGGATGACCGAAGTCTCCGCGATCCTCGCCATCGATCCCGAACTGGTCGATATGGAACAGGCCAATACCGAGTTCCCCAACTTCCCGGAGACGATCACCGAGTCCCCGGCAATCCACGCCGCGTTCTTCTTTACCTCCCCCGGCAGCGTCTACCGCATCACCAAAACGGGCACCTGGGGCGATGCGACCAAGGCCACGGCGGAGCAGGGCGAAGAATACCTCGGCTTCGGCGTGAAGTCGGTCCTCAATCTCCTTGCCGATATCGACAAAACGTACGCGGAATTGCCGGTAAGATGAGGCGGGGGAATGTCAGAAGTCGGAAGTCGGAAGTCGGAAGTCGGAAGTCGGAAGTCGGAAGTCGGAAGTCGGAAGTCGGAAGTCAGGAGTCAGGAGTCGGGCGGAGACGGCGCCCGGTCGTCCCGACCGCGGGTAGCCCGGCCGTTCACGGCCGGGTCGCGCAGCGACAAGATGCTTTTCGAGAAGGTGTCCTTGAGTGGTCGGCCACCCTTACTCCTGTGACGCCTTCGAACAGTATCTTCTGCCTGTCGGTCCCTGCCGAGATCGGCGATTCGATGACCAACATTGATGATTCAAGCGAGTGGCCCGGACGACGTCCGGGTCGCGCAGCGACAAGAGATTTCAGTCAGAGATATCCCTGCTAATTTGGCATCGAATGTTGTATGTGGTCGGTAGCTGAATACTCTTGCGGCTACGCCGCACGGACGGTGTCCGTGCCACTCGGAATTTATTAATTTCACTTTCGTAGTCGGCCTTCAACGATCTCATATTGTTCTCAAACAGTAAATCAAAGTGTGGCCCGGACATCGTCCGGGTCGCGTAGAGCACTCAGGCAGAGATGTCCTTACCAGTCCGGCGTCCAATGTTAATTGTGGCCGGCAGCTGAATGCTCTGGCGGCTGCGCCGCACGGACGGTGTCCGTGCCACTCGGGGATTATTAAGTTCTTTCCAGTTGGCAGCCTCTCACTCTCTTTTAGTGTTCTCGAACGGCATCTTGTGCCTGTCGGCACCCGGCCAAAATTGGCCGGGCTACCCGTTTAAGAGTGGCCCGGACATCGTCCGGGTCGCGCAGCGACAAGAGCATCTGGGCAGAGATGTCCTTACCAGTCCGGCGTCCAATGTTAATTATGGCCGGTAGCTGAATACTCTGGCGGCTGCGCCGCACGGACGTTGTCCGTGCCACTCGAAATTCATTAATTTCACTCTCGCAGTCGGCCTCCAACTCTTTCTTAATGTTCTCGAACGGCATCTTGTGCCTGTCGGCACCCGGCCATGAAAGGCCGGGCTACTCGTGTCTTGCTAATAGCTGACAGCCGATAGCCGACAGCCGACAGCTTTAAAAAAATCGGACGCGCGCCCGGCAGTTTTGCCGCGGCAACATCCGCCGCATGGGAAGCTGCAATTAGGTAACTGCACCCACCGGCGGGGCGAACAGAGGCGGTGCGCACCGTGTGTTCCTCCAACCGAGGAAAGATGGTTGCGCCGGACAAAAAATGGGTGGCTGGGGACGGTCTCGAAGAGCCGCCCCCAGCGAGCGCGGGGCGACGCCGACCTGCTGTTATCTATTCGATCGCCCCAGCACTGGGGGCGGGCAATCGGCTATCGGGTACGCCTGCAGAGTTCGAGGAGGACAACTTTCGATCTCGCGCCCGTCCCCAGCCACCCTTCATAGTTCGTGGCACCGATGTTCGGGTGCCGGGGTGCGTCTCGCCCCCGCATCTGAGAGCCCGTCAGGTTCTTGCATCGTTTCGATCGGCCACAGCGCCTGCGAGCAATCGCGGCGACTGAAAAAAAGTGGGCGATCTGACTCCCGCGTGGGCGACACGCCCCGCGCACCGAGTGACCGGAATCCCCTTCAATTGAAGGTCGCCAAAATCGCTCTTTAGCCCGCCCGCCGATTTGTTCTACAACCCACACACCCGGGAACGCTGCTGCGCTCCCATTCCGAATTTCGTGTGCGGATGCGTTCCATGTGGTACGACCTCGTCATTCTCGGCCTGCTTGCGTTCTGCACCATTCGCGGGATGCGGCGGGGTTTCGTGTGGCAGCTCGCTGGCATTGCCGGCTTAGTTCTCGCTTTCCTGTTCGCCGAAACGCTATCCCCTGTGATCGCTCCGATCATCGGTGTGGAGCCGCCGCTGAATCGGTGGATCGCGATGTTCATCATTTACATCGGGGCATCGTTTGTCTCGTTCGCAATCGCGCGATCGATGCACTCGGCTTTGGAAAAGGCGAAGTTCGTCGAGTTTGATCGCCATCTCGGCGGGATATTCGGCTTCGTCAAAGGGACGGCGTTCGCACTCCTGATCACCTTCTTCGCTGTGACCCTTTCGGAAGCGGCACGACCGACGGTTCTCAACAGTAGGGCCGGCTACGTGGCGGCCGTCGTCATGTGGCAGTTGCAGCCGATCATGCCGGAGGGCCTCGCGAACATTCTCGATCCCTATCTCGAAAACTTCGACCGCCCTCCCCGTGCGACCGAGACCGACGGTGAAACGATCATCGCGGACGGAAGCGGTTCGGGCACGCCGGGGAGCGGCTCCTCCGGCGACAACTTCGGCACGCCACCGCAGACTCCGATCGACCGAATACCGGGCGGCAAAGATTCCGATTTCGGAGCATTGCCGGAGGCCAAGCCGTCGCCGGCGAAAAATGATTTGCGGCGCGAGTTCGAATCATACCTCGCGGCGTCGGCGTCTCGCTTCGGCGTGAGAGTTCTTGAAGATTTCCGTGACCGATTCGCACGCAGCGCTCCGACGGAACGTGAGCGACTCGTCCGGGACCTTCGTGCGACGCCGGCGAACGTCGGCTCGGTCGAGTCGATCTTCCGCGCGTGGGCAGGGGTGTCGGAATCGGTCGCTCCGCCGGCGAAGCCGAACTCTGCCTCGATCGCCGAGCAAAACCGAAAGCTGCTCGGCGAAATTGCGGCGGTCTATTCCGACAGTCCGAAGATTCGAGACTCGATCATCAACGAAGCGCAGCAGCGATTCTCTGGCGTCGATCCGTCGGTCGCGCAGACGGTGCTGAAGGACTGGAAATCGGACTTGCTCGACATCCGCCCCGATCCCGATCCGGGAACCGATTTGGCGACGCCGTTGGAAGCCCGGATCACCCGTCACGGCAGGGCAGTGGAGTCGGCCTCGCCGAAGGTCGCCGATGGGAAGCGGAAGCGCCGCACTTAATTCAAAAATCGGGCGCACTCAGGCCGGCAGCAATTGCGCAAGATCGGCCGGATCGTCCACCTCGATTCCAATAACCTCGGTCGTCGGCGCCGCGGTTCTCAGGCACGCGATCGCTGATCGAACGGCTTCATCGAAAGACTCCGCGTCGCGATCGAATGCGACCTCCTCGCGACGGAATCCGCCCCCGACAGAAGCATCGTCGCCCCCGGCTTCGAACACGGCATCAACGAACGCCGGGGAGGAGGTATCGACGCCTCGCAGCGTCAGGATGAACCCGTACGTCCTCGCCATATGCGTCGCCTCATCGCATCGGAATTCGGTGCTTCGCGAAGGATCGATCGGCGTCCCGAAGTCCGCCTCCGAAGCTTCGCCCGCAGCCGGTTCAGGGGACCGGGCTGCCAAACGGGCCGAACCGGAAATCGCAGTATTTCCTGCCTTTTTGACCCGCGAGTTGAACATAAGGGGCATTATCGGACGTTGGAGCGGCCCCTCGAACGGGTGGGCCTGCTCTACGTCGTGCTGCTCGCGGAGGCCGGTTCGGTCGCCTTGTCAGACGTGGACGACGAACCGTTGGAAGGCGAAGTGTCCGTAGCAGCCTCGCCCGCTTCGTCGGCGGCCGAAGCATCGCCCGCAGCAGCGATCTCGGAGGTCGCCCGTTCTTCAAACACACCCATCCGGCGGAAGCGATCGTAGCGTCGATCGACGAGGTCATCCCCCTCTATCGATGCGAGATTATCGAGCGCCGAAATGATCGAGGCGGTCAGCGCATCGGCCGTCGCGCGATGGTCACGGTGCGCTCCGCCGAGAGGCTCTTCGATGACCTCATCGACGACCTTCAAACGCTTAAGATCCTTGCTCGTAAATTTGAGCGCGACGGCGGCCTTGTCGGCGTGCCGAACGTGCTTCCAAAGGATGCCCGCACAGCCCTCGGGACTGATGACCGAGTAGTAGCTGAATTCGAGCATCGCGACGTGGTCGCCGATCCCGATCCCGAGTGCCCCGCCGGAGCCACCTTCGCCGATCACGATGCAGACGATCGGCACTTTGAGCTGGGCCATCTCGCGGAGGTTCAGCGCGATCGTATAGGCTTGGCCGCGCTCCTCGGCTTCGATCCCCGGAAAGGCTCCCGGGGTATCGATGAACGTGACGATCGGCAGGCCGTACTTTTCGGCGAGCTTCATCTTCGCGATCGCCTTGCGATATCCTTCCGGATGAGCGCAGCCGTAGTTGCACTCGTTTCGCTCCTTCAGATTGCGTCCCTTTTTCTGGCCGACGAACATCAACTTGCGGCCGTCGATCTTCGCCAACGCGGTGACGATCGCGCGATCGTCGCCGAAGCCCTTGTCGCCGTGCAGCTCGACGAATTCGTCGAACAGCAACTCGATGTAGTCGGCGGTCTGAGGGCGTTCTTCGTGGCGAGCGACCTTGACGATCTGCCACGCGTCGAGGTTCTTGAAGATCTCGCGGCGCTTCCGCTTGATCTCGACGCGGAGATTGCGGATCGCCTGCTTGATGTTCGACGAGGGCTTCGGCTGCTGCTCGAGTTCGGCGAGCTGCAATTCGAGCTGATGAACGTCGCGTTCGAACGGAAGATGTGGGATGGCGCTCATGACGGGCGGTGCGATCGGTCTTCGTGACCTTCACCGATGCGCGATCGGCTTCGGAAGGAGCCGCCCGTTTCGCAGAAACCACGGTCGGCGATCGGGCGATCGGACTACGCTATAGTAAACCACGCGTCAGTGATCCGAATCAACCGCAACACCGCGTCGGCCCGAGTGTCGACCGCCCCTAAAGTACTTCGGGCAGTTCGTCCATCACCGGCAAATCTTCCTCGGCTTCCTCGCCGCGGCTGGGGTGAACCTCTTGCGGAATCTGCCCCCGCCCAGGCGAAACATGCCCCTGGCCTGGAATGTGAACCGTATGCGACGGCTGCTCGGCTGCCGGTTTTGATTGCGTTTGTGGCTGCGGTGGTGACTGAGGTGGCGGCGCCGATTGCTGGGCCGGAGGACTCTGCGGAGCAGGCGGAGCCGCCGGTGGTTGGGCCGACGCCGCGGGCGCGACCGGTGGCGCGGGAGCCGGTTGTTGCTGCTGCGCCGCCGGGGCCGCCTGAGGTGGTGCGGCAGGCGGCGGAGCCGTCGGTTGCGCTGGTGCGGGAGCGGGTGGCTGACTGGCGACCGCCGGAGGTGTCGGTGGAGCCGCCGGAGGAGGAACCGGTCGGGGTTTCGGCTTCGACTTGGCCCGGGCCGAAGGTGGCGCATTCTTTCCGCCTCGGGCGGCGTCGGTTCGGCTGTCGAGACGAACGCCCAGGTTCTCTCCACCTTCGGCATCCTTGGCGTCTTTCTTGTCCCGCTCGGCGATCAGTTCCGTCGGGTCCTGCAGGAAGACCTTCATGGAGCGGAATTCTGAAGCGACTTCATCCATATCACGCGGACGGTGATCCCGCTTCTTCGCCATCATCTTGACGAGGTAACGGTCGACGTCACCGGTCACGTTGCTGTTGAATTGCGAGGCCATCGGCGGAGCTGAGGCCAGATGCTTTTTCAATAACTCATTCGGATTGTCGGCCGTGAACGGGACCTGGCCGGTCAGCAATTCGTACAGCAATACGCCGAGGCTGTAGATGTCGGTCTGCGGGTTCGGATATTCTTTACGAATCGTCTCCGGTGCGATATATGTCCGCGTTCCACGGATTGCTTTGAGCTTTCCGGCGAACAATGCTCCGACGCCACTCGCTTTTTTCATCGCCAGTGAGAAGTCGACCAGTCTTAACTCGCCCGCTTTGGAGAACAGGATGTTGTCCGGCTTGATATCGTTGTGGATCCAACCCTTGCTATGCACGTAGCCCAAGGCGGGAAACAACTGCTCGCACAGCCGATCGAATCGCGGGTGAAGTTCAAGAACATCCCCCTGCACCGCGATTTTCAGCGACGGAGCGCGAAACAAGTCCATCACGGCGTAGACGTGCTCCTTAGTCTTGACGAACTTGTGAGCGCGCACGAGGTTCGGGTGCTCCATCGACTGCGAGACCTTCACCTCCTGCTTCAGCATCGCGACGACATCCGACTTCTTCGCGGCCTCAGTCGTCAGGCGCTTGATGACATAGGTCTTCGTGCCCTCACGGACTTCGTAGAGTTCGGAGACGGCACTTTTGGCAAGCTGGCCGACGACGTCGTAGTCATCGATCTTCGTCAAGCTTTCGCTTTCAGCCACGATATCCTCGCTAAATCCGAAGTGAGATAGAGATGATCAGAAGATGGGACGGAGTTCTACTTACTATACGTCGCCACCCGACCCTGATGAAGGGTAACCCATCAAGAACCGTGAATTGGTCGCACATAGCTCTCTTGCGATCGGCTACGTAGAGCACCGATCAGCTCGACCGAAGCTGTACGGCGATGCGGAGAAAGTCACCCATGCGCCGGGTTCGAAACTGCTTCAAAAACGCGTCGATCCTTGTGTGGATCAAACGCGAACGATACGCCTCGATCAACACCGTACCGAACAACGGAGTAGATGTCGCGGCCTCGCTCCGCTCATTTGCACAGCACGCAGGAGCGAATTGTTTTCCAGCAGTTTTTCGTGCAGACGACGGTGTCGAGCCACATTTGGTCGCACCAATTTTGACCTTCCACCGCCACCGGTTCGATCTCGGACACGAACACGCTTTGCGCCGCGTCGTAGAGTCCGGTTTCAATCGCCCCCTGCCTCAGGCTTGCCGGCGACACCTTGGGCGGCTTCCGAGCGTGCAGCAGTTTCGCAGACATCAACGCGTCGGTCATGTACTCGGCGCAATGAATGCCGTGCGCTCGATTCCCCGTTAGATGGTGTCGAACGAGATAAGGTCGGCCGAGTTGCGATTCCAGATGCTCGACAAACTCGACCCGCTGCTTGACGTCCATGACACGCGCGGGACGGCAGATCGACAAATCGCAGCCCTCCTGGATTCGCAGGTAAGCTCGCAACGGCATTTTGCGAACACCGACACCGTTCTGACTTTCGTAGACTAAAACCTCGCCGTCATCACCGACGACCAGACCCGCCACATGGGTGAAGGAACTGGCCGAGAACACCTTCACGGCCAGACAATCGCCTTGGGTGAATATCAAGGTGCCGGTGCGGGGCTCACTTTCGATACTGTCTGCGAGTTCGGTCGAAGACACGACGTGCGGCGTGATCTCGTCGTGCTGCACCGTCGCGTTGAGCGATGAATCGTGGGCCGCGGCGGTCTGTATTCCGCCGACCGAGATCACGATTCCAAGTGAGGCGGCAATCACACCGCTGAGGAATTCACTTTTTCGCATCTGCTCCTCCTTACTTTGCCTCGCCGACCCCGATGGCATCCTTACGTTCTCCAGAATGCTTTCTCGATGTCACGAACGCGTCGTGGCGACAGGCGGATTATTCCCTTTCACAAACTGAAAGGTGAGTTGCGCCGGGCCTGCTTTCTGGTCGACACTCCCCCTCCAATTCTCCGCGGGTCGGAATAGTAAGCCTCGAACCTTCGCGAGTCGATGATATTTGTCAGTCGAATCCAGCGTATGAGTACAACGTGGCGCTGGGCCAAGTTCGACCGCGCGGGACCCGACTTCATGCGAACGGAAGCTGGTCGAATATCTTCCATACTTCGCCCGCGAACAATCGCGACGCGAAGTGCCGCTCCGAATGCTCACCTTGGTGAGGCTCGGATGCCGAGAACTTCGCAGAAAACTCAAAGAATTACCGGTTGAGGACCGGTCGGAAGCCGATTAGAGTCACGCAAACTACGCGTTGTGTATGCGTTCGGCATGTCCGAAGTAAAGCTGCGTAGAATGGGCCGAAGAATCTGAGGAATCGCCGTCGTTCGCCGCTGCATGGTCGTCCTGTCCAGCGGCGCGGCAAATCCTTCCGGCCATCAACGTGGGGACGAAGTCTGGTGACCACTTCGCAAACTGAATCGCTTCGCGATTCCGACCTGCATCCGGGGGCCGTCGCGGTTGTGCCGATGCACTCCGTAACCTGCCTAACGCTCGACGAACTTGTCGCCGAAACAGGACCGTTGCCTTGGGATGCCGGTTTGGAGTTGGTGCAGAAACTCGCCGTGCTGCTGGCGAAGGTCGATGCTTCTGAATTAGAGGAACTCGATCTGAGTGAGGCGTCCCGCGTGCTGATCGACGACGACGGAGAAGTTCATCTGGCCGCACCGGCGGTTCGACGGTCGCTCGGCCTCAAGCCTTCGGCGGATCTGTCGGCCATCCTGCGTTACGCCACCGGCGACGAACCGGCACCGACACCCGAGTACCATACACTCGGACGGCTTCTTGAAGAGCGATTTCGTGAGCCGGCTGCCTCCTCTGTTTACATGGGGCTCGCAGAACGCATCGAATCGCACCTGCAGGCGGATGATCGAGGCCATGGAGTGGACGGTCGATCGGTCGTCGCTGAAAACGGTGCCGGACCTCAAAGTCGCCCGGCTCAATCGGGCTTGCCGACCACGATCAAATGGGGTGCGGTGATTGCCGTGCTCGGTTTGGCCGCACTTGCGGCCGTTGCGTTTCTGCAGTTGAACTAAGTGCTGAATTCCGCCCGGCGACAGAATTGTCGGCGGAGGTTGATCTCCGTTTACGGGATTAGCCGTCTGCCTGCTGTCGGATATCTCGACGACATTGCGATTTCGGTCGCAGCATCGATATCGAGCGCGCCCCGGAATCCGATGCTTGCATTTGCTTCTGGTGCGTCCCGCTACGGCACCGCCCTGCCCTGCCCGAACTCGCTCGTTCGGTCTTCCGCAGTCCTCTCGCTCTGAGCCGCTTTGTCACGCGGGCGTTTGCAGTCTCAGACGCCGTGCGTAGACTGAGGACGTTTCGGAGTTCGTCGATTTGTTCGATCGAGTTGTCCGATCGACTTTCTAGTGTTGCAGGCCCCCGATGAGCACTTTGGTCCGAGATCGCCGAACGGCGGATCGTACGAAATCCCACCCGCAGTTCGTGATGCGGGCCGCCCTTGCCCTTGTCGCGCTGATCGTCGGATGGGCGACGTGCGGTTCGATCGCACTGGCCGATCCTCCCTACCTGGAGTTCGTCGACGGACTCCGCGATCGCGGGTATTACGACTACGCCCTGATCTATCTCGATCAGTTGGAGGACGACCGCAGCGTCCCGACCGATATCTCCGTTCTCATCCCTTACGAGAGAGCGACGACGCTTATCCAAAGCGCGCGGTCGAAGCGTGATTTTCAAACACAATTGCGGGAGTTGGAGCAGGCTTCCGAGTCGCTGCAATTGTTTGTCAGCAGGAACCCTGATCATCCCAAAGTGGCGCAAGCCAATTCGGAGCGGGGAAAAATCCTGATGGGGAAGGCGGAAGCTTTACTCCTTCAGGCCAAGAGTCCGTCGAATCGAAGCAAAGCGAAGGAACTCAGGACCGACGCCCGTGACTCTATTCTCGAAGCGCGGCGAATCTTCACCGACGCGAAGGATCGCTACGAGCAGGAGTGGAAGTCATTCGGATTGAACATTCCGGCCGAGGAAAAGGAGAAGCGAGCCGAACGCGATCGAGCAGAGACCCGCTTCATGAGTTCTCAGCTTGATCTGGCTCAGACGATATATCTCGAAGCACAAACCTATCCGGACGACGACGAGAAACGGCGGGGACTTCTGAAAGAGGCGGCCGAGGCGTACGCGGACATCACCGAACGCTATCGCACGATGATCGCCGGTCTGTACGCGAAGCTGTGGCGGGCGAAAGCGTTTGAAGAGATGTCGGCCCGGCCTGACGAGTCGCAACGACTCGACGACAAGATTGCTGAGGAGAGCCGTTCGAACCTGCGACGGGCAGAAGCCCTGTATCGCGAGCTGCTGGAAAACGACGTCAGCCGGTCGTCGACCGCGCAGCAGATTAAAGACACGGCCCGCATGTTCTATCTGATCGTGCGAAACCACCCGCTCAACGGCGACCATGCGATCGTCGTGCAGGAAGCCTCCGACTGGCTCAGCCTGCGTCGCGGCAAAGCGGCCGCCACCAAGACGGCGCTTGGGGTCCGGTGGCAGCGGGCGATCGCATTTGAACGGCTCGCCGAGTCGGCTGAGATATCGCCTTCCGAAAGAACATCTTACCTTCGCAGCGCCCTGCAGGATGCGAGTTTCATCAACTCCTATCCCGGAGAGTACCGCGACGTCTCACGCGAGATGATTCAGCGACTCAAAGCGCTGCTGGGTGATTCCGAAAAGGATCCGGAAGACTTCGACGAGGCCTACGGACTGGCCAACAGTCTCATTAAACAAATCGATCCGCTGCGAAATCAGGTCTCACAGGCGAAGAACAAACAGGATCGCAGCCGATTTCAGGCCTCGTTTCAGGCGCATCTCGATGAGACGGCCCGCATCTTGAAGCTCGCTCTGCTTTTGGCGGGCGAGTCGGTCGACGCGGTGCTGGTCGATCGCACTCGCTATCTGCTCGCCTACGTCGAGTACCTGTCGGGCCGACCGTACGATGCCGCGGTATTGGGCGAGTACGTCGGTCGGCATACGACCGCCGACAAAACGAAGACCGATCTCCCCGCCGATGCGGCCTACCTCGCCCTGCTGGCGTTCGTCAAATTGCTCGATGATGTGCCGAATGGGCAATCCGATGATTTTGAAATCCGGCAGGTCCGCCGCGTCGCCGACTTGATCGTCAGCGAATATCCCACAACGCCCAAAGCCGATGACGCCCGCATGACGCTCGGCGTGTTGTTCAATCAACGCGATGATTCTGTCGAGGCCGCCAAGTGGTTTTCATCGATCCCGAGTTCGTCCGACCGCTTCGCCGAAGGACAGCTCTCCGCCGGGCAGGCCTTCTGGAATGCCTATCTCGACGCACTGGCCGCGCCGAATGAACAACGCATCCCGCAAGGCGAGCTCGATCAACTGCGGCAGAACGCCCGCGATCGATTAACCCGCGGGATCGAAGAGTTGGACAAAACGCTCCCGGCGGGCCGCACCGCGCCGGACAACTTTGTGGCCGCTCAGCTCTCGCTGGTGCAGATCGAAAACTCTGACGGCAACTATCAAAAAGCAGTCGATATATTGACGAAGGGACCGCGACCGATCACCGATGCCGTGGCGATTGAGAAAGGCAAAGATCGGCCGGACAAGGGCATCAAGAGTGTCGCCTTCGCCTCGCTGGCCTACCGGCAGCTCTTGCGAGCGTACGTCGGGCTGCAGCAGATCGACCCGGCCCTCACGGCGATGCGCGAGTTGGAACGCATCGGCGGAGAAGGCAATACCGAAGTATTCGTCGACCTCGGGCGTCAGATCAAAGAAGAGGTCGAACGGCTTCCAGAAGGCGCCGAGCGCGACAGCGTGCTATCGGCCTTCGACCGGTTCCTGTCGAAGTTGTCCGAACTGAAGCAGGGGCAGACTTATTCCTCGCTGATCTGGATCGCCGAGACGTACTTCGGGCTGGCCCGCGCCGTCGAAGGTGACAAGAAGTCTCGCTACTTCGATCAGGCCGCCTCGGCGTATCAGGAGATTCTCACGAAGAGCGGGACCGGAGGCTTTATGCCCGCCGACCGAGAACCGGGCATTCGATTGCGACTGGCCGAAGTCGAACGCGTCCGCAAAAACTATGACATCGCTTACGGACACGCGAAAGCGGTGCTCAAAGCCAATCCGAACGCCCTCAACGGGCAGGTCGAAGCGGCGACGATTCTAATGAACTGGGGCTCGGACAAGGCGTCCGAAAAACTGACTCTCGCGATCCGCGGGGATGACAGCGATCCGCAGGCTGTGGTGTGGGGTTGGGGCCAGATCGCCTCGCGATTGCAGCGAATGATCGAAAGCGGTCGCGGTACGCCCGATTTCGAAGATCAATACTTAGATGCGAGATACAACCTCACCGAGTCGGCCCGACTGGCGGCGACCGCTGCCGGCGATCCGCAGGCCCGCCAGAAGGGCTTGAATCGGGCCAAGCAGCAGCTCCTCACTTTCGTGGCGACCACGCCGCGGTCTGAGATCAGCGACGAATGGTGGGGGAAGCTCGATTCGCTTTACGGATCGATTCAACGAAACCTCGCGGGTGATCCGCCGAACTATCGACCGGAACCTCTGGTCCCCGCACAAGACTTCGCACCGGTCGCCACGACGACTCGCGAGCCGACGGAGTCGGCAACCGGGGCGGCAAACAATCCGCAGACTCCGACCGAGCCAACGGTCGCTCCGATCCCGGAAGGACCGAACTGGCTGCTGGTCAGCTTGGGCGTCCTCGTGGCGTTCGGCGTGACCGGCGGCGTGGTCTTCTCATCGATGAAAGGCGGAAGGCGCGGGCGACGTCGTCGATCGACCGTCGCTTCTGCAGCCAGCACCGTCTCCTCGGGAGCCGGTTCGAAGTCGAAACCGTCACCGAAAAAGCAGGCTCCGCAAAGCGGTCGACCGGCAGGCAAGACTCAACGCCCGGCGAAGCCTTCCGCATCGAAAACCGAAAAGCCGACCGGGCGAACGCAATCCCCCAAACAGGGACGCCCCAAACGGAAGCCCCGGCCCGAATCCTGAAAAATATCTTTCATACGCGAGTTGCGATCGCTTCCGATCGAACAGACGCGAAAAGCATTCGTCGAACATCCATCACCCTGCCCCGCAGGTAAAAACCAATGCGAAATCACATTTTCCCACAGACTCTGCTGCTGACCCTCCTCGCGACCTGTGTCACGTTCGGCCCGGCCTCCTCGGCTTGGGCACTCGACGAGGTCCTTCTTCTCGGCGACAAAGACTCGGTCCGCGGCGAGATCGAAGAAATGTCGGCCGATAAGGTCGTGTTGAAATCGGGGATTCGGACCAAAGAGGTACCGACGAGTGAAATCGAGGTCATCCGCTTCGACGCGGCACCACCGCGACTGAATCTGGTCCGCGTGCGAGAGGAGAACGGCGACCTGGCCGCAGCACTCACCGATTACCTGCAGATGCAAAGCGAAGTCACCGACCGGAACGTGAAGACCGAATTGGAATTTCTGATCGGCCGAACGCTCGCCCGCCAAGGCTTGAGCGATGCGGCCAAGCGGAAGGAAGCGATCGGCAAGTTGGAGACTTTTCGCGTCTCTTACCCCGACTTTTACCGCTATTACGATTCGCTGAACTGGCTCGGCAAGATGTACGAGGCGGACGGCAACTCGACTCAGTTGCAGTCCACGTATGAAGAATTGGGCAAGTCGCCGCTGCCGGAATTCCAACTCTCGGCGAAGCTCGCACTGGCGCGAGCGGCGTTGAAGGCCGGACAACTCGACAAGGCCGTCGCCGATTTCCAATCGGTCGCCCAAGCCCCGGCCGATACCCCGGCCCTAAAGCAGCGCAAATATGAGGCGATGCTCGGCCAGGCCGCCGTCCTGCAGCAGCAGTCGAAACATGACGAAGCCATTGCGAAGGTCGATGAAGTCGTCAGCGCATCATCTCCCAGCGACACGGCGATTCAGGCCGAAGCCTTACTGCGCAAGGGGGACAGCCTGCGATTGATGAACCAGCCGAAGGATGCGTTGCTCGCCTATTTACACGTCGACGTGCTGTTCGCCAAAGAAGCGACGTTTCACTCTGAGGCGTTGTATCGACTGGCCGAACTTTGGAACGCGGTCGGCAATACCGACCGGGCCGTCGAAGCACGGACGCAGTTGGCCGCGCTCTACCCCGACAGCAAATGGCTGAAGCAGCCGTAATTCGGACGGAGCGGAAGGTGGTAAGCGTGGTGACCGTCCGGTTAGACTTCGTTGATGCGTTGGAGAGTCAGTCAATTGTCGCGAACGGGCAATTATCACGAATGTTCGCGCCGATTGGCGGGTTATTGGCTGAATCTCTTCCGACTTTCGCGTTTGAACTACATCCTTCGAATTGTCCTTCACACCTACGAACAGCAAATCGCCTCGCGATTCCTACGGAGTTTCGTCCATGTCGCTGATGTCTCGCCTCTCGGCCGTGTCCTGGCTCGTCCTCCTTGCGACGGTGATCGCTGTCGGCTTCAACGATTTCGCTTGGGCCCAGGACGCCGATGGCGGTGCTGATCCCGGAGCCGCGGCTCCGGCTGAACCTGCCGCGCCGGCAGCCGTTCCTGCCGATGACGGAGCTGGCGGCGAGACGGAAGAAATCACGCAGGAGAGTTTTCTCTCTTGGATGATTCGGGCGTCGGGCGCGTTCGGCTTGGTGCTGCTGATCCTCTCGTTTGTGATGGTGGCCCTCATCATGATGAACATTCTGCAGGTCCGCCGGGCCAACATGCTGCCCGTCGATTTCATTGAAGACTTCGAAGGCAAATTGCAGGGCAAAGACTTTCAGGGCGCCTATGAGCTCGCCCGCACCGATGATTCGGTCATCGCCCGCGTCCTGGCAGCCGGTTTGGGCAAGCTGAACCGCGGCTACGCCGAAGCGGTCGAGGGGATGCAGGAGGTGGGTGAAGACGAGGGCATGGCGATGGAACACCGCTTGAGCTATCTCGCTCTGATTAGCGCGATCGCCCCGATGATCGGCCTGATGGGAACGGTCTGGGGGATGATTCAAAGTTTCCAGACGATCGCCCGCTCGACGACGCAACCAAAACCGGCCGAACTGGCCGACGGTATTTCGACGGCCCTGTTCACAACGCTTGAAGGTCTGATGGTGGCAATCCCCGCGATGGTCGCTTACAGCCTGCTCCGCAACCGCGTGAATCGATTTATGCTCGAGGTCGGAATCGTCAGTGAAGGACTGATGCAGCGGTTGAGCATGGCCGGCAAGGGCCGCCCTGCCTCCGGCGGCACGGCGGCAGCAACGTCGCCCGCAGCACCGCAGTCTTAACCGAGCCGGACAGAGCGTCGTCGACGAGGTCACCCGTCAGAGCATCAGCAATTCCACGTTCGCAAGCCGAATCGATCCATGAGAATTAAGAAGAAAGAAGCCGCGATCGCCGATGTCGATATGACACCGATGATCGACATCGTGTTTCAGTTGATCGCGTTCTTCATGGTGATCACGAACTTCGAAAACACGCGGGCCGATGAACGGGTGAAACTGCCGAAGGACGAACTGGCGAAGCCCCCGGAAATTGCCCGCGAAGATGACCTGTTGCTCAACATCGGATACATCCGCAATCAGCAGGGGGAGAAGCAGTCAGACGCCCTGCTCTTTTACGGCGATGGCGAAACCTACCCGGTGCTCGAAATCGGCCCCGTGTTGGAACGCGAGGTGAAGTACTTTAAAGACCTCGGGACGGAAGCGGACGACGTGACGATCGTGATCCGTTCCGACGCGGAGATTCCGACCGGCCTCGTTCAAGAGACGATTAAATTTTCGCAGGAAGCGGGCTTCTCCAAATTCGCGTTGAAGGCCACGCAAAAAGTCGAGTGACAATCTGACTTAAAACGTAGGGCGGGCTGTGCCCGCCACGTGTTACTTATTAACGGATCGATTCAACCCATCTGATCTCGGCGGGCACAGCCCGCCCTACCAATGCCGCAACATGAAGTTTCGACACTCCAATAAGAAGGCGGAGAAAATCGAGCCGCAGATGGCTCCGATGATCGACGTCGTCTTTCAGCTACTGATTTTCTTCATGCTCACGCTGAAAATCATTGAGCCGGAGGGAGACTTCAATATCAACATGCCGATCGGTCAGTCACAGGAATCGGCGAGCGAGCCGTTGCTGCCCGATATCAAGGTCCGCATGGTCGCGACACCCGACGGTGACTTGGCGAGCCTCGAATTGAACCGCCGGAAGCTGGGCAATGGTCCGGAGGCGTTCGAGCGACTCAACGGCGAAATTCTGCGGATTCTCGGCAATCCGAATGACCCGGCCAATGCCGATATCGAGGTCGAACTCGACGCGGATTATAACCTGAATTACCGCTACACGGTCGAAGCGATTTCCGCCGTGAGGGGCCGGCTCGACCCGTCGTCCGGGCAGGTTGTCTCGTACGTCGAGAAAATCAAATTCGCCCCGCCCCGTCGCCCCGAAGCCGGCGGCTAACGCGCGCCGCGATGACGCTCACCCCATCTCCAAAGCCCACGGGCCACGCCCCGTGGGTCCCACGATTGTGCTCACGCTGCGCGACTCTCCCGTCACGCCGCCCACAGCGCAACCGCATTGCCCACAATCACGACGATCAGCCCGAGCATCAACGCCGGCGTCGCCGTTGAAGCGGACTCGTCCTGCAAAAACCGTTGAAGCATCGAGAAGCGGTGGTCCGGTGGCAATGGTCACTCCGGCAGTGCTGGTTCGTGGGATGCGATCGATTACCGCGATCGAAATGATCGTAAGGGGGAGTCGTACCATTCGCCAGCACTGATCCTGTCGTCTTGTGAGATGGTTTCTCCGGCGTTAAGGTCGCCCGATTCGCTCACCTGTCTGACGATCTGACCTGTCATGTCACGTATCAACGTTACGGACCTCAAGGACGGCGACAACGTCGAAGAGGTCTACCTTCTGGCTGAAAAGTCTCTGCGAGCCAATCGCAATGCGAATCTCTATCTACTCGCTCAACTGCGCGATAAGACCGGCACAATCAGCGGTCTGCAGTGGAACGTGACGGAGGGGTCGACGGACGATTTCTCCGCGGGTGACTTCGTGCGGGCCAAAGGCAAGGTGCAGGTCTATCAGGGCGGCCTGCAGATGATCGTCACGGGGCTTAAGAAGTTCCCGGCCGACGGGCTTGACCCCGCCGACTTCCAACCGGAGCCCGGCGCGGATGTCACCAAGCTGCTGGAACGACTTCGGGAGATCATGCTGGGCGTCGGCGATCCGAACTTGAAGGCGGTGATGGAAGCCTTCCTGGCGGATGAAGAACTGGTCGCGTCGCTGTGCGCTGCGCCCGCGGGTATCAAGGCCCATCATGCCTACACCGGGGGACTGATCGAGCACATGGTCAACATGCTCGAAGTGGCCACGTTGATCGAGCCACGCTACCCAATGCTCAATCACGACGTCCTCAAGCTCGGCGTGTTTCTGCACGATCTCGGCAAAGTTCGGGAACTCGAATACGAAACGTCGTTCGCTTACACCGACGAGGGGCAACTCCTCGGCCATATGCAGATCGGCTGCGAGCTGCTCGATGAGAAGATCGCCGCTGCGGAAACGGCGACCGGCGAATCGTTCCCGAAGCCGCTGCGGCTGCACTTGAAGCATCTGATCCTCAGCCATCACGGCACCGAAGAGTTCGGCAGCCCCAAAGTGCCGATGACCCCCGAAGCCGTCGCCCTGCACCACCTCGACGCGCTCGACGCCAAGGTGAACGAATTCAGCCGAACAATCGAAGAGGACCCCAACTCCGATTCCAACTGGACGCCGTTCAACCCGCGGATGGGTCGGAAGCTTTACAAGGGGTCGAGGGGCGAGAGTCAAGAGTCGAGTACGTAAGCTCATGTCGCGCCGGAAGGGGCGTGTCCGCTGACTCTTGCTGACGAGAGCGATCTTCGGCTTCCATCGACCTGAATCCGGCCATAAGATTCCGGTATGCCAACTGTCTCAGAAGCGGACATCTTGAGTGAAGTCGTCAATCTTGGCGATGACGCTCTGACTCCGGACGCTGCCCGAGCCATCTTGGGCTGGAAGTTCAGCGATAAGGCCACGGGGCGGATGAGGGACCTCGTGCTTAAGGCCAATGCTGGCGATCTGAATGACGAAGAGTCCATGGAACTCGATCGTTACCGTCGCGTCGGCTTGCTGGTCGACATCGCACGCGCGAAAGCGGCATCGACGCTGGCCGAATAGGACGCCATGAATTTGCCTGCGGCAATTCGGCAGCAGGTTGTAGAGCGAGCGAATCAGCAATGCGAGTATTGCGGTATTCCGCAAGAGCAGACAATCGCACCGCATGAGGTCGATCATATCCGCTCGCTGAAGCACGGCGGACGCTCCGAGACCGAAAACTTGTGCCTCGCATGCTTCTACTGCAACTCATTTAAGGGCAGCGATATTGCCACGATTGATCCGTCAACGGATGAATTGGTTCGACTATTCAGTCCACGGCTCGATCGCCGGGATGAACACTTCCGCTGGGAAATGACCGAGTTAGTCGGTCGAACTCCCGTCAGGCGAGGAACCGTCACTCTGCTGCAAATTAATTTGCCAGAGCGTCGCGAGCATCGACGACTTCTCGCTCGATTCGGTGCGTTTCCTTTCTCGCCGCGACCGTCCCTGTAACGATTTCCTATTCTTTTCGTCAATCTTAAGCGTAGAGTGTGCTCAAGACCGCCAATTTGCACTGTGACAAACGCACCAAAAACACCTTTTGATTCCCACCAGTGAGCCCCTCTTCGCGATGGAACGCCGAATTGTTGAACTGCTGCATTCTCCCGGATACAAGCCGGTCAAACCGGCCGCGATTGCCCGCAAACTCGGGCTGACGAAAAAGCATGGCGGGGAGTTCCGAACAGCGCTGGCGAATCTGATGCACGCGGGGACGGTCGTCGAAGATCGCAAAGGGCGACTCCGTCGCATGTCCGAACCGGGACAGTTCGTCGGGATTTACAAGAAGACCCGCAAGGGAGGCTTCGTCACCGAGCGTGCAGAACCGGGCGGCGATTCTAATCACGAGCCGCGGGAAGCCTTTATTCCGCCCGAGGATTCGCTCGACGCCGCCGATCGCGACGAGGTGTCGGTTGAAGTCCGCAATCGTCGCGGCTCCTTCGGCAAGCGATACGGGCGGATCGTCGAGGTGTTACAACGCGCCCGGCACAATTTCGTCGGCACTTATCTTGAAAAAAGCGGCAAGGGTTTTGTGCGGGTCGACGGCAACGCGTTCGACATGTTGGTCGAAGTCGGCGATCCCGGCGCGAAGGGCGCCCGGCAGGAAGACAAAGTCGTCATCGAGATGCTGCGCTTCCCGCGGCATGAGCGCCGCGGCGAAGCGGTGTTGGTCGAGGTCCTGGGTAAAGCGGGTGAGCCGGGCGTCGATACGCAAACGATCATCCACGAATACGGTTTGCCGACCGAGTTCAGCACCGAAGTGCTTGAAGACGCCTCGGAACAAGCCGACCGGTTCGACGAAACCGATCTAAATGGCCGGGTCGACCTGACCAAAGAGACGATCGTCACGATCGATCCCGTCGACGCCCGCGACTTCGACGATGCGATTTCGCTGCGTCGATCCAAAGACGGTCACTGGCACCTCGGCGTGCATATCGCGGATGTCTCGACCTTCGTCCAACCCAATTCGGCTCTCGACCGATCGGCGAAGCAGCGGGGGACCAGCGTCTACCTGCCGGGGCGGGTCATCCCGATGCTGCCGGAGGTGATCTCGAACGGCCTTGCCAGTTTGCAGCAGGGCAAGGTCCGTTACACGAAGTCGGCCCTCATGGAGTTCAATGCCGAAGGCATTCCCGTCGGCATGAGATACGAGAACACCGCGATCAAGGTCACGCGGCGGTTTGCGTATGAAGAGGTCATGCCGATCGTCAATGAGCCGGACAAATACAAGGCGACGGTCTCGGCGAAGATTCGAAAGTTGCTCGTCGAGATGTACGATCTCGCGATGCTGCTGCGGCAGCGCCGGTTCGCCGCCGGGGCCATCGAACTCTTTCTGCCGGAGGTCAAACTCGTTCTCGATCGCGACAGCCAGGTCGAGGGGGCGGAGGAAATCCCGCACGACCCGAGCCATCAGATTATTGAAGAATTCATGTTGGCCGCGAATGTCGCGATCGCGACCGAAATGCACGACAAGGGCATCCCGCTGATCCGGCGGGCCCATCCGGAACCGGACGAGAAAAAGCTGAAGGATTTCGCGGAGTTCGTCGGAACACTCGACTACCGCCTAAAGCAATATCAAAGCCGAGAGGCCCTGCAGGAACTGCTTCAACAGGTCAAAGGGGAACCGCAGGAGCGAGCCGTCAATTACGCGATGCTCCGCAGTTTGAAGCAGGCCGTCTACACCGCGAAGGAAGAGGGCCACTACGCACTCGCGTTCGAGCACTACTGCCACTTCACCAGCCCGATCCGCCGCTACGCCGACCTCGTGGTGCATCGGACGATCAATGAGTTATTGACGCAGGGCAAGTACCGCGGATCGGGTCCGCGGGAGTTAGAGCGGATCGCAACGCATTGCTCTGACATGTCCCGGCGGGCCGAAGCCGCCGAGCGCGATCTCGTCAAACTCAAGCTGCTGCAATTCATGCAGACGCGAGTCGGGCAGACGTTTCACGCGGTCATCACGGGCGTCGAACGCTTCGGCTTCTTCGCCCGGGGAATCGAGATTCCCTTTGAAGGCATGGCTCACATTTCGGCGGTGGAGGACGCGCTCGGCGAGATCGTCGACTACGACTCGTCGGCATTCGCCCTCGTGGCCCGTCGATCGGGCCGCACGTTTCGCCTGGGTGAGCCGATCGAAATCGAAGTCACGCTGGTCGACGTCGCCACACGAAAACTTGACCTGAAGCCGCTGAAGGCATCCGCCGGCGAACGGCCAAAAAAGCGAAAACAGAAAGAACAGACGGACTCCCCGCCAAAGCACGAGAAAAAGGGTCCCCGCAACAAGAACCCGAAGCGAAATCGCAAGAGCAAGCGAAGGGGGCGGAAGTAGTCGATCCGTCGATCCGACTGTCGCAGAGCTAGCGAGTCCTAGTCTATAATTCTCAATTGTGCTGGCCACAAACAGAAGGACGATGCTGTGTCGACCACCGTAACCCTGGTGACCGTTGAAGAGTTCGCGAAATTTGCCGACCGACCGGAGAACGTGGACCGCTTCTTCGAGTTGGACGAAGGGGAGATCGTCGAATTGTCTCGGCCCCAATTAGTACACGGCCTCGTATGTGCCGTTCTTGTGCAAATACTTCGAAACTATGCCGCAAGACGCGAGAATTTACAGGTTTGTTCGAACGATGCGGGGGTTATTCTCTCCCGCGATCCGGGCACCGTGCGCGGCCCCGATGTTTTCGTATTTGAGTCTGAACAATCGCTTGCCGAACTGATGAATCGCACCGGCTGGCTCGAGACGCCTCCACTGCTAGTGGTCGAGGTGCTTTCCCCATCGAACACGCACGGTGAAATCTCTCGGAAAGTCTCTCAATATTTGGCATCCGGCGTACGCTTGGTCTGGGTAATCGATCCGCAAGGCCGCGAATTGACGTCGCACCGAGCGGGGACCGCCCCGGATGTATTCGGCGCTGAGTCGGAAGCCCGCTTCCCGGAACTGCCTGACCTGTGCGTCCGCGTTGCCGAGTTCTTTGGCGGTTTGCCCGAATAAGGCGACAATTGCAGCGTGACCCCGGCTTCCTATAATCGGTGGGACGCTCCTACTTCGCGTCACCTTCCTCCGAATCGTTCACGCCTCCAATCCTCCGGGTCAATCCGTGTCGCGCGTTGCCAAGGTTCTGAGTTCGTCGATCGGCAAGAAGTTCGTGATGGGAATCACGGGCCTGCTCCTGTGCGGGTTCCTTGTCGGGCATCTCGGCGGGAATTTTCTGATTTATCTCGGCCCCGATTGGATCAACGCCTACGCGACCAAACTGCACGCGCTCGGCCCCATCCTGATCCTGATCGAAATCGGCCTCGCGGCGATTTTCGTGGTCCATATCGTGATGGCCTATAAGCTGACCGCGGAATATCGAGCGGCCCGTCCGAAGGAGTACGAGAAAAAAGAAACGAAGCAGGAGAAAAGCGTTTGGTGGAAGGCACCGAACACCTGGATGGTGATCTCCGGGACGATTGCCTTGGCCTTTTTGATCCTGCACATGATTGATATGCGGTACGGCTGGCGGCCCGTCGTTGACCCGACGTTTGGCGGCTATAACGAACACGGCGGTTGGCACAATGAGCCGACCGAAGAACACCCGGTCGTCCACGTTTACAATCGCACGATTTCGATTCTGCAAACGCCGCTGAGCGCGATCCTCTACACACTCGGTGTGATTTTCATCGGATTCCACCTGTCACACGGGTTCCAAAGCGGATTTCGATCCCTTGGTTTTGCGCATCCCGTTTACAGCAAGGCGCTCAGTTGGTTGGGCAACGCGTTCGCGATCGTTGTGACGGTCGGCTTCGCCAGTTTCCCCGTGTGGGTGTGGGCATTCGGGATTGAGCCGATTCCGCTCGAAGAAGGGCCGCACAGCGCAGCGTCCGCATCGGCTGAAGAGATCGAAGAATCGATACTCAGTCGATCGGCCGCAGCAGGCAGCACAATCGCCGACAGTTCACCGGCAGGCAGTACAAGTGACGCAGGTGCCGAATAACCGGTCGACCAAGAGCCGGTTTTCGGAATAATTCATCGCCGGTCGGAAGCACGACCCGATCGGTCGAACAATCATCACGGATCGCAGGATCGTTCAAATGGCGACCGTCAACGAAAATATTGCGACAGGCTCCTCAATCGATGCACGCGTCCCCGAGGGGGCGATGCACGAAAAGTGGGAGACGCGCATCAAGCAGATGAAGCTCGTCAATCCGGCGAATAAACGGAAGTTCGAGATCATCGTGGTCGGGACCGGCTTGGCCGGGGCTTCGGCTTCTGCTGCGTTGGGAGAGCTCGGCTATCACGTCAAAACGTTCTGCATCAATGATTCGCCACGTCGGGCCCACAGCATCGCGGCTCAAGGCGGGATTAACGCGGCAAAGAACTATCCGAACGACGGCGACAGCGTGTGGCGGCTGTTTTACGACACCGTCAAAGGGGGCGACTACCGCTCCCGCGAATCGAACGTCTACCGCCTCGCTCAAGTCAGCAACAAGATCATCGACCACTGCGTGGCCTTAGGAGTCCCATTCGCCCGGGAATACGGGGGAACGCTGACCAACCGCAGCTTCGGCGGTGCGCAGGTCTCGCGGACGTTCTACGCCCGAGGGCAAACCGGTCAGCAGTTGCTGCTCGGGGCCTACGCGGCGATGAATCGCCAAATTCAAACCGGTAAGGTTGAGACCTTTCCGAAGCGGGAGATGATGGACCTGATTGTCGTCGATGGCGTGGCCCGCGGCGTGATCATGCGAAACCTCGTCACGGGCGAGTTCGAAACGCATCTCGGCGACGCCGTCTGCCTGTGCACCGGTGGGTACGGCAATGTCTACTACCTCTCAACAAACGCCAAGAACTGTAACGTCACCGCCGCTTGGCGATGCCATAAGCGCGGGGCTTATTTCGCGAACCCGTGTTACACGCAGATTCACCCGACCTGCATCCCGGCCTCCGGGAGCTATCAGTCAAAACTGACGTTGATGAGCGAAAGCCTTCGCAACGACGGCCGGATCTGGGTACCGAAGGCTAAGGGTGACAAGCGACCGGCGAATCAGATTCCGGAAGACGAACGCGACTACTATCTGGAGGAGCGGTACCCTTCGTTCGGAAACCTGGTCCCGCGCGACGTCGCCAGCCGTGCCGCGAAAGAGCGATGTGATGCCGGATACGGCGTCGGTGCGACCGGTCAAGCGGTCTACCTCGATTTCCGTGACGCCATCGAACGGGACGGCAAGCAGACCGTCGCCGCGAAATACGGCAATCTCTTCCAGATGTATGAGGAGATCACGGCCGAGGACCCCTATCAGGTGCCGATGCGGATTTACCCGGCAGTCCACTACACGATGGGCGGCCTGTGGGTCGACTACGACCTGCAAAGCACGGTCCCCGGTTTGTTCGTGCTCGGCGAAGCGAATTTCTCCGACCACGGAGCGAACAGGCTCGGCGCCAGCGCACTGATGCAGGGACTCTCTGATGGGTACTTCGTGATCCCCTACACGATTGGTAATCATCTGGCGTCTTCGAAGCTCGAGAAAGTCACTGAAGATCACCCGGCCTGCAAAGAAGCGATGGTCGAGGCGCGGAATAAGATCGAGTCGCTGATCAACGTGAACGGCTCGAAAACAGTCGACAGTTTCCACAGACGTCTCGGCGCGATCATGTGGGACTACTGCGGCATGGCGCGGACGGCCGAGGGGCTGCAAACCGCGTCGGAACGCATCCGAGAGTTGCGAGAGGAATTCTGGAACGATGTGAAGGTCCTCGGTTCCGGTGCGGACTTCAATCAGAACCTCGAACATGCCGGTCGGGTGGCCGACTTCCTGGAGTTCGCCGAACTGTTCGCCCACGATGCCCTGCACCGAGAAGAGAGTTGCGGCGGACACTTCCGCGAAGAACATCAGACACCCGAAGGCGAAGCCAAACGCGACGACGAGAACTTCAAGTACGTCGCCGCGTGGGAATTCAAAGGGGTCGGAGAACAAGAAACGTTACACAAAGAAGAGCTCGACTTCGTCGAGTGCAAGCCGTCGACCCGCAGCTACAAGTGACAATGAAAGCGGAGAGCGGAAAGCCGAAAGCGGAACAAGACAGCGAACTGACCATCAACATCCGCGGCTCGCTACTACCTACAATCTCCTAACTCCTGATCCTTCTCATGATCGCTCCCACCGACGACTCGCTGATGCGAATCAAACTCAAGGTCTGGCGACAGGCCGGCCCCGATCAGCCGGGACGGCTCGAAACGCATGAGGTCGAGGACGTCAATCCCGACATGTCGTTTCTCGAGATGCTCGACGTCCTCAACGAAAAACTGATGCTCGAGGGAAAGGAGCCGATCGCCTTCGACCACGACTGCCGCGAGGGAATTTGCGGCACCTGTGGCGTGATGATCGATGGTCAGGCTCACGGCCCGAACAGGAACTCACCGACCTGCCAGCTTCGCATGCGGTCCTACAAGGATGGCGACACCATTTTGGCGGAGCCATTCCGGGCCAAAGCGTTCCCCGTCCTGAAAGACCTGGTCGTCGATCGCAGCTCGTTCGATCGGCTGCAGCAATCGGGCGGGTACGTTTCGGTCAATACCGGCAACGCTCCGGACGCCAACGCGATTCCGGTGCCGCAAAAGATCGCCGAGCACGCGATGAGCAACGCCGCCTGCATCGGGTGCGGCGCGTGCGTGGCGGCGTGCAAGAACGCGTCAGCGGCGCTGTTCGTGGGGGCAAAGGTCTCTCATCTGTCTTTCCTGCCACAGGGCAAAGGCGAGCGACACGAGCGAGTCCTCAACATGGTCGCCAAAATGGATGAAGAAGGTTTCGGAGCTTGCACCAACACGAGTGAATGTCAGGCAGCCTGCCCCGCAGGTATCTCGGTGCAAGCCATCGCGAAGATGAATCGCGAATACATGGCGGCATCGTTGCTCGCCGAAGAGTAGTGCGCACTCGGCTAGGGTTGGCGTTTCCAAACAATCGTGTCGGCCTCAACCGCGGCGCCAGCCACTATCGACAAATTACACTTGGTGTAGCACCCTCGTCGAGAACGCTTATCATCAAAGCCCACGGGTGACCCCCGTGGGCCTTTTTGTGTTCAAACTCTCATTCTGCCGAAGTTCATGCTCGAAACCGCGCTCCACGCCAAGCACGTCGCCTTGGGCGGCACCATGGTCGAATTCGGCGGCTGGTCGATGCCGCTGAAGTATTCATCGATCACTGAGGAACATCATGCCGTCCGCAAAACGTGCGGGTTGTTCGACATTAGCCACATGGGTCGGCTGCTATTCACCGGACCCGATGCCACCGCCTTCATTGATTCGCTCGTGACGATCGACGTGACGAAGCTCGCCGTTGGTCGGATCAAATATGCCCTTGTGTGTAACGAGATCGGCGGGGTTCTTGATGACATCCTCGTCTATCGCGTGGACGAGGGAGCGTACCTGCTGGTGGTCAATGCCTCGAACCGGGAGAAAATCCTCGGCTGGATCGAACGACATCGCCGCGACGCAAATTTTGAAGTCGACGATCGTACTTTTAATACCGTTATGCTTGCTCCGCAGGGTCCGCAAGCAAAGGCGATTGTGACCAAGCTTTTCGGCGAGGATATCGTCGGCGCGATGAGATACTACCGCTGCGCCGAAATCGAATATAAAGGTCAATCGGCCCTGCTGAGCCGAACCGGTTACACCGGCGAAGACGGCTTCGAGATTACGCTTCGCGACGACACTCAGGGCGAGGCGTTGTGGGAGCAATTAATCGATGCCGGGTGCATCCCGGCCGGGCTGGGCTGCCGGGACACGCTCCGCCTCGAAGCCGCGATGCCGCTCTACGGGCACGAGTTGACCGAGGAGATTGATCCGCTGACCGCCGGCCTCGACTTCGCCGTCAATCTCAACGCGGGGGACTTCATCGGCAAAGAGGCCCTCACGAGTATCGAAGCCCGAGAAGACCGCAGGCAACGGGTCGGACTCGAACTTTCCGGTAGACGCATTGCTCGTGAGGGTTGCGTGCTGATTGCCGACGGTCGGCAGATCGGGTTGGTCACCTCGGGCACTTTCTCACCGACGTTGGAGAAGAGCATCGCGATGGGCTACGTCGACGCCGACCACGCGGCCGTCGGGACGCAGCTCGAAGTCGACATCCGCCGCAAACAGGAACCGGCGACAGTGGTCGCGCTGCCCTTCTACCAGCGGCAGCGCTGAAACAGGCCACCGGATTGCGATATCTCGGCTTGGTCTTTCAGGACTCAGTTTGACGGATCGATTGAAGGATGCCCGGACGCACCATCGCCATCGGGGATGTGCATGGCTTTGACCAACCCCTCGAAACACTCATCGATCGGCTCGATCTCGGAGCCGACGACTTTGTCGTCCAACTTGGCGACATCTGTGACCGCGGACCGAATACCCGCCGGTGCATCGATCTGTTGAGGGAACTGTCGGAACATTGCCGCGTCGCAATCGTCTTGGGAAATCATGACGAGATGATGCTGACCGCCTGTGGCCGGATCGACGGACACGGTGGCGACTATTGGCACGAAGTCGGGGGAGCGGAGACGATCTCGTCGTACGGCTCATCCACAAAAGATGTGAGTCCGGCCCATCTCGACTATCTCATGCAAGCGCGACCGTATGTTGAGACCGACTCGCATCTCTTCGTCCATGCCAACTGGGAATTCGATATTCCGGGGGCCTCGCAGCCGGCCGTCATGTTGAGATGGCAGAAGATCGACGGAGCCGAGCCAGCCCTTCCGGACGGCCGGCGCATTGTGTGCGGGCACACCGCTCAAAAGTCGAAGCGGCCGTTGATGTGGCCAGGCTGGGTTTGCATCGACACCCGCGTCTATGCCGAGGATGGCCGATTGACCGCCCTCGATGTCGACAGCGATCTCGTTTATCAGGTCGGAACGAAGGGTCGTGTCTTTGATCCCGTTCCGCTCGACGAAATTGCCTTGGAGCCGTAGGTTGCGGTGATCTGTCGACCGATCGCTCTGCGTGACGGAGTCATTTCTCGCGAGTGCACTATGCCGAACTTGATCAATGCCCCGACCGTCGTCCCCGCTGCGGGAGAGCCTCCGAAGATCATTCGTGAGTTCTTTGGCCGGGTCAATTCCGGCGACTCCGGCGTTAGTATCGCCCGCATGACGAGTCCCGCCGGTTGGGTTGAACCGGGCCAGCGACCGGAGTTCGACGAGTACACGCTCGTCCTCACCGGAATGTTGCGTGTCGAATGCGAGGGCGGACCGTTTGAAGTTCGAGCGGGACAGGCCATTCACACCCGGCCGGGCGAGTGGGTCCGTTACAGCACGCCGGAAGAAGGCGGCGCGGAGTACCTCGCCGTCTGCACGCCCGCGTTTTCGCCGGAAACGGTGCATCGCGACGAATAGATGGTCATTCTAATCCGCTCACGGTAATGTCGGCGGATCGATCGCAGGTTCCTTGCTGATGGTGAAGTCCTTTGCTTACGATCGATCTATTACCCCCAACCCATGATCCAACCGAATTAAAGATTGAGATTGCCTTGGAATTCGCTGCTTGGGCGTTAGGGATAGGGCGTTGATTTCCCCATCTCCCTCGGGAAAAGGGGGCCGACAGGCCGGATGAGGGCACGTCCGTGCCTATGTGCCTGCGGCAGCGTAAATGTGTTCGCTTTAATAATTTGCCCCCCCACCGTCCCTTCTCCCTCGGGAGAAGGTGGCCGATAGGCCGGATGAGGGGCCGCGGGGGCGGTGATCAAACGGCATTGATGAATGTTATTGTGGCTGGCCAGAGAGCGTTGTGAGTGCGGCTTCAATTGGCGCCGCCGCTGCGCTCCCCTCACCCCGACCCTCTCCCAAGGGAGAGGGAGTAGTGGACAACACGGCTCATTCCGGTCCCCGTTCATGTCAAATAGAAGTGGGTAATCAATAGCGCTTGTGCCGCGGGCTTGTGTCCGGTGTCCCTTGTTGGCGCGGCAGGCCGGAGTCGATAAGCCCGGCGTCATCTTCAAGTGACTAAAATTATTCGAAAGCCGATTGAATGTCTGATCTGCGCATTGCCGTCTCCGGAGCCGCGGGCCGCATGGGCCGCCGCGTTATCGCCCAGGTGCTGGGACAAGAAGGGATGACCCTCGCGGCGGCCGTCGACGGACCGAACAGCGAGTTCCTCGATCAGGACGCGGGAACCGTCGCCGGAGTGGGCGAGGCCGGGATTCCAATCACCTCCGAATACGGCGACGGGATCGACGCGATCATCGACTTCTCGACGCCTCCCGGGCTGGAGCAGGCGGCGAATTTCTCGATCGAGCGTGCGGTGCCGCTGGTTGCCGCGACGACCGGTCTTACCGAGTTGCAGATCGCGCTGATCGACGAAGCCGCGAAGAAAACGGCCGTCGTGTTTGCGCCGAATATGAGCCTCGCAGTCAACCTTTGCATGAAGCTGGCCTCTGACGCCGCCGCGGCTCTGAAAGACGCGCCGGGTGGTGCCGACGTCGAAGTCGTCGAAAGGCATCACCGCTATAAAGAAGACGCCCCGAGCGGAACCGCCCTGCACTTCGGCAAACTGGTCGCCGAGCAAATGGGACAATCCAATCACGTCCACGGTCGTGACGGCCGTCCGGGAGCACGGCCCCACGATGAGATCGGCTATCATGCTCTGAGACTGGGCGACACCGTCGGTGAGCACAACGTCACTTTCGGCCTGCTCGGCGAAACGATCGAGTTGACCGTCCGGAGTCACACCCGTGACAGCTATGCAATCGGGGCGGTCGCAGCGGCGAAATTCGTCGCCGGTCGCTCGCCGGGACATTACACAATGAACGATGTCCTCGGCCTTTGATTCGGCCCTCAAGGTTCTCCCCGCTCTCGCAGTCCGCCCAGTCCTCCAAATCCGATCAATCCTTAATCTCGGCGCCATCCGGACCCGATATGAGGAGAGGGATCATCGACAGATTCCCGTTGTCAGGACCGGTCGCGTCGAGGGGAAGTCTGATGGAACAGCCGGAAGCACAACCTGATTCACAACCACTTTGGGTGAGATCGCTTGCCTGCGTGCGGAGGCGAATGCCCGTGATCGCCCTGCTGGGAATGGTCACGATCTTCGGCACCGCGGCCTGGTTATCCTCGACAAGCCAGAAGGAACATGCCGTCGATCTCGAATTGGTCGACGGTTCGGAATTCAATGTCGAAACCGATCTCGTGATCGAGTCGCGTGGTACCGACGACTCCGCAGTCAGTGGTCCGGCGCTGCTTCCGACCGAAGTCGTCGCTCGACCAATCTTTGCCGACTCGGCGATCGCCGACGAGTCGGTGGGCGGGCCGTCGCACGAGTCAATTCAGTTGGCCGTTGCCTACGAAGATGACCTCTCGAATCCTGTCGTTGAATTGATCTCGATCGACGATTCTCCCAGCGACGTTCGGCTTCGACAGGCATCGACGTCGTCTGCCCAAGTCGGCCAGTCATTGGAACAGCGTCCCGCTTGGCTGACCGGCCGGATCGAGTCGATCGATTAACCGCGGCACAGTGCCAGAGGTTTCCAAGCGGCAAGACGGGTTGAACTGGACCGAGGATTGATGGACCTGCACCACTGGCAACTCAAGCGAAACCCCTTCCGCGACGGAGTCGAATCCGACGTGTGGTGCGCGATCGGTGCACACGCCGGGGCATCGCTGAAATTGCGGCATGTGATCGAGTCTCGCGAGGGGGCGGCGGCGCTCATCGGAGAACCGGGCAGCGGCAAATCCCAATTGGTGCATTACACCGCGGATGAATTCTCTGAAACCGAACGCTTAACGCATGTCCTGAATGTCCCTCGCTGCTCCGCAGAAGACTTGCTGGAAGAGATCGTGTTCGCGGTGACCGGGGATGCGGGCCCGGCTCTTCATCCGACCAGAGCGATCCGACGCCTCGCCCGTTGGGCCGAGAATGCGCCGGACGGGGCCGTCGTGATGATTGATGATGCCCAGGAACTCGGCGAAGACGCATTGCGGCGAGCCGTACTGCCGATGCTGCGGGCGACCGAGCGGATTACCGTGATCCTGTCCGGAACTCGCCCCTTGCTCACGTCGCTCCGCAAAATCGAGCCGTTGGCACAACGGATCGCCGTGACGGCATGGCTGACGCCGCTGAACGAGAACGACGTTCGGACCTATATTGAGCAACGGCTGGGCTGCGTCGATTCGAATGCCCAAATATTCTCCGACGACGCCCTTCGCTCGCTATCAGAACTTTCGCGCGGAATTCCGCGGTTAATTAATCGCCTCGCCGCGTTCTCGATGCTGCTCGCCGAAACCGATCAACGTGAAACGGTGCGCGAAAGCGACGTCGAACGCGTAGCGTCCGAACTCATCTGCCTTCCGACGGGTCTCGCCGACGCCGCGTAACGGTACGGAAAAGTTAACGTCCTTCGGGTGGCCGGGGACGGCGTTTTAGACGCCCCCGGAACGCAAACTCTCGAACTCAGGACTGTTTGACATAGGTGACACTAAAGACGAGGTCACTGTGGGCGTCGTAAAGATGCGGTCCGCAGACATCCATGTAAGAAAAGACCCGCTGCCGAGGCAGCGGGTCTTTTTCATTCGATGGCGCAATTGCAGCGCCGCTATTCGACATAGAAGCCGCTGTCGGGGTCAGCCGGGACGCTCGCCTCTTTCAGCTTCACGTCTTTGGGCCGGCGGTCGCCTTTCGCCTTCTTCTGGGCCTCGCGTTCGGCCTTCTTTTCGTAACGGCGCAGTTCGCGGAGCGACTTCTCGACCGGCGGCTGCGTGTAACCGGAAGCCGCGGTCCAAGCGGTGCTCGTCGCGTGTCCCTCGACGTGGTAGCTCTGATCGAGACTCCGGATCGCGAACGCGGTCTCTTTCAATTCCGCATTGATGGAATTCGCCATCATGTTCAGACCGACCGTCGCGCCGACCACGCCGACAGTGCCGAGAACAACGGCTTCCGCAGACAGCAACACGCCGGCATCATCCGACCAGAGGTCTTTCAAAATACGCATCTCTCTCTCCCGTAATAGTTTGTGTCAAACAATCTCTGTGCGTGAGAGACGTCGACCGGGAAACCGTGATGCGGATGAGAGAGCCGCTGCCTGAAAGACCGCCGACCCGATCGACATAACCAGAATGATCGGTGTGACCGGCCGTTGTAAAGGGGCGTGTTTCAGGAAGTTTACAAATTGTGAGAAAGATGCGTCATTTGCTTTGCGCCGAACGCGACTTCATGGCCACAGGAGTCAGTCGTTCCACCGCGATCATCGGAATCGGAAACTGGGGATTGGAGAACCGTTTGCCATCGACCCCCATCGCTTTGCCGATAAACCGCTCCAAATCGATCCCCGGCTGATCCTTGAGATACGAGACAGCTTTCCCGTCCGGACCGACGAGCACGAATTCCGGCGTCTGGGGATCGGAGCCGCTCGACCTCTCAATCCGCCCGACGGCATCAAACCTTCGTGGTCGGGACTTCCCCGATGCCTTCGATTTCTGGCGTCCGCGAGATTTCGAACCCGTCGAGGTGACGTGTCGGGGCTTGGGAAGCCGATTGACCTGCGACGTTCGGGGCGCTTCACGTGTCTCCGCCTCGGCGACCTTTTCGACGGAGATTGCTCCCGCAGCGAGTTTTACCTGCGTGTCGTGCAGAGCCGCATCGCGACGATCGGTTGCCGATGTCAGTTTCACGTATTCACGGTATTCGTTGCGGACCACTTCAAGCCGATCGACCTTCGCGAGACGGACGGCAATGGCGCGGGCGATCGCCGCCGGGGCCTGTGCCTGCAACTGCGTCAGTTCCTCGCGGGCGCTCTCGATATCCCACTTCGACGGCTCCTCGGAGGTCATCGTTTCGAAAGCCGCGTCGATGTCTTTAATGACATCCCAGCCGATCGCCGGACCGCCCGTCGCGGAGTTACCGGCATCGGCAACTTGCGCGGGAACATTGTGGCCGGAGGGCTCGGGACCATCTTCGCCGGTCACCACAGGCGGCTCGATCTCCGCTTTCGCCGTTTGCCACAAGCCGGCGGCATCGGTGAGTTCTTCGACTTCCGCGAATGACTGAGGCCGCTCTGTCGCGGAAGGTACGGCATACGGGTCGCGATCCTGTTGATCGCGGACATGATCGGCCGCGGGCGTGAGGAACTGCCCCGGCACCCAACGATATTCTCCCTGCGGCGGGACAATCGCCGTGTAACCTTCCGGCAATTTGACGCCGACGGGCAAATCGTACGGACGAACCCGCGCCCCGCGATTGAGGCGAATCTGTTCGACATCCAGCTCGTCCGACTCATAACTTCCGACGCGGACGCTCACATTATCGGCCGTGATCTCGGCGAGGCCGCCGCGGAGCGGTTCGACGGAATCGGTCGGGACGAGGCTGAAGCCGCCCTGCGGCACGACGATCATGTACCAGCCGCCCGGATCATGCCGAAAGACGACGACACGCTCGCCCCGCTGAAGTTTCGTGGTGAGGTAGAAATCTTCACCCGGGCCACTGCGAACCGGAAGGCCGTCACTCATGACAACGGCTTCATACGGAAACTCGCGAACCTGCGCGCCAGCAGTGCCGAAGGACAAGCTGAGCAAAACAGCGGCAGCGATCAGAATTTGAACACGAACCGACATGACGGACTCCTTCCGCAACCGAAGTTCGGTCGTTATCGCGGATGAGACGTACGGGTGGGAAGTCGCCTGAAACAGCGAAGGGAACGGCGTTGTAGAAAATCGACAAATTTCACTCAAGATCGGATCAATGGCCGCGCTGCAGCATCCACGGGCCTTCTCCTCCCGGAAGAAGGCGCCCGAAGGCGGATGAGGGCACGTCGTGCCTCTGTGCCTGCGGCAGCGACAATGGGCCTTCTCCCTCGGGAGAAGGTGGCCGATAGGCCGGATGAGGGGTCAGTGGGGCGGTGATCGAACGGCACCGCTGTCTGCTCCTCAGCTCTCCTCAAGAGCAACGCACCGCGGCGGTCTATCGAACCGCCGCTACATCCCCTCACCCCAACCCTCTCCCGAGCGGAGAGGGGGCACTGCGCGCCTTTGTGCCTGCGGCAGCGACCACGGGCCTTCTCCACTCGGGAGAACGTGGCCGATAGGCCGGATGAGGGGATGGTGGGGCACTCACAGGACGCCACCGCTGTTTGCTCTTAATTTCACGCAAGAGAGCATCCTATCGCGGTTGTTCGATATACCTCCGCCGCATCCCCTCACCCCAACCCTCTCCCGAGCGGAGAGGGGGCACTGCGTACCTTCGTGCCTGCGGCAGCATTAGCGAGCCTTCTCCACTCGGGAGAAGGTGGCCGAAGGCCGGATGAGGGGTCAGTGGGGCGGTGATCGAACGGCACCGCTGTTTGCTCTTCATCTCTACCCAAAGAGCAGCGCACCGCGGCGGCCAATCAACCTGCCGCCGAACCCCCTCACCCCAACCCTCTCCCGAGCGGAGAGGGGGCACTTCGTGCCATTTTGCCTGCGGCAGCGACAATGGGCCTTCTCCTCTCGGGAGAAGGTGGCCGAAGGCCGGATGAGGGGTCAGTGGGGCGGTGATCGAACGGCACCGCTGTTTGCTCTTCAACTCTACCCAAAGAGCAGCGCACCGCGGCGGCCAATCAACCCGCCGCCGCACCCCCTCACCCCAACCCTCTCCCGAGCGGAGAGGGGGTACTGCGTACCTGCGGCAGCAACCGCGGGTCGGAACTCGCTTACTCGCGAATCGCCCAGAGTGAGTCGAACGTTCTCAGATAGATCGTTCCGTTCGAGATCGCCGGTGACGACGCGAGGGCCTCATCGATGTCATTTTCCGCGACGACCTCAAAGTCCCGTCCGCTTTTTACGACCGTCACATGTCCATCTCGGGCCGAGAGGTAGATATGACCGTCGGCGTAGACCGGCGAAGCACGATGTCGTTGGTTGTGGGTTCGTTCGTAATAAATCTGCTCACCGGAATCCTGATCAAGGCACAGCAGTTTGCCGTCTTCCCGGCACAGATAGACAACCCCGTCATGCACGAGCGGAGACGGCACATCCGGCGTGTATCTCGGGTAGACCCAGCGGAGCGCTGATTCGTCGGCAGTCACATCCCCATTGACATCGGGCCGAACGGCGAAGATTGGTCCATTCTTGGCCGTCGGTGAGACTACGATCCCCGGTGCCGGACATGGCGAGGAAACGAACCGCAGCGTGCGGTGATAATCCTTGTCCGGATCGTCCTGCGGATTCAGTCCGCCCAGCCGCCAGGCTTCCGACCCGTCAGCGGGATCATACGCGATTGTGTAATCGGCTCCATGGGTCAGCAGCAGCGTCAGGCCGCCGTGATCGTAGAGCATCGGCGAAGCGTACGAGTGCTCGTTCTCGGCATAGGCCCCGGTGATGCGTGGCACATCCCACAATGTCGACCCGGTCGCCGTGTCGATCGCGGCGACACGGGCTTCGGTCGTGTTCGCTTTGCCGTCCCCATGAATGAGTTGCAGCAGCAACCGGTCGTTATAAAGCACCGGAGTCGAGGTCATCCCGAACTGGATGCGGAACTTGCCGAAGCGGTCTTCGACGTCGAACTTCCAGACCTCTTCCCCCTCGTGCGTGTAGCAGGCGAAATCGCCGCTGCCCATCATGACGTAAACATGCTCGGCGTCGCAGGCCGGTGAGGGCGAGGCGGAGTTCCCTTCGTCGCCACGGGCCGTCTTATTTCCTCGAGCCACCTTACGACGCCAAAGCTCCGCGCCGTCCTCGGTGGAAATGCAGATCAGGAGCAGGTCTTGCCCATCGACGCTGGAGACGAAGATCCGCTCGCCCCACACGACGGGAGTCGCTCCGGCCGGTCCCGGCAGATCGACTTTCCAAGCGACGTTTGTGTCGGCATCCCAACGCGTCGGTACGTCGGTCTCAACGGAGATGCCGTTGAACGTCGGCCCTCGCCACTGCGGCCAGTTTTCGGCCCCGCTGATGTCGGCCATCATCCCGCAGCAGACGAACGTGAGGATGCAACCGAAGCTGTAAGAACGCGGCATAGGAGTCTTCCCCGGTGGCGGAAGTTTGGAAGTCGTTACAGTAACTTTGAGAGTCAGCCAGTACTCCCAGTGTGTTCTCGCCGCGACGGCGGGTCAAATATCGAAGGCACCGAGCGGGCCGTTCCGCCGCGACCATCGTAGGAGATTTTCGATGAAGCTCTTTTTCGCCGGCCAATGGCGCGACACCGATGCGACGGTCGAGGTCACGAATCCGTTCGATGATTCCGTGATTGACGAGGTTCCGAAAGCATCAGCCGCGGATGTCGATCAGGCACTTGAGACATTGGTCAACGGTGCGAAAGCGATGCGGGCGATGACGGCCTATCGTCGTGCCGAAATCTTGAGCAAAGCGGCCGACCTGATGCGACAACGGCGGGACGAGTTCGCTGAGACGATCAGCCGTGAAGAAGGGAAGCCGCTTTCGGAAGCAAAGACGGAGGCGAGTCGGTCGATCGAAACGATGACGCTCAGCGCCGAAGAGGCGAAGCGAATCACTGGCGAGACCGTGCCGATGGACGCCGCGTCCAACGGCTCCGGACGGATGGGCTTCACGATTCGCGTCCCGTGCGGTGTCGTCGCCGCGATCACGCCCTTTAATTTCCCGCTCAATCTCGTGGTCCATAAGGTGGGTCCCGCACTCGCGGCCGGAAATGCGATTCTGGTCAAGCCTGCGAGCGACACGCCGCTCTCCGCTCTCAAGTTGATCGAAGTGCTCCTTGAAGCCGGTGTGCCCGACGAAGCAATGGCCTGCCTTGTCGGGCCGGGCAGCGAACTTGGCGAAGCGATCTGCACCGATGAGCGGGTTCGCAAAATCTCGTTTACCGGCAGTGACGAGGTCGGTGCGAAAATCTGCAAGATGGCCGGCATCAAGAAGGTGACGATGGAACTCGGGGGCAATGCACCGGTGATCGTGATGGACGATGCCGATGTCGACGCCGTCGCCGCGGCGATTGCCCGCGGCGGGTACGCGAACGCCGGTCAAACCTGCATCTCGGCTCAGCGAATCTATACGAGTCGCAAAATTCACGGCGATGCGATCGATGCACTCAAGTCGCAAGTCGCGCAACTAAAAGTTGGAGATCAGCTTCAGCCGGAGACGAAGGTCGGCCCGCTCGTTCGAACACACGATGCGGAGCGGGTCGAATCGTGGATCGACGATGCCATCGCAGCCGGAGCACAGAAAATTCTCGGCGGGCAGCGCGACGGCTCGATCTACCAGCCGACGATTCTCGATCAGGTCACCGCCGATATGCGGGTCAGTTGCGATGAATTATTCGGTCCGGCCGTTGTCACCCAAGCGGTTGACGGCATCGATGAAGCCATCGAATTGGCGACCGACACCCGCTACGGACTCGCGGCCGGGATATTCACGCAGAACATCGCGCACGCTTTGCGGTTCGCCAGAGAAGTCGACTGCGGCGTGCTCAACATCAACGGAACCTCGACCTACCGCGCCGACCTCATGCCCTACGGCGGGCTCAAGGAAAGCGGTCTCGGCAAAGAGGGCCCCAAGTACACGGTTCGCGAGATGACCGAGGAAAAGATGGTCGTCTTTCACCCGTAGGCCGCCGCGACAACGCGTTGGCTGACCGCTCATCGTTCCGAGTGGCGGCTGATCACACGTGATGACAAAGTATTCGATCGGCAAGAGCGACATTTCCGCCCCGTGCCCCTCCCTTCGCGACAGGAATGCAAGTTGCACAACCGAAAGTTCACGATGAATTGGTCAGTTGTCAGTCACGAAAAGCAATCAGCAATTTGACCGCCCTCTAACTGTCAATTCCTGCCGATTCTTGGTTTGCTGTGCGAAAGCCGCAGCGTCGATCCAACCGAATAAAAAACACCATGAGCACCGAAAACGACGGCACAATCATCCCGAAATCGGACAAGCTCTTTTACCGCTGTCCGAACTGCACAGAAAAGGTCGTGATCGACGAGTCGCTCGTGGGCGAGGTCGTCGACTGCCCCATCGAATCGTGCAGCACGCCCTTCCTCGCCGTTGCCCCCAAGGGCGAAATTATCGGCCGCGTGAAGAAGGGCGAAGACGTTACGAATCTGCCCTTGGTCGCCACGACGATGGATCGCTCGGCTGCGGCTTCGGAAAGCCGACTGACCGCGGTCCACCCGGCCATGCTGCGGGCGAACCCGATTCTCTTCGTGATCTACGTCATCGCGATCGTCGGCGGACTGATCGCAGCGGTCGGCTTGTTCGCGACCGGGGGTGCGGTTCTGGCGGTGATCCCGCTGGGCATTGCCGTGGCCGCCGCGATCGCGTGGGGAGTTTGGTACCTCAAAGTGATCAGCACCACGCTCATTGTCACGACCAAGCGAACGGTGCTGAGACACGGCATTTTGAAGCGGGATATCAACGAGGTTCAGCACGACGACGTCCGCAACATCCAAGTGAATCAGAACATGATTCAACGGCTGTTCGACATCGGCGACATCGCGATCTCAAGCTCCGGTCAGGACGACCTCGAAATCATGGTCACCGGCATCGCCGACCCGGACGAAATCACCGAGGTCATTCGGCGGTACCAGTGATGTCTTCACCGGTCATTGAGTAAACCGGTCAATGAGTAAATCGGCGTGCTCGCCAATCAACTGTTACAAAGACGGAGCGAACCGGCTCTCTCCATCTTGCATCGGCATGACCCTGACGTGTCGTCGACCGCCGCCTGACTTGCAATAGCACCGCTTCGCATCAACGCTGGTTAATTGGTTCCAGCGTTCAACTATGCGAGGTGTCGGGATGCAACGGCGGGAATTCATGCAGTGGTCGGCAGCCGCGAGCGGCGCAGCTGCAATCGGTAGCGCAGCGACAGAGTCAGCCGCTCAGTCAGTCACTCCAGCGAATCAAGCGGACGATCTGACGGCGTACGACGATCCGGGATTCCGCGGGCCTCGCACTCTGCTCTTTCTCGATTATTTCCCGCTGACGCGCACTGATAACGTTTCAATTAAGCAGTCGACGGCCAGCTATGTGCCGGAGGGCGATTTCGTCGACCCGCTCGTCGGTCGAATGACCTATCACGATGGAGGCAGTCAGCCCTATTGGGATGATGACGCCCAGTTATGGCGACGAATCGAGGGGTATCCCGATATCTATCGATACGAGAGCGAAGACGGCATCCGCTGGCGCATCTCACCGGAACCTGACGCCCAGCCGCCGGGGGGACAGAAGCACCCACACCACCTCACGACCGCGAAACACGGCGGGTTGCCGTGCGGCACTTTCGTCGACCCACAGAAGGTTGACGGCTATCGGTTTAAAATCCCCGTTCTCGAAGGAAACGGACCGGCCTATCGGTCGGCCGTGGCGGATGAGACATCGTTCTGGCATCGGCACGCGCTGGAAGCAAAGTCGAAGGGAGGAGCTAAATTTTTTCGGCCCCGTAAGCACTCCTTTTTATGTTCGCCTGACGGAGTCAACTGGGAATACCGGCCCGATTATAACTGGGGCCAGCCGAACCTAATCACCGAAGAACACTTCACAATATTTTTTAATCATCACACGGGGCTTTACACCATTGCGATGCGAGCGCGCTGGGGCGATCGCCGCATCTTCTTTACGACGAGCGCCGACTTTAAAACCTGGACGCCCCCACGGATGGCCCTGCATCCCGATGTCATGGATCAAGGGCGGATCGAGTTTCACGGCTCATCGATTTCCCGGTACGACTCTTATTATATCGCGCTCGTCTGGTACGGGAATTACTCATCGGCCGACAACCCGCACTGGACCGGAAAAGGAACCGATCAAACCCACCTCGCCCACAGCTACGATGGGCAACACTTTATCCGTGGTCTGAGGAAGCCACTGATTCCCCTGACGCAGCCCGGACAACCGGAATTCAACGGCTTATGGACCCGGGGTCTCATTCGTCGCGATGAAGATATTTTGATCTATTCCGATACCTGGGAACGTGAATTTGCCGAGCCCGTTCAGAATGAATCGCGGTCGGATGCGATTACGCGACAACGAAGTTCCAAGCCGTTTCGGCGGCACGTCATTCACAGACTGCGGCGAGACGGGTTCACCTACCTCGAAGCGGAAGGGCACATCGGGACATTCCAAACGCACTGGATCGTTCTGCACGACGGCGAGGTCTGTTTGAATGCCGATGCGTCGCACGGCGTTATTTCCTACGAGGTGGCAAAGCTGAGGTCGGGAGACCCCATCGAAGGCTTCAGCTTCGACGAATGTGTTCCTCTCATCGGCCGGGACGAGGTCAGATTTCAATTGCGCTTCAAGGAGCATCCCAATCTGCAGGCGGCGACCAACCGGCAAATTTACATCCGCTTCCGTATTGAGCGGGCCAAAGTCTATTCCCTCACGATGAACTTCGGCACCGACCCGACGCATCGTGACCGAATCGAACTCGACATGCCTATTCATGATCCGAGTTGGATTTATTAAACACAGCAATATAGCCCCGACCGGGAGGGAGGGGACGAGGTTCCTTCGATTCAAGAGTGGCCCGGACACCGTCCGGGTCGAGCAGCGACAAGAGCATTCGGGAAACCTTTCCCTGCGAAACCGGCATCGAATATTCTCAGTGATCGGCAGCTGAATGCTCTGGCGGCTGCGCCGCACGGACGTTGTCCGTGCCACTCCGGACTTGGCTCGCAGTTAAGAGAACAACCTACTATTAGGTTTGTGATACAGCCCCGACCGGTAGGGAGGGGGTCAGGGTTGGGTGGCCTTAACGTCATCCCCTCCCTCCCGGTCGGGGCTGCAAGGGTTGGCTATTCGTGACTGAATCCGCTCAATTGCCCAAGCGGCGGCTTCTCGAATTAAGGGCTCTTCATCACTCGTCGCGTGCTCCAAGGCAGCGAGATGTGATCGTTCGCCCGTGTTGCCAAGGACGATGGCGGCATTGCGGAGCAAACCCGCACGTTTGGGCCGATTGAGTGGGGACTTCTTAAATCGCTTGCGGAATTCGTCAGGAGCCATTCTAAGAAGCTCGACGCAATCGGCCGGATTGAGATCATCCTTGGGCTCAAATTCGCCAGAGCGTGAAAGGCGTTTGCGTTCGTCTTCGGGCTGATGAATTGCCCGCGCGCCATCGCGGTTCCAGGGGCAGACCTCTTGGCAAATGTCGCAGCCGAACATCCAATCGCCGATGCCGTCGCGCAGCTCAATTGGAATTTCGGCTTTCAACTCGATCGTGAGGTAGGAAATGCATTTGCGGGCGTCGAGTTCATAGGGACCGACCAAGGCGTCCGTCGGACAGGCTTCTAAGCAACGGGTGCAGGTACCGCAATGGCCGGAAAGATGCGGCTGGTCGACGGGTAATTCAATGTCGGTGAGCAGCGCCCCGAGAAAAAGATAGCTCCCCTTCCATTTATTAATGAGAACAGTGTTCTTACCAAACCAACCGAGGCCGGCCAGGCGGGCGAAGTCGCGTTCCAACAGGGGCGCCGTATCAACGATCGGTCGGGTGTGGCAGCCGGGGACGGCGTCATGCAACACATTCGCAAGTTTCTTCAGCCGCGACTTAATCACGTCGTGGTAGTCGGCTTCGCCCCAGGCGTACCGGGCCACCCTCCCCTGCCCCGGTGCGGTCGGCTGCGGTTCCTCGGTGCGATAGTTAAGCGCGACCATGATCACGCTTTTCACGTCGGGCAGCACGTGTCGCGGGTGCTCATAGGCCTCCCGGCGATTCGGTAGATAGTGCATCTCGCCGGCATGCCCGCGATGAAGCCATTCAAGAAACGACGGGTACCCTGGCGGCGTCACAGCCGGGGCGATCCCGCAGAGGTCAAACCCGAGGGCTGCGGCTTTGGTTTTCATCGTGTCAGAGAGGTCTGAGCGTGACATTCAAAGTAAACCCAGACGTGTTGCGCTCGGAACGGTTTCTATTCAGCTAAGATACAAGCCCGAGGCGCAAGCCGTCGGGAGAATCGCTGGCGGACCGTCCATTAGCTTGCACCTTTGGTTGGCACTTTAATCGCTTCTATTTAATTGCTGCTGCGCTCAGGTCGTCTCCCGACGGCTTGCGCCTCGGGCTTGTAAGCGACTCACCCGTTCGGATACGGCCGAGAAAAGACCGGCTTAGCATCGCTCGACGCTTCGGCATTGTAACAGTATCCGTCGGCACTGAAGTCTTTAAGGTCGTCGGGACTTTTCGCCCGGCTTTCGACGATATAGCGCGCCATCAGGCCGCGGGCTTTTTTGGCGTAGAAGCTCATCATGACGAGCTTGCCCTCTTTCTTTTCTTTGAAGGCGGGGATGACGACCGGCAGGTCGAGCGACTTCGCATCGATCGCTTTGAAATATTCGTTCGACGCGAGATTGACGAGCGCCTTGGAGGCTCGTCGACCGGCCGTCAGATCCTCGCGGAGCGTCTCGGTCAGCCGGTCGCCCCAGAAATCGTAGAGCGTCGCCGGTTTGCCCTTGGTGAACTTCGTTCCCATTTCGAGTCGGTACGGCTGGATCAAATCGAGCGGCCTCAGAAGGCCGTAAAGACCGGAGAGAATGCGGACATGATTCTGGGCATAGTCGAGATCGCGCTTCGTGAGGGAGTCGGCGTCGAAGCCGTCGTAGACGTCGCCGCGAAAGTAGAGTGCCGCCGGGACCGAATTACCGGCGTCGTGTGGACGAGACCAGTCGCTGAAGCGTTCGCGATTGAGGTCGGCGAGGTCTTCGCTGATCCCCATCAAATTCTGCAATTGCTTCGAAGAAAATTTCCGCAGCCGTTCAACGAGTTTTTGTGATTCGTCGAGGAGTCGCGGCTCTGTGAGATCGAGCGATCGTGATTTCGAGGGCGGTTCCATCGTCTTGGACGGCGACAGCACGCAGAGCATCGGGGGAACGCTTTCAAAAATTCGGGGATCGACTGGCTTGCCGATGATAGTCCGGGGGCGGTACCAATCAACGCGTCAAATACAGACCGACTTCGACCGACCGAGGCCACACGCTCGGTGGTGCGGACGAGTCAGAGTTGCGAGCGGGCCGAAATTCTATGCGGATTCTGGTGGGTTGGGACAACGCCGAGCAGGCCGAGCTCGTCGGACAGTTCCTCAATATTGACGAGCAGTCGGCCGATGTCGTCATCGGTCCGGAGCCCTTTGCGGCGAAGATCGACGCCGAGCAGTGGCCGTACGATGCCGTGCTGATGACGCTGACGCTACCCGATCATGAGTCGGCGAGCGTACTGTTCACGCGGCTGCGGCAACGGTTCCCGAGATGCCCGGTCATCGCGGCCTGTTCTTCGGAAGAGGTCTATCGCCTTGCCGGTTATCTGCGGCACGGCTTGCGATCCTACGTGCTCAGAGACTTTGGCGGGGACTTTATCTTTCTGCTCAAGACGACTTTGCAAAGCACGCTCGAAGCCGTGCAGGCGGAAGTCGCGCAGCAGGCGTCCGAACAGATGCGGGCGGAGATCGACGCCGCCCACCGGTTCCAGCAGTCGGTCATCCCGAAGTTCCTGCCTCAACCGGACGGCTACGAAATTGCCGCTCGATACGAACCGGCCGAGATCCGGGTCGAGGGAACCTCTCACATCCGGTTGGCGGGTGGCGATTACTACGATGCGTGGCAGATGCAGATTCCGGGGCAGATGCCCTTCTCTCGCACTAAAGCGACCTGCTTGTTACTGGCCGATGCCGCCGGACATGGGATGAGGGCATGCCTGTCGATCACGGCGCTCGACGCGGTCATGCGGTTTACGGCCCCTCGGCTGCACCGAGACCCCGGCAGTCTGATGGGTTCGCTGAACCGTTCCTATTGCCGCCAACGCGTGAATCAACATGGCGGCAGTCTCGTGACGGCTGTCTATGCGGTGCTCGACGCATCGAAGCACCGCGTCACCTGGACCTCGGCGGGACATCCTTTGCCGCTACTGCACGATGTCAAACGCGGAAAAGTCGGCTCGCTGCGAAAGGCCGGGCCGAATTCCTCTCCGTTGGGCACTGATCGCGACAGCATCTACCAAAAGAACGTCGCCGAGTTGCCCCGCGACGGTCGATTGCTCCTCTACACCGACGGCCTGACCGAAGCCGGTCCGCCCGATCGAAAGCAGGATCAGTTCGGGACGGACGGCATCTCCAAAGTCCTGCGTGAGACGACCGAAGCCTCGCCGGCTGAGACGCTTGAAGCGTTGTTCAAAGCAGCGTCCGACTTCACCGAGGGTGCCGGGCGGGACGACGATACGTCGGCGCTTTTGATCGCGAGAAAAGATTGAGCAGTAAGCTTGGTCGATTGCCCTATCAACGTAATCGGGCGAGCAAGGGCGTCATCAAGATGGCGTCCCTTGCTTGCGCTGCGGGCTTGTTGATCAGTTTCCTCGAGCTGCTTCGGCTTTGCTTAGCGGGGGTCGCACGGTGTCATCTGCGAAGGGCTGTGCTTTCGCCAGGTCGTGATCGAGATTTCGGTAGAGTGTGTAGTGGGTTCCAGCGTTGAGTCTGGCGATACGTCAACGTGCTTCGTTAATCCAGGCCTCAGCGATCACGAAAAAGTTCTGCGCCGCTCAAACACTCATTCGCACAAGCCGCGCACGAAGTAAGCGGATCAAGGTGGCGGTCGCGATCGATCCGCTTACTTCGTGCGCGGCTTGTTGTGAGGCGGCACAAAAAAAGCCGCCCCCTGGTGGGGGCGGCTTTCTGGGTCGATCCTCCGGCGGACCGGATTTTCATCAGTGCGTTGCGGGCTCACAAAGCGGGTCTCTTAGCGGTCGAACTTCGGCAGTCGATTGGTTCGCGAGCCTCTTCCTACTTCGTCCTGCGGCGCGGGTTGCCACGAGTCGAATTCGTCGACTTCGACATTGAAACCTTCGAATGACATCTCTTCGCTGAACGCCGCTTCTTCAGTGAAGTTTGAAGCGGTCGATGCCGAGTCGCCGTCGTCCCAGTCATCGGGGATGCCGGAGGTCTCGGCGAACATCAATGCGACTTCAGCCAACTCGTGCTGACCTTCGGCTTCAAAGCATTCGCCGAGGGCGGCCCAGGCACCACGATTGAACGGCGCGGAAATCGATTCGGCGGCATTCTGAAGACGATCGATCGCTTCGATAAATCGGCTTTGCTTTTGGAACGCCTGGCCGAACAGAAAGTCGACGGCGGGCTGCAATTCACCGCAGTCACCGAGTTGGTCGAGCTCGCGTTCGGCTTGCGCTGGCATGCCGAGTTCGAGATACCCATCCGCCGCCATGACCTGACGAAGGACGCGGTTGTGTTCGGCTTGGGCTGCTGCGAGGCGGTTGTCGTTCATCTCGGATTCCCTCTTCGTCGGATGCGGCGTTGCGTTGCCGATTGATGTTTGCCGTTGTCGCAAAGGACTAAGGCAACCGGCGTGCCAAAACTGCGTCGGACGGGGGTTCAATTGGTGACAATCAATGCGGGTAAAGGTTTACGTCGACTCATCGCGACCGATGGAACTCGCGGAATTGCAAAAGGTGCGATTCTTCGGGTCTTCGCGTCTGTAAAAGCGGGGAATGTTTTGTGTGAGTTGCGGATGACCCGTCCCCGACGCATCATAAGTTTCCGATTCGAGCCTCGTGCCTTCGCGGAACGAGACGGCCCGGATGTCATTTCGGCTTCGCGGTGATCGACGTCGGCCGCGTCACGACAGCTATTGTCCCACCTGCAGGATTTCACATGTTGCGATACTTCACCCGAATCTTGATTTTGCTCGCCGTCATCGCAGCGGTCGTGCCGACCGCCGCGGCGGAGCGACCGAACGTCCTCTTTATCTTTACGGACGACCACGCGGCGCATGCGTTGTCCTGTTACGGCTCGAAGATCAACGAGACGCCAAATCTCGATCGCATCGCCAACGAGGGCATGCGATTCGACAACTGCTTCTGCACGAATTCGATCTGCGGGCCGAGTCGGGCGGTGATCCTGACCGGCAAGCACAGCCACCTCAACGGCTTCATGACGAACGGGCAGCGGTTCGATGGTTCGCAACAGACTTTTCCGAAATTGTTAGGGGCGTCCGGGTATCAGACGGCGATGATCGGCAAGTGGCATTTGAAATCGAACCCGACGGGATTCGACCACTACGAAGTGCTGATCGGTCAGGGGCCTTACTACAATCCACCGATGCTCAGGAACGGCGAGAAGGTCAAACACACCGGATACACCACCGACGTTATTACCGACATCACCCTCGATTGGCTGAAGAATGGACGCGACCCTTCCAAACCCTTCATGCTGATGTCGCAGCACAAGGCTCCCCATAGAAATTGGCAACCGGGGCCGAAATACCTCACGAAGTACGACGACGTCGACATCCCCGAGCCGCACGATTTGTTCGACGACTACGAAGGCATGGGGACCGCGGCCCGCACGCAAGACATGTCGATCGAAAGGACGCTGAATAAAGGCGACCTTAAATTGAACGCGCCCGGCAACCTTACGCCGGAACAGAAACAGAAGTGGCAAGACGCTTACGACGCGAAGAACGAGGCGTTCCGGAAGTCTGATCTCAAGGGCGACGATTTGATTCGCTGGAAGTACCAGCGTTACATCAAGGACTACCTGCGAACGATCGACTCGGTCGATGAAAATGTCGGGCGAGTACTCGATTACCTTGAAGAAGCAGGACTGGCCGAGAACACGGTCGTGATCTACTCCTCCGATCAGGGCTTCTACCTCGGCGACCACGGTTGGTTCGACAAGCGATTCATGTACGAAGAATCGCTGCGGATGCCGCTGATGGTCCGCTGGCCGGGTGTGGTCAAAGCGGGCAGCGTGTCAAACGCACTGGTTCAGAACCTCGACTTCGCTGAGACTTTTCTGAACATCGCCCAAACCGAGATCCCCGCCGACATGCAGGGGCGGAGCATCGTTCCGATTCTCGAGACCGGCAAGACCCCCGGCGATTGGCGTGACGCGATCTACTATCAGTACTACGAATTTTTCGAGAATCGCAAAGCGGCTCACGATGTCCGGCGTCACTACGGCGTTCGGACCGACCGCTACAAGTTGATCCACTTCTACAACATTGACGAGTGGGAGCTATACGACCTCAAGACCGACCCAGACGAACACAACAGTGTCTATGGGGACGAGGAGTTCGCCGAAGTGGTCGACCGGCTCAAGCATCGGCTGACCGAATTGCAGGAGCAATATCAAGTGCCGGACGACCGCGGATCGGTGTCGAAGGAACCGAAATGGCGACGGGAGCGACGCCGCGGCGTGTAACGTTCTATTCGTTCATGTTTCGAACATTATCTTTTAGCCGCGACCGCCAGGGAGCGTTCCGCTGCATGCCACGCTTCTTGGCGATCGCGGCTAAACACATTTTGATGTCTTCTCATCCGATACCGGATCGCCCTGCGTCACATGCTCGCCTTCGTCGCCGTCTGTATTTTGCCCGCGTTTGTGCTTTCGGCGGCGCTGACGGAAATCGTGCGACGGCTGGCACCGCGCGTGGGGCTGCTCGATAAGCCGGCCGCGCGGAAGGTGCATCAAACGCCGACGCCGTTGGGAGGCGGCATTGCCGTCTTTCTGGCTGTGATGATCCCGATGGTCGGGGCCCTCGTCGCCGCGGTATTAGCCAATGGCGGGTATTTACCGGAATGGTTGGTGCCGGCGACATTGGCTCCCCATGCCGAAGGCGCGGCCGGCAAAGTCGGACAGGTGATTGCGATCTTCGTCTCAGGGACGATCCTTGCCGCGACCGGTTTAGTTGATGATTTTCGACCGGTTCCCTGGCAGCCCCGGCTGGCGATTCAGATCGTTGCCGCCGCGATCCTCGCCATCTTCGGACCGCGAATCAGTGCATTCATCGATACGCCCGCGGTCGGCATGTTGATCACCGGCGTCTGGGTGCTTGTGCTGGTGAATGCCTTCAATTTTCTGGACAACATGAACGGACTGTCGGGCGGGGTGGCGATGATCTGCGCGATTGCGACCGCGCTAATCATGTTGACCACGTTCGAGCGTCCGCACTTTTTCGTCGGCGGCGTGATGATGATGCTCGCAGCGGCACTGGCGGGATTTCTCATCCAGAACTGGCAGGGCCGCATCTTTATGGGGGATGCAGGCAGCTATTTCGTCGGGCTGCTAATGGCGACCTTCACCGCCGCGGCGACCTTCTACGAAACCGACGTCAACAGCGACCACGTGATCCTCGCTCCGCTGTGCGTCCTCGCCGTGCCGCTTTACGATTTGTGCTCCGTCGTCCTGATTCGGCTCCGAGAACGCCGCAGCCCGTTCCACCCGGACAAGAGCCACTTTTCGCACCGGCTCGTTCAACTGGGGATGAGGACGACTTCGGCGGTGCTGCTGATCTACCTCGCCACAATCACGACGGGATTGGCCGGCCTGCTGCTGTACGAAGTCGAAGATTGGTACGGTGCGTCGCTGATCGTCCTGCTCGTCGTTTGCGTGCTGGCCATCATCGCCGTTCTTGAAACGGTCGGAGTCGCGAGGGCAAAGGTCCTCGCTGCGGCGAAAGAGGCCGACGGCGCCCGGTCGCCATAAGCTTCTTCATTTTAACGGACGAGGAGACGTACGGCTGATGGCGAAGTCAGAACGGAAACGAACGACTGACTCGCCGGAACCGGCACGGCACCGCTGGCCACTCTGCCTCTTCATCGGCATTGCGACGTGTCGCTTTCTGATCCCGACCGAAGCCGCGGCACAGGGAGAGACGTTGTGGATCGCCCTGCTCGCCTGGGCCGGCCTGGGATGGGTCAACTGGACCGAGCGGCACGCCAGCCCGCAACGTGGAACGGTCACATTCGACCTCGTTGACGTCGCCCTGCTTCTGCTGATCGCGGGGCATGTCTTCTCATCGTGGGTCGTCTTCGACGGAGGCGGCGATCGCCGAGTCGCGATCACGATGTGTTGGGAATGGGCCGGCCTGTGGGCCACGTGGCGGATCGGACGTCGCATCACCGGTCCGCTTCGCGTCAACGCGCTTCGCGATTGGTTCTTCGCCCTGACCGTCGGACTTGCTGCGCTCGGCGTATGGCAGCACTACGTCTTTTATCCGACCGAATCGGCCCACTACCGCGAGTTGCGGCAGGCCGAATCGCAACTGAGCGAGCCGGGAGGCGACCGCGACGAACTGCTGGAGATTCGTCGAGAGCTGGCGGCGATGGGAGTTCCGAACGAAGAACCGGCGCGAACGCTTTGGGAAAATCGCCTGCTCAACAGCAGCGAACCGTTCGGGCTCTACGGTCTGGCCAACACGTTCGGCGGACATCTGGCATTTGCGCTGCTCATCTCCGCCCCGATTTTCGTCGCCATGATCCGGGGCAATCGCTCGATCGGTCCGGCGGCCATTGTCGCTGCTGGCGGGTTGCTGATCGTTTTGAGTCTGGTGCTGACGAAAAGCCGAACCGCGTGGGTCGGATCGGGCGTGGGGCTGGGTGTGCTGCTGGTCGGTCTACGGTTTCGCGTCGCGGCGCTAGCTCCCTGGAAAGCTGTAGCGGCAACGATCGGAGGACTCGCGTTGCTCAGCGCGTTGGCGGTCGGTGCCACTGTTTCCGGGGCATTGGACGACGAGGTGATCGGCGAGGCACCGAAGTCGGTCGCGGTGCGACTGAACTATTGGGCCGGGGCGTTGCGAGTTTTGTCCGAACGACCGGTACTCGGGACAGGCCCGGCCAATTTTCGTTCGTACTATCGCCAAGTGAAATCCCCCGACGCCAGTGAGGACATCGCCTCGCCCCACAATCTGCTGCTCGATGTCTGGGTTTCCGGCGGAATGCTCTCCGCGCTCGGATTGTTCCTGCTCGTTTCCGCATTGGCGGCCGTGGTGGTTCGAATCGCCTCGGATGCGAAGTCCGATGCCAGAACGCCGTCAGACAATGCACCTCCACCCGATGGGAAGGAGTCCCCGGAAAATTATGCCCCGCTCACCGGTTCCCTGCTCATCTATGGGATTGGCGTACCGGCAGCCGTAACAGCCGGGGGTGGCTTGCTGCTGACGACCTCACTCGACAGTCGCATCATCGCGGTCGGCTTCCTTGCTGCCGCGATGCTGTTGGTATTGAGGGGAGCGAACGTTCCACTGAGCGATTCTCGCAGCCTGTGGCCTTGGGTCGCCGGCACGGTCGCCCTGCTGATTCACCTCCTCGGTGCCGACGGCATCGAGTTCCCGGCGGTCGTGCAGACGATGTTGATCGGCCTCGTGGCCGTGGGGGCGGCTTCGAACGTGAAATGGGAACTCCGAACTCCCCGAATTTTCCCCAAAGCCGCGGCTGCAACAGCCGCGGCAATTGCATTGGCAGGCGTTGTCTTCGCCCTGCGACCAATCGTGACCGGTACGGTTGCCACCGCACACGCGCGAAATCTGATCGCAATCGGTTCCCCGCCGGCTCGCGTGCTTGAGTCCTACGATGATGCGGCCGCAGCCGATCCGCTGTCGCTCGCGCCGCTGTTGGATACGGCCCGGTATTCGACGACTCTGGCCCAATCGCGACCGAACGAGAAGCGGTGGAGTGCAGAGGCTCGTCAACGCTGGCAAATGTATTTGCAGGCCGACCCTCGCAGCGCTGCCGGATGGCTCGAGTACGCCGAATTGCTCATCGCCTCCCGACTGTGGACCAAAGAATCGGATCGCTTGAAAGCCGCTGGAGCATATCGGGAAGTCGGAGAAGCTCTTGAAAACGCGGTCTCTCTGGACCCGACGGACGCTCGGTTCCGGGCTCGGATCGCATTCGCCTGGGATGATTTCGGCTCGGCGAAGCAAGCGGGCAAACACGCCGCGGCGGCTCTGGCGCAGGACGAACGAAACCGGGCAAACGGGCACCTCGAACAGTACCTTCCGGACGGTATCCTGTCGCGGCTCAAAGATTTCGTTCAGCCTGCACTGGATTCATTGCCGCCCTCCGGCCAAGAATGAGCCAACAGGGAACCGACTTCTCGCGTAATCTTGGACGGGTTCTGTAGAGGCTCGTGTTCCCGTTTCCTGTCATGACCTGTCGCAACGCTCGCCATCGGCTCTTGAAAATGCATCGTTCGTTATCGTTTCTGACACTCCGTTCGCGTTTCTCGATCATTCCTTCACCAATCGTCGCGTCGGTCGCGCTCGCACTCAGTCTTGCCCTCCTCGGCTGCACTGCGGATCGCCCCGCCGAGGAGGCCGGATCATCCGCAGGAGCGACCGAACGTGAAGCAGGCTCGTCCGTCGCCGCCAACCCGGACCTACCGCCGACGACCTACGAACTACCCGAAGACAATTTCGACTTCGGCGAGATGCGCCTGGGCGAGACGGGAACCCACAAATTTGTCATTCGCAATACAGGACCAAATCCGCTGAAACTCGGAGAGCCTGTCACGACATGCAAATGCACCATCGCCGACACGCTCGACGATGCGATTCCTCCGGGGGAGCAGGCCAACATCACTTTGGAGTGGACGCCGAAGGCGGTGTCGGAGGAGTTCTTCCAGCAAGCGAAAATCCCGGTCTATAACGTCGAAGGTAAGTCGTCGATTTTGCTGGCCGTGCATGGTCGCGTCGACGAACTTCTCCACATCGAGCCGCCGGGGATTTGGGCGGCCGGCGAAATCCCCGCGGGGCAGGAACTCGACGTTTCGGGGCGCGTCTATTCCACGCTGACGGATGGGTTCGAGATTCAATCGATCGAAGCTGAATCGGATAGCGTCTCGGCATCAGTTGAACCGCTCGATGAGCAAACGCTCACAGAGCTCAATGCGAAGTCCGGTTTTGCCATTCGCATCAAATTAGCGGCCGTAAAAGAAGTGGGCACTTTTCGCGAGCGACTGACGGTCAAAACAAATCTTGAAGAGGAGGGAGCGCCGGAAATCCAACTCTTGGTCGAAGGGCGACGCAGCGGTCCGATTCGATTCATCGCCGGTCGAGGGGTCGAATGGGAACCGGAGCCGATGGCGATTGATCTCGGCTCCTTTTCGCAATCCGAAGGCTCATCGGCATCCCTAATCATGTTTGTTGGGGGGATGGAGGAACCGTTTGAGTTCACAGAGGTCTCGCCGACAGCCGACTATGTCGATCTGGCGATCGAGCCGATCGAAAGCTCTGGTTCGTCGAACCGCCAGAAGTTCCGACTGACGTTCTCCGTACCGCCCGGCGAAGCGCCGGTCATTGTGCATCGCCTGAAAACGTCGGTTCGCGCACATGTGACGACCAACCATCCGCTCGTAGGGAAGCTCAAGTTCTACGTCCAGATGCGCGTGACACCTTAGCCAAAGTCGATTATCGGCTGCCGTGCCAAGTCGGTGACGGTGGAGTCTTGTTTCATGGTGGAACCGATAGAGTTTTCAGCCGCGGAAAACAGGCTCCCCGGATATCGTTGAATGCCGTAGAATCACGGGTGGAGCAGTCGTCCGGTCGGAACAAACGTCGTTTGCCGATCGGCCGGTCCCGCATACAGCTCAGCCACGGATGGAATTCGTCGGCTCGTCTCGAAACTGCATGGATGATTCTTCATGGCTCGCGACAAAATTCTGATCCTATTCGCCCTGCTGGGCTGCGTGTTGATGGTCGCGGCGGTGGTCTATCGCGGTATCGCTTCAACCCGCCCGATGCAGCCCGGCGTCGACGGTGGAAGTGATCCCGGTCAAGGCGGAATCGCCGTACCGGAAGCGGGTCCGCCGTTTGCCGACTGGGAACAGCCCGACGCGGTTCTGCTAATCTCGAGTGAGCAGTTCGGTTACCTCGAGCCGTGCGGTTGTTCGGCCAGTCAGGCCGGGGGCATGGCCCGGCGGGCCGGTCTATTTCGCATGATCAAAGAGAAAGGCTGGCCGCTTGCCGCGATCGATTTGGGTGGCACCGTCAAGCGGCACCGTCGACAGTCGCAATTCAAATTCAGCAGCAATCTCGAGGCGCTGAAGCTCCTCGATTACGCCGCGCTGGGCGTTGGTCCCGAAGAGTTGAAACTGCGCCCCGACTATTTGCTCTCCCAGAATGTCATCGACCCCGAGACCGGCCAGGCTGCCCTGCCCTTTCTCGGAGCGAACCAGATGTTCTTTGACATCCCTGATCTCGATGGCGGGCCGATCAAGACGAAAGTGTTCGAGGCCGGTCCCGTTCGCTTCGGCGTGGCGCAAATTCTCGGCGATTCGATTCGGGACTCGATCGTGCCGGGAGGATCGACCGCCGACTTTTCGACCACCGCCCCGACCGACGTGCTACCAGATGTCATCGAATCGCTGGAGGCGGCCGAAGTCGATGTGATGGTCCTCCTCTCATACGCGACCCCTTCCGAGTCGACCGAACTCGCCGCGGCGTATCCTCAATTCGATATCGTGGTGACCGCTCGTGGGCCGGAAGACCCGCCGGAAAAAGCAGAACAGATCGGCGACACGCTGCTGCTCCGTGTCGGCCAGAAAGGCAAGCACATCGGCGCCGTCGGCGTAACGAAAGCCGAGGAATCGGGCATCGACCTGAAATTTGAACTCGTCGAACTCGATGCCGCTCGGTTTGACCACGTCACCGCCATGGACGAGGTCATGGCCTCCTACCAAACGCTGTTGGAAGACTACGAGTCGGAAGTCTTCGCCGACATTCCCGAAGGCGATGCCCCGCCCGGCGGGACCTACGTGGGAGCCGACCGCTGTGGGAAATGCCACACCAAAGCCTTTGCAAAGTGGAGCAAGTCTCGCCACGCGAAAGCGTATCATTCCCTCATCGAAGGGCGGGAAAACTTTGAAGGCGACTGGGTGCCACGGAACCACGACCCGGAATGTCTCTCCTGCCACGTGACCGGTTGGGACGCCCAGGATGTGTTCCCGTTCAAGTCTGGCTTTCTCCCGGAAGCGATCGCGTCGCAAAAGGGAGACCCCGACCGATACCATTTGCTGAAGGGCCAACAATGCGAAAACTGCCACGGCCCCGGCAGTCATCACTCAGAGGTCATGCAAACCTGGCTCGACGACAAGAATGCGGTCCCGCAGCCGGAGTTCCGGGCTGCCGCGAAAGAAATGAAAATCGAACTTACGGAGGCCCGTGACAATCTCTGCATCAAATGTCACGATCACGAAAATAGTCCGAAGTTCAATTTCGCCGAATACTGGTCTAAGGTGAAACACTCCGGGCTCGATTAAACCAGACCCCAGCCGCAGGCGTGAGCCGCGGCAAAAAGAGTTTCAACTTCCCATGGCTTCGGCTCCCACCGATATTCGCGCCGTCACCGATCGAGCGACTTTCGAAATCGATTGGCCCGATCGTAAGACTTCAAAATTGCCGTTTCGCTTCTTGAGGGGCCGGTGCCCCTGCGCGAGTTGCGTCAACGAATTTACTGGCGAGCGGGTCGTCGGGCCGAAGAATGTGGCCGAGGACATCGCGCCGTATGGTCTTGATCTCGCGGGCAACTACGCCCTGAAGATTCGCTGGAACGACGGGCACGACACCGGGCTGTTCACGTGGACCTACCTCCGCGAATTGTCTGACGAATCCGCAGATTGACGCTCCGGAGGACGGGACGATGGCGTATGAGGTCGAATCCAAGTTTCCCGTCGATTCGCACGACACCATTAAGGCCGAATTAGCCGACCTCGGTGCGACGGCCGGCGTGTCGATACGGCAGGCCGATCAATATCTCCGACATCCTTGCCGCGACTTCGCCTCGACCGACGAGGCCCTGCGGATCCGGCGGGTCAACGACTCCGCAGTCCTAACCTACAAAGGGCCGCGACTGGCTGGCGCAACTAAAGCGCGGTTTGAGGCCGAATACTCTCTCGATGCCGATGGTCGATCGGGCGACGGTTTCGCCGAAATCTTCACTCGCCTCGGCTTTGAACCGGTGCTGATCGTGCGAAAAGAACGGCAGCCGTTCACGCTCGAATTCGAAGGCCACCATTTCGAAATTGCTCTCGACCGTGTCGAGAGTCTCGGCTGCTACGTCGAGTTGGAACTGACCGCTGAAGACGACTCGCTCGAAGCCGCGCGATCCGCCGTCACCGCCCTCGCTGCCCGCCTCCACCTCGGCACGCCCGAGCCACGCAGCTATCTCGAAATGCTCCTCACCAAGTAACCCTCATTTTACCCAAATCGACCCCAAGCCCACGGGCACCGCCCCATGGGTCCATAGGCGGCTCTCCCGCCTCTCCCAGAAAACGTGACAAACTTCCACCTTTCCCGTTGACCCGAACAGGTGGCCACTATTATATTATTCGCGTGTCCACTATCGGCAATGTCGCCCGTTGGACAAACCGGTTCGGGAGTAACATCATGGTCACGCCGGAGGAACTGCGGTTCGACTTTCGCGGCTGGGCTCAAGAGCATCTCGGACCACCCACGAAGTCTCGGACGCCCCGTAAACGGGCGGTCGTCTCAGGTCGAGGTACGCATCATGGTCGCAGTGAGTGGGAACGGAGTCATGGCGAAGAAGGCATCCACCAAAGCCCTATCGAAATCAAAGAAGTCGTCGGAGTCGGATGATATCGACTCGGTCCTGTCGAACGCCGTCGGTCAAATCGAAAAGGCGTTCGGTCGCGGCTCAATCATGCGACTCGATTCCGACGCCGCCGCAGCCGGTATTCCCGGCATTGCGACGGGGGCTTTGTCGCTCGACCTCGCCCTTGGCGGGCGCGGTATTCCGCGCGGTCGGATCGTCGAAATCTACGGCCCGGAATCGAGCGGTAAGACGACCCTCGCACTGCACGTGATTGCCAGCGCGCAAAAAGCCGGTGGGATTGCCGCATTCATCGACGCAGAGCACGCCCTCGACCCATCGTGGGCGAAGCGTCTTGGCGTGAATCTCGAGGAACTGCTCGTCAGCCAGCCGTCCTACGGCGAAGAGGCTCTGCAGATTGCCGAAATGCTGATCAAGTCGAATGCGGTCGACGTAATCGTAATCGACTCGGTGGCGGCCCTCGTGCCGAAGGCAGAGCTTGATGGCGAAATTGGGGATACGCACGTCGGTCTGCAGGCTCGCATGATGAGTCAGGCGATGAGGAAACTGACCGGGGCGATCTCCCGCTCAAAGACGACGGTGATCTTCATCAACCAGATTCGCGAGAAGATCGGCGTGATGTTCGGCAGCCCAGAGACCACCCCCGGCGGCCGGGCCCTCAAGTTTTACTCCTCTGTCCGTCTGGATGTCCGCCGCATCAGCACCCTGAAAGATGGTGATCAGACCGTCGGCATGCGAATGAAGGTTAAGGTCGTCAAGAACAAGGTCGCCCCGCCGTTCCGCATCGCGGAGTTCGACATGCTCAGCGAGTGCGGCATTAGCGCCTCGGGCGACGTGCTCGACATGGCCGTCGAAGACCGGGTCGTCAACAAGAGCGGTGCCTGGTTCAGCTACGGCGACACCCGCATCGGCCAGGGCCGAGACAAGTCGCGAACTTTTCTCGAGGAAAACCCCGACATGCTCGAGGAAATCCGCAACAAAGTCCTCGAAGCCCGCGGCATCCTCCCCCCCGCAGCGGCCAATGCCGACGCCGAGTCCGAAGAGGAATAAGCGGTCGGCCTCAAAAGGTCGCAATGTGCTGCGCTTCGAGTGACATGTGAACCCGACGCAACCGAATCGGCTCTTACGGTGGAGCGATTCTCCGCAACCGGTCACAATGCTCGCGTCGTCCACGCTGCCGCAGGCACATTGGGGCCTTTGGCCCCCGCAACCAGTTGATTGATCTATGAAGACCGACGAACTCCGCGAGAAGTACCTCAGCTTTTTTGAGCAGAAGGGCTGCACCCGCCGACCGAGCGATGTCCTCGTCCCCAAAGACGACCCGACCGTGCTATTTACCCCCGCGGGGATGAACCAGTTCAAAAACGAGTTCCTCGGCCTCGGCCGCCCCGACTTCAAAAGCGCGACCACGTCGCAAAAGTGTTTGAGGACGGGGGATATTGAGAACGTTGGCGTCACGCCTTTTCATCACACATTTTTCGAGATGTTGGGAAACTTCTCGTTCGGCGATTACTTTAAGACTGAAGCCATTCACTGGGCCTGGGAGTTCCTCACCGACAAGAAATGGCTCGGCCTCCCGCCGGAAACCCTTACCGCCACCGTCTATCTGGACGACGAAGAGGCCTACAGCATCTGGGCGAACGACGTCGGCCTGCCCGCCAAACGCATCCGTCGGCACGATGAGTACGAAAACTTCTGGCCTGCCGGTGCCCCCACCAACGGACCCGACGGCGTCTGCGGCCCCTGCAGCGAAATCTACTACTCGTCCGACGGCGGCAAGAGCGAAGTCGAGATCTGGAACCTCGTCTTCACGCAGTTCAACCGGACCGGCAGCCCTCCCGACAACCTCAAGCCCCTCCCCAAGAAAAATATCGACACCGGGATGGGCCTCGAGCGGACCGCCTCCGTCCTGCAGGGCGTCGTCAGCAACTTCGAGATCGACACCCTCCGCCCCCTTTGCGTCGCCGCCGGGGAGACCGTCGGCAAAGAGTACTCCTTCGACGCCCCCGACGGCCGGGCCATCCGCCGCATCGCCGACCACGCCCGCGCCATCACGATGTGCATCCACGAAGGCACCGCCCCGGGCAACAAAGAGGAGAACTACGTCGTCCGGCAGCTCCTGCGCCGCGCCGTCCTCGAAGGCTTCCTGCTCGGCCGCCGCGACCCGTTCGTCTTCTCGCTCGTCGACTCCGTCGTCGACGTGATGAAGGTCCCCTACCCCGAAGTCGCCAAGACCGTCCAGAGCGTCAAAGACACCATCAAGTCGGAAGAGGCCCGCTTCCTCGACACGATCGAACGCGGCCTCGACAAGTTCAACCGCTGCGTCGACGACGCCCGCAAGTCCGGAGCGTCCCTCCTCCCCGGCGACGAAATCTGGGACCTGCACTCCACCTACGGCTTCCTCGTCGAACTGACCGAAGCCCTCGCCGCTGAGCACAACCTCGCCGTCGACCGTGCCCGCTTTAATGAACTCGAAGGCGAGCACGAAGAGACCAGTAAGGGCGGCAAGACTTACGGCGTCATGGCTGCCGGTCCGCTCCACGCCCTCCACGAAACCCACGGCGGCTCCGAATTTCTCGGCTACGACTCCACCGCATCCGAAAGTGAGATCATCGGCCTCATCGCCGAAGGCCGGCTCGTGGAGCATGTTGATGAAGTCGGCCACGCCGAGCCCATCGGCGTCGTGCTCGATCGCTCCCCCTTCTACGCCGAAGCCGGTGGTCAGGTCGGCGACGTCGGCACCCTCACCGGCGACGGCTTCGAATTCCGCGTCACCGACACGCAAAAGGAACGCGACCTCATCGTGCACCTGGGCCATCTGCAGCAGGGCGAACTCAAAGTCGGAGCAAAGATCAACGCCGAAGTCGATGCCGGTCGCCGTAGCGGCATCCGCCGGGCCCACAGCGCCACGCACATCCTGCATCACGCCTTGCATGAGGTGATCGGCAAAGACGCCACGCAGCGCGGTTCCAAGGTCGAAGCCGACCACCTTCGCTTCGACTTCAACCACCGCCAGGCCCTCACGCCCGACGAACTCAGTCGCGTCGAGGACATTATGAACGAGCTCGTCGCCTCCGGGGCCGACGTCACCACGAACGTGCTGCCGATCGAAGAGGCCAAAAAGCTGGGGGCGATGGCCCTGTTCGGCGAGAAGTACCCCGACTTCGTTCGCGTCGTCTCGATGGGAGACTTCAGCCTCGAATTCTGCGGCGGCACGCACCTGACCAACACCGGGCAGGTCGGCTTCTGCAAGATCGTCTCCGAAGACGCCGTCGGCACCGGCATCCGCCGCATCTCCGCCGTCACCGGCCAGGCCGCCTTAAATCGCATGCGGGAAGCCGAGCAACTCTTAAAAGAAGCTCAGGCCGCCCTGAAAGCCCCCCGGCCCGAAGACCTGCCGCAGCGTATTAATGTCTTACAGGAAGAATTAAAGACCCTCCGCAAACAGCTTGCGCAGCAAAGTCAGCAGAACGTCGCCGGCGAGATCGACGAACTGCTCGCCAAGGCCGAAGAGGTGGACGGCGTCAAACTCATCGCCCACCAACCCACCACCGGTGATCGCGACATCCTTAAGAAATACGCCGACCTGCTCCGCAATCAAAAGGAGCCGGTCGCCTTAATTTTAGGGATGGAAGTCGACGGCAAAGCCGCCCTGCTCGCCGCCGTCAGCAAGGAACTCGTTAAGCGTGGTGTGAAGGCCGGCGACTGCGTGAAAGCCGCGGCCAAAGAAGTCTCCGGCGGCGGCGGAGGCCGCCCCGACCTCGCCGAAGCCGGCGGCAAAGACCCGTCCAAACTGCCCCAAGCCTTAGAAGCTGGGTTGGCCTACTACAAGTCAGCTCTGTCGAGCGGAAGTTGAGGGTTGAAGGAGTAGGGACGAGAGAGTAGGGACGAAAGTTTAGCCGCGCACGGCAGTAAGCGGATCAGGGAGCGGCATCGATCCGCCAGCCCCATTTCCGTCGCACGTGGATGTCGCCATCAAGCGTGCGCCGCCACGGCTCCGGTCCGCTCCTGACCAGTCGCGGCTGCATTGGGTCGCGTTTCGACGAATCTCGTCCACGAATCACAGCCGCCCGACTTCGATGCGAAAGTGATCAATATGGGGGTGTAGAGTCCACACAATGAACCCAACTGGATGAGAGAAGATGGCCGAGGAACGAGCAGTCGGTCAGCCGAGAGTGTCAACCCGCGGGTCCGAACGATTGCCCGCTACGTACCAAAGCCTCAAGCAAGAAATTCACTTAGTATGCGGTCCGAGTCGAAGGCTGTCAGGTCGCCTTCATGCAAGCCGAAGACCGTTTCGGCGGATTGCATGTTTTGCACCACTTCTCCGCGAGCCTCTGCATGCATTTCGAGAAGATCGTATAACGTCGGCTTCTTTAAATCGACTATTGCTTGGCCGATCTGGCTAAGTCCTACAGAGTTGCGAGCAGCATTGTTTATCTGCGCTGCACTCTTAAGACCAAGGTCTGCCCAATGCACTCGCCGTTCTTCGGCATCAACGATTACCGGTACGCAAGCACGTGTCGAAGCGGTGATATCAATCTTATCAACGACGGTCTTCGGTTCAAAAATCTCGCCGGAGTTTGGCCGCTTTCGTATCATCCATCCTCCGAAGCACTCTGGCAACGCAGCGAATGGCTGGCCGGTGTAAGACAGAACGCTCATTACGACGTATCGGGCACCCATTGATCGGACCGATTCCAGACTGATGTCTATAAACTCGCATGCTCCTTTTGGAGCCGATGTGACGTCGCCGCTGTGGTAGCACTCTCCACTTCGCAGATTGTAGTAGGCGATCTCGCCGCTCGTCTGCCAGTTATCGCTGAAGAGGGATGCCGATAGGTCTAAGTCTACACGACTGCTGCTAGTGCCTGCGGCGTTGTAAATATTCTTCCACCAACAAAAGAAGCGCAGAGTATCGCCGCTTGGTAGTTGGAAGCTGGAACCGCGTGTGATCGCGCGAAGCGACCGGCTGGCGGAGCGCTGCGAATGGGGTACGAACACTTCCGTCAGTCGTTCATCAATCCAGACTTTGCCGAGTCGGGGAAGCCGTGCGAATCTTTGCATTAACTGGCTGCGTAGACCGCGCGCAGCAGCGAGCGTTAGCGATGGGGCAAGCGGTGGCAGCTTGTCGGTACTAAACTGAACTTTGGCTGCATTTCCCTTTGGAAAAAATGCTCGACTGGAGAGTGAGTCGCGTTGCCGAAAATGAGCCCAAGCTTGCAGGAGCACAGGAGTCGAGACTTGGCCGGCGACAGAGAAGAACGTCGTCAAAACCATTTCAGGTTCGTCGACGGAACGAAGGATATGGTCCAATCGTCGAGCAAACTCTCCAGGGCGTTGAGTCAGGAGCGAGGTTATCGAATGCGGGTCGCCTCGCGAAATCGATTCTTCGACCTTTGCATTGAATGTCTTGAAGGGAATGTCGTTTCGAATCACATCGAATGCGGCAAGTGCGTTCGGGAAGCGTTTCTTATAGTCGCCCGGATGGAGAAACTCACCGAGCCGGATCCACCTCGACTTCCACCGGAGCATGTCCTCCGTACGACGATCCCCGGAGTTCTCAAGACACTTTAGGAGGAACTTTCTTTCGGGCTTTGAGAAACTACGAAACTTCGTTGGTTCGCCGAGTGACACGTCACCGCCTGACATCGCGACCGCAATGCGGAGAACGTCAGTCGCCGTCTTGACATATTCAATAAGACAGTTTCGGTCTTCGAGTAGCGACACCAAGAAAGCCAAATTCTCCTTTTGCGGGATGCGTTCAGGCAGTAATTCCTGAACGGACTCATTCGCCGCAAACCACTTCAATGTCCGTTTGTCGAACTCCGACAGCGAACCGTTTGCAGAGACGAGCCGAGTAAAGATTGATCGAAATTCGATCTCACTTCCGAGATCGATCCACCTCAGTTGATGAAACTCATCAAGTGGTGGCCGCGATTCTTTCTCGTAGTTAGGCAGGACGACAAGACTGGGGTCATTCAGGTGATCTGAAAGCGCAAACCCGAAATAGTGGGTCATCGCATTGAAATACAGTTCCGCTTCCGATGCCTCCATTACCTGTCGCGGAAAGTTCGGATACATCGGCTCGAAAGGGCGGTTCGCGCCGACCAAACGTCGGAGCAAGGGCGAGACGCCCTCGTACCAATCTACAACCTGCTCGTCGCTAAGTGTGCTCAGTCGCGCGAGTAACGTCGAACTCAGTCCGAATCCCAAAGACTGTAAGTTCTTCGCGACTGTAGAGACAACGGCAATTCGCGCCCGATAGTCGCCTTCACCAACGAGAACCTTGCCGCACTTGGCCAGAAAAATCTCAGATTTCGTGAGCGATTCGACCATTGTCGTAAAAAGAGGAATGCCGGGGAAGCTGCCAAAGTAGATGTGACATGGCCGTAGCCATTACAGAAGGAACCTTGGCAATAGCCCGGCCACTAAAGTTTAACAAAGCCCGATGTCAGAGTGAATCAAGAATCCTTCTACCAATGGCGGATTGCGGCGCATTTGAGAGAGTGCAACGAGAGGCTGGCCCAAATTTCGAACGCATTTCTGCCGGGCCAATCGACAGCCGGAATCTATTCCTCGAGCCGATGGCTCCACATTTCCGCAGGCCAAAACAGCCAGCTGCACCGCATGTGCAACCGTCTCCCATCAGGTAAACCAACCACTTCACCAACTTGGGAGCGGCCGATGGCGGCGAGGGCTTTGTCGCGGGAGATTTTGATTCGGCGGGTGACGGAGTATGCGGCCGATCCCGAGGCGGTCTTCACTGTGATGGACTTCGCCCAACGACAGCGCACGGCGCCGGCGACGATTCTCAAGTAATTCCCGGGGTGGGGGTGGGGCCGGCGGCGAGTCGAAGATTCGAGCGGGTGTTTGCGATCATGGCTGCCGCAGGCACAAAAGCGGTCTGTGACCGCCCGCAAGTCGTCCAGAATCGGTTCGAGTCGTTGGAGGTGCTGCATTTGGCTTGGGAGGAGTATGAAGAGACGGGTGAGGTTCCCGATCCGCTTCCGGAGCCGGTGGAGCCTTCGACGGCTTGCATGGAAGAATTCTACGGGTTGCCGCCTTTGGAGCCGTTGCCGGTGTCGCTTAATACGTATGACTTAATGCGCTACGTGAAAGAGCATGGCGATATCACAACTCAGCCGGATCATCCCCCGCTCTGATCATAGATCATACTCCGCAGCCGCAGGCACAAAAGTGGCCTGTGGCCACCTGTTGTTTGGTGCGATGGGGGGATAGGATCGAGTGTCTGATTTTGCGTCACCGGAGATGTCCTCATGATTCATTGGCGATGTTGTCGTTTGGCTTTGGTCCTGCTGTTGTTGTTGACCGCAGGTTCCGCGGTCGCTGCTGATCCGCCTAAGGTGCCGAAGGGGGTGACAGCTCATCGCAATCTGGAGTACGCCGAGGTTGGCGAGCAGTCTTTGCAACTTGATCTCTATGTACCCGATGACGTCGAGAACCCACCGTTGGTCGTTTGGATTCACGGGGGTGGGTGGCGAAAGGGCAGCCGGGTGGGCGGCGGGCCGAGTTTTCGGCTTTGCACCACGGGTTATGCGACCGCGACGATCAGCTATCGCTTTACCGATGTCGCCCCCTTCCCCGCTCAAATTCATGACTGCAAAGCCGCGATCCGCTTCTTAAGAGCGAACGCCGGCAAGTACGGGTACGATGGCGAGCGGATCGGGGTGATCGGCCATTCGGCGGGCGGTCACCTCGCGGCTTTGCTGGGAGTCACTGGCGATGTTAAAAGCCTAGAGGGAGACGTCGGCGAGTTTGACGAGACCTCTTCGCGGGTGCAGGCGGTGATTAATCAGGCGGGGCCGACCGACTTCCCGAAACGAATCCGCCGCAGGGGCGAAAAGGGGGCAAAAGACGCCGTCTTCAAATTGCTGGGCGGCAAGACCGACCCGGAGGGCGAGGCTGCCAAGGAGGTTTCGGCGGTCACTTACGTCTCGTCGGACGATCCGCCGATCTTAAATGTCTTCGGGGATACCGACACCGTTGTGAAGGCGTATCACGGCGAGACGCTGCACAGGCTGTATCAGGAAGCCGACCTCGATTCGCAGCTCGTCATTCTGCCCGACACGGGACATGTCGACAGCGGGTTCTTTAATGCCGAAAACTTCCGGCGAATGAAGGCGTTCTTCGACGAGAAGTTGAAGTAGGAACGGTAAAAATGCCAGTTGATTGAGAGCAATAAAGTGGTTTAAGAAATGCTCTTCTATATACCGCTGTTCGAGATCATCGGATTTGCTGCTTCGGTCACAGCAGGACTACTTTCCATGTTGCTGTTCGAATCGAATCCCTTACGAGCGATTGCTTTCGTGGCCACGACGTGCGCCACCGCGTTCGTATTGTTCATCGGCGCGGTTGTAGTTTCCGTTGTGATGAAGTGACGACCATGAAGAGCCTCGGGCCAATGGCTGCAATGACGCTTTCGCAAGATAATGACTGATCCGGCGGCCATTTCCGCAGATTTGTAGTCGTTGCGGATGTGGCAGTCACGACAGATTGCAGGAAGACCTCTTAACCCAAATCGAATAGCAAAATCTCGGCTTCCTTTTTGCCGGTGATATTAAATTCAGAGGGCCGGCTGCTCGCGATAGCGTCACCGGTTTGAAGCCGTGTGCCGTTGACATTAATTTCGCCACGGGCCACGTGCAGCCAGGCGTGGCGGTCGCGCCGAACCGTGTGGGTTAGTCGGTCACCGTTAGCAAGGCTCGCCACGCGGATGTGTGCGTCCTGATTCATCGTGACGAATGCGGAAGATTGCTCAGGGGCCGCAATCGTTGCCCAGCGGGCTTTCATCGCCGCCGGCTCGATCCGCCGCTGCTGGTACTTCGGCTGGACGCGTTTCATCCCGGGTTGAATCCAAATCTGCAGGAAGTGGTTGGCCTCCGACTGAGACGGGTTGTACTCGCTGTGCGTGATCCCCGTCCCGGCGGTCATCAATTGCACGTCGCCCGGCCGAATGACGGAACCCCGCCCCGTGCTATCGCGATGCTGCAACGCCCCCTGCATCACGTACGAGAGGATTTCCATGTCGCGGTGCGGGTGCGTGGGAAAGCCCCGACCGGGCGTGATTCGGTCGTCGTTGATGACTCGCAACGACCGAAAGCCCATGTGCCGTTGGTCGTAATACTTCCCGAAGCTGAAGCTGTGAAAGCTCTTCAGCCAACCGAGATCGGTATGCCCGCGGTCACCCGCCTGCCGCAGCAGGAGCGTGGATTCGGCGGGTTCGTCCGCGCCGGCCAAGAACGGGCGGGCCGAAATGTGAATGAGCCCGGCGGCAGTGAGCCGGATGAAATTGCGTCGGTTGTTGACCATGAGCGTTCTCCCGAATCGAGCAGATGCCTGTTGAAACAGATATCGGCGCGCCGGTGGGTTGGTCAATAGCTCTTTCCAGCAGATTCCCCACTTTCCGGCCGGTCGCTCGATCTCACGTAAAACCGCTCGGTTGCTGATGACCAGTTCCACCGGGATGATTGGCCTGAAGCAAAATTGATTGACCACGTCGATTCGGAGTTCGAGATGCCACATGTGCGTGCCCAATATTTAATGGGATTCGCTATTGCCGCGCTATGGGGGACGACCGCCCTCAGTGCGGCGGAGCGGCCCAACGTGTTGTTCATCGCGGTCGACGATCTTCGTCCGGAGATCGGCTGCTACGGTGCGGAGGTGATGCAGACGCCGAACCTCGATCGCTTGGCGGAGCGATCAGTGATCTTCACCAAGGCGTATTGCAATGTTCCGGTGTGCGGGGCGAGCCGGGCTTCGTTGATGACCGGCCTGCGCCCGACGCCGAAGCGGTTTCGCTCCTACTTAACGCGTGCAGACAAAGACGCTCCCGATGTCCCGACACTTGCCGAGCACTTCCGTAACAACGGTTACCGTACGGCGACGCTCGGAAAGATTTTTCATCACGCCGACGACAGCCCTGAGAGTTGGACGCACCGATGGTGGCCGGAAGTGGCCGAGCGATATGCGTTAGAGAAGAGCCGGCAGATCGATAAGTCGAAATCTGCCAGGCGAAGCCGCGGCGCCGCTTATGAATCGGCGGAAGTGGCCGATGACTTTTATAAAGACGGCAAGATTGCCATTCGTGCCGTCGAAGGCCTCGGTGAGTTCAGCGACAAGCCGGAGCCGTTCTTTTTCGCGGTCGGCTTCTATAAACCGCACCTCCCATTCGTCGCGCCGCAGAAGTACTGGGAGACGTACCGCGAAGCTGACAATTCTCCGCAAGACTATTTCGTTCCCAAGAACGCTCCGAAGGTCGCTATCCATAGTTTCGGTGAATTAAGAGCCTATGCGGGTATCCCGCTGAAAGGTCCGGTCTCCAGCGACATGGCCGACAAACTCGTGCAGGGATATCGCGCCTGTGTCGGTTATACCGACCGCAACGTCGGCGTACTGCTCGATGAACTGGACCGGCTGAATCTTTCCGAAAACACGATCATCGTGTTGTGGGGCGACCACGGCTGGAACCTCGGTGAACACACCCTGTGGTGCAAGCACTCCTGCTTTGAGACATCGATGCGGGTACCGCTCTATTTTTCCGCACCCATGTCGGAGGGCGTTCAAAGCAATACAAAGTCAGAATCAATCGCAGAATTTGTCGACATCTACCCGACGCTTTGCGATCTCGCCGAACTGCCGAAGCCAAACCATCTGCAGGGGACGACGCTGCTACCGACATTAAGAGACCCCGATGCGACCGTGAAAGATTATGCCGTCGGCCGATACCCGCGCGGCGAGACCGTCACCGACGGACGCTACCGCTTCACAAGTTATCGGGACAAGAAGGGTCGCGAGATTGCCAACATGCTCTACGACCATCGCACCGACCCTGGCGAGAACTTAAATGTGGCGAAGCGACCCGAGAACTCGGAGGTCGTTAAGCAGTTGCGAGATGTGATTGATGAAACGCTCGCCGGCATCGATCCATAAGCGTCGCGGTGGCGACGATCTCGATTTCGTAGAACCTTTCTTTTTAATTTCCTGCGGAGACATTAATTCAATGTTTTCACTCTTCGGTCCTTCCCAGCCGATTCGGACCCGTGAGAAAGTCTGGTTGGAACTTGGGGTCGGGTTTCTCTTAAGCGAGTTCGGCCGCTCGCTACTCGATCCAGAGCGGATGATCGACGACATCCCGGACATGAACGACCGGATGTATTCGGGAACGCCGGATGAAGTTCAACAGGTGTTCCGAACGGTTTGTGAGAGGATGGAGGCCCCGCAGGAACGGATTTCGCTTGCCGGACTCGACGGACAGGATGCCGACGAAGCGCTCGGAACTTATGAACGTGGTGACGAGTCTGACACGATACGACTCAGCGAAACCGCGCAGGAGGACTACTTAACCTGCGTTGCGACTTTGGCTCATGAAATCGGGCACGTGCGCCTTTTGAGTGAGGACCGCCTCTTCGTCGATGACCCGAACCACGAGCAACTTACTGACCTGTTCGCAGCCATGGCCGGTTTCGGCGTCTATATTGCCAACAGCACGTTGACAGACGACTCCGGATATGCCCAGGGTTGGAGTTGGTGGAATATTCAGAAGAGCGGCTATCTCTCTTCGCGAGAAGTCGGATACGGTCTGGCGGTGGCGGTCCATTTCTATGGCGGCTTTAGGCCGGCATGGGCCGATCATCTCAGACTCGACGCCCAGGTCCCGTTCGATGGCGGATTAAAATATCTGAGTCGCTATCATGACCAGATCGGCTCACTTTATGGCGAGTCTTATATCCAGCCCGCCGACTGGACGACCTCCCGCATTATGGAGCACGGCCGAGCGAAAACTGCGGGTCCGCGCTATGCAGCCGTCTGGGCGATTAAAGAGGGCAGCCACGACCCGACACAATTCGAATCGTTATTGGAACGGCTCGTACTTAGTGATCGGGACAGCGATGTTCGAGCCAATGCCTGCGAAGCCGTTGCTCAGATCGATCTCGACATTTCCGTCCAGTGTGAAATTCTAAGTCGAGCTCTCCGCGACCCAGACATCGAGGTACGAGCGACGGCCGCGAAGAGCTTTGGCGATCTTCAGTCACCACCAGCCGAATACGTCCGAGAACTCGAAATGTTGCTGCGAGACGAGAAGCCGGTGCGATACGCCGCGGGCTACGGATTGAAAGCCTTTGGAGAATCGGCTCGCTCGTCCCTGCCTCAACTGACCAAGCTGTTGACTCGCGCTCTTATTAATTGCGACGACAACGAAACCGACTTCATGCTCAAGGCGATCGCGGCGATCGTCCCCGATGGCGACGAGTATTTTCGCCAAGCGTTCGCTCACGAAGGCGAATTCTTAAAGCGAATTATGTCGTTCTTAAACCCGACGGCTGAGGAGGCCGAGTTTACATTTGACGCTTGACTGCCGGGCGAACGTGGCCGGCCGTCTTTTCGATGGTCGAACAGTTGTCTCGCAATTGTCCCGCCACGCAATCGACCGTATGGGATTCGTCCGAATTTAATGCCCGATCGTGTGCGGCACTTCGAACGTGCGGAGTGAGCTAAAGTGAACATCATCGATCGCCTCAGAATTGAGAACACTGTTGATCTCTGCTCGGATTAACCCACGGACCGCGCGGCAGTCGGGATCGAGCCATTGATCGCGGTTGGACCGCCGAACGGCGATGTCGATCGCTTCGCCGACGCGGTGGTGCCGCTCGTACAGATAGCTTTCGAAACGGAGGACCTGCTCCTGCGATCCTTGAACGACCGCCGCGGCTTCGAATTCGATGATCTGGACGTTGTCGCGATCACCGGGAACCGGGCCAGTACCCGTGAACTCGTGCTGAAACGAGAAGCTCCCGAGCGGAATCTCGTGCCGCTCAACAGGATCACTCAGTTCGGAAAGGGGCTGCTGATCTGCGGAGGCCTCCGCGCTGATTCGACTGACGATCAGGGCGACGATCACCCCGAGCAGGACCAACCCGACAGCGGTCGCGCCAATCGTGACCGCCAGTTCGGTGAGTGCTTTTCGGGACCGTTCGCGTTCCTCTCGGGCGATGCGGCGATATGGGGCGAGTCGCGCCGCGCGTTTCTCGGGCGAGAAATCGTCCTCGTCAACTGAGGGCACCGGCTGATCCGGCGACGCGGCCGTTGCGACTGCGGCATCCGCGTCGGGTTCTAAGAACTCGGCCGATTCCGATACCTCGGTCGGCTCTGTGAAAACGTCGTCCGCCAATGCCTTTGCTCCCCGGTCGCGATAATCCATGTCCCCTTAAACATGGACCATGACGGGGGCGACGAAACGCTCAGCCTGCGGATTCCGCGAAAATTAACGAAGCCGCAGGCGGTTTATCGAATTCCCGGAACCGGAAAGTCGGCCGTTAACTCGCGAATCGCCTCGCAGATGCGTGCGACGGCATCTTCGTTGTCGACATTTCGCAACACGTCGAGGATCCAACCGCCGACCTGTTGCATTTCCGCCTCTTTCATCCCACGGGTCGTCAGCGCGGCGGAGCCGAAGCGGACGCCGCTCGGGTCCATCGGTTTGCGCGTGTCGTAAGGGATCATATTTTTATTGCAGGTGATTCCGGCACGATCGAGCGCCTCTTCGGCCACTTTTCCGCCGAAGCCGAAGCCGGTGACGTCGCAGAGCATCAGATGGTTGTCGGTCCCGCCCGATGTGAGTTTCAGACCGCCTGCGGTGAGTGTCGCAGCAAGGGCCTGAGCGTTGGCGACGACCTGTTCGACGTACGTGCGGAAGCTCGGTTGGAGGGCTTCCTGAAAACAGATCGCCTTGGCCGCTACGACGTGCATGAGCGGCCCGCCCTGAAGACCGGGAAAGACGTTGCGATCGATGTCTTTCTGATATTCCGATCGGCACAGCACGAATCCCGAACGCGGGCCACGGAGTGTCTTGTGGGATGTTGACGTCACGAAATCGGCGACCTCGGCGGGATTGTTATGAACTCTCGCGGCGACCAGCCCCGAGTAATGCGCCATGTCGACCATCAGCTTCGCACCGACCTCTGATGCGATCTCGGCGAATTTCGGATGATCAATTTCACGGGGATAAGCGCTCGCACCGGCAATAATCAATTTCGGCTTGTGCTCGCGGGCGAGTCGGGCGACCTGGTCAAAGTCGATGCGCTGGTCATCCTCGCGGACACCGTAGTGTACGGCGTTGAAGTATTTGCCCGAAATATTCAGTCTCATGCCGTGCGTGAGATGCCCGCCGTGAGCCAAATCCATCGCCAAAAACGTATCGCCCGGCTCCAAGGCTGTCATGAAGACGGCCATGTTGGCCTGCGAGCCGGCGTGCGGCTGCACGTTCGCATGCTCGGCTGTGAACAATTCTTTCGCGCGATCGCGTGCAAGGTTCTCGATGACGTCGACGTGTTCGCAGCCGCCGTAGTAACGGCGACCGGGGTATCCCTCGGCGTACTTATTGGTAAGGACCGTACCGGCGGCAGCCAGGATCGCCTCACTTGTGTAATTCTCGGAGGCGATCAGTTCCAACCCTTCGACCTGTCGGCGTTGTTCCTCTGAAATCGCTGCGAAAACTGCAGGATCGGCGGCTTCGATCGGGCTGGTGGACTGGTCGAGATTCAATGCGGTGGACATGGTCGATCCCAAGTAGGATTTGCGCTGTATTGGCGGCCGAAGGCGAAACTTCCTGCAAGCGGTGGGGCTTAGATTGATCGCCAAGGCATCACAGTAACTTACCGACGCAAAGTTCGTCCGGAAAGCGGGTCCGATTGTCGCGTTTGGGACTGGGAGGCCATCTGATTAGAATTTCAGCATGGCCGGTCCGCTCTCGACGGCAGGCCGTCACCTGACATCGCTGATCTTAACTATTGGCTTTTCCGCCGCATGTCGATTGAAACTACCACTGAAACTCCCACAGAAGACACCGAGCGGCTCGATGTGCCGAACGCACCATCGTGCGACGAGGAGTTCCTCAGCGGGGAACGTGTCACGTTCACCGGCGTTCTCGCGTCGATGACCCACAGTGACGCGTCTGATTTGGTCGAGCAGCATGGCGGGATCGCCACGCGTCACCTGAGCCGACAGACCACGATCCTGGTGGTCGGCGAAGAGGGTTGGCCGCTGGAGGACGACGGCAGCCCCGCTGTCAAATTTCAGATGACTCAGCAGTGGAATCAATCGGGGGCATCCATTCGCGTGCTCCGTGAATCGGAATGGCTGGCTGCTTTGGGACTGACCGAGCGTAGCCACGATGTGCATCGCGTTTACACGCCGGCCCAGTTGAGCGAAATGCTCGGACTTTCGGTCGCGCTCATTCGTCGTTGGGAGCGAATCGGCCTCGTGCAGCCGGTTCGCCGCGTTCACCGGCTACCCTATTTCGATTTCCACGAGTTGACGCGGCTCAGGCGGCTCAATGAGTTGCTCAACTCCGGAGTTGGACGTGACGAGTTGGAGTCGAGCCTGCGTTCTCTGGCGAGTTGTTTTCCGGACGTCGGCCGCATCCTCGATCAGGTTGACCTGCTCGCCGAGAATTCGAGGCTTGTCTACCGTGACCGCGGCGGGCTGGTGGAATCGGTCAGCCGCCAGAGGCTCCTCGATTTCGATCCTTCGGGGTCCTCCGACGACTCCGAACAGGAAGGCGCCGACGAAGCCTCCGCGGAGACGATCATGTTCGTCCCGCCCGACTCTGCGGGTGGAACCAACGATCCAATATCCTCGCAACAGGCCAATCGGACTGCCCAAGACTGGTTTGAGAACGGGACCGCGTTGCTGGAGCAGGACGACGTCGGTGGAGCGATCGAGTCGTTGCGGCTGGCCCTGATGGCCGACCGAAGCAGGCCCGAATTTCACTTTTCTCTGGCCGATGCACTTTATCGCCACGGCTTGGCCGAAGCAGCCTTGGAGCGGTATTACGCGACGGTCGAAATTGACTCAGAGTACATCGAGGCATGGACGCAAATCGGCTGCCTGCATGTTGAGACGGAGCATTTTGAAGCAGCGCTCTCCGCGTTTCGCATCGCGATATCGATCCACCCTGACTACCCGGATGCGCAACTTCATTTGGCCGAAACGCTCCTTGCGGCTGGAGACATCGCAAAGGCACGCAGGCACTGGGAGCAATACCTCACGCTCGACACCCGCGGCCCTTGGGCCGACTTGGCGCGGCAACGATTGGCCGAAACCGATTCTGATCCCGACGAAGTCGATCCGCACGAGGATGTGTCAGACGAAGCCTTACCGCCCCGCTGAATTGGGTCCCAATGACCGATTTCTCAGTGGCCTCCGGAACAGTCCGGCATTTTATAGGTGCCCGATAAAGATGCGAATCTGGCGTTATTCCATCGAATTCTTGTTTTTCCGCAAATTTTTCCTAACGATTCAAATTAGATGTAACCTTCACCCCTCGTTACATTTACGCTCCGTTTGCCTCACAGGTCTCCACGAGAATATCGGTCCAGTGTCAGATTCTGTCGCCATATATCCTTGCACTATGACACTGCCGTATATTAGTTTTTCTACTAGTTCGGCGGGGCTCGGTGCTGTTGAGTTAGTGACGGCACGAAGGATTGCGGGCCAAATGAGTCGTCTCGCGTGACCTGACGCGAGATTGATGATCGAGACTCCGTCGCCTCAAGGTTGTTTCAGGTCTCGGGGGAAAAGAGGAATGTTGGATTTTGAAACGACGGATCGACCGGCGCTGACAGAACGGCAGCAAAAGATTTATGATTTTGTGCGGGAGAAGATCGTCTCTCGGGGCTATGGCCCGACGGTGCGAGACATCGGTTCTCATTTCGGGATTCGTTCGCCGAACGGCGTGATGTGTCACTTGAAAGCTCTTGAGAAGAAGGGCTTGATCACGCGGGAGCCCGGGAAGTCGCGAGCGATTCAACTGACCGACCCCCCGCTCGGTCGGACCACCCTCCCGCTGGCCGGCCAGATTGCCGCCGGTGTGCCGGTTCTGGCCGAAGAGCAGACTGAGGCCGTCGATTTTGCGGACCTGTTCTCGTCGGACGAACAGTTCTGCCTGAAGGTCAAAGGGGACTCGATGATCGAGGCCCATATTCAGGATGGCGACTTTGTCGTCATTCGAAAGCAGTCGACCGCCCGCAACGGCGACATCGTGGCGGCCATCGTCGATGGCAACGACGCGACGCTGAAGTACTACTACAAAGACGGCAGTAAGTTCCGGCTCGAACCGGCGAACTCCTCGATGAAGCCGATCTTCACCAAAGATTTGGAAATTCGCGGCGTCCTCGTCGGCGTTATTCGGCAGTACTAAGGTATCCCTCTCTGATCTTCTTCGAAGAGAATTCTCCGCCGAAGACTGGTGAGTCAGCTGACAAGCGGCGATCATTGGATCGCCGCTTTTTCTTTCACATAAATTCGTTTCCGTGGCTGTTCTGGGAATTGTTTCCGTGAGTTCTGCCGACGACATGTCGAACAACCACCAATCGAAGAGCTGCCAATCGAGCAACGACCAGTCAGATGCCGATGCCTCGATGAGCCCGCGCCAGCACCTCCTTGAGTTGTCACGCGAAGAGCTTCGAAGCAGGTTCGAACAAGCGTCGATCCGTCGGCATCGCGTCGGGCAATTGCGGCGTTGGGTCTTTGCCGGTCGTGCGCGCGGTTTCGAAGAAATGACCGACCTGCCGGTCGAACTTCGCGAGCAATTGGGGCGTGACTATCAACTGTTCGAGTCGGAGATCGTCGACCATCGGATCGCTTCGGACCGCACCGAAAAACTCTTGCTGAAACTGCGTGACGGCCATCTCATTGAGACGGTCGTGATGCGAGAACCCCGCCGGACGACGGTCTGTATCAGTTCGCAAGTCGGCTGCGCGATGGGTTGCGTGTTCTGCGCCAGCGGCCTGTTGGGCGTCAAACGAAACCTGACCCGCGGAGAGATATTGGAGCAGGTACTGCGCGCTGATCGATTGCTGGATGACGATGAGCGGCTGACCAACCTCGTCGTGATGGGCGTCGGGGAGCCGTTGGCGAATTTGAAGAACCTCGTCCCGGCACTCGAAGAACTCAATGCTTCGGACGGACTCGCGATCGGAGCACGGCGTATCACCGTTTCCACCGTCGGGTTACCCGAGAAGATCATTGAACTTTCACACGTGGGCCCGTCTTGGAATCTGGCGGTTTCGCTGCACGCCCCGAACGATGAACTTCGCTCACAATTGGTGCCCGTCAACAAGTCGACCGGGATTGACGCGATCCTCGCCGCGGCAGACAAATTTTTCGAGAATACCGGACGACGAATCACCTACGAGTACGTGTTGCTCGGCGGAGTGAATGACGGCGTGGAACATGCCCGCGAATTGTCGGCACTTCTGAGTGGGCGGGTCGCCCACGTCAACCTGATTCCGATGAACGGCGTATCGGAGTTGCCGTTCGCGGCCCCGTCGGACCCGCAGACCGACCGCTTTGTCGGCATTCTTCGCGAGGCCGGGGTCGTTGTAACGGTGCGAAAACGCAAGGGGGCCGATATCGATGCGGCCTGCGGTCAACTGCGGCTCAACCGCGAGACCGATTCGCAATTGCCCGTTTTGAACTGACGACCGGCGTCGGTAATTCGGCTTTCATGCGCCGAAACGACAGGTTCGACTTCTGATGCGAAACGGGTTTCGGTAGGCTCGTGCGCGGGACCGGGGTTGACGCTCACCGCGGTCCACGCGTTCGCACGAAATCAAAACTGGTAGGGGTCCGTTTCACGCCGAGCCGACAGGCTGGCGAGTGCGGACCGGTCTACGGCAACGGCGAGAATCATGGAAATTGATCATCGGTACGATGTGATCGTTATCGGAACCGGCCCCGGCGGCGAAGGGGCGGCGATGCAGGCCGTCAAAGAGGGCAAAGATGTTGCCGTCGTCGAGCGCTACATGCGGATCGGCGGGGGTTGTACCCACTGGGGCACGATTCCGAGCAAGGCGTTGCGGTATGCGATCTTCAAGCTGACCGAGTTCAACAAGAATCCACTATTCCGCAACGTCACGGGCGGGTTACACATTACGTTTCCAGAATTGCGCAAAGGAGCCTCCTCGGTCATCGACCAGCAGGTGGCGATGCGGCGGGGCTTTTACGATCGCAACGGCGTCGATGTCCTCAGCGGACACGGGCGATTCCTCGACACAAATACGATTGAAGTTCTCGAGGAAAACGGGATCCGCAAGGTCTGCGCCGCGGACGCTTTCGTGATTGCGACCGGTTCCCGTCCGTTCCGGCATCCGGAAGTCGACTTTAACCACCCTCGCGTCTACGACAGCGATACGATTTTGGGCCTGAACTCAACGCCCCGATCGATCACGATTTTCGGAGCCGGGGTCATCGGTTGCGAGTACGCGTCGATGTTTCGCAACCTGGGTTGCAAGGTGAACTTAGTTAACGGCCGCGACAAACTGCTCGAATTCCTTGATGACGAAATCATCGACGCACTCAGCTACCACCTCCGCGATCGCGGCGTGATTATTCGGCATCGCGAGTCGCTCGATCACGTCGAGCCGCTCGATGACGGGGTGATCACGCACCTGAAGTCGGGGAAAAAATTAAAGACCGATGTCCTGTTGTGGGCGGCGGGGCGACAGGGCAACACCGAAGACCTCGGCCTCGAAAACATCGACATCGAGCCCAATCGCCGCGGGCAGATTGAAATCAACGAGCACATGCAGACCAAGCACGAACACATTTACGCCGTCGGCGATGTGATCGGCGTGCCGTCGCTGGCCTCTGCGGCCTATGTGCAGGGCCGCTTCGCGATGAATCACCTCATCTCACACGAGCCTGACCTGTCGTTGCTCAAAGATATTCCGACCGGAATTTATACCAGTCCCGAGATCAGTTCCCTCGGCCGGACCGAACGCGAATTAACCGAGGCCGGGATCCCTTATGAAGTCGGGCAATCGATGTTTAAGAGTCTCGCCCGTGCTCAGATTACAAACACGACCGTGGGGATGCTGAAAATCCTGTTCCATCGGGATACGCTCGAACTACTCGGCATTCACTGTTTCGGACAGAACGCGTCAGAGATCATTCACATCGGCCAGGCAATCATGTCGCAGGAGGGCTCGGCAAATTCGCTCGAGTACTTCATGAATACGACGTTCAACTACCCGACAATGGCCGAGGCTTACCGCGTCGCGGCTCTTAATGGATACAACCGGCTGTTTTGATGTCTGCTTGAGTCGCGAGATCGACCCTAAACCGTCCGGTTGCCGGCTTCGATACTCCTACGACCCAGTCGGCGGACGATCGTCGCTTCGAACGGTTTGTTGAGGCAACCGTAGTAGCCGGCTAAGGTGCGAAATTGATCGCCCGCTGCACCGCTGCTCTTGTCGCTTCTTGCCAGCGCACAACCGGCCAAGAACCCCGCTCCGATGAAATCGCCGGTGCAACGCGAGTCAATTGCCGCGTTCTCCAATCGGCAGAGCATCCGGTCATCGGTCGATGCTGTGTTCGCCCGCATCGCAGCGGCGAGTGCCTGTTGACGGTGGGAGCGAGCGATCGCCCGCTGCCCGTGAGTGATCGCGATCTCAGCCGAAGCCGTTTCACAGTCGCACACGTCCCGCCAGTGCCCTGCCCGCTTGGCGTTATCAGCTCGATCACGAATGATCGCCGCGGATCGATTCGCAAGAAAGTGCGAGCGAGCTATAGCGTGGATCGCGGCCAAGAATGAACGGGAGCCGCAATGGCGCAGGTCGGTCGATTGAAGCAAGGCCTACTCTCAGTCTAAGAAGCCGAAAACCGGCTCATGCGACTGGGTGTAGTGCTGTGGATGCTGTTGAGAGACCGCTCATACAAGATGATTGGTGGGACCGGGGGTCGTCAACCATTATTTCGAGTGATCATCATTTCTAACGAGGGCGACCCTCAGGCCGAACGAATCTGTCACTTCCGGACAGTTGGCAATGCCAAATTGGCACTCCCCTTCCCGTATGCAGAGTGCCGATTCCCCGTTTTGACAGTCCGATTTCGGGGCGGGTTCCGTAACCTCTTTCCAATAAACAACCTATCGCAATTCACCGCAACCGGCACCGCTCTTGCTTCACCTTGTGGCGACAGCACCCGGGCTGCCACTCTATAGGTACAGAGGCGGCCCGTTCGATTTGAGAGTACCGTACGGGAGAGAGCGCACATGCCTGCCACGGCAACCAAGACCAAGATTGTTCCCCTCGGCGACCGCGTTGTCGTGAAGCGAGCCGAAGCCGAATCGACCACCGCCGGCGGGATCGTCCTGCCCGACTCCGCCAAGGATAAGCCGCAGCGTGGCGAAGTCGTTGCGATCGGCGATGGTCACGTCAAGAGTGACGGCACCAAGGTCGCGCTGACTGTCAAAGAAGGCGACAGCGTCATCTTCAGCAGTTACGCCGGCGACGATATCACGATCGGCGACGAAGAATATCTGCTGCTCCGCGAGAGCGACATTCTCGCGACGTTCTGAGTTTTGATCCGTTCACTCCACGTTCAGTTTTAATTCCATCGTTGCGCGGACTGACGCGCAACCGACCGTTCAAATTTCGGGAGAGTAATTCATGGCTAAGATGATCGCCTTCGACCAGGAGGCTCAGGAAGCAATGCGGCGCGGCATCAGCAAACTGGCCCGCGCCGTGAAAGTGACGCTCGGCCCCAAGGGCCGCAACGTCATCATCGAGAAGTCCTTCGGCTCACCGACCGTGACCAAGGATGGCGTCACCGTCGCCAAGGAAATCGAGCTTGGCGACAAATTCGAGGACATGGGCGCCCGGATGGTTAAAGAGGTCGCGAGCAAGACCTCTGACAACGCCGGCGACGGCACCACCACCGCGACTGTGATGGCCGAGGCGATTTACAACGAAGGCCTGAAGGCGGTCGTCGCCGGGGTCAGCCCAATCGAGATGAAGCGCGGCATGGACAAGGCCGTGGCTGACATCGTCGACAAGCTCCACAGCCTCGCAACGGAATGCAAGAATAAGAAGGCGATCGCCCAAGTCGGTACGGTCGCCGCCAATGGCGACAGTGAGATCGGCCGCATCCTCTCCGAAGCGATGGAGCAGGTCGGTAAAGACGGCGTGATCACCGTCGAAGAGGGCAAGAGCCTGCACACCGACTTCGAAGTCGTCGAAGGGATGCAGTTCGACCGCGGCTACCTGTCGCCCTACTTCGCGACCGACCGGCAGTCGATGGAAGCCGTTCTCGAAGACTGCTACGTGCTGGTCCACGAGAAGAAGATCTCAAATATTAAGGACCTCGTGCCGATCCTCGAGAAGGTCGTGCAAAGCGGTAAGCCGCTGCTCATCATTGCCGAAGACATTGAAGGTGAAGCCCTCGCGACACTCGTCATCAACAACCTCCGCGGCACATTCAAGTGCGTTGCCGTGAAAGCTCCGGGATACGGCGATCGCCGCAAGGCGATGCTGCAGGACATCGCCATCATGGTCGGCGGCACGGCCATCTTTGAAGACCTCGGCATTAAGCTCGACAATCTGCAACTCTCCGACCTTGGCACTTCCAAGAAGGCGATCATCGCCAAGGACGACACGACGATCATCGAAGGCGGCGGTAAGACATCGGAAATCAAGTCTCGCATCGAGCAGATTCGCCGCGAGATCGAAGGCAGCAGCAGCGATTACGATCGTGAAAAGCTTGAAGAACGTGTCGCGAAGCTCGCCGGCGGTGTCGCTCAGGTCAACGTCGGTGCGGCGACCGAGAGCGAAATGAAAGAGAAGAAAGCCCGCGTCGAAGACGCCCTGCACGCCACTCGTGCGGCGGTCGAAGAAGGCATTCTTCCCGGTGGCGGCGTTGCCCTGCTCCGTGCTTCCGGTGAAGTGAAAGCCCCCGGCAAGTCGACCCACGACTTCGGCGTCGGCTACAACATCATCATTCGCGCCTGCCGGGCACCAATTACGCAGATCGCCAACAACGCCGGCGAAGATGGCAGCGTGATCTGCGAACGGGTCCTCGAACGCACCGGCAACGAAGGTTACAACGCAGCCACCGATAAGTTCGAAGATCTGGTCAAAGCCGGTATCATCGACCCGACCAAGGTCACTCGCACCGCCCTGCAAAATGCGGCCAGCGTCAGCACTCTATTGCTGACCAGCGACGCCCTGATCGCCGAAAAGCCGAAAGACGAAAAAGGCAAAGGCGGCCAAGGCGGCATGGAAGACGAAGAGATGTATTAAGCCGGACGACGCTGCTGAATAGAGCAGCGATTCGGACGATCTCGACGACTTAAAAGAGCCGCGGCACTTCACAGTGCCGCGGCCTTTTCGTTTTGAGATCAAGATGGAATCGTCGGGTGCGATGCGTCGCCGTTAGATGACAGCGTCCGATGGGGCCGTGCCATCGATAAAACGGGCAATGGCTCTCTCAGACATCGCCGCTGTCGGACACGGTTCAATTCCCGTCGCCGAACGCGTAACGCAGCGTTGTTTCGTTGAACTGCTGCGGGACCTCGCCCTCGGCCGCGTATTCATACAGTGCCGCGATCACGATCGCGTTCAGAGTTGCCGAGATCAGTCCGATCAAAATTAGGAGCAAGACGGCGAGGATCACGGCACCAACCAGCAATGTCCCGGGGCCTGCGAGAATTCCGACGGCGATCGGAATCGCGATGACGAACAGGCACGCGAAGAAGGTCATCAGGCCGATGCCGATGTTGGCGGTGATCGCTTCGCCCCAAGTCTCGCGAACAACCGAGACGGAACGCTTCACGGCTTCGATCGGCCCCAGCTTCTCCACGACTAATACGGGAACGACGAAATAGGTCAGGATGCCCCATGTTGCCCCCAGGATGCCCGCGATAATTCGACCGGCCTGCTCTGAGCGACCTTCGATGATTTTCAGCACAAAGCCCACGCTCGCAGCGACGAACGCCCACGCGGCGATCTGCGGCAATCGACTGGTCGCCGCCCGCAAACCGGTCATGATGGTCGGGTCACCGCCATGAAAGCGATAAATCGCGCAGGACACCAAGGCCGCATTGAAGAACGTGATCACGAAAAAATTGACGTAGTAGAACGCGAACAGAATCACGTACGCGATCGGGTCATCCTTAAGCGCGGCCGCTTCTTCGGTGGCATTACCGGCCATTACTACGTCGGCATAGCCGAGGCCCCACAACGGCAAAGCGAAGCTCACCAGCACGGCCGTCAGGCTCAACCCGGAAAGCGCGGGGAATATGAGCAGTTCTTTATCGAGCGCGATCACCCGCAAGGACTGGCGAGCGATGTCGATTCCGTTTGTGATAGTGCGGAACACACTTCCCTCCCCCGATCAAAATTGGTGATATCATCAATCCGAACTTCAGTTCGGCGCGGTACTCACTTTGGCGCCGGACTGGATTTGGCACAGTGACAGACCTGTCGCCCGATCACAATCGAAGAGGGAATGCGTTAAGTGACAGCGGATCATCAATCGCTTAGCACAATCAAACAGGGTTTTCCTGATGACGCCTTCGCCCGATTCTTGAATGATCTTCCACTCCAATGCCGTTTTAAGAGGAACACCTATGGCAACCACCACACACGACGATGAGACCCATTCGGTACCCATCGGCTATCTCTGCTGGGCCCTCGGTTTTTTTGGAAACTTTGGTGCTCATCGCTTCTACTACGGCAGGCCAATTACGGGGATCATCTGGTCGCTCACGTTCGGCTTGCTACTCATCGGCTGGATTATTGATTTCTTCCTGATCCCCGGGATGGATGAGAAGGCCGACGGGGAATATACGCGTGGGCCGTTCGACTACACCATTGCCTGGGCCCTGCTCTCGTTCCCGCTTAGTGGCGTATTCGGATTGCACCGCTTTTATCTGGGTAAATGGATCACCGGGATCATTTGGCTTCTGACCGGAGGACTCTTCCTCGTCGGATTCTTCTACGACCTGTGTACTTTGAATGAGCAGGTCGACGCGAAGAATCGTGACGCTGTCGGTGCCGCGTAAGCCCGGTCGAACACGCTCGTGGCGGTATCCCCCAATCTACGCGAGGTCGGCCGTCGCCAAGTGCATCGCGATGTCGCAGGCGGTGGCGAATTCACCGAGGTCGAGAAATTCGTCGACGGTGTGAATGTTGTGCTGACCGCAACCGAACGTCGCCGTCGGCTGGCCGTGCGCGTTCATCCAATTCGCATCGAGCCCACCGTTACCGATGACAAACTCAGGTTCGAGCCCGACGGCTCGAACCGCATTTGTGGCGGACTGCACAACCTTATCGCCCGGCGACAGCCGGAACGATTCGTATTTGAGTTCCGTGTTGAATTCGAATTTGCCGACGGCCCGCTCATGATTCTGAACGACCGCCACGGCTCGCTCGAAGGCGGCGCGATATTCATCGACGATGCGCTGTCGGAATGTGTGCGAGTGACTCCGCGCTTCGGCGCGAATCGAGAGTTGCGGCATCACGACGTTTGTCGCGCTTCCGCCGATAACGCTGCCCACGTTACTGGTGCCGCGCTCTTCTCCTTTTTCAATTAAGCCCAGCCAGCCATTCGCTTGCAGATCGGCGATAGCGACCGCGGCGACCGTTGCGGCGTTAATCCCCCGTTCAGGATGCACGCCGGCATGACTGGCCACACCTTCGATATCGATATTAATCGCCACATCACCGGTCGCACCGATGATAATCTCACGCGGGTCACGGCCATCAAAATTGAAGCATTGCGCTGGTCGCCCCAGCGCAGACGTGCTGAGATAGCGGCAGCCGCGCAGGCCGATTTCTTCCTGTACGCAAAACAGCAGCGTTAAAGGCGGATAATCGGCGTCGGTGTTTAGCAGTTGAGTTGCCGTGTGAAGCACGACGGCGACCCCGGCACGATCATCGGCCCCGAGCGCCGTTGTCGGATGCTTGGGATAAATTTTCGTACCACGACGCACCGGCACGGCGCCGTCGGCCAACGGGACGGTGTCGAGGTGGGCCATCAGCAGCCGTCGGCTCCCGCGCCTGCGACCGGGAAGCTTGACGATGAGATTGCCGGTCTCACCTCGAAAGGGGCTTTTTCGGTTCGCCGTATCGTGGCGAATAGCCGCGGGGGGACATCCGGCGTCGAGTAGCCTTTTCTCGACGAAAGCAGCGACCGCGGCCTCGCGGCCGCTCGTCCCCGAAATGCGTAGCAATTCGAGGACGAGCGATTCGGCTCTATCAACTTGCCGTTTCTTCACGGCTGAGCCTCGCCTGCGGAACCTGTGATTCCGAAATCCAAACCGTCCTTACTTTAAGACGTAAGCACCGGTCTTGTCGTTGCGGTCGATCTCTCCACCCCGCTTGAGGTGATAGAGCGTCTGATAAAGGACGGTCTTGAAGTCGGCTGACTTCGACTTGTAGCCCTCTTTCTGAACGGCATCCATCATCTCGTTGAGATCGAGACCCTTCTTGTTCTTCGCCAGAATGTCGAGGATGTAATCCTTGAGCGACTTGGTGTTGCGGGCACGGCGGCCGCCACTCGACTTCTTCTTTTTGACCGACTTTTTCTTTTTCGGCGTCGAAGTAGCAGCTTTCGACTTCTTCGGTCGACCGGGCGACTTCTTCTTGCCACCGGCGAGATCGGCGATTTCCTGATCGACGGCGGACAGTTCTTCGAGCAACTTCGCCCGCTTCTCTTCGAGGTCGGTCACTGCCGAGCGACGGTCCTCCAAGAGTTCTTCCAGTTCAGCGACCGTCATGTCTTTTGATTTAGCCATCTTTGTCATTCTCCAGCGGTTTCAATTTCGTTCGCACCATCCGGAGCGCGAACCCCCCCAATTACTTTCAATGAGCACGTTATATCGCCGTCTGAAATTGAACTTCAATCCTATGACGGCATTGAAACCGGATTTCCTTGTAAATATTACACTTTCATGCGGCATTTATGGCCGTTTCTTAAGGCTTGACCATCAAAGTGAGTACCGTCGAAGTGCTTTTTGAGCGGAATGTAAAAATGACAACTTCATTGAGGCGCGCCACTGCCGCAAAAATTTTCGTATTTGAACTTGATCCCAATGTCTGGCATATCACTCGCTGCCTATGCGTACGAAAGGCGAATCTTTGATCTTCTCAAAGCTGACGAAATTACTTTTCAACGCATGTGTCGTCTCTAATGCCTGATTAATGGACGAACGAACCGCAGGTGAGGTTCAATTTTCGGGTTTCGATCAAACGATGGTATCAAATTTCAGTCGATCGGACTGATTTTGCTTTTTAACAGCAGCGGTGTCTCCGTGTGGATGAGGCGAAGTCACTCAATGCCGCAGGACTGCGAATCTATTGTCAGCTCAGAGCGTTTCTACTAACTTGCCGCGCTCCACTTCGCAGACGTCAACAATCGTCTGAATCGCCTCCCATGAGGCTCGCCACAGACGCCCGCCATGACAAACCGCCTTTCTCGGGGCGTACGCTCATTCGTGACTGCCTGTGTGCTGCTCGTCCTAACGGCGATTGCGGCCGAGATCGGCTTGCGCATCAAAGACGACTACAAAACCGCCACAGCCTCGCCCGTCGAACTGGCCGAGCGGCTTACCGTTCCCTGCTGGCGGACTGTGCGAACGCTCCGCCCGCTGGCGGAACGTGAAACACTCGACCCCGATCGCGGGGTGCGAATTACGGTGCGGATCAACAGCCTCGGTTTAAGGGGTGAAGAGCCGCAGATTCCTAAATCCCCGGGAACGTTCCGCATTCTGTTGCTGGGCGACGAAACGTTTTTCGGCCCTTATTTAGCGGAAGCAGATACTGTTGCGGCACGGTTGGAATCGCTCTTAGGTAGTCGAACCGACTTGCAGGTGGAGGTCGTCAATGCCGCCGTCCCTGGAGACTGCCCGCTGTTGTCGACATTGCGAGTCAAGGGCACGTTACTCTCGCTCGATCCCGATTTAATCGTTCAACATTTCGACATTTCCGATATTGCAGAATCGGCTGAGTATCGACGGCGGACGCGGCTCGATGAAGCCGGGCGGGCGCTGGCGTGCCCGTCAGCGACTTTGGAGTCCGGCCGGCATCTGCTCTGGTTCGAAGAACTCAAATTGACGGCTGCGGCGACATCAATGCTGTCGCGGTTCTTTGAACCTCCTGCAACCGATGCTGAACCGAATCGATCGATGGGGCTGAGCTGGCCGGACGATCCCGCACAGGGAGAACTGATTCGCTTGGAGCAAGCCCTTGCCCCTCTAACCGAATTGCGTCAGATCGCCGACGGAACCTATTCGAAATTCTTGGTTTCGACCTGTCCACAACCATGGCAGGTCTCACCGACCGCCAGCAGCGGACCGTCTGTCCGAGAGGCCGCGGGGGTTCAAGCGGGACAGCATTATCTCAGCCGGTCCGTGTTTGACCGCGTCGCGGCCTACACAACCGAGCACTCGATCGCTTGGTGCGACGCCGTACCATATTTTGAAGACTACTCCGCGCCGGACGTGCTGTTTTTCAAAAACTCGGTCGGACTATCACCGCGCGGCGCCGAACTTTACGCCCGCGTTTTAGCCAAACGGATCATGGAAGAGACGCCATACGTCTGGCGGAAGGTCAGTGGTCCGGGTGAAAATATTCCGCGGGCGGCCGACCGTCGGGCCGAGACGCATTCGCACGATGGAACGTGGTTCGAGTAAGCGGGGTGAGTGGATTATATAACGCTGCGAAGCCATTCCCGGCTTCACCTTTAATCTCAAAGCTCTGTCGGTCTTGACACGGCAGGCCGACCAGTTGTCGAAACTGACCCGGTTATGTTCGAATCAATATCCAGCGCTGCCGGGCGAACTGTATCAACCCTGAAATTTTCCATACCCGGTCGCCAAAGCTGAAACCTGTACTTGAACTTCAGCGGCGAAAAAGGCGAGTAGATGACACCCTACGAAAGTGCACGCAAGTACTTTTTCGATGCGGCCGAGTTGATGGACCTGTCGAGCAATATGCAGAAGCTCCTGCTATTGCCAGAACGAGAGTTAAAAGTCCAAGTGGCGTTCGAGCGGGACAACGGCGAGATCGCCACGCTGGTCGGTTATCGGATTCAGCACAACAGCGCCCGAGGTCCGATGAAGGGCGGCCTTCGATTTCATCACGAGGTTGATGAAAACGAAGTCCGAGCCCTCGCGACATTGATGACGTGGAAAACAGCGATCGTCAATATCCCCTATGGTGGGGCGAAGGGGGGCGTTGCCGTCAACGTCGCAGATCTCGCACAAGGCGAATTGGAGGCACTCACGCGACGGTTCGTCGATGAAATTCACGATGTCATCGGCCCCGATAAAGACATTCCCGCACCCGACATGGGGACCAATGCCCAAGTGATGGCGTGGATTATGAACCAATACGGTAAGTACCACGGTTTCAATCCCGCTTGCGTCACAGGCAAACCGGTCGAAATGCACGGCGCCGACGGTCGCGAAGAAGCGACCGGTCGCGGCGTCGTCGCGACGACGCGAGCGCTGCTCGATCGGGTCGGTCGTCCGGTCAGCGAAACGAGTTTCGCAATCCAAGGCTTCGGGAATGTCGGTAGTCACACCGCCCGATTTCTTCAGAAGTCTGGCGGAAAAGTGTGCGGAGTGACCGATGCCGTAGGCGGAGTGTGGAATCCCGACGGCCTTGATATCAAGAAGCTCGTCGAATTCGCTGTCGAGAACGGGACGGTGGAGGGCTTTTCCGACGCGGAACCGATCTCGAACGATGAATTGCTCATCTCCGACGTCGACGTGCTGATTCCGGCGGCGATCGGCAATGTGCTGTCTCGTCACAACGCGCGGGACGTGCGGGCCAAATTCATTGTGGAAGCGGCCAACAGCCCCACGACCCCCGAGGCCGACGACATTTTTCACGAACGGGAGATTCTCGTTGTGCCCGACGTATTGGCCAATGCCGGAGGCGTGACGGTGAGCTACTTCGAGTGGGTCCAGAATCGCCAGCACTTTAAGTGGGAAATCAGCCGAGTCCGCAATGAACTCGACCGAATTATGATCGAGAGTTTCGATAAGGTCTGGTCGCTCGCGGAACGCCGCCACGTGCCGCTGCGGCTCGCATCATACCTGCTCGGCATCGGCCGGGTTGGTCGTGCGACGGTCCTCGGCGGAATCTGATCCCGGTTTTCGCAACGGCGATCGAGCCTAAGATGGAGTCGATGAACCTTGAACGAATTAAAATGAGTCCCCGGTACGGTAGTCCCTCATGCAAGTGACCGAAGACGATCTGGCCTGCTGCGGCATCTTCCGCGAATTGACCCCGGCCCATCGACGCGAATTCCTCGAACTCGTTGAGGTGCGCGAGTACGAGGCCGGACGGACAATCCTCGAAGAGGGTGGGGAAACCCGGAATATCTGGTTCATCATCGCGGGCGTCTGCCGGGTTGAGATGGAGACGGATAACGGGGAAACCCACGAGTTGGCTCGTCTGGAGCGCGGCTCGCTCTTCGGCGAAATGTCGTTCTTCAACCCCGCTCCGCATTCCGCGTCGGTCATTGCCGACACCGATGTCCGTGTGCTGCGGATGAGCAGCGAGCAGTTCGCCCAGTTGGAAATCAGCGGCCTGCGTCCCGCGTATCACATCGCCAGAGAAACGGCGGTCATCCTGTCCGAGCGTCTGCGGAAAATGGATGAGTGGGTGTCCAAGCTGGTCGCGAGAGATTCCGAGGAGCCGCAACGGCAGGAATGGGCCGAATTTCGAGCCAAACTCTACACAAACTGGGAGTTCTAAGTCGTCTCCGGCAGCCGGCCCGACCTGCGTCACTAAGAAGACCACGTTGACAGGGTTGTGCAGACGTAAGATATTTCGATGCCGCGTTGCAGGCCCGAACGCACTGTGACGCTTTGTGTCTTTCAGATTGAGCGATGCTTTCAGATTAAGCAATGACTGACCTACAGCAGTATGCCGTCAATGTTGCCACGAAGGCTCGAGCAGCCTCGCGGGTGCTTGTCGCTGCGCGGGGCGAAACCAAGAACCTCTGGTTGACCAAGTGCGCTGCGGCCATCCGGGAGCGGCGCAAAGAATTACAGGCGGAGAACCAGCGCGATCTCGACAAGGCTCCCGAGTACGGGCTGACCGAGGCGGCGATCGATCGGCTGGAACTGACCGACAGCCGCCTTGAGTCGATTGCGACCGCGATAGAGGAGATCATAGCCCTGCCCGATCCGGTGGGCCGGGTGCTCGGCAGCAATGTGCGGCCGAACGGGTTGAACGTGACGAAGGTCCGCGTGCCGCTCGGTGTGATCTTCTTCATCTATGAGTCGCGGCCCAACGTCACGGTCGACGCCGCGGCACTCTGCGTCAAAAGCGGCAACGCGATCATCCTGCGGGGCGGAAAAGAAGCTTTTCACAGCAATCAGGCTCTGCACGCCCTGTTGAGCGAGATTCTCTCCGAGGTCGGCCTCCCCGCCGACGCCGTGCAAATGGTCACGACGACCGATCGTGAAGCGGTCGGTCACTTTTTAAAGCTCGGCGACGAGATCGATCTCACAATTCCGCGAGGCGGAAAAGGATTGATCCAGCGAGTCACGGCTGACGCCGCCATGCCGGTGCTCAAGCACTTGGACGGCGTATGCCACGTTTACATTGACCGATCGGCCGATATCAGCCGGGCGATCGAAATTACGGTCAACAGCAAAGCGCAGCGACCGGGCGTTTGTAATGCCGCTGAGAGCCTGCTCGTCCACGCGGCGATCGCCACGGACTTTCTTCCGGCCGTTTATGACGCCCTAAGTTCTGCCGGAGTCGAGATCGTCGGTTGCGAACGGACCCGCGAAATTCTTCCGCAAGTGGCGGCCGCGTCCGAAGAAGATTTTCGCACGGAATATCTCGCGCTCAAAATTTCCGTGCGCGTCGTCGATTCGACGGCTGACGCGATCGAACACGTCAACAAATACGGTTCGGGACATACCGAATCAATTGTGACGACCGACATCGCGTCGATGCAGCAGTTTACAACAGGTTGCGATTCGGCCGCGGTCATCGTTAACGCGAGCACGCGGTTTAACGACGGCGGCGAATTCGGGCTCGGCGCGGAGATCGGCATCAGCACCGATAAATTTCACGCCCGCGGCCCCTGCGGCTTGGAAGAACTGACGACCTATAAATATGTCGCCTTCGGCGACGGGCAAATCCGAGAGTAGCAATAAGTAGGTCGGGCTGTGCCCGACGAATCAAAGCAATCACGTCCATTTGCAACGAGATTGCTGTTCAAAGTTGAGTCCATCACAAGTCGAACAAGTCGCTCTATTGCGGCCTAATTTTCCTCCTGAACTCTCACCTACGATTTCCTAAAGCTCACCTTAACCCGGCATCTCGATGTCCGACGTACTAAGCCAAAACGAAGTCGAATCGCTGCTGGCAGCGCTCGATGGCGATGCGTCTGCATCGGATTTTGGGGGCGGGGGCGGACAGGATCCGGCGCCTCGAACCGGCGGGCAGATCAGCGTCTATGACTTCAAGCGCCCCGAACGCGTCAGCAAAGAGCAGATGCGGGCCTTTCAGGCGCTCCACGAAGGGTTTAGCCGCGAATTCGGTGCGGCCCTCAGCGGCATGCTTCGCTCGATCGTCGAGGTCCGGCTGATCAGCGTCGACCAGTTGACCTACAGCGAGTTCGTCTTCAGCCTCGAAAACCCGACCTGCTTCAACCTATTGGAGTCGAAGGGTCTTGAAGGCAACTTAATCCTCGACCTGAACCCCTCCATTATTTTTCCGGTCGTCGATCGCCTGCTCGGCGGCGGAAGGCATGCTCGACTTTCGAACCCGAATCGCGCCCTGACGGAAATTGAATTACGGCTTGTTTCGCGAATCACCCAACTCGCGATGCGGGGCTTGGAGAAAGCCTGGAGCAACCTCTGCTCGCTCGACCTGCACGTCACACAGGTCGAAAGCAACCCACAGTTGGTGCAGATCGTCCCGCCGAACGAAGTCATCGTCCTGATCAGCTTCGAGATTTCGATGGGGGACATGCGCGGGATTATGAACCTGTGCATTCCCTTCAATACGATCGAGCCACTCTCCGGCAAGCTGTCGTCCGATACGTGGTCGGCTTATACCAAACGTGCGGCTGATGAGAGGCAAAAATTAAGCCTTGAGAAAAGCGTCGGCAAAGCGAAGGTGAAACTCGCTGTGCAGGTGGCCGAGACGACCGTTACCGCTGACGAAATCGCCGGTTTAGCGGTCGGCGATATTATTCTGACGCAGCGAGACCAATCGTCCGGATTGGAGATCTATCTGGAGGGCCGCCCGATGTTTCGGGGCTCGCCGGGAATGCTCAAAGGCCACAAAGCGATTCGCGTCGGCGAACGAATTCGACCGGCGAAAGAGCTGATCGCCCAACAATTGGGTGAGTCGGACGAGCCTGAGAAAAAGTAAAGCCGCTGCCGCGGCCGGTGCTTTCGGCGGATGCTCAAACCGCGGCGGGCTCTGCGTTCGCACCGGAAAGAGCAATCAGCAATCGCTCGAGTTCGACCCTGTCAGGGAGTCGTCCGCCACCTTTGACGCTTTCGTCGGCCCGAAGCAAGACGTTTCGAAATTGCTCGGCGCGGGGGCGACCGACACGACGAAGATACTGCTCCGTCTGACCAATTTCTCGAGGAAAGACCCCGGCCGACTTGAGCGCTGCTGCGAGTGGAGTCCCCTTGGACGATTCATCGACCCCCTTCATGATGCGTCGATAGGTATAATTGATTCCGCCCAGCACGCGTTGAGGCGCCTCCCCCGCCGTCAGCAGCGCATCGAGCTGCCGCATCGCCGAGTCGATGTCGCCGGTTCGAATGGCGGACAGCATTTCAAATGTCGTCTTCGTGCTCCAACCGCCGACCAACGCGGTGACGTCCTCGACAGAGATCTCGCTTCGGTCCCCCGCATAAGCTGAGAGCTTCGACAACTCCTGCGATAGCAATCCGAGGTCATCGCCGGCCAGTTCGACGATCAAACCGGCGGCATCAGGGCCGAGCTTTTTCTCGTGGACTGAAGCCGCCTCGTCTTTCAGCCAGCGAACCAAGGCCGCACCTTTGATCGCCTTGCATTCAATCGCGGTGGAATCGGGCGATGCGGCGACGGCTTTCGCCAGCTTCGTATTCTTTGGCCACGAATTGACTTCAAGGATCAGGGTCGATCCCTTGGACGGCTTCGGGACGTATTTTTCGAGCCCCGACCGAAAGTTGCTGACGAACTTATCGGCGTCTTCGACCACAACGAGACGCGTGTCGCCCCACATTGAGACGGTGCGAACTTCGTCCAAGACCGATTGCAGATCGGCCTGCTCACCCGGAAATCGCGTTGATGCAGCGTCTTCATCCCCACCGAGTACGATTTCCTCGATCCGTTCTCGGACGCCGCGTTTGAAGTGCGGCTCGTCTCCGAACAGCACGGTGATCGCAGGAACGTCGGGAGACTTCTTCTTTAAAAACTCGGTCGCATGCACGTTGCGATTCCTCCCGTTGACCGTCGACTCACCTGCGACCTAAATTCCCGGTCGGTTATTTTGGCACATGTCGTAACGACGCGACACTGTTCAAACAATTGCTTCACCATTTCGCCAATCGAGCAACCTTGGCAATCACCGACAGTCTTCACCGCGAACGAGAGGAGTCGGCCGAAGACGTAGCAGAATACGTCTGCCCGGGCGAACGCGCGGCGATTTCGCCAGCCGTTCACCTATCGCGAGTGGCTCGCGGATATCACAAATGCCGCCGATGCCCGCACAATCCAGCGATTGTGGATTTGAACTCCGGCGAGGCACCCGTCGATCAGCTTGCGGTCGACCTACCTGATGACAGGGATGACCGCTGCACGGGCCTGTTTCGCCGCGACTTGGGAACGGCGGAGTTGGAGCTCATTGCCGGTCGTTTCGCGGTTCAATTGCACAACCGGCAGGAATTTCCGCTCGCTTCCGGCGGGCGGACCGGACAACAGCCCCTTCCCTCAGTCGTCGTCGGATACGGCGACGGCCCTCACGATGCGGAGGTCGCACTTCGCTTATCGGCCACGCTCCGCCGGTACGGATGCACGACGCTCTCGATCGGTGCTGTGACAGCCTCGGCGATGCGTTTCGGCGTCCACCACCTCGACGCCGACGGCGGCGTTCACGCTTCGTCCGGCGGGTTGGCGACAGGGCGGATCGGCGTCCGTCTGCTCGATCGTGACTCGTTTTCCGAATCGGTAGAAAGCTGGCAAACGTCAGTTTCCGGGCTGCGAACTCATGAGCCGATTACTCCGACCCGACGCGGCGGCTCTACCCGTTCCTTCGACGTCACGGTCCCCTATTCGGCTGCATTCCTGAAACACTTTCGCGGCACACTCGGGCAAGGCGTTGCGGTCGAGTGTGACTCCAAACTATGGCTGAAGAATTGCCGGCGGGTCGGCGATGCGGTCGGGCTATCGATCACTGATCCCACCACATCGGGTTCGAAGGCATTCGAACTTGTCGTCGATCCGGAGGGTGAGCGGACCGCGATCCATGACGAATTGCGGAACCCTGTCGGATCGGCCGAACTAATTTCACTCCTGTCGCGTGATGCCTTACGCGAGCATCCGGGCAGTTCGATCGTGCTCGATTGGGACCTTGCCCGAAAATTTCGCCCTCTCATCACATCACTCGGTGGGGACTGCGTTCCCAGCAATAGTTCGCCACGTTCGATGGCGGCAACAATTCGAGACCACCGGGGCCTCCTCGGTTTCGACTCAACGGGTCGCATCTGGTACCGCCAGGACGTTCCGACCGCCGATGTCCTGTTGGTCCTCGCCCATCTCGCCCGGATCCTCAGCCGCAGTCGCGAACCGCTTTCGAAACTCCTGCGACGCGAAGCCTTGCTGAGGCATGAACCTGCGGAAGCGATGACGTAGGCCTTATTGAGAGCGTCATCGTTCCAAATTGGCCGACCCGAATCGTGGTGATAAAGAAAAACCCCGCCGCAAGCTGCGACGGGGTTTTTATAGATTGACTGTCAAACGAATCAGTCGTCTGTCGAATCGGAGGAGTCACCTTCAGGGGAGTCGGTACCGGCAGCCGCTCCAACCAACTCTTCCTTCGGCTCTTCTTCGGCCGTGCTACCGACGAAGTCGAGGTGCTTGTCCTCGCCAACTTCTTTGACTTCGACGGTGATCAGGTTGTGGCCTTCAAACGCCCCGCGAAGCAATTCTTCACTGAGCGGGTCTTCGATATAGGTACCGATCGACCTGCGGAGCGGCCGGGCTCCGTATTCGACGTCGGCTCCCTTTTCGACGACATATTCCCGCGCGGCTTCGGTCAATTCGAGCTTGAGGTCACGCTCGGCGAGCCGATCGCGAACCTTGCCGAGTTCAATCTCGACGATGTCTTTCAGTTCTTCCTTAGTCAGTTTGCGGAAGACCACGACCTCGTCGAGACGACCGAGGAACTCGGGGCGGAAGTGCCGTTCGAGTTCGCCCATCACGTCCTGCTTCATATCCTGATAAGACCGCTCTTTATCGCGATCGGCGACCGCGTGCAGCCCGAAGCCGCCCGAAGCGATCTGCTTCGCACCGGCATTCGTGGTCAGGATCATGATCGTGTTCTTAAAGTCGACCTTCCGACCGAAGCTGTCGGTCAGGTGGCCTTCTTCCATGATCTGAAGCAGCATATTAAACACGTCGGGGTGAGCCTTCTCGATTTCATCGAGCAGGACCACCGAATACGGACGGCGACGAATCTTTTCCGTCAACTGACCGCCTTCTTCGTAACCGACATATCCCGGAGGCGCACCGATCAGTCGGCTGACGTTGTGCTTTTCCATGTACTCGCTCATGTCGATTTGAATGAGCGAGTCCTGATCGCCGAACATAAATTCGGCGAGTGTCTTGGCGAGCAGCGTTTTGCCGACCCCGGTCGGTCCGGCGAATAGGAAGACCCCGGTCGGACGTTTCGGGTCCTTAAGACCGGCCCGGCTACGGCGAACCGCTTTACAGACCTGCTTGATTGCCTCGTCCTGGCTGACGACGCGTTTGTGAAGTTCCTGCTCCATCTCAAGCAGCCGCACGGCGTCTTCGCTCGAGAGGCGAGTCAGTGGAATGCCGGTCATTTTGGCAACGACTTCGGCGATCACCTCTTCGTCGACCACGCCGTCAACTTCGTCCGCCTTCTCGCGCCATTCCTTGGTCATCTGCTCCTTCTTCTTGCGAACCTTATCGGCCTGATCACGTAGCGACGCGGCCTTTTCGAAGTCCTGATTGGCGACCGCTTCCTCTTTGAGCTGATTGAACTTTTCGATCTCGTCTTCGAGCTCCTTCAGATCGGGCGGGCGGACCATGCTGCGGAGTCGGATCCGGGCGCCCGCTTCGTCAATCACGTCGATCGCCTTATCGGGCAGCGCACGATCGGTGATATAGCGGGTCGAAAATTCGACGGCAGCTTTCAGGCCTTCGTCGGTAATTTTCACCTTGTGATGCTGCTCGTAGCGTTCACGCAGGCCCTTAAGGATTTCGACCGCCTGTTCGGCAGACGGCGGCTCAACGTTGACCTTCTGGAAGCGACGTTCGAGGGCGCTGTCCTTCTCAATATATTTGCGATACTCGTCGAGCGTCGTCGCACCGATGCATTGCAACTCGCCGCGCGATAACGCGGGCTTGAGTACGTTGGACGCGTCGATGGCGCCTTCAGCACCGCCAGCTCCGACGAGAGTGTGAAGTTCGTCGATGAACAAAATCGTATTCTTCGCGCGGCGGACTTCATTCATCACCGCTTTGATGCGCTCTTCAAACTGCCCGCGATACTTGGTGCCGGCGACCATCATGGCGAGGTCGAGCACCACGATGCGGCGGTCACGGAGCAGTTCTGGAACGTTGCCGTCGACGACCATCTGGGCAAACCCCTCGACGATCGCGGTCTTACCGACGCCCGCTTCGCCCAGCAGAACCGGGTTGTTCTTCTGTCGGCGGCAGAGAATCTGCGTGACGCGTTCGATCTCGTGTTCGCGACCGATGACCGGGTCGAGCTTGCCCTGCTTGGCGAGTTCGGTCAGATCGCGACCGAAGCTGTCCAGAGCCGGCGTTTTGCTTTTACCCGATCCTTTCGAAGACGAACTTCCGCCGCCACCGCCCCCGGCTCGTTCCCCGCCTTCGGTACCTTCGATGCCGTGGCCGAGTAGATTGAGAACTTCGTCGCGGACGTCTTCGAGTTTGAGACCCAGGTTCATCAAAACCTGAGCGGCGACGCCTTCCTGCTCACGCAGCAGTCCCAGCAGCAAGTGCTCGGTGCCAACGTAGTTGTGGTTGAGGTTGCGAGCCTCTTCCATCGCGTATTCGATGACCTTTTTGGCCCGCGGCGTTTGCGGGAGCTTGCCCATCGTGACCATATCGGGCCCCGACTGGACGATCTTCTCGACTTCGAGGCGAATCTTTCGCAGGTCGACATCGAGATTCTTCAGAACATTCGCCGCGACGCCGGAACCTTCTTTGACCAGACCGAGCAAGATGTGCTCGGTGCCGATATATTCGTGGTTAAAGCGTTGGGCCTCCTGATTGGCCAACTGCATTACCTTCCGGGCACGGTCGGTAAATCGTTCATACATAGGGGTTTCTCCTTGAATCGGCCGCTGTGAACCGTCGCGGGGCGTTCGTGTTCGAACCGCTCCGGCGAGAGACTTCGCCGGGCCGGACGACTTCATGACTGCTTATTTGACAGGTGATCGCTTCCGAAGACTGTGACGCAAACGGTATGCCCTTCCGGCAAACCCGCCTGCAGATGCCTGAAGTCGGCGTCCTGTTTATCTTAGACCGCTCCGGCGACGCCGCGGCAGAATTTCCGCAGACGAGGGGCAGTTGGAGCGAAGCAATGTCGACAAGTGCAGCCGACTTGCGAGGATAGGGCCGAAAAACGATCGCCCCCCCAACGTGGGGACACCGCGCGATCGGTGGCACCCGACACTCCGTTTTTCGTAGTACAATCATTCCATTAATCCCAATCCTCATGATGCTACTTCCGCATGGCCGGGCCGACAACTGCGTAACCCCGGTTCCTCGGAATTGCGTTCGGCCCCGGAGACCGAATTGAAGCGAATTCATTTTACCAGTGCGGCCCAGCGTATTTTCGATGCCGCATCGTCCTACACGATCCTCAGGCGGGGCTCCGTCGTGGAGCCGTCCGACCTGTTGGCCGCGCTTTTTTCCGACGAATCGGCCGGGGCGGCGCTTCTCGGCGAGATCGGTTTTCCTCCACCATCAACGCAAACGGTCACGACGGTCGAAGCCAGGACCGCGGCCGACACGCTCCCGATCCCCGAGCCGTCGGAGACGACCGATCGCATCAGAGACCGCGCGATCGCTCTGGCCCGTCGATTCGGCGGGCGAGAGGTCAGCAGCGAACACCTCGCCGTCGCCCTGCTCGAAATCGAGTCTCCGATTCGCGATACGGCGAACTCGGCAAGGCTCGACCCAGACACGGTCCGCGATCGGCTGGACGAATCGATCGCGATGGGAGAAGTCGTCGAGGTCGATTTTCAGTTGGACGTTGATGGCCCGCACTCGCCGGAAAGCCCGACCGACGATTCGATCTCCCTGCGCCGCGAATCTCGACGTACTGAGTCGGTTGATCTGTTCGATCCCGCCGTCGCGCGGATCATCGACGCGACGGCGAATCGCTGCCGTGAGGGACTCCGCGTGGTTGAGGACTTCGCAAGATTTGTCCGCGACGATCCGTCGGCCACCCAATCACTCAAGTCACTACGTCACGGTTTCGCCGAGGCAATGAACCTCATTCCGACCGAATGGTTGCTGTCATCGCGAAACACCGGCGGAGATGTCGGGACATCCATCACGACCGAGGCGGAACGATCACGGTCGTCGCCAGAGCATGTGGCGGCGGCAAGTTTAAAGCGGGTGCAGGAGTCGCTGCGCAGTCTGGAAGAATACGGCAAACTCATCGATCCCCGGTTTGCGGAGTCGATCGAGCGACTGCGCTATCGCGCGTATGAAACCGAGCAGCAATTGATCGTGCCGACCACTCCGGGCGGGGAGCTGTCCGCGGCACACCTCATGCTCTTACTGCCCGCCATGTTGCCGGGTCGAGACCTTACTCAAGTTGCTATGCAGGCAATCGCGGGCGGGGTCGACGTGATTCAGTTGCGTGACAAAAATGCGAATGATCATGTGCTGCTTGAAGCGGGTCGGATCTTCCGCGAATTAACCCGGAACCACGGGATCCGATTGATTATGAATGATCGACCCGATGTTGCGGTCGCCATCGAAGCAGACGGCGTTCATCTCGGGCAGGACGACCTGCCGATCAAAACGGCTCGTAGAATTATCGGACCGGACCGAATAGTCGGCACATCGACGCATTCGATCGAGCAAATTCAACAGGCTGTTCGCGACGGTGCCGACTACGTCGGCGTCGGGCCGACATTCGCCTCGACGACGAAGCACTTTGCGGAGTTTACCGGTGTGGAGTTGCTCCGGGCAGCCGGAGAAGTCGCATCCATACCGATGTTCGCAATCGGCGGGATCGATGCCGGCAACGTTTCTGAGGTTGCCGCTGCGGGCTTCGGACGCGTTGCCGTCAGCGGCGCGATCTTAAACGCCGATGACCCTCGGCAAGCGGCGATGAACATCAGGGCGGCGCTTGACATGATCGAATAAAGAAAGCCCACGGGTTGCAACCCGTGGGCTTTCGATTTTTTCTTGAGCGCGTCGCATCATGATTAGAGCTTAATCAAAATTTTGGGACTTCCATCACGCTCGGGACGGGGTCGCAAAGCCACGTGCGGCGAGTCGGTCTCTCCGGCGACACTTCACGCGGAAATGAAATGGATTCGGCAATCAGAACCTCTTGACCAGACCGAGAGTCTTTCGCCATCTTCGCGCCGAAGTTCTTGGCGAGCTTCGCAATCTCAGGATCGTTTCGGTCGTTAAAACTGCCGACCGTCACGAGAGAATAGTGCTTGTCGTGCCAGACGTAAGCCGGAATCTTATAGTCACTCCGCAAGGCCCGCGTCATCTGCTCCGCATCCTGTGCGATTAAGTCTTCCGTGCGTGACCACGGTTTCGTAATTGCCGTTTGTATGTCTCGCACGGAAGGCAAGAAAGTGGCATAGCCGTCATTGTCCGTCGTTCCCCCGATTTGTTGAATTTGGTCATCGGAAAACATACGGCGTCCGCTGATCCCGTTCTCTGTCGGGTCAAACGACTTGTCGCGATGGGCGTAGATCGACTCGGCACGCGACGTCGCGATGACGAGCGTGTACTTGCCCTGATTCTTAAGCAAAGAAATGTCTTCGGCGACGTCGTAATTAAGTTGCTTCAGTAAGGTTTCATCCGAGTCATGCGCCAGCGTTTGGGCATTTTGCATCGGATTGACCGTCAGAAACGCACCGCCGAGCGGCCCCTTCTGACCGGGCGTCGGCTTATAGAGTCCGCCGTTTTCGAGAATCATAATGTCGACCGATTTGAATCGCTGGCCGTTCGTCAAAAACTTCGGCTCAAACCCTTTGATCCACTCCAAGGTGCGGTGAGCAATTTCGCCACCGCCACGTGAACGGTCATCGGGTCGGCTCGATTTATAATTGCCGGCGAGAACACACACGCCACCTTCAAATGCTTTATAAAAAGCGGCGAAGCCCGGAGGGGGCGCGACGTCATCGGCCCGCTGATACTTGTTCTTCACTTCAAACACGTAGGCCGGCACGCCTTTGGTTCGCAATTCGAAAACCAATTCGTCCGCGGCCTGTCGTGGGGTCATCCCTTTGTTCGACTCCTGCCCGGATTGCCGATACGTGTCGACGATATCAGCCGTCTTTTCCGGCTTGCGGAAGGCCGCCACCATGACCATCCAAGGGCCGTGCTTGGGCGTCAGCTTGTAGTCATATCCGCGAACCGCGTGTATTTTTCCGGCTTGCGCGTCGGCACAGACCGAGACGACCAACATCAATGCAAACAAAGTGACTGTACTGCGTCGAAAACCCACGGCTCGACTCTCCTCGCTCACCGAACAACGGACGCGGTCGATTTGACAAAAATCGCGACGGTCCTTGAAATTATTTCAAGTTCCGCCGGGTTCTAGAAAACCTTCCGAACCGGGTCCAGAGCGATTCGCCGAGTCACCTCACTGTTCAGCAAGTTTAGCCGCGACCGCCAGGGAAGCGCTCCTTCACGGTCGTTGCTAAGCGGAACATCAGGCGCCGGGGAATGATCCGCCTAATTCATGCCGCTGCAGTTCGGTCAGGGCCACGATGCCGCCCTCGGCGAGATCCAGTTGAGCTTCGAGCACTCCGCGGGGAAATGCCTGCCCTTCAGCGGTCCCCTGCACTTCGACGTAGGTGCCGACCCCGGTCATCACGACGTTGAGATCGACGTCTGCGGTGCTGTCTTCGTGATAATCGAGATCGAGGACCGGCTTGCCGTCGACCACGCCGACACTGATCGCCGCGATGCTGCCCTTGAGAATCGGCCGGTCGACAAGGGGATCGGGCAACGTCGCGATAGCCGCACACAGGGCCACAAATCCGCCCGTGATACTGAGCGTCCGCGTCCCGCCGTCAGCTCGAAGCACGTCGCAATCGATGACGATCGTCCGTTCGCCGAGTGCCTCGAAATCGACGACCGAACGCAGGCTGCGACCGATCAGCCGTTGAATTTCGGTCGATCGTCCATCCGCACGGCGAGCCTTACGCGGGGCAGTACTGCCGGGAAGCATCGAATATTCCGCGGTCACCCATCCGGAAATCGGTTCCTTGCCTTTTTTCCAAGGCGGGACCGATTCTTCGATACTGGCGGTACACAGGACGGTCGTCTGTCCCGCCGAAATCAGCACGCTGCCCGGCGCAGCCGAGTCGAACGGCCGTTGAATCGTGATGGGCCGCAACTCGTCCGCTCTTCGTCCGTCGTGTCGCATCGTTGAAGTCTCGCATGGCGAAAGGTCGCTTCGGGTCGCCGAGCATAGGCTCGCAAGCGAGAAGGGAGAAGCGAGTCGCACACCAGCCCGCAACGCAAGCAAGAAATTAAAGCATCAATGTTTCGCGACTCGCGCATTCGCCCAAGTGAAATCAGACTGCGAATCACGCGTCACCAACCGCAATACGCGTTGCATCGCATCCCCGAACGCATCGCTCTACAATTCGCTCCGCGCGATTGTCTCTTGGGAAACGGGCCTTGGACGGCAGACTCAGCAGTTCATCGAGCAAGATTCTGCTCGGTACTCTCCTCTTCGCGCTTTTTTGCGCGATCGCGGTGTACGTGTACGTCACGGCCGGTTGGTCGGTCCTTGATGCGCTCTACATGGTCGCGATCACGATTTCGACCGTCGGCTACGGCGAACCGGTCGATACATCCGCACAGCCGTACGTCCGGGCGTTCACGACTTTGTTCGCCCTTGTGAGCACCATCGCAACGGTCTACGTGATCGGCGGCCTGGTGCAGATGGTGGCCGAGGGCGAATTCAACCGGGCAATGGGGGCCAGACGAATGACGACGGGAATCGGAAAGCTGAGCGGACATGCGATCATTTGCGGGTACGGTCGCGTCGGCCAGATCCTCGCCCGCGACCTGAGACAATTCGGAATTCCGTTCGTGATCGTCGATCTCAACGCCGAGCGGCTGCACGACGCCGAAGCCGGGGGCGATCTCGTGGTGATCGGGAATGCGAGTGAAGAGGAAACGTTGCAGGCGGCCGGCATCGAGCGGGCCCGATATCTCGCGACGGTCCTGCCCGACGATGCCGCGAATGTCTTTATCACGCTGACCGCCCGCGATTTGAAGTCAGACATTTTCGTGATCGCTCGGGCCGAAGACCCTTCGACCGAAAAGAAACTCAAACGCTCCGGGGCCGATCGCATCGTTTTGCCCGCGCAAATCGGGGCGACGCGAATCGCGAGTCTGATCGCCCATCCGAGCGCCGAGAGTATCCTTTCGGACGACCAGAGCGTCGACGAGTTCAACAACATGCTCGGTACGATCGGACTGTCGATGGCCGAAATTCCGATTCCGCTCGAATCGGAATTTGCGGGTCGCCCTTTGGCCGAGGTCGAAATCGCCGGCGGCATCGGCTTTCTGATCGTCGCACTGCATCGCAAGTCAGACGGAGCCATCATCCGCCAGCCCGAAGGCAAGACCATCCTCGAAGCGGGCGACAGCCTGATGGTGCTCGGTTACAATGCCGCGCTGCCGAAGCTCAGTCGGCGAGCACAAAGTGACCATCGCATCCGTTACCGCGGCGCTGCGATGGATAATAATTGAGGCGAAGAATCGTTTCGACAAGCCCGCAGCGCAAGTAACGGACCTCTGGGCAGGACTCGCCAACTACGTCATTATTCGCTCGCGCCGCGAGCTTTGAATTCAATCCAGAACCTGAAGTCTTCAACATGAACGTTATGTCGCGACGCGCTCTGCTGCTCGGTGTCGGTTGCCTGTTTGCCATCGGTTGTGCCGGCGAATTGAGTTCCGAGGGGCCGCGCCCGCCGCTCGCAGAGCCCACGCTGACTGAACCCGCGTCCGGCGAGACCTTTCAGGCTCTCTTCAAGACCACTCAAGGGGAGTTCGTGATCAAGGTGCATCGCGATTGGTCGCCCAATGGTGCCGAGCGGTTTCACGAACTCGTCAAGAGCGGCTTCTTCGACGACCAGCGGTTTTTTCGCGTCGTTCCCGGGTTCATGGTCCAATGGGGCATCCCGGGGGATCCCGACGTCGCGGCAAAGTGGGCTGACAAAACGATCCGCGATGACCGCGTCAAACAGTCGAACAAACGCGGCTTCGTCACGTTTGCCAAGTCGGGAGCCCCGAACTCACGGTCGACGCAAATTTTCATCAATTTCGGAAATAACTCTCGGCTCGACGGGGACGGATTCTCACCGTTCGGTGAGGTCGTCCGGGGGATGGACGTCGTCGATTCCCTCTACTCCGGATACGGTGAAAACCCGCGCAATATGAACGTGCAAGGCAATTTGCGGGAATTCGGAAACCAATGGCTCGACATCCAGTTTCCGGAACTCGATCACATTGAATCGGCCCGAATCATTACCGAGAACGGCGAGCCGGCCGAATCGCCGGGGGCCTAATCAACAGCCGGGCCATTCAATCCCGGCCTTCGTCCGGATCGACGGCGGAGGAGGATTCGGGCACTTCGCTGTGACCGCGTGTTTGGTGGAACACGGCCTTTTTCTCACCCGGCAGGGTGAAATCGAACCCGCAGCCGCGGAAGAACTCTTCCGACGAGGTGATCGCCATGACTTCAAGAATTTGCCGGTCTCGGGCCAGGTCGACGCAGTGAGCGACGAGTCGCTTTCCAACGCCGAGGCCGCGTAACTCAGCGCTGACGGCAAGGCTGCGGATTTCGGCCAGTTTCCGAGAGTAGACTTCGAGTGCAGCGAACCCGACGATGCGATCTTCCGTCTCGGCGACAAAACCGGTTCCCACAAGCTGATCAAGTTCTTCCATCGTCCGTTCCAGCAGACGCCCCCCGGCCACGAAGGGCCGGAGAAATGCGTGAATCGAGGCGATATCCGCCGCGGTTGCTTGGCGGACATCGAATTCGATCGCGTCTTGGCGGGAAGAATGACTGCTCATTCCCAAAGTTTAGTCGCTATCAGCGCCCCTTGAAACTTGCGGCCGACCATCACCCGGCGCTAGGCTGAGCATCTTAGTGGATTCCCCAGTGCTCATTGTCGAAACGACGGCTTTATTGTCGCCGAACCGGTCAGCCACTCACCAGTCGTCTCGGACGACGCACTTCCATGTCACAACACGATTCCGACATGCGTCGCCTTCCACGTAAACCGCTCGTCGATGCAGTCTCGCGAGTGCTCGTCCGGCAGGGGATGTTTGCCGCCGACGCCGGTGTTTCGGCCGAGAGGCTCTTTGATCTGTTGGCGGTCGGAGTGGACGGTATCGAGTGGTTCGGAGGATTGATCAAGAAAATCGAACTGGGGGAAATCGACCCCCGCGGGCAACTCGTGCAGGAGGAAAAGACTGGCGACAGCGGCGTCGTATTCGACGCCGGCCCCCTGTTCCCGCCTGCCGCGTTGACGAAGGTCTGCAAAGCCATCGAGCGATCGGCCGCGACGACGGGCAGCGCCGCCGCCATCGTTTCCATGCGGAACCGATTCGGTCCGGCTTCGCCGTTCGACCTGTTGCCCTACTGCTCGTTGATCACCGACAGCCGATTCATCGGCTGGGCGTCATCTCTGGCCGGTGAAGTCGACGATCCGCCCACCCTGTTTACCCTTCGGCGGACCGATGACGAACTCGTCGCTGTTGATCTGCAACGATTTGATATCGACACGTCGAACCTGCCGCACCTGGCGATCGAGTCGCTGGTTCGAATGCTTGACGATATCGGCTTGGAAGACGTTTATGCGGCTCGCCAAGAAGACGATTCGGCTCCGTCGGTATTGCTCGCCGCTCTACCAAAATCGGAGTTCTCGGCGCTCGCGGAGGCACTCGAAGACTGCGAAAGCAAAGTTATCCCCGCCGAGGATGACCCCATCCCGATGAACGACTTTCGCCGCACGTCGCTGCGGTCGATGCTATCGTCGCACGGCGTCCAATTAGACGAATTCTTCGACGGGTGACGCGGGATTGGTCCCTTTCTCGCCTGAATTATAGCTCCAACACCCGTCGAATCTCTTCTTCGTTGACGGGCCGAATGATGCCCTTCTCTGTGATAAGGGCTTCGATTAACGACGCGGGGGTGACGTCGAAGGCAGGGTTGTAGGTATTGACCTGCTCGGGGGCCGTCCGCTTCCCAAAGCCCATCGTGATTTCGTCCGACTGCCGTTCCTCAATGGGGATTTCATCACCTGTGGACAGCGACATATCGAACGTCGATGACGGAGCGGCGATATAGAACGGAATATCGTGCTGCTTGGCGAGCACTGCGACGGAATAGGTTCCGATCTTGTTGGCCGCATCCCCGTTGGCCGCGATTCGGTCGGCACCGGTCACGACCGCTTTGATTCGGCCTTCCTTCATGACCTGCCCGGCCATGTTGTCGCAGATCAGCGTGCAGGGGACATCCCGCTTCATCAGTTCCCACGCCGTCAGACGCGACCCCTGAAGCAGCGGGCGGGTCTCGTTCGCGTAAACGTGAATCGGCTTACCGGAGGTCACGGCGGCGAAAATCACCGACAACGCCGTGCCGTCGCCCGCCGTCGCCAGCCCCCCGGCATTGCAGTGGGTCATCACACCGCCGTCTGTCGGCAACAATTCCGCGCCATGTCGGCCGATCGCCGCACACATCTCGCGGTCTTCGTGTTCAATCGCCCTCGCTTCTTCCAACAGGCGTTCCGCCATTTCAGTCGGAGGAAAGTCGGAGCAATCGCTCGTCACCTTTCGCATCCGGTCGAGCGCCCAGAACAGGTTGACCGCCGTCGGACGACTCGTGGCCAGATACTCGCAAATCTCTGAAATGCGATTGTCGAACCGGAATCGGTCGTCCCGCAGCGCCGTTTGCGCCCCAAGGACGACCCCGTAAGCCGCGGCCACGCCGATCGCCGGAGCGCCGCGCACCTTGAGCTTTTTAATCGCGTCCCAGACCTCATCGACGGTCGAACACTCGATGTACTCTTCCGTTTCGGGGAGCTTGGTCTGGTCGATCAGACGCAGGGCCCCGTGGATATCGCCTTCCCACCGCATGGTCCGCGGCGGCGCGGTGGTCGAACCGGCCATCATATTTCCTCGTAACGCACACGGATCGACGGGCGGCCCGCAGCAACGGACTGCGTTTTCGATCGACCGTCGAAACTCATCTTACCGTTACGACGCCAAGGCTTCTAACGCGCAACCGACCGCGAACTTTGCCCGGCGATCCGATGTCGATACACTACGATCTCAGCGATACGGTCTCAGCGATGTCGCACACGCACCCGTAGCTCAACTGGATAGAGCACCGGTCTTCGGATAGGTTTCCGGCCTCCGCTTCTACCCTCTAAAACGTAGTGTTTCCAGCGTTTTCCGGGGTTTCCGGCCTCTCGCCCGGCTCGACGAAATCGGCGTAAAAGGCCGTATTCGGAGGCTTTCGCGGCGTAACTACGCCGGTTACGTCTCCCCCTCTCTCCCGGTTCTACCGACCGGCTACGGCTCCCCGGAATCGACCGCGCTAGACCACCGAGAATAGCCCGTACGGGCCTCCGTCACCGGGTGCGGCAATCGGGCTGGGCAGCACGGAGAGGACGCGAAATTCTGTAACCTACACACTCGGCTACGAAAATGAGTTTGACAGTTTCGTGGCCCGCTTTATGGTGGGCGTCGGTTCCGAGGTGGAACGGTAATCAGCTTTAAGTCGCAGATACGTTTTAGCGTTAGGACGCCCGCGGTCAGCGACAGAAACCAGGCCGTTGAAAAACGACGATTCAGATATCTAGACATTGACGGACGATGAAAAAATTTAACGCAACTGACGTTTTCACTCCGAGTACTCCGGCCAAGGTCGCGTTCGTCGAACGAGAACAACCGAGGAATCAACTAGTCGATGCCATCATTACACCTGGAATGCAAATCGTGGTCTATGGCCACAGCGGATCGGGGAAGACAACCCTGATCCATAATAAACTGGAGCAAACTCGGGAATTCTGGATTAAAACGAGTTGCACATCCGCTTCAACCATCGATTCGTTGATACTCGACGCATTCGACAAGCTCGGACCATATTACAAAGCCGAATCAACCGAGAAACGAACACGTTCTGCAAGTGCGAACATCAAGTCCTCCTACCTCGATTGCGAAGCCCAACTCTCCAGCTTCCGCTCATATTCTGAATCCGAGACGCAGAAGCGAGTACTACCTCCTCAAATCACAATGCCGCGGCTGATAGACTTCCTCGGAGAATCAGGCGCACTGTGGATCGTAGAAGATTTTCACAAGCTACCACCACAAGAGAAGAAGAAATTCGCGCAAATTCTAAAGCAGTTCATGGATGCTTCAGCCGAGTATAGAGAAATCAAGGTGATAGCCATTGGAGCCAAGAAAACTGCCCGTGAAGTGATAGAATACGACCCCGAGATGGAAAACCGGGTCGCTGAAATTTATGTACCGCTCATGGATCGAAAAGAGCTATTCCAAGTCATCGGAATAGGAGAAGATAAACTGAATTGCGAATTCTCAGCAAAACACACGGATTTAATAGCGAGACTAAGTAATGGCTTAGGTGCAGTTTGCCACCAATTATGCTTAAATATGTGCTTTGAAGCAAACCTTTCAGTTACTGAAAAAGACACTGTTTATTTTAAAGACGAGCATTTTGATGCAGCCTTGGCACGATTTTTGTCCGACAAGTCAGACACATTCAAGAAACAGTATGAGAAAGCAACTCGCCGGAAGCAGTCAGGGAAATTTGACAATTGCAAATTGATCGTGCATGCGATTGCTGAAATGGGAGAGGACGGCGGTACTTACGCCGAAATCCTTAAACATATTCACACCAGCCATCCGAAGTATCCAGCGGGAAACTTAACAAATTATCTTAAGCAATTGCAAACACCCGAACGGGCAGAAATTATCAAGCAAGACTCCGCATCCGGTCGATTTTCGTTCTTTAACCAGTTCATGAAAACATACGTGTACATGCTAGCTCGAAATGAAGACTCGACGTCTATGAAACCCCAAACGAAGCTCATTGAGGGAAAAGTGTCTTTTCAAGTGAAGTTCAACGCCGAAGGAAAGCTTGTTTTGGTCCGAAATAGGAAACCAGACCGCGACTGACCCGAAAGTTTATCATTAAGACATCACCCGAACTTTGCAAAGAAAGATTGTCGGAGTCTTGTTTCGGCCATCACTTCGCTCCTTTGAGAAAACAACGGCAGGACCCCAGGTGTTCCGGGCCTGAGGTCCTACGCTCCCCGCGCAACGGGGGCGGAGCCGGTTGCTGACTCGCCGTCGATCCTTTCAATCAAATAGGGACGTTCGTTTCAGCGGAGCGATCTTCGCTTCCGTAGTTGCGGGCTGACCGAGGAATTGCTGCGGCTCGAATAGCGGCGGTGGAGTAGCGAGTGGTCGGACCGTACCGTCGAACGGGTCCCGCTTAGGCTCTAAGTACCAAAGCGAATACCGAGCCAGCGGAGCAACCGGCAGAGCTTCGTTACGGAGAAGGCCGCACCCGGCGCGAATGCTACAGGCTCCTTCCGAGCCGGGAAGGATGGCGAGGTGATCGGGGATCAGCTTCTGCGCTTCGTTCTCGCCGAGCGCGTTACGGGCGAGAGTCATAAGGAAGCCGGTAGAGACTTCGATGGCTTGGCCCCGGTTGACGGCGTCTAGCAGCGTAGGGCTAGCTTCTAGGAGGCGGGCCGTATCCAGATAGGCGTCGGCGGCGAGCCTATTCCCGTCCATCCGGGCGTTCTTAACGAATCCGATAGGAGTGTCCGGAGAGTCGGCTACGACTACATGGCGTCCGTTTCTCTCGGGATGGCCGAGGGTGATCGGCTTACCGTTCCACCCGGCTAGCGTTTCCGTGAGAACGTCGGACCTATAACGGACGGGACCGAGATTTCCCTCGTGGACGTTCGCCGTAATCATAACGACGGGAGCGACAAGAAAATCTTTCCCGTCGATGGTCTCCCGGCGCGGCTCCGCGATCGCGGATCGGTTCACTACGGTTTCGAGGCTAGGGCTACACGTACACATCGGGTTCTCCTTCGAGCGAAAAAGTGATCGAACTAATTAAATAATGTCTCAGAGGCGTCGGATCGTTGCGGAACTAATTAAATTAAATAAACAAATACCGAAACACCGGCCATTATTTATTTAATTCGATAAATTCGGCGGACTAGATCAGAATCTGGTTAAGGCGTTCTAATGCGGCGGAGAGGGCGTCGGCCTGAGCCTTGTCGGCGGCTAATTGCTCGGGGCTAGGAGGTGGATTCAGTTCGTTATCTACCTTCGCCAGTTCTTCCCGGTACTCTTCGACCATCCCCTTAAGAGCAATAAGTTGCCGCTCAATATCCGGGCTAGGTACAGAGCCGTACGCAATACCTCTCTTCGCACGGTCCCGTAGATCGTCGAACTCCCGGACTGCCCGGTTAAGCCGGGTCTGCCAATACTGCTTCTGATTACTGAGCACCCGCAACTTCAGGTCGTGGTGATCGAAGTGATCCGGGTTATCGAGGGTGAGCGGATCAGGCCGCCACCGCATCACATAAAGGCCATTGCTGACCTCTAAGTAAGAGCCGTCCGGGAGCATCGCTCGCCGACCGTCCTCCGTCATCACGAGGTTATCGTATCCCCCATGCTCCTCGCAGAAGGAGATGACATCGTCCATCGAGAAAGCCATCGTCGTTAACATTCTTAACTCCTAGAATAAGGCACCGAGAACTCTCCGGCCTTTAGCAGCAACGAACACCGAGCCGGCAACGGCATTCGCAAGATCGTCGTGTCGTCCTTTGGCGTGGTCGATAATGTCCTTGCCGCCGGATCGCGTTCGTCTCTCAAGTCCGGCCAGTTGCTCTATTAAAGTCTCACTATCCAACAACTCCAACTCCCCCGGAGATATTATACGCGGGAGAAGTTCTAAATATAGCTCCGAACGATTCGCTTTCGCCCGTTCATATCGGATGCCATTCCTCTTAAACCCGGCTACAACGAACTCGGCTGAATAGTTATCCCCCGTGACTCTCGTTAGCCCCCAGCGTTTAAGCTCTTCCGACATCCGGCGGATTACGTCGTTAGGATCGAAGGGTGCTTTGTAGAACGCGACTTTATCAAGAATTATCTTCTCATTATCCTTGTGAGCGAGGGCTAGCGCGGCGTCGTCAATTCGTCCCCCGCTAAGGTCAGCGAAGGCGTGATATTTCAGGTGCTCTCTCGGGCCGAGTTCTAGTCTACCCTTAATCACGGCGGCTTCGATGATGGGCCGGGGGAGGTAATCCGCTACGTCGTCTCTCCATTCGCCTAGGTACTCTGCCAAGGCCGCTGAACGATCCTCGGCCATCGCCTGATCGACTATCTTCTGCGGAAGCGTCGGGTTGAGAACTCGGCTAGGAGCATTGATAACGAGAGTCGAGGGAGAGTTGTTTCCAAAGTGCCGTTCCCACGTCTTAAAGGCCCATCCTTTCCGAGCATAGGGGCTACTGATAGCGATCAGCTTTCCGTTCGCCGTAGCTAGTGCGGGTTTCAAGGCTCTGACTAGCTCGGTGTCGGATTTGATATGAGTGTCCTCCTCGACCCCGAAGAACGCGACCTCATCGACGATTGCGGCGAGAAGGGTAAAGCCACGAGTTGTCTTCCAATCCCCCGCGAGCATTTCGATCCGCACACCGTTGAGGAGTGTAAATCCCTCCTTTGTTTCCTCCTTGACCTGCGCTTTGAGGATAGGAGAGGAATCGAAAGCCGCTCTAATATATGACCGGACGATCCGCGATTGCTTTAAGGACGGAGAACAGACGGCGACCAAAGGTATCTCTCCCGGTGATAGCTTCTTCTCCCTACCACTACAGGCGGCTTCATAGGCTGCTATCGTCGCGGCAATCCGGCTCTTACCTGACCGCCTACCGGTGAGGGCCAGAACCGAATCGAACCCCTCAGCCGGTAGCTTCCCTACGTCCCGCCCGCCGGTCACTTCGGCGAAGCCTGCGGGGTCGGTTGCGGGAAGACCGTAGATGGCGGCCAAGATGTCGAGCCAACCGGTCCAGCTATCAAGTCCTTCTCCGTTGTCGAGGAAGGAGCGGAAGAGATTAGGGTCGTTGATCGTTTCGAGGATGTTCACTGGTCGGTTCCGTTCGTGAGGTAGCTATTGAGGTCGATCGGCTCGGGTTTCATGTCCAGCCCGAGTTCCTTGATCGCCTTGTCGCGCTCGGTCGAGGCGCGGGCTATTTCTCGACTGAACTGGAGGCGTTCCGTTGGCTTGAGCACATCGGCCTCCTTGTTGAGCCATCGAAGGGCGAGCGCTCCGTGCCGCTCCCACTTAATGGCCGTCTGAATTGCGGCTGCGTCCATGAGGCTGATCTCTCCTTTGAGGCCAACCACCGCATCCTCGATTTGTCGCCGGAGCTTATTGATCTGGACCTCGATATAGGCCGCGTTCTTCGGGAGCTTGCCCGCCTTGAGGCCGTGCCGCAGGTTGTTACGGTTTCCCGGCTGCCCTCCGCGCTTCGGGCTATCGTCTTTAGAGGTTTCGCTCATAAGGGGTTTCGTCCTTCCGGGTCGTCTATACGCCTCAAAATCGGCGTAAGTTGTCCGGGCGATAGTTTCGGATTCCCGGTTTTTACTAGGCGAGGTCGTGGTTTCGGATCGGCTTAGAAAACCGATGCTCTACTTTTCTCTTGTATTTTCGAGGTCTTCCGGGGTTAGGCGGGTCGAGTCCGGTCTCCGGTCTTATCCTCCCTCCCCCTCTCTCGCCCCTTTTCCTTACTCACTTCGCCGGTAACTCAAAGTGGTTTACATATAAGATACATAGCACCTCCGACTCGCTGTCGGGGTAATATCGCGGAGCGTCTTCCTCCAAATATATTGTTCTATTGGGGTATTGAATGGCATAGCTGTAATAGTCGTAGTTCCTTCTCTTAAAGACCGTACATAATCGGCCCTTAATCGAACGCACGAGGTTTCCATTCGAGTTCCGGCACCACCTCTCTACGTCTTGAATGTCGCGCTGAAGGGATTGGTTCCGGGCGATTCGAGTTTCACGATCCGGGCACGAGCCGATCCGGGGCATTTCAATTCTCCTTTACGACAAGAGACCAATACTCGGTCGGTCGACCGCGACCCTCGGGACTGACCTTCGTTTTCTGTACTCGACCCGCTCCGACTAATGCTTCCAACGTCGGCCGCAGTTCATTAGCCGAGACATTCAGCGTGCTGTAGAAATCTGATGTCTTAAGTCGACCCTCCCGCAGTCGGTCGAGTACCTTGTCAGCGAGTGTGACTGGCCGCGTGCGTGCGTCCTTAAAGAGGATCGCGGCGGAGTCAATTGAGTACTGCCAAACGGCCAGAGCCGCTCTCAGGTGGACAGGCCAGACGATCGGGCAGCAATCCATCAGGGCGTAGAGCAACGCAAGACGGAGTACGATTGATTTGCCGCGTGCGGTGACCGCGCCGACCAACCCCTCCTGCTCCCGCCGGAGTTCGGGATATACCTGATTCCAAAGGGCTTTCGCTTCCGGCGATAACTCAACACCGTCTCGGTCGCTGGCGAAGTCGATCGCTTGCCGGAATTGCCAGATGAAACCGTTCAGCAGCTTTTCAGGAGGAGGATCGGCGAGCGGCATTACCTTGTCGGACTCAACCAGCCAAATCAGGAATCGGTTCAAGAAGCCGTTGACGGCCTCGATGCCGGGGATGCGGTCCTTGAACTCTGCGGGCGTGATATGCCCGATGACGGAGATATGAGCACCCGAGACGGTTCTCGGATTGACGGTGAGCGTCGACAGATTGCCGGAATCGTAAGTCTCCCGGAGAATCTGACTGAGAATGTTAGTCTCCCGTTTCATATTGGCGAGGACGCGGCTGAACTCCGGTTCGAGGACCCAGAGTCTTTTGTCCGTGATGACGAGTTCGTCTTCGCCGTCTTCGCCTTCCGTCCAAACATCTTGAACCTGCACGATGAGCCCTTCGCCGGATGAAAGGCCGCTCGCCTTGCGGTCTTTGTAGAAGTCCGGGTAGGCGCGAGAGAGGGCAAGACCAGCCATCGTCGCCGACGTACCTTTAAGACCGGTTGCCGTGCGGCCCACGACTAAGGTGTTAATCCGCGCCGGTTGCCAGCCTCCGGCCCAAAGGCGCGGACCGGGACCGATGATCGCTCCGGTGGCGGAAAGCAAGTGGGCGAGGATTCCGGCGGCAGTGGCCTCTGTATAGGGCGCGATCGCGTCTATGTAGTCGCCGAATACGCCGTGGAGTGCCGTTCGATCGAGAGTCGGCGTATCCGAATTCGCCGAACTAATTAAATTAAGAGAGTTATGTCCGCCTCGAATCGGCGCTGCCGAATTAACTAGTAAATTTAATTTTCTCGGTCCCTCCTCCACGAGAAGGTCGTCAACCCCGTATTTCTCCCCGTTCGGCGACGGGGGCATGGCGACGTGAAAGACCGTACGAACCCCCGCAGCGTATAACGCTTTCGCGAGTCGAGACTTGGCCTTCTGGACGTTCTCGCGTGTGGTGGGTTTCTCGTCGAAGTCGAAAACAACGTAAACTTCTCGACCCTGTAGCGGCAGCGCGGCGATGTCGGCAATCGGTTCGCCGTTACTCTGTCCACATTCGACACCTCCGATCCCTACCGCAGCATAACCTTCCTGCGCGAGGGCCAGCGCCTTCTTTTCCCCCTCGGTGATGAAGAGGGGCTGACCTTCGTCCTTGAGTTTTTTGATCGCCGCGATTGGGAAATATGCTCGCGGGGGACTTCCGGCTGGTTGCTCGTATTTGATGATCTTTCCGCTGTCGGTGACGCGCGGATTGTGAGGCTTCTTACGGCTGAAATCGTTGAACTCGCCGTTGAGGTTTGGGTACGGAAAGACGAGATTGGTTCGAGTTCGATCCGTGTGGATTCGGTTCGCCTTAACCGTCTCATACGTTAGGCCGGACGATTGAAGGTCCTTCAGATCGTACGCACTGACGGGTAGCGGTTCGGGAGCTTTCGGCATTAGTAATACTCCCGGACTGCCGGGTTCCGCTTTCGACGCTTGCGAGCCGGTCGCTGTTTTTTTGTCCGCCGGGCGATGAAGCCCTCCAGATCATCCGGATGGACCCGCCACGTCGGTCTACCGCCCGGTTTCAAGCTCACATCGATCCCGCGTAGTTGGTCGCTGTTGATGAGATCGACGACCGAGTGTTGGCGGATGCCGAGCCGTTCGGCGACCTCCGCCGTCGTGAGTAGTTTGTCGAGTTCAATATCCATCGCCGAACAGCCGTATTAAGTCGCGGGGAGTCGCGGCCAGCCGTAATCGACGGCCTCTACCCTGCTCCGGTCGTTTCGTTTATTTCTGCGACGAAACGCTACTCGGACGTAGATCGTAGGGACGGCGCAAAAGAAAAGCCGCTCCGCGTTTCTTTATGACGCGAAACGGCGAAACGGGGCGATCCGACTTAGTCCGGGTCGCGTTCTTCATAGCTGGCGAGGCGGCTGGGGAGTTCGCGGTTAAGGAGCGACAGCGTCATCGCCAATTTCCCGTTCACGCACTGAGCTTTGTAGCCCTTGTAGCCGCTGAAGTGCTTCTCGAAGAAGCGCGATAGGGAAGCCGCAGAGAAGTCATTCTGAGGAAGATCGGCGAAGGACTTGACGGCGATTGGTTCGTCGTTGAGTAGCGATCCGTTGTCGTACCCGTGGTGCCGAGAGAGAGCAGCGATAATCAGCGTCTCCTTATCAGACTCGCCCTTGGACGGTCGCCCCCTACGTTTTGTCGAGGCGTTGATTCTCGCATTTTGCGTCGTTGTATCACGCTCCGCGAGTTTCGCCCGCTCACGCTGGAGGGAGGCTTGCATCCGGCCCGCGTCGATCAGGTACGCGGCGGATCGTTCGGCGAGTAGGCGTCGGCCTCGGTTGATGAAATCGGCTTCGTCGAAGGCGTCGGCTTGTTCGTCGACCGACAGCGGACCGAGTAGGACCGTTACCGCAACGCAAGCAATCTCCAGCATCGCCGCGTGCGCTGAGGGGAATGACCGAGAACCGAGATAGCCGTGATGCGTGATAACGGAATCGGCGACAGCGGCTAGTCTTTTGTAGTGTCCCTCGATCGCAGTCCGTCGCTCATCGGTCAGTTCGGATCGAAGCTGGTACATGAGGCCGAAGGCTGCTCCGACGTCGCCGCGCTCGGCACAACACCGAATATCGGCGAGTAGTAGCGTCCACTGTTCGGCAGCCTCGGAAGCCTCTCGGAATGCGTCGCTCATTAGGCAACCTCCCCGCCGTCGAAGATGCGGAGCGTCGGCGGATCATCGGCGGCGGCTCCCGGCCCCGATTCCGTCGAACTAATTAAATTAGTTAAATTAGGTCCCGAGTCGCCGACATTCTTTAATTCTTTTAATTTCTTCGGTGGTTCCGGCTCCCCTCCGAACAGCCATCGGCGAACGTGGTCGGTAACGGCGCGAAGTCGGTCGCGTCCGACCCTTTCCCGATATACCGCCGCCATCGAGTCGTCGGCGTGCCCCATTATGTAGTCGACCGAGACCTGGTCCTTAGTCTCCCCGGCGATCGTCTCGAAACCGTGCCGTAGTGCGTAGAAGCCGATGCCCGGTCGCTTGATTCCGAGCGCGGTTATCGCCTTGTTGAACTCCTGCCCGATACCGTCGCTGGGCGAGCCGTTCGGATTCGATTTCACCCAGCGCGATCCCCTTTCGGTCACGAACAGCAAGTCCGCGTCGGCGGAGTCTTTCACGTCGATCCCCTTCCTCACGTCCATCCAGTCCCGCAACGCCTCGACAGTCTCCGGCCAAAGAGCGAACTGCCGCTCAACCTCAGTTTTTGGACGCGGGTAATCGACCCAGCCCGATTCGAGGTCCACGGCGTCAATCGGAAGATTGCTAAGGTCGGACTGACCCAGCCCTCCGTTCGCGGCGAGTAGGACCATCGCAATAACCGGTCGGTGAGGCTTACGTCTCGGCTTCGGCTCTGACTCGCCCGGCTCCCGTAGGTCTTCCCCCCGCAGGTAGGAGAGGACGAGCCGAATCTCGTGAGGCTCCCACATACGGTCGCCCGACTCCTTCCGCGCGGCCCTACGCTCGCGCCGGATGATCCGGGCTGATGGTCGCTTGAAGTCGGAACCGAATACGATTGGCTGCTGGATCATCGCATTGTCGAGGGCGTACTTGAAGACCGACCGAACCCTCTGAATGACATTACGTTCGGCGACGGCTCCCCGAGTCTTAGTGATCTCTTTTCGGAGTCGCTTGAAATCGGCGGGTCCGAGATTCGTCACCGCTCGATTCGGACCGAATACCTTCACAATGAGGTCGGTTACGGCTCGGTAGTCGCCGAAGGTCCGGGGGCTGATCCGGTCCTCATCACGATCGTCGGCCTTGGAAGTGAGGAAGTGATTCGCGAGGTCGCGGATCGTCAGTTCATCCGGTTCCGCTTTCGGGGCGGGCTTACGACCGGCGTACAGGTCCTCCTTTTCGTCCAGCCACCGCTCAAGGCTCGCGTCGCCTTGCGGGTCTTCCGTCCACTTCTCGAAATAGTGGACTTTGTTGCGAACCTTCTTCGCCCAGCGGCCACAAGCATGAGCGTACAGCGGAAAGTCGGGACGTGGTTTCTTCGGTCGGCTGGCAGCGGAAGACTTCGTTCGGTTAGAATCCGTAGACATAGGGCACCTCTCTCTTAGCTGGGGTAGGTGTTCTCGGGAGTTCGCCCGGTTCCAGCGGGCGGCTCCCTTTACGCCTTCGATTCTAAACCGGCGTAACTATCGGCGTAAGCGGCTTTCGGAAGGAAAACACGGATTCGCCGTAATCCGTTACTAGAAAAAGACTTGCACCCGTAGCTCAACTGGATAGAGCACCGGTCTTCGGAACCGGGGGTTGGGGGTTCGAATCCCTCCGGGTGTATTCGCTGTTCTCTCTGCGATTCTCGGCATGCGGTTCTCTGCTCTGTGTCGTTCGGTCTGAAGAGTCAGATCGCCGTTGCGGTCCGGAATCAATGGATCGGTGCCGATTGCGGCTTCGATTCGCTACAGGGCCTCGGTGGCGGCCACGATGAGCCGCAGCTGCTGCAACAACGGCAATTCGGCCCGCAATTGGTCTGGTCGCAATCGCGCCAGCCCTGCTATCACCCGCGCTTCGACCTACCGCGATGACGGAACGGTACTTGGCGTCAACCCAGGCGAATTCCTCGGGATCCGCAATATGAATAGTGAAACATCCGCCCGAGTTCACGCCGCTGAGCAGGCCTTGTCTGACCTGATTCGTGCGGCCGAGGCGTTCCACGCTGCCGGTGTTGGCCCACTTGTCCGTGCGTCAGAGGCCATCATTGCTTCGATCGAAGCGGGCGGAAAAGTTTTGATCTTCGGGAACGGCGGCAGCGCAGCCGAGGCGCAGCATTGGGCCGCCGAATTGACGGGGCGGTTCCTCCGCGAACGCCGGGCCCTGCCCGCCATCGCACTCACCGTCGACACCAGCGCTCTGACGGCGATCGGCAACGATTACGGTTTCGACCGCATCTTCGAACGGCAGGTCGAGGCGCTCGGTGCTCCCGGTGATGTGGCGATCGGCATCTCGACCAGCGGAAAATCCGCGAACGTCATCCGCGCGATGGAGTCTGCGTCCAAGGCCGGCCTGACGACTATTGCCCTCGCCGGAACGCAGCAGCGACCGGAATTGGCGTGCTGCAACCACTGCATTTCCTTCCCGGCCGAAGCCACTCCGCGCATTCAGGAGTTGCACCTGCTCGCGATCCACGTCGTCTGCGATCTCGTCGAGGCCCATTTCGCCGGCGTCGAGGCCGATGACCGAGACACGAACGGCTCAATGCCGCTGTGCAACGCGGCCTGAGACAGTGCCCGGGCGAAAAAGCGGTTGCCCTCTGACTCAACTCGAAGCGGCCGCGTGAGGCTCCGGCTTTGCGTTCGCAGCCGCGTTTGGGCTCACCTGTTCCATGTCGTCGCCGGGATGCCCCGTGATGAGGCGTGTCGTCTTCCCCCAGGTCAGATAGCTCCAGCCCCACTGCACGAACACCAGCATCCGGTTCTGAAACTGCACGAGCTGCATCAGGTGGATGAACAGCCACATCAGCCAGGCGATCGTCCCGCTGAAGTGCCTCTCCCCGACTTGAGCGATCGCGGCCCGCCGACCGATCACCGCCATCGTGCCCAAGTCACGGTAGCGGAACGGCTTCGGCTCTTCCCCTTTGATCCGAGCCGGAATGACCTTTTTGCCGAGGTATGCGGCCTCTTGAATGGCAACCGGTGCGATCCCCGGCAGTTGCTTGCCGTCCTCACCTTTGGCTGCGGCAAGATCGCCGATGACGAACACGTTCGAGTGTCCCTCAACCGATAGATCGTTATTGACCGCAACCTGCCCGCCACGACCGAGTTCGACGCCGGCCGCCTCCGCAAGCTTTGCTCCCAGTGGCGAAGCTCTCACACCGGCCGCCCACAACACCGTCTCCGACTCAATCCGTTGCGTTTCGCCGTCAAGGGTGTATTCGACGTAGTCCGGCTCGATGGCGGTCACGCGTGACTTGGTTTTGACTTCCACGCCGAGCCGCTCAAGATCGGCCTGCGCTTTCTGGGAAAGGTCTTCGGGGTAGTGTTCCAGCACTCGGGGACTGGCGTCGAGCAGATAGATCTTGGAGTGGGACGGATCGATCCGACGAAAATCGTTCCGCATGGTATGCCGGGCCAATTCGCTGATCGCCCCGGCCAGTTCCACTCCGGTCGGCCCGCCGCCGACGATCACGAATGTGAGTGCCCGATTTCGCTCCTCCGCATCATTGGCATTCTCGGCTCGCTCGAATGCGGAGAGCACTTCGCGGCGGATTTCGATCGCACTCTCGATCGATTTCATTCCGGGAGCCTCTTGCGCCCAATCATCATTGCCGAAGTAGAAATCAACGGCGCCCGATGCTACGACGAGGTAATCGAAAGGGACACGCTCGTCTCCTAGCAGGACGCAGTTTTCATCGAGATCGAAGTCGGTCACCTCGCCTAGGCGGACGAAGCAGTTTTTCTGTCGCCGAAAGATCACCCGCAGCGGCGAAGCGATATTTCCGGGCGAAAGCGTCCCGGTCGCCACTTGATAGAGCAGCGGTTGGAACAGGTGAAAATTGCGGCGGTCGATCAGCGTGACGTCGACATCGGCTTTGCGAAGCGAGCGAGCCGCGTTGAGTCCGCCGAAGCCCCCACCGACGACGACCACTCGCGGACGCTTGCCCTGCTCTTGCCCGCTGCCTTGATGACGGTTGTGGTCGGTTTGCGTCGATTCCATATAAGTTCCTGCATGGTTCAAATGACAGGTCAGACGCGGGATATTGATCCTCCCGCCTGCCGACCCTGTTGATAACCCGATCCCAGTCCAACCGCCCAAAGTGTCCGTCGTGCCGACAAGTCAGATCGAAACCGAACGCGTTCGAAAACTCAACGACCATTCTGCTCGCGCAGGCAAATATGTCCTTTATTGGATGCAACAGTCGCAGCGAGCGCGATTCAATCCGGCTCTCGAATTCGCGGTTCAAAAAGCCAACGAACACGAAAAGCGACTGCTCGTGGGGTTCGGTCTGACGGACGATTATCCCGAAGCGAATGCGCGGCACTACCACTTTATGCTCGAAGGACTGAAAGAGACTCAGGAAAGTCTCCACAAACGAGGCATCAAATTCGTTCTGCAGTTCGGCTCACCCGACGAGGTCGCGATTCACCTCGCCAAAGAGGCCTCCGCCGTCGTGTGTGATCGCGGCTATCTTCGCCATCAGAAAATATGGCGCGAAAAATTGGTCGACGCGATCGACTGCGAGATCACAGAGGTCGAAGGGGACGCCGCGATTCCGGTCGAGACGGTCTCCGACAAGGCGGAATATGCCGCGAGGACGATCCGGCCCAAAACAAATCGGCATCGCGACGAGTTCCTCGTCACGTTGTCGACGACCTCGTTGCAAAAGAATTCGCTCAATATCCGCGTGAGCGGCGAGTCATTAGACGATGTGCCCGGGCTGGTCGCCGGAATGAAAATTGATCACTCCGTGAAACCGGTACCGCAATTCTTTCCCGGCGGGACCGGAGAGGCAAAACGACGACTCCGCAACTTCATTAAGGAGCTGTTTGCGAAGTATGACGAGCACCGGAGTAAACCGGAGTACGAGCACACATCCTGCATGAGCCCGTATCTACACTTCGGGCAGCTTTCGCCCGTCGAGTTAGCCATCGCCATTCGAGACAGCGGGGCCGATCCCGAGCAGATCGACAGTTATCTTGAAGAGCTCTTGGTCCGCCGCGGACTATCTCAGAACTTTGTCTACTTCACCGACGATTACGACCAGTTCAGCTGCCTTCCCGACTGGGCGAAAAAGACACTGGGCGAACACAAATCGGACCGGCGCGAGCACGATTACGGTCTCGATGAATTAGAAGCCGCCGACACACACGATGAATATTGGAACGCGGCGATGCGAGAGATGAAATATACCGGGTATATGCACAACTACATGCGAATGTACTGGGGCAAGAAGATATTAGAGTGGTCGCCCGACCCAGAGGACGCATTCCAGAATTGTTTAATTTTAAACAACAAGTACTTCCTCGACGGAAGAGACACCAATTCCTACGGCAATGTCGCCTGGGTCTTTGGCATGCACGACCGGGCATGGCAGGAGAGAGCAATCTACGGAAAGATTCGGTGCATGATGGCATCGGGGTTGGAGCGGAAATGCGATATCGACGCCTACGTCGAACGGGTCGACGCACTGGTTAAACAGGCCGAAAACGGAAGCTGAGTTTTAAATCGCAAATGTTAATGCTCGACCGAGTCCCGCGGGCTTCAACTCATTTTCCAAAGTCTCCACGCATCGAGCGGACGATGCACGATCGGCTTCGCATCTCGCCAGCCCAATAGTCGGCCGAGCAAATTGGAGCCGGGAGCGATGCTCAGGACGGTTTCGCCGTTCACATTAATCTTAATCGGCTGACCGGTCTCACCAACGATCAATTGCAAGGCCCGTGTCGCACCGATTTCGCGAACCGTGAGCGGCACATAAGCTCCGGCCGCGTAAAGTGCGGCCAGAGCCTCCATGCTGCTCGCCGACAATACCGACCCCGAACCGTGATCCGAGGTTAAGACAATCGCGCCGTCTGGACCGCTGAATTCCAGCTTCCCAGACAGTGCGATAGGGGACGGCCGAATTTGATCGGACATGAAATATGCTCCGCGGTTGCAGCAGTCTTGTGAATAAAGTCGCTGCTCGAAGGCGGGCGTCAGTTCGTCGCGCCGTCACGCGTGCTGATCTTGAGCGTGCCGTTCAATTTCCAATGGGCATGCTCGGCATTAGCGCTCGTTGAACTGGGAACGTAGACGTCCATATTCTCGAACTCGTAGCTGATTTCAGCTCCGTGACCGGTCAGCTTCTCGTAGAGCCCGATTCCCAATTCCGGCCAAGTCTTCGTTTCTTCAATGGCTTCGCTCATCATTAACTCCTCGCTGGACGTGTTTGAGTAACGGCGTGCGGACTTGATTAATTCCAAACCGTCACGCCCGAGAAACTTTAGTCGCTACGAAGCGGTCGGCGAGGTCGGCGGTCCGACATCAGTGGTGTTTTCAGTGATTTCCCTATGCGTCTGCGATTTCGACGCAGCTTTAAGCAGCGTCGATCTGGGCGGGGTCACTCTTAGCCTTATTGGCGGCGGCTTCAGCTTCGTCGGCAATTCCATTAAGCAAGGAGCCGAACACAAATGCGTGCAGTGGCATGACCGAATACCAATACAACAGCCCGAAGAGACCCTTGGGGCGAAATCGCGCCACCAGATTCAGGCGTGATGATTCTTCGCCCGTCGGCTCAACTTTCAGGTCGAGTTCTGCCTCGCCGGGAACGATCATTTCAGCCGCGAGGACGAGATGATGGCCGGGGACGATTCGCCCGACCCGCCAAAAGTCCAACGCCTCGCCATAGTTGACCTCCACGGGATCGCGGCGGCCACGTCTTAATCCCGGTCCGCCGATTAACTGGTCCATCCAGCCCCGCAGCCTCCAAAGCCACGTTCCGCCATAATATCCCCGCTCACCGCCGATACTCGAAGCGGTGCGAAAGGTGATGTCGGCCGGAGCATTGACGTCGATCGAGCGGTTCTCCGAAAAGACCGTCCCGCCGCTCCAATCGGGATCGCCCTTCATTTCACCCGCCATCGACCAGATCGTTTCGATGTTTGAGCCGCGGGTCTTGCTCAATGCCGCGGAGATCGCCGTGTCGACGTCGTATAAATCTTGCGGCATCAAGCGAGCGGCTCGATCGTCACGACAGACGGTGCGGTTACGCAGCCCCTCGGCGAGCGGTCGGGCAATGTCGCGATTGACCGGCGTGACGAAATCGATCCACAGCGAACTGAGCTTCGGCGTCAGCACGGGCACGGGAATGATCCAGCGACGGCCGAGCCCCCGCTGCTTGGCCATTTTTCGCATCAGTGTTTCGTAAGGCAGGATTTCAGGCCCGCCGATGTCGAGCGTTTCGCCGATCGTCTGCTCTTCATCGAGGCAGGCGATGAGGTAGTGGATCACATTGCGAACGGCGATCGGCTGAGTTTCGGTCCGCACCCATTTGGGCGTGATCATCACCGGAAGCCGTTCGACGAGGTACCGCAGGATTTCGAACGAGGCCGAACCCGAGCCGATGATCATCGCTGCGCGAAATGACGTCACCGGTACGCCACCTGACTCCAGCGCCGCTTCGACTTCGCGACGAGACCTAAGGTGCTGGCTCAGGTCTTCGCCCAGTTCGCCCAAGCCTCCGAGATAAATAATCCGTCCGACGCCGGCGCGCTCCGCAGCCGAGGCGAACGACTCGGCCAGCTTTCGATCGTGATCGGCGTATTCCCCGGCGGCCGAAATCATCGAGTGGATCAGGTAGTAGGCCGCGTCGCACCCGCTCATCGCCTCGGCCAAACCGTCGGTGTCCTCGACGTCTCCCTCAATGATCTTTAATTGCGGATGATCGACCCACGGCCGCTGTTCCAGTTTGGCGGCACTGCGAACGAGACATCGGACTTCGTAGCCCGCCTCGAGCAAACGTGGCACGAGTCGCCCGCCGATATAGCCGGTCGCTCCTGTCACAAAGAGTGGGGCCTCGGAATGTCGTCCGCTCATTTCAATCCCGTTTGTCGATGAAAGACTTGGCCGACAATCTCAACGCCGCAGCAATCATTCCCGAAGTGAAATCTCCGCCAATGCGGCCCCACGTGTTGACGATTCATTGTTTCGCGAAATGCTTCTTCGTCCATCGAAGAGTTGTTGCGGGGCTTCATTGCCCCTCAGTTTGCGGCGAGGCGGCATAAATCTTGCCCCTTCAATCAGTTGTCGCCGGAGCTTGCTTCGAAGTCCGAAGCCGCGGCGGCTGAGTCAGTAACAATGGCTCCTCGAAACCTCAGAGGAGAAAATACCATGAAAAGTGCAATCTCGTCAGCGACCACAGAGACGCAACGTGAAGACGAGCAAGCCTTTATCGTCGCCACGTTCAAGACGCCCTCGGAGGTCGATCGGGCGACCAACACGCTCGCAGAGATGGGCGTTCCGCCCGACGAACTGACGGTGATCGACGATGCCGGCACATTATCGCCCCAGTTGGTCGAAGCGCGACCAAGCGGAGCCACGGCCGTCCGTTATCGCGAATCAGGCAGCGTCGTTTATATGTGCGCGGTCGCCGCAGTCGGGGGCGTGATCGGTTTGATTGCGACTTCGGGGATGGGGAACGTCCCAATTTCGATGGTCTCCAGCGTGGGCGGTGCGATTCTCGGAGCGGCCCTCGGCTACTTCCTCGGCCGGTTCGTGTTCGGCAAGTTCGACGACGACTCGCAAGGACTGATGAAGCACCTCGACGCGAAAGGCCGAATCGCTGTCGTCATCCAGCCGACCGGTGAAGAACGGCGGCCGACGCTCGGGCCAAACGCCACGATCGACCAGGTTTGCTCAAGGCTCGTCGAACAGGGGGGCCGCTGTGAATTGCTCTATCGGCCGCGACCTCAGTCGACAGCGGCCAAAGAAAAGCTGGCGTCTGCGTCCTAAGTCCAATCGACGGGAACCTCAGCGCAGGGGCAACGTGAATTAATCGCTCAGACCAAATTCCGTCGGCATCAGTGAGATCGGCATCAGTTGAAGACGAGTGCCGAGGAGACGCCCAGAATCAGCCCTTCGAAGACATGTCGTTCGAAGAAGGCGGCGATCGCTTCCTTCTTCGTGTACTGCAGCACGAGGTAGTCACCCGGTTGAATCACCACTCGTTCGACCGGATCGTGGACCGCTTCATAAAGATCTATTTCGATCGGCAAGTTGGTTCCGTCCGGGCGTGGGCGGAGAATAATCATCTTGCTGGCGCCGACCGTCACGTCTTTGTTCAGTGCGGAGAACCCGCCGATGGCTCGGGATTGACCGTTGTTGCCATTTGACTGGCCCTGCACGATCGCGAGCGCCTCGAGCGGATCGATATCGTAATCGCGGGGCAGTTGAAACTGGCCGCCCCCTAGCAGACCGCCGGTGTAGAAGAAGTCATCGACGCGTGATTCGATGTAAACGACGTCTCCGTCTGCGAGGATGATGTCCGACTCGCTGAAGTGCGCTTCGTTGCCGGGAAACGCTCGCAGCGGGATTCGCAGCACTTGGGGAGCCCCCGATCGATACCCGCCGCCTTGAAATGCCAGCACCTCGGGATGCGAGGCGAGTTCGTCTGGCAGGTTCGGATCGCCTGTCGATTGCGGCGCGACAGAGTGGCCCGCCCAAGGGAACCCGTCCGGGCGGCATTGACCACACATGGCTCCGCGAACCACGCAAACCGTGTTCTCTGCGTCCAGTCCGGGCAGACCTCCCGTTGCCGCAAGAGCGTGCAACACGTCGTTTTCGTAAGCCGGAAGTTCGACGACGCGCCCGATTCCGCGACGAACAATTCCGAGTCCGTTCGAATCGGCACCAAGGTCGATCGCCGCGTCCTGCCCCGCTTCCTGGCGGATGACAAGAACCCGATACGTGCGGCCCTTCTGCAGCGTGACTAGAACCGGTACGCGGGTAACGTCTGGACGCAGCAGTTGAAGTTCGTCGGTGAAGACCCGCCGAATTCGCTCGCGGACTTCGTCCAGCGTCAGGCCTCGCACAGGAATCGCCCCGGCGGCGGGCAGACTGATCGTGCCGTCCCGCTCGACCTCGATCGGATAGCCGAGCGACGGTCGAAGATCGCCACCATTTGGCGTCAGAACCGGCGGGACCGTCCCCTCATTGCCGAGGATACCCTCGATATAAATGCCGAGGACATCGCCGCTGTCGACGCGATAATCGGCCGGTTGCGATTGCCGCAGCCGCGACAGATCGATCAGTTCCTGTCCCGTCCGTACCGACGCGCGATATTGGGGCGGTAACTGGTAAGCAGGCACGCCGACGATCGGACGGAGTGCCGAACAGCCTGAGCCGACCATCATCCCCACGAAGCAGATCAGCATCGCCATTGACCGAGACGCCAGTCGCGAATCGAATCGGGCGTGACGCAGGGGCGTGTTGGCGGACCGTAGCATGGCGAACCTGAATCGTCGGGTCGCAGCCGATGATACGCACCGGGCGAGTTGACCGAATCTTTCTCTCCCGCACTCCCGTGAGAACGGTTACTTTCGTTATGATCGGCAAAGTTTGCCAACCGCTTGAACTTGGCTGTTCGAACCGTTCGTCAATCTTGCCGCAATATCGCTGACTTTGAATCACTGACGCGACGGACTGCGGAGAACAATTCACTTGGCATCGGCTTCGGTTTTACAGAATGATCGATCGGACGATGTCCATCGCGCGCGAACCGTCGATGTCACAATCATTGTGCCGGTCGGGCCCGGCGATCGTCCAAGCGTTGGACTCTTCGAAACTCTGAGCAGTCGGCCCGACGGTATGCCGGTTCGATTCGCCGGCGTGGACAAGCCCGAATCTTCGATCGAAACGGAAATCGGACAATTACGTCGCCGCGGCCCGGTCGAATGGATCGTCACGTCCCCCGGGCGAGCGGTTCAGCAGAACGCGGCCGCGGCCTCATCACATTCGACCTTCCTGTTGTTCCTGCACGCCGATGCGCGTCTGAGCGACGATGGTTTCGAACGGCTGCTTCAGTGCCTCAGGTCCGATCGCGCCGCGGTCTGGTACTTCCACCTAAAATTCGCTGCTGATGGGCCTTCCGCCAATCGTCTCAACGCAGCCGGGGCGAACTTCCGATCGCGATGGCTCGGCCTTCCCTTCGGCGATCAGGGGCTGTGTCTCAGTCGGAAATCGTTCGAGCAATTGGGACGCTTCGACGAAACCGCACCGTATGGCGAAGATCACCTGCTGGTCTGGTCTGCGCATCGAGCGGCACTGCCGGTGCGAGCCGTGCCTTCGACGATCGAGACCAGCGCGCGTCGTTATCAAGATCAGGGTTGGCTGCGCACCACCACTCGCCATGTCAGCTTAACGATTCGACAGGCGCTACCGGAGTACGCGAAACTGATCGCTCGAAGAGTAAGGACGTTTCGGGGAGAGAGCGGGCATGGAGAATGACGGCTGCATCGTGGCGTTCGTGAAGTCGCCCGAGTATTCGCCGGTTAAAACCCGCCTGGCCTCCACAATCGGTGACGCCGCCGCGCGACGATTCTACGAGGGGGCCGTTTCCGCCACGGAAGCCTTGCTGGTCGAATCAGCACGGCGGTTTGCTATCTCGCCACTGTGGGCGGTTGCCGAAGAGGACGCGCTCGATGAGCCTCGGTGGTTGAATCTTGCGAGAGTCCCACAGGGCGATGGTCCGCTCGGCGAGCGGCTTGATCGAGTCTACCGCGACGTGCGACGCCGGCACCGATTCGCCATTTTCATCGGCGCGGATGCCCCCCATCTGTCGCTTTCGGTGATCGAAGAGACCGTCACGGCGATGCAGGACACCGGCTCGGCGTTCGTCATCGCTCCCGCCGACGACGGGGGATATGTTCTATTCGCGGGTCGCGACCCATTGCCCAACGCCGCTTGGACCAACGTCCCGTATAGCGACGAGGCGACGGCGAGGCGTTTTACTCAGGAACTTCGTCAGCACGGAACGGTATCGCAGCTTCCAACGCAATTTGATGTCGACGATGTCGAAAGCCTAAAGCGACTCGCGGAACTCGATCCGACATCGCTCCTGCCAGCTCAACGCGAGGCCATCCGTGCCGCAAAAACCTATATTCCCTAAATCGATTCACTCCAATGATTAAAGGCGATCCTGAGGCCGACGCATCGAAACTCGTCGAAATATGGGGAGTAGGATTGGTCGAGGGCGTACGACTGTGTCATAGCGGCTGTACTTGGGGGCATCCCAAGTCAGCCTTTCGGGAGAATCCCTGAAATTGATTGGGCCGAACGTGGGACTGCGGACACAAACAAGTCGTTCGAGCGATGTGTCTTATGACACGTTTCTCCGGCTTTTTACCGCGGACCGCGATCGCTTGTTCGCTTACATCTTCTCATTGTTGCCGAGGCGTGCTGACGCGGAAGACGTGTTTCAGCGATGCAGCCTGATCTTGTGGAATAAGTTTGATCAATTCGACCCGGAGGAAAGCTTCTTCGCGTGGGCTTCCGGGGTTGCCTTCTATGAAGTGAAGAACTTTCTGCGTTCTGCCGGCCGAGAGCGGCTGCACTTCAGTGTCGATTTGGTCACGCAGTTGGCTGAGGATCGTCGGAATTCGGAGTTCGAAGGCCGACGCGTCGCCGCTCTGGAGTCGTGTCTCGAAAAACTTGCGGAGCGTGACCGCGATTTGATTCGCGCCGCCTATTGGACGCGGACACCGCTCAACGAAGTGGCGGTTGAAGGAGGCATGGCCCTTCAGTCAGTGTACAATCGGCTCGGACTGGTGCGCCGGCGACTTTTTGAATGTGTCCACCGGGAAATGGCCGATCCGTTGGCCCCCTGAAGATTCCGCGTTTCACAACCAGCGCGGCCGGAAGCAATCCGTTTCACGGACTCGATAACAATGAACTCCGAATTTCACCGACTTCTCGACAAACTCTGCGATGAGCGGATCACGCCCGGAGAGCGCTACAAACTCGAACAGATGCTGTCCTCCTCCGCGGAGCTGCGGGCCGTCTATCTCGATTATGTCGACCTGCACAGCACGTTAGGCGATCTCGCTCCCGCCGAAGTGCTTCCGGAGCCTTTAGTCGACAGCGAATTCGCAGTCTCGCCAACACCGGCCCGAAAGCGTCCTGCATCGCGATTAGGATTCGTGGCAGCCGTGGCGGCGCTGTCACTCGGCTTCGGTTATCTGCTCCCGCATCCGGGCTTCCTGCAGCGGGATAGGCAAGTTGAATCGACCGGCGAACAGCCGACCGAAGTTCCCGAGGGCATCGGTCAGGCGAATACGGCGGAAGTGATTGCCCACGCGGCGGCAAGTTTCGGCGGCAGGTCCGATCGCCTCGCCGTTGGAGATACGCTTGAACCTTTGCACGAATACGTGCTGACCGGGGGCTTGCTCAGCCTGCGTTTTGCATCAGGAGCCGAAGCGATCCTAACCGGACCGGCCGTCTTCCGTATCGGCGGCTCGGAGGATCTCGCGCTCGACTTGGGCGGATGCTCGTTACACGCACCCGACGGCGCGGAGGGCTTCACGATTCGCACACCGAGGGGAAACGTCGTCGATCTCGGAACGCGCTTCTCAGTTGATGTCGCTGAAAACGGCGAGGCCGATCTGACGGTCATCGAGGGCGCCGCCTCAATCGCCGTCGAAGAAATGCTAGTTTCCGAAGCCGACAACGCAACAGGCAACCAATCGGTCGTTCTCCGTGAGGGCGAAGCGATGCGGTTGCCGATTGCGGACAAGAAAACTCCGACACCGATTCCGTTTAATGCCGAACGCTACGTGACCGCCCTTCCCGATCGCGTGCTCTCCTACGTCGCCGATGTCGACGCGGAGGGTCATGCACGTCGGCTCGAATCGGTCGACGTGCAACGTGATGGCCGCGTGTTGCGTTATGTCACCGACCGGCTGATTGCCGCCGAGGTCGATCACTACGCATTCGGCGACGATCGAATCACTAACGCGGGACAAGTCGGCGTGGTAGTCACGCCGACCTCCGATCCGGAGTCGAAACTCATGGAAGGAGCATCGCGAAGACGTTTGATCGGGCGGCCCTTTGACTTGGCGACCGGCGTTATCAACCCCGGCGGCATTCGCGCGGATGTCGAAGGCAAGCTACCCTCACTCGGCGACGCTCCGCTGGGATTGGGAGTTCGATTCGAAATCCCCGTCGTCAACGGCCCCGGACCCGACGTCGTGCTGTTCGATTTACACGTCGTTAGTCATGCCGTCGGAGGCGATACGCTGCTGGTCCGAAATTGGTCGGCATCGGCCGATCGCGAGAGGTCTCTTCGAATCGACAGATTCGATATCGACGCCACCCATCCGGCGGCCGAATATCTGACAGACTTTCGCCTGCATTGGGCGACCAGGCCGATGAGATCGATCGCACAACTATCGAATGCCGAACTGGTCGCCGGACCACAACACGCGGTTCGGGCACAAATTCTTGCCGTCGGGATCGACTTGAGCGATCTCGGTGTCCCTGCCGGGGGGAGTGTCGACCGACTGTTAATTCAAGATGACCTTGAGGTCGAAGATTTCGTCGACCCGGTCGTCGTTGTCGGCCTGCCCGAAGACTCCGCCCTCCGGTGACTCACGCACCGAATCCCCTGCCAAATCGATCCCATCATCACGCTACGACGAAGCCAGCCATGACTGATCGAGCGAAAACCATGTCAATTGTCGAACCCTTCGCGGGCTTGAGCCGCACGCGCGGATTGAAACCGCTTTTGGCGTTGCTCTCGTTCGTGGTGATGTCACTCTGCGCTGCGACCGCGCCGGCCGAATTGAATGCGGAGCAAACGAAGTTCTTTGAGGGCGAAGTCCGACCGCTCCTGGCAGCCAAGTGTTTTCGCTGTCACGGCGATGAGCGTCAGCGGGCGGGATTACGCGTCGACAGTCTCGAAGGCCTGCTCAAGGGGGGCGAAGCCGGGCCGTCGATCGTGCCGCATAAGCCGGACGAAAGCATGTTCGTCGATGCCATCCGGTACGAGTCTTACGAAATGCCGCCCGACGGGAAGATGTCGGACGAAGAGATTTCGATCCTCGTCAAATGGGTTGAGGACGGGGCCTATTGGCCGGGGGTTGATGCCGAGGCCGCCGCAAAGGCTGCCGCACGAGCCGCCGGGGAAAGTCCATTCGATGAGGACGATCTTAATTGGTGGGCGATTCAACCGATCAGCCAACCGACCGTCCCGCACGTCGGGGAAGCAGAAACCGACGGCAATGAGATCGACGCATTTATCACTCGCAAACTTGCCGACATCGGGTTGGAGGCCGCCCCGCAGGCTGATCGCGCCGTATTGCTGCGACGGGCCTACTTCGATCTGATCGGCCTTCCGCCCACACCCGAAGAGATCGATCGATTTCTGGCCGATGAGCGGCCCGACGCCTATGAGCGGATGATCGACGATCTGCTTTCACGACCGGAATACGGCGAGCGTTGGGCTCGGCACTGGCTCGACCTCGTGCGTTACGCCGAGTCCGACGGCTTCCGCCAGGATGCCTATCGCCCCGGTGCCCATCATTATCGCGACTACGTGATCCGGGCTCTGAATGACGACATGCCCTACGACCAGTTCGTGACCGAGCAACTCGCGGGGGATGAGATCGCCCCTGACGATCCCGACGTACTGGTGGCAACCGGTTATCTGCGGCTCGGTTCGTTCGAATACAACAACCGCGACGTCGTCACGCAGGACGAGGACATCTTAAACGATATCACCGACGTGACGGCCGACGTCTTCCTCGGGCTGGGGTATGGGTGCGCCCGTTGCCACGATCACAAATTCGATCCGATTCTGCATGTCGACTACTACCGGCTTAAGTCGTTCTTTGCGCCGCTGGTCACCAAAGATGTTCCAGCAGTTGAGGCGGAACAGGTCGAGCGACACGCCGAACGGATGGAGGCTTACAAGAGCCGCGCGGCCGATATCTTTGCGGAATTGGATAAGATCGAACGGGGGCGGCTCGCCACGATTCGCACACTCGAATTGAAGAAGTATCCCGAAGAACTTGAGGCCCTCGTGAAACGATCTGCCTCGCAGTGGTCGCCGCTCGAGCAACGTCAGATTGCCCTGATCGAGCGACAAATCGTGATCTTTCAGAAGCAGCGGGACAAGAACAAGTACATCGGCTCGAAGAACAAAGCCCGTCGGGCCGAACTGCTGAAAGAACTCAAAGCGATTAAGAAGGCCGAAGGGCTCGAGCGTCCTGAGGACCTGCCGATGATGAACGTGGTTGCGGAGATCAATGACGCCCCGCCGGCGACATTCGTCCCGGGCAAGCCGCATCTGGGCGAAATGAAACCCGGATTTCTCAGCATCCTCGACGATACACCGGCTGAGATTGCTGCCCCCGTGGGCATCGCGGAATCATCAGGCCGTCGAACGGCTCTGGCCGCTTGGATTACCGATCCGAATAACCCGCTCCCCGCGCGGGTGATGGTCAATCGTCTTTGGCAGCAACATTTCGGGCGGGGGCTGGCCGCCTCGACGAGTGATTTCGGCAAGCTCGGTGAACCGCCGACACACCCGGAATTGCTCGATTGGCTAGCGGGTGAATTCATCGCCCGCGGCTGGAGTCTGAAAGAAATGCACCGCCTGATGATGACCAGCGCGACGTATCGCCGGTCTTCGGTGCCGGTGTCTGCCGAACAAGTTGCGATGATCGACCCCACGAACCAATGGCTCTCACACGCCAACGTTCGTCGCCTTGATGCCGAGCAGATTCGCGATTCCGCTCTGGCCGTCAGCGGGGAACTTCGATCAAGGCAGGCGGGACCGAGCGCCGAGGCCTCTCGACCGGTCCGGTCGATTTACACCAAGGTTTATCGCAACACGCGCCCCGATGTACTTGATGCTTTTGACGCCCCGATGGCTGTGTCGAGCCTGCCGAAGAGGAACGTTACTACGACCCCGACTCAGGCGCTGCTGATGATCAACGGGGCCTGGCTCCGCGACCGCGCCGAGCATTTCGCCAAGCGAATCCGTCCCGTCGCCGACCATGATCCGGTCGAGGGCGTGAATCGGGCTTATCGACTGGCATTCGGTCGCTATCCCACCGAGGTGGAGCAGCGACTTGCCGTTCAATTTCTTGAGCGGCAGTCGGACCTCCTTCCCGGCGACGACCGCGCCGGCTGGAAGGCCGCGCTGACCGATTTCTGCCACGCCCTGCTCAACGCCAACGAATTTCTGTACGTGGACTGACTCACTAGTGACGACCCCGGTGCGTAATCTGCCGAGCTCGTCACCAGCAAATAAATGGCGCCTCGCGCCGGTCTGAATGAGACGAGAATCATCATGACAAACCGAAACTCGAATAGTTTCCGACACGCCGTGCCTCAGCCGATGTCGCGCCGCGACATGCTCGCGCGAAGTGGAGCCGGATTCGGAGCATTGGCCCTCAATTCGATACTGGCGAACGAGGTCCTGGCCTCACCAAGTACGCCCGGTCCGCATCACACGCCGACAGCGAAGAACGTGATCTTCCTGTTCATCGAAGGTGGGCCGAGTCACATCGACATGTTCGATCCGAAGCCGGAACTCAACAAACTGGCGGGGCAAAAACTCCCCGACAGCTTTGAACCGGTCATCCTCGCAATGGGGGAAGACGACGCCCCGCTGCTCGCTTCGCCACGCAAGTGGAAGCAGCATGGCGAAAGTGGTCTTTGGTTTTCTGACTGGTTGCCCCACCTGTCGACCTGCGCCGACGACATGGCCGTGATTCGCTCGTGCATGGGCGACGGCATCAATCACAGCACCGGCATCTGCCAGATGAATACGGGCAGCCCGCTGGCCGGTCGCCCCTCGCTGGGTTCATGGGTCAATTACGGTCTCGGCTCCGAGAATCAGGACATGCCCGGTTTTGTGGTGATGACCGACGCCAAAGCGGGCGGCAAGGAAGTCGTCAACGGCCCGAGGAACTGGGGGCCCGGATTTATGCCCGCCGTTTACCAGGGGACGAAACTCAGCGGCGGCAGCGAGCCGATCCCGAACCTCCGGCCGGCTAAAGGCATGTCGGACGCCCGCTTGGAATCGGAATTGGAATTCCTCGACACACTCAACCGCCGACACGCCGCCGAGCGAACCGGGCAGAGCGAACTCGAAGCCCGCATCGAAAGCTATGAACTGGCATTTCGAATGCAGGCCGCCGCGCCCGACGCCGTCGATTTAACAAGAGAAACCGAAGAGACCCGCAAGCTCTACGGCTTCGACAACAAGGAGACCCGGCGCTTCGGCGAAATGTGCCTGCTGTCGCGTCGGCTCGTCGAACGTGGCGTCCGGTTTGTGCAGCTTTACCACGGCACCGGCAACAAGTGGGACACGCACTCCGGCCATGAGAAAACCGCTTCGAGACTCTGCCGCGAGATGGATCAACCGGTCGCGGCGCTACTGAAGGACCTTAAGCGGAATGGCCTGCTCGACGAGACGCTCGTCGTGTGGGGCGGAGAGTTCGGCCGCACGCCGCAAAGCGAAAAAGGGGATGGCCGCGATCACAACCCCTACGGCTTCACGATGTGGATGGCCGGCGGGGGCGTCAAAGGGGGCCAGGCGATCGGCGCGACCGACGAGATCGGCCTGCACGCGGTCGAACACAAATTGCACGTGCACGACCTGCACGCCTCCATCCTCTACGCCCTCGGCCTCGACCACATGAAGCTCGAGTACTTCTACAAAGGCCGCCCCGAGCGTCCTACGATCAACGAGGGCGAGCCCTGCATGCAGCTCTTCGCGTAACACGAAGCGTCACTCACACTTCGCCTAAGCCTGACGCATGCGTCAGGCTTAGTTTGCTATACGAAAAAAGGCGGCGCGACTGATGTCGCGCCGCCTCTTCTTGTTCGTTCGATGATTCGCGCGTGCGAACCGCCTACCAGCTTGCCTTGTGCATGCCGGGGATCAGGCCGTCGAGAGCCATTTCGCGGAGCATGATGCGCGAAATCTGAAACTTGCGGTAGTTACCCCGCATCCGCCCCGTAATGCGGCAATGTCGGCGATAACGCGTGGGGCTGGAATTGCGCGGCAGCTTTGCCAGCGCGTCCCAGTCGCCCTCTTCTTTAAGCTTCTTGCGGCGATCTTCGTATTTCTTGATGAGGCGGGCGTTCCGCTTCATCTTTTCAATCTTGCCTTTGGAGGCCATCAATCACTCCACAATTCAGAAAATCTCCCGCGAATTCGGGTCGCGTATGAAAGCAGGCTGCCGCCTGCGCGTCAAGTCAGCCGCGGGTCGTTCCGGATCGCGTTTCGCTCTTCGCGGCTCGCCGACACCTTCGACTGCAGTAAAGAACATTCGGCCAGTCGCGTTCCCATTTCTTCCGCCAGCGAAACGGCCTGCCACACTGCCGACAGGTTTTCTCGGGAAGATTCGCCCGGCGCGATGACATGTCGCCTCAATCAGCAGAACGGTCGTGTCTCGTTCCGGTGCGGATCGTGATGATTCCGGACGTTCCGGTCCAGTCGATGGGATCCGCGGCTCTACCGGGCCAACTCGTCGAGTCGCTCGGCATATTCTTCGGCCTGATCCGAGTCGGCGCTGACGCCGTCAAGCAGAGCCCGCTCCAAGCGGCTTCGCCACTTCGGTTGAGGGTCGAGTTCGTAGGCAAGACGGTATTGCGAAACCGCTTCGTCGATCTCGCTTCGATCGGTCGCGATGTCGCCCGCCAAGGCCAGTCGCTCCGCCTCATCGAGATCACCCTGTTCGCCGGAGGCGAGCCGCCGGGCATCATCGCCAGAGCGATAAAATTTGATGTAGTCGGGCGCGACCGAGACGATGCCGGAATCACTCGCGTGGAGATTGCCGAGAACATGTTCGCGGGACGTCTTCTTGCGACTGAGAATCGCACCGCTCCTGGGATCTACCTCGACGATTGAAGCATCGCTGAGCGGCAAATAGGCCAAGCCCGCTTCTCCAGCGAGCGGTTCGCCAGTCGGAACGGTCCCGTCCGGCCACTGCTGATGAAATTTCTGCTCGCCCGTTTCGGGATCGAGGCCCGTGAAATGGCGATTGCCGAAAACCGAAACCAGTCCGTTCTCGGCAGCCATAATTCGACGACCATCCTTGCGGGACCGTCGCCAGTGAAGTTGCCCGGAACCGAGTTCGAGGCAGTGTAATTCGTTGTTTTCCGGGGTCGCGACAAACACACGCTCGCCTGCGACGACGAGTTGCGACTGATCCCATTTGTCCGTCGGGCCGCTTACGTTGGCCAGGTTCTGAAGTTGCTGGCGGTTGAACCGTCGGTTGCGTCGACCCGAAGGTGCCGCCGTCCGGGGATAGCGGTAGGCCCACTGGAGCGATCGGGTCGTCGGATCGACCGCCACGATTCCCCCGGCCCCGGTTGGACAAATTAAGTTTCCGCCGACGAGATGAGGGGTCACTGCGCTGTTTCGCCGGACCGGGTCCATTCCGATCGCCACTTCGATCTGTCCGATCTCGACCGACCAAGTCAGTCGGCCGGTGTCACCGTCAATTTCATTCAAAAAGATCGATCGATCGTATTCGGTCAGGGCGAAGAGCCTCGAACGCTCCGCGAGCGGCGTTCCCAGAAAATCATGCCCTGCCAGCAATGGTTCAAATCGGCTCGAGGGCCCGCCAACCTGCCAGAGAATTTTGCCTTGGCAGGTGCGATCAGCCCGAAGCGCTGTGAGAACCCGTCCATCCGACGCGAACGAGACCGATGACTTGCCCGGGGCTTCGTTTCCATCTCTTTGCTGGACGACGAAACCGCCGCCTACCGGCCCGTTAAACGGCATGGCTAGTCCACCGCCCCGCCAGACGCCTCCGAAAAGAAGTTGGTTGCCGTTCGCAACCGGTGCCGACTTGTCACTCGAATGAAGACCGAATTGATTTTCGCTCGCCGGTTCGAGCAGGTAGGCGATACCCGGTCGGGCCACGATCTTCCCAGCCGGCGAATTCCCCCAGAACATGTCGTCATAATCGTCTCTGGTGGAAGCGGAGCGATAGCTCCACAACCGCTCGCCCGACTCGACAGCGATCGCGTCGAATCCGGAAATCGTCGGAAGCAGCAGCAGGTCGCCTGAGACGACCGCACTCAGTGTTGAAAGCGGCGCCACACCGGAGCGAATCGCCGAATCTCGAGCATCCGCAATATCAGCCGTCTCCGCGGGCAATAGTCCCGTCGTGACCGACCACTCCGCCACCCGAAGCGGGAGATCGTCGACCGACGCGTGCGACGAATGCGGCTGCGGAACACCCCGGGCGAAATGGCGAAGTAGGACGGCGACATCGGTTTCCTTGCCGTCGGCATTTTGATCGTCACTCGATGCCAATCGCGAAATCGCCTCCGAAAGTAATGGAAAGCGTTCCAAGAGGGCTTCGGCTCGGTCGAGGCGGCCCGAACGCACTTCTGCAACGACGGCCAACAGCGCGTGCTGCGGATTAATCTCAGATTGGTCGACCTGCTCCATGAAGCGCCGCATGCAATCGGCTGCTTCGCCGTGCCTCCCTCGATCCAGCAACGCCGCTGACAAGCGAAATAACGCGACATGCCCCGCCTCGGTCTGAGGGAAGAGTGTCGCCGCCCTAGTCAGCCCGGCGATCGAGCCTTCCGCAATCGCATCGTTGAGATACCGCTGCGCTGCGACGCCGAATTGGAGTTCATAAATCCGCTGCCCTTCGGGCGGCAATCCGTCGATCAACCGTGCCAGCTCGTGACGAAGACTAATGACGGCTTGCCCGTTCGACTTCGATGTCACAAACACATCGGACTGATCGACCGCATCAAGCAGAGTGCCGATCGCGCGGACGGCGTCGTCAAATTGACCTCTGGAGATCACCTCGCGCACCCGCTCGAGGTTGCGGCTCATATCCTGATCGATCGGGAGTTGGAGGCTGTTTTGGAGTTGCGACTCCGAAAAGAGCGTCCGCGACACCTGCGCGTGGGCGGGATTGTCGAGTAGCAGACAGATGGCGAACGGGATCGCCACGACCAGCACCCGCAGTCGGGTATCTAAGCAGTTTGAAATCACTGTCTGCGCTCTCCGCCTGAGTTCCAGTCGCACCACGTTCCGTCTCCGGCAGCGCTACGTCACCGAACCGCTCCCACCGTCGCTAAAAGTGCAGTCCGAGTTCAATCAGTCAGCAAATTTCTCGGCAGTCGGTGTCTTGCAGATTTGCATCCTGAACTTCCAAGAACGCCGTTATTCATCCGCCGGTTTGACGCGAACTTTCACGTCGTAGTGGCCGGGGTACTGATACCCGTTGTTGGCGAACTGGTGGGCCATCGCAATGCCCAATTCCAGCGTGCCCGATCGTTTTGCCGTGATCTCGGCTGCGGAACCAATTTTGAAGACATCGCCGTTGCTGCCGATTCGACCGACGAGCGCACCACCCGGAATTTTGTTCTGCACGTACCACTGAAAGTTACCGCCGCCTTCGGGGGTCGACTGCGCGTTATTCCCCCAGGGTGACATCGTGATCGTTCCCGAAGCTCGGAAATAGATACGGTCACCCCGATTGATTCGGATGCCGGACGCCTTCCAACCCCGTTGCACAATGGCCGTTTGATCGACCTTCAGTGACTTTCGGACTTCCGGTTTCTCTTTCGATTCCCGTTCGGCCCGGCGGACGTCTTTCCAAGAGACCGTCAGAGGCCCGAACTTCGTCTCGATCTGAAATGATTCCGGACTGACTTCACCCAGCACCGTGAATCGATCGGTTTCCACTGTGTCCTCAGGGACCAGTTCCGTCTTGGCGGAGCCCTGCGACTCGAACGAATCCATTTCGTCAAGTTCGGCGAGAATCCGCGAAATCCGCGTCCGCCGCTCGGCATCAGGATCGTCGGTTCGGCTTTCCAGTTCCTCGCGAAGGGCCGGGCCGTAGTTGAGCAACTCCCGCTGCGCTTCGTCTCGTTCCTTCGCGTTATTGGAACCGAGTTGTTGGAACAACTTACCAATTTTTTCTTGTTCCTGCGGATGGGAATCGAGACCGGGTGTCAGGCCGACGATCCGGTCGACGGGAACGGTCAATCGGCCGAATTCGGTTTCGACGTCGATCGTCTCGACCGAAAGCGTTCCGCTCACGACGGAGCCTTCCATCAAGTGGACGCGAATCGTCGCCGGTCCGTCATCGTCCGCCCGACCCGGCACGGCTGTCGCCAAGACGGCCGCGAAAAGAACTGGCGTCAGCGACGTTCGGCCCGACCGTGTGTACCCCGACTGCAATGACATGGTGAAGCATCTCCTGAAGACCGACCGCTTTGATCGAATCGCTATGAAGTGGCAGCCGGATCGCACGAACTACCGTAGTGTTGACCTGTCGAAATGTTGACGATCGTCGTGGCCCGATTCTCACCGGTCCGATCGACAGTTGCAAATATCATTGTGACCGATTGAGACTTTTCTGCTGGAAATCCAAAGCCTCGAGAGATCGAGAGGCGTTTCCTCTAAGGCCCCAAAGGTAAGACGAAACGAGCCGTCAAAAAGTTCCCGACCCGAACGCGGCATGAACGGGAACACAGAGGGCGGTTCAGCGTCGAGATTGCTGTCAGAAAACTCAAACATAGCGCGAGGTTGATGCGATGAGGCTGTTCCGGCACGCTTGAGCCTTCGAACCATCAGTCCAGCGACTCATCCCGTGACCACACCCTTGGAAGACGAATTGCAGCAGCCGGACGAACCTGGCAACGCTTCAGCGGCGACGACCGACCCGCCTCGAAACATCCGCAATCTCGTTCGCTACGTCGGCCCCGGCCTGATTATGGCCGCTGCCATCGTCGGTTCAGGCGAACTCATCGCAACCACGAAGACCGGCGCGCAGGGCGGCATGACGCTGCTGTGGTTCATTGTCGTCGGCTGCGTCATCAAAGTCTTCGTCCAGGTTGAGTTGGGCCGATACGCCATTAGTGAAGGCCGCACCACACTCGAAGCCCTCAACACTGTCCCCGGACCACGGCTTCGTGTGAATTGGATCTTGTGGGTGTGGGTCGTGATGATGATCTGCACGATTGGTCAACTCGGAGGCATCGTTGGCGGAGTCGGGCAATCGTTGGCGATGACGTTCCCGATCACCGGCGACTACATTCACGCCGTCTCGCTTCCCGAAGAGGGTGAACTGAGGCGGTATGTCGAACTCCGCGACAAAAATCCGGACGATCCGCTTGTCGAAGCGATTCGCCGACGGATCGACCGAGCCGGGGCAGCCGGCTGGGAGGCTCTTGAAAACCTTGAGGCCGGACGACCGATCGACCCCGAAGGCGGCGATCCCTACACATGGGATGACCGCATCTGGGCGGGCGTCGCCGCGGCCATTACCTCAGTGTTCCTATTCTTCGGTCGTTACAACCTCATTCAGAATTTCTCGATCACACTCGTCGGTTTGTTCACCTTCCTCACCATTGGGAATGTGATTTCACTGCAATTTACCCAAGAGTTCTCGCTGACTTCGGACGAGGTATTGCGCGGACTTCAATTTCGGCTGGCCGATGAAGACGGCGGCTGGGCCGCGTGGGTGTTCGCGATTTCCGCGTTCGGGCTGATCGGCGTCGGTGCGACCGAACTCATCTCTTATCCGTATTGGTGTCTTGAACGGGGGTACGCCCGCTACTGCGGCCCGCGCGACGATACATCGGACTGGGAGAAGCGAGCGAGGGGCTGGATGCGGGTGATGCGGTTCGACGCCTTCGGGTCAATGGTGTGTTACACCATCGCGACGGTCTGTTTCTTCTTAATGGGCGTGGCGGTACTGCATCGCCGGGGCCTCGATCCGTCCGGCATGAGGATGGTGAGCACGCTCGGCGAAGCCTACGTCCCGGTCTTCGGCAGTTATGCGAAGTGGTTGTTCCTGACGGGGGCAATCTCGGTTCTCTACTCGACCTTCCTCGTCGCCAACGCCAGCAACGCGCGCATGTTCGCCGACGGCGCGATCCAGTTGCGACTGATTCCGAAGTCGGACGTAACGTCGGGTTCGAACAAAACGGTGATCGGCCTATCGGCCCTCCTTCCCCTGCTCTGCTTCGCTCTCTATTTAGTCGGCCTCGATCCCGTGTTGCTGATTGCGATCGGCGGGTTAACGCAGACGATCATGCTCGGCGCACTCGCGGCGGCGGCCCTCTATTTTCGCTTCGTCGCCATCGATCGAAGACTCCGCCCGACAAGGGCGTGGGACTTATTCCTGATTCTGAGTGCGGGCTCACTCGTCGCGTTCAGCATTTGCGCATTCGGAATCGCAGCCGCTCAGTTCATTTGACGGCACCTTAGATCCGGGCCGCGGGCAGCCGTTGAAAAAGTATGGGAAGGTCCTCGAGCCTTCTGCTTGCGAGTCCGCCAGAGATTCCCCTGCTTCCGCGATGACGGCGTATTTCGCTGAAAACGGCGTCTTGCTCGCTACGATTTTCCAAAGCCAGGCGGGCGCCGGCGACTTCGAGTCAGGAACGCCGAATTCTCTCGTAATTTTGTTTACCTATTAACGCATTGACAGTTTAGTGCTTGCTGATATTTTGTGAGCGAATTACTTTATGCATCAAACGATCACATATGCTTCGGATTGAACATTGCCTCTTGAGTGTTCGTCGCCTGCAACATTTTCGGAACGACTTCCACCCGAATAATCCGCTGCGTAGGGCCCCGCTATGCTGCTTGAGAACTGGCTGTCTTCGTACCGCCCGCGTCGTCCATCCCGCGTGCGTCGCCGGAAATCTCGACGAGATTTTACGTTAGAGCCACTGGAGCAGCGGGTCATGCTCAGCGGCAGCCCCGGCGGGGTGCTCAACGGCACCGAACCGGTCCTGCTCGATGCCAATTTCTCCACGCAAATTCCCTCGGCGACGACGCCGATCGGAACCGTCGATTACGTACATCCATCGCTAGAATACGGCGGCGTCTCGCTCGGGACCGGAGCCCAGGTTCCGTGGAATGCGGACGAGTTTGAGGTCCAATTCAGCAGCCTCAACGCAAGCGGAGCCAGCGCCACCAATTCGGCCGACACCGCCGCAAAGAGTGACCGCACCACCCTCGGTTTCGCTCTCGAAAATGACCAATACGTCGCTTTTACCGTCGTAGCGACCAACGGAACGCTCGACTTGCGGGATATGACGTTCGAATTCACGTTGCAGCGGCAGAGCTGGCACGCGCCGCGGCAATTCGCTGTTGCGACATTTACGCCGGACGGGCAGTTTCTCGGCGATCCATTCCTGGTGACCGAAGCGGTCAAAGGCGGCCAAACCGAGGACATTGTGCTGCACGCTAACGTGCCGATGCACCAAGCGTGGTCGAATGTGAGCGGTCCGATCGAAGTGCGGCTGTACGCCTACGACAGTGCCTACCGCCATCGCCTGTCTGTGAAAGATTTCCGAGTTCTGGGTGATAGCACTCCGGTAATTGTTACCGACTCCCTGCCCCAACTCACTCTCGGCAAAGCGTTCGAAACACAACTGGAGTCAGCGGGCGGCTCCGGGCAGGTTGGATGGTGGGTTTCCGGTGGCGCGGTGCCGCCTGGCATGGCGCTTTCCGAATTCGGGCAACTCATTGGAACGCCGAGCGAAGTCGGAGCATATACATTCCATGTCACGGCGATGGATTTTAACGGCGATCAAGCCACCCGGACTCTGTCGCTCGAAGTCGTCGGAGAAGTTCCCGTCGCCGACGCCCTGCTCGATGTCCACATCGAGGGAATTGTGCCCGAGATAACCGGGGGGACCTTCGGTGATGCCGTCGTCGCTGAAGGATTATCGTTCAGCGGGATTGAACTCGGCGAAGGTGCCCGGCGGCCTTGGAATGCCGACGAGTTCGAGGTGCAGTTCCGCAGCCGGGATGCTGAGGGCAACAGCGCGCTCTATGAGGCTCCGCAGGCCTCCAACGCAGACGTGACCACCCATCAATTTGCACTGCAGCAGGGGCACTACGTCGGATTTAGCCTGGGAGCCTCGGCCGGTCGAGTTGACATGCGGGGCGCGACGGTCGAGTTCACCGTCCGCCGGCAGTCGTGGCACGCTCCGAGGCAACTCGCCCTGCACACGTCAGTCGATGGCTTTGCAGACTCCGAAAGCGCGCTACTCGTAACAAAAGTCTCGCATCGCGGCGACCAGGATGTCGTGACGTACTCGGTCACGTTGCCCGGCTCCGCCGCGTACGAGAACCTTGCCGGGCCGGTCGAATTCCGGCTATACGCTTTTGAAAGCGCTTACGCCCATCGGCTGTCGATCCATCGATTCGCGATTGAGGCCGGGGCCGGTACCCCTGCGGCGGAGCCACCCAGTTTCGCCGCCCCTACTTACGCATTTAGTGTCGACGAGAATGCCACTTCCGGCACGCCGGTCGGAACGGTCTCGGCAAGCGATCCCGATGGGGGCGCATTACGGTACGAAATCGTCGAGCAGACCCCGTTCGTCATTGATGAGCAGTCGGGGCAACTGGCTTTGGCCGGTGACGCCGATTACGAAGATGTTTCGTCTTATCAGTTCTCGGTTCGTGCGGTCGAGGTTGACAATCCGACGCAGACCGCGACCGTCGAGGTCACGATCGACGTCAACGACCTGAACGAAGCCCCGACGATCGGGCATGTCAATACCTTACTGGTCGCGGAAGGCACCGCTGCCGGATTCGTGCTCGGACAGATCGAAGCGAGCGACCCCGACGGCGACAGCGTGACGTTCACGTTGGCCGGAACAACCGGTCCTGTTCCGTTCGAGATCGATTCCGACGGGACCGTCCGCCTGACCGGTCCGGTCGATTACGAGACCGTGCAGAGCTACCAGCTTCACGTCCTCGCTACGGACGAACACGGATTGGCAAGTGAGCCGACTACCGTGTCTGCAAACGTGACCGATGTGAATGAAGCACCGCTGGTTAATCCGGTGGGAGAACTGATTTTGACGGAGGACACGGCTGTCGGCACCGTCGTCGCGACGATTAACGCCTACGATCCCGAAGGGCAGCCGTTGACGTTCTCGCTGGCCGATTCTTCGGGCTATTTTGCCGTCGATGCAAACAGCGGTGAGATTACCGTTGCGGCTCCCCTCGACTTCGAGGTGTCGCCGACCGAAATACTTTCGATCAGCATCTCGGACGGAAACAGGACCACCATTGTCGATGTCGATGTCACGGTTCAGGACACCGCACCTGTCCCTCAGGCGGTAACACTTTCGATCGACGAACTGACGGACGCGGGCACCGAGGTTGGGACGCTGGTTGCAGGCGGTGACACAACGTCGCTGACTTGGTCGATACAGCCGGGACTCGACGCAGATCTGTTCCTTGTCGAGCCGGACGGTCGCGTACTGTTGAACGCGGTACTCGATCACGAGCAATCGCCCGCTCGCAGTTTCTTCGCATCAGTGACGGACGGCACCTCGACCGACACGGTACTCGTCCAAGTCACGATAAATGACGTCAACGAGGCGCCCGAGTTCGATCAGGATTCGTTCGCGTTCACGGTCGAAGAAATCACCTCGGCGGACGGTTCGGTGGTGATCGGAACTATTTCTGCGAATGACCCTGAGGGCAATAGCCTCAATTTTTCCGGTGTTGGAATTGGCAGCCTGCCCTTCACGGTCGATGGCGACGGTTCGATCCGACTGATCGCGCCGCTCGATTACGAAACGACCGCCGATTACACATTCGAGGTTGTCGCGTCAGACGGCGTGCTGACCGATACGGCGACGGTCGTCATTTCGGTCTCCGATACGCCGCCGGTGCTCCTCGGAGCGGAGGTCCTTGTTGATGAAGCGACGGCCGATGGTTCGCCGGTCGGGCAATTGCACGTGCTCGGTGATGCCACCGGCTTGAGTTGGGAAATTCTCGACGGTAACGATCACGCCCTGTTCGCCATCGATTCCACGACAGGCATCGTTTCACTTACAGGCACGCTCGATTTTGAATCAAGACAACGATTCGACCTGACAATCAGAGCGGCCTCCGGCGGTGGCTCATCAACAAACGTGCTGACCATTCTGGTCGGCGACGTAAATGAGGCACCAACTTTCATCTCGGGCGACAGCGTTCAGATCGCCGAAGATGCCGCGATCGGTACGGCGGTCTGGACGGCGGAGGCCGATGACCCCGAAGGCCTCGCGTTGCAGTACTCGATCGTTACCCAGTCTGCGCCGAACGCATTCTTGATCGATGCGGCAACCGGTGTGGTCGAGGTCGCGGCCGGTCTCGATTTTGAGGTCTTGCCGACTCATTCCTTGACCATCTCAGTCAGCGACGGCGAATTCGCCGTCGAGCAAGATGTCGAGATCGCAATCAACGACGTCAACGAACTGCCGACCTTCGCATCTGTCATGCCGCTGACCATTGAAGAGAATCTCGCTGCGGGCACGGTCGTGACCACTCTTTCGGCCGTTGACCCGGACGACGATCTTCTCACCTATTCGCTCGTGGCCGATGAGTCCTCAGCCTTGTTCGCGATCGACGCAACGTCGGGAGCCCTGACGCTCACTGCGTCACCCAACTTCGAAATCGCATCGACTCATAGTGTGACCGTTGAGGTAACAGACGGTTTCGGCAAGTCGCAGATCGTCCTGCCGATCACGATCACCGATCTCGACGAAACGGTTCCGCTGGCCGCTCCCGATCGATATCTGCTAAGGCCCGGGCGGGTATTGTCCGGGAACGTCCTCTCCAATGACCTGAATTTGCCGTCTGGTGCGGTGGCCGTTCTCGAAGCCGGTCCCGCTTCCGGTCAACTCGCATTCGGAGACGACGGCGGCTTCACCTACACACCGCCGGCGAATCCAGTGGGCACGGAGGCCTTCCGCTATCGAGTCGAGAATTCGAGCGGTGCGACGATTACCGCTGGGGATGTGACGATTGAATTCGTGGATGACTCGCGATTGACCGTCAGTCGTCGGCTGCAGTTTGAGTCAGATGGCTCGACGGATTTCAGTGCGGCGGAATTCATCGGTAGTGACACTGGTGTCGAGCCGGCGACCGCCGAGGTCATTTTCGAGTCGGCCGATGCCGCCGGAATTGTGACAACTGCGGCAGGGTCATTCGAAATCATCGGCAGTTTTCTCTTCGATGCCGTGACCGGTACCGCGCGAGTCGCGCACGACGCTGTGTTGCAGTACACGCCTTCGATCGGTGAAACAAATGGCGACCGCGTGGCATTTCGAATCGTCGATGCGATCGGCGAAGTCGCCGAAGGTGCAGCGACGTTGACGGCCGGGCCGACCGCCCCGCTCGCGATCGGCGACTCAGCCCAAAGCGACGGTTCGTCCGGCATCGTGCTCGACGTCCTTGCGAATGACCTGCGTCCCAGCGGCTCCGATCTCGCAGTCGTTTCCGTCGGTAATTCCGCTCACGGGCAAGTCAGCTACCAGCGCCGCGTGCCGATTTCAGTGGCTACTGCTTTCGCCACGCTGGCACCGTCCGGAGTCACGCTCGACGAATTCGTGCTTGACGCATTCGGCGGGTGGGGAGCGCTGGCCGACTCCGGATTCGACGTCGGCTTTGACGTTGCTTACACCCCCGATTCCGGCTTCATTGGCTTCGATTCCTTCCAATACACCGTTCGCTCTGATGACGGCTTGGAATCGACCGCCATGGTCACGATCGCGATCGGCCTGCACGCCGGCGGCCCCGGTGGAACTGGCGGGGTCTCGGCCGATATCCCCCTACCCGACGGCGCGGGCAATGGCGACGGCACTCTCGGGACCGGCGACAGCTTACTCGGCGAAGGCATTTTCGACGCGATCGATCTTGTCGGGGCGCCGAATCGAGTCTCCGCAAAAACCGGTTTTGCAGGCTCGGGCAGTCCCGGCACCTCATCGCATTTCTGCGACAGTGAATCCGTCTCAGGCACGAACGTCTGGTACGACTCCACGGGCGTGGCGTACACCGCCGTTGTGAGTCTGTATTACCAAATCTGCATCGACCAGACCTTTAATGCGGACGGCAGTTGGACCTTCGTTGAAGACTACTCGGCCAATTTCACGGTCTCGACGACTTCCGACCTCGGCGGACCGGCTGAGCTGACCTTCGGCACATTTGATTACACCTTCGACGCCTTCGGTGATCAGGACTCGACCGACTTCACATTTACGACCTCGACCCGATCGCAGTCCAGCGGCTCCTTTACGGTCGACTACGGCGATGTGCCCGGCGGACAGCCAACGGTCATCACCAACGATTGGACGGAACAAGCGACTCACAATCTGACGGTCACGTACAACGCGAACCACTTGGCAGGTACGGTCGGTGGCTCGCGATCCGAGTTCGGCACCCGGAACATGACCTACCTCATCAACGGGTCTTATGACTCCGGGGCGACCGCCGGCACCATCTCGGGCATGGGCACCGAGACTGCCAACTCGAACTACCTGACCACTTACAACCAAAACGCGTCCGGCCAGTGGTTCTTCGGAGGGGGCGGCCAACTCACCCAGACGGCCAATGAGTCTTCGAACTTCTCGGGCGGTGGCTCATTCGGCAGCACCTCTTCGAACGACTCGTCCTACTTCAATTTGACCGGTTCGATCAGCGAAAGCGGCGGCAGCCACTCGCAGTCCATGACCGTCTCCATGGCAACGCTCGCAGCGGACGGAACATGGCTACTCTCCGGCGGAATGGGCACGGCGTCAGGCGGATCAAACAGCGATCGCTCAACAACGGAAACCGGCGGATACGGTCGCACGCTCGACGGCGGGTTGCTGACCGGAACGATCAACGGCGGCAGCTATGAAAACACGTCATCCAATTGGAATACATCCGCGACCGTTTCGGCCGGGGAATGGGTCACCACCGGAACAGCCGATGAATCGTCCAACAGCGGATGGAGCCGCAGTTACGAGGGAAGCGGCGATTATAACGTCACCCGCGACGATGGCGCCATGGAAGTCACCGTCAACGGCACCTTTGATGAATCGGGTTCGGACGGCTGGACAAGCAACTATCGGTCCGACCAACAATTATTGGCTTCGGGCGATTGGATGACCGTCTCAGCCACTGCCGATTCGACCGACCACCACAATGCCGATTCGTCTTATGACGAAGCAGGAACTTATACGCGATCAATCGGTAACGTCACGGCGGATGACGACGGCAACGTCACAAATTCACTCTCTGTCAACGTCGAGGGAACCTTTGAAGCCGACGGCAGCGACGGCGATTTCTCGCAATCATCCGTGAATTCTGAACTCATCGGCGAGACTTGGGTCGCCACCGGCGGAACGGCGAGCGATGGCTCTCACCAAACCCGCAATCGAAATTTTGAATCAAATAGCGACACGACTTACGACAAATATATTGGGTTCCTCGACACGACCATTACAGGCGACTTTGAAGAGAACGGCGACGCCTCCAGTTCGTTCGGCATCACCGGCGAGTATGACCTCATCGCGGAAACATGGGTTCTGACCGGAGGCGGCGGAACGTCCACCGGCGACACCTATCACTACCAGGACTTCTCCACCGAAGACCCGGTGACTTACACGCGGACGCCGACCATCGGAGAAGGAGCGACGGGAAGCGGAACGATCGACGGAGAGGTCAAAGAAGAAAGCTGGTCGTTCGTCAGCGAAACCTACAACGTCAACGCGACCGTCGAGAATGGCGAATTCGTTTACACGGGATCCCGCGACGAAGAACACTCGGGCGACAACTCGCTGACTTATGACAGTACAGGCGGCTCAAGCGATGATGTCGTCAGCAATACCATCCCCAATAACCCGGACGACCCCGCAGCGGGATCGCGAACGATTTCGTTCAAATACGAAGAATCGGGCACCATCGAGTCGGACTACAACGACACCCCGGAATTTGAACTCATCGAAGGTGAGTGGGAATTGACCGGCGGCACCGGTACTAACCACTCGAAACGAGATCAACAATGGTCGTATGAACTGAAACAGGGTTCGACCGCGTCCTACTCCCGACCCATCATCATTGACAGCGTCACCCGCGGCACAATCACGGGGACCGTCGACAAGGAAGAGCAGTCGCAGCACACGATCTCGACCGTCGACGTCAACTCCGCCGCCGTTAATGGCAAATGGGTCGCGACCGACGCCACCGACACGCGAGAGCTACACGCCAAGTCAAAATCGAAACAGACCGGTACCGGCGCCATGACAGTGGGGCCGTCGGGACAAAGCTATTCAGAAACAACTGAAAACGACTCCACCAATGATTCCTGGGACAGCTTCACGCTCGTTAATGGCGAATGGACCCGTGACGAGACCGGCCGCAACGAAGTCGATGAAACTTGGACGGCCTCGCGAGATATTGATTCGACGTTTAAAGACGAGGTGAGCGTTTCCATCCCCGGTTCGTCCGGCGGGGTCGCGGACGGTACTCGCACGGTTAAGACCGAGATCACGGGCGAGACGGTGACAGGTTCGCTCAACCACACTTGGTCGACCGACGGCTGGAGCGGAACCGGCAACAAGACGTCCAATGGCACGACAGAAGTCACGATTAACGCCGATGCATCTGGCAACTTTAATCGCCAAGAAACTTTCCCCAACGGCGACACGGCGATCTGGACGTGGAACGCCACCTACAATTCAAAAGACGAAACGACCGACACCGTTACCGAAGTCAAGGAGAGCTACGCGAAAACGGCAGGCGACGAAGAGGGAACGTGGTCGCTGGTCTCCGGCGATTCCACGTCGAACAACAAGGGCGACTCCGACTGGACCCTCACGCACACCGGATTCGGCAATCTGCTCAGTGGAGACCCGTCACCGGTCGTGAGCATGGAGACGAAGGAGATTTATAAGACCGATTACAAGTCCGACCTAACCAGCAAGGTTGCAGCGGGCGACTGGGCCGATTCGGGTTCGGGGCACTATACGTCATCCAACGAAAACACTCTCGAAGCGATCGCGACATCCCAGCGGTCCATCGACTACAACGGCTCCGCATTCACGGGAGAGTTCAAGCAAACGATTAAGAGCGGCACGAAGTCCGAGGCGACCACGAATTTCGACTGGGACGACACCGAGAACGACTGGGTCGACAACGGCACCGGAACCGTCACTAACACCTCCAATAAAGACGACGGCTGGAAATTCACAGCCGAAGAAGACGGGACTTGGGAGTCTGACGGCAAAACGATCGACGGGACGGTGAACCTCACGCTTGAAGACATGATTAAGCACGAGTTCTCCCTCACGCCCGCCGGCGGCACCACACCCAACGGAGAGCCCACATTCACCGGCGAAGGCACCATCACGTCGACCTACACCGAAACCTTAAAATACGACGGCACGACCGACGAGACCCGTACGGCCCACGGAAAAACGTTCGACGGCACCTTCACTTCCGATCGCAAAGACAAATCCGAGGCGAAAACCACGGAAGAATTCAGTTGGGATCAAGCCGCCGCCTCCGGTGAGGGTGAATGGGTCACCGCTTCCGTCACCGGGTCCGCCTCCTCCGAAGGTCACAACAATTGGGACTTCGTGGGATCCACTCCGTATCAATCGACCGCCTACGGCACGCCGATCAACGGCACCGCCAACTACAAGGTAACCTCGGTCGATTCTTACAATAGTACTATTGAAGAATTCGACGTCGGCGGCGAAGACCTGACCGAAGGTTTCTGGGAATGGCTGACCGGCGAGGGGGACGAAGTCCTCAGTGGCACCGCCTCCACGACCCGCGGTGGTTCCAGCGAATATGATGCAACCGCCTCAGGCCCCTACTCCAGGATCGTCGCCGCCGGCCTCGTTTACGAACACACCGTCGACGGCGAAGCCAGCGAGAAAGTCGTCGACAACAAGTCTCACTCGAAGACGATCAACTACTCGCTCGGCGAAAGCGGCGACACCCTCGCCTGGGTCGTCTCCGGCGGAACCGCCATCTATAAGGGTAATACTGAAAACACGAAGTCTTATGAGGAATCGAGCGACTACTCGTATCAAACCACGCCGTGGGCGGATCGACATAACCACTATTTTTACCACTGGACCGGCTTGGCCGACACGATCGATTTCACCGTCGAAACTGAGAAGAATCATTCGGAGAGCACACTCTCAAATTACCAGCTAAATTCCACTCTGACCGGCGGCGTGTGGGACACGACCGGTACAGGTTCGGCGTCGGCCAATCAAACCATTTTCAGAACCACGGAAACGACGGCCGAAGCAAAACTCGATCGATTCGACGGGGACGATCCAAGCATCGATACACGCGGCGACCGCCAAAGTGTCAAAAGCACCGCAAACTTTGATTCGACCTATAACACCGCTTCCGACAAATCTGTCGAATCGCAATATGAATTCGGTGAGTCGGGCTGGGAGTTTGTCAGCCGAACCGACGAAGGATATGACAGCTACGACTCAAGCAGCACCTTCGATGAAAAGTGGACCTATAAAGACGAATCCTGGGACCAGAACGACCCCGACCACGACTATTCGTGGGAATGGGAATTGGAACTAACCGACGGCGAAAGTGAGTACGGCGAATTTTACTCCTGGGACATCACACACGATCCGGCGGAGACCGACCAATGGCTGTACGACCAACTCACCGATCCCGTCACAGGTGACTTCGATGATGCCGGCGAAGAGGCCTACCATCGAAACGGTGAATATTTCTGGGACAACAACGGCGTTGATGGACCAGCCTCCGGCACGGCCGGTGGCTACGTTTACGCGAAAGCCGATGCAAGCCAAACCGATAAGACAACCGAAATTTCTGGCGGCGAAACCGATGAAAATACTTGGGATTACACGACAGACCTCGGATTCGATTTAAATTGGTCGTTAGAGCGCGGCAGTGGCGGCACCGTTGACGGCGGCTGGGATGACGACGCGACTGACGATGTTTACATCGGCGACATGATTCTCGAGGAGCATTTCTTCAGCGACTACGGGATTGGCGGTGATGTCATCTACGTCGCCGAGTACGTCTATCATGGCGACTATAATGACTATTACTCGTCAGGCGGCTACGGCGATGGTTCCGAAGGGGCGTTTGCCGCCGACTACTCAAGCACATCGGTGTCATGGGGCAGTCAACAGATTCTCCCGACGATGTCCGGCTGGGCCTCCGGCCCCGGTTCCGCGCCCACAGACGTTCTCATCACCGAAGCGACCTCGACAAGTTCCACCAACGATTACGGTCTGGAGCGGCATCCCGATCTGGAAGGTTTCCTTACCGATCCGACCGGCGAGTTTTTAGAAAGCGATTACTCGAACCCGTTCTACGAGTGGGCCGGCGAAAGTATTCGCTCGCTCGTCGGCGATGAAGCCATAATCGATCAGAACAACAGCGACCTGTTCATCCTCGCCTCCGCGGCGCATCAGGTGAATCGGTATAACCCGGTTTACTACGTTGCCAGCGAGTTTATCATCGAGCCGCTTGTCGACGAGTTTAATACCCACTGGGAGAACACCGAGGGCGAGAGCCTCGGCAACCGCATCTATACGTCGCTCGGCGGGACGGTCGGGAACTTTATCGGCCTGGGCGGGCTGGTCGATGCGTATGAGGGTAAGGACGCCGAGGGGAATCGCCTCGGCGGCTGGGAACGGGCCGGCCGCGGCGTCATGGGAGCGGTTGACCTCGTCTCCACCGCGGTCCCCATCGGCAAAGGCGTCGGCATGATGGGCAAAACCCTCAGCCGAATGGGAAGAACCAGCGGCGTCTTCTGCCGGGTGCAAAAGGGGACGAACTCGATCGCCGGCAAGATGCGCAAGGGTTGGCAGCCGTTTAAGAATCCGTCGTGCTTTACCGAAGGGCACTGGATTGTCGTGGCGTCGCCCGCACTTGCCGACGACGAAGTGATCGTCACGCTGCCGGAGATTCCCTCGGCCGATGACGAGAAATTGGCCTCGCTGGCGATCGGGACGGTGATTGCCGCGGCGGGTCTGGTTATTCTGAACCGGCCGAAGCGGCGGCGAGACGATGAGCTAAAACCGAGCGGTTGGAAATCGATGACGCGCGGGTGGGACATCTCGGCAACGGCAAAGCCGGGGGTGACCGACGGGGAGTTCGAGTTCTGCGATGACGAACCGCTGCGGTTTATCGCCAAGCCAAGGCCCGAGCCGATCATCAAGATCGACGATGCCCCCACCACACCAGCCCGCAGCGCCAGCAAGGGACGTGACCAAGCATCGCCCGCATCGCTCTGGCGGGTGGCACTCGCACTGACCCTGTTGCTCACCGGCGGTCTCATCGCCACGGCGACGTTCTTCACATCTGGCGGAGCGACCGCCGCGGTTGCTCAGAACGCCGCGCCGACCTCTGAGATCGACACCTCATACCGCAAACGCATCGAGGAAATTCAGGCGGGCGACAAGGTCCTTGCCCGTGATGAGCACGGCGCAGCGATCGGCTGGCGCGAGGTCGAAGAGGTCTTCGAGCGGACGACCGACCACCTGCGGCACTTAAAAATTCGCAGTGATGCCGGCGAAGTGCAGGACTTCGAAACGACCGATGAGCACCCCTTCTGGTCGGAGACCCGAAAAGCCTGGGTCGACGCGGGCGACCTCGAACCGGGCGAAAAACTGACCGGCCCCAACGGCGAACAGTTCACGCTCGTTCTGACGCAACGTGCCGAGCACCCCGAAGGGGTCACCGTCTATAACTTCCGCGTCGCCGACGCCCACACCTACTACGTCGCCGCCAACAACAACCCCCGCGGCCCGCCGGTGTTGGTGCATAATGCGGAGTATGTACCGGGTGGCGGTCGACCCAATCAGATTCACCACTTTGCCACAAATAAGAACAATAAGTATACTCCCGCGATGGAAGAAATTGCGGACTCTTACGGCCTCAAACTCGATGATGCATGGAACAAGAGTTCGCTGCCACACCTTGGACGGCACCCGAACAAGTATCACGACTTCGTGTTGGAAGGTATGCGTAGAGCACAAAAGGAAGCTGGATCAAATACGGATCTATTCCTCGAGTTGTACAATCTTTATGTCAAAGAGCCAGTTCGTTTAAATCCAGACCTGCTGCGATCTATTGGATGGAAGTGATGAGCGCCCAGTTCTACCAAGTCTTATTCGATGAGGCCGGACCCGATGGTGTCGCGACAATTAATAAGGATGATCGACCAGCAAGCTATTTTCCGGAGCCGGGCGGCTTTCAATTACCTCCCCACGGTGAGATCGCCGATTGGCCGCCCCTAAATTTATATCTTAAAACCGGAGAATTCACCGATTACTTGGCGAGCACCCTTGGATGCCGCCTCTGCTCAACCAAGCTTCGGGATATATTGACTTTTAACGCAGCGTCATGTGATGTGCTACAATGGCTAGACGTAATTGTCACCGACGGCGATGAGAGTCATCCTTACTCTATTCTGCACTTTCCTTCTCCCCCTGACATCTTGGACAAAGCGACCTCGATCATTGTCAATGATTTCGTTGTGAAGCCCGTCTTGTCGGTCCAAAAATGCAAAACTCTGAATGTTTTCACCTACAGTGGCTCTGGGCAAACGAAACTATTCGTTTCGCATCCAGTTCGTCAGGAGGTCATCAGGAGTAAATGCTCTGGAATCGAATTGGAAATGGCGGCGAGCAGATGACTTGTCCCCCATCAATTCCAGAAAATTCTTGGCTAACAGGCTGCTTAATGCTCGCCGCCGGGCTGGCGGTGCAGGGTCTGGGGTTCGGCATTGATTTTAACACCGCTCCCGCGGCGGTGCCGCTGGCGGCAAGTGCCACGGCCCCTCTTTCAGATGCACGCTCGCGGTCGATTGAAGAGTTGCGACTGGGGCATCGGGTTCTCGGCACGAACCCGGAGACCGTGGCCGTCGATGAGATCGCCGAGCCGGATGAGTCGTGGCGGGCCGTGTCTCTGCAGATGCGGAAGGAAACTGGCGACGCTTTAAAGATCGAACTGCTGCGCCCTCTCGACTGGCTGACCGAAAACGGCATTACCGTTGGCGAGACGATCCATCTCGACCTGCCCGAACAGGGGGCGTGGGGGGACGCAAAAGTCTTAAACATCGGCCCCTGCCCTGCGATTGAAGCGGGCGAAGGCTCCGTCATCACGGGGCGATTCATTCACGAAAGCAGCAGCCCGCTGCTGAATGTCAGCATTGAAGGTGACGAACAGCCGACCGGTGTCACGGCAAACCACCCGTTCTGGTCGATCGATCGAAATGAATTCATCGCCGCCGACGATTTAAACGTCGGCGAACGCGTCGATACACTAAGCGGCATTCGCCGCATCACCTCGATCACCCCCCGCGGCCCACCCGAGACCGTCTACAACCTCGAAGTCCACGGCCAACACGTCTACCGCGTCGGTGACGCGGGAGTCTTGGTGCATAATAGTTGTATTCAAGCAAATAAGGCTGCTGGCGATGCAGTGCGGGATCAAATTAGAAACCGGGAAGCGCCCGCATTGATAGAGCAATATCGCCGAACAGTTTTTGGCGGGCGACGTATCGACGTGCTAACGCAAGGTGGGGTAAAGCGAGCTTATGAGTCGAAGGTTGGGCGAACTGGGCTTACCAAACGAGTTCGTCGGGAATTGGCGAAAGACTTCCGGCTTCTGGAAACCGGGCAGGTTGACGAAGTTATTTGGGAATTTGCAAGAAGCGGAATAACTGGCCAAGTTGGTCCTACAGCTCCGCTACTGGCGAAATTACAAAAGCTGGGATTCAAAGTCATTGTGAATCAGTAGTCTGCGTTGCTATGCAAACAAGTGCTCAATCTTTTATCAAAGCTGTTGAATTAAAGTTGAAGCCCATTATGAGGGAGCTCGGCTTCAGTGGTCGAGGCCGAAATTGGAATCGCGTCCGTGAGCCGTTTATCGATTGTGTTCGTTTGCAAATTCTGAGCGACAACACGGCATGTTGCGTTTCACTGGGCGAGCACCTTACTTTTCTTCCAATTATCGGAAAAAGGGAACCTATCGATCCGAAGAGAGTCTCTGCTGACGACTGCGAGATTGCATTCCGCATGACTCCGGGCGAAGAAGTCGATTTCTGGTGGCAATTTTCTGACGGTGATTCCGCACAATCTTATTTACTGTCGACAATGTCAGCTCAACTCGAAAAGTCGTTTGCAATATACTCCGATTTTCCAAGACCTTTTGAAGAGATTTCCGAATCGAATATTTGTTCTGAGAAGTCGGAGAGAATCTTAGCTTCGATGACTCATATACGAAAAGCACTACTCCTCGCGCGTGTATCTGAACATGTCGGTGACAAACATCGGGCAAAGAGTTGGGCTCGATATGGATTGGAGCAAGATGGCCGCGCGTCGGCAGTTAAGATTCAATTGCGAGAGCTTCTGAATCGTGTTTCAAAGTAGTCGAACAATTAGATTTCGACGCCTCCGTTGGAAAGCGATGACGCGCGGCTGGGACATCTCGGCGACGGCGGAACCCGGCGTGACGAACGCGGAGTTAGAGTTCTGCGATGACGAGCCGCTGCGGTTTATCGCCGAGCCAAGGCCCGAGCCGATCATCAAGATCGACGATGCCCCCACCACACCAGCCCGCAGCGCCAGCAAGGGACGTAACCCTGTGCCGCCCGCATCGCTCTGGCGGGTGGCCCTCGCGCTGACCCTGTTGCTCTCCGGCGGCCTCATCGCGGCCACAACATTCTTCACCACCGGCGGAGCGACCGCCGCGGTTGCTCAGAACGCCGCGCCGACCCCCGAGATCGACACCTCACACCGCAAGCCGATCGAGGAGATTGCAGCGGGTGACCGCGTTCTTGCCCGTGATGAGCACGGCGCAGCGATCGGCTGGCGCGAGGTCGAAGAGGTCTTCGAGCGCACCTCCGACCACCTGCGGCACTTAAAAATCCGCAGCGACGCCGGCGACGTGCAGAACTTCGAAACGACCGACGAACACCCCTTCTGGTCGGCCACTCGTGAAGCATGGATCGACGCGGGCGACTTAAAACCGGGCGAAAAACTCACCGGCCCGAACGGTGAGAGCTTCACCCTCGTCCTGACGCAACGCGAAGCGCACCCCGAAGGGGTCACCGTCTACAACTTCCGCGTCGCCGACGCCCATACCTACTACGTCGCCGCCAACAACAACCCCCGCGGCCCGCCGGTGTTGGTGCATAATGCGGAGTACAAGCCGGGTGATGTCCAACGCAATGCGCTTGATGCGGATAAATACCCTGAAGCTGCTAAGCATCTCAAGGACGCCAACGGCGTCGGCAAACCACTAACTGTTGATAGACTGGGTGCGGATCGGCGTCGCCGCGAGGCACTGAAAAGTGTACCCACGAAGCCTCGGTTGGATCGTGACGAAGCACCGCCAGCCGTCTTTGCCGAAGGAAGCACTAGCGTGCGTCACATTCCGCCTTCTGACAATCGCGGAGCTGGCGCCGTCATCGGAAATAAGTTGCGGGGCATTCTGGATGGTGCAAGAGTTATCATTGATCTTATTTCAGGGTCATAATTGAAATAATGAATATCACAAAGCAAGTGCGATCCCTTGAGAAATTGAAAATATTTGATTCACGAGGTTTTTTGCCTGATTTGCCTGACTCCATCACACCTCGGCTACAACGCGAGTTGAAAAGTCTTTATAATAATTTTAATGGATTTTCTGCGTTCGGGGGTGCGATGCATTGTTTTCCATCCAAAGCAAGCGAAAGAACAGACATAACTTCTTGGAACAAGAATGAGCTTTGGAAGAACCGATACCCGATCGATTTAAAACACGTGCTTTGCTTTGCACAATCGATCATTGGGGATCAGTATTGTATTGTGGGCGAAAAGGTGGGACGGTTTGACCCTGAAACAGGTGACGTAGAAGCGATCGGCACGTCCCTTAAAGAGTGGTTCGACGTAATTAATGAGGAGACAGACTTCGCAACCGGTAGACCCTTGCTTCTCGAACGGGAAGAAAACAATGGTCTAGTACCTGATCACAGTTTATTGATTCCTAAGATACCGTTTGTTTGTGGTGGCCAATTTTCAGTTGATAATGTTGTTGCAGTTGAAGCAGTCAGGGCGATGCGGATCCGTGGTGGGATTGCAAGTCAGATTCACGGCCACCCAGACGGAACTGTCTTTGAGTTCTCGTTCGATGAGTGATCCGCCCGTTCTACGAGTGGGCCGGCGAAAGTATTCGCTCGCTCGTCGGCGATGAAGCCTTAATCGATCAGAACAACAGCGACCTGTTCATCCTCGCCTCCGCGGCGCATCAGGTGAATCGGTATAACCCGGTTTACTACGTCGCCAGCGAGTTTATCGTCGAGCCACTTGTCGACGAGTTTAATACCCACTGGGAGAACACCGAGGGCCAGAGCCTCGGCAACCGCATCTATACGTCGCTCGGCGGGACGGTCGGGAACTTTATCGGCCTGGGTGGGCTGGTCGATGCCTATGAAGGCAAGGACGCCGAGGGGAATCGACTCGGCGGCTGGGAACGAGCCGGCCGCGGCGTCATGGGAGCCGTTGACCTCGTTTCCACAGCGGTCCCCATCGGCAAAGGCGTCGGCATGATGGGCAAAACCCTCAGCCGAATGGGAAGAACCAGCGGGGTGTTCTGCCGGGTCGGCAAAGTTGGAGTTCGAGCGGACACTCTGATTGCTGTGTTGCCCATTATTGAGCGATGTCGGCGACCCCAAGGCAGGCCGGAGGTTGCGGATCTCACCTGAGTAAGCCGTGGCGAGGATGTCTAAAGAGAGTGGTCGGACGCCGGAGACCTTCGAAAATTACAATCGTGCGTCGGTCGAAACGAAACATCGCGAGTTACTCTCGCCACGTATTCCTCGCAAATCGGCTGCGATTGGAAAGAAAGCGTGCGGATGGACGAGTTCGACAACGGTGAAAAAATACCAAGATTTGGCTCGAATCAAAGTCGCTGCATGTTATGATCTGGCAGGGTGCCTTCGGGCAGCGCGTCGGGAGTGTTCTACACGGCTCGCGACGACAACTGCTGATTTGCGAGCGATGGCACCCTCCCGCCCAATTGAATCTTCGGCTTGTGAGGCGAAATCGATGCTGCGTTCCCGCGTCGCTTTACTGATAGCGTTCACCGTTCCTTCTGTTCTCGTGTTCGGTGAGCGCCTTTCGGCACCAGCGTTTGGCGAGGAAACGGACGGAGCGAAGTCCGTCAGTTTTCATAAAGATGTGGAGCCGATTCTGCGGGCGAATTGTGCAGGGTGTCACCAGCCCGCGCGGAAGCAAGGCGGCTACCTGATGACCGATTTCGACGCCCTCGTAGTCGGGGGTGAATCGGGACTGGCGGCGGTTGTGCCGGGCAAGCCTGACGCGAGTTATCTGCTGGATCAGATTGTGCCAGACGACGACGGCAACGCTTTGATGCCGAAGAACGCCCCGCCGTTGAATCCCATGGAGATCGACACGATCCGAAAGTGGATCCTCCAAGGGGCGAAGAACGACGCTCCTCAAACCGATTCGCCGCAGTACTCGGTCGAAAACCCGCCTGTTTACCGCAAGCGGCCGGTCGTGACATCAATGGACTTTTCACCGGACGGCGGGCTGCTAGCCGTCGCCGGCTTTCATGAAGTGCTGCTGCACGATGCGGAGAGTGACGAAATCGTCGCTCGGCTCGTCGGCCTTTCTGAGCGGATCGAGACCGTCCGATTCTCACCGGACGGATCGAAACTGGCCGCATGTGGCGGGCTCCCCGGCCGGACCGGAGAAATTCAGATTTGGGACGTTGAAACCCGCGAATTGCTGATGGCCAAGACGGTCGGTTACGACACGGTGTACGGCGTAAGCTGGTCGCCTGACGGGTCAACAGTGGCGATCGGATGTCCCGATAATACCGTCCGCGGATTTAACGCCGATACGGGCGAGCAGACGTTTTTTATGGGCGGACATAACGATTGGGCCCTCGATACGGTGTTTTCCAGCGACGGCAGCCACGTCGTCTCGGTCGGTCGCGACATGACGGCCAAGCTGACCGAAGTCGATACGGAACGATTCGTTGACAATATCACGTCCATTACCCCCGGGGCTTTGAAGGGCGGCATCCTCGCCGTGGCAGCCCATCCGGAGCGAAATGAAATCGTGATCGGCGGCTCGGATGGAACGCCGAAGGTGTACCGGATGTTCCGCCAGACGAAGCGGGTGATCGGCGATGATGCCAACCTGATCCGCACCCTGCCCTCGCTACCCGGACGGGTTTTTGCCATTGACGTGAGTACCGACGGGACCCGGATTGCCGCCGGCTCCAGCACAACTGACGACGGCTGGCTCACGGTCTACGGGTACGAATTCGATACCGAACTGACAAAGAAGCTCAAAGAGGCGATGTCGAAGCAGACGTTCCGTCGGTCGGCTGAAGAAAAGAAGCTGCTGGAGGAGTATCGGAGCGAAGGCGTCGTCGAGTTGTGCCGCATTTCGATTCCGAATACGCCCGTCTATACCGTCGCGTTCGACCCGAGTGGCCAAAAAATTGTGGCCGCGGGCGGTGACGGAATGCTGCGAACGTACAATGCGGAGACCGGTGAGGAACTCAATGCCGTTTCATCCGTACCAATTGCCGGTCCTGCCGGATCGACGACCCTGGCAAGCAAAAATGATTTTCGCCGGTTCCCTCTGGCGGCCCAGTCGACCTCGTCATCCCCCGCCACTAATTTGCGGAATGTGACCGGGCTCTCCGTTCTACCGGCCGAGATCGTGCTGCAGGACGAATTCGATTACGTGCAGCTTCTGGTCACCGCCTCGATCAATGGCGGTTCTCCGACGGAAGTCGTCACCCGAGCGAAATTTGAGCCGGCTGATAATCTGGTCACAGTCAGCGACACCGGACTGGTTCTGCCGCAAAAAGACGGGAGCGGCTCACTTGTGGTGAGAGTTGGTGATGCCGCGGTGACGGTGCCGGTACGGGTCTCCGGGACATCCACGCTGCTCGAGCCCGACTTTGTTCGGGACGTGAATCCAGCCCTGACGAAGCTCGGCTGCAATCAGGGTACGTGCCACGGTGCCAAAGACGGGAAGAACGGCTTCAAGCTCTCGCTTCGCGGATACGACCCGCTTTACGACGTGCGGGCCTTCAGAGACGATCATGCCGCGCGGCGGGTCAATCGGGCCTCGGCTGCGGACAGTCTGATGTTGCTGAAGGCGACCGGCAGTGTCGCGCATGTCGGCGGGCAGTTGACGCGCAAAGGCGAAGGCTATTACGAGATCATCCGACGCTGGATTGAGGACGGATCACAGCTCGATCTCGACACGCCACGGGTCGAGCGGATCGAACTTCAGCCTCAGAAACCGGTGGTGCCGCTTGCTGGCGAAACACGGCAATTCCGCGTCACCGCCTATTACAGTGACGGTCGATCGCGAGACGTCACGCGTGAAGCTTTCGTGGAGAGTGGCGACATCGAGATCGCTTCCGCCCTGCCGAACGGTGTTATGCGGGCCATGCGACGAGGTGAGTCGCCGGTCCTGGCACGATACGAAGGGGCATATGCGGCGACGACGTTGACCGTGATGGGCGACCGCGACGGATTTACGTGGCAGGAACCCGAGAAGTGGACCGCGATCGATGAATTCGTTGCCCGCAAGTGGGAGCGAATGAAGATCAGGCCGTCCGGCTTGAGTAGTGATGCCGATTTCATTCGTCGGGTCTATCTCGATCTGACCGGGCTGCCCCCGAGCGTTGAGGAAGTGAAATTGTTCCTCGCCGATCGTCGTCCCGACCGCGTCAAGCGGGACGAATTGATCGATCGCCTGATCGGTAGCGAGGAATACGTCGATCGCTGGACCAACAAGTGGGCTGACCTGCTGCAGGTTAACAGCAAGTTCCTCGGCGACGAGGGAGCGAAGCAGTTCCATGCGTGGATTCGCGAGCAAGTCGAAACCAATCGGCCGTACGACGAATTCGCGCGCGACATCCTCACCGCGACCGGCTCGAATCGGGAGAACCCGGCGGCTTCCTACTACAAGGTGTTGCGTGATCCGCTGGCGACGATGGAGAACACAACGCATCTCTTTCTGGCGGTCCGCTTTAACTGCAACAAGTGTCACGACCACCCGTTCGAGCGTTGGACGCAGGACCAATATTACGAGACGGCCGCGTTCTTCGGTCGGGTCGGGTTGAAGAAAGACCCGGCGAGCAAAAATCGCAATATCGGCGGTACCGCGGTCGAAGGGGCGACACCGCTGTTTGAAGTCGTCTACGACAAAGAATCGGGCGAAGTGAAACACGACCGCACTGGCGTGGAGACGGCTCCCGAGTTCCCGTACGAGGCAACCTTCAGCACGGCTGACGACGCGTCGCGACGCGAGAAACTCGCCGCGTGGATGACGTCGCCGGACAACCAATACTTCGCGACGAGTTACGTCAACCGGCTGTGGGGCTATCTGCTGGGGGTCGGATTGATCGAACCGCTCGACGACATCCGCGCCGGCAATCCGCCCACGAATCCGGAACTGCTCGACTATCTGACGCGTGAGTTCCTCGAGAGTGGCTTCAACACGCAGCACGTGATTCGGCTGATCTGCCAGTCACGAACGTATCAACTGTCGGTCGAGTCGAACAAGTGGAATGCCGACGACTCGGTTAATTACTCGCACGCGATCGCCCGTCGGCTGCCGGCGGAGATGTTGTACGACTCGCTTCACAAGGTGCTGGGCAGCAAGCCCGACATCCCGACGCTACCGGGCGCAACGCGTGCCGCCGCCCTGCCCGATGCGCAACTCGACGCCAAGAGCGGATTCCTCGCAAACTTCGGCCGTCCGGCAAGGGAAAGCGCCTGTGAGTGTGAGCGGTCGACCAACATGGAACTCGGCAACGTGATGACGCTCATCAGCGGCTCGACGCTCGCCGAGGCGATTGCGTCGCCGTCCAACGAACTGACCGCGCTGGTTCGTCGGGAGAAAAATGACCGCGAGATGTTCCGGCAAATCTTCCTGAGAATTCTCAACCGCCCGGCGACCGAGGCCGAGATCGACGCGGCGATCAAGTCGATGAACCGCCTCGACAATGATCATGCCCGGTTGCAAGCGGCGCTAACGAAGCGCGAGATTGAAGTCGCCCCGATTCGGGCCGAGCGCGAACTCGTACGAGCAAAGGCCATCGCCGCGGCACGGACGGAACTCGACGAGTACAAGGCTTCGAACGCAGAGAAAGTCGCGAAACGTGAAGCCGATCGACAGGCGAAAATCGATGCGGCATCGGCTGAGCTTCAAGCGTTCGAAGATCAGTTCGACAGCAAATTGTCGGCCTGGGAGCAGTCAATTCAAAGTGAGAGCGCCGTCTGGTCGACGCTCGACCCTCACGTTCTGGTTGCCACGAACGGCGCGAAGCTGAAACGACTCGACGATGGGTCGTTCCTGGCATCAGGCAATCCCGACCGGACTAAATTCCGCATCGTCGCCGACGTCCCGATGACTCGCATTACGGGCATTCGAATCGAAGCATTGCCTCACGAATCGCTGCCGAAGAACGGCCCGGGCCGATCGGAGGATGGGCGATTCATTCTCACGGAACTGTCCGGTAAGGCCCGCGGACTGGTCAGTACGGGAGACGTCTCCGGTCCGGTCGTTGCACAAAAGAACGTGAAGGAAAATACCCGGCCGGGTGAGCCGCTGAAGTTCGGCGAACCGGTCGCGAACGACGCCGCGGGAGGCTATCCGGTCAAGGAAGCGGTCGACGGCAATCGAAGCCGGAATGACAACGGCTGGTCGGTCGACCGAAACTTTGGTCAGGTGCAATGGGCGGTCTTCCCACTCAAGCAGCCGATCGAAGGGGAAATCGGCGTTCGATTGGAAATTGAACTGCTGCATGATCATCTCGACGACAACAGCTTCTTCGGTCGGTTCCGCATCGACGTCACCGAACAAGCCGATGTCTCGCTCGGCGTGCCGCGGGAGCTCTTCACGCTGCTCGAAACGCCGGCCGAAGATCGCACCGCGCAGCAGTGGGTCGAACTGACCAAAACGTTCCGGCTAACCGATCCGGAATACAACCGGCTGACGTCGGTACTGGCTGCCGCGCGGAAACCGTTGCCGGAAGATCCGAAGGTGACCGGTCTGGAAAATCGCATCGAACGGCTCAGTCGTCCGCTGCCGGAGGACCCGTTGCTCGAGCGACTCCGGACCGACTTCGCGATGAGTAAACGGCAATTGGGAGACAAACGGCTCATTGCCGCACAGGACCTCGCGTGGGTGCTCATCAACAGCCCGTCGTTCCTGTTCAATCACTAAGAAATACGTCCAAATCACAAGCCCCCAGCGCAAGCAAGGGGCATTACGGAGGGTCAGCAAAATGATCGGCATTCTCGGCGAACGCGGCAAAGACCTTTGCGACTCCGGCCTCGGCGTTTCACGACGCCACGTGCTGCGGGTCGGTGCCTCCGGCATGTTGGGCCTGAGCCTCGGCTCGATGCTCAAACTGCAAGCGGCTTCGGCGAACTCCGCCGTCGGTGGGGCCGGTTGGGGCAAGGCGAAGCGGGTCATTATGTGCTACCTGCAAGGTGGACCGAGCCACATCGACCTGTGGGACCCGAAAGAGAACGTCCCCGACAACGTGAAGAGCATCTTCTCGCCGATCTCGACGGCGACGCCGGGCGTGAAATTTACCGAGAACCTCCCGCAACTCGCGAAGCAGACTGAGAAGTACACGCTCATTCGCTCGATGAGCTACACGCCGAACGGCTTGTTCAACCACACCGCGGCGATCTATCAGATGATGACCGGCTACACGACCGACAAGGTCAGCCCGTCGGGTCAGTTGGAGCCGCCATCGCCCAAGGACTTCCCGAACTTCGGCTCGAACATCATCCATCAACAGCCCTCCGACGTCCCGATGCTACCGTTCGTGATGCTGCCGCGTCCGCTGCAGGAGTCGAACGTCGTTGGTAAAGGTGGCACCGCCGGTTTCCTCGGTAAGGCGTACGATCCGTATACGCTCTACCCGCCGGGCGACGACATGAACATGAACAAGCTTGACACCGTCAACGTCGAAGACCTCAAGCTGCGACCAGAAGTGTTCACGACTCGGCTCCGCCGCCGGGCTGATCTGCGTGAGCAGATCAACGCCGGAATGCCTGCGATCGAGGAAGCCGTGTCAAAGTACAAGCTCGATCAGCATTACAGCCGAGCACTCGACCTTGTCACGTCCGGTCGTGCCCGCGACGCGTTTGCGATCGAGCGAGAGTCTGATGAAGTCCGCGATCGTTACGGTCGCAACACGTTTGGTCAGAGTTGTCTCCTCGCCCGTCGATTGGCCGAAGCGGGAACAAAAGTGGTCGAGGTCATCTGGCCAAAGGTCGCCAACTCAGACAATCACTCGTGGGACCAGCACACCGGCCTCAACAAGCGGATGAAAGATCAGTCGGCTCCGATGCTCGATACCGGGCTATCAGCTTTGATCGAAGATCTCGACGAGCGCGGGATGCTGGAGGACACGCTGCTCGTCGCGGTGGGCGAATTCGGGCGCAGTCCGAAGAAGGGCGTTAGCACCTCCGGCAACAACAATAGTGCCGATGGCCGTGACCACTGGCCGTACTGCTACACCGCTCTTGTAGCCGGTGCGGGCATGAAGCGGGGTTACATTCACGGCAAGTCGGACAAGACCGCTTCAGCCCCCGCCGAAGACCCGGTTCACCCCGGCGAGTTGCTCGCGACGATCTATCACGCCTTCGGCATCGATCCGGAGTCGATCGTTTACAACCACCTGAACCAGCCGCGGGAACTGGTGAAGGCTCAGGCGGTCACGTCACTATTCGCCTGACTCGTCGGCGTCATCGGGTGCCGCCTGTTTTTTCGCGATGAATTCGGCGTTTCTCTGCCCGGAGTTGCGCAGGTGTTCTCGCATCGCCTTCTCGGCTTGGTCCGCATCTTGGACGCGCAGCTCGCGATGGATTCGGCGGTGCTCGTCGAGTGTCGCATTCAGAATTTCGGGTCCGTCGCTGGTCCAGACTCGGATCAACGACATCAAGTCGTGAAAGCGATTGATTTCGGTTTCGAGTAGCGGATTGGCGGCTCGATTCGAAATCACGCGATGCATGACCCGGTCGTATTCGTTGACCGCCCGACCGACGATCTCGCCATCTTCATTCATCACGAGTTCGGCAAGCCGATCGAACTCGTCGAAGTCTTCCGGTCGGATTTTCCCGGTGGCCAGTCGTGTCGCCTGCCCTTCCAACGCTTCGCGTACCTGATACATCTGAGTGACATCCTGCGGCGTCAATTCGCGGACAATCGCGCCGCGATTGGCCCGAACCTCCACAAGCCCGGTCGAGGTCAATTGCCGGATCGCCTCACGGATCGGTGTGCGGCTGACTTTCAGCACCGCAGCCAATTCGATCTCGCGCAGGGCATGGCCGGGTAGAAATCGCCCCGCCACGATCTCGTCCGCCAGAAAGCGGTAAACCTGCTCCGCAAGTGTCACTTGTGAGAGTGGATCGGCAATGCCGTTGGGTCTTCGCGTGATCTTGGGCATCGTTGTTCCTGTCGCGACCGACAGAGCGAATGAAACCTCGACTGCTCTAGTTCCGTCGCCGCGGGTCGATTATTACTTCAGCACCGGTTGATGTCACTCGACATTGCCACGCGATGCGCACCACAATATGGGAATCATTCGTGCCGAGCGGGCTGGGCGGATATGCTAAAGGGCCACGCAAAAGCCGTGCGCCCCTCCGGTTCAGTTTGCCATGAGCGATTCGGATTTCGATACCGACCCGGCCCTGCTCGACCGCATCCGCGGGGGAGATGTCGATGCATTGGCCGAATTGTTCTCGGAGTATCGCAGCAGGCTTTGGCGGGTGGTCAATTTCCGACTCGACGCACGGCTGATCGGCCGAGCCGATCCGGAGGATATTCTGCAGGAGGCCTGGCTGAACGCCGCGAAGCGAATCAGCGCGTTTCCGACCGACCCGGAGTTGTCGACGTTCATCTGGTTTCGCCTGATCGTCAACCAGACGCTAATTGAAGTGCATCGCCGACACCTTGGGGCGAAGAAAAGGTCGGCCGGCCGCGAAATTCGTGGTTCTTCCGGTTACGACCCGAACACGACGACGTTTTCACTCTCATCGCATTTGCTCGGTCGACTCACTTCGCCGAGCGAAGCGGCGATTCGGGACGAGCGCGCTCGCCATCTGCGGGCCGCGCTCGAACAGATGAATGAGGTCGATCGGGAAGTCCTCGCGCTCCGCCATTTCGAGGAACTCTCCAACCGGGAGACGGCGGAGGTGCTGGGGATTTCCGAACAGGCCGCCAGTGTGCGCTATGTGCGCGCTCTCAAACGATTGCAAAAGATCGTCTCGGCCGTACCCGGCATGGTTTGACGACCGAGACAGGACGGACCGACGACATTGAGCGAACGGGACGATGTAAATTCTGAACTCTCCGAACCGGAGATCAGCGACCGGGATGCGGCCTCCGATGCCGACATCCTGAAAGTCCGCGTCCCGATGGAGAAGCTCGCCAGCCGGTTCATGGAGGAATTGCGCAGCGGAAGAAAGCCGAGCGTGCAGTCCTATGCGGCAGCGCACCCGCGGTTTGCCGATGAAATTCGACGCACGTTCCCCGTGCTGGCGGCCCTCGAAGGGCTCAAGCTCAACGAAGAGTCGACTTGGCTCAAACGCGGCTTTGCCGACTTGGAAGTCGATCGACTCGGCGGCTGCGACATCATCGGCGAGGTCGCCCGCGGCGGCATGGGAATCGTCTTCGAAGGCTTGGAGAAGTCTTCGGGAAGACGTGTCGCGGTGAAACTGTTGCCCTGGCGGGTCGACAGCGTCCCGCAGGTCCGCGAAGCGTTCGAACGAGAAGCGCGGCTCGCCTCGCAGTTGCGGCATTCGAATATCGTGCCCATTTACGGTTTCGGCGAGCACGAGGGCTACTGCTACTACACGATGCGGTATGTCGACGGGGTGAGTCTCGATCGGTTAATCGAACGGCTTAAAGAACGGGAGGGGGTCGTCTACGCCGAAGAAATCAGCCGGGCCCGCGACGACCGCTCGGAGGGTGCGGCATCTCCCGCAAAATCGTCTCCGGCAAGCAACATAATTAATGGTGAGACGAAGTCGGATCCCGTCACCTCTTACCGTCACTTAAAACGGAAGTCGTATCGGAAGTTCGCCCGCATCGGCATTCAGGTCGCCCGAGCGCTTCATGCCGCGCACGAGCGAGGCGTTTTGCACAACGATGTCAAGCCGGGCAACGTGCTGATCGGGGCAGACGGCAAGGTCTGGGTCACCGATTTCGGCGTTGCGACGGCGGCTCGCACCGGAAGCGAAGGCGTGGACGAGGAACACGAATCATACGCGGGCACGTTGCGATACATGGCTCCCGAACGCTTTAGGGGCAAGTCCGACCGACGCGGCGACATCTACGCACTGGGCGCGACACTGTATGAACTCGTGACCCGCCGACCGATCTTCGACGCCAAGAGCCGTTCCGCGATGGTCGATCGGATTGCGAACGTGATCCCAGTGCAGCCTTCGGTGATCGATCCAGAATTCCCGATCGACTTCGAATCGATCATTGCCAAAGCGATCGCCAAACGACCCGAAGACCGCTACGCGACCGCGGGAGAAATGGGAGCCGATCTGCTCGCGTTTTCCGGCGGGCATCGCCCACACGCGGCGAAGCGAAGATTCGTGCGGAGAGTGGTCAATCGCCTGCGGCATTGGCTTGGCATTGAGCAGCGATAACCATTCGAGCGATCACCTGCGGCGAACCGCCGCCACTCGTGTTCTATTCGCAACTTCATTCGGCTGATTGGTGACTGATAGCACGGTTGTGGGGCGCTCTTTGCCCCCGTACATTGCATGCAAGATTTAAACGCGTCGCTCAACGGCCAGTCTTCACCATGCAATATCGCCAACTCGGCAAGACCGGACTCAAACTCTCTGCGTTGGGCTTTGGTGCCTCCTCGCTGGGACAGGAATTCCGCAAGGTCGACAATCTCGATGACGCGCTTCGCTGCATTGACGTTGCGCTCGAAGGGGGCGTCAATTACATCGATACCGCCGCCTTCTACGGTCGAGGCATGAGCGAGGTCCTGCTGGGCCGCAAGCTGCCTGACATCCCGCGAGACAAGTTTGTGCTGAGCACCAAACTCGGCCGCTATTCCGGCGAGCACTTCGACTTCTCCGCCCGGCGCGTGGCGGAGAGCGTCGACATCTCTTTGGAGCGAATGGGGGTCGACACCCTCGACATGGTCTTTTGCCACGACATTGAATTCGTGGACATGTCGCAGATCGTCGAGGAGACACTCCCCGCCCTGCGCGAGCAAAAAGCCGCGGGAAAGGTGAAGGCGATCGGCGTCAGCGGCTACCCGATGAAGATGTTCAAGTACATCCTCGACCGGGCTGAGGTCGACGTGGTCCTGACCTACAATCATTACACGCTGCAGAACGACATGGCCCTCGAACTGGTGCCGATCTGCAAAGAGAAAGGCGTCGGGCTGATCAACGCGGCCCCCTTCTCCGCCCGACTTCTGACAGATGCGCCACTTCCGCCGTGGCATAAGGCGACGCCCGAAGTTCGAGAAGTTGCCGCTAAAGCCGCCGAGCATTGCCGTACTAAAGGCAGCGACATCGCCAAGCTCGCACTGCAGTTCTCAATCGCCAATCCCGAATTCGCTTCCTGCGTGACCGGCTCGGCCAATCCGCAGCGCGTGGCCCAATGGATCGAGTGGGCCGAGGAACCGATCGACGAACAATTGGTCGCAGAAGTTCAGGATATTCTGAAACCAATCCACAACTGGTTCTACATTGAAGGTCGACCGGAGAATAATGACGAACCGGTTACCTAGCTTTCTCAGGGTGGCTGAGGACGGTCTCGCAGAGCCGCCCCCAGCGAGCGCGGTGCCGCGTTCGATTCACTGAGGTTGTCGCAACTCGAAGCCTTATCCGCTGGGGGCAGCATCCATGCCGTCCCCAGCCACGCATCCGTTAACAATTTTCTCAACATGATCCGCGGCATCCGTCTCGAAGAACCGGAACGGTTCGAATATGTCGAACTCGACGACCCCACGTCTCCGCCCGAGGGCTACGCGCAGGTCCGCACGCACCTGATGGGCATCTGCGGTTCCGACGTGAGCGGCTTTCTCGGCAAGATGCCGTTCTTTCGCTATCCGCGCGTGCCGGGGCACGAATTGGGCGTCGAGGTTCTCGAAGTCGGACCGGGTGTTGACAATATCGCCCCCGGAGATCGCTGTAGCATCGAACCCTACATGAACTGCGGCAGGTGCTTCGCCTGCCGACGTGGCAACGGCAACTGTTGCGAGAACCTTGAAGTCATCGGCGTAATGGCCGACGGCGGACTCCGCGAACGCTTCAACGTGCGTGCCGACAAACTGCACCCGTCGAAATTGCTCAGCTACGAGCAACTGGCCCTCGTCGAGACCCTCGCCATCGGCTGCCACGCCGTTGACCGCGGCGAATGCAAAGAGGGCGAACATGTGCTGGTCATCGGAGCCGGGCCAATCGGCCTGGCAACGCTCGAATTCGTCCGCCTGACCGGAGCGAAAATCACCGTCATGGACCTCGTCCAGTCGCGGCTCGACTTCTGCAAGGAACGCTATGGCGTCGAAAATACGATCCTGTTCACCGGCGATGAGAGTGATCTTGAACACGCCCTCGAAATCACCGGCGGCGACAAGTTCGCCATCGCCATCGACGCCACCGGCAACCACAAATCGATGAGTGGGGCGCTGCAGTTCGTAGCGCACACGGGGACTTTGGTTTATGTCGGCATCACCAACGGTGAAGTCAGTTTTCCGCACCCCGCCATGCACCGGCCCGAGATGAATCTCAAAGGCAGCCGCAACGCGCTGCCGCGCGACTTCACGCGGATCATTAAACTGATCGAGGTCGGCACGATCGACACCGGGCCGTGGATTACGCACCGGACGACGTTCGACCGCTTCCGCGACGATTTCCCCGCCTACACACGTCCCGAGACGGGTGTGATCAAAGCCATGGTGGAGGTGCAGACATGAGTGCGGCAACCGCGACGACGGCAACCCCCCGCTGGCTCCGCGTGCATCCGGATGACGCTGTGATCGTCCTGATCGACGAACTGGCAGAAGGCGAAAGCGTCGACGGCGTAACCGCGCGGCAGACGATTCCCGCCGGTCATAAACTGGCGACAACGTGCATCGACGCGGGCGAGCACGTACTGAAATACGGCTACTCGATCGGCATCGCCACGCAAACGATCGCAATCGGCGATCACGTACACACACACAATCTCAAAACCGGCCTCGACACCAACCTCGAATACCGTTGGAGCGAGCGCACGGCGGATTCGTCGACCAAGCTGGAACCATCGACCTTCGAAGGCTTTCGCCGTAAGGATGGCCGCGTCGCGATCCGCAATGAAATCTGGATCATCAACACCGTCGGCTGCGTGAACATGACTGCCACCAAAATTGGTGAGCGGGCCACACGCGAGTTCGCTTCCAAAGGACTGGTCGACGGCGTTTATTCGTTTCCTCACCCGTTCGGCTGCTCGCAACTAGGCGACGATTTAGGACAGACGCAAGCGATTCTGTCGGGGCTGATCCGGCATCCTAATGCCGCCGGTGTGCTCGTGATCGGCCTCGGTTGCGAGAACAATCAGATTAAACAGCAGCTCGAGCGAGCTGGCATCGAAGACCCCGACCGCATCCGCTATTTCAATGCTCAGGAAGTCGATGACGAGGTCGAGCACGGCCTTCAACTCGTCGGCGAACTCGCCGAGTACGCGTCGTCGTTTCAACGACAGACGATTCCGTCGAACGAACTCATTTTCGCGATGAAATGCGGCGGCAGCGACGGCTTCAGCGGGATCACAGCGAATCCACTCGTCGGTCGCATCACCGATCGCCACTGTGCGACCGGGGGCACGACGATCTTGAGCGAAGTTCCCGAGATGTTCGGGGCGGAACAATTGCTAATGGACCGGACCACCGATCGCGAAACCTTCGATGCCTGCGGCAATCTCATTAATGAATTCAAAGACTACTTCCGGGCTCACGATCAGCCGGTTTACGATAACCCATCACCGGGCAATAAAGACGGCGGGATCACCACGCTCGAAGAGAAGTCGCTCGGCTGCGTTCAAAAGGGCGGCCGGGCACCGGTGAAACAGGTTCTCGCCTATGGAGAGCCGGCGACACCCAACTTGGGCGGACTCGCCCTGGTGAATGCACCGGGCAACGACGCCGTCTCGTCGACCGCGATGACGGCTGCCGGCGCCCACATGGTGCTCTTCACTACCGGCCGGGGCACACCACTCGGTGTGCCGGCACCGACGATTAAGATCGCGACGAACGCCGATCTCGCCAGCCGAAAATCGTCATGGATCGACTTCAACGCGGGCCGGATGGTGGCCGACGGAGCCTCTGCCGAGGAGCTCGAATCCGAACTGTTCGACCTGCTACTTAAAACAGCCAGCGGCGAGCCAGCCCGCAACGAGGTCAACGGCTACCGCGAAATCGCCGTCTGGAAAACCGGCGTTACGGTCTAATTCCAAATATAATTTTACCCTCAAACACAAGCCCGACGCGCAAGCAAGGGACCTTACCCTCGGACTTTCACTTTCTTTTTCACCTTGGTATCGGCAAGTTTAAGTTTAAGCTCACCAACACGGACGGAACACAATAAAGGGCAACATGTCGGCGGAAACAATTCTTCAATTCGGTGCGGGGCGATTCCTTCGCGGCTTCATCGATCGCTTTGTGCACGAAGCCAATGCCGCGGGGCAGGATGTCGGCCGCGTTGTTGTCGTGCAGTCGACCTCCGGCAAGCGGGCTCAGTTGCTGAAAGAGCATCCCAAAGGTTATCCCGTGGTTGTCCGCGGTTATCGCGACGGCGAACTGATCGAAGAGCGGACCGACGTCGCATCGGTTTCACGGGCGCTGGTCGCCGATTCCGAATGGGATGAGGTGATGCGATTCGCAGGATCACCTCACCTGAAGCTGCTCGTCACAAACGCGACTGAAGCCGGGTATGTCCTGAGCGGCGACACCGACAAAGGTCTCGCGCCAAACACGATGCCGGGCAAGCTCACCCGCGTCCTGCACCGTCGCTTTGAAACCGGTGGAGACCCTGTCACCGTACTCCCGTGCGAATTAATCGCGGAGAACGCCACGCGGCTGCAAAACCTCGTCGTGCAGCAGGCCGAGCAGTGGAAGCTCGACAGCCGGTTTGTTTATTGGCTCGCCAACGAATGTGTGTGGCTGAACAATCTCGTCGACTGCATGATCTCCGATCTGCCCGACGAACACGCGGCGGTTCAGGAAAACCCTCTCGCCATCATGGCGGAGCCTTATGCACTCCTCGCGATCGAGCGACCGCGCTCGGGGGAATTGAACCTCTTCGACCACCCGGCGGTCAAAGTCGTCGACGATCTCGCGCCCTATTACTTGCGAAAAGTGCGAGTCTTAAATGGTGTGCACACCGCAATGGTTGCCAAATATCTTGGAAGTGAGTACGAGACCGTGCAGGCGGTTCTCGACTCGCCGGACGGCATAAAGTGGACGCGGGAACTTCTCTATGAAGAGATCGTCCCGACCCTCAAGGATCGGGTTGAAGGTGCGGACCAATTCGCTGATGACACGCTCGATCGGTTTCGCAACCCTCATATGGCCCACCGCCTCTCGAATATCCGATTAAATCACGAAGATAAAGTCCCCGTGCGGCTCGGACCGACGGCGGTCGACTATGAAAAATTGTTCGGCAAGAAACCGCCGATTCTGACATCCTGTATGGAACGCGATCTCGCGGCGGAAGGTCTTTAAGAAATGCCCACACCTCGTGCAGAAGTAGTTCGACAAATTGAAGAAACGGGCGTCATTGCCGTTATTCGTGGCGATAACCCGCAGCAGGCTGTCGATGTCTGTAAAGCACTCCGCGACGGGGGCGTGATCGCATGGGAAATCGCGATGACAACCCCGCGAGCGCTGCGGGCGATTGAACAGGCCGCCGATGAGTTCGGCGACACCGGTCTCGTCGGAGTGGGCACCGTCCTCGATTCCGAAACCGCCGTCGCCAGCGTGCATGCGGGGGCAGAATTCGTCTTCGCCCCCACCGTCAATCCCGCCGTGATCGAAGCAGCCCATCGCTACGACAAAGCCGTCGTTCCGGGTGCCTTAACCCCCACAGAAATTGCGACTGCCTGGGCCGCGGGGGCGGATTTGGTGAAAGTCTTTCCGGCGAATCATTTCGGCCCCAAATATTTTAAAGATGTCCGAGGCCCCCTGCCCCATGTCCGCCTTACTCCGACCGGCGGCGTGAATCTTGACACCGCCGCAGAGTGGATCAACGCCGGCGCCGCTGCCCTCGGTGTGGGGTCTTCGCTCGTGAAGAAAGACTGGATGCGATCGGGTGACTGGAAGGCCATTACGACCGAAGCCGCAAAGTATATTAAAGCGGTAATAACAGCGCGAGAAGCGACAAACGAGAAGTGAGAAGCGAACGGCAATCTTCGCTTCTCGCTCATCGATTTCCGCTTCTCGAAACGCCCGCATTCATTTACGAATTGAAACCACCTCGAACACTTGCCTCTAATACCCTTATGAAATCCTGCATCACCATCAGTCTCGTTGAAGAAGCCCGTGGCGGTCCGTTTGTTCTTTGGGACGGACTGAGAGCGGGCTGCGAACTCGCCGCGAAACTCGGCTACGACGCCGTCGAAGTTTTTCCTCCCGGTCCGGAAGCCGTCGAACCCGGCGAACTAGAATCGCTGCTCGATGATAATGGCCTCAAGCTCGCAGCAGTCGGCACCGGCGCCGGGTGGGTCAAACATAAACTGCAACTGGCCGATGCAGACGAGTCAAAGCGGATGAAGGCCATTGAATTTGTCCGTTCGATCATCGACTTCGCAGGGCCGTTCGGAGCAGTGGCAATTATTGGTTCTATGCAAGGACGCTATGGGGACGGTGTGGATCGGGAGTCGGCCCGCGGTTATCTCGCTGATGCCTTGGAAGATGGCGGTTCGCACGCCGAACAATACAACGTCCCGCTCATTTACGAGCCGCTCAACCGCTACGAGACGAACCAGGTCAATACCGTTGCCGACGGCGTTGGCCTCTTGAATCGGCTCTCAACGCAGAATGTGAAGCTGCTCTGCGATCTGTTTCACATGAATATCGAAGAAGAAGATGTCGCCGACGCACTTCGCACCGGCGGCGACAAGGTCGGTCACATCCATTTCGTCGATAGCAACCGCCGCCCCGTCGGCTTGGGGCATACTGATTTCCGTCCGATCATGGCGGCGCTACAAGATATCAAGTACAGCGGCTACCTCTCGGCTGAAGCGTTCCCGTATCCCGATTCGACGGCCGCGACAGAGCAAACGATCCGCGCGTTCCGCTATTGGACGCAAAGCTGATTAACGTCCATGCCCAAGACGCGAACCTTCGGGATGATCCCAGAGCAAACTCCTTCTATTCCCGAAGGCTGGCGCCTCGGGCTTATGTAAGACTTAGATACATGCTCCGCCACAAGCTGATCCATCCGGAAATTAACGCCATCCTCGCGCGAGCGGGGCATCACTCGACGATCTTAATTGCCGATGGAAATTATCCGGCACTGAATAAGCGCGGGCCGAACGCCGATTTGATTTCTTTAAATCTGATGCCCGGTGTCGTCACCTGTAATCAAGTGCTTGAAGCCATTCTCTCAGCCGTGCCGGTCGAGGCCGTGCAGACGATGCAGACGGAGACCGAAGGCCCGTATGCACTCGATGGCGATCCGCCCGTCTGGGACGATTATCGGCAGACAATTAAAAACGCCGACCTCGACATCGAATTACAACCGACCGAGAAATGGGAGTTCTATAATGCCGTCGAGACCGCCGATCACGTTCTGACGGTCCAAACTGCCGATCAGCAGCGCTATGCGAACATCCTGCTCACGATCGGCGTGCGGATGGATTAGAGCCGATAAGCCTTCTGGGCATTCTCCGACCAGAACTTCTGCTGCTCATCAGGCGTCAGTTCCGCTGTGAACAATTCACAGGTTTGGCACCAGCGGTCGCACTCCGAACGCAACAGGCAGACCGGCCAGTCGCTGCCGTACATGAGCCGATCGACACCGAACGTGCCGAGAGCGAATTCCCAGTACGGCCTGATGAGTTCCTCCGTCCATTCGGCTTCGGCCACCTCCGTGACCAGACCGGAGATTTTGCAGCCGAGGACGTTGTCTCGCGTCGCCAATTCTTGCAGGTGCTCGCCCCAATCCGAGTCGAACGTCGACGCACTGATCCGCGGTTTGGCGAGGTGATCCAAAACGAATCGAACATTCGGATGCCGGTCCACGAAGGCGATCGCGTTCGCCAACTGCCGCGGAAAGATCAGGATGTCATAGACGAGGTCGAACTTCGGCAGCAGCGCGACGCCGCGACTGAAATCGTCTCTGAGTAGGAAGTCGTCCGGCTCGTCCTGCACGACGTGGCGGACCCCTTTGAGGTTCTCGTTTTCTGCAAGCCGTTCGAGGCTTTGCTCAGCCTCGCTCTCGGCGAGCGGGACCCAGCCGACGACCCCTTGAATGAGTGGCTCTGTATTCGCCAGGCCCAGCAGCCAGTCCGTTTCCTCAAGTGTCTGCCGAGCCTGCACGCTGACGAATCCGTCAATACCGCTCTGGCGGGCCACTTCCGAAAGTTCCGCCGTCAGAAAGTCCTGCCGCAACCGTGACTTCTCATCGTCGATCCACGGATACTGCTCGGCGTCGTACTTCCACAGGTGATGGTGCGCGTCGATCCGCATCAGAGTTCCTCAGCACGTGCTAGCACGAAAAAAGCCCACGGGCCAATACCCGCGGGCTTCAAAGAACGGAGAGTGGGGGATTCGAACCCCCGGTACCTCTTGCGAGGCACACCGGATTAGCAATCCGGCCCGATCGGCCACTCCGGCAACTCTCCAGTTGTTCGCGGTCGAGCGAGTCGCCCGCGAATCGCATGTTTTATCAATGAAACGACCCTCGCCACAAGCCATTGGTTCGCGAAGACAAGGCGGGAGTGTTCGGGATCATGCCAAATGTGATAATATCGGGTGAAATGCGGTTCGTTCTGTAACCAGATCGAGCAGTCGGCACTCCTTCAGCTATTCTCGCCCCCGAGTATTCATGCAGATTCTCCTCGCCAACCCACGTGGTTTCTGTGCCGGCGTCAATATGGCGATCGACGCACTCGAAAAGGCCGTCGCCCATTTCGGGCCGAACATCTACGTCTATCACGAGATCGTTCATAACCGCTATGTCGTCGATCGCTTTACGGCGCAGGGAGTGACCTTTGTCGACTCCGTGGAGGACGTGCCGGAAGAATCGATCCTACTGTTCAGCGCGCACGGCGTTTCCCCCGAAATTCGGGAAGCCTCACGCCGTAGAAAGCTGCACACGATCGACGCGACCTGCCCCCTTGTCACAAAGGTTCACATGGAGGCGATTCGGTATGCGAAGCGGGGCTACCACATCCTGCTGATCGGTCATGAAGGGCACGACGAAGTCATCGGCACGATGGGCGAGGCCCCGGAGAGCATCACACTTGTGGAAACGCCTGAAGAGGTCGATGCCCTCGCCTTTTCGGAGGGGGCGAAGATCGCCGTGCTCACGCAGACAACTCTGAGCGTCGATGAAGCCGGCCGGGTCCTCAAGCGGCTCCGCGAACGATTTCCCCAACTGGAAACACCCAGCAAAGACGACATCTGCTACGCGACGACCAACCGTCAGGAAGCGGTCGGGATTCTCGCTCAAAAGTCGGACCTCGTCCTCGTATTGGGCAGCCAGAACAGTTCCAACAGCCAACGGCTGCGTGAACTCGGCGAAGAGTGCGGTAAGCCGGCCTATCTGATCGATGGGGCATCGGAACTTCAGCCGGATTGGTTTCACGGGGTTGAAACGGTGCTCATTACCGCCGGGGCGAGCGCCCCGGAAGTCGTGGTCCAAGAGGTCATCGACAAACTCGTCGATGAATACGGGGCTTCGCTCAGCGAAGAAACGATCCGCACCGAACAGGTGCACTTCCCACTGCCGAAGGAATTGCGGGGCTTGGAAGTGGTGCAGCGGTAAGTAGCGATTAATGGTGACGGAGTGGTTTGGATGACCGATGCAACTGGAACAGTGTCACTCCAAAGCGAAGTTCCGCCAATGCATCGGAAACGACGCTTGTGGGGCTACCCGATGGTCCGATTGTCTTTGGCAATCCTGGGAGGAATTGCGGTTCTTTTCTATCTCGCGATGGAACTAACCACCGTCAGTCGCGGCTGCGGTCAGATCGATATCCCTATCCAATTCTCGCGGTCGATCACCTCCGACGTCAGCTTGCATGTCGAATTAATTCGACGTTCGATGCTGGACACTGATACGCGTCTCTTCATTACTCCACATGATGCGAATCAGATTGTTCTCCACGATCCCGAAATTTCGAAGAGCTTCAGTGATATCTACTACGGATTAATTTTTCAGCGATTTCACCATACCGAGCCTGAAGACGCCGCGGTCTTCATTTTCATCAGCGCGGATGGAAATCGTCGCGAAGACGTTGCGTTGTTCCTTCCGACGATTCCGCATTGGCGTGAGGCCGGTGAGCCCCCCTTGATCGTGCCTGTCCCCGATGGCTTCGGACGTGACGACGTTACTGCGTTCGATTGATCGTCTCGATCTCATCCAAATTGGGCGGCCAGAACTGCTGGGCAGCAATTGCCTTCGGACTCGGGGGGACGGCCTTGGCTCCCGCTGCAAGCAGAGACTTCATTTCGTTGACGCGATCCAAGTATTGCGGATTAGCCGCGCGATTCTTTAATTCAGCCGGGTCGTTCTTAAGATTGAACAGAAATGCGTGCGTCTCGTCGCCGCGCCATTCGAAGTAATGCCAGTCGCCGTAACGGACACTGCGGCCGATTCTGCCGTCGCGGTTAACCGGCACGTGCATGGAATAAGCGGGGTGATTCCATTGTGCCGAGGGGTTTCGCAATAGCGGCGTTAAGCTGCGGCCGTGCAAGTCATCCAATGGTTTAATGCCTGCTAGATCAAGGAGCGTCGGATAAATGTCGATGAATTCGACAGGTCGCTCACAGATATCTCCACTCGTGGACTGTTTCGGCGCTCGGATGATCAAGGGCGTTCGGAGTGTCTGGTCGTAGAGGCCGTACTTGTGCCACATGCCGTGATGGCCCAGTTGATAACCGTGGTCGCCGAGAAAGACGATGATCGTGTTCTCGATTAACCCCTGCTCTTCGAGTGCGGACAATAGCCGACCGACCTGAGAATCGAGGTATTGAACGCAGGCATAATAGGCTTTGACCGATTTTCTCCGCTGAGCGTCGTCCATGCCCCGATCGTAGTCACCATTCTTCGGCATCACCTCGAGAGCACGCTGCTCCGATGCAGCCGCCGTGAACAACGGTACTGATTCGAGCGGGATTGATTCAAAATGCTCGGCAGGTGCAATCCAAGGCGTATGCGGCACGAAGAAGCCGACGGCAAGGAAGAAGGGATCGGCCTTTGCCGCCTGCATTTTCTCGATGGCGAGTGTCGCAATCCGACCGTCCGGTGATTGCTTTGAGGACGTCGTGGACATCACCCAATCAAGCGAGCCCGCCCCCTTGTAGCGGCCATGTTTCGCGCCGATCTGATCGACCTCGCGGTTAATGGCTTCCCTATCGAACCAATAGGCCTGTTCCCAACTTGTGGCATCATCCCATAGGTCGTTCTGCCAACCCTGCTGCCGCTTATCGTAAGGATTGCCGTGGAACAGCTTGCCGACCTTAATCGTGCGATAGCCCGCTTCACGAAAGGCCTGCGGCAGCGTCTTCGCATCGGGTAAAGCGTATCGCGGAGAGACTTCATTCACGAAGACTTTGACCGCATCGGGTCGCTTCCCGAACAGCAGGGAGCATCGACTCGGCCCGCAAAGAGGGTATTGACAATAGGCATCGTCGAACCGGACACCGGTTTCGGCCAGCGAGTCGATATGTGGTGTCTCGATGGCCGTATTTCCGTAGCATCGCGGAAAGACGCCTAGATCATCCGCCATGATGAACAGGACGTTAGGACGGTCGGCGGCAGAGACGAACTCTGAAGCCGCAACGAGACACGCCAGAGTTACAATAATAGCAATGAGTTTTTGCGCCAAAGATCAGATCTCCAAGAAAAGTCAGTTAGTTGGACTCGAATTGCCCGATGGCGGAAATGAGTGAGAACTCGAGCGGGTAGGGCGCGGCTCGCGGGCCTTTCGGCTGGACAAAGAATCCCGATGTGCGATTTTTTAAGGCGGCTTTCATCTCCGGCAGTTTGGGCCGGGCCTTTTCACCAAGGCGTTCCAACGTCCTCGCCGCATGGCACGCGGCCCAGCCGTTTTCGCTATTGAGTTCTTTGGCCAGCAGGTCGAGTGCGTCGTCGTGTTCGGCATCAGTGCAAAGTAGCGATGCTGCTTCAATACGAACCGATGCGGCTTCATCATCAAGCAGTGATGTCAGGGCTGGTCTGATCTCAGCCAATTCGTCACGTCGCGTTGCAAGCCCCTTCAACGCCCAATAGCGGATCGCAGGGTCGGGATCACTTAAGTGGTTTGCAATCTCCTCGAACGATGTCAGTTCCGTAACTTCAAGAATACGTTCCAGCGGGTATCCCTTACCGTCGCGCGCCAGTTCATAGGCGGGAGCGGCAAGCTCGGCCTCCGCCAGCTCGGCCTCTGGCCAGAACCCGAGATCACGTTCGGAGATTAAGAAGTGCTTTAATGCCACATCCATTTCCTTAATTCTCCCCTGCTGGGCCGGGTCATTCGCCAAGTCATTAAGGCACCATTTGTCAGACTGCGTATCGAAGAGCAATCGAGATGAACGATTCGTCTCCCAGTAGTGTTGCTGCTGCGGATTCAATATTCCTTCGTCGGCATTCTCCCGAATCTCCTGAACCAGTTCGCCCTCGACGTTGTAGAGCGCCGACATCGTCTGTTGATCGTACGGGACATCTCGGGCATACCTGCGGATAAGCAGATACCGCCCATCGCTAATCCAGCGGGTCACTTCCCGGGTTTCATCCATGCGGTCGCGCGTGCCGAGAACATAGCGGTGCTTCTTCGAAGCGCCCCGGCCCAAGAACGGGATGCCGTGCATGTAAACAGGCGAATCGACATCCGCCAGTTCAAGCACCGTTGGAGCCAGGTCGGCAAAACAGGTCAGCCGATCACTGACCGTGCCATGACGGGCAGGGGCAAGTTCTTGAAACTGCTCCGGCACATGCACCAGGAGCGGGCATCTCAGGCCATAGTCACTTGCGCAAGCTTTTCCAGTCGGCAGCCCGGCACCGTGGTCTGAATAAAAGAAGATGATCGTCTCATCGGCGAGGCCGTCTTCTCTTAATTGATGAATGATCTTTGCAACGAAATCATCGAGCGCCGAGATGCAGTCGTAGTAGCGAGCAACGGTCCGCCTGGCCGTATCGGACTGAGGATAATGCGGTGGAAGCGGGGCGTCGGCCGGGTTATGAATTTGCTCCGACGTGAGTGTGGATTGGACCTCATCAACAAAATAATCCCAGTCGTTGCGACTCGTCCGCGACTGATGGGTACCCATGAAATTAAAGATACTGAAGAACGGTTTCTCGTCCGTTCGATTCCGCCAGTGCGCGGCCTGACTCGAATCGTCCCATGCAGCCCGGACGAACTCGCTCACATCGCCCTCGGCATTACGCGCGAGGTTGTAATCGGTCTTCTTATTATTGGTGCAGTAATAGCCGGTATCGCGCAGATAGGCCGAAAACGGTCGCACCCATTCAGGAATGCGGTGATACGACCGCATCCGCGACGTGCCGAGCGGGCCGTTATGCATGCCTGTGATGATCGTACTCCGCGACGGCGAACACATCGGCGACTCGGCGAAGAATCGAGTGTAGCGAACGCTCCGCTTCGCTAACGCGTCAATGTGCGGCGTGGCGGCATACTTGTCGCCGTAACAGCCAAGGTCCGGGCTCATATCTTCAGCGACGATCCAAACAATATTGGGCCGGTCGTCGGCCCGCGCCGCTGAGGCACCAAAGATTACTGCAATTAAGAGAAAGTTCTTGGTCATGAAACGCAACATAGTAATTTCGCGGGAGAAACATTACCCGAGTGGTAGGTAGCCGAAGCGACCACAATAGCGCACTATCAGGCAATTCACAAATAAAAAGAGTGCAAACAAAAAGGGAGCGGGTCGATAGTCGACACGCTCCCTCGTCAATTTGCCCGCTATTCGTTAGACCAACTAAAGGCAGTTTTAACACTAGCCAGACGCGCAAGTCGATGGTCGACCAACCAGTGATGTTCCCGACGGCTCGCGCCTCGGGCTTGTATGCCAGACGATTTGAAACCAGTTCTAAACGATTTCTTTGATGACGCCGTCGGCTTCGCCGCCCTGAAAATCTTCGGGAACCGGAACGCCCATCACACCGAACATCGTTTGCCAGAGGTTTCCGAGATATTGGTCATCGTTGCGGACATGTCCCTGGTGATTCACACCGAGGCGACTGCCGCCGCAAATCATCGTCGGAAGTTGATGGCGATTGTGGGCATTGACCGTGCCGCCGCTGGACCCCCATGCGAGCAGCGTGTGATCGAGCAGCGTCCCATCGCCTTCCTTAATGCCTTTGAGCTTATCGAGCAGGTAGGCCCACAATTCCATATAATTCGTGTCAACGATCGTCCACCACTTGAGTTTGTCGTTGTCTTCGCCGTGGTGGGTCATCGTGTGATAGCCGTACGGGTTGTCGGTCGACCCGCGGAACGCGCCGGTTCCGTCGCTATTATCCTTACGAGCCATATAGGAAATAACGCGCGTGCTGTCGGTCTGAAGCGCCAACGCGATCACGTCATACATCAGCTTTTGATAGCGGACGTAGTCGAGCCCGCCGCGATCGGGGTCGAGGCTTTGCTCATCTCCGAACTCCGGCCGCGCGACCTCCGGCTTCGGCTTATAGAGCCAGCGTTTGTCGGCCGACATTTTATTTTCGAGGTCACGGATCGACGTGAAGTATTCTTCGAGCCGCTCTCGATCGTTTTTACCAAGGGTTTCATTGAGCCGTTTCGCTTCATCACGAACCGAGTCGAGTACACTTTCTTGAATGCCGAAGTTCTGTTCGCGCTTGGCGATCGACTCCGGAGTCTCGGGGCGGAATAGTTTCTCGAACAGGGCGTGCGGCCGGTTCTCGGCCGGCAGCGGCGTTCCGCTCCGCGTCCACGAACAGGTATTGTCTTGCGGCGCACCAAAGCCGGTCCCACGACGAATGCCGAGTTGGAGTGAGGGGAATCGCGTCTTGTGACCGATCGCTTCGGCCAGTTCCTGATCTGCCGAAATGCGGAGCTCGGTGTCGGCATCATGCGTAGCCGTTCCGGTGAGGAAAGTCCGATCGCCGCCGTGGCCACCGGAGTGGGTCAGCTTTAAACCACTGATGACGGTGAAGTCATCTCGGTGCCGAGCAAGCGGCTTAAGGATCGGCGTGAGCTGATAATCCTTGCCAGTCGCCTTCGGCGTGTAGTCTCGGCCGTTCATGCCGAGACCCCAGAATGTGAAGACTGACCGCTTGGGGCGTTCATCGGCCGTAATTTCGCCGGCCGTCGCGACGCTCCGCGCGTTGCGGCTCATCGCTTCCAGCATTGGCAGACCGAGGACGACCCCCGTTCCGGCCCCCTTAAGGAAACTGCGGCGATCGAGCGGATTGCGGCTATAGCGAGGTTTCATGGTGTTTCCGTTCTAGCTGAGTTGCGAGTGCTTGGAAGTTAGTCGATCAATAATTGAAAGGCTTATGACTACTTGGTTTGAAACGGCTCCGAAGCCACGATTGCTTGGATGAGCGGCCGAATGCGGTAGTCGTTCTGCTCCAATGCCGCGACCAAGTCGTCGACCGTTTTATAGTCGACATAACCGACCGGTCGGCTGAGGGCGTATGTCAGCAGCTTCTCGCTGAAGGCCTTCGCAAATTTCTTCTTTTCAGCCAGAAGCGCGACTTTAAACTCTTCGAGGCTTGAGTACTTACGACCGGAGGGCAACTGGCCACTCACGTCGAGTTCCGGAGCTTTCTTGGGATTGCGGAAATTCTCACCATTCGCCTTGGTTCGCCAGGCTCCGATCGCGTCGTAGTTTTCGAGCGCGAGACCGTACGGATCGAGCTTGGCATGACAAGACGCACAGGTCGGCTCATCGCGGTGGAGGGCCAGCCGTTCGCGGACGGTCAGATTCTCTCCCTTGGTATTGGGCTGCACTTCCCCGGCATTTGGCGGCGGGGGCGGAGGAGGATCATTAAAGAGATTTTCGACGATCCAAGCGGCCCGACGAACCGGCAGTGTTCGCGTCCCATCTGCCAATAGCGTCATCAATCCGGTCATGCCGAAGATGCCGCCGCGGTGATGCTCGGGCTTAATCGCCACACGACGAAATTCTTTTCCCTTCACACCTTTAATGCCGTAATGCTCGGCCAACCGCTCGTTAATGACCAGAAAGTCGGAGTCTAGGAAATTCGTGATCGCCAGATTGCTTGCCAGAATCTCCGCGAAGAAGGCGAGCGCTTCGGTTTTTGAAGCCTCTTCTAATGACTGATCATAGTCGGGGTAGAGATACATCCCCGGTTGAACGCTGCCGAACAGCTCGACCTGCAGCCACTGACCGGCGAAGCTCTCGACGAACTGTTGCGACTTCGGATCGTCAAGCATTCGCGTCACCTGAGACCGCAGCACTTTCGGGTCGCTCAGCCTTCCCTGCTCGGCGAGATGAAACAATTCTTCATCGGGCATCGTACTCCATAGGAAATACGAGAGCCGCGATGCGAGTTCGTAATCGTTTAATTCGCGGACACCGTCCGACACCGAAGCCGATCTCGGGACCGGCTCTGCGATATAAAGGAACTGCGGAGAGCACAGCACTTTCTGCAGCCCGAGCCGCATCGCCTGTGGAAAGTTCATGCCGTGTTGATTAATGCCTGCCTGAACGATCGCCAGCACACGGTCGACCTCACCCGGCTGGACCGGTCGCCGGAAGGCCCGCGGCAGCAATTTCTCAATCGCCGCTCGGGCTTCAGCCAGTGTCCTGTCTGCCGAAGTCTCTTCACCCAGCAACAGTTGGTGACTTGCCGGCGGCCATGACTGGTGAACCGGTCCGCTGACTTCGATGACGTCGACGAAGAGTTTCGGCACTTCATCTTCGCGACCGGCCCATTCGTTAGCATATGAAAAGAACGGCTCATTAAACTTTCCAGCCAAATCAAGAAGCCGATCGCGCTCGGCGTACGCTTCCTTCAGCGCTTGCTTATCGCCCGACTTCTTCGCCGCGGCGATCTCTCTGGTCACAACTCGGGACGGGTTCTTAATCTTCTTATACCAAGTTCCGTTCCCGCCGATGACCTTTTCAATGCCATTCCACGAGATACCCAACCCACGCTTTTGACCGGGCTGCCCGGCCCGCAGAAACATGACTGTTTCGACCCAGTCCGGATCGTCAAGATCGTGAGGTAGTTCGACGATCTTCTCCGACGCGACCGGCGTGCTATCGGCGTAGGAATATTTTAATTTGATCGGTGCGCCCCGTGATCCGACCGATGCTCCGGCTTTCATTCGGATACGGTAATAGCCGTCACTCGTCACGAGATCATTGAGCTTCACGCTCTGAAAGATTTTACCCCAGTACTTCGGCCCTTTGTCGTAGCCATAGTGACTCTGAATGTGCAGCACGCCGTTATCTTTGAACTCGTACTTCTGGACGCCGGCGGGGATTTTGAAGCTTTCGCCAAGCAGCGATTCCTTCACGACACCCTTAGTCTTTCGCGTACTGTCTTCAGATTCCGAGACAATTTTCTGGGCCTCCGGCTCGGAGCCGGAGACGATCACTTCGTCGGAAATCAAACTGGCGGCTTCCAGGTAAGCGTCCATCTGAGTCGCGTCGACGAATAACGCCGCACTCACGCGGTCGAAGCCCTCGGCTTTCCCGTCGGGGGGAACTGCTTCCATCAACGTCGTCGACGCAAAGTTCTCATCGATCAATAGCAGGTCGCGAACGGTGTTGATGTATTCGCGTCGGTTGAGCCGGCGGAGTTGGATTCGACCCCCGGCCATTTTCGCTTCCCGTTCGGTACGACGCAGTTCCCGGCCGACCCATTCGACGACAGCAAAAGACTCTTTCGGATCGGGACGAGCTTCGTCCTCCGGCGGCATGTCGCCGATGTTGATGCGGTCGATGACCTCGCGCCACATTTCCGGCGTTTTGGCGACCGAGAAATCGGCCCCCAACTCGTCGATGCGGAAGCCAGCGGCTGCCTGCCGAGCGTCGTGGCACTGGTAGCAGTGCTTCTTCAGAAAGGGCTCCACATCACGATGAAATGCTTCATCCGCGGCACTACAAAGTGTGGCGGGCGGGCATAACGCAATGGCAATCAGCAGTTTACGCATGGGAACTCTGGGCGAGCGGTCAGGCGGGACTCGTATCTCGAATTATCGACCCGCGTTTCGAACAAGACGTTCGTCCGGATCAGAATGATTCACGAAAAGCGGTCGACACGGCGAAATCTCACGATTGAGGCTTTGGTCCCAAATCAGAACATTATGCCTATCGCATCAACATTATCTTGTGCATTATTCCCACTGTCAATGTGCGATTCGGAGCTGTTGCTGTCGAAGGAAATGTCGAATGTCGCCGACTGGTACAACCCACCGGCGAACGCATCTCGACGACCGGTTGGTAGCTTTGGGCGACGTTATCGAGCGAAGTAAATCCGGCAGCGCCGCCTTCGACCTCCTGTTTCCCGCCCGAGTGATCCACATGAAACTTGTTGAGTCATCGCAAACGCGTTCAGCCCGATCGCTCTTTGGTGCCGCCGCCGTGCAGATATCGCGACGCTCTTTGACTAAGGGCTTCGCTATATTGATCCTGCTGACCTCGTCGATGGTGACCGCCGCCGATTGGGACCATTGGCGCGGACCGAATCGAAACGGTCTGACGTCGGAGACTTCCGGCTGGGACGGCGGCTCTTGGATCGAGGAACAAATCTGGAGCGCGCAAGTCGGTGCGGGTAGTTCTTCACCCCTGATCGTCGGCGATTGCGTTTACCTTCAAGGATGGTCCGGCAACCGCGATGCGATCGTTTGCCTCGATGCGACTTCTGGCAAGGAACGCTGGCGGCAATCGTATCCTCAGCCGCGCTATGGCCGACATGCGGTCGGCGACCAGAGTTTGTACTCCGGCTCCTCGCCGACGCCTGAGTACGACGCCGAAACCAAGTTCCTCTTCACCCTCGGTGTCGACGGCGATTTGAACGCGTGGGACACCCGCGATGGGGGCAAGAACGTCTGGTCGCTTAATCTTTACGATCACTATCATGCCGGTCGCCGCCCCGAAGTGGCCAAACGCCGCCGAACGCGTCGCGACTACGGGTACACCGGAGCCCCGCTGGCGCACGGGGACCAACTGATTGTCGAAGTCGGTGGCGATCAGGGAAACGTCGTCGCGTTTGATAAACGCACCGGACGCCAACTCTGGACGTCAAAGAATCAAGACGAAGCGGGGCACACCGCCGGGCCTGTGCTCTTAAAGGTCGGTCGGATGCAATGTGTCGCGGTGCTGACGCTTCGCAATCTGGTCGTGACGCAGATTGATGGGAAGACGCCGGGGCGCACGATCGCGATCTACCCTTGGACGACCGACTTCGGCAACAACGTGGCTTCACCGGCGGTCCACGAGAACTCGGTCGTGATTACGTCCGCCTATAATCAGTCGGCGATGTGCCGCTTAGACATTACGACTCGCGGAGCGCGCGAAGTCTGGAAAACCGAGGGACTCGCCTCCGGAGTCTGCAGTCCGATCATTCACGACGGACGGATTTACTGGGCCTGGAACGGCGTGCGATGCGTCGATTTCGAGACCGGCAGTGAGATATGGAGAGGCGGAAAAGTCGGCTCGCAGGGTTCGTGTATTCTCACCGGCGATGATCGCCTCATCGTCTACGCGAACCGGGGCGACCTGCTCCTCGCTGAAACGGCCAAACGCTCCCCTGACGAGTACCTACAGTTGGCCGCTAAAAAAGTTTTGTCGAAGACCGACGCCTGGCCCCACGTCGCCTTTTCCAGTGGCCAACTCGTGTGCCGCGACCGGGCGGGCAATGTGCGATGCCTGAAAGTCTCTCCGCGATAACCGACCCGGCTGCCTGTCGTGACAACGTCTCGTTTCAGGTTCTCAAAGCGACCACTTGCACTAAAGCAGCATACGCCCGACGATCCTCAAACCATGCTGCCACATCTCGCACTTTCAGCACCGGTAGCTCAGCAGGATAGAGCGACAATTTCCTAAAGCAGGTGCGGAATCGCCATTCGCCTAAAAAGAATATAGTTTTCTCCGCGCTCGACCCTCGTGGGCAATCACGCAAAAATCCGGCTTCCCCGCGTTTAGAAATTGTTCCAAGTGTCGCGATGCCAGAGGGTCACTAACACTGCTGCTTCACCGGAAGCAAATTCAATAACGTGCGTTTCTGATTTGTCGAGACTCGCTTTTCAGGTGGCCCAGTCGAGTTCGGCACTCTTCGACTGAAACCTGGCGCGGCATTTAAAAAACTCATTCTTTCGGATACTTTTCACGAAACCATTTGGCCGCCGCGGTGTTTCAGGTCTTCCGAGAACATTTTCGGTTTTCATATTATTCGATCTGCTCAGTCGCCATCGTTATCCCCGCCTTCGTCCTGCCACAACTTGTTTCAGCCCACGCGTAGGATCTGTAATGCATCAATGGCGGGTCGGAATCGTCGGAGGGGGCCCTGGCGGTCTCATGTCGGCATATGACTTACAGAAGTCAGCGTCAGCTCCATTGGCAATTACCATTTTCGAAGCGACCGAGCGCTGTGGCGGCAAGATTCTGACCCCGCACTTCAACAATGCCCCCATTCGGTACGAAGCGGGAGCCGCGGAGTTTTATGACTACTCTCACTTCGACGAAGATCCGCTTAAAGATCTTATCCTCGAGTTAGGGCTACCCATTTCGCGGATGGGGGGAAGCGCATTCATCTTCGGACACCAGAAGTTTACGAGTCTCGACGACATTACCGACTACCTAGGCCACGATGTGGCGCAGGCATTCAAAGACTTTGACAACCGTGCCAGAGAGGAAATGACCCCCCAAGAGTTTTACCACTCGGACGACCCTGAAGGAGTTACCGGGACGCTGAATTGCGATTTTGACAGCCGGCTGTCAACGATTACACACTCCACCGCACGAAAACTGATTGAAATGGTCATTCACAGCGACCTGGCAACTGAGCCGGCCCAAACCACGGCCTGCTATGGCCTGCAGAATTACCTGATGAACGACCCCGCCTACATGCAACTCTACGGAATCGTCGGCGGCAACGAACGGCTTCCGCAAGAATTAGCCGCACGAAGCAGCGCCAGCTTTCGCATGAGCTCACCCGTTCGAGAAGTATTAAAGGTTGATGAATCACTGCGTGTTGTGTCCGAAGTCGACGGACAACCCTGCTACGACGACTTCGACTATGTAATCATTGCGCTGCCCCACAATCAGTTACAAAGCGTTTCCTTTCAAAGCACGCGACTGTCACAAGCGATTAATACTCACTACAACACATATCATTTCCCAGCTCACTACCTACGCATCAGTGCTCTTTTTGAAAGACCATTTTGGCGAGAAGAACACAGTGACTCTTTTTGGATGCTGGAAGACTTTGGGGGATGCTGTCTCTACGACGAGTCTTCGCGCGACCCGTCTTGCACGCACGGCGTCTTGGGCTGGTTAATCGCCGGCGAGGCTGCCGCGGTCATGAGCGAATTGAGCGACGAAGCTCTCATCGGGAAAGCATTGGAGACTCTAACACAGCTAGATTCCCAATCGTGCAGTGGTTTCATTGAAGGGCAGGTCCACCGCTGGTCGGGCGCCGTGAATGCCATACCTGCCGGCAAAACTCCCCAACCACACGATCGTCGCCATCAGCCGGAGCCGATCGAACACCCAAATTTGTTCTTTGTCGGCGACTATTTGTTTGATTCCACCCTGAACGGGGTCTTGGATTCGGCCCAATACGTCGCGGCTTGGATTACCGGTCAAATTGCTGATCAAGCTTTATCGCAGAACGGCGAGTGAAAATGGATGAACGAACAATATCTTCACCGCAGCAACCCCTTCGGAGTGACTTCCAGTCGGAGGCCTTCCCTGACGCCTCGGTCGAAAGCATTTTGATTGTCAATCAACTAAATGAAAGCGATACGGTAATCCATCAATTTGAGCCGCCGCTGCAACTCTGGGCAGTTCGGCAGAATGAAACGCAATCAAATCACTCCAGAGTCGAAGCCGAATTCGACTTTCTATTTCTCCCAACCGACGCGACAGATCGCAAACTGGGTTCGACAGATGTCCCCGGTGATGTGGCCACTGAAATGCAACAATGGACGCAGCAATCTTCTGGGTCACACACGCCAACACCCTACTTTTTTAACTTCCAGGGCACACAAGTCTCTTGGTCAATAGACAGATGCGCCGTCCATGCGCCCATCGATAAGGTTGATACGATACGCCGCACGATTGCCGAAGTTTCTTACTACGAACTTGAAATGAGACGGATCGAGAGTGAGCTAGGGTCTGAATGGCCCCAGTTGGAAGCCGACATCCCCTTAGCGTTTGATTTCAACGAAAGCTCACTCGAAACGAAGAACGCATTGCTAAAGCGGTTCCAATTCACATACCTGACTCGAGCAAGGCTGGCCCGCCTTGGCCCCTTTATCCATTCTCCACATCTCTATCCGCCCACTCTCGCCAGCCAACTTAATGAACGCCTTCGCGATCGAACGCGGATTACTTACCGCCACGAATTTGTGAGTGATCAGCTGGAAGTTTTTGAGGAGGTTTATGAGTTATGCGGGCAGCGATCCAGTGATTATTCTCAAGCCAGAACCGGCCACATTCTCGAATGGATCATTATAATTATCCTGATCGTTCAAGTACTATTTTCGGTCGCCGAAATTCTCGCCGGCGCAAGCAGCACGTAATGCGTTACGCCTCGATTGATATCCTAAGAGCTCTCGCCATTTTCGTTATGGTCTTTGTGCATTTCGGCGAGAATCTGTCTGGCGTCGTAATGCCTTTCGCGGGCTTCGGGGCGCCCCTCTTCGCGTTCCTATCTGGCGTCAGCTATTACCTTTGGACAAGGGGTCAATTCTCTCGCGGAAAATCGGAGTCCGAGGTTTCCAAAATTTCCGTTCGCCGTGGCCTCTTCGTATTCGGGGTTGGTATCGCTTTCAACATCTTAGTTTGGTTGCCGGAAGACACATTCAACTGGGATGTATTGACGTTTATAGGCGTGGGGCTTGTTGTCCTTAACTTTGTTCGTAGGATTCCCAAAGAGGTCATCATTATGATGGCCGTGGCGTCGGTTCTCATCAGCCCGATACTCAGGCTGATTATTGATTACAACAGCTATTGGGCGAACGGGTACTTCGACCCCGATCTAACGTTATCAGACATCTTCATCGGATTCGGGATCGCCGGGTATTTCCCGGTATTCCCATGGCTGGCTTTTCCACTTCTAGGCTATGTTTCCAGCCAACACCTGTTTTCACGTGAAGAAGAGGCAGAACAATCTAGATCGCAGTCGCACTATCTAGTCGCCACGGGCGGACTTCTCGCATTGACCGCGGGCCTATTGATCCAGACAAGACCTCTTCTACCAACCCTTGTCTCGACCAATTATTTTGGCGGATGGACAATGTACCCGCCGACCATCGAATACATCTGCGGCACCATCGGGCTGACGTTGCTGCTGCTTTGCGTCACACATCGTTACTTCGATAGTCCGACCGCCGCAGAAAATCCCGGTCATTTGTTTGCAGCGGCAAAGCTGTTCAGCCAATATGCATTTACGGTTTATATCGTCCACCACCTTGTCCATGTCTGGCCTATGTGGATTTACGCTCTTGCGGTAGGCCAAGAGCCGACTTATTACTGGATGAAGGCAATGCCGCTATGGATGGCAATGCTGCTCGCGGTCATTTTCCTGTTATTCACCTATCTAATTTTGCGACGCGTTGGCCAGCGAAGAACGTTCGGCGTGGAAGCCTCGATGCGATGGGTTTGCGACTAGGAACGTGCACACTTCAGACGATTTGAGAACAGATAACCAGGAAATATTAAAAGTCGGTTACACGGCGAACCGCTCGCAGTTACGGTCAGCTATATCGGAAATGACCAAGTGGTCCCGTACAGACTCGATCCAATGACCTCAGGCATGTTATTCGTGATCCGACAACCCCGGAATCACACCAGTGTCGCGTCACGTCCCTTATACCGCCGCGGGAAGTGAGAACCCTGACCGGCCCCCACAAACCGAAGCCACTTGCTGGGTGAGAAATCCTTCGATTGGCATCTAAGACAGGGGAGGCACGCGATGCCGCCGAAACGATTAACGACCGAGCAGATCATTAGGAACCGGCATGAAGCGGAAGTGCTGCGATCGCAGGGGAGCGTCATCGAGCGGGGCTTCTCCAGGCTCGCCCGCGATGGCTAACGGGAAAAACGGCTTTCGAAGTTGCCGAAAAAGCATTCGGATGCGTGCCGCCATCGACTCAAACAGGGGTGATGCCCCAACGGACGAGACTGCTTTCGCAGTTGACCAGAATCACACGCTGACCGTTGTTGTGGTGACACTCAGGTGAATTTAACGATAGGGCTTTGAGACAAGATATCTCGGTCCGATATCGGACCGAGATATTGGTGGCGGTCGAAGGCGGTGTCGGCGATTTTACTCTGCGAGTTGATGCGGCACCGGGACATCGCCGCGACGATGCGATACTATGTCGGGCAGAATCAGGTGGAGACTTCCCGCCTCAAAACACAGCGAGAACAAACTGCACCCGTAGCTCAGCAGGATAGAGCAACGGTTTCCTAAACCGTAGGTCGTGGGTTCGAATCCCGCCGGGTGCGTTTTGCTTTGACCGATGCGGCTCTGAAAGCGCTCAGTTCCGGAGATAAAGCTGCTTTTCAAAAACCGGTTCGAAGCCAACTTTTCGGTACAGGGCCTCTGCAGCCGAGTTCCCGAATCGATAGCAGACCTTGATACAGTTGGCTCCCGCTCGCTGAAGTTTGCGGACACCTTCGTGCATCAATGCAGTGCCCAAGCCTCGCCTCTGGAATTCCTGTTCCACTCGAACAGGTTCGAAGATTCCGACGCTGTTTTTTTCGTCGAGCCAACACAGGCAATAGCCCGCCATCGTTCCATCAGGGGCGAGGATGTGCAGATCGAGGTCTGGCCGGTAGAGGGAGCATTCTTTTAGCAGCTCGTCGACACGTTCGCCCTTTCGCGTGGTCATGGGGTGGACGCGCGAGGAGTCACGACGCAATTCGTCGGTGAACTGAAATCCGTGAGGAAGCGTAGCTGCCAACACAGCTTTATTGTTGGCAAGAACGGTCTGCACCAGCGATTCTTCCGACTTATGCCAGCCGAGTTCGTTCAGAGTTGTCGCCGTGGCCACATCGCGGCCGTCGATCATTATTTTTGCGGGCTTATCGTTCGGCAGCGCGGTCAGTAATTCTTCGTAGACAGGCCAAACCTCTCGCCGTACCGTTTGCTCCAACTGGGCGTCCCAGAAGATATCCGCCTCCCATGCCGGGCCGCTGTCGTACTGGAAGAATACGGCAATGGGGCGATCGTCTTGATTAAACCATACCAGTTGATTTGCTGGATCGTCGAAACCGCCGTCGACCCACCACCATTGGACTTCGGCCGCATCCAGAAAGCCGACATCGCGACCGACCGATCGATTCCGGGTTAAAATCTCCGTTGCCGCTCCAATGACCTCGATTCCCCTCAGCCTGCGAGCGACCAGACTGTTCATGATTCCGACCCGAAAATCTGTTTGATGAGAAGTGCACCCACGTTCTGACACAGGTCCGGTCGCAAGCGTTCGCAAAGTCTTCGGGCGAATTAATCACACCGGATACACCTCCAACTCTGCTGCCGCCCGATCATCGATGTCGGCGAGTCGCCAGAGGTACCACGTGGCGAGCGTGCGGTAGGGTCGCCATTGTTCGGCAAGGACTTCGCACTCTTTTGGTGGAGGCGAGGCGCTGTAGTCGAAGACCCGGCCAATGGCGTTGCGGACGCCCAGGTCGCCCGGCGGGAAGACATCGGTGCGGCCTAAGCCGAAGATGAGAATCATCTCGGCGGTCCAGCGCCCGATGCCACGGACGCTGACGAGTGCTTTCATCGCTTCTGCGTCGGGCATCTCCCACAGCGAATCCATCGGCAGCGAGCCGGCCTGCACGGCCTCGGCGGCGGACACGATGTAACTGGCACGAGCATTGGTCATGCCGGCACTGCGGACTTGATCGACTCCGAGCTTCGTGATCGTCGCGGGATCGAATCGCTCTTTGCCGGTCTGCTCGAGCAACCGGGCTGCGACGGTGCGGGCGCCTTTCATCGAGACCTGTTGCGAGACGATCACCCTCACGAGCAGGTCGAACAAGTCATCGTGAAGGGAGAGGCGGAATGGACCGACCTCGGCGATGAGTTGCTTCAACTCAAAGGAGGTGCCGCGCAGGTGCCGCAGGCCGCGACGGACTTCAACGGTGGGCCAGCGCCGAGGGGCATCGGAGTCGAGAGTTACATTCCGCGATGCCACAATTTGTTATCCATCAAAGCTCGTATTCCGCCAAAGTGACCTCGCGCCGCTTCCCGTGCAATCGGATGATCGGCGCTTTTAAGAGGACAAGCCGCGCACGAAGTAAGCGGATACTCGTCGTTGATCCGCTTACTTCGTGCGCGGCTTATTGGCATCTATAGCGGACGGGTTCATTATTTTATGCGCGGCTTGTTGGAATGATTTGCTGATGGATCAATGCCGCCAGAGGCCGCGGTGGATGGGGACGCCTTTTTCGCGTGCTTTGCGTTCGAAACTCGTCTGGTAGTCGAGTTCGTGTTCGGGCGGGCGTTCGTCGGGCGGGGGCAGCTGTTCGAAGCGGTCATCGTGATTCATCAAGCCGGAGATGACTTCAAAATACTCGGGCACGTCGGTCCAAGAATGGACCAGTCCGCCGGGTTTGACGACACGATCGAGCAGGTCGACGAACACGTCGTCGAAGAGCCGGCGATGGCGTTGCTTCTGCTTCCACCACGGATCGGGAAAGTAAACATGGGCGGCGGAGACCGAGTGCGGATCGATCAGCCGTTTCATGACGTATTTGGCATCGCCGCCAATCACGCGGGCGTTCGGTTGCCGTCGCTTCTTCAAGCGTTTGGCAGTGCGCCGCGCCTCTTTGAAATCGACTTCCATCCCGAGGAAATTCGTCTCGGGTTCGGCATCGCTGGCGTTGACGAGGAAGAGTCCGCGGCCGCAGCCGATGTCGAGTTCGACAGGCTGCTCGCGTTCAAAATAGGTCGCCCAATCGAGTTGAGGTTCGACGTCTTCCAATGTCACGAACCATGGGCGGAGGACTTCGCCGGGGGGTTGCTGCTGCATGGACGAAGATCGAGGTTCAGCGTGTGGCATTCAATAAGGGAGGGAGGATCAATACGGACGGTCCCTTGCTTGCGCTGCGGGCTTGTGTTTGGACTCACTCCGTCTTCAGCGGCACGCCGATGGTCTGACCGCTGACGACCATGCGGTCCTCAACAAATCCTTGAAATTCAAACGTGGCTTGCCGACCGGCGCGAAGCTTGAGCAGCTTCGCCGCAACGACAAAGCGATCTCCCGGGAAGACGGGCGAACGGAAGCGAATTTCGTTCATTCCGCCGAAACCGAGAATGTCGCCCTTGAGGATTTCGAATCGCTTGGAGTAGTAGCTGGCCAATTGGGCGGCGACTTCACACTGGACGACGCCGGGCATGATCGGGTAGCCCGGCATATGCCCGCGGCACCAGAACTCATCGTGCGTGAGATCTTTGAATCCGACGACTCCGACAGGATCCTCCTCGAGATGCACGATCCCGCTGAGCTGCTCCATCTCATGCCGTTGCGGGTTGTACTCACGAATCTCGTCGAGCGTAACGACGGGGTTCTCGAAGTCGAATTGCTTCAGATCGTAAAGGGGAGGCGGTGGCATGACTTAGAAAAAGATTGGACTGCGAAACCGGACAGGACGGGATCATAGCCCGGAAGTCGGCGTTGCGGAACCTTTCGGTGAAAATGTGTTCGCAGGCAGTCCCGACCGAACTTCAACGCATCGCTAATCGACACCCGTCTTGCTTCGAAATCTCGATCCCGCCGATGTCAGGCCATTTTGACACGGCGGAGTCGAAGGATCGGCCCCCCTGCCCTCGCTGCGGATGTGTAGGGGTCCCACGAGTGCCGAAAAGGACCCGTCAAAGGCCTTTGACGGCTTCGAGCAGTTCGCCCGCGGCGGGTCGCTTTGTCTTTAGGCCGTCGATCACTTTGACAATTTTGCCTTTCGAATTGATCACGTACGCATCGTACCCCTGAGTGCTGTAAGCCGAGGTCGCTTCGGCGGGGGCGTCGATCAGGATCGGAAATTTCGCGCCGGAGGCTCTCCGCATCTTGGCGATGCCTTCGGCTCCGTCACGCTCTTCCCGCAACACGACGACAACCTCGGCACCCGCCTCTTTGAATGCGGAGTATTTCGCTTGAAGCGACCTCAGATGCCCGGCACAGAACGGGCACCAATGCGCCCGGCTGAAGACGAGCACGACCGACCCGTCTTCAGTGAAGTCAGAGAGCTTCTGCTTATCCCCCGATTGGTCCTTAGCCGAAAAACCGGGGGCCTCGTCTCCTTCGGCGAGTTCCCCGGCGATCACCGCAGACCCCGAAACGAGCAATCCGAAGCCAACCACTGCTAAGCCAAATACATTTGTGCGACGCATAAATCTTCGCTCTCGTCAAAAATACAAATTGTTTCTTCGCATCGGAACCGATGTCCGACCGGCGTTATCGTAGGCACCGGCTCGCTACCTTCTGTGAGAAAAGTCACGAATCTGCTCGAACAAGTTACGACCGCAGATCGACGTCGTCCCGCAAGACCATCCCGTCGAGCCTGTTTTCGAATGACGCTGCTATCTCGGCCAACGTGCGCCCGTCGGTCGGGTGTCGATAGTCGGGATCGAGTTCGGCGAGCGGAATGGCGAGAAACGCATATCGAAAGATGTCGCCATCGGGCAGCGTTCGCCCCGCATATTCGCCCACGAGATCGTCAAACAGGGCCAGATCGAGATCGATCGTGCGAGGCCCCATCTTGTTTTCGGGATCGCGGACTCGGCCCAGACGTGTCTCGATTTCGCCGACGACATCGCTGAGGAACTGTTCGGGCGACAATTCGGTCGCCACGAGCACGGCCGCATTCAAGAAGTCGGCCTGATCGGTGAAACCGACCGGCGCGGTTTCGTAGACGCGGGAGACGGCTAGGATTTCGCCGTGGCTGGCCAGCAATTCGATAGCCGCGGGCAGATTCTGCTCCGGGTCGATATTGGATCCGATTCCGACGAAAGCGCGATGCACAGCGGGGGCTTCAGACACGAATGTAGGCGAGGGATTACGTTCGTCGAACGGCTCCGCTGATGCAAGGATTTCGCACTAGACAGTCGAAATTTCGACTCGCCGGGCATCTAAACTCATCACCTTGACCGCGTGATCACAACGCCGACGGAGGCGGCGAAGCGGACGGCAGTCGGCTTCTCCACTTTGACCGTCGCAGTCGTCACGCGGTCATCTTCCAGACAGATCGCAGCGATCTGCGCAGCCATCTTCTCGACGAGAAAGAATTCGGAGTTCTCGACGAGATCGATCGTCCTCTTCGAAATCGTCCGGTAATTCACGGCATCGTCGATCGCATCGCTCTGGCCGGCCGGACCGCAATCGCAATCGAGCGTGATGTTGATTAGCACATCCTGCTTTTTGATCCGCTCGTCGGGATTGATTCCGATGATCGCCCGCAGCAGCAGGTCTTTGATGATGACTTGGTCGCTCATGGTCCCGACAGGTGCTCCGCTCCGGTGACGTGCAAAATCTCGCCGCTGATAAAGTCCGACTGCAAAAGATAGAGCGCCGCGGCCGCGATGTCGTCCGGTCCACCGGTTCGGCCCAGTGGAATCTCCGGCACCTTGCGGCTTTTCCACTCCTCGGGATCGCTTCCGGGCGGCGGCAGGATCGCTCCCGGGGCGATCGCGTTGACCTGAACGCGCGGCGCCAACTGCTGCGCGAGCCCTTCCGTCATTGCCGCAAGCCCCGCCTTGGCGAGCGTGTAGGCGATGAAGTCGGGGGGAATTCGCCGTGACCGCCAGTCGGCGAGATTGAGGATGTGTCCGCGACGATCCCCCGGCAGTTGTTTCACAAATTGTTGGGCAAGGAAGAACGGCGATTTCAGATTGATGTTCTGGTGCCGGTCGTATAGGTCTTCGGTCGTCTCCACCAGCGGCGCGTTTTCAAAGATCGCCGCGCTGTTGACCAGCACGTCGATAGGCCCGAATGCGTCGCGGGCCGCATCGAAGATCGCCTCGGCCGTCGCGACCGAGTCGTTCAGGTCCGCCGAAATCGTGAGCGCTCCCACCCCGAACTCACGAAGTTCCGCAGCCGTCTCTTCAGCTTCGTCTTTCGAGGTTCCGTAATGCACGACCACATTGGCACCGGCCCTGCCCGCCCCGAGGGCGATCGATCGACCGATTCGGACCGCGGCACCGGTCACCACGCACGTTTTGCCGTCAAGGTTCATAAGGAATCTGCACCATCAATCCGAAGCGCGGCGGTGTTCAAGCAACGTCCGAGGGACGGAGACAGGAGAATATTCAGAGCACTATAGTCGAATCGCTGCTCGCGTCCGCTAAAATGGGAGGCCCTCCCCATCTGGTGGAAATTTTGTGAGGCCCGTCGGGTTTGTGGGGCCAACAACTCACTCGAAAATTCGGCTTAACCCGTTCAGATCGAATGTGTTAAGTTCATCCGCCCGAAGCCGCATCGACTGAAGGCAGAACGACACCGAAGTCTGAGGCTCGCCAATTCAGCGAAGTCGTCAACAATCTGTTGTTGCGATCTGATCCGACCACCGCGAATTCCGCATCTTTGAAGCACCTCTATGACCGCTGGACCAAATCATTCGCGGAACAGAGCTCCGAAGGTCATCATCGCCGGAGCCGGACCGGGCGGTCTGGCCGCGGCAATGCTGCTGCGTCATGCGGGCTGCCAGGTGAGCCTCTACGAACGCCGCCCGAGCGTGGGAGGCCGGACCAGTTCGATCCGCGCCGAAGGTTTTCGCTTTGACTGCGGGCCAACCTTTTTTCTGTATCCTCGGGTCCTTCAGGAAGTATTCTCCGCCGTCGGACGTGATCTGGCTGACGAAGTACCGATGGCGCGGCTCGATCCGCAATATCGGCTGATCTTCGGCCAAGGCGGCCAACTCGACGCCACCCGTGACGTCGAGAAAATGGAACGACAGATCGCGTCGATCAATCCACGCGACGTCGGGAACTTCGAACGCTATCTGACGGAGAACCGCCACAAGCTGGAGAAATTCCGGCCTGCGCTCGAGTCCCCCTTCAGCAAGCTGACCGATTTGATGTCGCCCGGGCTCATCGCAGCCCTGCCGGTCCTGCGGCCGTGGCTGTCGGTTGACGGGGACCTGAAACGCTACTTCAAAGACCAGCGGCTGCGAATCGCGTTCAGCTTTCAGTCGAAGTATCTCGGGATGTCTCCCTTCCGATGTCCGAGCCTGTTTTCAATTCTGGCGTTTCTCGAATACGAACACGGCGTCTGGCATCCGTACGGCGGGTGCGGGCAGATTTCGGAGCGGATGGCTGAAATCGCCGTCGAGATGGGCGTTGAACTGCATACCGCCGAGCCGATCGAAGAGATTCTTTTCGACGGGCGTAAAGCCGTTGGTGTGAAGACCGCATCCGGCGAAGAGTCCTGTGATGCTTTGGTCATCAACGCCGACTTCGCCCGCGCGATGCAGCGACTCGTTCCCGACACAATTCGCCGTCGCTGGACCGATCGCAAAATCGAGAAGAAGGAGTTCAGTTGCTCCACCTACATGATGTATTTGGGGATTGAAGGTCTCGAAGAGCAGTTGCAGCACCACACGATTTACATCTCTGAAAACTACGACCGCAACCTGCGAGAGATCGAGAGCGACCATGTGCTTTCGGACGATCCCAGCGTCTACGTTCAGAACGCCGGAATCACGGATGACTCGCTCGCCCCGAAAGGTTGCAGCACGCTATACGTGCTCGCCCCGGTGACGCATCAGCATCCGAACGTCGACTGGTCCGTCGAGAAAGATCGATTCCGCAAAGTCGTGATGCGACAGCTCGCACATTTAGGAATCGAGAATCTTGAGAAGCGAATTCGCTTTGAAAAGATCATCACACCGGCCGATTGGGATACCGACTACGAAATTCACATCGGTGCGACGTTCAATCTCGCTCACAGCCTGAAGCAAATGTTGCACTTGCGGCCGCGAAACCGCTTCGAAGACCTTGACGGCGTCTATCTCGTGGGCGGCGGAACTCACCCGGGAAGTGGTTTGCCGGTGATTTACGAGTCAGCACGCATCACCAGTCGCCTGCTCTGCGGGGACTTCGGTTTAGAGTTTCCTGAGACCGACGAGCCGCCGGCCCTCATCTCTCGCGGCTCCGCCGATGATGCTTTGGAAGCCGAGGCCGTTGCTTCCTGATATGATATTTTCCGACCGCACCGTTGCGGCGACCGTCTCGATGGATCGACCGAACATGTCCACAATCACCGCACAGCGCCCCAATATCGACCGCCGTTCTCACAGCGACGACCCCGACGAGGTCGCATTCGTTTCGGAGGCCCTGACGCAGGCGCGGTCGAGCCAGTCGGCTTGGGCAGAGCAGCCGCTCCGAGAAAAACTGAAGATCGTCCGCCGCTTTCGCGAGCAAATTGCCGCACGACCCGATGACTTCACGTATGCGGTTGAACTGCCGCAGCGACGCAATCGCGCCGAGACCCTGGCCTCTGAACTGCTCCCGCTGGCCGACGCCTGCCAATTCTTGGAGTCGGAAGCGCCGCGGCTCTTAGAGCCGAAAAAGCTCTCAAAACGCGGCCGACCCGGCTGGTTGAAAGGCGTCATTGCCGAGGAGCATCGGGAACCGTTCGGCGTCGTGCTGATCATCGCGACTTGGAACTATCCGCTGCTACTGCCGGGCGTGCAGATGCTTCAGGCTCTCGTAGCCGGCAACGCCGTGCTGCTTAAGCCCGGTAAAGGAAGTCACGCCGCCGCGGTCGCGCTGCGAGAAGCCGTTGTGGCGTGCGGACTCGACCCGAACCTCGTCACCGTGCTTTCTGAAGCGACCTCCGCCGCCCAGACCGCCATCACGCCGCCCGAGGGAACCTCCGGCGCGGACAAAGTCATCCTGACCGGCGCCGCTGCGACGGGTCGCAAGGTGCTCGCTCAAACGGCGGAGCATCTCACCCCCGCCGCCATGGAACTTTCAGGCTGTGATGCCGTCTACGTTCGCGGCGACGCCGACCTCGATCTGGTCGTCGATTGCCTCGCCCTCGGCATGACCTTCAACGGCAGCGCCACGTGCATCGCTCCCCGTCGCGTGCTCGTCCACAATTCGATATGCGATGAGCTCGCCGACCGACTGTCGGCTCGGTTTGCCGAATTGCCGAGCGCCGCGATCGAACCGACACTGGCCGGCCGCCTTTCGCGGCTGGTCGACGAAGCCTGTGATGACGGAGCAACCAAACTGGCCGGGCAGGTCGAAGGCCATGTGGTCGCGCCGATTTTGCTGCGCGACGCTTCGCCTGAGATGGCATTGTTGCAGGCGGACATTTTCGCCCCGCTGCTGTCGATCGTCCGCGTTACCGGAGACGAGCAAGCCCTCGAATTCGACCGCCGGTGTCCCTACGCGCTGGGCGCGACGATCTTCTCAACCGATGAAACGGCGGCGCGATCACTCGCTGCACAAATTAATGCCGGTTGCGTCGTGATCAATGACTTTTTGATTCCGACGGCCGATCCGAGAATTGCCTTCGGGGGGCGCGGAGAGAGTGGTTTCGGCGTCACCCGCGGCGGACAGGGTTTAATCGAGATGACGCAGCCGAAGACGGTCGTCGTGCAGCGAGCATCGTGGCGACCTCATTTGACCCCGCCCGACGAAACTTACGAACAATTCTTTAAAAATTACATCGCCTCGGCCCACGCGAAGAGCCCTTGGGCTCGAGCCAAGGCGGGGTTTGCTTTCCTGTCTGAAGCGGTGAAGAGGCAACGAGAACAACGTTAAACGGCGAACATATATAGCCCGACGCGCAAGCGAGGGTGCTATCTTGGATCAAAAAAGTCAAAACACATTATTCGCCCTCGCTTGCGCGTCGGGCTATCGAACTGGAAAACCCCGATGAGTATCGCCGAGCCGCTGGAAGCACATTCAACTTCGTCCGCCTCGAACGAACGTATCGTCGTGATCGGTGGGGGTTTGGGCGGCCTCGCCTCGGCCTGCGTGTTAGCCGCCCGCGGCTATCAAGTCACATTGCTCGACAAAAACGAATGGTTCGGCGGCAAGGCGGCGATCCTGCATGAAGGCGGATATCGCTTCGACATGGGGCCGACGATCGTCACCCTGCCCTCGGTCTTGAAGCGCATTTTCGCCGAAGCCGGTCGCGAGATGGCCGACTATCTCGACATGCGGCCGCTCGACCCGCAGTGGCGGTGCTTCTTCGATTCCGATTCGGCGAGCGGCGGTGGCGTGCTCGACCTTGTGTCCGACGTCGACCAGATGAAGCAGAACATCGCGGAATTTACCGGAGGCAGCGGAACATCGGCGGATGGTTACGAGGAGTTCCTCAACTATGCCGAGAAGTTGAACGGCGTTTCCGACCGTTTCTTCTTCTGGAAGTCGGTCGGCGGCTTGATGGACACCTTCAAAGCCGACGGCATGTTCGATGCGAAAGTCCTTAAAGACGTGATGTCGTTGCGAATGGGCTCGAGTGTTGCGGGAACCGTCCGAAAGTACGTGCCGGACGAACGGGTCGCGCAGATGATCGACCACTTCACCCAATATGTCGGCAGCGCCCCCGATCAATCGCCCGCCGTGCTGTGCGGCATCGCTCATATGCAGACCGAAGAAGGAATTTGGTATCCGATCGGCGGCACGCGGGCGGTGCCCGAAGCTCTGTGCAAACTGGCGGGCGAATTGGGCGTCGAATTCCGGCCGTCCACTCACGTCGCTCATATTGAAACCCAAAACGGTCGCACCACCGGAGTTCGTGCGGTCAACGGTGACCTTATTGAATGTGGCGCGGTCGTTTCGAACAGCGATTCCGTTCGCACACACCGCGAACTCATTGAGGGCAAGCCGGCACAGAAATTCTTAAATCGTCGGCAATACGAGCCGGCCTGCTCCGGTGTGGTTCTCTATCTTGGTCTGAAAGAATCTTACGAGCATCTGCTGCATCACTGCTTCGTCTTTAGTCGCGACGCCGAGGAAGAGTTCGAGGCGATCTATCGCAAGGGTGAACCGGCTCCCGATCCGACGTGCTATCTCGCCGCTCCCGCCCGTACCGAACCCGGCGTGGCGCCGGAAGGTGGGGAGGCACTCTACGTGCTCGTTCATACGCCTTACTTACGCGATCACCACGATTGGTCGAAGATGCTGCCCGAATATCGGCAGGTGATTCTCGACAAGTTGAAGCGAACCGCGGGAATGGAAGACATTGAAGACCGCATCGAAGTCGAGCAGCACTTGACGCCACAGGACATCCACGAGCGGTATCATGTGCTCAACGGTGCGATTTATGGTCTCGCCAGCCACGGTAAATTTACGGGGGCATTTAAACCCGCGAACCGAAGCAAAGACGTGACCGGCCTATATCTGGCCGGCGGTTCGGCTCACCCGGGCCCGGGCATGCCGATGGTCTTAATGTCTGGCTGGATTGCCGCCGACACCCTCGACCAGGACGGCGTGGTCAGTAAATCTGCCAATTAGTAGTGCCGTCGCGAATGTAAAGACAGGGACTCGAGAACTCGGACCGATGGGCATCCCACAGCAATTTCACAACTCGCGGTTGTCTCCACGAACATGAGTACTGCCACCGCCCGGACATCCAAAGCGGGTCGCCGGCCCGCGGCTTGCCCGCGGCTCAACAAGACGCTGTGTCGGCTTTTCTTAAGATACCTGCGCGGATATTTCCCAAAGCATTTCCACGCATTGCGGATTCAATACGAGAATCGCGAGGCGATACCGACCTCCGGCCCGGTCGTATGCTTCATTAATCACGCCGGTTGGTGGGACCCGCTGACCGCGTTTCAGTACAATCGTTTTCTGTTCCCCCAGCGATTCGCATTCGCGCCGATCGATGCCACAGCTTTGGAACGATATCCCTTTCTCGGCAAGATCGGCCTGTTCGGAATTGACGCGCATTCCCCTCGCGGGGCGGTGCAATTATTAAAGACAGCGGGCGCGATCTTCGAGCGTCCCGACGCATCGCTGTGGATTACGCCACAGGGGCGATTCTGCGACCCGCGTGAGCGGCCGATCCGGTTTGAGCGGGGGTTGGGACATCTGGCGAAGGGGACGCGAGGTTTGACTTTAATTCCGGTCGCCATTGAATATTGCCATTGGAATGAACGTCTGCCCGAACTGCTGGTGCGTGTCGGCGATCCGGTGAAGAGTCCGACGAGCGATGATGGCACGACCGACCTCCCCCTCGACACTGACGCATGGACGGCTGAGTTGGAGCATCGGCTTGAAGCGACGATGGACCGACTGGCGGTCGATGCGATCGCGCGGGACAAGTCGCGATTTGAGGTGGTCCAAGCGGGCCGGTCCGGGGTGAGTAGTCTATACGACCCGGTCCGCCGCGCGATCGCGTGGATGAAGGGCAAACGATACGCGGCCGAGCATGACGTGGTGCTGGAAGGCAAAACGTAATGTCGTACTGGATGTTTGCCCTGGCGATCACCGCTCTTGTACTCGCGGCGATTCCGGCCTTAATGACCGCAATCAATCTTTGTGTGTTTCATCCGCCGAAAAACCCGGATGCCGGCGCCCGCCCGGCAGGCATTTCGCTGCTGATCCCCGCGCGAAATGAAGAGCGTTCGATCGAAGCCTGTGTGGAAACGGCATTAAAGAGCGAAGGGGTCGACTTGGAGGTTGTGGTCTTAGACGATCACTCTGAGGATGCAACCGCGAATATTGTCGGACGGCTTGCCGAGCGAGACGATCGCGTGCGACTCGTCTCGGCGCCGACTCTCCCGGAGGACTGGTGCGGGAAGCAACATGCGTGCTTCCGACTTTCCCGATTCGCGACTCATGATCGGTTCTGCTTTATCGATGCCGATGTGCGAATTAAGCCGGGTGCTCTTGGGGCGATGAATGCCGAAATGGAGCGGCGCGGCGTCGACCTGCTCAGCGGCTTCCCTCGACAGGAAACCGGCACGCTTTTGGAAAAGTTGTTAATACCGCTGATCCCGTTCTTATTAATGGGATACCTGCCGCTGCCGATCGCGCGGCGCTCAAACTGGTCCGCCTTCGCGGCGGGTTGTGGGCAATTCTTCCTGACGACCCGATCGGCTTATGAGACGGTCGGTGGTCACGAGGCCGTAAAGCGATCGCTGCACGACGGTGTGACCCTCCCGCGGGCTTATCGGCGGGCGGGACTCAAGACCGATATTGTCGATCTCACGCCTTTAGCAACCTGCCGGATGTATCGCTCGAATGCCGAGGTCTGGAGCGGGCTGTCAAAAAATGCGACCGAGGGCCTGGCCTCGCCGATCGGCATCTGGGTCTGGACGTTTCTGCTGGCGGGAGGATTCTTACTGCCGTTCGCGCTGCGGTGGGAACCCCTAGACTGCGTCGAGCTTCCCCCTTCCGATGCATCGAAGGAAGTCTGGGACGATCACCAGCGATTCCTTGATGCTGACAAAGCGCTGGTGTTGATGCCGCAAATTGGCGTGGCGCTGGCACTGCTGACACGGCTGGTATTGGCGTGGCGGTTTCGACAGTCGCTCTTTGCGGCAGTGACTTATCCGGTGGGAATCGCGACTTTACTCGTACTGCAATGGTCCGCATTGGTCCGCAAACTCCTCGGTCGCCCGGAGTCCTGGAAGGGACGCAACTATACGGCGGCCACTTCCTCCACGCAGACGTAGCCGATCCGGCCATAGGAGTTATCCCGGTTCCGTTCGCTTTCGCCACCGAATGGTTCTTCGGTTCGCTATAATGATTTGGAGGGGAAGTTGACGCCTTTCAATTTATGTCGAAACGAAACGTTTTTTATCTGCCGCGGAGGAGAATAGCTTATGTTTTGGAAGCGAGATGTCTTAAACGATGCCGATGCGAAGAAGGTCGGCGATGAGTTGCAGAAGGTTTTGGTCCATCTGGTCGATCTGAGCCTCACGACGAAGCAGGCTCACTGGAATTTGCACGGCCGAACATTCTTCGGTGTGCACGAAAAGTTGGATGAGATCGTCGCAGCCGTCCGCGAGTATGTCGACGAGGTCGCGGAGCGAATGGATCAATTGGGGATCGCCCCCGACGGTCGCGCTCAGACGGTGACGGCCAGTTCGACGTTCGAGCCCTATCCCGACACATTCTTAACGGTCGGGCAGACGCTGACCCACATGGCCGATCGGCTGTCGATTCTTTCGAAGGTGCTTCGAGACGCCTCGACAGCAGTGGCCGATCCCGACCCGCCGACCGAAGATCTGCTGATCGCGATCACGCAGACGGTCGAGAAATACCTGTGGATGCTGCAAGCCGCGCAAGAAGCCGACGGCGAGTGATCGGGCGGTGCCGAATTCAGAAAACCGCAAAGCGGGATGTTCTCAGAACGTCCCGTTTTTTTGCGCCGTCCACCAAGCCAGCCAAGTACGTTCATCGTAACCGAACGATTCTTCCGCCCCGGTGATTTTCTTAAGGGCCGTGAGTATTTCAGGATTCTTATGATTGTAATTGATCGTCACGGTCTTCCAGCGAACATTCTGAGCAGCCGCGGGATCGTTCACGATGACACCGTTCTGTAGTTGCCCGCTGCGGAGCATTAAGTCGATGTCGGGAGGCAGGGATGCGCCTCCGGCTCCGAAAGAACCCGCCGTTGAAAAGCTCATCGTGCCGCTACGATCGGGTACCTGGACTTTATATTGATGGGTCGTAATCAGCGAAGCGATCAGGTCAGGGACGGCGTTTTGATCGGCCACGCGGCCCAGACCGATCCCTGACCGCCGGACCATAATGTTCTTGTCGCTGCGCAGGGTGCGACGGTACTGGGTCATGGCGAGCGGAAATTGATTTTCTGTGATGGAATCGAGTGCGAGATCTCTCATCCGGCGGTTCACGTCGAGCAAGGATTGATCAACAAGGGGACCGACGGCTGCCCCGCCCCCGATGTTGACGATTGTCGCCACATACAATTCTCGCACCGGCACCGATTTGGAGTTCGACAGAAAACGCCGCAGCGCAGGAATCGCGTCGGGGTCGTCGATTCGCTCAAAGTTCTCGATCGCTTCGAGTTGTCGGCCGGAATGTCCGCCGAAAAGCCAACCCGCCCAAAGTCTGACGCGAGGATACCACGCTTGCACCCGCTCCTCGCGGGCGGCAGCGCGTTCCATTAAATCACGTTCCTGCGAGGTCACATATCGCCCGTCATGCTTGACGTATCCACGACGACGCATCGCTTCATCCCGCGGCAGCCACTCGCCATCATGACGTATGTGGCCCAGGGCAGCGCGGGCACGCTCGTGATCAGGTTCGAATTCCACAAGCCTCCGCAGATGCCTGAGCCGCTCGTCTTTCAAGCGATTCTCCCGGCACCATTCTGAAAGCTCCCAGTGTGCGGGCCCCGTATCGGGAATGGTCCGGGCCTTCGTCTCATATTCTTCGAGCAATGGCGAGCGGGTCTTCACTTCGGAGACATCGTCTCGATGCAGTTCGACCGTGATCCCGCCCGGCGTTGTCAGCGTGACACGTGAGTCGTCCGGCGCCGCACCGTCGACACCCAGACCTCGAAGTTCCCCACCTGTTCGCAGTTGCGCGACATCGGCCGACGTCATCGCCGGCGACACCAACAAAATGCAGGAGATCAACCCGATTGCCATCGCGTCTCGGGCACGCACCGGGTGCGGATTAGTAACAAGGTCGGTCGATCGCACGGGGGGTGGGCAGGACATGATCGTTCCACTGTTCGTACCGCAATTAGATTTCACCGCGCATCGGTTGGATTGCGCCGTTTTCGTCCATCCCATCCGCATGTTAGGGTGCGTTTCTCGGCAATAACAGACCCTATTCGCGTTGAAATTCCCGAATCAGCGTAACCGCTTCGGTCGGCGCGAATCAGGCAGGTCGGGTAGACCGGCGAGCTTGCGGGCTGGTATTCGGCCCGGCCCGGTCTCTACCATCAGTTGCGGAACGCGGACCGATCGGCCCTGTTCGAACGCGATCACTCCAATTCAATCGTGGTGTCGTCTCTATGCGTCATTCTCCAATCAATGTTACCGGGCCCTGCACGGTCGTCGGTATTCGGGTAATCAATCTCGCTCTGATTGCAATAACACTGCTACTCGGTGGTCTTGGTCCCGACACGGCATTTGCGCAACGATCAAAGATTCCGTCGAATTCCTTTTTGCGGCGATACGGCTTGGAGCGAGCGTGGCTGGGCCGGGCGACGATCGACGCCCGGCAAGACATTGTGAAGGTTTTGTCCGGCGATGAAGAAGTCATGTTCTGCTCAACGAGAGCCGGTGTGCTTTCGGCGTTCGACGCAGAGTCCGGGCGAAAATTGTGGACGCAGCTTTCGCCCCGTGTCCAACAATTCCTGTCGGATGTCGTGACCGACAAGGGTCGCGCCTTTACGATTGTCGGCGAAAAAATTTATGCAATCAATAAGTTGTCCGGGGCCATTGAGTGGGAACTAAGAGTGCCGTTCGTTCCGGTGTCCCATCCTGTTTTCGACGAAACTCAGATGTACGTCGCGACGCTCGACGGCAGTGTCTACGCCTTCAACATCGAAAAGGTTGAGAAATACTCCAAGGAAGGACTACTCCCGCAGTACATCGAAGACACGATCGTCTGGCGATACAATACGGGCATTCGGATCGTCTCACCCCCGGCGGTCTCGGAGGGGCACGTGGTGTTCGGAACGGCAAACGGGAACGTTTTCGGCGTTTCGGCCAGTGACCGCAGCGAACTCTTCCAGTTCGAAGTCGACACGAAATTTTCGGCTCCGCTGATCGCCAAAAATGGAATCGTCTATCTGCCCACGGCGGAAGCGACGATGTATGCGGTCCGGATGAGAAACGGAACGTCCGCTTGGGAATTTATCGCCGGCACTCAGATCAGTCAGCCGGTTCTGCCGATCGGTGATTCCGTCTTTCTGATTGCTGAGAATCAGGGACTATTCCGCGTCGAACGGAAAATCGGCGATGTGCATTGGAGAGATCGTCAAATTGAGCAGTTTCTCGCCGTCTCCAACACTCGGGCTTACGGCGGCGCCGAGCGCGGCAAGATCGTTGTCGACGATCGTGAGACGGGGCGCCGGATCGGAAGTTTCACGCTCGCCGATTTCAAAGTCCGCATGACAAATCCGCGGACCGATCGCCTTTACATGGCGACCGAGGCGGGGGTCGTAATGTGTGTGCGGGAGATCGCTTCGGACTTTCCGGTTTATCACGAAGCTCCCGACCTGCGTCCCATTCTGCCGGAATTCGCTCAGTAGCATCGCACGGTCGAACGAGCCGAGTCGATCGCAGACCGCGTCGAGCAAGTCGGCCGAGGTCATTGCTTTGCGGTCGTGTTCAGCCTCCGCTATGTAAAGACCTATCAGGTTCGACCGCCCGGTTGAATCTGATCAGGGCGGCCCCGCCGATGCTTATTTGGCCGCTTCCCGTTTTTTCCCCAATCTTTTGTTCCCGAAACTTTTCTTGAAAACCCCCTGTGATGCCGCGCGCTCTGATCAGTGTCAGTGACAAAACGAACCTCGACCGGCTGGCACCGGCTCTTGTCGAACTCGGATTCGAACTGCTGTCAACCGGCGGTACGCGACGGCATCTCGAGTCGCTGGGCGTCGAAGTCATCGATGTCGCGTCATACACCGGCTTTCCTGAAATGATGGGAGGGCGAGTCAAGACTCTTCACCCATTGGTCCACGGAGCCATTCTCGGTCGGCCCGACCTTCCCGACGACGCGACCGCGATTGCCGAACACGGGATCGTGCCGCTCGATCTCGTGGTCGTGAACCTGTACCCCTTCGAGCAAACAGTGGCAAAGGCAGACGTTTCGGTCGACGAGGCGATCGAGCAGATCGATATCGGCGGCCCCAGCATGATCCGTTCGGCCGCCAAAAATCATCGCTACGTCGGTGTAGTGACCGACCCCGACCAATACGCCGACGTCGTCGGAGCGTTGGAGACAGACACGTTCGATCAAGCGTTTCGCCAACGCCTCGCGCGAGCGGCTTTCGCGAGAACGGCGGCTTATGACAAAGCCATCGCGACCTATCTGGCTTCGCTCGAAGCAAACGATACCGAGTCCGTGGAGGACCGGCTTGAAGTCGGAATGCAAAAAAGAGCCGACCTGCGATACGGCGAGAACCCACATCAATCGGCCGCGTTTTACGTCGAGAGTGACCCTGAGCCGGCAACGCTCGCTGCCGCCGAACAATTGCACGGCAAAGAGCTCTCGTACAATAACCTGCTCGACCTCGACGCGGCTTTGAACCTGATTCGCGAATTCGATGACCCGGCGTCGGCGGTCCTGAAGCACACCAACCCCTGCGGCTGCGGGACGGCGGAGTCGCTTAAGGAGGCATTTACGCGAGCCTACGCGGGTGACCCGGTCAGCGCCTTCGGGTCGATCATCGGTTTCAATCGCGCGGTCGACGCCGAGACGGCCGAAGCGCTGTGCGAGCCGGGCCGATTCGTGGAAGCGATCATTGCCCCCGGCTTCGACGCCGATGCGATCGAATTGCTGACGACAAAGCCCACTTGGAAGAAGAATGTGCGGCTGATGAAGTTGCCGGGCCTTCGCGAGCCGCGTCGCGGGGATCGAGATTACAGACGCGTCACCGGCGGACTGCTCGTGCAGGATCGCGACGAGGGGACGAGTCCATCATCCGATTGGAAGGTCGTCACGGAGCGACAACCGACCGACGCGGAATTGACCGACCTGACGTTCGCGTGGCTCGTCTGCAAGCACGTGAAGTCGAATGCGATCGTCTTCGCGAAAGATCGGATGGTGACCGGCGTGGGGGCCGGCCAGATGAGCCGCCTCGACTCATCGATGATCGCCGCCCGCAAGTCGGACGGTCGTTGCGTCGACGGCGTGTGCGCGAGCGACGCATTCTTTCCCTTTCGCGACGGCGTCGATCAGGCGGCCGAAGCGGGAATCCGGGCAATCATCCAACCCGGAGGATCGAAAAGGGATGACGAAGCGATCGCCGCCTGCAACGAACACGGCATCGCGATGCTGTTCACCGGCCGCAGACACTTCAGACACTAAGCCGACTTGAGTGTTGAGAGCCGGGGTGTCCGGAGACGGTTCTTCCATCACCCCGAACGGTGGAGGCTATCTTCAAATTGGCGGTCAATGATTCCTCAAAACCAATCGACGATCTTCATTTCTCGGCAATCGGAATCTTCGCTTCGATCGTAATTTGCTCTTCTACGAGCGTTTGCGGAAGGCTCCATTCGAGGTCGGACGTGCGGAGAGCTTCGATCGGACCTTCGAAGATCAAGGTCGCATCGAATCGGCCGACTCCCGTTCCCACGGCCCGATACTCGACCAGTTGGGTCGAAGACTTAGACAAGCGAGGAGCGGCATTGGTGACGGCTCCCGTGTGCGATTCGAGTTCCGCGGAGCAATTGAGGAATCGAACGGCAGCTTCGACTCGCAGGCGCGCCGGCTCAGGCGACTGGCCGGAGGAACCCTCTCTCAACTGCGCATCTTGAACCTTGAGTGCAACATGGCCGACACGGTCGAACGCTCCGTCAGATTCTGCGATGCGTGGTATCGACAACTCGACCTGCCCCGCCCCGTAGGTCAGCGTCACCGGCAAAGAGAGGTCGAGCACGGCCTCCGATTCGATATCGGCCGGCAGGACAAAGCGAATCGTCAACGGAGTGCCTCCATCGCGATTGATCCAAGGCAGGTTGCGACGGGCGTCGGGCGTCCAAGGTTTGAGCTGCGCTTGACCCGCTATCGCCTTGGAATCGGAATCATGCCATTGGACGCGAACCGGCAATTTCGACGGCTCAGCCAACAGGTCGGCCGTGACGGTCAGCAGACGCCGACCGTCACCGAGACGACGCGTTCGCGCCGGCATGATCGTGGAGCGAACGATCCCCTTCGTAACGACCGTTCCCGAAGCTTCCGGTCGATCGATCAGGATCAAGTCGCCCGAGGGAGACATCCCCCGGACCGCGAATTGGGCCGTCTGTGACGCGTGCGACAGGACTTTCCACACAGACATTTCGGGAACAGATTCGATCTGTCGACCGAGTACTGATTCATTGAGCCGGGTCGTGTCGAATTTCCAACCGCATTGATTCGAGATTTGAGTAAAAAGAGACGATACGCTCATCCGTTTTTCGACCGCGATCCGGTGCGGCCGGGCGACGTCATCCGCCCTCCGCTGCTCGAAGTTGAGGCGAATTCGCTCGAGCAAATCATTCGCCCCAGGCGTCGGCAGCGTCCCCGCCGCGGGTAGATGCGCGAGGGTTTGAGTCTCCCGCGTCATGATCTGCTCGGCAGCGTGGAGCCGGACGCGTGACTGCGGAGCACTGAGTTCATCGAGCTGTTGAGAAAGCGATTTCTCACCGGCCGGCAGAGGGGTCGCCACGAGCGCCACAGCCGCGACAACCGTCACGACCCGCAAGACGAACTGAGCGAGCCGGTCGGGTCGGAGGGGGTCGACGCCGGATGACCGCGATGCGTGAGTTAGGGTTCGAACACGTCGCCCACCCCGTCCGCTGTTCCGGCTTGACTGATGCAAAATCGAAGACTCCGATCGCAATCTCGGCTCATCACGTGTTGGTCGGTGATTGTACTCGGGCTGACCGCCGGCGTGGGAGACATCGCAGAGGCGGGGAATCGATTTTCGCTGATCGAGTTCGAAACGAGCAGCAAAACCCAACGGGGGCGATTGCTGGCCCGTGACAGCTCCGCCGCGCTATTCGAAGACGAGGCGGCCCGTTTGCACTACGTCCGACTCTCGGACATCAAACGCGTCGAAAAAGTTGGGCCGTTTTACCACTGGGGTAGCCGGACGATGCGGGCCGAACTGGCCGGCGAATTCGGTGCGGAGGCCGGTTATCAGGGGGCAAATCCGTTTCTTGTCGTTGGCCCGCCTGACCGGGTTAAGGATTACGCCCGCGTATTGGGCGAAGTCTACGGATCATTTCGCCGGTTCCTTCTGACCCGGGGGTTTGACGTCGCGGAGCCGACGTCGGTCCTCGTGGTGGTCGTTTTTCCGAATCGCGAAATGTTCGAGGCCTATGCCCAAAAAGAGAAGACCAAGATTTCTCGCGACCTCGTCGGCTATTACCTGCCGACCTCCAATCGCATCGCCCTGTATGCGGGGGGCGCCGGTCGTTCGGCCCGCAGTTCCACGGGCATGGCGATCGAGAATACGTTGGTGCATGAAGCCACGCACCAGCTCGCTTTCAACATGGGGCTTCACGACCGGGTCGGACAGAATCCGCAGTGGGTCGTTGAAGGATTCGCGACAGTCTTTGAAGCACCGGGCGTGCGGTCTCAAAGCGGTAGTCGGACGGTACTCGACCGTGCCAATCATGATCGCCTCCGCTGGTTTCGCGAGTCGATCGATCGTCGCCCGAGCGAGAACGCTTTGGCGAAGTTCGTCTCGTCCGATCAGGCGTTTCAACGCAGCGCGCTCGATGCCTACGCCGAAGCGTGGGCGCTCTCATTCTATCTGCTTGAGACCCGGCCCGTGGCATACGCTCGCTATTTAAAGCGGGTGGCCTCCCGCGATTCTCTCGGCGGGTATTCGGCGGCGGAGCGGCTGTCGGACTTCGAAGCGGAGTTCGGGAAGAACCTCGACATGCTCGACGCCGACTTCGTCCGCTTCTACAAGAAATTGCGGTAGCACCGGGGGAAAGCGCGGTTCAGCGTTCGGGGTCGGTGATCCGACGCAGCGCGACTGCGAGTTCCATTTCGAGCTTGAGCAGCCGTTGCCATTCTTCCCAGCCGACGAGCATCTCGGGATGCTCGGGGATCGAAGCCGTCTCCTCGGCTGACAGCACGAGCCCTTTGAGTTCTTCATGAACATGGTCGAGCAGGTCGGACAGTTGCGCCCGCTGCAGGGCTGTCAGCCCTTGCGGGAACTTGGCCCATTCGGGCTCATAACCTCCGCCTGCTTGGCCGGTGACGCCGCCGGTGACATTGTGCCATTCGTCCGAACCGGCGAGTTGCTCCGCCTGTTCCGGCTTGATGGTCACGGTCTCTTCCCTTGGTAATTCGTCCTCGCCGAGTTCTTGCTGTCCGGCTAATGACTTTCGAGCCTCGATCTCATCAACGCCGCCGTAGAGCAGGACGCAGCGACCGATCGTCACATGATCGCCGGGCCGCAACACCCGTATTTGAACCGGGCGGCCGTTGACCCGTGTGCCATTGGTGCTGTCGAGGTCGGTCAGAATGATCTGCCCCGACTCTTCCTGCAGCTTGGCGTGAAAGCGGCTGACCCGTTCGTCATTGAGTCGGATCGAATTTTCTTCCTCGCGGCCCATCGTCAACGGCAACGCCTGGTCGCGATAGACGCGACCGCGTTCCAAGCCTTCGAGAATTTGAAGCGTCACCATGGCCATCGTCACGCGTTGCCCGAGATTGCAACATGACAGGGTTTTCGCCGGTGCGACCGGCACGTCCGCGGGTGCCCCGCCAACCGTATCAACCGGGTTCGGGCAGAGAACCGGTCGAACAGGCAGAGCGTTCGCTCATGCCCGTGCAGCATGATTGCGATTGGGAATCGCGTCAACGAGTGGCCGAAATTCTTGCGATTTCGTTCCGAATTCAGCCGAGATCGTCAGCCGAGATCGTCAGAACGGTTCACCGCGTCTTTCAGTCCCTCGTGGTAAGTTGGAAAGGAGAGCGACAGTGAGAACTCGTCTTTCATCTGTCGGTTGCGGCACCGCTTGCCCGTTCCGGATGAGTGCCGCGCGTCGCGATCTTTGTCGAAGATCGGTTCCGCAGTGCCGGCCAATTCGGCGAGTACCTCGTAGTAATCGGCGCGGCGAACGGGCTGATCATCACTGACGAGAAAAGTCGTACTCGGTTGCTTCGCTCCCGCGGCCGCACGCACGACTGCGACCCCATCGTCGACATGAATCAGATTCAGCCAGGCGTCGGGGTCTCCAGCGATCGGTTCGCGCTCTTTGAGTTGCGAAATGCGGCGGAGCAGCCGGTCGGGTCCGTAGATGCCTGCGAATCGCAAGATCACGCGTTCCGGAATCGAATTGGAGAATTCGTCGAAGACTTGTTCGGCATCGAGACAGACACGACCGGAGTCTCGTGTGGGTGCGGCCGCCGTCTGCTCATCGATCCAACGCCCGTCCGATTCGCCGTAGACACTCGTACTGGAGACGTAGATCGTTCGACCGCATCGCCCGGCCATTCGCTCAAGCGTGTGACGCAGCCCGTTGACATAGACTTCGCGCTGAGACTTTCCGGCGGACCGGTCCAAGCCGACGGCGAACAGCAAGGTGTCGGCTTCGGGCAAGTCTGACAAGCTGTCGGGCTCGGTGACATCACCGACGATCGGCTCAAGGCCGATCTCCCGCAGTTGATCGGCCCGCTCCGGCGATCGCGTCAGCGCGGAGACGCTGTCACCGGCTTGGAGCCAGGCGCGGGCCGCGCGCAGGCCGAGGTATCCGCAGCCGACGATCATTCGCTTTGGCATCGGGTCGTCCTTCTCGTGACTTACCTGTGATGATCTCGCCCTGTGGTGATCTCGGCCTGTGGTGATCTCGCCCTGTGATGAACTCGCTGGGAGACATCGCATCAGAGCGTCGCCGAATCGGGTGGCCTACCGCTTGCCGCGAATTCGAGGCGCTAACGCTGAGGTCTCGGCGGCTTGGCGGATGCGGCCTCGAAGAAGCTCAACCGCGTCGGCATCACTTTCGTCTTCGGCAACCACACGGTGCGGAGACATTGCCTCCGAAATCCGTTCGTGTAATCGGTTCAGCCTTGAGACGGCATCCTGTAAGAATTCGGTCGTTTCCTTGTGGTTCAAGTCTCTGCGATTCAACTGCGTTGAGCGATTGCCGCGTTGACGAGTCAGTTCGGCCAGCGTTTCTCCTTGAGTGCGGTAGAGGCGACCGCACGCGAAGGCCCGCCGCAACCGGCCGGAGGAATCGAATTGGTAAACGGGGTCGGCCTCGAAATAGACTGCGAGTCGACCATCGCGAAACAATCCGGCCACAACGCGTTGACCGGAGTCGTCCATCCACTCAACACGCGGAACGAGCGCGGTCGCCTCGGCCATCAGCTCTTCGCGATCCGACTCAAGTTGTGCCATATCAAAAACTTGCGACAAGCATATCGATCACGGGTCGTTTTGATTGTATCCTACAGTCAAGATGAAAGTAACAAGGTGAAGTGTGACTTCGCTCGCGGGCCAATGAGCGACTGAAAAGGCAGCTGTTGTCTTGACGCAGAAGATGCCGTGGGGCGAAATGATGCTCGACTGATGCGGTCGTGCGGAAAAGAATTCTGGGAGAGGGTCACACAATGCCGATCGCTTTGAATGGGCCGTTAGAGCCGCTTTCATCGGCCGAGTTCTCGGTGCCTGACTTTCGCCGCTCTGATGAAATCGACGAACGGCAGCAGCGAGTCGCCGAGTTGCTGGAGCGTCGCGACCTCGATGCCCTTCTCATCAGCCAGCCGGCCAACTTCGCCTGGTTCACCGTGGGCGGCTGCAATGTGCTCGGCCTGGCCAATCGGACGAACGCATCGCTGTTTCTGACGAAAGATGCCCGTGTCGTCCTCGCTAACAACGTCGACTCGCAACAGGTCTTCGACCGCGAACTGAACGGCTTGGGCTTTCAGTTGAAAGAGCGACCTTGGTACGAACCCCCGGAAGTGTTGATCAGCGACTTGTGTCGCGGTCGGCGGGTCGGGACCGACGCCGGTCTGGCGGAGAAGAACGAGCAGAAGTCGGTTGTGAGCGATTTCGACACGTTTCGAACACAGCTCTCGCCGTTGGAGATCGAACAACTTCGCACCATCGGACGCGATGTCGTTCACGCGATCGAAGCGACGGCGCGATCGTGTCAGCCCGGGCAAAGTGAGCAAGATATTGCGGGGGAGGTCTCACATCGACTCATCCGCCGCGGCGTCGATCCATTGAACCTGCAGGTGCTCGGAGACGGGCGGGCCCGACTGTACCCGCACGGCAATTTCAGCAACGCTCCGGTCGTACGATGGTGTTCAATCAGTGCGACCGGTCGGCGAAACGGGTTACACGTCACGGCGACCCGGAGCGTGGCCTTCAATGAGTTCGACGCCAAGCAGCGGGACGCGCACCATCGAGCCGTCCTCATGCAGGCGACCGGCATGTTCTTTTCGCAAGCCGGTTGGAAGTTGTCCGAGACATGGAAGCGCGTCATTCGCATCTACGAGAAGTTCGGCGTGCCCGACGAATGGCAACTGGCCGATCAGGGTGAGGTCATGGGATACTCCCCGGAAGAAACGCCGATCGTGCCGCACAGCGAATTCCAACTCGAAAGCGGGATGCCCGTTTGCTGGCGTCCTTCGGTCGGCCCCTCCCCGCTGGGTGATACGATCTTGGTGACCGATGCGGGACATGAAGTTCTCACGCCGACAGAGAGTTGGCCCGAGGTGACGGTGAGCGTCCGCGGCCACTCGATGAACCGGCCCGACGTGCTGATTCGCGGCTGACGGCTCACGTCGAAGCGGCCCGATGTCGATACGACAATTGCAGTGCATCTGGGTGATCGTGTCATCGCGATTGATGGTCGTTCGCCGAGTTGCTTCGCCTTTGCCGTGCTCACTTGGTTGACAGGGTGGGCAGCGTGCCAAAGAATCGCCGCGCCACCGATCGCCAATGACGGACGTCATCGCGTGGCTCGGGAAGGTTCGCCGCTGCGGTGGCAACCGACCCGGTTCATCCGGCACACGACGTGACCCATTACTGCGGAGAGACTGATGAGCGGGCCGATTGTTCGATCGGGGGCAACCCCAAAATACTCAGAGAATTGGGACCAAGTATTCGGCGGCAGTTCCGGCGGAAAGAAGACTGCAAAAAGAGCTGCCAAGAAGTCCGCGAAAAAGAAGACCGCCAAAAAATCAACGGCATCGGCAACCTCGTCGAGCAAGAAGCCTCCCAAAGCAGCGCCGACGAAGACGGCCGAAAAATCAGCGACGAAGTCGAGCGCGAAGAAAGCCGTGAAGAAAACGACGAAAAAGAAGGCCGCCAAAAAGAAAAAATAATCGCAACGCAATCTGCTCAATGGCAAATGGCCTCAGCAGGACCGAGGTTTGGTCGGGTGGTCGGGGACGGCGCTTTCGCCGCCCCCGGAACGCGAACCTTCGAACTCGTGACTGCTTAAAGATGTCGCCGCTGGAGACGAGATCACTGTGGGCGTCGTAAAAACGCCGTTCACAGCCACCCCCTTTGAATTTCTGTTTCTTGCAAACTGACCCAAGTACTCGGCAGAAACATTTTGGGTCGAATCGGTGTCGCGGACATAGCAGACTGATGAGAGTCGCGATCGTTCATTTTTTGCGGTCCAGGTCATGTCGGCATCCGTATCATCCAATTCTGTGACGGATGGCGGTCGCGTCGAACACCGGACCGACCGGCTGCGGCATATCGCGACCCGAGTCGGTCCGTTTCTGCTGACCTGGCTGATCCTGTTGGGGTACTCGCTGCGACAGGCGCCGATCCCCGCGGTGAACGAACCGGCCTATCTGGGGAAGGCGAAACACTTTTGGGACCCGACGTACTGTCCCGGCGATGAGTTCTTCGATTCCTCGAATCCGCACCTCATCTTTTACTTAACTTTGGGGCCGCTGACTCAGTTGATGAGCCTGTTCGGCGTCGCACTAATCGGTCGCATCGTCGGGTACGGTCTGATGGCGTGGGGCTGGTCGGCCCTGTGCTTCGCCTTAACGCGTGTCCGATGGTTGCCCCCGTTGGCCGTGTCATTGTTCCTCGTGCTGCACATGACGGGCACGTTCTCGGGCGAGTGGATCGTCGGTGGCATCGAAGGCAAAGTCTTCGCCTACGGCTTCACGTTCTGGGCGATTGCGGCGGTACTTACCGGCCGGCGCGGCTTGGCAGGCTTTCTGTTGGGCTTGGCGATCTGCTTTCACGCCGTCGTCGGATGTTGGGCGGTCCTGGCGGCCGCAGTGGCGACCATCGCCGATTTCAGTATCCCCTCGGGCCGCCGCACGTCGCCGGCTGAGCGCAATTCATGGCGAGGATGGCTCGCCATGGCCGCACTGCTCGGCGTGACCGCCCTGCCCGGCATCGTCCCCGCGCTAGGCGCCGTCGCCGGTTCTGAAAATCCGCTGATCAATCAGCAAGCGAACTTCATTCATGTCTTCATCCGAATCAAGCATCATGTCGATCCGATGCAATTTCGAACGTTTGCATTTCAGCTTTACTTCGGCCTGTTTGTCGCCTGGATCATCCTGCTGAGATACCGCCGGAGCCCGGTACAGTCGGACAACCCTCGACCCGATTGCCGCTGGTTTCATTGGTTCGTTGCCGCGACTCTGGCGTTTCTGATCGCGGGCCTTCTGATCGGTTGGCGAAGCGGCGAAGCCGCCGATATGCCTTGGCAGCCATTGCGAACGTGGCTGCTTAAGTTTTACCCGTTTCGCTTGGGCGACGTCTTCCTGCCCGTCGCGGTCAGCATCCTCGTCGCTGAGAGGCTGCTGCTTTGGTGCGATCGGCGAGAAGTCGCCGTTGGCGGTGCCGGCGACGTCAACACGCACGACTCTGACGCAGTCGCCTCCCGAGTTCGCTACGTCCCGGCGGTCCTCGTGGGAATGCTCGCCGCAAGTTTGGCGATCGGCGTGGCAACGCCCGACGCGAATCCGAGTCGGATGCCGCCGCGGATGAAGCGAGACTGGATCGACCTGTGTCGCTGGATCGACGAGAACACCCCGCCCGACGCCCTGATCCAGGCACCGGTTCGCGATTGGGCGTTCAAATGGTTCGCCCAGCGGGCTCAGTTCTACAGCTACAAGGACTGCCCACAGGGGGCCGAGGAAATCGTCGCCTGGTATCAGCGACGGCAACGCATGCGGGACTGGTCGTACGAGTTTTACGACGGAAGTTTCTCGGCGGAAGACCTCGCCGCGCTGCATGACCTAACGGGGATCGATTATCTGATCGCGTATCGCCGCGGCCCGTTCGAAATCGACCCGGTCTACCGCAACGATTCGTTCCGGATCTATCGAACCGACGGAGCGATCGGCAACGACACCGAAGTCAGCGACAATTCCGGGGTCGACGGTGACTCTTTCGGGCCGCCTCAGCAGTAGCCGAATTCGCTTAACACGTCGCCCAGACGCTCATTAAGCTCAGCGATCGTCGCTTCGGACAATTTTTCTTGGTGGTCGCCCGGGCGGCCCTTCCGCACATGTTGGTCGGCCTGCTCCGTCGCGGGGCGCGACTTGTGATGGGCGCTCACGATTCGGGCGAGTGTCGATTCGGAAACATCGAGTTCGCAGTGCTCAAGCAAACCTGTGAGCCAATGCGGGAAGTCGGACGTCATCAACTCGTAGCTCGTGAGATGAACCGCCTCTTTGCCACAGAGCGCATCGCGGTAGCGTCGAAATTTGTCGCCGATATGGTCACACATTTCGAGGGCGAACTCGTCGACCGACATCTCCTGCGACCGTTGCCGCATTTGGCAGAAATACGGGTAAAGGACCGAATCGCGGGGCGGCAAAGAGTGACTGAAAGCGACGGAAAAATAGAGCGAAACTAATAAATCCCGCGGATCGCGCGTCATCAAAACGATCTGATAACTGTCAAGATCGGGGATGCCTTCGACCATTTTGGAGAACGGGCAGTAGAGATAGCCCTGCGGTCGAAACAGTTGCTGGTACGGAGCCATCGCCTCCGCCGAAAGATCCCCCAGATAGGGGAAATCGGTATTAAAGGAGAGCTTTTCGAAATTGACGGGAGTCAGACCACTCCTCTTGCTGCACTGCTTGAGAATCGATTCGACGTATTGCGTCGCCGCCTTGTTGAAAGAGAAGAAGAGGATGCTCGGATGCTGGCACGTCGTTTTGTGAGTGCCCTCTAGCAAAGCCCGCTCCGTCGTAAGGCCGTGCCGAATGCGCCGGTATTCCACGATTCGCTCGACCGCAGGCACGCTCTTGAGCCAGCCCTTCCATCGGCGTGCCGATGCCATCACCATCATTCCTCCACGTTGACTTCGAGCCGATTCCATCAGCGACTAGTGTTGCCTGAATGCTTGCGTTGAGCCGCCGCGAATTACTGAGTTCGCGACACTCCCGTTTGCGTCACCTCCCAGCGGGCGAAGCCGAGCTTCGATACCGATGTATTGATGAACAGATTCCGTTCGTGTGCGTGGGTCTGAATCGCGGCTGACGCTTACCTTCCCAGTTATCGGTCGGAGGCCGTCCTGTTTTCAGTCACCTTTTGAAAGGTTAGCAGCCTCGGACATTCTTCGTAAGATTTTCCGCGAACGACGTTCGTAGGGCGTTGGATCGTGACGTAATCACCGGCCAAAACTTGACGGGGAAACGTCCAAAAGCCCTGCGTGCGATCGATCCAAATGACCTTACCGTCATCGGCGGAGATCGCGGTCGTACCGTAATTGATTACGTAACCGCGGTTCTCTTCCAAGAAGAACAGGTTCCGCCGTCCGGCCAATCGATCGACAGGGACTTTTCGGTAATCAAGTTTGAGGCACTGAGTCAGCCGGCCGGTTGTGAATTCCCAACAGAGCAGATAGTCAACGAACGTTTTGTCGACCTTCGTCGCTATTTGGGCTGCGAAGGATCGACCGTCTCGCGAGAAACCATTCGAGCGAATGCTTGCATACGATTCCTCGCCGCCCTCCTTGTTGAAAATCTTCGGCAGTGCGACGCTCCCGACCTTTCGACCGGTGACGAGATCAACAACCTCGAGACGACCGAGCGGGAGCATCGTTAAAACATACCTTCGGCCGGGGCTGAATTGATGTCGGCCCCATTGACTGGCTTCGACCTCGAGGCGGATCGGATTCCGCAGTTCATTCACCTCCATCGAATAGATGCCCTCGTACCCGTGATGTCGTTTTTCGGGGTCCTCGACAGGGGCGACGGTCGAGATCAACCGACCTTCGGCGACGAAATCGAGCACCCAATTGAGAGCCGGAAACGAGCGTTCCTCACCGTCGATGATCGGGCGGCCGCGATAAATCAAATCACCGGTCTCAGCTGACTTGATCAGCAAATAAGCCGTCTTGGAATGCGTGAGTGGCGTGTTCGGTCGTGATCCGCGGCCGGTATCACTGATGCAGGCGACAAGCCGCGATTGAGGATCGAACGCGAAGGCCTTGTTCGGATTCACGCCGGGACGGCAACGGGCAACGACCTCCAGGGAATACAGATCGACAAGGTCGAATTGTGATGGATAGTCGCCGAACGTCGCGAAACGCCCCGTCGGCGATGGAAATCGGCATTCTCTATTCTCCGAAAGCAGTACCTCGACATTTTCCGGCGGTACTTCGAACTCAACCGGCTCGACCACCGGATCGGGGACTGCACTCCAGATATCGGGCTCGGGGACGACAACGGGCAACGAGGGAGCCGTAAGCTGAACGGAACTTGCGTCGTCCCGGACCCGCCGCAGAAAGTGATCGCGTGCGAGTGTCGCGGATGAAAAGTGATCTCCCAGCAAGTTGACGATTTCGAGCTTCGTCTCGCCCGCGGGATCAGCGTGTCGATACAGCGGATCGTCGAGACCGAGGTACGCGATGTGGGGCGTCTTCATGTCACGCTCGTTGCCGAGTAGTACACGGAGTTCGCATTCCGACGCATCCTGCGGATCGAACGGGCAAATTTCCGCGAACCCTGTCGCGAATATCTCAGGGGGATACAAGCCACCGCAGCTCCCACTCAGACGTAGCGGAATGGACTCGCCAGCGAGCGAGAGCAAGGCGGAGACGCCGCCTCCGACGCTGTGGCCAAAGGCATAAATGCGGCTCGAATCGACCGACGGCTGGTCAGCCAACCATCCGACGGCGTTGCAGCCGTCGTTGAACTCTCGGCCGAATAATTCGAAGTGACCGGGGTTTCCGTTTTCGCCGCGCAGCATCGGCGTCATGACGGCGAAACCCGCCTCCAAAAACGGACGCACGAATTCGAAGTCGTCAGGGCCGAAGGCGAAGCCGCTATGAAAATAAACAAGCCCCGGAACTTTGCGATCGGCAGTTGTCTTCGGTGACGCGTACCATGCTTTGAGTGCGAGGTCGCCAGACAGATAGGTAACTTCCGAGATACCGTCGGGGGGCGTCATTTCGCCAAAGGGTTGAGGGGCCGGTCCCTCTCGCACGAGTGTCGACTCCCAACCGGCGCGGCGCTTCAGGAATGGCACGGGCGGCGCTGTTTCCTCAGTGCTTGAATCACGCTCGACAGAGTCGGGCCTTCCCGAATCGATCGGTCGGCAGCCTGAGGAAATGCCAAGAAGTGTTGCCACCGCGACAAGGCAGACCCCCTGCCCGATTAAGCTCGAAAGGTGTGGGCTCAATACAGGTGGACTCAATACGGAACTCGACAAGCGACAGCGCCGGTTTCTATCGTCCAATGGTCGTCTCTCGTCGAAAGTTAAAGAAGGACCAAAATGGGATCCGAGTTCCATCTTGTCGATGATCTCGCAGCACCGCGTCAAATTTCGGAAGAAATTGGATAGCGGGTCAGTTTCGAACGCAAGGTTTGCGAGGTCGGGGGTGGCCGGGGACCGTAATTTTGCCGCCCCCGGAACGCGAATTTTCTTGAACTCGTGACAATTTGACAGATCAGCCGCCAAAGACGAGTTCACATTGGACGGCGTAATCGGATAGCGATCGAGAGGGGGATCGACGCCGCGCGACGGCGTTCGGTTTCGTCCTTGGCCAATTGTTGACGGTCAGGCGTCAGTCGCGGTTCGACCAGATCGAGAACGTCGAACCCGGCGGAGCGAAACGCTCTGAAATAATCGGACAGCGGCCGGTGAAACCAGAGGAACTCTTCGGTGAAGTGCCCCCAGGGCGGAGCGACTTCTTTTCTTCGTTCAAAATACGATTGGCGCCAGTGGTAGCTCAGCGTGTCCTGGCTGCCCTCCTCGGCGAAGTCGAACGGAAAGCACGGGTGAGAGAAGGCCAGCGCCGCTTCGCCGCCGGGACACAGGGCCCGATAAAACGACCGAACTGCCGAAGTCAGATCAGGGAGGTCCATCAGCACATAGTTCGAGACCAAGCGGTCGATACTCGCGTCGGCCACGGTCGCAAGTTCGGTGCAGGAATCGACGCGAAATTTAATCTCGGGATGGTCTCTCTCGGCGATCGCGATCATTTCAGATGACAGATCGACTCCCGTGACCTCTGCGCCCCGCTGCCGCAACAAGCCGCAGAAATAGCCCGTTCCGCAACCGGCATCGAGCACGCGCAGACCTCGGACATCCCCCAGAAACTCCCACAGGACCGGATCGGAATTGAGCCGGCGGTTGCGATCCCCTTCGCGTCCCACCTGCACGCGCCAGTCGGCCGCGACCGCATCCCAGAGTCGCCGAGTTTCGTCCAGTTCGTCAGACATTCCGGCTCCCGCTTTTGCTGCTCACCTTGCCGCAAGGCGACCGCCCGCGTCGTTCAGAGCAAACCCCGATTCGAGGACGCTCGAGAGGTGACTTCCTTTGGCGGCGATCCAAGACGGAGGCACCAGTCGTTGAGACGATTGCCGAGCGACCGGCCATCAGATTGCCCCTCGGACTCGCAGCGGTCGACGCACTGCCGCTCGATTCACGCGACTTCGCAGATCACGCACTTCAGATATTCGGTCTCCGGGATGTTCGGCGCGACCGGATGATCCGGCGATGCTCCACGGCTCTCAAGGACTCGCATACGGCGCCCCGTCCGCATCGCGACCGTCGCCAGCATCTGCAGGAAGTCGTCGCCCGTGATCAGGCCGGAACAACTGCAGGTGACCAGAATACCGCCCGGTTTGAGAACCTCGACGGCGAGTTGATTCAGGGCGAAGTACCCTTTGAGTGCGCGATCGATGCCGCGACGGTGCCGGGTCATTTTGGGGGGATCGAGCACGACGGCATCAAAGCTTGTTCCCGCCGCCTGAAATTCTTCCAACGCCTTCCATGCGTCCAACTGTTTCTCGTCGATGCGATCGGCGAACCCGTTCAATTCTGCATTCGCTCGGCAGAGTGCGAGAGCCGACTTGGAGACATCGACGACCGTCGCTTGATCGACGCTACCTTTTTGAAGTGCCGTCAACGAGAACCCGCCCGCGTACGAACACACGTCGAGGAGATGCCCACCCCGAAAATAGCCGGCCGCGGCGGCGCGATTCTCTCGCTGGTCGAGAAAGAATCCCGTCTTTTGGCCTTCCTCGGTGTCGACGCCGTACGTCACGCCATTCTCTTTGATGAACAACGGCCGCGGCGGAGCGTCACCCCACAGCTTTCGATCCGACAGGTCGATGCCCTCGGTATCGGTCACCCCCTTTTCGGTCCGCAGCCAGATTCCTTTCGGATTTAAGCGTTGCCGAAGTTCTTCGAGCAACATGTCGAGCCGCGGCAGCAACACGCCCGCGGTAAGTTGGACGAGCAGGTAGTCGCCGTAGCGATCGACGATCAGTCCGGACAGTCCGTCGGCTTCGCTGAAGACGAGGCGAAAGGCCGACTCGCTGCCCCAATCGGAGAACAATCGCCGACGGAGGCGGATGGCCTCGTCGAGCCGGCGGCCCCAGAACGGGGCGTCCAAGCGTTCTTCCGGATCCCACGAATAAAGCCGCAGCTTGAGGGAGCTTCCGGGATTGAACAATCCGCGGGCCAGCGGTTCACCACGATCGGTTTCGAGGATCGCTTCGCGACCGAGCGGGATCGGAGTGACGTCGGCGTCGACCGAATCGATCGCGCCGTCAAAGACCCACGGATGCCGAAAGTAGAACGGCTGCGCTTTACGGCGTTTGAGTCGGACGCGGATCGGGTCCGCGTCCGGAAGGGTTCCATCAGTCATCGCACCGGTCTTCGCAGACGGAGTCTGCCGAAAGGGATTTCGGCGGACGAAAAATTCAGGCCCGTGCCGCGGTCGAAGCCGTTTCGACGGCGTCCAGATAAGAGAGGAACCGGTTGCACTCCTGTTCCAAACCGCCGATCCCGAGCAGCGATTCGACACAAATCTTCAATTCCATGCTGTTGATCGGCTTCGTCAGAAAGTCGTCACAGCCCGCTTCGACCGCTTTGTCGATATCTCCCGGCTCGTCCAAAGCTGTAATCATCAGAATCGGGATCGACGCAATCTCTTCCTCGGCCCGCAAACGGGCGCAAACCTCGTAGCCGCTGAGCTTCGGCATCATGATGTCGAGCAGGATCACGTCGGGCCGCTGCTGGCGGGCGACTTCCAGCGTCTGCTCGCCATCGGCGGCGAACACGATTTCGTAGTCGCAATCGGCCAGATACGCCTCCAGCAGTTCGCAATTCTGCTGATTGTCATCTGCGATCAGAATCTTCGGAGGCATGAGACGCTTTGTGGTGAGGCGGCAAGGGTCAAAATCGACTTAGTTCAGTCGCGGGAGGGGTTTCGGCCCTGCCCGAAGCTATCCCTCGATGGTAGCATAATGGAGTTGTCGGCAGATGTCATTCGGAACGTTCGTGCGGACGGGCGGGCTGCCTGCGGAAAAATCGACCCGTGATCCTGTCGCTTGGTCGATTTTTAGGATAGCGTTTTTATGCCGGGACATTCGTTCGGGCATCCCGCTGCGACCTCCGGTCACATCGCACGTCAATTTCAGATTCATTAGCATTGCGGACTTGGAGCCGAATTGATCGGTCGTCGGCGACTCAGGTACCTATGGCGACGAAACTAGCCGCAGACTCTTTTCTCGAAAGCATTCGGAAAAGCGGCCTCCTCGACGAGGCACGTCTTGCGCAGAAGTTACAGGAAGTCGAAGCGGCCGGCGTCGACGCTGCCGACGCGCGAGCGCTCGCGAAGGACTTGATCGAACGCGACGTCCTGACGAAGTGGCAGGCCGAAAAACTACTGCAGGGTCGGCACCGCGGCTTCTTTCTCGGCCGGTATCGGCTCCTCTCGCTGCTCGGCAAAGGCGGCATGAGTGCGGTCTACCTCGCGCAGCACACCGTGATGAAACGCCGGTGCGCGATCAAGGTGCTTCCGACCAAACGCGTCAATGACTCGTCCTACCTTGGCCGGTTCCACCGAGAAGCGCAGGCCGTCGCTTCGCTGGATCACCCGAACATCGTGCGGGCCTACGATGTCGACGTGGAGAAAGAAGGCGATTCCGAAATTCACTTCTTGGTGATGGAATACGTCGAGGGCCAGAGCCTGCAGGAAGTCATTCAGGAATCGGGCATCATCACCTTTGCTCAAGCGATGGAGGTCGTGAGGCAGTCAGCCGATGGTTTGGCTCATGCCCACTCAGCGGGGCTCGTCCACAGGGATATCAAGCCGGGCAACCTGCTGATCGACCGGAACGGCGTGGTCAAAATCCTCGATCTCGGACTGGCCCGGTTTTTCGAGGAAGCGGATGACGAATCACTGACGGTCGCTCATGACGAACGCGTCCTCGGAACGGCCGATTATCTCGCCCCCGAACAAGCGATCGACAGCCACAAAGTTGATGCCCGCGCAGATATCTACAGCCTGGGCTGCACCGTCTACTTTCTCGTCACGGGGCAGCCCCCCTTCACAGACGGCAGCCTCGCCCAGCGATTGATGGCCCATCAGGCGAAGGCACCGCCCAAGCTTGCCGAACGTCGCTCTGATACACCCGACTCGTTCGAAGAGTTCATCGCCAAAATGATGGCAAAGGACCCGGACGATCGGCACGCATCGGCGATAGAGTTGTCACATGCCGCGGGTCGCTGGCTTCAAGAGAACGCCCAACAACACGAAATCGCACTGGGAGTCCTTTCCGGCGGCGAAGGCGATAGCACGGCCGAACTCGGTCGAGCTGCGTACGGACCGCTCACACTGGCGGGCAATCCTTTCTCAAGCGGCAGCAACAACGACGGGTCGTCACAAGCGGGTGGCGGCGAGGAAACCGGGGCGCTCTCTCCTGAGCAGGAACTCGCGCTGACCACGCAGATCAGCCTCGCCGAGAAAACCGACGCCGATTCGTCGACGATTCGCTTGGCCGAAGAGGCGGAGCGCAAACTGATCGAAGCACGGGAGAGCCGTGAGTCGGCCGATCCCAAATCAACGCCGACCGCGAAGGCGGGCGGTAACCGCGAGACCGAGCCAAAGCGTGCGCCGGGATCGCCTCAACCAAAGTCGGGGAAATCGCAGGCGCGGACCCGGCCGGCCTCCCCTCGATCCGACAGCGGCAAATCGTCCCCGCGATCTGACAGTGGAAAGTCCGCCGCCCGTTCCGACAGCGGGAAATCGGCCGCTCGACCTGACAGTGGAAAGTCGGGGGGCCGACGCGTTCAAACGAAAAAGAAAACGCAGGCGACCGAAGACGACCCGACCTCGATGTTCGACGATCTCGTCGATACCGGTTATCCGGAGTTCGACACCGACGTCGCCAAGGCTTTGCCAGCCCGGCGTCGCCGCGGCCCGGTCAAAAAGAAGCAGAGCACGAATATCAAGTGGATTCCGATCGCGATCGGATTGGTCGTAACCGTCTTGCTGATGTACGGCACCTGGGTGGTGATCAGTTTTGCGATCGATAAGTTGAATGAGCGGCCGACTGCGCCGGTCGTTCAGAACTCCACGGGCGGGGGCTCCGGCAAAGCCGTCGAACTGGCCGTCGGCCCGAACGCCGAATACTCGTCGATCAGCGACGCACTCAAAGCGATTGCGGACCTTTCTGACAAACAAAGTCCGATCACGATTCGGGTCCGCGGGGGAGAGACTTACCGGGAGTCGATCACGGTCGATGAATCGGTGCTTTCGTCCCCCCGCAAGCTTTCCATCATCGGCCAAGGCAATCCGAAACCGCTGATCGATCCGCCGGGTAAAGACATCGGGCTCACATTCGGAAGTCTTGAGAACTTCGAATTTTCGAACTTCCGCATCGACGCGAAAGACTTGAAGACAGCCATCGCGATCAACGGCCCCTTCACCGGCAGCAAGTTCAGCGACCTCGCGATCGAGAATCTGGCTGGTACGGCCATCGTCGCTGATGGCGGCTTCGGCGCTGATGACAAACAGAACGTGACCTTCGATCAAATCGAGATTCAGGCTTCGGACGCGACGGCGATCGGAATAACGATCACACCCGCCAAGAACGCAAAGGCCTCCGGCGTTGAGGTGCTCGACTCGCAATTTACCGGCCCCATGGAGACCGGCCTCAAAATCGTCGGTCCGGCGAAATCGATCGCGGTTCGCGAGTGTATCTTCCACGAAATGCAGACCGGAATTCTTATCGAATCGAAGGGACCGATCGATTCACTGCTCATCCGGAACAACACATTCTTTAAGAATCGGACCGGAGTGAAGTTCTCGGAATTGCCGCCGCAGGATTCGCGTCAGATCGCGGTGCGCCACAACCTGTTCGCCGAGACGGGGCGTCGCGAGTTCGAGGTCGGGAAGAATCCGACATTGCAGGACTTGCAGCCGTTTCTGACCGACATAGAGCCGTCCCTGCAGGGGAACGTCTCGACGCGCAAAGGCGGGTTCGGCCGGATCAACATTTTCAAAGACAAAGGCAAGACCGGTATCGATCCGAAGTTCAAATCGACCAAACCGGGTGAAGACGGTTACTTGAAAGCCGGCGAGAAGGCTCCCCAAATGTGGGTCACCAAGCCGGTCGAAGGCGAACGCGGCTATGCCGGCGCGAATCCCCGCTGATCGTTGCGCCCCGTCGAGCGATCAGGACGTCAGTCCCAGATCCTCGTAAATCGCCGAATTCAGCTCGCGGTTTCGCCGATTGTGCTTCGGCTCACCAATCAGCGTGTCGAACGCCCATGTGACCACGAGGTCGTACTCCGGATCGGCGAAACCGATTGCCGATTGAGCCCCGCCGTGGCCGAACGCACGTGCGCTGCTGTGACGCCCATACCCGTAGGCGATCGTCTCAGCACCGTGGCGGTTCGAGTCGACCATGAAGCACAGCCCGAAGTCGACGACGTGCATGAATGTGCGATCGTACGTGCCGTCGCGTAGCCGCGCGGTCATGGTTTTAGCGCCGCGGGTCGAAAGAAAGTCCTCGCGCTGCCCTGACAGCGTGGCCAGCATGGCCTCGTAGAAGGTGCCGAGGTCCCGCAGTGGTCCCCTCATGCTGCTGCCGGGCGACGGACTGGTGCAGCGTTGCTGCTCGTGCCAGTCGAGTTGCTTCTGCTTCGCTCCCAGTCGGCGATAGGCGGGTGTGATCCGCCCTCGATTCTCCCGCCAATATTCGGGCGTCATGGTCAAGCGGCTGTCCGTCATGCCGATCGGCGCGAGTACTTCATCGGCGAGATAATCAGCGATCGGCCGTCCGTCGATGCGGCGGATTACTTCGCCGAGCATGAACCAACTCGTCACCGCGTGGTAGCCGGCCGTCTCGCCGACGTCCCAATCGTCTTCGCGGGGCATCGCGCAGATCGTCGCGATGATCTCGTCCCAAGAGGCCTGCGGGTAGCCGGTCTCCGAACTCCGGAAACCGCCTGTGTGCATTAGCAGGTGCCGGATCGTAATGGGTTCTTTGCCGCCTTGGGCGAACTCCGGAATGAATTCCGCCACCCTTTGATCAAGATCGAGTTGCCCCCGCTCGACCAGCTGCATGATCGCGACGGCGGTCAGCGGTTTGCCGGCCGATAGCCAATTCACCAGCGCATCGGCCGGATACTCGCGTCCGTCTTCGAGCCGGCCGAACGGCGCGTCGATGATCGCTTCGCCGCGACGAGACACATAGAGCTGCCCCCCGTGATGGAACCCTCGCTCGGCATCCCGGGCAATCACCTCAGCGGCGGTCGGCAGGACCGCGGCGATCTCACTTAATGACACGCTCGCACTCACTTTCCGCCGAGCCGAATGTCAACGCTGGCCCGGTGTGCCGACAGTCCCTCTTTATCGGCCATTGCCTGCACGAGGGGCGCATCGGCCTTCAGGGCGTCGGCATCGTAGGAGATCACGGAGGAACGCTTCAGGAAATCGTTCGAGCACAAACCGTTGGCGAAGCGAGCCGTTCCCCCGGTCGGCAACACGTGCGACGGTCCCGCTACATAGTCGCCGAGCGCGACCGGTGTGTGATGCCCGAGAAAGATCGCGCCCGCATTCTGAACCTTCGCCAGCATCGCCTCGGGATCGGCCGTCGAAATGTGAAGGTGTTCCGTCGCGAGCCGATCGGTCCACTCGGCTGCTTCGTTCTCGTCCGCAACGCAAATCAACGCTCCGTAAGCTTCGAGACTTTGTCGCGCCAGATCACCGCGGGAAAGTCGTGCGAGCTGCCGCTCAAGCGCCGCGTAAACCTCGTCGATCAATGGTTTGTGCCACGTGACCAGCACACCCGAGCCGGGGCTGTGTTCGGCTTGAGAGATCAAATCGGATGCTACGTAGTCCGCGTTGGCCGCGTCATCGGCGAGCACGATCACTTCACTTGGGCCGGCGATGCTGTCGATACCGACGGTGCCGTACACATGGCGTTTGGCAAGGGCAACGAACAAATTGCCCGGCCCCACGATCATGTCGACCGGCTTGATCGGTCCGGCTCCGTACGCGAGCGCGGCCACTCCCTGAGCGCCGCCGACGCGATAGACTTCGCTGACGCCGATCTCTTGGCACGTTGCGAGCAGATCGGTGTTGTAGCCGCCGAAGTCGGTCGGGGGCACGATCACCGCGACCTCTTCCACGCCGGCGGCCATCGCGGGGATGGCAGTCATCAACAACGTCGACGGATACGCCGCCGCTCCGCCCGGCACACACACGCCGACCCGTTTGACCGGCACGTAGCGCTGCCGCAAATCGACCTGCCCCGGCCCGAGATCGCGGGTCACGCGAACCTCTTGATTGAGAATGGCGGTTTGGAATTCGTGAATGTTGTCGCGAATCTGCCGGATGACGTCCAGAAAGCCCTCGTCGGCCGCCTTGTGAGCGGTCGCGAATTCTTCGGTCGTGACCCGAAGTGTCGCCTCGCCGAGTCGTTTACCGTCGAGCTTTTCTGTGTAATCGAGTACGGCGGAAAGCCCGTCTCGCTCGACCTCGCCGCAGATTCTCGCCACGACCTCTTGGGGTGTGAGCGGCTCTCCGAACAGCGCGATCGTGCGTGCCCTTCCCGCTTCGGAAACCATGTTTCCCCGGGGACTCAGCTTTTCGCGCAGTTGAGCGAACAGTTCGTCCGCATCATCTCGAGCGGTATCGATTCGCGGGATTTGCAGTGGTGTTTTCGCAGCCGACATCGGTGATCGTTTCCAAGTTTCATGGCCGTTCCCGGCGATCGTAAGGCGGGTCGCGAGCTTGCGAAAGGGTCACGCAGCCGAGGAATCGGTAATACAATCGAGTATGCTTAGGGTCTCGTTTTTATAGGCGAATTCGGAAGCCCGTCGCGTGCGGCCCCATTTCGAAATATCTGTTTGCGCCCCCGTCTGACAACTCTGTCATAGTGAGCGGATGCCCGTGATTGATCTTCGCAGCGACACGAAGACGCGCCCAACACCTGAAATGTATCAGGCGATGGTCGAAGCCCCCGTGGGCGACGATATGGACGGCGAAGACCCCACCGTTAACCGCTTGCAGGAGCGGGTCGCGGAAATGTTCGGCAAAGAAGCCGCCCTGTTTGGTGTCTCCGGAACGATGACCAACCAGTTGGGCATTCGCTGTCATTGCGGGCCGGGGGACGAATTGCTGATCCACCGCACGGGGCATATCGCCAACTACGAAGGCGGAGCCCCAGCGGCGATGAGCGGGATCACCTGTCGCCTCGTCGGGGGCGAACGTGGAATGCCGACTCCGGAGGATTTTGAAGCCGAATTGCATCCCGAAGCTCAGCACTATCCGCGGACCCGGTTGGTCTGCCTCGAAAACTCCACCAACATGGGTGGCGGTGCTGCGTGGCCGATCGACCGGTTTCGCGAGGCCGCCGGATGGGCCCGCGAGCGAGGCTTCCGCGTGCATCTCGATGGCGCCCGCCTGTTCAACGCGTGCGTCGCTCGCGGCTACACCCCGGCCGATTTGACTGCCGAGGTCGACACGATTTCGATCTGTTTTTCCAAAGGGCTGGGCTGTCCGATGGGTTCGATGCTGATCGGCTCGGCTGACGACATCTGCAAGGCATTTCGAGCCCGCAAGTTGTTCGGCGGAGCCCTTCGCCAATCGGGCATCATTGCCGGCGCGGCGCTTTTCGCTCTCGATCATCACATCGACCGCTTGTCGGAAGACCATGCTAATGCACGGCTTATGGCTGATCAGATCGCCGCGATGCCCGGTTTGAGATGCGATCCTGCGACGGTGGAAACGAACATCCTGTTCTTCGAATTGGATTCGGAAATCGGCACGCCGCAGCAACTGGCGACCGCCGTTCGCGAGCGGGGTGTCGTCATGATGCCGGCCGGTCCCCGCACGATTCGGGTCTGCACTCATTTGGACGTGACGCGGGATGACATCAAACAGGCGGCCGGTGTTCTTGGTGAGGAACTGGAGAACCTCCGGCAATCGGCCAAACCGGTTTCGCTCGTAAGGCAAGGCTGAATTTCACGTTACGTCGCCTAAAAGATGGCCGAATCGAGAACTTCCGGTTGATACCGCTCCCGCGTATGACCTATGATCCACCGGTCTTCCGAAGCGTTCGCTGCGGTGGTCACAAGGTACGGAATCCGAGGTGAGATCATGGAAGTCAACGGAGTCGGCGGACAGGTTCCGCTGCAATCGGTTCGTCGCCCCGCCGAGGGCACCCGGACCGCGGCACAATCCGACGTCGATCGCATGGCACCACAAGATCAGGTTGAAATTTCAGCCACGGCTCGGGAACTGGCCGAGCTCGATACAACCGATCCGGTCCGGGCGGAGCGACTGAGCCAGATTCGTGCGGCAATTGATGACGGCACCTATGAGAACCCCGCCCGACTGGAAGCGGCAGTCGAGCGAATGATCGACGACATCGAACGAGAATCCTAACGATCAGTCGGGGCTCTGTTTCGGAACATGGCTCTGAGTGGACCGCGGCGTTTTCGCTCCGAGAGAGTCATCGGGTTCCAAGAGAATTTTTACGGTCCACTAGTCGCAGAATGATTCGGGTGTTGAGGTGAGTGAGCTGAAGTCGGTCAACGTGGCGGTCTCTCCGCTGGAGAAATTTCGCGAGTATCTCGCCACGAAAGGCCAGCGGCTCACCCCCGAGCGAAAAGCCATCGTTGAAGAGGTCTTCAGCGAACACGAGCATTTCGATGCCGAGCAGCTCGTGCAGCGGCTGACCCAGAATCGAGGCAATCGACGCGTCAGCCGGTCGACGGTCTATCGCACCCTCACGGCGATGGAAGAAGCCGGGATGCTTCGCAAGGTCGCCCGACAGGATGACCGTGACGTCTATGAACACGACTACGGCTACCCGCGACACGACCACTTGATCTGCCGCGAAACCGGAAAACTGATCGAGTTCCAATGCCCGGAACTCGAGTCGATCCTCGCGAAAGTTGCCGCCGAGCACGGTTTTCTGATGGAAGGCCATCGCCTCGAAGTTTATGGCCGCTCCGCCGAAGCCTGCCGACCGCGGGTGCGGAAGCACTCCAAGCTCGAACGCATCTGATCCCGATCCGACAGACGCGGTCTATTCGTCCCCAAGTTCCCCGTCCGCACTCCTCGGTGCATTGAGAACCGGAATGCTGTGATAGCCTCTGAGCAACAGAAGCATTCCGACTGAAATTGCTGCGATCAGGCCGCCCAGCACGGCCATCCCGATGGCGTCCCCCATGAGGTCGCGGATCGGGGCGACCCAGATGAACTTCCACGTCAGCAGCACCACAACGCATCCGCAGGCCAGATAGGGCCCAAAGGCGATGTAGGACCGCAGCCCCGAGACCGCAACGGCCAGCGCGACGACAATTCCCGTCAACGGCGCAATAGCGATCGCCAGCAGCACCGGCTGCCAACCCAGAAACGCCCCGGCCATGGCCATCAACGTGACGTCGCCGAACCCGAGGCCGTCGCGCCCGGCAATCGTCGAACACGCCGCTCGCGCAAGCCAGACCACGCCGCCGCCGACAAGCAGGCCCGCGATCGACACCGCCAAGCCGTGCCAGTGGGGCGTCTCGCGGACAAAGTCGGGCACCTGCGGCGGTTGAGGCGTCGGGAGCGGGTTGTACCAGTCGACCCAGATCGGCGCGAGATCGACATGACCCGCCGCGGTGAGTCCGATGATTCCCAGCAGCATTCCGGGGACCGTGATCCAATCGGGAATGACGTAGTCACGGAAATCGGTGATCGTGGCGGTCAGGAGAAAGAACAGCAGCGTTCCATGAAACACGAGTCGAGACGGCAGCGCGGTTGAAGAGAGGTGTTGATCGGGCGTCGTCTGCCATCCCGCCTCTAGCACCGCATAGGCCAGACCTGCATACAGCAGTCCGGAAAAAATCCCCCAACCGCACGCGGCCAGTATCGACGTGCGAATAACGTTTCCGGTATCGACGCCGCGGCGGGTGAGCGTCGTCGCCCAGAAATAGGCGATCCCCCCGGCAGCAATTCCGACAAGCGCTGATATGACGACCGCCGTGGTCACGGAATCGATCCCGTTGAAGCGTGTGAAGACTCCGCGACCGTACTTTCAACGGACGGAAGTGCCCGGCATAATAAGGAGATGCCGGACGCGAACAATCGCTGGCGACGCCCGTTCGGCGAAACGATACCGATGCAAAACGTCGTCCTGCAAGATAGCGACCCGGAAGATCGAAACCTCTCCCGATGTCGTCCCGAATGCTTCATCACACTTGGCGACGCACCCGTAACAACTGCCCGACATAAACTCACTTGGTTCGAGGAACCCGATGAAAAAGATTGAGGCGATCATCCGCCACTTCAAATTGGAAGAAGTAAAAGACGCGCTGAACGCCGCCGGTGTGCAGGGCATGACCGTTTCCGAAGTCCGTGGCTTCGGTCGTCAAAAAGGCCATAAGGAACAGTACCGGGGGGCTGAATACACAGTCGACTTCCTACCGAAAGCGAAGTTGGAGATCGTTGTCTCCGACGACCTGGCCAAAGAAGTCGTCGATACGATTTTGCGATCGGCCCGCACCGGTCAGATCGGAGACGGCAAAATCTTCGTCACGAATCTCGACGAAATGATCCGCATTCGGACCGGCGAAACCGGTGACAGCGCGCTTTGACGCTGATCACCGGAGCCGGATGACAAGTCGGCTCCGATTTTTTAGGAACCGCCGGGACGCGCTGCATGAAGAAAATCGAAGGCATCATCAAGCATCACCGGCTTGAAGAATTGAAGCTCGCCCTGATCGGCCTGCCTGTCGGCGGTGTGACCGTCTCGGAAGTCCGCGGAATCGGACGGCAGAGCGAAAAGAACGAACATTATCGGGGAACCGACTACCGGATCGACCTGAGACCGAAGGTCCGGGTCGAGGTGCTCTCGGACGATTCTCAGTGGAAGGCCGTCGTCGACTGCTTCCTCGTGCATGCCCGAACCGGCCAACCGGGCGACGGCATCGTGCTGGTGTCCGAACTGGACGATGCGATTCGAGTGCGCACGGGCGAATCGGGTCCGTCAGCGATCTGAGCTGCGTTTGACGCCAAGACCCGTTCGATAGAGTTGCATCCGCACATCCCGACACGGTCGAATGGCTGTTCCCATCATTATTCATGCCAGCCAGTTGGCTTTGACCGAGGCGAAACGGAACGTTGGCGGCCGACGGAACGATCCCCACGCAGCCGGTACCGCTCGACGAGCGGATTCGCCGCGAAGTCGCTTCTCTTCGGGAGGGGAAAGCGGGCGGAATCCACCTCGCCCACCGCATCGCCACGATCTTCGAAGAGCAAATCCGCTCGGTGATTCGTGACGTCCTGGTTAATCTGCCGGGCGACTTGCGCAAAAATGTCTCCGCGAATACAGCGGTCGTTCTCGTCGGTGGATCGGGACGGGGCGAACTGGTGCCCTACTCCGATTGCGATTTGCTGATTCTCCACGCTCCGAACATCAGCAGTGACGTCGAGGCCATCGTGGCCGAATTCATTCGAAAGGCTTGGGACAGCGGCCTGAAGATCGGCCACAGTGTCCGCACCGTCGATGAGACGTGGCGAATCGCCCGGCAGGACATTCAGATCGCCACGTCGCTCGTCGAAGCACGCCTGCTGGTCGGCTCGACCGTCCTTTACGACCGCATGAGGATGCTGTTCCGCGAACGCGTCGTGCAGCACCGGTTGGGGGCGTTTCTTTCCGAATGCACCGAAGCCCGGCAGACCGAACGCGACAACTACGGCGGCTCGCCCAACCTGCTCGAACCGAACGTCAAACGGTCGCCCGGCGGATTGCGCGACGTCCACTGGATGCGCTGGATCGCGTACGCGATCTACGGGAGTTCGGACGTCAGCCGCCTTCGCCCGGCCGGCGGCCTGAATGCCGATGATCAACGCATCCTGATCGACGGACTCGACTATTTGCTGAAGGTGCGTGTCGAACTTCATCTGCATGCCCAGCGCGAGCAAGACGTGCTGTCTCGTTCGGAGCAGATTCGCATCGCGGTCAAATGGGGATTCGAGCACCGACCGGGGCAACGCGACGTCGAACAATTCATGCAGGAGTACTTCCGCCACGCGACCGCGATCTGCGACATCGCCGATCGTTTCGCCGAACGCCTACGACCACGCCATGCGATTTCGAGGATCAAGAACGCTTTGCTGACCCGCCGGGTCGGCGGCGTGTTCTTGTTATCCCCCACGACCATCGATGTCCTCCCCAATGCGACGGAACGGATCACCGCGTCGCCGGAGCGGGTGATCGAGCTGTTCTTGTTCGTCGCGCGGGACGGCGTCGATTTGACACCTCGCCTTGAAGAGGCGATCACCCGTGCGACAGGCCGCTTCCCGAACGAACTGACTCACGAGACCTGCCGGCTGTTCTTGCTGGTCCTCGACACGCCGGACCACGTTGGTAAGGCACTTCGCATCATGCTGCGGACCGGGGTGCTCGCCTACCTGATTCCAGAGTTCACGCACGCTCGCTGCCTGATTCAATTCAGTGAATATCACAGTTTCACGGTCGACGAACACACGTTTCGCACCATCGATGCGGCGAACGATTTTCTCATCGAACCGGGGGCGGTCGGCGATGCCCGCCGAAAGTTGGCACACTCCTGGATGCTCAATTTCGCCCTGCTGCTGCACGACATCGGTAAAGGTTTTGACGAAGACCACAGCCTCGTCGGTCGGCGGATCGCGATCCGCACGGCCGCGCGTTTTCGGCTTTCGGAGGAAGAGCAGGAGCAACTCACACTGCTCGTCTATCGTCACCTCTTAATGGTGCATCTGGCATTTCGCCGCGATACGACCGAAGCCAAATTGCTCTACGACTTCACTCACGAAGTCGGAACGCCCGATTCGCTGCGGCACCTGTTCGTCCTCAGCGCGTGCGACCTGCGCGGAGTTGGACCGGGGATTTGGACGGATTGGAAGGCCGATCTGCTCTCGGAATTTTATCGGCAATCGATGTCGGTTCTCGGCGGTGACGTTCCGCAAAGCAACGCCGCACAGATGGACGAAAAACGGGGGCGAATCCGGGCCATTTTGACCGAAGCCGACCGCCCCGTCTCGACCATCGACATTAAAGATTGGGCGACGGCCGAGTTGGACGGGCTGTCGACTCACTTCCTCGCCAATATTCCCGAAGACGCCGTCGCCGAAGATCTGCTCACACTGCTCGATCTAGGTGAGCAGGAGGTTTCGGTCACCGGGACTTACGACGAAGCGACGGCGACCACGACCTATCGCGTCATCGTGCGTCCGCCGTTTACCAATGGTTGCTTCTCGGTTGCCACCGGCGTGCTCGCCGCAAAGCGGATGCAGACGGTCGAGGCGATCATCGAAACGACCGTCGCCGGCATCGCCATCGATCGCTTTCGCGTGATCGACGAAGACTTCGAAGAAGAGGTCCCCGACTGGCGGATCAACGACGTCGCCGCATCACTGCGGGCCGCGATCAAGGGCCAGATCTCCGTCGCCCGACTTTTCCACCATCACCGCCGGTACGGTGATCAGGTCGACTATCCTCCTCTCGCGGCCGGAACCGTCCGCGTGGTTCGGGATGTCGACACCTCCGAAAAATCGACCATCATCGACGTGTTCGCCCCGAACCGTCGCGGCCTGCTTTACACGATCGCGACCGCACTGCTCGAAATGGAGGTCTCCATCGACCTCGCCAAAATTTCGACGCACGTCGACCAAATCGTCGACGTCTTTTACGTGACGGAAATGTCCGGCGAAAAAATCACCGACGAAGCCCGGCTTGATCACATCGTCCGCACGGTGCGCAATGCCGTTGAAGAATACTTGACCAACGGCTACCGCCGACTCTTGAACACGGGTTGACGATCGCCGGTGCCAGTATCAGAAGACGCGAAACCGGCCGCTGCAGTTTTGCATCATCACGCCTGCGGGACGTAGGCCTCCAGAAGGGTCAGCGGCTCAGTCGCCTTGATCGACACCGAGTCTGCCGTCGCGGGCAATAGGACGGTTCGCCCGAGTTCGAGAGGTACTTCTGATTCGTTTACGGTCAGTTGCCCGGCGCCCTCAATGGTCAGCAGCACCCGGAAATGTGCTACGGCATCAAGCGTCGAACCGGCGGCGATGGTGTGACGACGGATGACGAAGTAGTCACTCCGCACGAGTTCCTCGATCCGATGCGGCCCCTCTTCGATGACGGTCGGCGCGACCGGATTGACCGGCCCGCGATCGAAGTCGATGCACTGAAACGACTCCTCGATGTGAAGTTGCCGCGGTTTGCCGTCCGCCCCGACGCGCCCCCAGTCGTAAAGGCGGAAGGTCAAGTCGCTCATCTGCTGAATTTCGGCGAGCACGATGCCTTCGCCGATGGCGTGAACCGTTCCCGCGGGCACGAACACGCAGTCTCCCCGTTTGACCTCGACGGTATGAAGACAATCTTCGACCGTGGTCGCATCGAGCGCCGCTCGTAATTCTTCCGGACCGACGCCCTGTTTGAGCCCGATAAACAATTTGCTTCCCGGGTCTGCCGAAAGAATGACCCAGGCTTCGGTCTTCCCGTTCTCTTGAGGGTCAAACTTCCTGGCGAGTTCGTCGTACGGGTGGACCTGGACCGATAGCCGATCGTTCGCGTCGAGGAACTTGATCAGCAAAGGAAATTGATCAGAACTATTCTGGAGGCCGAATAACTCGTCCTTGTGCGACCGCACGAGTTCGCCAAGCGGTTGACCCTCGAGAGAGCCACGATCGACGATGGTCTGGTCGTCACCGTGATCGGCGATTTCCCAGCTCTCAGCCGCATCGGTCGCATCGCCGATTTCTTTGCCGAGCACTGACGCAAGCCGGGTCCCTCCCCAACGAATGCGTTTGATAATCGGTCGAAACGTCAGCGGCTCCATAGTCTTCACCAAGGTAAGATGGGTCGAATTCGTCCGTGATTCTACTGATACGCCTGACTGCCGAAGGCACTCGTGCCTTCACAGTCTACGCATTTTCTCCGACTCTTCACGTTCGTTTCCACAACATCGAAGATCGGGGAGATGTTCTGCCAGATTCGGTTTGATCGCAATAGCCGGAGGTGTTAGCTTCCCGCGCGCTGTCGGCCCTTTCGTCGGCACCAAACACGATTGCCCGTCTGCGGACGGGCTTTCACCGAAGATCGGAGACGCTCTGTGCGGCAAATCGAAATCGAACTGAGTATCGGCGACGTCGTTCGGGTCGGAGATCAGAACGTCACTGTCATTGATATCGATGATTCGGGCGAAGTCACATTTCGGATTGATCCGGCCCACGAAGTCAACGAATCCGAACAGCTTCCTTCGCGCCCCCGCGCGGAATCAATCGCCCGCTGAGCGGCAACATCGTGCCACGGCACGATCACCGACGATCGTTGCGAACTATTCCTCAGCGATGTCGGCCACGGCCGCCTCGGCCGTCGGATACACCGTCCACAGGCTGCTCAGGTGGGTCACTTCCAGAATCTCGCGGCAGTATTCGGTCACGCCGCTGAGCACGAAGCGTCCCTCCTGCTCTTTCGACACGCGATTCCATGCTCGAAAAAGCACCTCGAGGAAGGCCGACCCGAAGAACTTGGTGTGTGTGAGGTCGATCACCAGCCGCGGCTCCGGGGCGTCGTCGATCACCTCCATCACGAGTTCGCGGACATCGTCCAAGTGGGACTCGTCCAGACTTTCGAATTGAGGCCCGAGCCGCAGGACCGTGACGCCGCGCACGACTTCCACAGATGCATGATTCGTCGGAGCGGCCACTAATTGGTTCCTCAGTAAAAATTCGCCGGGCCATCACACGGCGGGATCGGGCGATCCCGGCGCCCGGCCCGATTCAATACCCCATCGTAAAACTGCGAGCCGCACGCGGCAATCGTCCGAACTCAATTGCCGGCGCAAGTCGAACGGTCGTACGAATGTGACAGATCGACAAAATTTCGGATCAATCGATCGCCGGCCGCCGTGAGAATCGATTCGGGATGAAACTGCACGCCCCGAACGGGAAACGTGCGATGCGACAACCCCATGATGACTCCGCCCGCAGAAGTCGCCGTCACCTCCAGTTCGGCCGGCAGTGACTCGGGTTCGACAACGAGCGAGTGATATCGCGTCGCCGTCACCGGAAGCGGGAGGCCCTCAAATAGGCCCCGGCGATTGTGCGTGACGGCCGAAGTGCGGCCATGCACCGGGACATCCGCACGCACGACTCGACCGCCGAACGCCGCCGCGATCGCCTGATGCCCCAGACAGACGCCGAGGATCGGGATTTCCGATCCGAGATCGCGGATCGCCGCGATGGAAACCCCCGCTTCGTCCGGCGTGCAGGGCCCGGGCGAGATCACGATCGCCGAGGGCTGCCGCTCCCCTATTTCAGCCACCGTGATCGCATCACTCCGCACGACATCGGTCTGCTCTCCGGCGAGCCGAAAATATCGGGCGAGGTTGTGGACGAAGCTGTCGTAGTTATCGAGGAGCAGGATCATGAAGCAGGTAGGAGGTAGAAGTTAGGAGGTAGAAGTCAGAAGTCAGAAGTTAGAAGTCAGAAGTTGGTGAACCGTTGGTTTTGCGTCTGCAGCACTGCGCCGCCATTCGGACCAATTGCCGATATACCAGCATGACCCAAGACAAGCCGCGCGTTCGAAAGAACCGCGGATCGATTAAGGGGACCGGTCTCGGACCATTCTGTGAGGCCGCTGGCTACTGAAGGCGGGAGTCAAAAACCCTTCGCAGAGGATACCGTTAACTGGCGAAGAAATAAGTTGCGTTCACTCCTTTCAGCGGACGCTCGTAATTGTCACTCAGTCTGCTGCCGCGGACTGCGGGGGCGCGTTCTTAAGTAGTAGAGCCGAATGACGCACAGCATCGCAATAAATATAGGCAACGTGATCGACGGCATCACAATGCCACTGCCTTCATCGCTTTGATAAAATTCAAAGAGAAAGAGGTATTGCCGGACACTGCTGAACTCCGACTTCTCCCAAAACGCGGCGACCGGATCTGAGACAAAGATCCGCTCAAGCAAGTAGTTCATTCGATTGCGGCTCAAAATCCGTTCGTTCGGCCCCCATTCGAAATAGTCGATCGTCAGCATCCCATCCACAGCACGCAGAATGCAATCGTCAGAAAAGCCCCGTACATGCACTAAGAAGCCGATCCCCAGCGCATTTAAGATCGGCAGCATCGCCGAAACGATTACAAATAACACCAAGCACTTAAAGAGTTTCACGGCGACCCTGTGTCAGACTTAATACAATTTCCCGTGATCCAACTGCCCCTGACCTAAACATTTCACAATTTCCAGTTCCGCCCGCATATGCTGTCGCCGATTGAAACAATGCAATAACCTGACGGACTTCCAGATGCGGGGGCGACACGCCCCCGGCACCCTGCATCGGGGTCACCTCACTCCTCGATCGCTGAGGGCGGCTCTTTGGGACTGTCCCCTGTCACCGCCGCCAAATCCTCGCTTCGCCGGTTCCGAATTTGGAACAATCGCATGACGGCCAACATCCCAAAGAGAATGGGAAACGTTGTTGATGGCATGTTGAACGACCTGTTCGGGATATCCAAATCGAAGTTGACAAGACTGCTTAACGGAAAGGAATTGGAGTCCCGCCACATCACGGCGACCGGACCGAATTTAATCGCAAGCGAATCGGAACTTAGAATGCTGTCTTTAAGACTTTCAGCCTCGCGAGGTTCCAAACTGAAGGATAACAATGCTATCAGGCCATTTTCGGCGGCGACGCGTGCACCGACCTGCGAAGTGACAACCGGCACGAGTAACCCGCGGCCGCAAACATTCATAATCAGCAAAGCCGCCGATGCGATCGTGAGCAGACTGAGAAGCCAGAATGTCTTCAACACGCACCGCCGAACGTTCAAAATACCTTCCGACTATCCACCAACAACGTCACCGGCCCATCGTTTACCAGAGAGACCTCCATGTGAGCTCGGAATTTTCCCGTCTCAACCGGGATGCCTTGACTTCGCACTTCGTCGCAGAATTTTAAGTACAATTCATCGGCAAGCTCCGGCGGGGCCGCTTCGATGAAGCTCGGTCGGCGGCCTTTGCGGCAGTCGCCCAGCAGCGTGAACTGACTGACGACCAGCATCGATCCGCCGACGTCGGCGAGTGACAAATTCATCTTTCCCTCGGCATCTTCGAACACCCGCAGGCCGCCGATCTTCGCCGCGAGATACGATCCATCGGCTGGCGTATCGCCCTTCTCCACGCCGAGCAACACTAAGAATCCGTGATTAATCGCCCCGATCGTCTCGCCCTCCACGACGACCGATGCCGAAGTCACCCGCTGCACGACCGCTCTCACTTCCGCACCCATTCTCTCGGCAGCGGACGATCGACTTCGAGGCCCGTCATGTCGATCGGTGGCTCGCCGCCTTCGATGATCGCGATAATGATCTTTGCCGTCACCGGAGACCATTCCAATCCCCAACGGAAGTGCCCGCAGGCGAGAACGAGATTGTTATGCTCCGGAGCCTTCCCGAGAAATGGCAACCCGTCGGGCGAGCCCGGCCGCAGCCCCGCCCACGTCCGTTCGACTTCCGCGTTCGCCAATGACGGAATTAAAGACTTCGCCGAGTCGAGCAACCACGCGACGCTCTTGGCGGTATTAATTTTATGGAACCCCGCATCCTCCACCGTCGACCCGATCAGCACGCGACCATCGGCCCGCGGCACGAGGTAAGCATCCCCCTCATGCAAACAGGGCCGGAACGACCGCTCCTCTGTTTTTAACAGCGCGATCTGTCCCCGCATTGGCTTAATAGGCAGCGGCACCCGCAGTGGATCGGGCAACGAAGCCGACCACGCTCCGGCGGCAATCACATAAGTCGCTGAGGCGATCGATCCGGCCTCAGTCGTCAGTTCAACGATGCGATCTCCCTCGCGTTTGCCGCCGGTAACGATCGTGCGAGGTTTCAGCATCACCCCCGCCCCCTCACAGGCTGCCAGCAGGGACTGCAACAAACGCGGGTTGCGCAGTTGGGCGTGCGCGGGGACTTCGAGGGCTCGACTGATTGATCCATCGGCCCCGGGGACGAGTTCCCGAATGCGTTCCGAATCGATGACCGTCGCCTCAATTCCTTCGGCGGCTAGTTCCTCTGCTTCGTGTTCGAACTCGCCGAACACGAGCGACCCGCACCGTTCGAAGCACGGGTCAATGCCGGTGCGTTCTTTCAGGCGCGCTGTATGGCCCGGCCACATTTGAAAGCTGTAACCGCGAAGCCGCTGTTCGACGGTTTTGGCTTGCTCCAGATTGGCGGGACGAAGCATCCCCGCGCCGGCCCACGAAGCCTCCTGGCCGAAGTCGCCGCGTTCAATCACACAGACCGTTCGACCGGCATCGGCCAGTTCCAGCGCGGTGGTGAGTCCGATGACTCCCCCGCCGACAATCGTAACGTCAGTACGCTCCGCCAAGGCTCGCTCCCACAAAATGCGTTCGCCCCAATATAGGACGATCGCCGATAATCTGTAGCGAGAGCGCCCCGCCGATTGATTGAATTGATTATTGTGCGATGGTCCGGCCGAACTGCAGCCCGATCGCCGTCAGGTCGACCCGATAAACGTCCTTTGCGGCATCTTCCGGTTTCACGCCACTGCTCAGCCGAGACAGGAACGTCGCATACTTGTTCGCTCCGCCGGCTCGAATCAGATAATCACCCAAGGCATAGCTGACCGCTTTCGTCTCGGCCGGCGCGAACTGCCCGGCTTTGAACAGATCATCGGGCCGCGCGACCTGTTTGATCGCCTCGACGGCGAGCGACTGCATGTCGCTGAGGTACGCGTTCTCGGTCCCCTGCCCCGGATTGAGCATCGCAAACCCCGCCCCAGCGGTCGCCCAATCGGGGGCCTGATTCCCGCTACGCGACAGCACCGCTTCGGTCAGCAGCGTGCCCAATGTCGTACTCGCATCGGGCTTGCCCGCCGCCGCGGTGTCGCCGGTATCGAGCAGCACGACGTACGCGTCGTTGAAGTCGCCGGTCACCTTGGAGTGCCCGAACACATCCCGCGGCACGGCCCGTCCGCCTTCCATCACCAGATTGAACTCTTCCAGATCGAATCGGTCACCGACCACGACGATCGCCAACCGCCCTTTGAACATCGGCTTCTGCTTAACGCCGAACGCCTCGCGAAGTTTATCGAGATCAGACTGAGCCGCGGCTTCCAGCTCCTTCAACCGTGTCGGCGGCACTTTGCCGAATATCAGGAGTTCGTCGGTCTCGACACGATTCGCCGTGTGATCCGGGAACGATCGCTTCCAAGCCGCCTCGGTTTGTTCCAGCCGATGTTGCTTGAATTCATCCGGCGAGTATTTCGCCAGTTCCATCGCTCGCTTCTCGGCAGCGGTGGGAACCAGATCACGCAGCGGCGTTGTCGGATCACCGCCGTCGTATTTGTTCCCTTCTTCGAACCACTTCACAAGATTGTTGTAGTTCGTTCGCGTCAGCCGAGCCTGATTGTTGGCCGGCATGCGAGGATTCTCCAAGCCGCCGGTCAAACGGAACAGGCGGCTCTCCTCTTTCGGCTTATCGGGATGAATCACGATCCCGCTGTCGCCGCCGCGCATCATGTTTTCGAAGGTCTCCAGATTGAGCCCGCCACGTGGATTATTTCCGCGGTGACAGTTCAGACAGAGATTGATCATCCAAGGCGCGATGTCTTCCTTGAACGAAACGGTCTCATTGCCGGTCGGCTTTGGGATCACGACTTTGACCGGTTCTTTCGGCGTGCCGCCGCCCGTCGATGCCATCGCCCCGAAGTCGGCGTTCTCATCGGTCCCGTCGAACTTCGCCCCGGCGTTGATCCAATCGGAGATCGCTTCGACTTCTTCGGCGGTCAGCCGGTTGCCGTTCGGCGGCATCTGCCCGCGCCCCTGACGCGTGACGCGCTGCATGATCAGGCTGCCGTTCGCGTTACCCGGCGTGACCAACGGTTGGCGCGACTGACCGCCCGCTTTGAGCCCCGCGAAGGTGTCGAGCTTCAAGCCGCCGCGATTCCCGTTGCCGTGGCAGCGGGTGCAGTTGGCGGTGAGGACGGGGGCGACGTCAGAAGAGAAGCTGACGCCCTGTTGCGCAGCGGGCGGCCCCTGTTCCGCCGCCGGGTTCATCGACGCCTTCACCCGGGCGAGCAGGTTTCGCTGAATGCCGATCGCCCGTCTGATGCCGGCCACCGCCGGATGGGTCGCCGGCAACTCCGCATCTTTGGCGATCTGATCGATTTTCGACTCGGCGTCGTTCAGCAGCGTCTCCGCCTCGTCGACTTCCTTGCGGCGAATCAGCGAACTCGCTTTGCCGACATTGCGGCCGATCGTGCGAATTTCGCGCGATTGCTCCCGCGTTAGCGCCGCCTGCAGCGGTGCGAAAGCCGTCAGCGTCAGTACGACCGCGATGGTCACAAGGGTCAGTCGTCGCATCGATTTCATATCCGCCTGCTCCGCCGAGCCATGGAAGGGTGGAAAATGATGTCGCGAATGGATCGGCCGCAGGTGACGACCGTCTTCTCAATCATTCATGCTTTATCATACCCGCGTTCGTCCCCGCAGGTTCGCCGCGACTTCGACCGGAACCGGGTTGCCCGGCCGGCCTCGACCGCGTTCAATACTCTAAGTTACCGCCTGTCTTCGACTTAGCAACCGCCCATGGCTTCCGAGACCGATTTCGCTCCCCTGCCCCAAACGCTGCGAGCCAAAGCCGATCGGCTGCTCAACGCACTGCGGCGATACGAATCGGTCGCCGTGGCGATGTCGGCCGGGGTCGACAGCACCGTCGTCGCGAAAGCGGCTGCGCTCGCGCTGGAGGACCGAGCCGTCGCGGTGACCGCCTCGAGTGCGAGCGTGCCCCGGGCCGAGATCGAACAGGCGGAAGAACTCGCCCGGCTGATCGGCATCCGCCACGTGGTCCTTAGCACCAACGAATTCGACTCGCCCCTTTACGTCGCCAATGCCCCCGACCGCTGCTTCCACTGCAAGACCGAACTCTACGGCGGCATCGCCGCCGCGCAAGAGCAACTCGGTTTCGCGACGATCGTCAACGGAGCCAACGCCGACGACCTCGGCGACCACCGCCCCGGCATGCGCGCCGCCGCCGATCTCAACGTCCAAAGCCCCCTGCTCGACTGCGGCTTCCACAAAGACGACATCCGGGCTCTCGCCAGGTTCTGGAACCTCCCCGTGTGGGACAAGCCCGCCAGCCCCTGCCTCTCCAGCCGCATCGCCTACGGCGTTGAAGTGACGCCGGAACGAACCCACCGCGTGGAACGAGCCGAAGCATTCTTAAAAGAACGCTTCAATCTCCGCGAACTCCGCGTCCGCCACGAAGCAGGCGACCTCGCCCGAATCGAAGTACAACCCAATCGCATCCCCGACCTCGCCGCGCCCGAGGCCTCGCAGGAGATCACCCGCGAACTGACGAGCCTCGGTTTTAAGTTCGTAACAATCGACCTCGCGGGTTTTCGATCCGGGAGTTTGAATGCGGTGGTGCCGGTGGAGATGTTGCGTCACCACAACGGAGCTTAACTCATGACCTACGGCCATCTATTGTACGCGATTCACTTTCCGCTCCTCGATATCCGAAACGATGCAGGGGCCCCTCAACGTTGCGGCAATATCGCAGATGCTGTGCACAATCTCCCTGAAGGTATATATCGCGGAATTGAGCGAGGGATTTCAACCGATGACATACTCGACGAAATCAAAGACTGGCAGAGTGAAAAGCAGAATACGGTTTTACACGGCTATCTAGAACGTGCCACGCAGGTATTTTAGAACGGCCGACGAACCTCTCGCCTCCCACAGGCAGAGTAAGCAAAGAACATCCTTGAATCGGAGTTCGCAGTGCACGGTCTCACCACCAAATTGCCTCATACCCGACTCTGGACACTGCTGATCTTCCCAAGCATTTTAATAACTGCGAACGCTTCATCGGCGGAAGAAGAACCGCAGGTCTTAATTCTCACGCTGAATGTCTTGGCGTTCGAGCCTGATGTTTGGAGCGACCTCGTAAAGTATGGTCCGGGCGAACGCAACACCATAACAGTGGTCGACCGTGCTTATGCGAAAAAGATCGCGCAGATCGCCGCAGGCTTCGTTTCGTTAGATTCAGCCGCCGTGGTTATCGGTCGAGACAACCCCATCAGATTGCCTGACAAAGAACTCCTTGAGGGGGCCGCAGGCAGGACTCTTGACATCAGACCGCTCAATAAACCGGATGGAACTCATATCTTCTTTGCGTTGCGCACGAAGGAATTGAATCCCTCCGAACTAAAGGACCCGGCCAACACTTATTTTACATCGGGATTTGGCATTCCCCCGGATGCAAGACTCGCAAGTGTATTGATTTCTTCCGACCACACCGTCGTCAGCACCTTGCACTTGTGGCCGTCGCGAGCGAACAACAGGATCGCCATCACATTCGCAATCAAGAAATATAATCCACCGTCTGAATTGCGGCGAATCGCGACAGATCGCTTGAGTCGGGTCACCGTGTTCGCAACGGAGAATCAGATTCGACACGGCACGTTCGGGTTGAGAATCAAGCAGCTTCGCGATAGAGGAAAGCGGATTGAGGTAATTTCTCTCGGCAAACATGTGCTTCTGAATTACGCATTCGAGCTTCCGACGATGGTGATGCAATCAAAGGGGCGACCGGCGTACATAAGAGCCGGAGACGCTGCGCTAATCGAAGCCGACCTTCAGTATTTTTTCACTAGCGCCGGAACCCTCCTTCCCGCAGAAGCACACCGTCCGGAATAACTTTCGTTCTTAACGATTGTGAAGCATGGTGAGCGGAATACTCAGGGACCACTCGGCCGAACCACACCGAGAATGGTACAACAACTCTCAGATGATTTTTATTTCGACGACCCTACACCTCTCAGAGCTAGAACAGGAATGTGATCGTTCCGCTTGGCACCTATCAAGCACACAGAAAATAAAGACAGGCAAGCAAAGCTTCACCCTCCAAATCGCGTTCTTGATGAACACTTAAAACTCGAGGTTGACCACATCTGTAGCCTCTTGGCGGAGGATCCATCTTGTATTTCCGCGATATCGGCATTCATTTTCCACGAGATGACGCGACAACACGCGACTACTTGCTGGAGACCGAACATGTTGTCGGCATATTCCTGCAATTCATGCCGCGGAAATACGAATTAGACGGGATGGCGAAAACGAACATTTTTATTGGACCGGCAGTGGATGAGCCAAAATATCACCAAGCTTTGAATGTGAATATATATCACTTCGAAGGATTTGATGAGAATTTGTTCCAGGGGTCATCCAGGTCACACCGCGACGAGATGATGCTCGAAGCGATCGAGGCGAGCCTGCTTGATATCGCCTTGGATTTCGACGCCGACCCTGCCCCGATCAAGAAGGCAGCGGACGCGACCCGTGACTGTAAGTTCGACCTCAAGGTCGAGTCAAAACTTTCGCGGTCAACCAAATCACGCCGACTTCGGCTCTGCGTTTATTGTCGAATGCGTCGCGAAGGGATCGAATGGGGGATCGACATTAAGAATCGCAAGCGCGAGGTCCTTGACACGATCGTTATTGACGCCGATTCCAATTTGCTCCGCTCCTCCTACGATTACCGTAAGTCGAACTGGAAGGGGACCGAGTTCGTAATCCGAGACTTCGTCGATCAGGAGACCTTTCGCATTGATGCCGCACCGCTGGAGTCGAAGCTTGACAATACGTGATCCTGCGACGGCGATGACCTCGCCACGACGACGCAGCGCGACGTCTCGACCGACGGCGGTGTCGCAAAATGGCTGAGCAAACGCGGCGGCCTGTTCTATAAACCCGACGCCGACTATATCGGCGTGGACGAATTGTCTTACACCGTCACCGACGGCGTTTCGAGCGACTCCGCGGGCGTTAAGATCGCGGTCGTCGGCGACATTAATATTACGTTGAGCGAAGACACGGCCGTCGGCACCTATGTCGCCACACCCCTTCCTGCCGGATGGGCTTCCGATCCGTTTTCGGTCTCGCTCAGCAATAGCGAATACTTCGAAATCGAAGAGATCGACGGCGAGCACAAGCTGAAATTAATTAAACAGCTCGACTATGAATCGACCGGCTACATCGACGGCAAATCCTGGAAAGGCGTCGGCTTCACCGAAGCGTTTGAAGTCACCGCGACCGAGGGCGGCGCGGCCGGCTTTGATGCGGCGAGCGGACGGGTGGTGGTGTCGGTTGAGGATGTGAACTCACACTTCAGCAGAGACCGATATACTGCCGATCCTGTCCACGAAGACGCAGCCGGTCCGGTCTCGGTAACGCTTTCTCTCGCCGATCCAACCAGTAGCGGAGTCTCTTATCGCCTCAAAGCAAACCAGACTTTGGGGCACCGCTCGGACGACCGATTCGCTCTCGAAGACCTGATCGAGATCGACGCAGCAACCGGCGAACTTCGTTTCTTGGATCGCCCTTACTATTCGCTAACCGATGAACTTGAGATTGTTGTCGAGGCAGTCATTGACGGGGCGGTGGTGTCGTCAACGACCGTAGCAATCCCAGTAATTGAGAATGCCGCCGACCGGACCCAAGTGACAGATGCGGTATTTTCTTGGGAGCTCTTCTGGCACAACGTGGGTGTTTTGCCGAAAGGAGGCGTCGCCAAACAGTGGTACAATAGCCACAACGTCGAGTTAGTTCGAAAAGCCTATCTATTCAGCTCTGGACGATTAGTTGAGAAAGATGGAAATTTTGTACGGCGAGTTGACATCAAGCGCGGCCATGATGAGTTTGAGGCGGCGATTGCATTCGTACGTGTGGTTACCGACTATGCGGTACTCGGTTTTGCGGCTGAGGCGAATTTGCCGACGGACCCCGGCGATGTTGAAGAGTGGATTGAGTACCGCCAGGGGCTCGCATCGACCTCCGCGGAGATAACCGCCACTGGTGCTGAACTCTATATTTCAGGAATCGCAATCGCTGGGGAGCCGATTGACTGGGCCTTGGCGGTTAGCGACATTGTCGAAGGGGACCTTACCGCCGCGGTAGCGTTTTTGCCGTTTGTGACTGCCGGTGGATTGGTTGTCGTTCGTCGCACTGGCATCGGCGATGAAATAACTGAGGTCGTCTTTCAGAACGGCCGCGAGGCTTATGAATGGTTCCGAAATTCTCGCTCGTTGCGGTCGGCAATGAATGCGATGCCAACCGGTTTCGTCGCACACCACGTGATTCCGGCAGCGTCGATCCAGCAGTCGGAGTTTCTGCTGCACGCGGTTAATGTGAAACACGTTGACCTGAACGCAGCCTGGAATGGTTTCGCCCTGCCGGGGAGCGCAGCGGCACGAAACAGCTGGCTGGCTGCAGGAAATCAGGGAAAATTCTTACCGATTCATAACAGCGGCCACCCGCAGTACCGCCAATACGTCGAGAATGAACTGGAGAAAATTCAACTCAGATGGATTTCCGACAACAAGGACTGGAGCTTGTCGGTAATTCGAACAGAACTATTCAGACTTCGCAATGACCTGATCGATCGAATGAAGAATGGTGCTTTCGGAGACCGCTTACCCTAAAGGAATGATTTCAATGTCAGATTTTTATGTGCTAAGAGATTACTTCGGTGCAGGCCGCAATTTTACCGAACTCGACTATCACGAACCGCTCCAGTTAACGGATGATGTTGTATCGTGTTTTGTAGCCGGAGAACCCTTGCCGGAAAATTACCCACTTCTGAAGATCGGGCTAAAAGTCAAAGGCTTTGGGGTTCCGCAGGCGATGCAGCCCGGATATTACCTCGCAATGCACGAGTCACTCGTACGCTGCATTAGTTCTGTCGGCGAATCGCACGTTCAGATTAAGCCATGCCGCCTCGAAAATGCGAAGAATCAAGAGAAGATAGATGACGAAAATTTTCGGCACGTGCATTTGCTGAGCCCCCTCCCGCAGTTTGAGTTTCTCGACGTTGATCGGTGTCGCGTGGAGTATGGCCACGGACCTAAAGATTTGCGCCGTGTGGATACGCTCGTTCTCTTTGAACACCGAGTGCCCGCTGACCGTCATATTTTCAAGCTGACTCGTATGCCGATAATTTTCGTGCGGCGACGACTGCGCGACCTGATGCTTACCGCAGGGCTTCCCGAATTGGCACTTGAGCCGATTGAGGAATATCGCGGCGACGAGATCTACCCGTACCTAGACCATCCGATCTATCAAGAGTAGGCCAGACTGCTGCCCTTAAATACTGCCATTTTTTCAGTGCTTTGGGACAACGGGCGAACGGCTTCGTGTCGCGGCAAGTAGAAAGCCCACTAGCCGAGGGCAGTTGATCCGATCAACGGAAATGCAGTGGGCCAATCGGCGAATTGCATGCCCATTGCCAACGTCGAATCGTCTGGAAGTTCGTCGCTTACGTTCACCTTGAAGTTGGGCATGCCACTTCGCGTTTATTTCATATTGCATTATGACCCGAATATCTTAATCTGTGAAACATTAAGGGAAAGATTTGGACGAAAAATCCCGCAGCGCGCTGGACGCGAAGTTTGCCCAATTGAAGTCCCGCTTCGGGTCTTGTTATCCGACGGCCGAAGCGGATGAGATCTCTGCCTTTGAAGTTAAGCTGAGCGCCGAACTGCCGCCGGAGTTTCGATATTTCTTGCGATTGCTTGGGGGCGGCTATTGTCCAGACGGGATTGAAATCAGTTCCGAAGTCGAAGAAATTCAAGACGATGCGGTGACCGTATTTCAGTCCCTTAACGCCGAATCGCCTTCATCAAGACTCGGGGCGTTTGCCGCGGACTTCGAGGAAAACAAGAATATAATTCAAGTACTTCAGTTTGCCGATACGGTGGGAGGCGAGCGGCTTGTGATGGACTTACGCCGTAAAAATTACGGCCACATTTTTTATAGCTGCCCGGATGGAACGTGGCGGCAGATTGCCGATTCGTTCGCGCAGTTCATTGATCAGTTGGAATTGACGTAACGGTCGATGCCCAGCGGTCGAGTCTTTCGATTGAATCCGATCGCCGAGCCGGATCCTTCACACGTTTGTGGTTGGACTGCGACTCGATCTGCCCCGCGAGTCGGCTTGCTCGGGCTTATTTCGTCTTCCAGATACCCGCCGAATTTTCACAAGGTTGGCGGCTGGTCCAACCGGCAACCCCGCCCGTTGGCACGACGTTCGCACTCTCTTCAATCGGATTCTTACTTCACGACGAGGGAGCAACACATGGCTGACCATGAGACGAAGCGGACGACGGACGAGGATACGATCAAGAAGTGGTGCGAGGAGCGGGGTGGGCAGCCGGCGACGGTGGCCGCGACCGGTTCAAAGAATGACCCGGGACTGCTGCGGATCGATTTCGACGATTCCGACAAAGACCCCGGGCTGACGATCATCCACTGGAGCGCCTTCTTTGAGGCGATGAAGGAGAACGAGCTCGAATTCGTCTATCAGGAACACACGAAGGACGGCGATATCAGCCGCTTCTGCAAGTTCGTGTCGAAAGAGTAACCCTCGTGGGCGAAGAGAAGGCTCTTCGTTCATTCCGGTTCGTCGAGCGATTTCCCGATTGGGGTGCCGCGTTTATGGCGCTTCAGTCGGCTGGTAAAAACGTACGCGCTGCGGAATGATCGAGCAGGTTGGTCGCTGATCGACCGGTGCGAGTTTATTGTGTGGAGCATGAAAAGCTTGGCGCCGCTGATCTTCGCGAGCCTGAATTTCGTCGCCATGGTCGGGGTAGCGGCTTACTTCATGGTTCAAATGTTGAACCCACTAGGCGATGACGCGGCGTCAAACCTGATTGCGGCATCATTGGCCCTTCTCGCGGGATTCGCTCCACTGGCCTGCGTGGTGCTGAAAAAGTCGGAATAGACGGACGAAATCGCGTGTCCTGCGATCCCAGTGCACGGCCCCTCCCCCTCACGCTGCCGAAGGCCCCCTCCCCGGCGAGCCGCCGGCGCAACAAGGTTGTGGGGGGTAGAGGAATATGGTGCACCACCTCTATTCACCCCGTCGGTGGGCGCGACCGCAAGGTCGTTGTCCGTGCGACGGATGTTGCCGCGGCAAAGCTGCGGACGCGCGTCCGATTTCTTCATTCCGTCGAGCAAAGTTTTTGAAGCAGACTCAGCACTTCCGTAAAAAAGAATGGCAGAAGAACACATGCGTTCCTACGGATCGCCGACGCCGAGCGATGCAGGGGCCATCATGCATGCGACGTCGATGAACTTCGGGCGAGAAACGCTTCCGCCGTTATGTTTGAAATCGACGAGGCGAGGACGACCGTTTGATTGGGCTTTGCGGCAAAGCGTATCTTTGCGTTACGACTGGGACGAAATCTGAGTTATTGCATCCCCGTCGACGAGAGCAATTCCCCCTCGACCGGTTTTTTCGTTACGGCTGAGGACGTTGAATATGAGCGACGCCTTTCACATTCGCCCAATGCGGCGTCCGGAACTTGACCTCGCGCTTCAATGGGCGGCCAACGAGGGTTGGAACCCCGGCAGGCACGACGCCGATGCTTTCTGGGCGGCCGATCCAGAGGGATATGTTGTCGCCGAATGCAACGGCGAGATGATCGGTACCGGAGCGATTATCGCCTACGGGCGCAAGCTGGGAGCGATGGGGCTGTTTATCGTTCGTGAAGACGCCCGAGGAAACGGGCTGGGTCGGCGGCTCTGGTTTTACCGGCGCGATTTGCTGCGGTCCCGACTCGACTTTGACGCTTCGATTATCATGGACGGCGTCCTCGCGATGCAGCCTTTTTATAGTTCCGGGGGCTTTCAATATTCGCACGCCGACACGCGGCGCGAAGGCGTGGTCAACGGCGATCCCGAAACCGAAACCGAAGGCAATATCGTTGACCTGACATCGTTACCGTTTGTGGATGTCTTATCGTTTGATGCCCGGCACTTTGGAGCGAAGCGGGAGTCGTTTCTGCGCGTGTGGATCGACCCGCCGCACGGGTCGGCGAAGGCGCTGATCGATACGGACGGATCGATCGCTGCGATGGGAGTCATTCGAAGTTGCGTCAGCGGCGGCTGGAAGATCGGCCCCCTGTTCGCGACCGATCCGCTCGCCGCCGATGTGCTATTTCGAAACTTAGTTTCGCGGGCCGCCGGGGAGACGATCTATCTCGACACACCCGACCATAACCCAGCCGCCGTCGCCCTCGCCGATCGCCACGGGCTGAAGCCGGTCTTTACCTGCGGTCGCATGTCCTACGGACCGAAGGCGACCATTCCCTGGGGGCAAATCTACGGGGTGACGACGTTCGAACTTGGTTAAGGTGCAGGCCGAGTCTGCGCGAACCGTTTCTCTTAAAGGACCGGCGGCATTTCCGATGACAGACCGCCCGCGGCCGGGACATAGCTCTTTCGAACATAGTCCATCACCATTCGGTCGGCACCGAATCGCCAACCGAGGGTGCGGACGGCACGTTTCATCATGTGGATCCAATCGACCGGCAAATCGTCCTGATTCCGCTCATAGAACAGCGGGACGATTTCGCCCGTCAGGACGTCGACAAGGCTTTCGGCGTCTCTTTGATCTTGAATATCGTTATTGGAATGAGAGCGACCGCGACCGATCGCGAAGCCGTTCTTGCCGTCGTAGCCTTCGGCCCACCAGCCGTCGAGGACCGAGAAATTAAGACCGCCGTTTAAGACGACCTTCTGACCGCTCGTACCGGACGCCTCGAGTGGACGGCGGGGATTATTGAGCCAGACATCGACGCCCTGAATCATGTGCCGCGTGACGTTAATGTCGTAGTTCTCGATCAACACAATTCGGCCGATCAGGTCGGGATCACGGCTGAGCTTGATGATGTTTTGCATCACCTTCTTGCCCATCTCATCCCGCGGGTGGGCCTTACCGGCATAAATTAATTGCACCGGGCGATCGGAGTTGGTGACGATCTGCTTAAAGCGTTCCAAATCTCGCATCACGAGATCGGCTCGCTTATAGGGTGCGAACCGGCGGGCAAAGCCGATCGTGAGCGCTCGCGGGTCGAGCGCATCGGCGGCGGCTTCGAGCAATTCGGGCGACGTCCCCGATCGTTCTCGCTGCTGCTTGAGTCGATCACGGCAGAAACTGATTAAACGCCCCTTAAGCGATTGGTGGGTCTCCCAAAGCTCAGCCGCGGTGACCTTGTCGAAGTCGGACCAAACTTCCGGATCGGCACTCCGGTCATACCAGTCAGCCGGCAGGACGCGATCGTAGATGGATCGCATCTGCGGGCTGAGCCAACTACCCACGTGCACGCCGTTGGTGATATGGCCGATCGGAATTTCTTCTTCGGCCCGCCACGGCCAAAGCGATTGCCACATCCGACGGCTGACGACGCCGTGCAGGTTGGAGACCGCGTTGGCTCGACGAGAAAGTTTGAACGCCAGAACCGTCATGCAGAACGGTTCGTCATTGCTCTGCGGGTCGAGACGTCCGAGGCCGAGCAGTCCGTTCGTATCAAGCCCGATTTCATCGGCCAGCGGGCCGACGTGTTCTTCCACCAAATCGGCCTCGAACCGGTCGTGCCCGGCTTCGACCGGAGTGTGCGTGGTGAAGACTCCCTGCCGGGCGGTATCGCGCATCGCATCGGCGAACGACATGCCGTCGTCAGCCATTCGCAAACGAATCATTTCGAGCGGGGCGAACGCGGAGTGCCCTTCGTTCATGTGAATGACGCTCGGCTGGATCCCGAGCGCCGTCAGCGCCCGGAGCCCGCCGATGCCGAGCATGATTTCCTGACGAATCCGGGTCCGGCTGCCGCCGCTGTAGAGTCGGCTGGTCAGGTTGCGATCTTCGGCTGCGTTCTGTTCGACGTCGGTGTCGAGCAGGAACAGGCGAATGCGGCCGACGTTAATGAGCCAGACCTTGGCGAAAATTTCACCGGTTCTCGTTTTGACGGAGATCGTGATGGGCTGGCCCGAGGGGTCGAGCGCGGGCTCGATCGGCAACTTGTCGACGTCCAGGCGCGTGTAATGTTCCTGCTGCCAGCCCTCTTCATCGGCTGACTGCGTGAAATAGCCTTCGTCGTAGAACAGCCCGACCGCGACGAGGGGGACGCCCAGGTCGCTGGCGCTCTTGAGATGGTCACCAGCGAGGACGCCGAGACCGCCGGAATAAATCGGCAGCGATTCATGCAGGCCGAACTCCGCACTGAAATAGGCCACCGGCTGATGTCCCAGCAGCGTGGCGTGCGTGTCACCCCACGTCTCGTCGCTGGCGAGATATTCCTGACATTTGCGGTAGTAGCGGTTGATGCTGGAGTGCAGGACCAGTTCGCGAAGCCGTGGCTCCAGCTTTTCCGGCGGGTAATGCTTGAGCAATTTGACCGGGTTGTGGTCGGTCTTCCGCCACAACTGGGGGTCGATCGAGCGGAAAATGTGGCCGATCTCGGGCTGCCAAGACCACCAGTAGTTTTGTGCGAGGCGACTGAGTTTGTCGTAGGCCGAAAGTTGTTCAGACATAGGGTCGCTCGAAAGAAAGCTCTTGATCAGTGAATGTTGATGCCGGTCGCGCTGTTTGTGCCGCATGAGCCGACAGGGACCGGCCAGTATACCGGCGGACTGCGCCGAATCGAGCGGCTGTGGCGATCTGCCCGAAGGAAACGATTTTTCGGCTCGGGCCGCGATGTTGCCGAAAGTCCGCAACCGGACGGGTTTCCCTCCGTCGCCCATCCGGAACACGTGCTAGCTACAAGAGGTGGTTCGCTGCGCTCCCGGCGACCCCCGCGTTACCTCCGCTTCGAAATCGCTCCCCGCGTTTCGAGAACACACGGACTCAAAATTCGATCTCACCATCATGCCGACCGATACTCCCCTCTCGTTCGAAGACCTCGGACATGTCCTGTGGATGCTGATTGCCGCAGCCATGGTCATGCTGATGCAGGGCGGCTTTTGCTTTCTTGAGAGCGGGCTGTCTCGGGCCAAGAACAGCATTAACGTGGCCATGAAGAACCTGATGGACTTCTGCCTGGCGGCGGTCGTCTTCTGGCTCGTGGGCTTCGGGTTGATGTTCGGTGCGACCTACAACGGTTATGTCGGAACGTCGCTGTTCGCGATTGATGAGCACGGCGGCCCGTGGCTGCTGGCGTTCTTTCTGTTTCAGCTCGTGTTCTGCGGCACCGCAACCACGATCGTCTCCGGCGCCGTAGCCGAGCGAATGAAGTTCGCCGGCTATCTGATGGTCAGCGTGCTTGTCTCGCTCATCTTCTATCCGATCTTCGGTCACTGGGTCTGGGGGGGCGTCGTGCCCGGCACCGACCCCGGCTGGCTGGCCGAGATGGGCTTCATCGACTTCGCTGGGTCTACAGTCGTACATTCGGTCGGTGGGTGGCTGGCGTTGGCAGCCTGCCTTGTTGTGGGCCCGCGACTGGGACGATTTACGTCCGACCGCCCGATGAACGCGCACAACGTTCCGATGGCGACGCTCGGCGTCTTCCTCTTATGGTTCGGATGGTTCGGCTTCAACGGCGGCAGCACCCTCGAGATCAATGCCGATATCGCGCTGATTCTCGTGAATACCAATGTCGCCGCCGCGTGCGGCGGATTGGCGGGACTGCTCGCGAGCTGGACCATCACCGGTCGACCGCAGGTCGGCGAGATGCTCAACGGCGTTGTCGCCGGTCTGGTCGGGATCACCGCCGGTTGCCACATGCTGTCCCCCGCGGCGGCGATTATCGTCGGTCTCGTTGCCGGGGCGCTCTGCTCTCTGGCAACCCGTGTGCTAATCCGGCTCAAAATCGACGACGTCATCGGAGCGGTCCCCGCCCACGCCGTGGCCGGAGCCTGGGGCACGATGGCCGTCGCACTGTTTGCGAATGCCGATCAATTTTCCGAAGGCGTTTCGCGATTGGATCAGATCATCGTGCAGGCCACCGGCGTTGGCGTCTGCTTCGCGTGGTGCTTCGGCGGCGGGCTGATCGTGTTTAAAGCGGTCGACATGGTTCTGCCGTTCCGCGTGGAGAAACTGGCTGAACTGCAAGGCCTCAACGTCAGCGAACACGGCGCATCGACGGAGCTCATCGACCTTCTGGTCGAAATGGAAGGCCACCGCCAACGCGGCGAGTTTGGTTCCGAAGTCAGCGTCGAGCCGCACACGGAAGTCGGACAGGTCGCGACGGCCTACAACCGTGTTTTAGCACGCGTCAACGAAGAGATCGCCGCCCGAGAAGAGGTTTCCAAGGCACTGCGGCGGGCCGAAGAAAAATACCGCGGCATCTTCGAGAATGCGGTCGAGGGGATTTATCAGACGAGTCCGGAGGGTCAGATTCTCGACGCGAACCCGGCCTTCGCCAAGATCCTCGGCTTCGACTCTCCCGACCGCCTGCGGCACCGCATCAGCGATGTCGGGCGTCAGATCTATCTGCGGCCGGAGCGCCGCGAGGAATTCTGCGAAGCCGTTGATCGCGATGGCGAAGTCATCGGCTTTGAGTCTGAGATCCGTCGGCGGGACGGCTCGACCTGCTGGATCAGCGAAAACGCTCGGGCGGTCCGAGATTCGAAAGGCAAGGTCCGCTTCTATGAGGGAACGGTCGAAGACATCACCGACGGCCGCGACATCCAGCAGAAACTGCGGCTGACTCAGTTCTCGATTGATCGGGCTTCCGACTGCGTCTTTTGGCTCAGCCGTGAAGGCCTGTTCCTGTACGCGAACGAAGCGGCCGCCAAAGCCTACGGATATGAAGACGGCGAACTGCTGCTGCGAAGTTTTGCCGACATCTCCGTCGAGCATGACTCCTCCGATGCCTGGCACGCCTATTGGAACGAGGTCAAGCGCCACGGATCGTGTGTCGTGGAGACGGTTCACCGCACGCGGACCGGGCGGGTCTTCCCGGTCGAGCTCGCCGCTAATTACCTCAGCTTTGACGGGAACGACTACCTATTCGTCTACGCCCGAGACATCACCGAACGAAAACGGGCCGAGGTCAACCTGCAGCGGACGAACGCCGTTCTGCAAGCCCAGCAGGAGGCCATCCTCGACGGAATGCTGATCCTCGATGAACGCCAGCGAGTCGTCTCGTACAACCAGCGGTACCTCGAGCTTTGGCAGTTGCCCGCGGAATCGATGGACATGCCGTCGGAAGAACGCGTGCGGGAGTATATCGCCCCGCAGGTCGATGATCCGGTCGAGTTCCTCGAGCGCATGCACGACTTGAATAATGATCCGCGCCGCACCGGGTTTGATGAAATCGAACTCAGCGACGGTCGCTTCCTGGAGCGGTATACCGGACCTGTGATCGCCCCCTCGGGCGAGACGCTCGGTCGCATCTGGTCGTTCCGCGACGTTACCGAAAAGAAACGACAGGAATTGCTGCGGCAGGAGAAAGAAGCGGCCGAGGCAGCGTCGACCGCGAAGAGCTCGTTCCTCGCCAACATGAGCCACGAGATTCGCACGCCACTCAACGGCGTGGTCGGAATGCTCGACCTGTTAAAACTGACCGAAATCGACGATCGGCAACAACGCTACGTGTCGCTGGCTAAGAACTCCGCCGGTGCCCTGCTTTCATTGATTAACGACATTCTCGACTTCTCGAAGATCGAAGCGGGCAAGCTCGAAATCGAACAGATTCCGCTCGAACTGCGCGAGTTGATCGAGGACGTCGCGGACATGTTCAGCCTTCGCGCCGCTGAAAAGGGCGTCGAACTCGTGCCGCGTGTCAGTTCCGAATTGCCCGACGTCGTCAAAGGGGATCCGGAACGCATTCGTCAGATTCTCATTAACCTGCTCGGCAATGCGCTCAAATTTACTGAGAAGGGAACGATCACGCTCGAAGCCGAGCCGGTCCGCCATGAAGGCAAGAAATACTTCCGGCTCGCCGTCAGCGATACGGGCATCGGCATTCCTCCGGACCGTCTGAAGTCGCTGTTCAGCGCGTTCACGCAAGTCGATGCCTCGACGACCCGCAAATACGGGGGAACGGGACTAGGCCTAGCGATTTGCTCGCAACTGACCGGCCTGATGGGTGGCGAGATCGGCGTCGAAAGCGAAGTCGGTCATGGATCAACGTTCTGGCTGCGAATTCCGCTTGAAGCCGTCGATGATGCGAATCGCCCCCGCCAGGAAGTGCCCGAAGAGCTTCGCGGGCTCGAAGTCCTCTGCATCGATGACCACGAAACCAACCTCGAAATTTTTCGCGATCAGCTTCGCTCGTGGGGATTGCGAGTTCAGACGGCGGAATCGGGGCACGAAGGTCTGGAGCGACTTCGCAACGCCGAGTCGGCCGGCTCACCGTTCCGGCTGGTCATTCTCGACCAGAACATGCCGGTCATGGACGGGCTCGAACTTTCCGCAGCCGTCCGCGATGACGAAACCCTGAGCGGAACGCCGCTTCTACTAGCGACCAGCGCCAACGCGATCTTGAGTCCGAAAGAATGCCAAAAAGCCGGGCTGACCGGCTGCATGACCAAGCCGATCCGACAGTCACGGCTTAGAGAGGCCGTCATCGCGGCGCTGATGGGAGACCGACCGATGGCGGGAATGCCCGATGTCGCGACCGATGCCGCCGGAGAGGCCGAACATGCCACCGCCCGAATTCTGGTGGCCGATGACCATGAAGTGAACCGCATGGTGACCGAGGAAGTGCTGACTTCAGCCGGCCACAGCGTCACCCTCGTGGTCAATGGCGAGGAAGCCGTCCGCGAAGCGAAGACGCAGCAGTTTGACCTCGTCCTGATGGACTGCCAGATGCCCGTGATGGACGGGTTCGACGCGACCCGTCACATCCGGATGGCGGAAGATCACGAGTTGCTCGGCCGCACCGGCGGTCGACTGCCCGTGATTGCCCTGACCGCCAACGCCGTCAAAGGCGACCGCGAGCGTTGCCTCGAATCGGGAATGGACGGGTATCTGACCAAGCCGATCGAACGCGACAAACTGCTCGAAGCGATTCGTGATATTACGGACAAGATCAGCGATGCCCCCGTCGCGAAGAACACCGACGATTCCGGCACATCGGGTTCGGCACAGCCGGCGCCTTCAGCGACACCGCCGCAAGAGTCGATTACTTCGCACGATGAGCAGCGATCCGATGAGCCCCGGCGATCCGATGAGCTCGTGCAGTCGGAAGCGACCGCGGCACCGATTGAACCGGAAGAAGCCGATCGTCCGAATTCGGGCGTCATCGACTTTGAAGAGTTTCAGACCCGCTGCGGTGGGGACGAAAGCTTCATGCGGCGAATCCTCGGGAAGTTCGACTGGCGTCTGCAGGCGGAGATCGAAGAGCTTCGCTCCGCGGTCGATGCCGGTCGGTGGGACGATGTCGCCAAGCAGGCACACTTGCTAAAGGGGTCATCCGCCAACATCGCCGCCCACGAGTTGTCCGACGCTGCTGATCGCCTGACTGAACTGTCTCGCGCTTCGAGTTCCGAAGCCGCGCTCGCCGCGATGGAAGAAGTCGAGTACGCCGCCACCCGCGTCGCGCGAACCATCGCAGCGACGATTCAACAGGAGGAGGTACCGCAGTCATGAACAGTTCTAGAGAAAACGAACTCGAAGCAGCGATCCGCACAGTGGAATTGGCCGAGGCACCGGCCACGCGCATTCTGATTGCCGATGATGACGCGCTTCAGCTCGAGATGCTCGAACACTTCCTGCACCACCGTGGATACGAAGTCTATACGGCGTCCAATGGCGCCGAGGCCTATCAGATGGCGCGAGAGCATGACATCCGGCTGATCGTGACCGATTGGATGATGCCGGAGCTGACCGGCGTCGAACTATGCCGCAAACTTCGTGAAAACGAGATGTCGGGCTATGTCTACGTCATCCTTTTGACGTCGCGCAATCGCTCCGACGAAATCATCGAGGGGATGTCCGCCGGGGCCGATGACTTTATCGCCAAGCCGTTCAACCCCGAGGAATTGCGGGTTCGCCTGGAGGCCGGGCAACGGGTCCTCGCGAATGAAACGCGAGACATGGCGATCTTCATGCTTGCCAAGCTGGCCGAATCGCGCGATCCGGAAACGGGGCAGCACCTTGAACGCGTTCAACGATACGCCAGCGTGCTGGCCCGGACGTTGGCCAAAGGTCGGCGTTATGGTGATCTGATCGATCCCGGTTTCATCCGCACGGTCTACCTCACCTCTCCGCTGCACGATGTGGGCAAAGTCGGCATCCCCGACGCCGTGTTGCTCAAACCGGGTCGATTGACGCCGGAAGAGTTCGAGATCATGAAGCAGCACACGCTGATCGGTGCCCGCACGATCGAGGCGATCATTCAGGAATATCCGGGCGTTCGCTTTTTGGAATTCGCCCGAGACATCATCCGCAGCCACCACGAAAAGTGGGACGGCACCGGCTACCCCGACCGCTTGGAGGGAGAAGATATTCCCCTGCCCGCCCGCATCGTAGCAGTGGCCGATGTGTACGACGCTTTGACCAGCAAGCGGGTCTACAAAGACGCGTTCAGTCCGAAGAAAGCCCGCGATATTCTCGTTTCCGACGCCGGGTCGCACTTCGACCCGGAGGTGGTCGAAGCGTTTCTCGCCTGTGAGGACGAGTTCGACCAGATCCGACGACGGTTCAACGACGCCGCCGGTCCGTCGGAGTTGGAATTGGCCGAACTGGTCCAGCAGGCAGAATCGATCTCGGGTGACTGAGTAGGATATAGGTACAGGGCCATTCCGGATATTTTCGGTCTGGTCGCCTGCCGGTTGCCGAGGCGGCATCGACGGTTTACAAGAGGCGACAAACGGGCTGCAGTCAGCCCGCTCGATGTCGTTTTCTTCGAAGGACCGTCTTGATGAAGTCACCCATCCGTGTTGCCGTCACCGGAGCCGCCGGTCAAATCGGATATGCCCTCGTATTCCGGATCGCATCGGGGGAAGTCTTCGGACCCGACCAACCGGTCATTTTACATCTCGTGGAGCTGCCGCAGGCGCTCGGTGCATTGACCGGCGTTGAAATGGAACTCGACGACTGCGCCTTTCCCACGCTGGTCGGCATCAAGAAGGGCTCGAGCGACGACCTGCAGGATGCGTTTGCCGACTGCAATTACGTACTGTGCGTCGGCAGCGTTCCGCGAAAAGCCGGCATGGAACGGGGCGACCTCATCAAGGTCAACGGCCCGATTTTTGTCGAAACCGGTGAAGCGATTCAGGCGACCGCGGCCAAAGACGTCAAAGTGCTGGTCGTCGGGAATCCCTGCAATACCAACTGCCTGATCGCGATGCACAACGCCCCGGACGTGCCGCGAGATCGCTGGTTCGCGATGACCCGGCTGGACCAGAATCGCGCGTTGTCACAAATCGCCAAACAGTCAGGCGCACCGGTCTCCGAAGTGAAGAAGCTCGCGATTTGGGGCAACCACTCCGCGACACAGTTCCCCGACTTCTTTCATGCCGAGGTCAACGGCGATCCCGTTCCGGAAGTGATCGAGAATCACGATTGGCTCAAGGGCGAATTCATCGAGACCGTGCAGAAACGTGGCGCGGCGATCATCCAGGCGCGCGGGGCTTCGAGCGCCGCCAGTGCCGCCAACGCGGCCCTGCACACGCTCAAGGACATCATCGCGCCGACGCCCGAGGACGATATCTTCAGCGCCGCGATCTGCTCCGACGGCAGCTACGGCATCGACGAAGGGCTGCTGTTCTCCTTCCCCCTCACCACCGACGGCACCACCCACAGCATCGTCCAAGGCTGGGAGCACGACGAATTCGCCCAGCAAAAGATCGACGCCACGCTCAAAGAGCTGAGGGAGGAACGGGACACGGTGAAGGATCTGCTGAAGTAATTCGTCCCGCCCGTTTAGCCGCGACCGACATGAAGAGCGCCGAATCACCCCCGCGCCCTGATGCCCTCTGGCACCCCTTCACCCCGATGCAGGCGTTCTCAACCGAGGACGCTCCAATCATTGCGGCGGGGGAAGGGTTCGACCTGATCGACGATGCGGGCCGTCGTTATCTCGACGGCATCTCATCCCTGTGGTGCAATGTGCACGGGCATCGGGTGCCCCAGATCGACGACGCCGTCCGCGGGCAACTCGATCGGATCGCCCATTCGACGCTGCTCGGGCTGCGATGCGATGTGGCGGAAGAGTTCGCCGCCGAACTGGTCCGCATCACTCCGCCAAATCTGACGCGGGTGTTCTACTCCGACAGCGGGGCGACGTCGGTCGAAGTCGCCCTCAAGATGGCCTTCCAGTACCACCGGCAGAAGTCATCCGGAGCCGAGCGCCGCACGACCTACCTGCGGATGGGCGACGCCTATCACGGCGACACCGTTGGCACCGTCTCCGTCGGTGGCATCGACCTGTTTCACGGCGTCTACGGCGACCTGCTATTCGACACCGTCCACGTCCCCTGCCCCGCCGGGCTGCATCTGCCGGAGGGGCATGACCGCGACAGCTACACGCGGTGGTGCTTCGATGAAGCCCGGCGGCTCGTGATCGAGCATCACAAGAACGCCGCGGCCTTCGTGATTGAACCGCTCGTCCAAGGGGCGGCGGGCATCCTCGTTCACACACCCGGCTTTCTGAAGCACGTCCGACAATTGACCTCCGAATACGGCATCCCTCTGATCTGCGATGAGGTCGCCGTCGGCTTCGGCAAGACCGGCACGATGTTCGCCTCCGAGCAGGAAGAAGTCCGCCCTGATTTCATGTGCCTCGCCAAGGGCATCACCGGCGGCTACCTGCCCCTCGCTGCGACGCTCGCAACCGACGAAATCTTCGAAGCATTTCTCGGCGAGCCGCACGAAGGGCAAACCTTCTATCACGGGCACACCTACACCGGCAACGCGCTCGGCTGCGCCGCCGGTCTGGCGTCACTGCGATTGTTTGAAGAGCGCGATGTCCTCGCGAACGTGGGCGAACTTTCGCAGGCGATCTCCGAATCACTCGCCCCGCTCGAAGATCATCCGCATGTCGGTGAGATTCGGCAGAAGGGCATCATGACCGGCATCGAACTCGTCGCCGATCGAGACGGGATGAAGCCATACGATGCGGAGCTTCGCATGGGCCATCGCGTCACCCTCGCCGCCCGCAAGCGCGGTGTCATCATTCGCCCGCTCGGAGATGTCATCGTTCTCATGCCGGCAGTCGCCATGCCACCGGCCCAGGTCCACCGGCTGTGCGAAGTCACCGTCGAAGCCATCAACGAAGTGACACACCGTCCCGTTTAGCCGCGACCGACAGGGGGCGTATCCGCGGGTGCCGGGGTGCGTGTCGCCCCCGCAGCTTGATGCACTCCTGCTTCTTGCATCGCTGATCGACCGAAAGGTTTCGAAGTTGAAATGGCCGGCGATGCAATCACGATTCCGACTCGACACTGCGGGGGCGGCACGCCCCCGGCACCCACGTGATTCAACCGGCCAACCATCCGCTGTGGCGAATCACCGCGTTGTCCCGCGTTGTCTCAGGGGCGGCTGCATCGATACGATTCGACCCATGAGAAAATCACAACCTCATTCCAGAAAGTCCCGTCGCGGTGCGACCCAATGGGTGATCAGCATCGTGCTGTCGGTCGTATCGATCGCCCTCGGCTTGCTGGGCTTCAGCGTGCTCGCCTCGCTCAAGCAACCGCCGAGTGAACGCCCTGCCGTCGAACGGAGCTTCAATGTCGATGTGTTCGAGGTCGAACCGGTCACGCTGCAGGAGGTCGTCTCCGGCTTCGGTACGGCCCGGGCCGATCGGGAAGTCACACTCGCCGCGCAGGTGTCGGGCGAGATCATCTTCGCCCACGAACGGCTCGAAGAAGGGGGACGGTTCGACGGTCCCGCCTCCGGCCCCGATGCCGACGGCCGCGGCGGTTCGTCACCCGGCGAGACGCTGATCGTGATCGACCCGCGGACCTATGAGTCGCGCGTCCGCCAAATCGAGGGCCGACTCGACGAACTCGACGGGCAGATCGAACGCCTTCGAAAAGAGCAAAGCAACAACGAGCGTCTGCTCGCCAAAGCCAAGAAGGATGTCGAACGATTCCGCGAGGAGTACGAACGGGTCCGTAACCTTCGCCAACGCAACGTCACCACGGCCAGCAGCGTCACGACCGCCGAATTGGAACTGTCTCGCTACGAAGACACGCTGGTCAAGATGGAGAACGAAGCCGAACTATTCCCCATCCGCATTGCCCAGGCGGAGCGGACCCGGGATGCCACGGCCGAAGAGTTGGCATCCGCGAAGCTCGACGAAGAACGGACCGTCGTGAAAGCCCCCTTCAACGGTGCGTTGTGCGAAGTCTATGTCGAGCAGGGCCAATACCTCCGCGCAGGAGATCAAATCGCCTGCCTGACCGACCCCACCGTCGTCGAAATCCCCGTCGCCATCACGCTGGACGACTTCGCGAAAATCTCTGCGCGGATTGGAAGCGCTTCGCCGCCCGAAGCACGGCTGGCCATCAACGAAACCGATCCGCCTCGGTGGGGCGGCACCGTCGTTCGGGCTTCACCGAAAGCCGACTCGTCCAGCCGAACGATCAGCGTCTACATCAAAGTTAATAATTCAGAGCAGGACACCCCATTGCTGCCCGGCACCTTCATCCATGCGCGGATCGACGGCCCGATGATGGCCGGTGCCGTCGCCCTGCCTCGCGACGCCATCGAATCGACCTCGGTCTACCTTGTCAAAGAGGGTCGAGCGAAGCGACAGGAAATCGAGATCGAGCGGTCGCTCGGTCCGGTCGCGGTCATCGCCGACGGTATTGAAGCGGGTGATCAAGTCCTGCTGACCAACCTCGACGCGGTATTTGACGGGGCCGCTGTTAAGCCCCAAGGCAGCCGAACTCTCGAACAGGAACTCGGCCCCTCGGCCCAACGCTTCGCCCGCATTGTTAATGAGTGACCGGACGTGCTTCGCCGTCAGATGTCAGGTTGAGGCCGACCCGTCTTGTGCGGGCGACGGCTCTCCGGTCTGCGAGCCGAAGAACGTCTCGACGAACCACATCACGAGCACGTAGAACACCGGCGTAAGGAACAGCCCGAAGACCGTCACACCGAGCATCCCGCTGAAGACGGCAAGGCCGAGAGCGTAACGCATTTCGGCCCCCGCTCCCGTGGCGGTCAGCAGCGGGATCACTCCCAGAATGAACGAGAAGGCGGTCATCAGGATCGGACGCAGCCGCAACTTCGACGCCTCGACCGCCGCATCAAATCGGGACTTGCCTTTCGTCTGCTCTTCCTTGGCGAACTCCACCACGAGAATCGCGTTCTTCGCCGAAAGTGCGATCAGCACCACGAGACCGATCTGCGTAAAAATATTGTTGTCCTGACCCATCAGCCACACGCCGCTGATCGCCGCCGTCAGACAGACCGGAACGATGAGCATAATGGAAATCGGCAATGCCCAACTCTCGTACTGCGCGGCGAGGACCAGAAAGACGAACACCGTTCCCATCGCAAAAACGAAGATCGCGGTATTGCCGGCGAGAATCTGCTGCAGTGACAGCTCGGTCCACTTGTAGTCCATCGAGGGCGGAAGCGTGCTGGCGGCCAGTTCGTCCATGATTGCGATGGCCTGACCGGAACTGACGCCCGGCACCGTGTTCCCGCTCAAATCGGCCGAAGGATAGAGCAGGTATCGGTTCACGATCGCAGGTCCGGTCGTTTCCCGCACGCTGATCAAGGTCCGCATCGGGACCATGTCCCCATTCAGATTGCGTACTTCGAGGCGACCGATGTCGTCCGAGCGAAGTCGATACTTGGCATCGGCCTGCACCGTGACCTGCCAGTTGCGACCGAATCTCGTGAAGTCGTTGACATATGCCGACCCCAAATACGCCTGCAGCGTCCCGAAGACCGTGCTCAGTGGCACCCCCGCCGCCTTCGCTTTCTCACGGTCGACATCAATGAATAGCTGCGGCTGATTCGCACTGAACGTGCTGAACAACCCGACGAGCCCCGGTTGTGCATTCGCTTCTGCGGCCAGCGCCTGCGTGGCCCCCTGCAACGCCGCGTACCCGGCTCCTGCTCGATCGCGCACCTGTAACTTAAATCCGCCGGTATTGCCCAACCCATCGACCGGCGGCGCACCGAATACGACCACGATGCCCTCTTGAATTTGCGCAAACTGCTGACGCAGTTTTGCCATCACCGCGTTGGCGGAACGAGACGGGTCGCCACGTCGCTCCGCAAATGGCTCGAGAACTCCGAAAATCGCCCCGGTATTGGAGAGGTTACTGTTGGCCAACAGCGAAAACCCGGGGACGGCGACAACCGATTCGACGCCGGGAGTCTCAGCCACCGCCGCGGCGGCACGATCGGAGACCTCTTTGGTTCGCTCCAGACTTGCTCCATCGGGGAGCTGGATATTGACGACCACGTAGCCCTTATCCTGCTCCGGAATAAACCCACCGGGGACGGTGCGGAACCCCAACCCGGCCAGCCCCAGCAGTCCCACATAAAGGACCAAAGAAATTACGGTCAGCCGAATCATCCATGCGACCGATACGCCGAACAGGCGACTCGCCCAATCAAAGAAGCGATTAAACCCTTTAAAGAACCATCCGACCGTCCAATCCATCGTGATTTCGAGTGGATCTCGTTTCGCATCTTTCGGCTTAAGCAGCATCGCGGCCCAGGCCGGCGTCAGCGTCAGGGCATTAAAGGTGGAGATCGCCGTCGCCGCGGCGATCGTGAGGGCGAATTGCTTATAGAACTGACCGCTCAGACCGGCGATAAACGCGGTCGGCACGAAGACCACGATCAGCACCAGCGACGTCGCGATGATTGCGGCGAACAGCTCGCTCATCGCCTTACGGGTCGCGTCGCGGGGGGAGAGTCCTAACGCAAGATTTCTCTCGACGTTCTCGACCACCACGACCGCGTCGTCCGTGACGACTCCGATCGCGAGTACGAGGCCGAACAGCGAAAGGTTATTAAGGGAGAAGCCTAGCCCCGTCATCACGGCGAACGTCCCGATTAATGCCACCGGTACGGCGATCATCGGAATGACCGTCGCTCGCCACGTTTGAAGAAAAACTAAAACGACGAGAAACACCAATCCCGTTGCCTGCAGCAGTGAGATTTGCACGTCGGAAATCGATTGCTCGATAAACGGGGTCGTATCGTAGGCGATTTCATATTCGAGGTCTGGCTTCCATTGACCGCTCGAACGCAGCTCGCGCATCGCCTCCTTGACCATTTGTGCGGTCTCGATCGCGTTACCGCCGGGTTGCTGATAGACGGCAAGCCCGACACTGGGGGCGCCGTTGAGCGACATGTCGACGTCATAGTTTTGCGCGCCCAGTTCAATCCGAGCCACGTCACTCAGCCGTGAGATTTGCCCGTCTTCCCCGGTCTTCACGACGACGTTTCCGAACTGCTCGGCATCAACAAGCCGGCCCAGCGTATTCAACGTCAATTCAAAATCGACGCCGGAAGGCGCCGGCTGGGCTCCGATCCGACCGGCGGCGACCTGCACGTTCTGTTCGCGCAGCGCGTCGATGACATCACCTGCCGTCATGCTGCGGGCGGCCATTAAATTGGGATCGAGCCAGATGCGCATCGCATAGTCGCGAGCGCCGAGCAGGCTGACCGAGCCGACCCCTTCGACCCGGGCGATCACGTCCTTGACATTAATTGTCGCGAAGTTGCTTAACTCGATGACGTCTCGGGACCCGTCCGGGGAGACAAAATTGACGATCAGCAACATGTTGGGCGATTTCTTCTCCGTCTTAACGCCCTGCCGCTTCACTTCCTCGGGCAATTTCGCTTCCGCGATCGCGACCCGGTTCTGCACCAGAACCTGTGCCATATCGAGGTCGGTACCCACCTCAAAAGTGACGTCAAGTGACATCTGACCGTCGTTCGACGACCGCGACTGCATATAGAGCATCCCCGGCACACCGTTGACTTCGGTCTCGATCGGGGTCGCCACCGTCGTCGCAACGACGGACGCATTCGCGCCGGGATAGGTCGTCGAAATATTAATAACCGGCGGCGCGATCTCCGGATATTGCGCGATCGGCAACGCGAAATAGGAAACCGCCCCGGCGATTACAATCACGATCGACAGGACCGTTGCGAAAATCGGTCGGTCAATAAAAAAGTGCGAAAACATGACCGCTGTCGTTAAAGGCCGGGTTCAGAATGCGACGGTTTCAAATGAAGACGCGAACGGCGAAAGCCAGCCCACGTTTAATTCTCAGCTTCCTGGTCGGGCGGAGTTTCTGCGGGGGCTTCGGTATTTGTGTCCGTGTCGGACGTATCCTCCCCGACCGAAGCTTCTTCTGACGAAGTCTCCGACGTGTCGAGTTCCGCAGTATTTCCCTCGTATTCGAGAAACTCTTTCCGCACCGCATCGAGTTCTTGAGTCGGATCGGGCAATGACTCGTCGGCCGCCAACGCTGGGGGCGGTTCTTCGGACGTCGGATTGACCGTTATGCCGGGGCGAACTCTCATTGCACCGTTGACAATTAATGTCTCATCACCCGTCAATCCGTCGTCAATGGCACGTAGTCCGTCGATAATCGGACCCGTCTCGACCTTTACATAATTCGCCACGTCGTTTTCATCGACCGACAGCACAAATTTTGTAGCCTGATCGGTTCCGATGATGCGGTCTTCAACTAATACCCGTTCGCGGGCGTCCCCCTTGGGAATGCGAACCCGCACGAATAGACCCGGCGTCAAAAAGCGGCTGTTATTTCTGAACGCCGCACGGCACATCACCGTGCCGGTGGAAGGGTCGATTCGGTTATCGCCGAAGACCAGTAAGCCGACATGCGGAAAGCCATCCTCACTCGGCAATCCCAGATAGATCGGGAGATTCAACTCGATCAGTCGATCGGGACGAGTCTCACGTCCCTCCGCTCGGGCCCGCTCTTGATACTCCAACAGCGCCCGTTCATCGATATTAAATTGCACATAGATCGGGTCCTGGCTGACGACCGTGGCGAGCGGCGAACTGCCGAGCCCGCCGCTGATTAAATTTCCGACATCGGCGGAGGCCCGACCGATCCGGCCGTCGATAGGGGCTTTGATATCGGTAAATTCAAGGTCGAGCGCCGCCTGTCGAATTTCCGCATTTGCGGCGTCGACTTTGGCTTCAGCCGTCAATTTATTGGCCACCGCCGTGTCGAACTCATCCTGTGAGATTGCGCCACGTTTTCGGGCCTCGGTGTAGCGGTTGACGCGGGCGGTCGTTTCGGCCACCTCCGCCCTCGCCGCGGCCAGTTGAGCTTCGGCAGCGGCCAATGAAGCCTGAAACGGCCGCTGATCGATCTCGAACAGCAGTTCGCCCCGTTCGACTTCTTCGCCCTCGGAGAACGGCCGCTTCGTCAGGTAGCCCGATACCCGGGCCTTGATCTCGACCGAATCAATCGCTTCAATCCGTCCGGTGTATTCATAGAAGTCGGTCACCTTCTGGACGAGCGGTTTCCCGACCGTGACCTCCGGAGGTGGGATCTCAACCACTTGCGGCGCGGCCGAATTGCAGCCGGGCAGCGATGCGATGATTGAGACGGCAACGGTCAACAGGCAGAACGATCGAGATATTTTCACCAGACTCTCGCAGTCGCGTTCGGCGAACAAATTGGGAAGCCAATTCCTCAAGCAAGAGCCTGACAAATTGCTGCCCGAAAGAGAAGCAGAGCGGCGCTCGAAAACGAGATATTCAACGATCGAAGGGCCGGTCACTGAACAAAGACTGCGACCGCCGCGGCTCTATTAAGGACGGCTCCCGCCGGTGTGACTCTTTGTCCCGGTAACAAAAAGGGACTGATGTGACCGATGCAACCAGCACGAGGGTTGGCACTCCGTATCGCAAATGCCATCGGGGTACTTCTCGAAAGATCGTCGAGAGATTTTGATGTGTAGTTGAGAAGCCGGGACCGCCGGTCTTCGGCTCGGCGATGGCGACGTATTCGTTGATTCCGTACGCGGTCCACGTGAGTGTCATTATCAAGATCGGAACCCGCATGATATTGACCGCGATCGAACGCCGCAGAGAGTAACACATCGCACCGACCGCCAAGCCGGCGAACATCCATGGAAGGAATGTGATGGCGAAGAAAAAGGCGAGTCGCATCTGATGCTCAAATTCGACGGGATGCACAGTGATGCCTAGCCGCTTCAGATAAGTGAATAGACCGTACTCAGAACTTCCTCACCAGAAACGGTTTCAATTCGTCTTTCATACAAGCCCGAGGCGCCAGCCGTCGGGTGAGTCGCTGATTGATCGACCATCGGCTTGCGCCTCTGGCTGGTATGGTTGCGGCGATTCTACAAAAAACCGCGGCGGAACAAACCGTTCCGCCGCGGTCGAAATTCATAGCGAGCGTGAAGTCGGGTCACACTTTAATTTCGTAACCCTTCCGTTGCTCGCGAGCCTGCATCGCGTTTGCGACCTCGTCACCGATGACGGCCTCGTTCTTGGCATCCCACTCGAGCGGGCGGTTCAGCCGGGCTGAGATGGCCGCGAGGTGACACGTCGTCATTGCGCGGTGATGCGTGTAGACATCGGAGATCGGTGTCTCGCCCGATTTAATGCAATTCAGGAAGTTCAACATGTGGCTCTTGGGCACCTTACCTCCGTAGACCTTCTCGATCGCATCATCCGGGAGCGGATTTTTTGCCAGGTCCTCGACCGGCTTGCCAGCGACCGTTCCGCGGTTGACGAACATCCGGCCTTTGGTGCCTTCAATCATAATTCCATTACGGCCCTGACTTTCGATATACATCTCGACGCCGTTCGGGAAGTCCGCTCGAATCGTGAACTTCGAGGCCGCATTAAACCGGTCATCACATTTCGGATTCCCGTATTCGTCCATCTCGCAGGGATGCTCGACCACCAGCGGCGTGATCTTGGTCGGCCCCTGATCCGGCCCGTTCTGATCAATCAACCACTGGGCGATGTCGACGTGGTGAGCCCCCCAGTCGGTAAACTTTCCACCGCCGTACTCGTACCACCAGCGGAAGCCCAGATGGCAGTTGGTGCGGGTGTAATATTTATTTTCACCGCCTTCTCCAAGACGGTATGGCACTTTCGGGCACTGCCCCAGCCACATGTCCCAATTTAATCCTTGAGGAACTTCGGCGACAGGAATCGATTTCGAGACCGGAGAACCGTCGATAACACAGGTCACTTTTCTTACATCGCCAACTCGCCCGTCACGGACCATCGCGATCGCTTTTAAGAACCGCTGGCCCATTTCGGTGCGCTGCTGCGTGCCGACCTGAAACGTGCCGCCGTATTGCTCAAGCGCCTTAATGACCTGCCGACCTTCGTCGATCGTCAACGTCAGCGGCTTCTCACAATAAACGTCCTTACCGGCCTTCAGGGCTTCGATCGCGATCTTCACGTGCCAGTGGTCGACGGTCACGATCGTGACGGCATCGATATCGTCGCGGTCGAGGATTCTGCGGTAGTCCTCATGTGTTTCGACCGGTCGGTCATCGCCCTTTGAGCGGCGTTGCCGCACGTTCTGCTTCGCCTGCTCGACGTGCGATGCGTCGACATCGCAGACGGCCGCGATGTCGGTGTATTTTAGCACTTGCTCGCCGACGCCGCCGAACTTGCCATCCTTGCGATTGCCCCAGCGATCGCCGGTGCCGATGCAGCCGAAGATCGGACGCTCATTCGCACTCTTATAGTCTTGCGCGGCCGAGCGACTCGCGGTGAACCAATAGGGCAGCGCCGCCGATGCAGCCGCAGCCGTGCTGGTGGTCTTTAAGAATTTGCGTCGGGAATCGGAATATTGAGTCATTAATTTTCCATTCGTAGAGATGTTGATTTCACGGTCTTTGGTCACCGGCCGACACAGTGGCATCGACACAGTGGCATCGTCGATGATCGCCGGGCGAGTGCTCCGGCAACGGCTTTAAACTTCGATTTCGTATCCGGCGCGGCGCTCGCGACTGCGCATCGAATCGGCAACTTCGTCTCCGACGACTCTTCCCTGCTCGGCATCCCATTGGATCGTCCGATTCAGTCGGACGGCGATGTTCGCCAGGTGACAAGTATTAATCGCCCGATTGTGTGTCCAGACGTCGGAGACCGGTTTCGAGCGCGTCTTCACACACTCGATGAAGTTCGCCATGTGAGGTGACTTGCCGTAGTCAGCCGGATTCGTTCCGCCATAGACATCGGCAATGGCTCCCTCGGGCAGCGGATTGGTCTTTAATTCGTCGACCGCCTGCCCGCTGATTGAACCACGATTGACGAAGATCCGCCCTTCAGTGCCCTCGACGAGAATCCCGTTACGACCGTTGCTGTGAATCAGCATTTCGACGCCGTTCGGGAAGTCGGCCTTCACGCGGAATTTCAAAGCCGCGTTGTAGCGATCGTTCTGAAGCGGCTGACCATGATCATCCAAATCGACGGCGTGGACCGCTTCAAGGGGCTCAAGTCGCGTCGGGCCTTGCCCGGGACCATTCTGGTCGATCAGCCATTGGGCGATATCGACGTGATGGGCACCCCAATCGGTCATCTTCCCGCCGCTGTATTCGTACCACCAGCGGAATTCGTAGTGCCCGTTGGTCAGGGGGCGGGTTTTCTTCGGGCCCTTGTCCGTCTGCCGAAATTGCTCTTTGAGACGAAATTCGGTCAGCGGAGCCTGCCCGAGCCACTTCTCCCAATTGAGTTCGGCCGGCGCTTCGACTGCCGGGATCGGCCCGCTATCTCTGACACTGCCGATCGTGCAGGTGACGCGCTTCACCTCTCCGATCCGGCCGGCGCGGACGATCGCGATGGCTTCAAGGAACCGCTGCCCCATTTCCGAGCGCTGCTGCGTGCCGACCTGAAACACCCGACCGGTTTCTGCCAGTGCTTTCTCGATCAGCGTGCCTTCTTCGATCGTCAATGTCAGCGGCTTTTCGCAGTAGACGTCCTTCCCCGCTTTGAGGGCCTCCACTGCGATCTTGGTGTGCCAGTGATCGGTGGTGCCGATCGTGACAATGTCGATGTCGCTACGGTCGAGAATTTTGCGGTAGTCAGCGACACCTTCGACCGTTGCCCCCTTCTGCCGGCCCTCGACATCCTCTCGCGTTTTCCCGAGACGTCCGCTGTCGAGATCGCAGACGGCAGCGACCGAACCGAAGTTCATCGCGTTTCCCATCACCGTCCTGCCACGGCCGCCCAAGCCGATTGAACCGATGACGGGACGCTCCGACGGCGATGTCTCATCCGCGCGAAGCGACGGCGTCCACCAGTATGGCAGCGCGGCCGTGGCGGCGACCGCGGTACCAGTTTTCAAGAAATCGCGACGGGGGAATGCAGATTGACTCATGGCGGAGATCCGACTTCGAACTTCGACGGGCAAATGTCAGCGGGGAGACGGATCATCATGTGTTGATAAGGCCGATGCAAGGGTCGGCCCAAAGCGATCACCCCATATTTCCGCCGTTAGTCTCGCCGAGACGTCAGAATGAAGACGTAATACAGGATGGTCATTGCCACCTGCAGCGTCCCCGCCACGTAGGTCCAAGCCGCGGCGTTCAGAACTTTATTGACCGCTGCGGCGCCTTGCTGATCGACAATGTTCATCTCGGTCAACAGCCGCTTCGCCCGGGCCGAGGCATCGAATTCGACCGGCAGATTGACCAACTGAAAGAACAGCACGGCCCCGTAGCCGACAATCGCCAGCAGCAGGATCGCCGGACCCAGCGGGCCCTTCGACATGAACATGATCATCAGGCCGACGAACGCCAAAATGCCCGCCAAACCGCCACCGAACGTCGCAGCCGGGACGGCGGCGTTGCGGATTACCAAAGGCGTGTATTCAAAGGCATCCTGCAGCGCGTGCCCCGCTTCGTGGGCCGCGATGCCGACCGCCGAGGCCGAGTGATTGCGAAACACCTTAGGACTGAGCCGCAGGACCTTGCCCCGCGGATCGTAGTGATCGGTCAGCATCCCCTGCGTTTCTTCGATCTCCACATTGTGAAGCCCTGCCTCATCGAGAATATGTCGGGCGGCAGCCGCACCGGAGAGATTCGCCGGGACTTCATCGCCAGCGTGAAACGTCGATTTGACCCGCCACTGCGCCCACATCATCAGCAGGAGCGCGGGCGAGAGAAACAGCAAATACATTATCATTTCGGGGATATCTCCATATCAGTTCGCTCGGCGACGTAACGTCATTCAGGCGTCGCCTCGTTATCTTACGGTATTTCACTCATTTGCGATGGAATTTTTCGCGAATGGTGCCGAGGCCGATCTGGCAGTTGGGCTCCGCAAGCGACCAACGCAGCGATTTTTATGCCGGGCAATGACTGATCAGCGTCAAATTTCGATGGCGGACAAGGTTGGCCCGCTCTACGGAGGACCGGGCGAGTCGATCTCATAGGCTTGGGCGAGTTTTTGAACGTGCTCGCCGACCATGTCGCGGAGTTTGTCGGGCCGAATCACCTCGGCCTCTTTGCCGTAGCCGAGGACCCACCACACGATTTCGGACAGACCGTCGACGGTCACTGAAAATTCGATCGAGCCGTCCGGCTTTCGAACAATCTGCTGCGTGCGGTGCCAACGCACCTCAGCCACATTTCCCGCCACTTTGGGGCCGAAACGGATCACAACATCGTGCCGATCGTTCGGTTCGCGGATGAACGACCACGCATCGCCGAAATAGGCTTTGAGGCTGAACCGGGGAGGGATTTCATACGACTCGTCAGTCAGTTCGGCCTTTCGAATCCGACCGACATTGAACGTCCTGATCTCGTCATGGACCGACGAATGCCCCACGACGTACCAGGCCCGGCGCTGAAAGAAAATTCGGTACGGCGAAACCTGCGTCCGGATTTCGCCATCTTCTTCGAAACTATGGTAAGTCAACCGCAGGCATTGCCTCTTGCCGATCGCGTCGATCAGCAACTGGTAGTGCGCCGGCTCGCCCGCATCGGACCGCGGTGCTTCCAACCGGACCGAAATTCGCTCGACGACCTCGCCCAATTCGTCGCGAATGCTTTCGGGCAGACCGCTCAGCAATTTGACCGCCGCCGAACGGGCCGCGGCGTGAAATGGGATTCCGCCGTCACCGCCAAGTTCTTCGCACAATAAAAGCAGCGAAAGCGTCTCGGCGAACGTAAACTCCGCCGGGCGCAAGTACGAACGAACCGGCATCGAGAACCCGCGTCCCTCCTCGTCGTATTCGAGCGGGAGGCCGGCGTCACGCAGCAGATTGATATCTCGAAAAATCGTGCGACGGCTCACGCCGCAGAGTTCGGCTAATTCCGCGGCACTTAAAGTCTTTCCGGATTGAAGATAGCTTGCCAGTTGAAATAAACGAAAGACGCGGCCCGCAGGTTCCATGCAGCTCATTCTCTGTGAAGAAGCGGCTTATCGCGGAAGGGACGCCAAATCCTGACGTGCGGATTTGACGCTTCCTTCCGGGTGAGCAGTTCATGCCCCCGATAGGTAATAGCACGGGGTCGAGTGCAGGACCTTACTTAGCCCGCCACGTGTCCGTTTTCCAGTCAGGACCGAACGATCGCTCATTATGATCGTTCGAAGACTGCATATCAGAGGTCGCCGTGGTGAAGGAACGCGAATCACTTCGGGCTCCCTCGACTGGCCCGGCCGAAATTTTCTGAATGACATCCGATTCGGTCTCGCCGCCGGGCTTCGTCGAGGCGAAATCGCTCGGAGTGAAGTCGGCCCTCTCCACCGCACCGGTCGATCCCGCCGACTCCAACTCTGCAAAAGGATTCATTCGGCTCGCAGTCCGCAGTTTTAGCGGCCCGTACGCTTGGGGACCGGCAGGGGCACGCTCGGCATCTTCCGGAGCCGGGATGGCCGGCGGAGCGAACGGCACGGCGTCCTCAGAGGCAGCAGGGGTTTCGTCGAACGGGTCCGTTTCGAAATCGAGGGCCGGGTCGACCTCATTGGCGTTCATCGGAACCGGCTGCTCGTCTTCCGTAGCGGGAGGAGGCAATTCATCCGGCTCCAGCGGTGACGGCGGCAGGGGAGCCTCGTCAATCGTCGGTCCCACTTCCGGAACGACGAGCACGCGGCTGTCGTCGGGAATCGCGAATGCTTCGGGAGCGTTCTTGAGCAGCGGGTTAGGAATCCCGTGGCTGCGTTCCCAAGCCTTTCGCAAGGCTTGCTTATAGGCCTTCGGTTGCCAACCCCCTTCGGCCAGTCGGATGTTGTTCCAATCGAGCAGCGTCCCCTTGGCGAATTCCAACTGTGCGATCGCCTGGTTATAGCTGACCAGACTCGTGAAGTAAGAACTCTCGGCTTGAGCGAGACTCGACTGCGCCCGCAACACTTCGTCGAGCGTGACCGTTCCGGCACGGTACTCTTCTTCGAACAACTCGACCCGTCGCTTCGCCGCAATTCGGCGGTTGAAGTTCGTTTGGGCCGTTTGATATTGCAGCGCGACCTGCTGAATCGCGTCGGCCACTTCATGGCTGATGTCCTGCTCCTGCACGGAAAGCACTTTTCTCGCCTTCGATATTTGAAGTTCGAGATTCCGTTTTTGGGCGTGAGCCTGACGCAACCCAAGGGGCACGGCGAACTCCATCCCCAACGTCCACTGCGTTTGATCGTTTCGCAGCAGGGTGGCGTAGGCATCATCGAACGGGCCGGTGTTGGCCTTATTGATTAAGTCATCGCCGAATGCGTTGACCCGATAGCCGGCAAAGACGTCGAACGAGGGCTGTACCAAATTCAATGCCGCCCGCAACTGATAGTCGAGGCTCTTAATCCGCCACTTCTGCTGGCGCAGTTCGGTGCGGAACATGATGCCCTCGGTCACGCACGTTTGCCACTCGGGAACAAGTTCGGCGGTTGAGGGTTCGTCGATCGGCCGAATCACGCGGCCGTCGTTGACCACGAGACCGAGCAGCCGTCGCAATTCCGACTCGTTCGTATAAATGTTATTAAGCGCCTGCTCGACGAGCGCCCGGGTTTCGAAGTAGAAGTCGCGGGCCTGTGCTTCGTCTGCGGGTCGGAATCCTTGGACGCCGCCGATCTCAAGCCGCGCTTTCGATTCCCGCCAGCTCCGCAGGGCACTGTTGCGCTGCTGCAGGGCGGTTTCGTAATTGCGATAGTCGAGATAGAGGTCCCAGTAGGTATCTTCGACGCTCTTAAGCAGGTCACGCGTTGCAAGTTCGAATTCGGCGATCGTGATGTCGTTGTTGATCCGTGCGATCACGACACCGTTGGCGACCCCGTTGACGACCCGTGTGATGCCCTGAGCCGCGCCGACCGCACCAAAGGCATTTCCCGCGGGGCCGGCGATTCGGTTGAAATCGACGCCGCCGCCGGCAAGCAGTGGCTGCCGGGCTTCAATCCCGATATTCCCGGTATAGACCGAAGGAAAGATCTGAGCCGGCGAGAATGTGTTGTTACCGTCGTAGTTCCAATTGTGACTGACCTCGATCACGCCACCGGTCGCCACCGTCTTTTGAATGGCCGCGTTGAACTGGGCCGTCTCATTGACAAGTTCGAAGGGCGTTGCGATTCCGGGCAAACCGGCGATGAAGGAGTTGTTGACGATTTGCTCGTTTCGGCCCCAGGTCATGGACGTCGTGAAGTCGGCATCGAAGTCGGAGAGTGCCGCCTCGACACCGCGATTGCCGATCACGTTCGAATTCTGAATCGCCGGATCGTAGACACTCGGATTATTGTTGGCCGCGGCGAGTGACGTTGTATTAAGACCGAATGTTCCAACCGCCCCACGTGATGCCGAGGAAATGCGAATCACCTCATTGTTCTGCAGCGCGATGCCGATCGCCTCCTGCAGCGTGAGGTCCCAGATTTCGTCTTTGCGTCGATTTCGCACCGTCCGAGGCTCGAGACTACTCAGCGCATCGCTGGGGTCCCCCTCCGTGGCGAACGGGTAATCGACGTCGAGTTCGCTGTCCTCGTACGAAGTCAGCTTCGCTTGACCGAGGTATGTCAGCTTCGGCTCGGCCGTCGAGCAACCGACGGCCAGGGCGCACATGGCGACCCCCGCGCAAGCGGCCCCGAGAAGCTGTCTGTTACCGATGCGGCGTGGCATGGTCGTTCCTTCGTCGCCGCGTGGCTGCGGCGTCAGAGGCAGGATGTTCGATCAGCGGGCCGACTCGTCTGCCTGATGGTTGGCAACGGAGGATTTCACGGCGTGAGTGCCGCGCAACCCGGACGGTCCGCATCCTGCCTATCGACGGATCGATCGGCACGGATTGAATACTTCGTACGATCGTTACGCGAAGATTCATCGGTCCGGCAGTCATAACCGGAAAGGTCGGTGCCATGATCGGCGCGCCGACTATGATTCCCCGAAGGAGCTAGAAGCAAGGAGTCGGTCGTTCGCAGCCGAACCTTTGACGAACGGAGCCCGCCTCTCAATTAAAGAAAGTGAGTGATGCTGCACCCTCAACGAATTGAACCGGGGCCCGGCCAGGAATCAGTCTGGGATTACCCGCGCCCGCCCCGGCTTGAATCAGTCCCACAGCGACTGCTCGTTCGCTTTGCGGGCGAAGTCATCGCGGAGACGACCCGCGGCTATCGGGTTCTCGAAACGAGCCACCCGCCGGTCTATTATTTCCCACCAGATGACGTGCAGAGCGACTTCATCGTTCCGGTCGACGGAACGACCCACTGCGAATGGAAGGGCCGGGCTGCTTACTTCGACGTCCGCGTCGGAGAGCAGGTTGCCGAGCGGGTCGCCTACAGTTACCCCGCCCCGGTCGCCCGCTTCGAGGCGATTACAGACTACCTCTCGTTTTACGCCGGTCCAATGGACGAATGCCACGTCGGTGACGAGATCGTCGAACCCCAACCCGGCGACTTCTACAGCGGCTGGATCACACCCGACATCGTCGGCCCAATCAAAGGCGGCCCGGGGTCGAGGGGGTGGTGACGCACTCTTCGGCGGAGCGGGCAGCCCTCACGCGTAGCGATTAAATCCGAGCAGACTGAGCATTACTGCCGTGCAGACAAGATAGATCGCCGTCATAAAAACCACGAGGATCGGCGTAACGACAAGCATGATCGCTCGGCCGCCACGCGTGTTCGCGCGCTCTTTCAGTACCGCGTCCCACCCGACGAACGTCGCGATGCCCATCGCAATGATTGGCCCGTAGAAAAACGCGTAATCACCAACGGTCCAATTGTTTTGTTGGCCGAAGCCGGTCGGGGCGGGAATGACGTGCTTCAGCATAAAGCAAAAACTCGTCACCAGCGGACCGCCCAGAACGGCCACGAACCAGATGTGAGACCACCATCCCTCGGCGGCTGTTGTCGAATCGGCATCGGTTGCGTTCATCATAACTCTCTGTTGGGGCGCGAAGGACCGTCAGAGTTCTCGGTCGGCCGGTTCGACTGTTGGATCGAGTCAAACCTTCAATTTCGGGCCGGCGTCGTTGTCGCCAGCGACTCGTGACGCCACAATCCGTCGAAGTCTTACATCCGCTGTGGCTTCACTTATTGAACGATGCTTAAGTGACCGAAGCCACATCAATGCGGCACGCCCGCCGCCAATTTCCTTGGAGCGAACGATTCGATGGAAGTCATCTTCGGCGGACTGATCTTCGGCGGGCTGCTCACGATCGCCGGTGCCGTCGCAATGACCGTGCGGCCCCTCTACTCGATCGCCGAGGCACTGCAAGCAATCTCGCAGTCATCGAGAACGAACAAAGACGAACCTGAAAAGCGGACTAATTAACCCGCCCCCTGCTCCACCGGTTCGGGCTTCGGTTCTTGCTCCGGTTCGATATCGAGATCGATCAACGCTGGCGCGTTCGGGACGGCATCTTCGGGCGCGACGAGTTCCGGTGAGGCGAAACCTTCGACCGATTGCACGCCTTTCGCCCTACTCGGCCGACCGGGGAGGATCGACTCTTTAAGCAGGTCGAGCGTGTAGATCGCGCTCGGCAGGACTTCACATTCGGCCCAGCAGCCGGGGCAGGCTCGGACCCAGTCGCGTTGCTGCCTAAAGCGGGCGCTCTCCCAGATCTCTTTGAAGCTCTGCTCCTTCAGATTACCGGCGACCTTGCTGTTGAACTGGCACGTCGGAATATCGCCATTGGGAAATAGCCGCAGGTGCGCATTGAGGGCCACACACTTGGGGTTCGGCACGCCCCCCTCCCCCAATAGCCGGTTCTTAATTCCTCGCAGATAATACTTCTTCGCCAACCGTTCGACGAACGGCAGCGACTTCATGTCTTTTTCGACCTCGCCGATCAATTCGCGAACGTTGTCGTCGGTGAATTCGCCGAAGGTCGAAAACTCACCGAATTGCGTCGGCGCGACATCCACGTTCTTTTCGATGTTATAGGTCGCGCTCACGTCATATGCCATGACCATCTGATGCCGGACGCCGAGCGGCCGGAGCACTTCCCGCAACTGTCGATATTGCTCGATCCCGTCGGCGTCGACGATCGTCTGATTCACGGCAAGCTTAATATTCAGCTCTTTTCGCCGCCCGGCCAGAATCGTCAGTGTTTTTAATGCCGCCTTATAGGCGATGTTCGAGCCACGAATGTGATTGTGCTTCTCGCCCACGCCGTCGAGTGAAATCAGGACTTCGAGCGGAATCTTCTTCGGCCGCTGCTCGCAGAATTTCACGATCCGGTCGGTGAGAAAACCGTTCGTCGTGATGTGAATTAAGAGTGGCTTGAGCTTTTCTTCGGCGAGGCGGTAGAGCTCCGGGAAGTCCTTGCGCACGAACGGCTCGCCACCGGTGAGGCGAACGGCGTCCATCGTGGGCAGGTCGTCGAAGATGCGGCTGACCTCGTCGACCGTCAGGTCTCCCTCGGTCGGCATCTTCCACGAGTCGCACATGATGCAACGCGCGTTGCATCCGAATGTGACGGTGTAGGTTAAGAATCGCGGTCGGTCATCGAGCCGACGTTGATTCTTATAGACTGCTCGGGCAAAGCCGCCCGCTCGTAACAGGGTTCGAAACATATTCTTGAATATCTATCTTGCTTGCGATTTCTTCTTAGCTTGTGACTGCGGGCCAGTGGAAACGACTCTAGAAGCGAGAAGAGATGAGCGAGAAGCGACGTTCCCATCTTTCGCCTCGCTCAACGCTTCTTGCGTCATCCCGCCACCGGGACTGCCTTTGGGGAAACGGGAGGTTTAATCGTACCGGCGATGCGGCCCAGAACGCGGCGAACGGCTTCGACCGCGCGCTCATTACCGCAGTAACGGTTGGGGTCGACAATTTCAGCCCGCAGGTCGGGGACGCGTTCGATGAAATCGCCGAGTCGATCGGCATTGAACTGCCCGACGCGGACCCAGTCGCCGCCCCCTTCACGTTTCAAGAAGTGGGCATTAATGAATTGCTCGAAGTTGTTCGGCTCCGGCATCGCAAGTACTGGCTTTCGCAGGTAGAGCGCCTCGCCGACAAGTTGATTTCCCGCGTTCGAAATTAACGCCGAGCATGATGCCAGATCTGCGAGGAAGCCGCTGTCGCTGATCGGTCGATAGATGATATTTCCGTCCGCCGGCTTTTCGCCGAGGCCGTAGAGCCGGACTTCTTTACCGCAGCGCCGCAGCGCCTCGAGCACGTGCGGGTGAGCGAACCGTCTGAGATAGACGAGCAAATGCCCCGCATCGCTCGCTTCGGCGTTCAACACCTCGGTTCGCATCAGATTGCCGACCTGCGTGACGATGTCGCGAAACTTCGGCCGCAGCGGCGGATCGTAAAAAGACGAGACAATCAGTTCCGTCGCGTTGGGACAGAACAGATTGACGAGCGGCGCCGTTGCGGTCGCACGGGCTCGCAGGTGCCACGGAATTCCGGCCAGATCGTCGACGATCAGGAAGTGCTGGTGATTGATGCTGACGACCGGAACCCCGGCCCGCTCGGCCGCCCTCGGCAACGCCGGTTCGAAGTCTGTCAGAACGAGATCGGCCCCGGCATCTCGCAGCCGACGCTCGAAGTCGCGAACAAGCGCGGGTAGTTGCCACAGATAGGCCGCGGCCCCGCGAGCCGTGCGCGGCAGGTTCAGCCTTCGATCGTAATAGTGAAACAGCAGTCCCGGCACTCGATGCACTTCGACGTCGGACTGCGCATACAGCGGGGCGAGGAAATCGTAGGCCGCCTCGGGGGCGAGCAATACGATACGGTGCTCGTGACGGAGCGATTCGACGATCGCCCGCACTCGCGTGGCGTGCCCTCGGCCTTCTCCGGCCATGCTGTAGAAGATCGTCGCCATCGGATTCCCTGGGTCGACCACTCAGCGTCCTTGCCCGGCAGTCTAATTCGCCAGAGCCGGCTCCGCCACAGCCACAGACCCCAATGGGGTCACTTCTTCCTCAGCCAGTTCGTTTCGGGGCCGCAATGTCTCGCCTGCTTGCGCGGTTTGCGGAATCGCTTCGGCCGGTATCGTGGCGATCGGTCGACAGTCTATTCCGTCATATTCGACCAACTGCATCGTGCCGCAGTTGTACTCGATCAACGCCGTACTGTGCTCAATCCAGTCACCGGTGTTGAAATAGGTAACATCGTCAACATCGAGGCGATTGGGACGGTGGATGTGCCCGCAGATCACGCCGTGGCAATCATTGGCGCTGGCGTGCTCACCGAGCGTTTTCTCGAAATCGGAAAAGAACCGCACCAACCACTTGGCTTTCGACTTCAGCGACGCACACAGCGAGAAATCACCCTTCCGGCCGCGGACGAAACTGAGCATCCGATTGCCATAGAGCATGATTTCGTAAGCAAACGTGGCGACAACCGAAATCCACTGGGCTCCCTGCTCGAACCGATCGAACTTGTCCCCGTGCGTCACCAGATAACGGTGACCGTGGGCCGTTTCGTGGACGAATTCGTCCGCGATCGTGATGCCGCCCATCTGCAGCGGGAACGTTCGCAGAAAGTTGTCGTGGTTCCCGGGCGTGTACAGGACATTCGTGCCCGAATCGGCCATCGCGACCAGACGTTGCAGGATCGCGTCGTAGGTCGCCGTCCAATGCCACAGGCGGCGCAATCGCCACCCGTCGATGATATCGCCGACCAAATAGAGGTTCTCGGGCTGATAGGCGTGCAGAAACGTCAAAAAACGCTCGGCACGAGCATGTTTGCAGCCCAGATGCACATCGCTGACGAAAATCGAACGGACGTCAGACCCGTTCTGTTCCGAAAGCGGCATCGCGTCACCGGCCAAGGTGGCGCTCGTCATAAGACGACTCCCGAACGGACAGGGGTTGGAATTGCGGAGCGGAAAGTTCCGACGGACTCCGCCTGCATCAGTGTTCGTCGACTGTGACCCTACTACTGCAAAATTGATTTTCAATGAAGTTCTGGTGAAAGCCAGCGCCGAAATTGTGAAGAATGTGGAAAACCTGCTTTCAGCCGCCCACGGCTCATGCCTTCGCACCACGTAGAAACCCTAATTCGCCCCCCACCAAAGCAGTCAAGCCGCCGGGAATCGCTGTAGATCACCCCGAAGCTGCGACCCAATGGGCTTGGGCGACAGCACGTTTCGCTCGGGGAGCGACATCATCGCCCCGGAATTCGGCGTTGGCGCGACTCCATGGATGCGGAGACTTGCTTCAGCGGTGACCTTGGCTCGATAAGGACACGCTGCTTGCCGTTGAGCAGATAGTCAGGGAAATCGGGAACTGGCAGGATTGCCGGGTAACGACCTTGGCGTTCAGCCGCGGACGCGCAGTGACCTGCCCGCTACAACGGCCTGTTAGCTGTTGTCATACGCGTTGAGAAGTTGTTCCAAGTCATCATCGTACTCCAAGAACGCCTGGTCCTCCTCCTCGAACGCCTCTCCGTCCGGGGAGATTAGGAGAAGCTGCTTCTGCCGCTCTGTTCTATCCCGTGGGGGCCCCTCTCCGGGGAACTTCGCAGCCGCCCTCTCGACAATGGCGGCCGTGTGCTCGGCCCCAACGGCCCGAATCGCAGAGATTACCTCTGATGTTCGGTCTCCGGCCGAGTTGAAGAAGAACTGGTCGAAGCCACCGTTGTTGACCTCGGCCTCGCACTCTCGTATCAGACTCGCAATTTTAGCTTTGTCCATCGACCCTTCCTGAGTATCCCGTCGTCCGATCTCACCAACTTCGCCGCCGCATGCCGGAAGCAGGACCAAGGCCGTCGCTGCAATCACGAGGAGCGGACACCGTATCATAAACCCCATATGGTAACGTCTGCAACAACCGGGTACGGCTATTGTAAACGCCTCATAAGGTGCTCCGGCGGGGTGGCTGGGGACGGTCCCGAAGAGCCGCCCCCAGTGAGCGCGGGGTGGAGTTGGCATTTCTAGTTGATCTTAATTACTGGGGGCAGGCGGTGGAATTGCGAGAGGTCGCATCTCGACAAAATTGAAGCCGCAATCGCAGAAACGTCCCTCCGAGCCTTCCGCCGCATGGTCCCCCAACTTTATTCTGCGGGTCCCAACGTTACATCTAACGTTGGATTCAAATTTCGTGCATCGGGATTGAAGTATCGCATTAGAATCCCGTTCGGACCGTCTTCAAATTGTGGAGCAAATACCGATGTCGAGTCTATCACATTAAACGGCGGCGAGGTGGCGCCTTGCGAGAGCTTGTGTAGCTCGGCCGGATCAGCCGAAAAATCGATCCACACGTGCTGCTGAAACGTGTCGTATGACCAACCAGAGACCCGGCTGCCTCCGGCATCAAAATACGGTTGCAAATCGGCCCAGCCGTCTGGCCATTTCCCATCGTGATCCTCCATGTAGTAAATCACCATTTCGGCCGCGCCCCACTGCGCATAGGAATCGTCGAGACGCGAAAACGTCATGGCCACGGAGAACCCAAGCAACACGATGGAACAGCCGAGGGTCAAGGCGATATATCGAACTACGCGTCGCATCTTTTGATTTTGGAAACGTCAAAGCTCACAGAATCCCTGCCGGTAGCAAGGGATGACTTGAGGACTCGGGATGAATGGTCATGAAATTTCGACGCGGAGCAACGTAACAAGGCCAACGATGCATGCGCCGCCAAGGAGAGTGCCGAGTACGGCGATTCTTGCAAAACTTGAAGGCTGCTCACCGATTCCGGTCGGTTCGCTATTTGAATTCTCGAAAAACTGTCCGGTGAAGAGCCCGTAAAAAACGGGTGCCAAGCAAGTGAATGAACCCACTAGGGAGGCCGCGAGTCCGAAAGCAACAAGCAGATATTCCACGCCGCCTAACCAGCGTTAATCAAGAACTATTCCGAATAACATGCGTACGTTAATTCGCCAAGTGGCTGTCTACAATTAATTTATTGCGAACTCAAAACAAAATTCCCTGGCGGGTCTTCGGACACGGCTAGGTTGAGTTGGCCTGCAAGGTCCGCGACAAGGTCAGCGGCGGTTGCGCCTTCGAAGGTGAGCGTAACGCCCATGTCGAGCTTAGTCGCGTCTGAGCAAGAAACGCTGGTTTCGGTTGTTTCTGCAATATCTTGCAATAGGTCGCCGAAGTGTGCCCTGACCACTTTATATTTGTAGGTGTCGCTCCCATCCGGGGCCGTTCCGGTTTCCGAGCCCATTGAACCGTAGTTGTTATTTGTGATTGTTACCCAACCGACAGCGCCGGGGTCCGCAGCGGTGCTTGGAGGAGTAGTGGACGAAGGGGCCACTCCAGGGGCGTCACTGTTTGGGGAACACCCTAAACAGAGCGAAAGTAATGTGGCGAGTAACGTTGCCAAAGCTCTCATAGCGCGTCTCCGTGGGATTTCGTGGCTAATGTCCCCGTTCACCGGGCCGCGGCGTTACACGTTGAATCAAGTTCGGTCGGATTCGCCGTCCGGTTCAAGAATAGTTATTTTCAGCTTTCTACTTGGCGTAATGCCCAATTGAGAGCTTCGTCCGATAGCCTGAGCAGCGACTCGTCAACTGTCACGCGTCGTAGTTTTTCCTCGGATAGTCTGCGTGCGAGTATTCGCCGCCGAATGTCTTTGTGGACTTTTTTGAGTTCGTCCACGGAATCAGTCGAATTGGATCCGTTTAACAGTGCAATAGCCTCGCTGTATATGGCGCGAATCTCGGCAGCGTTTCCGGGCACCCTCGGGATGTGTGGGTTTTGTTGCATCAGGATCGTGGATTGGCTGTGCTGAGAAGGTTACATCACACGTCCCGCGCATGACCCGAACGCCGACTCGTAACATCCTTGTGTTTTGGCAAGCATTCTTCACGGCCTAACCAATATCTACCAAGACTTGTTCCGATCAATGTGCTCACGCCCTTCGGAACAAAACTGGCCAAAATCGCCCTAGCTAGAACCGTCGCGATCATATCACCATAGAAGTCCATCATTGCCATCCGAAAATCGCGCAGCAAACTGAAAAACGGGGACCAAGAAGTTTCGGCACGGTTCGGATGTCGTAGCCGTCTTCGATGAGGTGCAACGCGAAAGAAAGATACGCCGCCCCGTGCGATTCGGTGCGGCGTATTGCAGCGACAAAAACTGGGCGATGAGGGACTCGAAGCAAATGCCATAACCAATGTCGTCGAAACGAGTTCAGCGCAGTCCGGCAACAAATGCGGTGCAGATTCCGGTGCAATGACGCCGCTCACGGATTCCGAGTACCTTCTCTACCGATGGCCGCATCTATCGACGGCTGATTTGCAAATCCTCCTCGGCCGCCTCGGTGAAAGTTCCCACGGTGTTCCCCCGTCGATTCCATCTCAGGTTTCGGGAGACTAGCTTGGGCGTGGAAACATCGAAAAGACTTCCCGGTCGAGTTCTCTCCCGCCATGCCTTCCGAAAGTAACCCCGGCTCCGACCGCAACTTGCTCTATGGAATGATTGCGCTCCAAGCGGGGCTGGTCACGAAGAACGCCCTGCTGGAAGCAATGCAGGCGTGGGTGCTCGACAAGGATCGTCCGCTCGGCGACATCTTGGTCGAAAAAGGTGGGCTGAACTCGGAGGCAAAAACTCTGCTCGATTCTCTCGTCGAGATGCAGGTCGCCCGACACAACGGAGACGTCGAAGCCAGCCTCGCTGAGGTGAGTTCAGTTCCCACATCGGCAGTCGAGTTACTCGCCGAAGTCGAGGATTCGGAGGTACAGAACATGCTCGCTTCATTCAAAGTTCCGAAAGCAAATCCGGATCTTTCTGCGGGCGGCGCTGCGACACTCATCGTCGCCTCGGCGGGCGGCGCTGCGACAGACATCGTCGCCTCGGCGGGCGGCATGCGCTACCAGATACTCCGGCCGCATGCGAAAGGCGGCTTGGGGCAGGTTCTTGTCGCCCGAGACACGGAACTCCAACGTGAGGTGGCCCTGAAAGAGATTCTGGATCACGCGGCGTCCAACGAGGAAGCCCGGTCGCGGTTTCTATTGGAAGCCGAGGTGACCGGCAAGCTGGAGCATCCCGGGATTGTGCCCGTTTACGGACTTGGTACCTACGCAGACGGCCGTCCCTATTACGCGATGAAGTTCATCCGCGGGCAGAGCCTGAAAGAAGCCACTGAAGAATATCACAGTCAGAAAGGCCAAACATCGGCTGAACGCAACACCGCGTTTCGCAGTCTCATCGGTCGCTTCGTCGACCTGTGCAATACGATTGCGTACGCCCACAGCCGCGGTGTCCTTCACCGCGACCTGAAACCTGGCAACGTGATGCTGGGAAAGTACGGCGAGACGCTGGTTGTCGACTGGGGAATAGCGAAAGTCGAAGGACGGAAAGATACGGCCGGAGCATCGACGCTCGAAGATGAGAGAAAGATAAACGTCACCTCCGGTTCCAACGCGACGCCCACGCAAACCGGACGTGCGGTCGGAACGCCCGCTTTCATGAGTCCGGAACAGGCCGCCGGTCGTCACGATCTGCTCGGACCAGCCAGCGATATCTACGGCCTCGGGGCAACGCTCTACTACGTATTAACCGGAAAACCTCCGGTCCAAGGCGACAATATCGCTGAAGTCCTCCGCAATGTGGAACAGGGGCGAATCGAGCCACCATCGGCGATCAAGTCCGGCATTGCGCCTGATCTCAGCGCAATTAGCATGAAGGCTCTGACGAACGAGCCGAAAGACCGTTATTCCTCGGCAGAAGATATCGCGGCGGACCTAGAGCGATGGTTGGCTGATGAACCGGTTTCGGTGCGGCGTCCCTCAGTCTTAGAGCGTGCGGGAAGGCTTCTCAAGCGGCATCGCGCGAGCGTACTCGTGGGCACGTCGGCGCTGCTTCTGCTGTCTGTTGGCGCATTAACTGCAATTGTTGCCATTACAAACTATGCGAGCAGTGAGGCAGCGGCGCGGAGCGAGGCTCAGGCGGCCGAATTGGTCGCCGTGGAGAACGAGAAAGCCGCCCGGAAAGCAGAACGCGAGGCCGAGCGCGCCGCTATTGAAGAGCGTAAGGCCAAAGACGTAGCTGTCGTGGCGAAAAACAATATCCAACGAGAGAAACGAAAGCTCGAAAAAGTTCTCTATCGAGAGCAAATCAATGGGGCCCGTCAAGCTTGGGAGGCCGGTGACGT